>JACPYP010000011.1 GCA_016195985.1 Acidobacteriota bacterium | reverse complement strand
CAGCACGCTTCCCGCGTTGTTAGCGACTGGATTCACTTCTATAACCACCAGCGGCCTCACCAGGCCCTCGGCATGAAGACGCCTCGCCAAACCTACCTGCTTAATACCCAACCTTGAGCAGCTTTTGCTAGGTCAGTACAATCTGCCCGACCGAGAATCTCGGGTCCGGCTCAAGGAAGTGCTGGAAGCCAACCAGGCCCTGATGACGGCCTATGTCCTCAAGGACGACCTCAAGCACCTCTGGAGCTATACCCGTGAAGGCTGGGCCCGCCGGGCCTGGGAAGACTGGCTGGAACAAGCCATGGAGAGCGGCATCAAGCCTCTCATCCACTTCGCAGGGCGTCTCTCGGCCTACCTTCCCGGCATCCTCGCCCATTGCCGTTGGGCCCTGAACACCTCAGTCCTGGAGGGCATCAACAACAAGATCAAGGTAATCAAGCGCATGGCCTACGGTTATCGGGATGATGCCTACTTCTTCCTCAAGATCCGATCAGTCTTTCCCGGTATTCCGCGATGAACCGATTTTCGTGAATGGGAGTTTTCTAGTTGCTTGCATCACGGCCTAACGAATGAAGCTAAGCGGCCACGCCTGCACCGAGGCGCTGAGCGGAGCCGTGATAGCAGAATGTTGAGAGAGAGCGAAAGGCAATGCAGGCGGGGTCCGACTTGAGCGCGGGGTTAGTCCATGACCTTCTTAGCCTTGGAATCCAACTGAATAATCGCAGGGAGAGATTGAAGTTCTGCCTTGTCCAGAAGGAACTGGATTTCAGGCTGTCCGGGCTTAGCCAACAATATTTCAGCCTGGCTGCGAAGCCAAGTACCCTCCAATGTTTTTAGATATGCCAGGGCAGTATTAAACCGTGCTTGATCTTCAGGAAGAATGCACACTAATTGGCGACGCCCAGATTTATCAGCGCCATTTCGTGTGGACTTGAGATCAAAGTGCACATTGGAGGGCAGTGCTGCTAGCTCTACTTCGGCAGGAGGGACTTGGATGAACAATTGAATGTGCTCCTATTAAGTGGGGTCAAGAGGAATGTTCGGGCCTAACGAATGAAGCTAAGCGACCCAACCGCAGCCGGGCGCAGAGTGGAGAACGGAAATCAAAATGACCAGGGGAGAGCGGAAGGCAATTGCGGTTGGGTCCGCTTGAGCGAGGGTTAGGCGAGACCTGAGCCTTGGTGAGTGCGGGCAATGAGTGGGACAGCCGGTAGAAATGCCGAATGTTCGAAGCGTAGCGTTCGATTTGGTTGAAGAAAAGGAAAATGCCGTCGAAGAAATCGAAATAATGCGGACATGCCGTGGCGGTGTGACGAAGCCCTGTTGGGGTGCTCCGGCCGATGGAATGAGCAGCGGTGGGACGAAGTCATGCGAGACAATCAAAGAACCGGGGCGAGATTTTGAACTGGAACCCGTAGGGGCCGAACCTGCGTTAACGCCTAACAAAGGAAGCTAAGCGGCACCGCCTGCACCGAGACGACGAGCGGAGCCGAGATAGCGAAATGCTGAGAGAGAACGAAAGGTAATGCAGGCGGGGTCCGACTTGAGCGGAAGGTTAGGCCGTCTCAAGGATTTTGGTTGTCTTGCTTGCAAGCACGAACATAACATTTACCAAAATCGGAGTAGAGGGATTATGATTCGGAATTAGATCAACATTGAAGCGACATTTCATAACAAAGACTTCCGCACTCATTTTTAGAAGCTTGTGCCCATCTCTGGCAATGGCTTTTGATGGCAATCCATCGCGGCCTACCCAAACGGAAACAAGAACAGTTCCTTCTATGCCTTCGGCGAGAGCCTTCTCGGGGTATTTGACCTCCTTTGGTTGACTGTTTACATAGGAGGTTTCAACGGCTCCAGTATGGATTCCGGATGCCAAAACAATCACCGTAGCCAGGCATTTACAGTTGCGAAAATCTATGTTCATGATTGCCTCGAACTTTGGTTGACGACCTAACTACGAATTCTGCGACAAGCAGGTTTGAATAATTGTCGTATAACACCGGAAGTAGCACATTGGATCTCTTGTCATGGGGATTCTTCCTCCCTTGGGCTTCCATTACACAAACATAATGCTTGTCGGATACAAGGACTTACAGCGGGAATTTACAGCACTTGGGTTTGTCACCCCATTCTTTCAACACTTATGACTTTTTTCATACCTCCCGGACGAGGTCACCCCCTCCCAAGATCTGTGACGACCTCCTGATTTCCCACTCCTGTTCGCTTGCCCAGTTGATATTCGCTATTTTTTCGTCATCTTGTGGATCCCGAGCTGTTCATCGGGGGGCCTGGACCTAGGAAACCTCCGGTTACACCCGGTCGAGCGGTTTCCATGCAGTCAGCTCCCACTACTCCACCTCGCCTTTTGGACCAGGTTCACGCCGCCATCTGCATCCGTCATCTGAGTTCGGCCACCGACGACATCTACACCAACTGGATTCGCCGGTTCATTCTTTTCCACGGCAAACGCCACCCGAAAGAGATGGGTGCACCGGAAGTGGAAGCCTTCCTCTCTCATCTTGCAATCAAGGGCAAGGTCGCCCCCTCCACCCTGAACCAGGCCAAGGCCAAGGCTGCGCTGCTGTTCCTCTACAAGGTGGTCCTCGAGGTCGGACTCCCGTGGCTCGATCAGATGGTTCACGCCAAATCCACGCCCAGGCTTCCTGTCGTAATCTCTCCGAGGGAAGTCACGAGGCTTCTCGACCAGATGAGGGGAACCATGGGACTGTTCGCCAGCCTTCTCTACGGAACCGGGATGCGCCTTCGTGACGGCCTTCATCTGCGGATGAAAAATGTCGACTTCGAACGCCTTGAAGTGATTGTCTGAGGGGGCAAGGGGCGGGAAAAGACCCGGGTCACCATGCTACCTGAAGGCCTAGGGGGCCGTCCGGCGTTTGACCCCCAGTAAGTCTATTCGTGGCATCCTGAAGGCACTTCAGAGGCAGCCTATGTCCACCGTTCCAGACCATGGTCTCAAAGAGATGGTGCCCGTCTTCGGGCCCGAGACCCTTGGCGTCGGCGCCCACGGCAGTTTCCAGGCGGCCCTCGAGCGCCTCAGCGCCCAGGGCGACCTCAAGGCCCGGTTGCTGCTGTCGGCCCTGTCGCATTTCGCGGCCAAGGGCTACGACGGCGTCCAGGTCAAGGAGGTGGCCGAAGAGGCCGGCGTTTCGAAGCCGACCCTCTACTACCACTTCGGCAGCAAGGAGGGGCTGTTCAGGCAGCTCTGCCTGGTGTCGCTCTCCAGCATGGCCGTGCGGATCCAGGCCATGGTGGGGCCGTTTCTCGCGGAGCCGGTGAAGGGCCGGGAGGCCGTCGAGGCCGCCTGCCTGCAGCTTTCGCGCTCGTACCTGGCCCTGCTGCAGGAAAGCCAGGAGTTCACCGGCTTCATCCTGCGTTCCATCGCGGTGCCGTCGCCGGATTCGAATTTCCGCGACCTCATGCCCCTGGTGGAGCGGGGCCTCAGCCCCCTGGGCCTCTTCATGAACCACGTGTTCGGAACGGGCCTGGACACGGCCCGCAAAGAGGTGCTGCTCTTCACCTCCCTGGTGGGTTCGCTCATCGAAGAGAAGCTCCGCGATCCCAACTACCAGATCACCGATGCCGAGATCGCCTGGGCCACGCGGCGCTGGCTGCACGGCGTGCTGGGTTGAGGCGGGCCATGAGCAGACTCGCGCCTGTCAGGGCCACCCTCCGTCCCCTGGACCTGGCCCAGCATCTTTTTGAAGTGGAGCTGTCCATTCCCGGGGAGGCGCTGCAGGTGGGCGCCGCCGTGGCCATGGCGGCCTGGACGCCGGGTTCCTATCTGGTGCGCGACTACGCGCGGTTCGTGGACCGGGTGCGCCGCGTGGAGGGCCGCGGGGAGCAGCCCCTGGAGAAGCTCGACAAGCAGCGCTGGCAGCTCCCCGCCTCCAAGGGCGGCCTGACCCTCCGCTACCGCGTCTACGGCAACGATCTCACGGTGCGCACCAACCATGTGGACGCCACCCACGCCCAGATCATCCCCGCCGCGACCTTCCTCTACCTGGAGGGCCAGCCGGACCGGCCCTACGAAATCCGCTTTGAAGGTTTTCCCGCCGGATGGAAGGTGGCCTCCTCGCTTCCGCTGAAGCAGGGCGCCTACCTGGCCGAGGATCTCGATACCCTCATCGATTCGCCCTTCGAGCTGGGCACTTTCCGAAGCCAGCGGTTCAGGAGCGGCGGAACCGCCTTCGAGCTGGCCTTCACGGGCGCCCACAACGGCGACGAGGGCCGCATCGCCGCGGCCACGCAGAAGATCGTGGAGGCCGCGGGCGCCATCTTCGGCGGCTTCCCCTTCAAGCGCTACGTCTTCCTCTTCACCTTCACGCCCAAGCTGCGGGGCGGGCTGGAGCACCGGGACTGCACCAGCCTCCTCGCCGACAGCCACGCCTTCGACAAGCCGGAAGGCTACTACTCCCTCTACCAGCTGGTGGCCCATGAATTCTTCCACGCCTGGAACGTGAAGCGCCTCCACGATCCCGTGTTGGGGCCCTTCGACTACAGCCGCGAGAACCCGACGAAGATGCTGTGGTTCCACGAAGGGCTCACCTCGTACATGGAGCATGTGATCGTCCTGCGCGCCGGAGTGGTGCCCTGGAGCCACACCTCGAAGGAGCTGGCCCGCTGTTGGAGCGAGCAGACGCAACGCCCCGGCCGCCTGGAACAGAGTCTGGAGGAATCCAGCTGGGACGCCTGGATCCGCCTCTACAAGGCCCACGAATTCAGCCCCAACAGCTCCGTGAGCTACTACGACAAGGGCGAGATGGTGGCCTGGCTCATGGATGCCGCGCTGCGCGAAGGCAGCCGCGGCAAGGCAGGCCTGCCCGAACTCTTCAGCCTGCTCTGGGCGCGGCACGGCGAAAACGGCCTGCGCGACGGCGATGTGCGGAAGGCCTTCCAGGAACTCTCCGGGAAGGCTCCCGGGCCCTTCTGGAACGCCTACATCTCGGGCCGCGCGGAGTTGGACGGCGACCTGCTCACCCGCGCCTTCGGGATGAAACTGGAGGCCCAGTCCGCCTGGGACAAGCTCTCTTCCGAGGAACGGGAGGATCCGGCCGCCGCGCGGCGCGCCCGCGCCTGGACGGGCCTGGTGATGGCTCCCCAGGGCGCCACCATCCTGAACGTGATTCCGGACAGCCCCGCCGCCGCGGCCGGACTGAGCTACGGCATGGAGATCCTCGCGGTGGACGGCTGGCGCACCACCACGGCCGCGGAGGTGCAGCGGGGGCTGGCGGAGCCGGGACCCGGCGGCCAGGTCCAGGTGCTGGCCGCGGATCGCGGGCGCGTGTTCGAGACCGCGGTGGATGTGATCGAGAGTCCGGAGCGCAGCCACCGCCTGGCGCCGGACGTGCGGGCCGGCCTGGGCCAGCGCTCGGCCTTCACGGCCGCCTATGGCCAATCCTGGCCCGGGCCCCTGAAGCGGGGCGGCCGCCGGTGAGGATCGTCGCGATCATCGCCGCCCACGACGAGGCCGACCACATTGCATCGGTGCTGGAGGGACTGAAACCCTTCGGGCTCCACCGCATCCTGGTGGTGGACGACGGTTCCAGCGACGGCACGGCCGCCGCCGCCGCCGCCGCAGGAGCCGAAGTGCTGCGCCTGGAGCCCGGCCTCGGCGGAGGCAAGGGGCAGGCCATGCGGGCCGGGATCGCCCGCCTCAAGGATGACGCCTTTGATTTCTACCTCTTCCTCGACGCCGATGGCCAGCACGATCCCGCCGATTTCCAGCGTTTCGCGGATCACCTGGAGGTCCATCCCGACGCGGATTTCCTCATCGGCTCGCGCTACCTCGACCGCGCGAAGATCCCCGCCAAGCGCTGGCGGACCAATGCCCTGGGCACCTGGACCCTGGGCCGCATCGCCGGCGTCACCTGGGAGGACAGCCAGAGCGGTTTCCGCCTGATCCGCAAGAAGGTGCTCGACCGGCTGGACCTCCGCGCCACGGGTTTCGCCATCGAGATGGAAATCGCCATGAAGGCCGCCGACTGGAGGCTGCGCTGGGCCCATATTCCCATCCAGGCCATCTACCGCCCCGGGCCGCATCGAAGCCATTTTCGCGGGGTGATGGATACTTGGCTCATCGCCTGGGAATCGCTCAAATGCTGAGGGCCGCTCCGTGGAAGCCATGATCAATCCCCTGGATTGGGACCTTGGCAACGTGCCCCCTGGCGTGGCCTGGGGCGGCGTGGACGAGGCAGGGCGGGGGGCCTGGGCGGGGCCCGTGGTGGCGGCCTGCGCCGTGCTGGACAGTGACACCGTCAAGAAATGGGGCCATGTCCTGCGGGGGGTGCGGGACAGCAAACAGCTGAAGCCGGAGCGGCGGGAAGTCCTCGCTCAGGAACTGAAGGCCATCCTGCCCGCCTACGGCATCGCGGAACTGGATGCCATGGCCATCGACCGGGAGAACATCCTGGAGGCGACCCTGATGGCCATGCGACAGTCCGTGGCGAATCTGGCCCTTCGCCCCCGGATCCTTTTCGTGGATGGCAACCGGGGGCCGAAGACCGGCCTGCCCGAGCGCCTGGTGGTGGATGGCGACGCCCTCAGCTGCGCCATCGGTGCAGCCAGCATCCTGGCCAAGGCGCACCGGGACGCGCGGATGGTCGAGTTGGAGGAGCTGCACCCAGGCTACGGGTTCGCCCAGCACAAGGGCTACGGCACCGCGATGCACCGGGCCCGGATCGCGGAGCTGGGCGTGAGCCCCGTGCATCGCATCAGCTACGCGCCGGTGGCCGCGCTCCAGCGGGTGGACGAGGACCTGCGGGATTCGCTGCGCCGCAGCCTCGACGCCTGCGCTTCCGCGGAGGCCCTCCGGACCTGGGTCGATACGGAGCTGCGGCCCGCCTACGGCCGCCTCAAGCCCGTCTGGGTGGAGACGCTCCGGCGCCGCTATGCGGACCGGCTGGCCCAGTTGGCCCTGGAAGCCGGGCTTCCGGGCGAGGATTCATGAAGGAAGTGGTGGTGGGGCTGCTGTGCCGGGGCGGACGCTGGTTCCTCCAGCGCCGCGATCCAGGCAACCCGGTGATGCCCGGCCTGTGGGAATTCCCGGGCGGCAAGATGGAATCAGGCGAAACGCCCGGGCAGGCCTTGCGGCGCGAGTGGCGCGAGGAAACGGGGACGGAGCTCAGGAGACTGGAAGCGGGACCTGTTCTTGAAGGCTCCGTGCGCTTGCATGCATTCGCGGTGGAGGCGGATGGCGCGCCCCGGACAGGGCTGGCCTGGGGCTGGTTCCGGGCCGAGGAAATCCTGCGGCTGCCCATTCCGTCATTGAATGTCGCATTGGTTGAAAAGCTCAAGGCACGCGGCGGGGAACCCGGGTGCGGCCTGGAGCCACTCATCTGATACCCTGGAAGTCCCCCAGGCCCGGAGATGCCATGCCGCGATTCTTCATTCGGACCTTCCTGCTCGCCCTGGCGGCGTCTTGGCTGGTTCCAGGGCTTCGCGCCCAGCAGACCGAGGTGGTGCTGAGCGCCACCAGCAGCGCCAAACTGGTGTTGGGCATGACCTCGCCCAAGATTTCGGGCCTGGATGCCGCCACCGTGGCCTCGGATTTCACGGCCGTGCTGAGGAAGGATCTGGACGAAACGGGCGTCATCGCCGTCCTGGCCGAGCGGCTGCCCGCCGACGGGGCTCCGGCCAAGGCCTGGAAGGAAGCCGGCGCCCAGTGGCTGCTGAACGCGAAGCTGACCAAGGCTGCCAACGGCGACCTCCAGATGGAGGCCTCGGCTGTCGACACCAGCGCGGAAAAGGGCGTATTCACGCGCACCTACAACGCCAACAAGATCGTGCCCCTGCGCTACCTGGCCCACTACCTGGCGGATGACTTGGTCGGCCGGCTCACAGGCGAGAAGGGCGTGGCCTCCAGCCGCATTCTCTTCGTGCGTCAGGTTTCTCCCGGCGTGAAAGAAATCTTCCAGGTGGACCGCGACGGCGCGGGACTGGTCCAGCTCACCCGCCACGGCAGCCTGACCCTCGCGCCGAGCTTGGCCTCCGACGGCCGCCTGGCCTACATCACCTACAAGGGCGGCGCGCCGGAAATCTGGGGACAGCGCCGCAAGGACGGGCCCCACGAGAAGTTCTATCCCACCACCGCGGCCGGGGGCATGCTCTCTTCGCCGGTGTGGTCGCCCGATGGCAAGCGCCTGGCCTTCGTACAGGGAGACCGCCGGGGCAACAGCGACATCATGGTGCTGGACGTGGCCAGCGGAAGGGCCCGCCGGCTCACGGACGGCACGGGCATCAACACCGAGCCCAGCTGGAATCCCAACGGCAACCAGATCGCCTTCACCTCGGATCGCGAGGGCGGACCCCAGGTCTTCCTCATGCAGGATGACGGCTCCAACCTCCGCCGCCTGACCGCGGAAGGGCTCTACAACGCAAGCCCCGCCTGGAGTCCCAACGGCGCCATGATCGCCTACGTATCCCGCTTCGAAGGGAAATTCGATCTTTTTGTCTACAAACTGGGGGAGGGAAAGGCCTACCAGATCACCACCGGTGTGAGCACATCGGAATCCCCGGCCTGGTCTCCGGACGAGCGGCTGCTTGTGTTTACGAGCAACCGTTTCGGCCCGCTGCAACTGTTCACCACCGATCTTTCAGGCCGCCAGATCCGCCGTTTGACGGAGCTTCCGGGCTGCCAGAGTCCGCGCTGGATCCGCGGCCGTTGAAATTTATGGCGAATCCCTGAGCGCCGTCCATCTATACTCAGGAACATCCAGGAGGAACAATCCCATGCGATACGGAACCTACCTCGTCCCTGCGGCCATCGTGCTCACCCTTGGCAGCCTGGCCTGCAAGCCCCCCAAGACGGCGGAGCAGATCAAGCAGGAGACGCAGGCCGCCTTCAACGAGGGCGTTCAGGCGTTCAAGGATGGCAAGGGCCGCGAAACGAATCCCTATGTGAACGACAAGGACAACCCGCACAAGGCCCAGGGTTGGTTCGACGGCTGGGACAAGGCCAAGGCCGACAAGGAAGCTGCTGACAAGGCCGCCGCCGAGAAGGCCGCCGCCGACGCGAAGGCTGCCGCCGACGCGAAGGCCGCCGCCGACCGCGCCGCCGCTGACGAGGCCGCCCGCCGCGCCGCCGAGGCCGAGAAGGCCGCCGCCTTCAAGGCTGCTGCCGCCAAGGCCCTGCTGACCATCCACTTCGATTACGACAAGTCCGAGATCAAGGAAAAGGACCGCGCCATCCTGCAGGGCATCGCCGACTTCATGAAGGCCTTCCCCGCCGCCAAGGTCGAGATCGAGGGCCACTGCGACGAGCGCGGCACCAACGAGTACAACCTCGCCCTCGGCAACAAGCGCGCCGCCGCTGCCCTGGCCTACCTGAAGACCCTGGGCGTGGACGAAGCCCGCTTCACCACCATCAGCTATGGCAAGGAGAAGCCCGTTTGCACGGAAGCGAAGGAGTCCTGCTGGAGCCAGAACCGCCGCGGCGAGTTCAAGGCCAAGTAATCCGGCTGGAATCGCGTGAAGCGGGGGCGCAGGCCCCCGCTTTTCGTTTAGAGGCCTTCTTGGGTTTAGGATAAAGGGACAGCTGTGGAGTCTGCATGAGCGCCCGCACGATGATGCTTCCCGTCCTCACCACCTTGGCCGTCCTGTTGACCGTGGGCTGCGGTTCCGAAGACGAACTGCGCCGGGTGGAGCAGGAAGTCGGGGATCTCAAGGTGGAGGTCTTCAAGCTCCGCCAGGCGGTGGAGGATGGCAACAAGAAAGCCCAGACCGATCAGCAGGCGGCCGCCGAGGCCCGCAGCCAGGATCGCCGCTTCCAGGCCGACCTGCAGGAGAGCCTGAGGCAGGTGCAGGAGACCACCCGGGTCATGAACAACCGCCTCACCAGCCTCCCCAAATCCGGGACGCGGTCATCTCCGGAGGCCCAGGCGGCTCCTGCCGCCGCGGCCGGGGAAGATGAGCGGGCTTTCAACGCGGCGGTGCTGGACTACAACCGGGGCAATTACCCGCTGGCCTCCGAAGGACTGGATCATTTCCTCACGACTTATCCGCAGAGCGCCAAGCGCCCTGACGCCCTGTTCTTCCTGGGGCTCTGCCACTACAACCTGCGCGCCTTCGACAAGGCCCAGTCGACCTTCGACCGCATCATCAAGGAACACGCGGCCTCGCCCCAGTTCCTGCCCGCCAAGCTGAAGCGCGCCCAGTGCCTGCTCAAGCTGGGCCTGAAGCCCGCGGCCGTGAAGGCCTTCCGGGAACTGGTGGACGGGTTCTCCGGCAGCGCCGAGGCCCGCACCGCCCAGCAGGAACTCAGCGACCTGGGGCTCTGACATCCACGATCGAGAGCCATGACGAAGGGATAAAGGGTAAGGATATGAGCCGTCCCGGAAGCTTCTGTGGGGCTCATGGCTTTTCATCGGCGGGTTGGCTCGGATCAGGCTTGCGCTTGATCGGTGTTCACCTGTGGCCAAAAGAAAAGAAATGTGGGAGGCGGAACTGAGCAGAAGGCCGGAGGAAAGCAGGGAAAGACATCATACAGGTCTCGGCTCTCCGCCCTTCGGCCACCCTCCGGTTATTCCATTCCTTCCCCATCGGTGGGTCCGGAAGAAATGTTTTAGCCGCGGATTCACACGGATGACGCGGATTTGAATTCAAAAAGAAAAGGAACACCACCAAGGCACCAAGACGCCAAGAAAAGCCAAAGCCGCTGTTCAGGCGGTTCTTGGCGCCTTGGCGCCTTGGTGGTGAAAGTCCTTTTTTGATCGACTGGACATAATCTGGTTGATGATTCTGTTTTAAATATTGTAAATAAATAAATTAATAAAAATGGATCATGAGTCTCGTCATAGGGGGGCCCGAAAGGGGCTGAGGAGGGATTCCAGCGTGGGAGTCTCCAAGGGGGTTTCTCCCGCAGTGTCCAGCAGGCTCCGCAGCCTCTGGTCACGCTTGCCCAGGGGCAGGGCGGGCAGATCGGATTCAGGAACCCAGTGCAGGCCTTCGGCCGCGGGAAAGGGGCGCTCCAGCCTCAGGCGCAGGGGGGTGACGGCCTCCCGCCGGTGGGTGTAGACCTGGGTCCAGCCCGGCCAGGCGAGGACCGGCGAGCTGCCGGGCGCAGGCGGCCCCGGGGGCGCCTCGGCGGCTTCCACCGTGGGCCAGCGCCACAGGCCAGCCAGCAGCCCCTTGGCCGCTGGCGCCTGTAGGAGGAAGCGGCCCTGGGCTTCCAGGGCCAGCAGCCAGAGCGTCGACGCCTTCGGCTTCGCCCGCTTGGCCACAGGCGGGATTTCCGCGGTGCGGCCCGCGAGCCGGGCCCCGCAGGACAGGCTCAGGGGGCACCGGGCACAGGCGGGGGCAGGCAGGCAGGCCGTGGCGCCCAGTTCCATGAGGGCCTGGGTGAGGCGGGAGGGGCCGAAGGCCGCCAGGGCGGGGCTGAGCCAGGCGCGCAGTTCCGTGGCGCGATCCTTGGGTTCCCCTTCCAGAAGGAGCAGGCGGGCCAGTACGCGGAAGGCGTTGCCATCCAGGGCAGGGGTCGGCCATTGGAAGGCGATGGAACCCACCGCCGCAGCGGTGTAGGGGCCGAGTCCAGGCAGTCCGGCCAGGCCTTCCAGGTCGGTGGGCCAGCCTTCGGCGGCGATGGAGCCTGCCGCGGCCTTCAGGAAGCGGGCCCGGCGGTAGTAGCCGAGGCCTTCCCAGGCCTTGTGCACCGTGTCTTCCTCCGCCTCGGCGAGGGCGTGCGCCGTGGGAAAGCGCTCCATCCACCGGTTGAAGTAGGGCACCACCGTCGCCACCTGGGTCTGCTGGAGCATCAGCTCCGAGACCAGCACCGCGTAGGGATCCGGATGGGGCGCGTCCAGATCCGCCGCGCGCCAGGGCAGGTCGCGGCGCACGCGGTCGAACCAGGGGGCCAGAGGGACCAGGAGATCGGAAGCGGCGGGCCAGGACATGCTTTGACGCTAGCAGTTCCCGAAGCAGAACAAGCGGAACACAGAGGGCGCCGAGCTCACGCAGAAGGCACAGAGGGAAAGACTGGGCGTTTCCTGCGGCTTCTGTGGCTCTCTTGGCCCTCTGCATTCCTGCGGTTTTCACAACTGGAGACAAAAAAGAGCGCCGTTTCCGGCGCTCTTTCGTTTGGTGCCCGCGAGCAGACTCGAACTGCTACGGCTTGTGGCCACCACCCCCTCAAGATGGCGTGTCTACCAATTTCACCACGCGGGCAACGTGGAATACCAAGTGTCTCGCAAAGCGCGAACCCGGTCAATGACTCGTTTCGCGG
The DNA here is from genome assembly GCA_016195985.1 of Acidobacteriota bacterium. Taxonomy (GTDB): domain Bacteria; phylum Acidobacteriota; class Holophagae; order Holophagales; family Holophagaceae; genus Geothrix. The sequence continues at coordinate 619,798 of JACPYP010000011.1, read as the reverse complement.
CGGCTACTTCTTCGCAGGAGCAGGAGCGGGAACGGTGGTGGCAGGCGCGGGCGCAGGAACCAAGGGCGCGGGGGCGGCGGCCGCGGGCTTGTCGGCAGTCTTTTCCAGCACGGAGCGGTTCTGGCGGATGATCAGCACTTCGATCATCAGGGTGGTGGCGAGGAAGCCGCCGGCCAGCCAATAGGTGGCCTTGGAGAGGAAGGGCGTGGCGCCCTGCGCGCCGAAGGCCGAATTGGCGCCGCCGCCGCCGAAGGAGGCTCCCAGGCCGCCCTTGGTGCCGGGCTGCAGCAGGACCGTCCCGATGAGGAGGGCGCCGAACAGAATGAGGAACGTGATGGCAAGGCCGTTCATGTAAACTCCGAACCACTTAGTCTGCCATGGTCGGCGTTCTACATCCAGAGCCCAGTCGGACTGGGTGTCCGCAGGGCCTGGTGCACGGCTCCTGCCTGGGCCACCAGGCGGATGAAGTCGGAAGGGACCAGGGCCTGCGGCCCGTCGCTGAGGGCCTTTTCCGGATGGCAGTGGGTCTCCACCAGCAGGCCGTCGGCACCGGCGGCCACGCCGGCAAGCCCGCAGGGGATGACCAGATCCCGGCGCCCTGTGGCGTGGCTGGGATCCACCATCACGGGCAAGTGGGTGAGGGCTTTGGCTGCGGGGACCACGCTTACGTCCAGGGTGTTGCGGGCATGGTCGGACCAGGTGCGGATGCCGCGCTCGCACAGCACCAGGTTGCGGTTCCCCTCGCCCAGCACGTACTCGGCCGCGTACAGCCACTCTTCCAAGGTGGCCGAGGGGCCGCGCTTGAGCAGCACCGGCTTGCCGCAGCGCCCCGCCCGGCGCAGCAGCGCGAAATTCTGCATGTTGCGGGCGCCGATTTGCACCATGTCGGCGCTGCGCTCCACGGCATCGAAGGTCTCCACCTCCGTGGCCTCGGTAACGATGCCCAGGCCGAACTCGGCGCGGGCTTCTTCCAGGAGGCGCAGCCCTTCGAGCCCCAGGCCCTGGAAGGCGTAGGGGCTGGTGCGCGGCTTGTAGGCCCCGGCCCGCAGCAGCTTCACGCCGGCCTCGGCCACGTAGCGGGCCACGGTGAAGAGCTGTTCCCGGCTTTCCACGCCGCAGGGGCCACCCACCAGGGCCAGCTCCGGCCCGCCGATCTTCACCCCTGCCACGTCCACCACGGTGCGGTCAGTCACCGCATCGGCGCTGGCCAGCTTGTAGGGGCTGGTGATGGGGACCACGCGCCGCACTCCCGCCAGCGGTTCGATGCGGTCGGGCTTGAGGGCCTTGGAGGCATTGGGCGCGACGATGCTGAGCGATTCCGGAGTCTCGTTCACCTGGCAGCGGATGCCCGCGGCCTCCATCAGGGCCAGGACTTCCTGCACCTGGTCCGGCGTGGCGTGGGGTTCCATGAGAATCAGCATGAGGGCCTCGGTTCATCATTCTATCTGGGGCCCGGCGGACGATTCTGGACACCCTGTGTTCCCGGCCGCACACTAGGCCCCGGAGGTCTCCCATGAGGCGCGCTTCCTGGCTGCTTGCCATCCCAGTTCTCTTCGCTTTCGGCTGCACCAGGCCCGACGTGGAAGCCTTCCGCCAGAGACCCGTGCCCGTCCGCGTGTCCGTGTCCATGCCTTCCCAGCTTCAGGGCCGGGATGGCTACGAGAAGGAGTACGGCTCGGCGCTGCGGGCCCGGCTTGCCACCCGCGTGGTGGTGGTGCCCGATGGGGTGACACCTCCCGTGGGCGCCGCCGAACTCCAGGTGGCCATCCGCGAAATCGCGCCGGCTCCGGGCGAGACGTCTCCCGCCGCCATCGGTGTGGCCACGGGCATCGCCGTGGGAACCCTCAGCGCCATTTCCGGCAACCGGGGCTGGGGCGCCGTGGACGGCCTCTTCTGGGGGCTCTGGGTGGGCAGCCACGCCGCCATGCATCAGGAGCGGGTCCGGGACCGGCTGGGCTACTGGCCCCAGGTGGTGCGGGCCGAAGTGAGCCTGCGGCAGCAGGGCAATCCCGAGCCGCTTTGGGTGGAGACCATCGAGCCCATCGAGGTGGTGGAGGCCATGGACCCCCTTCCGAGGGGCTATCACGACGATGACGGGCGTATCCGCGAGGAAGAAGCCAAGGGGTTCGCCCGGGTGGTGGTGCAGAAGCTGTCCGCCTACTTCCGGTGGACGCGGTTCACCGAACAGCGCTTTTACGGCGATGCCTCGTCCGCGCGGGAAGCGGAGTCCACGGCCAGGCCCGCAGACAGGCCCGCGGAACCGCCCATGCCCGCCCCGAGCATGACGCCTCCGCCCCCTCCGGTGGACCCGCCGCCACCGCCTGCGTCAGGAACTCCGGCCCCATCGAAAAACGACTGATGGAGGCCCGGCCCCTCCGTTGTTCCGGATGCGGTGCTTCGGTGCCCCCGGACGCCGTCCAGTGTCCCTATTGCCGGGCCCAGCTGGCCACCGTGGCCTGTCCAGCCTGCTTCGCGCTGGTGCCGGTCTCGGCCAGCCATTGCCCCGGCTGCGGCGCCGCGGTGGCGCCTCGGGCCAGCGCAGGTCAGGCCGGGGCCGCCTGTCCCGCCTGCGCCAAGCCCCTGGCCGCCGCCAAGGTGGGTGAACTGGAGTTGCTGGAATGCCTGGCCTGCGGCGGCCTCTGGCTGGACCGGGCCATCTTCGAGCAGTTGGGCGCGAGCCGCGAACGGCAGGGAGCCCTGTTGGGGGCGCTGCCTGCGCCAGCCGCACCGGTCGCACCGCCCAAGGCCTCGCTTGAGGCCGTGCAGTACCGGCCTTGTCCCGCCTGCGCCCAGCGCATGAACCGCGTGAACTACGCCCGGCGGTCCGGCGTGGTGCTGGATGTCTGCAAAGCGCACGGCGTCTGGTTCGACAAGGACGAGCTGCGCCGGGTGCTGGCTTTTGTCGCGGGCGGGGGCCTGGACCGGGCCCGCGAGCTGGAGATCGAGGAACTGAAAGAAGCCAAGCGCCAGGCTACGGCGCCGGTGCCCATGCATCCCGCCTCCTCCTATGAGTTCCGGCAGCAGATGAACGGGGAAGGCCACTGGCTCAGCAGCGCGGGCTTGCTGGGTCTGGCCGTGGAAGTGGCCGAGCTGTTCCTGGACCGGAAATAAAATCGCTGGGGTCAGTTCGCCTGCTTCACCAGCTGCGCGAACTTCTGGGGATCCAGGCTGGCGCCGCCCACCAGGCCGCCGGCCACTTCGGGGATGCCCAGCAGTTCGGGGAAGCTTTCAGGGGTGACGCTGCCGCCGTAGAGGATGGGCACTTCGTAATCCGAACCCGGGAGCAGCCGGTCCAGCTCCCCGCGGATGAAGGCATGGGCTTCGCGCACCTGCTGGGCTTCCGCGCGGCGGCCGGTGCCGATGGCCCACACGGGCTCATAGGCCACCCACAGGGGCCCGGGGCCGGTCTCGGCCAGGATGGACAGCTGCTGTCCAAGCACCTGGAGGGTCTGGCCCGCGTCGCGCTGGTCGAGCGTCTCGCCGATGCAGAGCAGGGGCAGCAGGTCCCACTGCCAGGCGGCCTTGGTCTTCTTGGCCAGGGCGGCGTCGGTTTCACCGAAGAACTGGCGGCGTTCGCTGTGGCCGAGAATGACGCCGGAACAGCCTGCATCCCGCAGCTGGGGCATGGAAACCTCGCCCGTGAAGGCGCCCTTGGCCTCCGCATGGCCGTTCTGCCCGAACACCATGACGCCCTTGGGACGCAGGAGGCCGCTCACCTGGTGCAGGAGGGTGAAGGGAGGGGCGATGCCGACCTCGGTGCCTGCCTTGGGCGTGAAACGCCCGAGCAGATCCTCGCAGAAGGAGCGGGCCTCTTCGGAGGCCAGGTTCATCTTCCAGTTGGCGACGACACAGCGCATGGAATCTCCTGAGGGGCCGCACCAGCGCCTGCCTTTGGCAGGGCCCGTGGCCCGGGGGCGGAAACCTTGAGGCTATCAGCCTTCGGAGGCCCTGGCATACCCGCCGGGCGTTCTTCCCAGGAAACGCTTGAAGGCGCGGATGAAATGGGCCTGGTCGAAGTAGCCCAAGGCGAGCGCCAGAGCCGGCAGGTCCACGGAGGGATCCGTTTCCAGCCGCTCCATGGCCTCGTGCAGCCGGTACCGCTGGATCACCCATTTGGGGCTCACGCCGACCTGGTCCGAAAACAGCCGCTGCAGGGAGCGCAGGCTCATGCCCGCCTCCCGCGCCACGGCTTCGGCCTGGGTGAGGGCCCGGTCTTCCAGGATGCGGGCCACCAGCTGGCGGGCCAGCCGGGCTTTGGGATCCGGCGGCGGCAGGCGCGCCAGGAGGAAGGCTTCCACCTGGGCCAGTCCGGCCGCCGTATCCGGACCGCAGGCGAGCACGGCGTCTTCCAGCGCCTCTCCATCCCGCCCGAAAGCTTCTCCAAGGGGGAGAATCCGGTCGGTCAATTCATGGATGGGGCGGCCCCAGAAAGGGCGGAAGCAGCCAGGATGGAATTTCACGCCCAGCACCCGGCCGCGGCCCTCCAGGGTGCGGATGAACCGCTTGGATTGAACGCCCGCGAGGCCAGACCGCCCCGGCTCGATCACCAGATGGACGGAAGGATGGGGCAGGGTCTCCCGGGTGGCGGCCGGCTGTCCCCGCAGATCCCAGGCCACGGTCCAGAAATGTTCGACGAATTCGGCCAGGGGGCCCTCCGCCAGAAAGCGTCCCGCCGGGGATTGACGGCGTAGGGCCTCGCCCTGGATCACGCCCCTCGGGCGCCATGCCACGGGTTTCGCCACCGGCGCCGCCCTCCTGAATGAATGTCGCGTTTCTACAATACGCCTAGGAACTGGCAGCCCATCTTGGCATCCGGGCACCTTCCCGTGGAGACTCCATGACACGCCATCTGGCCAGGCAGGCCGTCCTCGCGCTCTTGACCAGCTCCGGCTGGGCCCGCGGCCAGCAGCCTGCCCCTGTTTCGATCCCCGCAGCCCCGACCAAGGAGATTCCCATGAAGGCCACGGCAAAAGGCCATTTCGACGTGAAGGTGTCGCCTCTCACCGAAGGCGCCAGGAAGGGCGTGTGGGCCCCGGGCCGCATGTCCATCGACAAGCGGTTCCACGGCGATCTGGAGGCGGTCAGCGAAGGGGAGATGCTGGCCGCCATGACCGGTGTGAAGGGGTCGGGCGGCTACACGGCCATCGAGCAGGTGCGGGGTACATTGCAGGGCCGCAGCGGATCCTTCCTGCTCCAGCACAGCGCCTTGATGTCCAACGGGGTGCCCGGCGAATGGCGGGTGGTCGTGATTCCCGATTCCGGCACGGAGGGCCTGAAGGGCCTCAGCGGACATCTGGCCATCACCATCAGGGACGGGCAGCACAGCTATGCAATGGAATACACGCTGCCCGAGGCGCCCTGACGGGAGATGGAAAGGCGGCGCCGGGGCTCAGCGCTGTAGCGCGGCCACGCCCGGCAGATCGAGGCCGCTGAGGAATTCCAGGCTGGCGCCTCCGCCCGTGGATACGTGGCTCATGCGGTCGGCCACCTGGGCCTTGTTCACGGCGGCCACGCTGTCGCCACCGCCCACCAGCACGAAGGCGCCCTTGCCCGCGGCCTCGGCCAGTTCCTCGGCCATGGTGAGGGTGCCGCTGGCGAAGGGGGCCATCTCGAAGACGCCCATGGGGCCGTTCCAGAGCAGCGTCTTGGCGGCCCGGATCTCGGCGGCATAGACGGCGACGGTTTCAGGGCCGATGTCCAGGGCCATGCGGTCGGAGGGAATGTTCTGGTCCGTCGTGATCGCGCAGTCCGCATCCTCCTTGAATTCGGCGGCGGCCACGTGGTCCAGGGGGAGCAGCAGGCGGGTGCCCTTGGCCTGGGCCTGTTTCAGCAGATCCAGGGACATCTCCAGCTTGTCGTCCTCGCAGAGGCTCTTGCCGATCTGGAAGCCCTGGGCCTTGAGGAAGGTGTAGCTCATGGCGCCGCCGATGAGGATGGCGTCGGCCCTGCCCAGGAAGTTCTGGATGAGTTCGATCTTGTCGCTCACCTTGGCGCCGCCGAAGATCACCACCAGGGGCTTGTCGGGGTTGTCGGTGACGCGGCCCAGGGCTTTCAGCTCCTTCTCCATGAGGAAGCCCGCGGCCACGCGGTCCTTGGGGAAGTGCCCCACCATGCCGCTGACGGAGGCGTGGGCCCGATGGGCCGATCCGAAGGCATCGTTCACGTAGGTGTCCGCGAGCTTCGCCAGATCCGCGGCGAAGTCCTCCTTGTTCTTGGTCTCGCCCTTCTCGAAGCGCAGGTTCTCCAGCAGCAGCACCTGGCCGGGCTTCAGGGCCGCAGCTTCGGCTTCCACCGCCGGTCCGTTCACGTAGCTGGCGAGCTTGCAGTCGAAGCCCTGCTCCTTCAGCCAGGCGGCCACGGGGGCGGCGCTGTAGGCGGCCTCGAAGCCCTTGCCCTCAGGCCGCCCCAGGTGGGAGGCCATCACCACGGAGGCGCCACCGTCCAGCAGGCACTTCAGGGTGGGCAGGGTCTCCTTGATGCGGGTGGCATCGGTGATCTTCCCCTCCTTCAAGGGCACGTTGAGATCCGCCCGGAGGAAGACCCGGTGGCCCTTGACGTTGAGATCGCGCACCGATTGGAAGCCCATGGCTGCTCCTGAGTTCGAGGTTGGCTCCATTCTGACGGAAGATCGGCGGGTCGGCTATGGCCAGGGACGGCGGATCACCAGGCCTTTTCGAAAATGCCGATCCAGCGCGGGCTGTCTTCCGTGAACGCTTCGCCTGCATAGGTGCCCAGGACGCGGCGCAGCCGCAGACCTGCACGGACCGCCATTTCCTGGAGCTCATCCGGGGCGTAGAGGCGAACGCTCTCCTGGACATCGCGGACTTCCCCCGTATCCAGGTGGGTGAGCACCATGCGTTTCACCAGGCGGTCGCCTTCCAGCGCCCGGCGGCTCTGGGCGCGGATGCCGCCCCGCTCGATGGTGTTTTCGGGGATCAGGGTCCGCGTCAGCAGGCCGGCGTTGAAATAGTCCATGATCAGGACTCCCCCGTTCCCCAGGGTGGCCCCCAGGCTGAGCATGAGGGCCCGGTTCTCCTCGTCGGAGAAATAGCCGAAGGGGGTAAACCAGAGGCAGATGCCCCGGAGGGAGCCTGGTTTCAACGGCAGGCGCCGCATGTCGCCCCGCAGCAGCCAGGGCCGGAGGCCGCTGGGCGCCATGCCGAGCAGCGTGCGGGAAAGGTCCATGCCGAAGGCCAGAGGGTTCGCGCGGCGCAGGATTTCCAGGTGGCGGCCCGCGCCGCAGGCCAGATCCAGCACGGGGCCTTCATTCAGTTCAGGGGCCACACGCAGGGCCCGGCTCACGGCCACCCGCGCCTCCTCGGCGTCCCGGTGGGCGTAGAGCTGCGCGTAATCCTCGTCAAACCATCCTTCAAACCACTCGGCCAAATCACTACCCTTCGAATGCTCCAGGGTATCCAGGGATGCGGTCCGGCGTTGCACCGAAGGGGAGGGAGCCGGGTCGGGTAGAATGGACCTTGAAAAGGAATCTCATGCAACGCCCCGAACGCCTTGAAGACCAGATCCACTTCCTCCTGTCGACGCTGGTGCAGCGCGAGCTGCGCGACCCAGAACTGGGTTTCCTCACCCTCACGGCGGTGCGCCTCTCGCCGGACCGCAGTGTGGCGCGGGTGTATTTCACCGTGCTGCCCGCCAACGGCGGCGATCAGGAGGCCCAGGACGGCCTTACGCGAAAGGCCCTGGGCCGCGCGGCGGGCTTCCTCCGCAGCCAGCTGGCCTCGCGCCTCAAGATGAAGCGGGTGCCGGAGCTGCGCTTCTTCCCCGACGGCACCCTGGAAGAGGGCAACCACATGGAGACCCTCCTCTCGGAAATCGAGAAGGAGCGGGCCGCCCGGCCCGCGGTGCCGGAGACGGCGCCCGAAACGGACGCGCCGGAAGCCTGATGGTCGAATCGGGCATCCATCTCGTCCACAAAACCGTGGGGCAGAGCAGTTTTGACGTGATCCGGGGTTTCAAGCGGCGGGCCTTCGAGGCCGGGCAGAAGAAACTGGCCCTGGGCCACGGCGGCACCTTGGATCCCTTTGCCGACGGCCTGCTGCTGGTGCTGGCGGGCCAGGCCACGCGACTCATGGAACTGATGCACCCCCTGCCCAAGACCTATGTGGCCGAAGTGGCCTGGGGCCAGGAGACGGACACCTGCGATCACCTGGGCCTGCCCCTGGGCGATGGGGTGGTCGCGGAACTCTCCCCCTCGGCCCTGGACGCGGCCCTGGCGCCCTTCCTGGGCTGGACCGACCAGGTGCCTCCGGCCACCAGCGCCAAGAAGATCGATGGAGAGGCCGCCTACAAGAAGGCCCACCGCGGCGAGATCGTCCTCATGAAGCCCAGCCGTGTCTTCCTGTTGTCGGCCCGGTGGCTCAGCCATGATCTGCCACGGGCCAGCCGGCTGGAGATCACCTGCCGGGGCGGTTTCTACGTGCGCAGCCTGGCCCGGGACCTGGGCCGCGCCTTGGGGTGCGGGGCCCATCTTTCGGCGCTGCGCCGCACGGCCATCGGTCCCTGGGCCGATCCCGGCGCAGGCCATGAACAGCTTCTGAAGGGCGCGGATCTGCTGCCCTGGTGCCCCTTCCGGGACCTCACGGAGGAGGAGGCGGATCACCTGGGCCATGGCCGGACCATCGGCGCGGGCGGCACCCATCCCCCGGCCTGGACCCTGCCGGAGGGCTTCCCTGACCCTGGCGCGCCGCTGCGGGCCTTGCACGAAGGGCGCCTGGTGGCCCTGCTGAAGCCCGCCGAGAATGGCTGGCGCACCTTCGCGAACCTGCGGGGCGGGCTGTAGCGCATCGACCCGGGAGGTCCCATGGCAGGTCAGGAGCTTGACGCCGCCAGCATCGAAGCCTTCCTGCGCAGGTGGCTGGAGGCCTGGAACCGCCACGACCTGGAAGCCGTGCTGCGGGGCATGGCCGAGGACGCGGTGTTCGAGCACTGGAACGGCCGCGTCGTGAGGGGCAAGCAGGCCCTGGCGAAGGCCTGGGGGCCCTGGTTCGAGGCGCACGGGGAGTTCCGCTTCGACTTGAAAAGCCTTTGCGTCGATCCTGCCCGCCAGGCCTTCAGCTTCGAGTGGGCTCTGGATTGGCCGGTGCCGCCCGGAAACCTCCCCGAGGTCCGCGAGGTGCGGCACGGCATCGACCACATCCAGCTGCGCGAGGGCCTGGTCGCGGCCAAGCGGAGCTACATCCGCACGGTGCCGAGCTTCGGCGGACATGGCCCCTCTGGCGCATGGGCGCGGGACCGCGCCCATGCTGTCACCCCGCTGGGGGCGCTGCCACGCCCCCAGACCCCCGCCCCGTGGTGTCCATGGGCGTTGAGATCGCACCTGGTATTTCGAGCGGACACCACTAGCCGGTGAAGGCCACGCCCTCTTTGGGCCGAGTGTCCACGCTGAGCTGGAACACGTCGGGACGCGCGTAGTGTCCAGCTGTGTCCAGCACCAGGTGCCCCTGGGTGGCCAGTCCGGGGTCCAGATCCGCATAGAGGATGGTTGCCTCGTGGCTGGGGAGCGCCAGGTAACTGGCATCCGGGGCGATGATGGCGCTGCCGCCGTTCTTGTAGAGGTGGCCGGCATCCCCAGGCATGCTGGCCAGCATCTCGAAGGCGGGGCCCGACCGGTGGCCGAGGCTGGCCAGGCCGTTGAGCACGTCGGCCTTGCTGAGGACGCAGCCCGCCGCCAGGACGAAGCATTGGCCCTCGAAGGCGTAGGCGCGGCTGGCCAACTGGTGCAGCTCGCCCACGGCGGGCCATTGGGCCACATGCACCAGTTCCTGCTTGGCGTGCATGGCGGCGCGGGCGAGTGGCATCCAGTGCTCCCAGCAGATGAGCCCGCCCACGGTGCCGTGGCCGGTGTCCAGGGTGGCCAGGGTGCTGCCGTCCCCCTGGCCCCAGATGAGGCGCTCGGAGTATGTGGGCGTGAGCTTGCGGTGCAGGGCGTGGCGGTTCCCATCGGCGGAAAGGAAGAGCATCACGTTGTAGAGGGTGCCGCCCCGGCGTTCATGGGCGCCCATGACCAGGTCCACCTGGTGCTGGGCGGCCAAGGCCCGCAGCCGGTCGACATGCGGACCCGGAATCGACAGGGATTGCCCGGTCAGCACCTGATAGAGCTCCTTGGCGCCAGGGTGGTCCCAGCGGGCCGCATCGGGCGCCTCGTCCAGCCATACCGGATAACCCGGCAGCCATGTTTCGGGGAAGGCGACCAGCTTCGCCCCGTTCCGGGCGGCCTCTGCCACGAGGGCCTCGGCCCGCTGCAGGCTTGCCTCCAGGTTGAGGAAGACCGGGGGATGCTGGACGATCGCCACGGGTAGGGGGGCAGGCTGGGTCATGGGTGCTCCAGGGCCCCATTTTGCGCGCGAGGCCGCCTTTCGGGCGGCGTCAATGGTTCCATCCCCTCCCTTCTTCATGCGGAGGGAGGGGGGCTCCGATGAAGAAGGACCGGCGTGGCCCGTGGACCCTGCCCGAAGCAACCCGGGCGCCGCCAACCGCAAAGCTTGGAGTTTGGAGTGGGCCTTTTCCGCAGCAAGGGGTCAGGCAGGGCGGCGCTGGAGATGGAAGCGGCTCCTTCGCCTGGGGAACCTCCGGAAGAGGTGCGCAGAGCCCTCGCGGCCTTCCTGAGGGTCCAGGCCGGGGCCCTGGAGGAGGCGATCCGGGAGCAGGGGCTCAAGCTCCAGCAGGCCGAGGGGCTGATGGGCGAGGCTGTCCGGGGTTTCGGGGAAGCCCTCCAGGAACTGGATGTCCTGGCCAAGAACCAGTACGAACTGGCCATGGAACTCCACCGCGTGCTGGAAGTGAGCCTCGAAGGCCAGTCGGGAACCCAGTCCGTGGAGGCTTTCGCCAGCAGCATCCGAGGGACGCTGGACCTCTTCGTGCAGGCCATGATGGAGATCGGGAAATACAGCTTCCAGCTGGTGGACGAAATGGAAAGCATCCAGGTGCGCTCCGCCTCCATGGGCGAGTCGCTGGGCGAACTGGCGGAAGTGGCCACCCGCACCCACATGCTGGCCCTCAACGCCAGCATCGAAGCCGCCCATGCCCGCAAGTACGGCGCGGGTTTCTCGGTGGTGGCCGGCGAGGTGCAGAAGCTGGCGGACCGCAGCGGGAAGATCAGCGATCAGATTTCCAGCCAGATGCGGGAAACCGGGGAGGTTCTGGCCCGGGCCCAGACCCAGGCGGGCCTCATCGCATCCAATGACTTCAACGAGATCATCCATTCCAAGCAGTCGGCTGAGACCATGGTGACCGCCATCAGCGAGAGCGAGATCCGGGCCCAGGCCCTGGTGGCCCGCATGGAAGAGGTGGGCATGGCGGTGAGGGCGCAGGTCGGCCGATCCATCCAGGCCCTGCAATTCGAGGACATGGTCCGCCAGATCCTGCGGGGGGTGACGGTGGGGTCGGGACACCTGGCGGCGTTTTCGGCCAAGCTCCAGGCCCTCGCCCACGAGGTGGACCTGGGCGGCAGGCCGCTGGCCGGGCTGATGCTCCAGGCGGCAAGGGAATTCGAGGCCTTCGGAGAACCGGCCCACAATTCGGTCCAGGCCGCTTCCATGGATTCGGGAGACGTCGAGCTGTTCTGAGGAGGGGCCCGTGGAATTCAAGACCGTGGTGGATTCTGGCTGCGCCACCGTTCACCTGGACGGGCGGCTGGCCTACGGGGTCTATCCCGATTTCCGCGCCGCCACCCTGGCCGCCCTTGAGCACCCGGCAGCGACCCGCATCCAGCTGGACATGTCCGGTGTGACCTTTCTGGATTCCAGCGTCCTGGGGATGATCCTCTACTTCAATCAGAAGGCCCGGGCGGCCCACAAGGAGCTGGCCATCGTCCGGCCATCCGCCCAGGTGGCCGAGGTGCTCAAGATCGTGAATTTCAGCAAGCTGGTGCCCATCCTGCCTTGAACAGCCGGAGGCCCCCCTTCAGGAAAGGCGCCTCGTGACAGCCACGCCGCACGGTTCCCCAGGCAATCTGAAGATCCTCGTGGCGGATGACGATCCCCTCACCCGCCGGCTTGTCCGCGCGGCCTTGGAAGTGGACGGCTTTGAAGTGATCTCCGTCCGGGATGGGAATGAAGGGCTGGAGCGCTTCCGGGAACAGGCGCCGGACTTGGTGCTGACCGACTACTCGATGCCGGGAATGAGCGGCGCCGAGTTCACGCGCAGGATCCGCGCCCTGTCCAGCGAAGGCCCGGCGGGCCCATCCGTTCCCGTGGTGGTGTTCACAGGGCATGGCGAGGCGGAGGTGTTGAAGGAGTGCCTGGAAGCCGGGGCCGTGGATTTCCTCATCAAACCCTTCACCATCCAGGAGCTCCGCCTCCGCATCCGGGCCACGGCGGAACTGGTGGCCGCCCAGGCCAGCCGGGCCGCGCGGGAGGCGGAGGAGAGGGACGAGATCGCGGTGGTGAAGCACATGCTGAACCGGCTGCTGGAGCCGGGGAAAGCCGCGCTGCCCAGGGGTTTCGTGATGGAAACCATGGCCACCCGCCGCATCAACGGAGACATCTGCACCTACCGGGGCGGTGCGGCCGGCATCCACTTCGGCATGGTTTGCGATCCCATGGGCCACGGCTTGATGGCGGGCATCTCCGGCATCCCGACGCTGGACGTGTTCAACGCGCTCGCAGCCCGGAATTTCCCGCTGCCAAGCATCCTCGAGGAGATCAACGAGAAACTGATCCACCTGCTTCCGGTGGGGCGGTTCTCCTGCGCGGTCCTTTTCCGCATGGACTGGCACTCGGGGGAATTCTTCGTCATCAATTCGGCCATGCCCGACGCCCTGGTGCTCCGGGCCGATGGGAGCGTGGCCAGGTTCCCCTCTACGGGCATTCCCCTGGGCATCCAGAAGGATCTCGGCTCTCCGGCGGTGGGCCGCGCCAGGATGGCGCCGGGCGACTGTTTCTTCGCCTGCAGCGACGGCCTCACGGACATCGTGGACGAAGGGCAGATCATCGGGATCTTCCGGGACTGCGGGCTCGACGGCTTCACGGACCGGCTGCGCGGCCTGGTGGAACAGCGGATCGGAAACCTCGACCTGGCCGACGACGTCAGCTGGTGCCTGTGGCCCTTCCAGCCTGGCCACGCGGCGCCGGCCTCCTCCGGGACGAGGTTGCCGCCGGAAAACCATGAAGGGCAGGCCATGGACCTGCGTCTGCGCTTCCATCCCGGCATTCCGGCCTACCAGGAGATGGGTTCGACGCTGGTGGGATTCCTGAGCCGCCACGGCGTGTCCCAGAGCATGGCCCAGAACCTGGCTCTGCTGCTGTCGGAGGCCATCATCAACGCGGTGGATCACGGCGTGCTTGAGCTGGATTCGGCCCTCAAAGAGGACGACTTCGAGCGCTACGACCTGGAGCGGAGGTCCCGGCTGGAGACCTGCGGCCAGGTGCCCATCGAGCTTCAGGTCAGCCTCCGCCTCGGGCCAGACGGGATCTGCTCCCGCCTGCTGGTTCGCGTGGCGGACCCGGGCAAGGGCTTCGACTGGCGCAGGTACCTGGCACACATGGCGGAAACCCCCGACACCCTTTCCGGGCGGGGCCTGTTGCTGCTGCAGGCCCTGGGCCGGGATCTCGCCTTCAACGAGACCGGCAGCGAGGTCAGCTTCGGCCTCTATGCCTCCCAGGAGTGATGGCATTTCGCATTCGGCCCAAGAGTGCGATAGGTTGGCTCCGACCCCTTTCGGAGATGCCCATGGCCGCCGACGCCACCCTGCTGGCCGACCTTCCCCTTTTCGCGGCCCTGGGGTCCGAGGAGCTGGAGCTCCTGGCCCAGGCGGTGGATCTGCGGTGCCTCCAGCCCGGAGAGGCGCTGTTCAAGGCGGGAGATCCCGGCGAGGCCATGTACATCGTCGCCTCCGGCGAAATCGAGATCTCGGTCGTGGACCGGGCCGGGCAGAAGATCGTGCTCACGGGAAGGCACCGCGGCGATGTCTTCGGCGAGCTGGCCATGCTGGATGAAGGCGCCCGGACAGCCACGGCCACGGCCCTCGTCCCCACGGAGCTGCTGGAGCTCGACCGGGCGGACCTGCTGCTGCTGGTCACCCAGAAACCCGAAGCGGCGCTGCATCTGCTGGGCGCCATGGGGGCCATGACCCGCAAGGCGGATCTCCTGCTGCGCACCCGGGTGGCCCGCAACGTCCAGGATGAGATCGAGGACCAGCGCTCCATCCTGGAACGGCTCACGGACTGGATCGCCGCGTTCTCAGGCAGCATGACCTTCCTCCTGTTGAACGCCGGCTGGTTCGCCCTGTGGATTTTCCTGAACGTGAGCGGAAGGACCTCCTTCGACCCCTATCCCTTCGGCTTCCTCACCATGGTGGTGTCGCTGGAAGCCATCATCCTGTCCATCCTGGTGCTGCTGGCCCAGAACCGGCAGGCCGCCAAGGACCATATCCGCGACGACGTGGAGTACGAAATCAACGTGAAGGCCGAACTGGAGATCGCGCACCTGCACGAAAAGGTGGAAGAACTCTCCGGCCAGTTCCGGCAGCGCCTGGACCGCATGGAGGCACTGCTGATCGCCGCGGCGGAGAAGGGCTCCTAGGGCGTTTTCCGGGGCTGCAGCTGGGAGACGACCATGCCCGCCAGCATGAGCGTACCGCCCAGGAACAGGCGGGTCGTCAGGGGCTCGTGGAGGAGGAGCACCCCTCCCACGGCGGCGAACAGGGATTCCAGCGACATGATGATCGAGGCGTGGGCCGGATGGGCCTTGCGCTGGGCGGCCACCTGGAGGGTGTAGGCCACGCCCACCGAGAGCAGGCCGCCGTAGAGGATGTTCGGCGCCGCCGCGCCCAGGCCCCGGAAAGGGGCCGGTTCGCGGACCAGGGCGGCCGCGAGGCTGAGCGCGGCGCAGGTGAGGAACTGTCCGATGGACAGTTCCAGGATGTCGATGCGGGCGGCGGCCTGGGCGATGATCAGGATGTGCGCCGTCCAGAAGAAGGCGCCCAGCAGCTCCAGCGAGTCGCCTGGAGCAAGGCTGAAGCCCGCGCCGATGCTGAGGATGTAGAGGCCGGCCAGGGCGAGCCCGGCCCCGGCCCAGATCCGCGCGCCCGCGGGCCGGCCCAGGAGTCGCCCCGCCAGCGGCACGAGCACCACGTAGAGGCAGGTGATGAAGCCCGCATTGCCCGCCGTGGTGTGGACGAGGCCGATCTGCTGAAGGGAGGCCGCCACGAAGAGCACCGTCCCGGCCCCGAGCGCCCAGGAAATCCGGCGCGACAGGCCGAGGCGGACGGGGCGCAGCCCTTTCCGCGCTTCCCGCCTGCGCTGCAGCAGGAGCAGGGGCATGAGGGAGAACGCGCCCAGGGCGAAGCGCGCGGCGCCGAAGGCGAAGGGCCCGATCACCTCCATGCCGCTGCGCTGGGCCACGAAGGCGAAGCCCCAGATAAGGGCCACCAGCACCAGCAGGCCGTCGGCCCCGGCCATGTCGCGGATGGATCGTGTCACGCCGGTTCCTGGACAGAAAGGCGGCCGCCCGGGAGGGGCGGCCGCCTTCAGCCTAACGGAGTTGGAGCGGAATCCCGCGGGCTTTAGTCCTGCGCGGGCAGACGGGCCGCGAGATCGTCCAGCACCTTCAGCATGTGCTGGCATTCCTCGCAGCTGGTGTGGGGCGTGCCGCAAGGGAACCCGTCGCCCTGCATGCCCAGGCAGCGGGGCTGCTGGATGAAACGGGCCAGCTCGCCCAACAGGCCCGAGACCTTCTTGCGAAGCGGGCTGTCGGGGATCTCTCGGAGGGCCATGACGATTTTCCATTCCTCGGCATTGAGGGTGGTCTGGATGGCGGTGTCCGTCATGGTTTCCTCCTGATTCCTGGGATGGGGCTTGGCTTCATCGTCAAAAAAGGATTCACCACCAAGACACAAAGACACCAAGAACTGCGTGGGTTGCGGACTCAGCCTTTCTTGGTGACTTGGTGACTTGGTGTCTTGGTGGTGATCTTTCTGCTGGAATCTGGTTGTGGATTAGCTGTTGAGCGCTTCCACCGACTTGATGCCCCAGGCGAAAGCTTCCTCATTGAGGGGGATGAGGGCGCACTTGTCCTTCAGGGCCACGCCGATGGCACTGAGGAGGGTCTCCTTGGGGAAGATGTTCGTGGCGGCCTGGAGGGCGCCCAGGGCCACGATGTTCTTCACCACTGCCTTGCCCAGGTCCGTGGCGATGCCGGTGAAGGGCACGGGGAAGACCTTGATGCTGGGATCCAGCACGGGAGCTTCCGTCACCACAGAACTGTCGTAGATCACGTAGCCGCCCTTGCGCACGGTGGGGCCGAACTTGGCCAGGCTGGGGGCGTTGAAGGCCAGCAGGATCTGAGGATCGGGCGAGCCGGGGTTCAGCACTTCGTCTTCAGCCACGTGTACGTCCGCGTAGGAAGTACCGCCGCGGCTTTCAGGGCCGTAGCTGGGGATGTGGGTGGCGTCGAAGCCCTCGCTGATGGCGGCGCGGGCGATGAGCATGGCGGCCGTCTGGGCGCCGTCGCCGCCGCTGCCGGCCAGCTTCAGGGAGACGTCATTCTTGTCGAGCTGGGTGGGGAAGCCCTTGCAGAAGCGCTCGGGACGCTCGGTGCTGGCGCCGGTGAGGGCCAGGATCTTCTCGCCCTTGAAGCAGGGGGCGTTGCGGTGGAACCAGGGCTCGACGGTGAGATCCTTCTTCACGCCGAGGGGATAGACGGGCTCCATGCATTCCTTGACCCACTTCTCGGTTTCCTCGGGACTCATCTTCAGGTGGGTGGGGCACTCGGCCAGCACTTCGATGAAGGAGTAGCCGCGGCCTTCCACCTGCAGCTTGATGGCCTTCTGGATGGCCTTCTTGGCCTTGATGCGCTGCTTGGCGTCGAAGAGGGCCACGCGTTCCACGTAGACGGGGCCGTCGAGGCCCGCGATGAGCTCGGCCATCTTCATGGGCTGGCCGTTGTACTGGTCGCGGCCCGCGGGGCTGGTGGAGCTCTGCTGGCCCATGAGCGTGGTGGGAGCCATCTGGCCGCCGGTCATGCCATAGATGGCGTTGTTGATGAAGATGACGGTGATGGGGGCGCCGAGCTGGGCCGTGGCGACCGTTTCCGCCAGGCCGATGGAGGCCAGGTCGCCGTCGCCCTGGTAGCTGATGACGACGCTATCGGGGTTGGCGAACTTGTGGCCCAGGGCCACCACGGGGGCCCGACCATGAGCAGCCTGAGTGTTGCCCACATCGAAGTAGTAGTAGAGGAACACGGAGCAGCCCACGGGGCTCACGGCCACCGTGCGGTCCTGGATGCCCAGGGCGTCGATGGCTTCGGCCAGGAACTTGTGGGCCAGGCCGTGGCCGCAGCCGGGGCAGTAGTGGGTGGCATGGCCCTTCAGGCCCTGGCCCTGGGAATGGCGCTCGAACTTGTCGTAGATGACGCTGGTCTTGCTCATGCCATCACCTCCTTCTGGCCCAGGACCCGGGTCATGATTTCCGTCTGCTGGGGCAGCACGCCGCCCATGCGGCGAACGTTTTCGAGTTCGGGGAACTGGTAGACACCGGCCTTGCTGAGGGCGAGGCGGACTTCATCCTCCAGCTGTCCGGCGCTGGCTTCGACCACCACGATGCGCTTGGCGGTCTTGATGGCCTTCTTGAGCGCTTCCACGGGGAAGGGCCAGAGGGTGATGGGCCGGAAGAGGCCGGCCTTGATGCCCTGGTTGCGCAGCGCCTGCACGGCGCCCTTGGCGGTGCGGGCGGGCGTGTTGCAGGCGATGAGCACCACCTCGGCGTCGTCGCACAGGAAGGTTTCGGAACGGACTTCGACCTGCATGGCTTCGTACTTGGCGTTCAGGTGGATGTTGTGGGCCTCGAGTTCGGTCTCAGTGAGGAAGATCGAGGAGATGAGGTTCTTGCGGTGCATGGCGTCGCCGTAGACCGCCCACTTGGGAATGCCGGGCTTGATCATGGTCTCGGGAAGCTGCACCTTGCCGGTCATCTGGCCCAGGTAGCCGTCGCCCAGCAGGATCACGGGGCTGCGGTACTTGAAGGTCAGTTCGAAGGCCAGGATGGTGAGATCCAGCATTTCCTGGGGCGTGGAGGGCGCCAGGGTGATGGCCTGGGTGTTGCCATGGCCGAGGCCGTGGCAGGCCAGCTTGATGTCGGACTGTTCGGGGGCGATGTTGCCGAGGCCCGGCCCGCCGCGCATGACGTCCACGAACACACCGGGTAGCTCGGCGCCGATCATGTAGGAGACGCCTTCCAGCATGAGGCTGAAGCCCGGCGACGACGTGAAGGTCATGGTGGGCAGGCCCGCGCCGGCGGTGCCGTACATCATGTTCACGGCGGCCACTTCGCTCACGGCCTGGATGAAGGTGCCGTCGAGCTTGGGCAGGAACTTGGCCATGAGCTCGGCGCCTTCGGTGGAAGGCGTGATGGGGTAGCCGTAGACGTGGCGGCAGCCGGCCAGGATGGCGCCCACGGCCGAGGCGTAGGTGCCCTTGATGACCAGGGGCTCCGTGCGGGGCAGGGGCAGGGTCTCATTGGGGATGTCCGTGGGCTCCGGCGCGTCGCTGGGCTTGACGCCGAAGAGCTTGGCGGGATCCTCCAGCTCGAAGTCCTGGATCTCGCCTTCGTGGGCGGGGCGCAGGCCGTAGGGCTCGGGGCAGGCGTCCATGCACATGCCGCAGGCATTGCAGTTGGCTAGATCCAGCTCCACGGGAACCAGACCCGTGGTGGGGTTGATCTGATCGCTGAGCGTGATGCAGTCCTTGGCGCAGGCATCCAGGCACCGGCCGCAGCCCTTGCAGTAATCCGGCAGCAAAAACGGTTTCGGTCGTTCTTTGAGGGCCATGGGGCCTCCATGAAGGGACACAAGTCCTACTTGCGCTGAAGTGTCGCCCTGGCCCCATGTGCCTGGGGTCACAAGCGGGGATTGGCGCAGACCGCCGCCGACCAATAGGTCTGGAATGGTCTGCGGGATGGGCAGTCTGTCATCCGGCGGGTTTCGCGCTTTCAGGCCTTCAGCGGTCACCCCAGTGCAGCTTCTGCTGCAGCAGCGCGAAGAAATCCAGACCCGGCCTCTGAAGCAGTGTGATGCGGGTCTGCGCCTGCCGCAGCTTCACCTCGTCGCCGGGGACCACGCGGTGGCCCACCTGGCCATCCAGCGTCAGGTGGGCGTCTTCCGCATCCATGAGGGTGATGGTGACGGGCATGGCCGAGGGGACGACCGATGGGCGCAGGGTGAGCGTATGCGGACAGATGGGGGCGATGACGAAGGCCTCCAGGCTGGGATGCATGATGGGCCCGCCCGCGGACAGAGCGTAGGCCGTGGAGCCGGTGGGCGTGGAGACGATGAGCCCGTCCGCCTTGATGGGGCCGGCCTGCTGATCGCCGATGGACAGCCGCATGTCCATGATGCGGGCCAGGGCGCCCTTGGCCAGGACCGCGTCGTTGAGCACGTTCTGGCGGGCGAGCAGCAGGCCCTGGCGCCACAGTTCCACCTCGAGCAAGGGCCGCGCATCCGGCACGAGGGTTCCCGCCAGGAAGGCCTCCACGGCCAGGCGGGCGCCGGAGACCGGGTGGGCCGTGAGGAAGCCCAGGGAGCCCAGGTTGATGCCGAGGATGGGCGTCCCGCGCTGGCCCACCCGGCGGGCGGCATAGAGCAGGGTGCCGTCGCCGCCCAGCACCAGACAGAGATCGGCCCGGTCCTCGGACATGCCCAGGTCTGGATCGGGATTCAGCCGCGAGGGATCCAGCCGGGCCATCCGCCAGGCCTCTTCCAGGACCGGTTCTCCGGTGACGGTCCAGCCGCGGTCCAGGAACAGGGGCACGACTTCCCGCAGGGTGGAACCCAGGTGCGGGGATTTGACCTTGGCCACGAGAATCAATCGCTGGGGCATGGCACCACTCTACAGCCACCGGCCCATGGACCGGCAGCGGGCGCCTCTGATTTTCGGGAAGGGTTGTCCGGGGCTGACCGCTTATCCTAGGACCATGGCTTCCAAGACGGCTTCCTCACCCACCCGCAGTTGGTTCCGCCGCAGCTGGTTCCGCCGCGCCGCATGGGGCCTTCTGGCCCTGGTGGTCCTGGGGGGCGCCACCCTCGCCGTGTCCTGGTCGGTGCTGTCGCGGGACGCAGACAGCTTCCTCACCCTGTTCGCCATGCGGGTGCCCAAAACCATCACCAAGGTGCTGGATCAGAACGGCAACGTCATCGGCATCTTCGCGGAGGAGCACCGGGTGGTGATCCCCTACGGCGACATCCCCAAGGCCTACATCAACGGGCTGGTGGCCACGGAAGATGCGGATTTCTGGGAGCACGGCGGGGTTTCGGCCTGGGGCGCCCTGCGGTCGGTGAAGAACCTGGTGACGAGCTTCGGCCGCCGGCGCGAAGGCTTTTCCACCCTTACGATGCAGCTCATCCGGACCGTCACGGCCAAGCGGCAGAAGCGTCTCGACCGCAAGCTGAAGGAGATCATCCTCGCCCGCAAGATCGAGAAGGCCTACTCCAAGAAGCAGATCATCGAGATGTATGCCAACGAGGTGTATTTCGGCGGCGGCCGCTACGGCATCGAGGCCGCGGCGGAGTTCTACTTCGGCAAGAGCGCTCCCCAGCTCAACACGGAGGAATGCGCGATGCTGGCGGGCCTCGTGCAGAATCCCAACTGGTACAACCCCTACAATCCCGATCCCAAGGCCCGGGCCGCGGCCAAGGCGCGGCGCAACCACGTGCTCATCCGCATGGTGAAAGAGGGCTATCTCAAGGCTGCCGAGGCCAGCCTGCTTGTGGAGAAACCCATCCGCCTGGCCCGGGAGAACGCCCAAGAAGAAGCCGTGGCGCCCTACGTCGTGGAAGAGGTGCGGAAGTACCTCTACGAGAAGTATGGCCGCGAGCAGGTGCTGAACGGCGGACTCGAAGTGACCACCACCGTGGACAGTTACTGGCAGGAAGCCGCCAACGAAGCGGTGCGCAACGGCGTGAAAGCCGTCGACCGCCGCCGGGGCTTCCGCAAGGATGCGGTGCAGTTCGTCAGCGATCCCGAAACCACCCAGCTCAACGGCTGGAAGCGCTATTTCGAGACGGGCGATTCCGTGCGGGGCGTGATCCTCGGATGGAAGGGCGGCAAGGCCCAAGTGCGCATCGGCAAGGTCCAGCTGGACGTGCCCGAGAGCGCCTTCGGCTGGGCCGGGAAGGACATCCAGAAGCTGCTGCCCCGGGGCGCGGCGCCGTTGTTCAGCGTGAAGACGACCGACGACGGCACGCCGAAAACCCTCGAGCTCGACCAGGATCCTTCCGTGGAAGGGGCCCTGATGGCCGTGGACCCCCGGTCGGGCGAGATCCGCGCCATGGTGGGCGGCTACGATTTCAACCGCTCGAAGTTCAACCGCGCCACCCAGGCCCTGCGCCAGGTGGGGTCGACGATGAAGGCCTTCGTCTACGGCGCGGCCTTCACCGCCGGGAAGACGCCCGCGACCATGGTCGAGGACGTGCCCACCCGTTTCCTGGACACCGTGGACTACATGACCGTCGCCCATCCAGACGGCACCATGGATTTCAAACCGTTGAGGGCCGGCGTGAAGCCTTACGAGCCCAAGAACTACGAGCGGGATTTCTGGGGTCCCATCCCCATCTGGGAGGCGCTGCGCGATTCCCGCAACGTGCCCGCGGTGCGCACCCTCGAGGAAACCGGCGTGCTGAACGTCATCGACTTCGCCCGGAAGTGCGGCATCACGGGCAGCATTCCGCCCTATCCAAGCATGGCCTTGGGATCCGGCGATTTCACGCTGCGGGAAATGGTCCGGGGCTACGCCACCATCGCCAATGGCGGGCTGCAGGCGCCCGTGCCTTTCTTCATCAAGAAGGTGGCGGACCGCAATGGCCGCGTGCTGGAGAGCCACGGCGGCGCTGCCACGGAGCAGGTGCTGGATCCCATGAGCAACTACCAGCTCATCCAGTGCCTGCAGGGAGTCGCCTACGCGGGGACCGGCGCCAGGGCCGGCGCGGAACTGCAGTGGCCTATCGCAGGCAAGACAGGCACCACCGACGATCACACCGATGGCTGGTTCATCGGCTTCTCCACCAAGGTGGTCTGCGGCGTGTGGGTGGGGCTCGACGAGAAGAAGACCATCTTCCGCGGCGCCGATGGCGCCAAGGTGGCCCTTCCCATCTGGATCGATTTCATGAAGGTGGCCCTGCCCACCACTGGAGAGAAGGAGGAGTTCAAGGCGCCGGAGGGCATGGAATGGGCGGACATCGACCGCTACACCGGACTGCTGGCCACCTCCGCCACAGCGGACCGGGTTCTGCACCTCGCCTTCAAACCCGGCACGGTGCCCAAGTCAGGCAGCGACGCCGAGGCCATCCAGAAGGTGAAAGAGGCCCGGGACAAGGCCGCCGGCCAGCCCGTGGAGAACAAGGTGTGGGGCCGGCCCAAGCAGGTGGAAGAGCCCAAGCCCGTGGACCTGAATGCCACGGATCCGAATGCCTGAACGGCTTTGCAGCTGGCGTTGATGATTGATTGCTCCAAAGCGAAGGGCGCCCAGGGGCGCCCTTCGCTTTGGAGGCGGAAAGCTGCGCTACTTCTTCTTCCAGGTCCTCGCAGGGCGCTCGTCGGCCTGTTTGCCCGCGGGTTTGCCGGGTTTCCAGGGGCGCGGCGTGTCCTTCGCTTCGGGCTTGGCGGGGCGGTCCTCCCAGGTCTTGCGGGGCCGTTCGGCGCTGTCAGGGCGCGGCTTGGCGTAGGGCCGGGGCCGGTCCTCGAATTCGCTCCGGGGCTTGAAGCTGCCGTCGGGACGGGTTTTGGAGAAGGCGGAATCGGGACGATCTGCCCCTCGTGGGGCGGCGCGTTCAGCCCCTCGTGGGGCGGCGCGTTCAGCCCCTCGCGCGGCAGCGCGTTCAGCATAACTGCGCTGGGGGCGGGGCCCGCCTTCCTTGCGCTCGCGAGGAGAATCGAAGCGGGGTTTGGATTTCTTCTCCGGCTCGTTGGGCAGGTCGAATCCGGAGACCTGATCCGCCTGGACCAGGCCCAGCAGGCCGGCCACCAGGCGCACCGGGTCGGCGCCGGCCAGCATCTGGGTGGCCTGGCCAATGAGGGCCGCGCTGGCCCCGCCCTGGATGCTTTCCAGCAGCTTGGCTGACTGGGTCTCGCGGATTTCGGCCGGGGTGGGCACGGAGCGCCACTCGAGCTTGAGGCCGCCGCGGCGGCTCCAGGCCAGCAGGATGCGGCTTTCCTTCCAGCCGACGAGGGCCATGCTGCTGCCCTTGGCGCCTGCACGCCCGGTGCGGCCGCTGCGGTGGATGTAGCTTTCCAGCTGGGTGGGAATGCCCATGTGGACGACGAGGGGCAGCCCGCTGATGTCGAGGCCCCGGGCGGCGACATCCGTGGCCACCAGGTAGCGCAGCTTGCCTTCCTTGAACTGCCCGAGGATGCGGGTGCGGGTGGCCTGGGCCAGGTCGCCGTGCAGGAAGGCCGCGGGCAGGCCGGACACCGTGAGCTCCTCAGCCACTTCCTCGGTCTGGGCCTTGGTCTTGGTGAAGATAAGGGCGGAGCTGGGCTGATCCCTCAGGAGGATGTTCACAAGCGCCCGCACCTGCTGATGGTCGGGCACCAGCACGGGCGTGTGGGCGATGTCGGCGTGCACGGCCTGCTCGCCGGCCTCCGCCAGCGAAATCTGGACGGGGTTCTTGAGGAAGCGCTTGGCCAGCTTGGCGATGGGGGCGGGCAGGGTGGCCGAGAACAGGTAGGTCTGCGGCCCCGCGGGCACCTTGGAGAGGATCTTCTCCACATCTTCGAGAAAGCCCATGTTGAGCATCTCGTCGCATTCGTCGAGGACGATCATGCTCACCTTGCCGAGATCCAGCGTGCCCCGCTCCAGGTGGTCCATGATGCGGCCGGGCGTGCCCACCACCACGGGCGAGCCCATCTGCAGCGAGCGGATCTGGGGTGGATAGGCCACGCCGCCCACCAGCGAGGCGATGGGCAGCTTGGGAACGAGGCTGTGCAGCTCCGCGCCCACCTGCTGCGCCAGCTCCCGCGTCGGGGCCAGGATCAGGGCCTGGGGATGGCGTTCCTCCGACAAGCGGTGCAGCAGGGGCAGGCCGAAGGCCAGTGTCTTTCCTGAGCCCGTGCGGCTTTGCACCAGCAGATCGCGTCCTTCGAGACCGGGCCTGAAGGTCTGTTCCTGGACGGGCATGGGGGATTCGAAGCCGCGCTTGGCCAGGGCGGCCAGCAAGGCTTCGCTGCAGCCGAGGGCTGCGAAGGTCGTATTACTCACTGTGTCTCCCGGGGCTGTCCCTGCGCGAGTGTGCCGAAGCGGCGTCTCGATGTGGCGAACAGCGCCAGCCGGGAAGGGCCCAAACGCATAGTATCGCGCGGAAGTCCTTGAAATACAAGGGAAATTGCTGAGGCCGTTGCATGCCGGTTTCATTCCGCCAGGGGTAACATCGAGGCATGACAACGCTGCTCCTCATCCGCCATGGCATCGCCGAGGATCCCAGACCCGGCCAGAAGGACATGGACCGCGCCCTCACGGAAGAAGGCTGGATCCGGACGCGGGCGGCCATGAAGGGACTGGTGGCGATGGGCTGGGCGCCCACGCGCGGCTACAGCAGCCCCTACCGGCGCGCCGCTGAAACCATGACTTGCCTGCAGGAGGCGGCAGGCGCCTTCCCCATGGAACCCAGCCTGGAACTGGTGCCCGGAGGCCATGCGCCCCAGGCGGACCTTTGGCTGCGCGGCCTCGTGGCTGAAGCGGGAGCCGGTGAGGTTCTGGCCATCGTCAGCCACCAGCCCTTCCTCAGCGACCTGATCTGCCACCTCACAGGCCGGGACATGGATGTGAAGAAGGCCAGCTGCACGGTGATCCGCTGGGACGGAAAGGGCTGGCGCTTCGAGCGGCAGTACCGGCCTTCGGATCTGAGGGCCTGACATGCGCGCCCAACCCACCTACGCCACGCTCGCTTCCGGCGTGAAGCTGCACTACCGGGTGCAGGGCAATCCCGGAGGGCCCTGGATGGTGCTGCTCAACGGGCTGCTCTCCGACACCACCATGTGGGCGGGCGTCCTTCCCGGCCTCACGGACCGTTTCCGCGTCCTCACCTTCGATAGCCGAGGCCAGGGCCGCTCGGACGCGCCCCTGGAGGGGCCCTACGCCACAGCGCTTCTGGCCGAGGAGGCGTGGGAGTTGTTCCAGATATTGGGTGTCGCCAGGCCCTGGCTCGTGGGCCTTTCCAACGGCAGCGCCATGAGCCTGGAGCTGCTGAGCGGCCGCCCGGACGCCTTCGCGGGCGCCGTGCTCACCAGCGCCATGCCCTGTTTCGACTTCGCCCTGAACCTCAAGGCCGAGCACTGGGCCCACTGCCTGGAACTGGGAGGACCCCTCATGCAGTTCGATGCGGTGGCGCCTTTCCTGTGGGGCGATGCCTTCCTGGAGGCCCGGCATGGCGTATTGCGCGCCTACCACCAGGTGGTGACAGGCGCGGACCGTCCCCAGCACGGGAACCTCCACCAGATCCGGGGCACGAAAGGCTGGGACATCCGCCACCAGTTGGGTCGCATCAAGGCCCCCGTGCTGCTTCTGTGCGGCGCCGAGGATCTGCTGACGCCCCCCTGGAAATGTCTTGAAACGGCGAGGCGGATTTCTCACAGCCGCTTTGAAGTGGTCCAGGGCATCGGCCACGCCTTCCCGGTGGAGGCGCCCAAGCGGTTCGTGGCCCGGGTGCGCGAATTCACATCTGAAGCCAGCCAGGATTTGGCCGATAAGGCAAACTGACCTATCCTTTCTGAATCCCCGAGCCACTCCTGACTCGCCCTGCCCCTGAGGTGACCTATGGCCACCCCTTCTCAGTCTCAGACCGTTTTGAGCTTGCAAGAGCTCAAGGAATTCTCTATTGGGAGGCTCGCCGAATTGGCGAAGGAACTCGCGATAGAGAATCCGCTCGGCATGCGGAAACAGGAGCTGACCTTCAGAGTGCTGCAGGCACAGGCAGAGCGCGAAGGACAATTCTTCTCTGAAGGCGTGCTGGAAGTGCTTCCGGAAGGCTTCGGCTTTCTGCGGAGCCCCGACCAGAACTACCTCGCGGGACCCGAAGACATCTACATTTCGCCGAGCCAGATCCGCAAGTTCAACCTGCGCACCGGCGACACGCTCTCCGGCATGATCCGGGCCCCCAAGGGAAACGAGAATTTCTTCGCCATGCTGCGGGTGGACGCCGTGAATTTCGATCCGCCCGCCACGGCCAAGGAGCGCGCCCACTTCGACGATTTGGTGCCCCTGTATCCCAAGCACCACCTGCGCATGGAGCGGGACACTCAGGAGCTGAGCACCCGCGTCATGGACCTGATGACGCCGCTGGGCAAGGGGCAGCGCGCCCTCATCGTGGCGCCGCCTCGCACCGGCAAGACTGTGCTCCTGCAGAACATCGCGAACTCCATCACGGCCAACCATCCGGAAGTCTTCCTCATCGTGTTGCTGATCGACGAGCGCCCTGAAGAAGTCACGGATATGGAACGCAGCGTGAAGGGCGAAGTGGTGTCGAGCACCTTCGACGAGCCCGCCACCCGGCACGTCCAGGTGGCCGAGATGGTCATCGAAAAGGCCAAGAGGCTGGTGGAGCACAAGAAGGACGTGGTGATCCTCCTGGATTCCATCACCCGGCTGGGGCGCGCCTACAACACCGTGGTTCCGCCCAGCGGCAAGGTGCTGTCCGGCGGCGTCGATTCCAATGCGCTGCAAAGGCCGAAGCGTTTCTTCGGCGCCGCGCGCAACATCGAAGCGGGCGGTAGCCTCACCATCATCGCCACCGCCCTCATCGAAACCGGCAGCCGCATGGATGACGTGATCTTCGAGGAGTTCAAGGGCACCGGCAACAGCGAGATCGTGCTGGATCGCAAGCTCAGTGACAAGCGCATCTTCCCGGCCATGGACATCCAGAAATCCGGCACCCGCAAGGAAGACCTGCTCATCGAACCTGCCAAGCTCGCCAAGATCTGGGTGCTGCGCAAGATCCTCACCGCCAGCGGCCCCAGCGAAAGCATGGAACTGCTCGTGGACCGCCTCGGCAAAGCCAAAACCAACGACGAATTCCTAGCCAACCTGCAGGAGCCGCCCCCGCGGCGCTAAAGCGCCGCGCGGAGCCCCATGTGGCGCTGCTAAGGCAGCGTCACATGGGAGCGACGATGGGGCGGCTATCAGGCAGGAGTGGGTCAGGGAGCCGGACGCGAGCGCTAAAGCGCCGCGCGGAGCCCCATGTGGCGCTGCTAAGTCAGCGTCACATGGGAGCGACGATGGGGCGGCTATCAGGCAGGAGTGGGTCAGGGCCAGGGACGCGAGCGCTGAAGGTCCGAGGGGCGTTCGACTCGTTTCATTCGTACCTTCAGCGTGTGACAGCCCAACTACCCGGCCCACACCAAATGCCCTAGATATCCTAGCCACAGGGTCCGCCCAAAGAACACGACAACGAGTGTCGCAAGAGCCAAGAAGCAGCCAAAGGGAAGCATCTGGTTCAAAATTCCGGCTCGGAACCACCAGCAATAAACGCCCTGCATTGGTTTCTTCCATGCATTCAGCGTTCTACAAACTCTGGGTAGTTTGATAGCCCTGGATGCAATAGACAGCGGTACCCCAAGAAAGAGTCCCAATGCGGCCCCGATTCCAAGAATTTGAAGCATTGGACCGCAACCCCAGAAC
This sequence comes from Acidobacteriota bacterium, assembly GCA_016195985.1. Lineage (GTDB taxonomy): Bacteria > Acidobacteriota > Holophagae > Holophagales > Holophagaceae > Geothrix. The sequence continues at coordinate 592,184 of JACPYP010000011.1, read as the reverse complement.
GCACCGAGCCAAGCGAGCATCTTGAAATCGCCCATGCCCATACCTGCTTCGATGGACCTACCACCAATATTTGCCACGATTGCGTTGCGAACAAACACATATATACGCTCGAATGCCCAGGGGCCTCCGTAACCCATGATTAATCCGGCGAGACTTTGCTGCCATGTGACAGTGGGTTCAAAGTGATGGTAAGCGGCTGCTGGCTGCAGACCATTGTGGAAGGCTAGAACTTGAAGAATATCGCCGGAACTGGTCCAAACCTTCATCAAGGCCTCGGGGTAGAAGATTTGGGGCAGGGTAAACGATACGCCCAGGGCCATGAGCGGAAACTGAATCACGTCCGGCAGTATCATTGTTGTGAGGTCCGTGAAGAACAGCATAATCAATGCGTAGCCACAGATGATGCCCTTAAGCCAGATTAGCGACCCGAAAGGGAAGATCCACGGCGAGGTGGTCAACAATAATCCTGTCAGTAGCTCTACCACCGGATAACGCACAGGAATCCGCCAACCACAAGCAGCGCACCTCCCGCGCAGCCACAGCCAAGCAAAGATGGGTAGGTTGTGCCAGCGACTAATCCTCATCTTGCAGCTTGGACAATGGCTAGCCTTATTGAGATTTCGCTCGGCAGGGTCCTCTTGGGGCAGTCGGTGGATCAGCACATTGCCGAAAGACCCCAAGATTAATCCGAATGGGGCCAGTAGTAAGGAGAGTATCCATGGGGAGATGTCGACAAAGGGCATTTGTATATCCTATCGTTGTCTGGGCAGGAACGTCTTAGGTGCGTTGAAGAAATCTCATAAACATTCAGCCCATGCCTCACGATATGCAATCTGGTATAGATGGTTTTTGAGGTTTTGGGCCACAAAAGAGCCCCCGAAACGACCGGGGGCTCTTTTTGCTACATTGGACTGACTCAAGGAATACGGCTGAGTTGTCGACTCTCATACGCAGCATAAGCCAGGATGCCGAAACCAACGACAGTGATCCCGACAGCCATCAGAATGCTGATTGCGCCTCCTTCGACGCATTTAAATATTTTATTCTTAAATGCTTTTATGGCATTCTCCTTGATAAAGGACGCCCTGGAAAGGGCCAGTTATAGGGGTTTCTATATTTAGTCGTGACGCAGCCTTCAAAGGCCTTGCTCACGCTTATTCCGCAAAAACGTGATAGGAAAAGGCTGGCCAGCTTGCTCAGAAGCATGGCCCTCACCGATTGACGTGAAAAGATCCACTTTGAAGATTTTTAAAGGTCCAGTTGTTGTCATTGCGAACGTCAAAACCGATTTCAACAATGAGATTCATATCATTGTGCCTGTGGATTTTTCGAGTTGCTCTTACAAAAATGCAAACACAAGTGCTGTATATTAAGCACTTGCGAAGGCGTGCGAAACGATGGCCCAACCATTAAGAGCGTACCCAAATGGGTAACAATAGGCCGAGTCGAGTGTAAGGTAAGGCTAAACCCCAAGCAGGAGCGCCTCGAAGGTCCGGCCCACTTGGATTTGAACTTGCTTGAGTGGAAGTAGAAGTTCGTGCTGGCGGGTCCAATGAGAAATGGTTGGAGCCATTGCCTATCGGCGGGTTTCAGCCGGGTGCAGGGACTTCATGACTTCCACGAAAAATACGAAAAAGAAGGGCAGGGCACGATGGCGGCCCATCCCCCTCAACTCGCCCACACCTTGACCTTGCCGTGATTCAGAGGAAGCAGGATCTGGAAGGAGCTCCCCTGTCCCGGTTTGCTTGAGACCTGGAGACTGCCTCCATGCCCGTGGACGATGTCGTAAACCACCGACAGGCCCAGCCCCGTGCCATGGCCTGCATTTTTGGTGGTGAAGAAGGGCTCGAAGATCCGTTCCAGGGTGTGGGAGTCCATGCCGCAACCGGAATCCTCCACCGTGAGCAGGACGCAGGGTTCCACGGAGCCTCGCAAGGTGCCGCCGTGATCGTGGGCCGCCGGCTGGAGGTGGATGGAGAGTGTTCCTCCCCCGGGTTGCATGGCCTGGCTGGCGTTGATGCCGAGGTTCATGATCACCTGGTGCAGCTGCGAAGGATCGCCGTAGATCTTGATTCCCTTGGTCAGGTCCGTCCGGATTTTCACGTTTTCAGGGAAAGTGGTCTTGAGAACGCTGGTCACTTCGATGATCAGATCGGAGAAGTCGATGAGGGACCACTTGCCCTCGGAACGGCGGCTGAAATTCAGGATCTGCGAGGTCAGCCCCTTCGCCCGGTCGCCGATCCGCTGGATGATCTCCAGTTTCCGCCTCACGGGACTGTCAGGTTCGACCTGCATCTCGATCTGTTCGGCCGTGATGAGGATGGCGCCGATCAGGTTGTTGAAATCGTGCGCCACGCCTCCGGCCAGGGCGCCAAGGCTGTTCATTTTTTGGGCCAGGCGGAGGTTGCGGTCCCTCTCGACATCCGACGTGATGTCCCGGAGCCTCACCACCAGCGATTGGATGAGGCCGTCGTCATCGCGGACAGGGGAGATGGCCAGTTCGAAGCGGACTGGTTGGCCACTGGCGGTCATGAGGAGGATGCACCCCATCCATGCCTGGCCTGAGCGGGCCTGCTGAAGGGCCGCGGACAGGACCCGGCCTTCTCCGTCGGGCCTGAACAAATCCACCAGCCGTTGTCCTGGGGCCATCTGGGCCAGACCGCCAAAGGTTTGGGTAAAGGCGGCGTTGGAGTAGAGGATGGCCCCATCTTCCACGTCCAGGAGGGCGATGGCCTCCAGGGCCTGGTCCAGGGCGACCGCGAGCCACCGTTCCGATTGAAGAGGCTGGGGCAGCCTGGCGACGCTCATGCAGTGGGATCCCATGGTTTCAGCCTCCTGGCGCAGAGAGTGGACAGGCCTTGCAGACCCAGAGAGGCATCCCGGCCGGCCGCAGAAAGCAAAGACCCGATGTCCGGACAGCTGATGAATGTAAACGATTCCATCAAAGGCTCCTGGATCCCGGCATTCCGCGGATGGACTGGCATGGGGCCAGACCAAGGGATCATAGGTGTGGCGGGGCCTTCTGGTTTCAATTTCCGCCGAACGGTGGTATTTCCACCCCCGAACGGTTAAAGGTGCCTTGAACTCAGATGGGGATGCTGTGGGCCCGGAGGCAGTCCCTGGTCCGGGGAGTCATGGCGCGGCTGACGGTCAGTTCCACCTTGGGGGCGATCATGACTTTGATCCGTCCCACGCTGGTGGGGCGGATCCCCTTGACCATCTGGGGCCTGAGCAGGAGGTGGCGCTGGATCCGGATCATGCCGTCTTCGGGAAAGGCCTGTTCGACCTCCGCCAGCGAGTTCCAGCGGGTGACATAGCGGTTCAGGCCCCGGCAGGCCCACACGCGCTCGTTCTGCAGCTCGAAGTGCGTGATGAGTTCCAGCTCCATGAAGATCTCTCCATCCCCGGCGCGAATGGGGAAGCGCGCCGGCGGCGGCAGGAGCGCTTTCAGCTCCGTGGGGCTGAGCCTGCGGACCAGCTGCTGCTGTAGGCGCTGCAGGCATTTGGCCAGGCGGTCGTCAAATACGGGCTTGAGCAGGTAGTCCACCGCGGCGAGTTCAAAGGCCCGCACGGCATAGGTGGCGTGGGCCGTGACGAATACCACCGGCGGGCATTCCGGCACCTCTGCCAGGATTTCCATGCCATTGGGCCCTGGCATCTGGATATCCAGGAAAATGACATCCACCTCATGAGGCTCCCTCAGCCATTGCAGAAGGGACAGCCCATCTCCGAGTTCGCCGACCACTTCGCAGCCAGCCTCCTGGAGCAACCGCGACAGCCGTTCCCGTGCGAGGGGTTCGTCGTCTACCACCAGGGCTTTGAGGACTTTCATAGCCTCATTCTACTTGCATTGCCTCAAGCCGGATGGATGCGAGGGTTCCATGCTCATGCGGGCCCACCGAGAAAGAGGCCCCGCTGCCGAAATGCAGGGCCAGCCGCAGGCACAGGTTCTTCACGCCGATGCCGCTCGATGGCTGGTTTTCGTGGTACGGTTCGCCGGAATTCCACACTTCCAGAAGGATCACCCCACCTTCGGCCCGGGCCCGGAGCACCAGGTCGCCGCCAGGGATGCTCGGCGCGATGCCATGCTTGATGGCGTTCTCCACGAGGGGTTGCAGGAGAAGGGGGGGGACCTCAATGGCATCCAGCCCCTCGTCCCACTCCCAGATCACCCGGAGCCGTCCCTCCAGCCGGATGGCCTCCAGTGCCAGGAAATCGGAGATGATCTTCCGTTCTTCCCCGAGAGGCAGCCGCATATGCTCCGAAGCCCGCATGATGCGCCTGAGCAGGTCGGAGAGATGCCGGATGGCGCGCTCGGCGGCCTTGGGGTTCTTGTAGACGAGTTCCGCCAGTCCGTTGAGCGCGTTGAAGAGCACATGAGGGTGGATCTGGCTTTGGAGCAGCCGGTTCTTGGCGATCTGGGCTTCCGTTTCAGACGCTTCCCGAAGCTCATCGGAATGAGCCCGGGAAGCGACCAATCCGCCGACCAGCATCATGGTTGGACCTGCGTAAGCAATGTAGAGCTCCACAAGTTTGCCCAGATTGACCCGGAGACCCACCTGTCCCGCAAGCCAAGCATCAATGGCAGGCAAAATCGCTGAGACCGCTTCGCAAGCGACCACCGATATAACAAATCCAATAATGATGTTCCAAGGTGAACGGAGGCGACGGGGTAAAATCCATGGCAAAGGGGCGAAGAAGGCAAATGCACTGATGTGCGTGAATGGAGAGGTGAATATAATCGCCCAAGTCCACCCATTACCCAGACGATGGGCAATCCCATATTCATAAAAGCCAGAAAGGACCCAGAGGACATAGCAAACCCCTATGGATCGCCAGTTTTTGACCAGCGGGAACCAAGAAGTCCAAGGATTCACCAATTCCAGGCCACTGAAATCCCCAGATTCGTGGAGCCGGTATCGGCGCTCAGCGGATGGTGGCCGTGACAGTAATGGTAAGTGAGATGGGCCTCTGCTCATGGGTGGCCCTGGCGTTCTGGGCCTGTAGCGCGCGGTTCATGGTTTCGCTTGCGCTGCTGGAACGCTGAATGGCTTCTTTGCGGAAGGAGAGGCTGCTGTTCACGGGGGCTCCCAGGTAGCGCCACAAGGCGCGACACCGGTTTTGAGGCCTGCCGGGTTGAAAGCCAACTTCTTTCCATGAACGGTATCTAAACACAGCTTCAACCGTTAAACCCCATTTCTGATACCGTTCGGGGGTTTCTGCGCGGCGCAAGGGCTGGGGAATGTTTGGTTTGTTATGCTTCAGCATTCAAGGATGAAGCCACTGCCATGTTCCGCCGGCCCACCTGTCAGACCGCTGATTTTTTTGTGCTCCGCAGCCCCGGCCTGCCGCAGGCCGCACTCTTTCAACGATGTGCTCGGATAAATACGTCGCTCCCCGGGACAGAAGCTCCGGGAGATCCGGAGGCCACCCGGCAGCGCGTGCGCGACCTGGTCCAGGACGCGGTGGTGCGGGAAGCTTTGGCCCTGGCCTCGCCGGATCTGGCCGCGCGGATCGACGCTTGGCTTGAAGGCTCCTTGGCCGCCGCTGCGGCCCAGAACATGGAGCGCGCCCTGCTGAAGTATCTCAGCCGGATGAGCAGCCGATCGACGCCCTTTGGCCTCTTCGCGGGCGTTTCCACGGGGAAATGGGGCGCGGCCAGCCACCTTTCCCTGGGTCCCTGGCGGGACAGCCGCAAGGCGGTGCGCCTGGATTGGGGCGTGCTGGAAGAGCTGGTGGACCGCTTCGAGCGGGAGCCCCAGGTCCGGACCACGCGGATCTACCGGCCCAATGACAGCGCCTATGCCCGCTGCGGTTGGTACCGGTACATGGAGCGGCGCAGGCAGGTTGGAACCCAGGCGCGGACCTACCATCTGGAGGCGGTGGAAGCCACGCCCCATCTCGATTGGGTGCTTCGCCAGTCGCAGCAGGGGGCGGCCTTCGACGTCCTTTGCTCGGGCCTGGCCGCAAAAGCAGGGGTCGAGCCATCCGAAGCGGAGGCTTTCCTGGATCAGGTGATCGATTCCCAGCTGCTTTGCGGGGACCTGGCCCCGCCGTTGACTCATCCCGATCCGTTGGATGGCGTGATCACGTCGCTTCGATCCCACCCGGACACGGCGTCAAGGGCTGAGGCCCTCGCGGATCTGGACCGGGCCATGAAGGCGGTTCAGGCCGCGCCGCTCGGGGCCCATCCGGAGGGGTACCTAGAGCTGTTGCCCCCACTGGCGGGCGCGGGATTTCCGTCTGGCACTCAGAATGTCCTCCAGGTGGATCTCTTCCGCCCGGGCCCAGAGCTGGCGCTCTCCGCAGGCGCTCGCCGGGCTTTGGAGGATGGCGCGGAGACGCTCCGCCTCTTGACGCCTGCCTCGCCGGAGGGGCCTCTCGACCGTTTCCGCGCCGCTTTCATGGAGCGCCATGAGGCTCGATGGATGCCGCTTCTGGAAGTGCTGGACGAGGAGAGCGGCATCGGATTCGACGGCGGAGCGGCCAGAGAATCGCCTTTGCTCGAAGGCCTGGCTTTCGCCGGCCTCCCGGATCAGCGCCAGCTGACAGAGCGGGACCGGGCCCTGCTGGCACGCGTTTCGAAGTGGCAGGGCGCTCCGGTCTGGGAGCTGGATGAGGCGGACCTCGCAGCCATGACGCATCCCCAACCCCGGCCTTTCCCTCATTCCTTCGCCGCCCTGGTGATGCTGGCCGCTGATAGCGCCGCGGCCTTGGATGGGGGCGATTTCCGCTTCTGGATGGAGCACCACTCAGGCCCCACGGCCGCGCGGTGGTTGGGACGCTTCGCCTCAGGGGACGCGGATCTCAGGGATTCCCTCCGGCGGCACCTGATGAAGGAAGAGGCCGCGCGCCCGGAGGCGGTGTTCGCCGAAGTGCTGCACGTGCCTGAAGGGCGCATGGGCAATGTGCTCGCCCGGCCCTCGCTCCGGGACTACAACATTCCCTTCCTCGCCGCCTCCGGCGTGGTGCCGGACAAGACCATCCGGCCCTCGGACCTGCATGTGACCGTGAGAGGCGGCCGCATCCACCTGGCCTCCGCGAGCCTGGGACGCGAAGTGGTGCCGCGGCTGTCCTCGGCCCACAATTTCGCCCATGGGCCCGCGGTCTACCGGTTTTTGGCCCATCTGCAGGATCAGGACGGCCGTCCGGGGGGCTGGTCATGGGGCGCCCTGGAAGAGCAGCCCTTCCTGCCGCGGGTGGCCCATGGGCGCCAGGTGCTCTGCAAGGCCCGGTGGCGGATCGAAATGGGGGAATTGGCGGGAGCTTCGTCGGCCTCCGGCAAGGATGCCTGGGGCGCTTTCCAGCGGCTGCGGGAACAGCGGAACCTGCCCAGGTTCGTGATGCTGGCCGATGCGGACAACAGCCTCCTGGTGGACCTGGACCAGGCCCTCTGGGTGGAGGCCTTGCATCACCTCGTATCGGGCCGGCAGGCTTTCGCGCTGACGGAATGTTTTCCGGATCCGGGCCAGGCCCTGGTCACGGGGCCGGAAGGGTGCTTCGCCCATGAGCTGGTGATTCCCTTCGAGGCCATCGCGCCCGAACCGCCCGAGGCGGCTCCAGTCGCCCTGCTGAGCGCGCCGCCATCGATTCGGGCCCATGCCCCCGGTTCAGAATGGCTCTACCTCAAAATCTACACAGGCCCTGCCAGCGCGGACCGGATCCTCACAGAGTTGGCGCCGCTCCTTCGCGCAACGGGTGAGGAGGGGCTGTGGGACCGCTGGCATTTCGTCCGCTACCGCGATCCGGGCCACCACCTCCGCCTGCGTTTCCATGGTCATCCCGGGCGCCTCGTCATGGAGCTGCTGCCCCGTGTGGCCCGGCATCTGGAGCAAGGCCTCGTCCAGGGGGCGCTCTGGAAATGGCAGGTGGATACCTTCATGCCTGAACTGGAGCGCTACGGCGGAGAACTCGGATTCTCCCTGGCGGAGGCCTGGTTCCATGAGGACAGTCAACGGGTGCTCGATCGCTTGGCGGCCGGCATCTCTGAAGAGGAGCGCTGGAAGGCCGGCATGGTGGAAGTGGACGCCATATGGGCGGCGCTGGGACTGGATCTGGAGGCGCGCAAGGGCTTGGCCCATGCCTCCCGCGAAGCCTTCCGGAAAGAATTCGGAGATGTCGGCGAGGGGGCCGTGCAGATCGGCGGGACCTTCCGGCCATTGCGGAGGGAGCTGGCACCGCTCCTTCTGGCTGGGACACCTGATATCCCGGCCCTGTCCCGGATCCGCGCTGCCTTCGATCAGGGGCGTCTCTCCGTGGCATGGCCCAGCTTGGCGGGAAGTCTGGCTCACATGCATCTCAACCGGATGCTGAGGAGGGACCAGCGGGAAACCGAGTGGGTGCTCATGGAATTCCTGGTACGCCTCTATGAATCCCGCCTGGCGAGGGGCGGCCAGTGATCCCGGCCCGGTGAAATGACCGCGGGCCGATTCCAGGCCAGCGGTTAAACTGGAAGGTCGGACCGAACCATGACCTTTCCCCACACGCCTTTCCAGATCCGCGATGTCGAGGTGCCCAATCGCCTCGTCATGGCGCCGCTGCACGAAATCACCGACCAGCCCTTCCGCAAATTCATCCGCGAAGTGGGCGGGGTGGGCTTGGTGGTGTCGGAAATGATCAGCAGCGAGGCGCTGATCCGCCACGCCGTGAAGGCCGAGCGGATGATGGCCGCCACGGGAGAGCGGCCGATGTCCATGCAGATCTCCGGAGGCCGCCCGGAGGCCCTGGCCGAAGGGGCGGCGCTTTGCGAGGCCGCGGGCGCGGACCTGGTGGATCTCAACATGGGTTGCCCCGCCAGCAACGTCACGAAGGGCGGAGCCGGGTCGGCGCTGTTGCGCGACATCCGCCTGGCCGAGCGCTGCGTGTCGGGCATGGTGAAGGCCGTGAAGATTCCAGTGACGGTGAAGATGCGCGCCGGCTGGGACGCCTCGCAGAAGGAACGCGGCGAATTCCTGGACTTCCTGCGCATGTTCGAGGCCGCAGGCGTCCGTGCCCTGGCCATCCACCCCCGCACCCGCGCCCAGCAGTACGAGGGGAATGCCGACTGGAGCATCATCACCCGCGCGGTCGATGCGGGCACCTCGTACCCCATCATCGGCAACGGCGATGTGAACACGCCCGCCGACGCCTTCCGCATGGTGGAGGAAACCAACTGCGCTGCCGTGATGATCGGCCGGGGCGCCCTGTACAACCCCTTCCTCTTCCGGCAGATCCTGGACCCCGAATTCACCGTGACCACGGACATGCGCATCGACGCCACCCTGCGGCTCTTCCAGATCCTGCTGGACCTGCTTGAGCCCCGGGAGGCCCTTCACAAGATCAAGAAGATCGGGGCATGGTTCACCAAGGGGGTGCCCGGCGGCAGTGGTTTCCGCCAGAACCTGCATGCCGCCAGCGATGCCCAGGCTCTCCTGGCCGCCATCGATGCCCTGCGGCACCAAGGCGCCGCCTGAGTCTAGATCAGGCTGGCCCTGCGGCCGTGGCCTCTTCCAGGGTGAAGGCCGTTTCCGAGGATTGGGGCGCCACGCGGATGGCGCAGGATTTGGCGGGGCAACGCGAGCAGTAGAGGCGCCCGCAGGGATCCACGTGGGTGTGGACTTCCCCTTCGATGGTCGCCGCTTCCAGGGCGCTTTCGCCGAAGGCTTCGCAGAGGTCGTGGGCCTGGCGCACCGGATAGAATTCGGGCACCACGATGTGCACATCCACGTGGGTGTAGCGCCCGCTGCGGAAGGTGCGCATCTCGTGGACCGCGATGATGTCCCAGGAGCGGACTCCGTTCATGGCCGCGAGCACCTTTCGGAGCACGTCCGGATCTTCCATGTCCAACAAAGCCTGGGAGGATTCCTTCACCAGGCGGAAGCCGGTGCGGGCCAGCAGCAGGCCCACCACCAGGGCCATGGCGGGATCGAGCCAGCGGAGGCCGGTCAGCTTGACGGCCAGCAGGCCCGCGGCGATGCCCACGGTGGTCCAGAAATCCGACAGGATGTGGTGGCCGTCGGCCTCCAGGGCCTTCGAGCGCTTCTTGCGCCCCTGGGAGAGCAGGAGCCAGCCCAGCAGGCCGTTGAGGCCGCCCGCAGCGAGGTTCACCAGCAGGCCCTTGCCCAGGTCCTTCAGTTCGACGCCGTAGAAGAGCCCGCGGGCCGCTTCCAGCAGGATGAACGCCGCGGCCAGGGAAATGAGCCCGCCCTCGAATGCGGCGCTGAAATGCTCGATCTTTCCGTGTCCGTAGGGGTGTTCCTTATCCGCGGGGCGGCCCGCGAAGATCACCGCTCCCAATGCGAAGACGGCGGCCACCACGTTCACGATGCTTTCGATGGCATCGGATTTCAGGGCCACGGAGCCGGACAGCGCAAAGGCCAGGTACTTGAGGCCGAGGACGACGACGCCGGCCGTGATGGACAGCAGGGCGAGACGGATCCGGGATCTCTGTTCGGCGTGTTCGGCGGACGACATGGCAGTTCCTCACCTAGAGGTTATCAGCCGAAGTCCTCGAAGAGGCCGCGCTGGACGCCGTTGCCGGGATCGGCCGGGAAGGGAAAGGCCGTGGCGGAAGCCCAGGGCCGGTCGGGATCGAAGGGGCCCGGCGGCGCCAGGTCCGGCGGCAGCCACCGCCAGGCCGGGGGGGGCTGGATCTGGCCCAGCAGGGCCTGCACGCCCGCCTCTGAGGGGACGGCCGGCACCCGCAGCAGGGCCACCGGCGGGTGGTCGAAGGTCGAGGGCCAAGCCGCCGGCTGCATGGCCCGGGCTTCCAGGGGCACTGGGTCCCGGGGATCCGCCGCCAGTCCCGGGGTGAAGGCGCCCGGCGCCGGCGGAAGGGGGAGGCTGGCGCGCCAGGGCAGGCCTTCGCGGAGGGCTTGGCGCCCCAGGAGGGCCGCCACCTGGAAAGAGCCGCAGGCGCCGAGATGGATGGGGGTGCGAAGCCGCTCCTGGAGCAGGGCCTTGAGGGCTCGCAGCTGTCCCAGGGCCTGGGGCCAGGCGCCACCGGCCCGCAGGAATTCGGCGCCTCCCGCCAGGGCGACCCGCCATCCCACGGCCCTGCGGGAGAAGGGCAGATCCACCCAGGCTCCGGAGGACAGCCGCTGGGCAAGGCCCCTCTCCGCGAGGCCCTGGGCCTCAGACATGGCCGCCACCAGGGCTTCTCCCGAAGCCAGGGCGGGGAGGGCGACGAGTGGAAGGGAGACTTCCCCCCAGAGCCAGCCCGGAGGCGCCTCCTCGCCGGGAGCCGTCACGCCCAGGTCGGGCAGTTGCCAGGTTTTTCCCGTGGCGGGCACCCATCCCAACACGCCCTGCCGCCAGTGTTCGCCCAGGTTGCCATCGGGCATCTCCGGCGCGTGCACCCAGCCGCGGAAGGCGCCTCCGGGCAGATGCTGGACGGCCTCGGGTCCCAGGTGGAGGCTGAGGCCAGGAATGGCCGTGATGGCCTCCCACCAACCCTGGCGGGATTCCGGGGGCAGGGCCTGCATCCAGGCGGGGGGGTGGTCCCAGACGAGCCCGAAGCCGCCGGGCAGCAGGGCGGCCAGGTTCATGAGCCTGGCCAGGGCCCGGCCCGGCGCGGCATGCACCGAGGCGAGGCCCTCTTCCAGGAAGCGGGATCCAGCCCAACCCGCCCAGGGGCTGTCCTGGGCGGCGCGCAGCACGAAACCCCGTCCCTCCTGTGTGATCACGAGGGCTCCACAAGGGCGCAGGGGGGCGCGAACATGGGCCGCCCGATGCCTCCGGGGCAGAAGGCTTGATCCCAGCGCTGCCTCAGGCGATGAGCGGATTCGGCGGCCGCCTGAAGGTCGTCCCGCCCCAGAAGCCGCAGTCCAAGCCAGGTGGCGGACAGGAGGCATCCCGTGCCGCGGCGCTCTCCCGGAAGCCTGGGGGCCGGGGGAAGGGGCCGGACCCCCTGGCGGGTGATCCAGACGTCCTGTACCTGGTCCCCGGCGGCATGGCCGCCCTTGAGCCAGACGGCCTCGGCCCCGGCCTCAAGCCAAGGAGCCGCGAGATCCTCGACCGGGGCGAGGTGGATGGCTTCTGGGGGCAATCCCGCGAAGGCAGCGGCCTCGCCCCGGTTGGGGCTGACCACCCATCGGCCGGAAGGAAGAAGGTCCGCGGCCATGCGCTGGAGATCCTTGCCATCGTGGAGGCCCACGCCAGCACTGGGCGCCAGGATGGGATCCCAGATGCAGATGGGCGGGGCCAGGTGGCGGAGGGTGGCGCAGAGACGGCGGAAAGCGGCCGTCTCCAGGGCGCACAGGCTCAGCTTGAGGCCCCAGCGGCCCGCCAGGTGGGGGGCCAGGGTTTCCACCCGCGCCACGGGATCCATGGCCGGGGGGTCGATGCGCGTGCAGGCCAGGCCATTCTGGAGCGTTTCAGCCAGGCTGACGGCCATGGGCTGGCAGCCCAGTTCCGACAGGGCCAGGACATCGCGGAGCAGGCCGGCTCCTGCGGACGGATCCATGCCGCCCAGGCAGAGAGCAAGCGGGGGAGCAAGCGGGGGAGCGAGCGGCGGGGCGTCGGGACGGGTGGCACTCATGGGAACTCCCAGAATGCCATAGGTTGCGGCCTAGACCCTCCGGTCCGAATCCACGATCTCGGTGACGCGAAGGCCCAGGCTGTCTTCCAGCACGGTCACCTCGCCGCGGATGAGGACCCGCTCCTTGCACAGGACATCCATGGGTTCGCCGGCGCTCTTCTTGAGCTCCACCAGGGAACCCGGCTCCAGTTCCAGCAGGTCGCGGATGGTCATGCGGGCCTGGCCCAGCTGGATCTCCAGCTTGAGGGGCGTGTCGATGAAGGGCATGACCTCGGCCACCACCTGCTCGAAACTGAGCACGCGGTCGCTCTCGATTCGATCCCCCCGCTTGATGGCCATGTTTCTCCCGCCGGTCCCGTCAAAGCATGGACTCAGGGGGGTGGCACGGCAATGGGCGTGCCATCCCCTGAATCCGTTCGTCTACTGCTGAATGGCCCAGTCCACGATGAGCACGCTCTTGATGGGTTTCTTGGGCTTCTTGTGCTTGGGGTCTTCCTTTTCCCCGGGCTTGGGGGGGTGGGGCTTGAACTGCTCGTTCAGCTTGTCCCGCATCTCTTTCCTGAGGGCCTCGCGGGATTCAGCATCGGTGGCTTCCTCCACGCTCTTGCCCGACAGGGTGCCCAGCACGATGGACTGGATGAGGCTCTTTTCCGGCGAGGGCTTGTCCCCGGACACGAGTTTGCCCAGCTCGTTGTCGCAGAAGAGGATGTTCAATTCGCAACGGAGGAAGGCATTGCGGCGGGGGCCCGTGAGGTTCACGGTGCGCGTCAGCACCATGACAGGCGCGGCCTCCGGTCCGCCGTGGCCGCCGCTTTCATGCTTCTCGCCGGTATCCTCGCAGTCTTCGGAATCTTCGTTTCCATGGCCAGGGGTTTCCGAGGCGGCTTCCTGGGGCTTGCCGTCGGCTGCCTTGGCTTTCTCCTCCTCGGCGGCCTTGGCGGCGGCCCTCTTCTTCATGAACACCATGGCCCCGGTTCCGCCACCGCCCAGGACCACCAAGGCCGCGACAACGATGATGATCAGCTTCATCGGGCTCTTCTTCGGACCGGCTTCGTCAGACATGGCAACCTCGCTGGATGCTGCTTCATCGGAAGGCTAGCAGAAGAGCCTGAATCGTGGATTGTGGCGGGAGAGCGGCCTTCAGTCCCAGGAAGCATGCGGTTTATCAGAGCTGGATGTCTTGAGAACCTTCCAGCAGAGCCATTCGGAGATTCCGGATAGATTCCCAAGTAATTCAATAAATGAGCCCCCTGGAATAAAGAAGGGGGCCCATCCGCATGGACCCCCTTCTTTCGCTTGCTGATCGGCCTATCCTGCGATTGAAGCTACTTGCGCTTCTTGCCGCCCTTGCCGTTGACTTCATCGGCGAGCTTCTTGCCGGGCTTGAACTTGGCGACTTTCTTGGCGGCGATTTTGATGGGCTTGTTGTCACGGGGATTGCGACCCGTGCGGGCCCCGCGGCTGGCCACGGAGAACGTGCCGAAGCCCACGAGGGTGACCTTGTCGCCGGAGCGGAGCGCGTAGGAAATGCCGTTCAGCACCTGATCCAGGGCCGCGGCGGCCTGGGCCTTGGTGATGCCCGCTTTGTCGGCGACGGCGCTGACCAGTTCAGCCTTGTTCATGGAAACCTCCAAAAAAGGGGAATTGATTCCCCGTGGGATGAGAAATGAAAAAGCCCTCAATGAAAATGACCATCACTTAAGGGTTTCAGTCCAAGCGGGCAACCGGAAAGCCCATAAATCCTGATGTTTTCTAAACTGCCAAGAAACTACGCCGCAGATCCAGCACGGTCAAGGGTTTTCTTTCAGAAAAAAATGCGGACTCCCGCCGCCAGGGTATTTGAGGTGCCATGGAACATGAAAATGGCCGTGGAATCTCGCTTGTAAGTCCCATGAATGTCTCAGATCCTCGTAGAACGTGGGCTTGGGTGGCCCGCCGAGCTCCCGGGCCTGTCTGGGCCTGTGGGTTCTAAGATGGGAGCATGTCGAACCCCTTCTTCCTTACCGTCGCCTATGCCGGGGCGGGTTTTCACGGCTGGCAGATCCAGACCACGCTGCGCAGCGGGCAAGGGGTGCTGTGGGAGGCCCTGCGCCGGTTGGATCCCGAAGCTCCCCTTCCCCAGGGCACCGGCCGCACGGATGCGGGGGTCCACGCCCGGGCCCAGGGCGTTCTGGTGCATGTTGCCAAGGCCTGGGAACCCTATCGCCTGCTGGCCGCCCTGAACGCCCATCTTCCCCACGACATCCGGGTCTTGGAGGCCCGGCCGGCCCCGGCTGGGTTCTTCCCCCGCCAGCATGCGGTGGCCAAGCGCTATGTCTACCGGCTTGGATTGGGCGCTGGCGCAGATCCGCTGCAGGCGGCCTTCCGTTGGCACATCTACCAGGCGTTGCCCTTGGACCTGAAGGCCATGGCCTCGGCGGTCCAACCCCTCGTTGGCACCCACGATTTCTCCAGCTTCCGGTGCGCGGAGTGCGTCGCCAAAACGCCGGTCCGCAGCCTCCACGGCGTGGGGATCGTGGAAGGGCAGGGCGGGGTGGACCTGGTCTTTGAAGGCAGCAGCTTCCTCATGCACCAGGTGCGCATCATGGCCGGGACCTTGGTAGAGGTGGGCCGCGGCCGCCGGGCTGCGGATTCGATGGCTGCCCTGCTGGAGGCCCGGGACAGGCGCCTGGCAGGCCTCACGGCGCCTCCGCACGGGCTGTGCCTGGAAAAGGTCTGGTACGAGGCGAAATGGAGCCTGGGAGAACCCTCCCCGTTTGGCGGACGGATCTGAAGCCGCGCTTACTTGGACGCCGCCGCCAGGGCGGGCGGTTCCGCCGCTGGCTTGTAGAGGCTCATGATCGCCTTGAACTTCCCTGAGGCGAGCATGGGGATCTCGTCGACATGGCTCACGGACACGGCGGCGTCTTCGCCCAGGAATCCCTTGGCGAGGTCGATGAACGCCTGGTCCCGGTAGTGCTCGCTGGCTCCGTTCAGGACGATCCGGTACTGTCCCTTGCCCTCCTGGATGAACTGGATCTGCTTCAGCTGCGTGAAGCCCCAGAAATAAAGGCCCGGCACCGATGGGGACAGAAGACGGTCCTGGGTGTCGTAGATGAAGTCCTCCCGGCGGCCCTCGATGTCGCTCAGGGTTTCGGTCGCCCACCCGCAGGCGGAGGCGGCCTGGCGGATCACCACGTCCCCCGTGTCGTACCGGATCATCGGCATGGCGCGGTTGAAGAGATCCGTGACCACCATCCGCGCGGGTTCGCCCACGGCGGCCGGCAGATCCGAGTCCAGCTGGAGGAACTCGAAGGCATAGCTGGCGGTGTTGAGGTGGTACTCGTCGTGGTGCAGGCACTGCTGCGCGAGGACGCCGTTTTCCTGGTTGGAATACCGGGCCACCACGTTGCAGCCGAAGCGCGCGCGAAGGGATTCCCGGGTGGGCGGGGGGAGTTTCTCGGAAATGGCGATGATGGTTTCCAGGTGGAAGTCGCCCGGCTGATCGCCCATGCGCTCCAGGTACCAGGCCAGGGGGCCGTAGGTTGAGGGGTAGCCCAACATGCCTTTGAGGCTCTTGTCCCGTTTCAACAGGGATCTCAGCGATTCCATGTGCGCGTCATCCATGGAGGAGATGTCGACGGGGATCATGTTGTCCCGCAGGGCTGAGGCTCGGGACTTGCGGTTGAGGTCGGTCCAGACGCGGGTGTAGACAAAACGGTCTCCAAGCTTGTAGCCCGCCTTTTGCCCGAAAAAAATCACCTCCGCCTGGACGCGGCGGCGCTTGTCCGGGTCCTGCAGCACCGCGAAAGGCGTTCCCGTGGATCCGCTGGTGTGCATGCTGTGCAGGCGGACGCCGGGAAAGGCGTTCGAGCGGAAACCGTCGTAGTTCGCCTTGATGACGTTCTTGTTGATGACGGGGAAGTCTTGAAGCGAACCGAACCCCTTGAACGGGGCGTAGAACGGCGCGTGTTCGACGGCGAAGCCGAGGATCCCTTCCAGGAGATCGGTTGAGGGGCGGGCCGAGGTCTGGCGGGTTTCGATGTCCTGGCAGTGCCTTTGGACGGGAGAACCATGAAACCGGTCCCGAGCCCAGAATCCCCAGTTGCGCAACCTTGCCCCAAGCATAAAACCGCCTTCCTTCATGTGTGGCGTCAGAATCCTCAGGAACCTCCACCCCTGTCAATGAGGGGTGGGACCCATTTGGGGAAGGTCCCCAGGGTTTGGGAGGGGGTCATGGCCTGCGGCGGTGCGGAAATTAATGCGGACTGCTTTGTCTTAAACGAGGCGTGAGGGCGGCATTCCTGACCTGGTGGCGAAGGCTTAAAATCCGGATGCAGAAGGTTTTAGGTCGATGAATTACAAAATACTGCTGAATGATTTATTGTCGCGCAAGGAATTTTTGTGCCATCGATAACTTATTAATTTTATTAACACTTCTTGACACGACATCGGGGCGCTCATCACTGTTATACACAAGGTCAAGGAGACACTTATGAGTCTGGCAGTACTCGCCCCACCTTTGTCCATCAGGAGTGGTCCGGCCACCCCGCGCTCGCGGTTCGCACAGGCCTTTTTTGGGGTCTCGACCCTGATCCTGGCCCTGGCCTGCGGTGGTGGCGGTGGTGGGGGCAGCACCCCCCCGCCGGTGCCGCCGCCGGTGGCAACGAGCCTGACGGCCAGCGTGGCTGCCCCGCCCTACGGGGGCACCTTCACCCTCACCCCTGTCTACAGCGCCGGAACCGGCACCATCGATAACGGCGTGACCTGCCCTGCCACGTCCGTGGCCTCCGCACCGGTCACCGCCAACTGGTCTGGAGCCAAGACTTTCACGCTGACGGTGACGAACTCGGCCAATGTCAGCGCGACAGCCACCGCGGTGGTGACGCCGCAGGTGGTCAGCGTCGGCGCCATTAGCCCGGCGGCACCCACGGTCACCGCCTCCACCACGAAGACCTTCACCGCTACGGCCACCGGTGGCGCAACCAACACTGTGACCTGGTCTTCGACCGCGGGGACCTGGTCGGGCAATGTCTGGACGGCTCCGGCCACTCCCGGGCCCGTGACCATTACGGCGACCTCGGCGGACGACACCTCCAAGAAGGTCACCACGACGGTGACCGTGGCCGCCGCTGTGCCTCCTCCCACTCAGCCGACCGTGACCGCGCCCGCGAACGTGACGGCCTCCAAAACGGGACTCGCGGCCTCCATTCCCGCCCAAACCGGTTGCAGCTACAACTGGACCATCTCCAGCGGAACGATCACCTCTGGCCAGGGCACCACTGGCATCGTCTGGACGGCGCCGGCCAGCGGCTCGGTGACGCTCAGCTGCACGGTGACCAATTCAGCCAATGTTTCCGCCACGCCTGGAACGGCCACCAGCACCGTGGTGGCCGCCGCCACCCAGCCCGTGGTGACGGTTCCCGCTAACGTGACCGCCTCCAAGACGGGCCTGACGGCCTCCGTGGTGGCCCAGGCTGCCGGTTCCACCTACACCTGGTCTCTCACCAACGGCGGCACCATCACCGCCGGCCAGGGCACCCGCACCATCACCTGGACGGCTCCCGCCAGCGGCACCGTGACCGCCAGCTGCACCGTGGCCAACGTCGCGGGCGATGCTGCGGCGGCCGGAACGGCCACCAGCACTGTGGTGGCAGCCGCCACCCAGCCCGTGGTGACGGTTCCCGCCAACGTGACCGCCTCCAAGACGGGCCTGACCGCCTCCGTGGTGGCCCAGGCCATCGGCTCCACCTATACCTGGAGCCTTTCTGGCGGCACCATCACCGCCGGCCAAGGCACCCCCGTCATCACCTGGACGGCCCCCGCCAGCGGCACCGTGACCGCCAGCTGCACTGTGGCCAATGTCGCAGGCGATGCCGCGGCGGCTGGAACGGCCAACAGCACCGTGGTGGCAGCCGCCACCCAGCCCGTGGTGACCGTTCCCGCCAACGTGACCGCCTCTAAGACAGGCCTGACCGCCTCCGTGGTGGCCCAGGGCACCGGCTCCACCTACACCTGGTCTCTCACCAACGGCGGTACCATCACCGCCGGCCAAGGCACCCGCGCCATCACCTGGACGGCCCCCGCCAGCGGCACCGTGACCGCCAGCTGCACCGTGGCCAACGTCGCCGGCGATGCCGCAGCGGCCGGAACGGCCACCAGCACCGTGGTGGCAGCCGCCACCCAGCCCGTGGTGACGGTTCCCGCTAACGTGACCGCCTCCAAGGCGGGCCTGACCGCCTCCGTGGTGGCCCAGGGCACCGGCTCCACCTACACCTGGACCCTTTCCAACGGCGGCACCATCACCGCTGGCCAGGGCACCCGCACCATCACCTGGACGGCTCCCGCCAGCGGCACCGTGACCGCCAGCTGCACCGTGGCAAACGCTTTGGGAGATGCCGCGCCAGCCGGAACGGCCAACAGCACCGTGGTGGCCGCCGCCACCCAGCCCACTGTGACGGTTCCTGCCAACGTGACCGCCTCCAAGCCGGGCCTGACCGCCTCCGTGGTGGCCCAGGCCGCCGGCTCCACCTACACCTGGAGCCTTTCCGGCGGCAGCATCACCGCTGGCCAGGGCACCCGCACCATCACCTGGACGGCCCCTGCCAGCGGCACCGTGACCGCCAGCTGCACCGTGGCCAACGTCGCAGGCGATGCCGCGGCGGCTGGAACGGCCAACAGCACCGTGGTGGCAGCAGCCACCCAGCCCACTGTGACGGTTCCCGCCAACGTGACCGCCTCCAAGCCGGGCCTGACAGCCTCCGTGGTGGCCCAGGCCGCCGGCTCCACTTATACCTGGAGCCTTTCCAACGGCGGCATCATCACCGCTGGCCAGGGCACCGACGCCATCACCTGGACGGCTCCCGCCAGTGGCACCGTGACGGCCAGCTGCACCGTGGCCAATGTCGCGGGTGACGCGGCGGCTGCCGGAACAGCCGACAGCACCGTGGTGGCTGCGCCGCACATCACCAGTTTCAGCCCGGTCGCTTCACGGATCGTTTTGGGCGGCACCGCTTCGCTGACTGCCACCTTCACCGGTGGGACCGGCTCCGTGAATCAAAGTGTCGGAACTATTCTGGGTGATGCCACTCCCGCGTCGACCCTCGCTCTTTCGACCACGACCGTCTTCACCCTGACAGTTACCAATGCTGCGATGGATACCGATAGTCTGACCACGACTGTGACCGTGGGCAACGACCTGACCGTGAACATCACCGGGCTCGGCAGCCTGACCGGAGATGTGACCGTCACTGGTCCCAATTCCTTCAACCAGCACCTGACCGCCAACCAGACCTTCAACGGTTTGGCGGACGGCACCTACACCATCACCTCCGCCACGGTCACCGACGCCGGTCAGCCCGGTCTGGGGCGCGCGGGTGGCGGCACTCTGGGCGCGGCGAACCTGCAGCGTTATCCGGAAGTGCCCGTGCAGACCATCTCCCTCACCGCCGCGGCCACGCCGACGGGCACGGTGACGGCGAACTATCCTCCCGCGACCCTTTCCGTGATGGCCAACGGCGTGCCCATCGATCTGGTTCTTGTGCCCGCTGGAGCCTTCACCTTGGGCGAACAGGAAACGACCATCGTCTCCGAGACCAACGCGTTGCCCGCGCACGGTGTGACGATCGCCAAGGCCTTCTATGTGGCCAAGACGTTGACCACCCAGGCCCAGTGGCTGGCCGTCATGGGGATCAATCCCTCTGCCAACAGCGTGGTCAACGGAGCCGCTACTGATGATTTGACGCGGCCGGTGGAAACGGTGTCCTTCAACGACATCACCACGGCTTCGACGGGCTTCGTCGCCATGTTGAATGCCGCGGCCACCGCCAAGCCGTCGGGGAGCGCCTTCCGGCTTCCCACGGAGGCTGAGTTTGAATACGCCCTCCGGTCGGGAAGCGCGGGAGCGGACAACTACTTCTTCGGCTCCTTCGATCCGGGCGGCGCCGATCCCACGGCTGCCTATGCCGCCATCGACTCCTACATCTGGTCCAACCACAACACGGACGGCGTGACCACCCAGCCCGTCGCCCAGAAGCTGCCCAATGCCTGGGGCCTGTATGACATGGCGGGCCAGGTCTGGCAGGCCGTGCAGGATGATTGGCACGCCAACTACGGTGTGACCGGCGCTGGCATCCCGGCGCTTCCAGTCAACGGTACCGGCTGGGTGGACGATGTCTCGGCGAACAACCTCCAGTGCTCCTACAGGGGCGGCGCGGTTGACGTCAGTGTTCGGTACGGCCAGACCAAGATCCGCGGGCCTTACGCGAAGACGTTCCGTGATTTCAACACCGGCTTCCGCCTGGTGCTGCAGCTTCCCTAGGCCGTTCCTGCCACCCCGGGCGCTTCCGCCCGCGAGTGGCGCGGTCTCGTGATTCGCACGACCCCCACCCATTCCCCAGGTGCTCTTGCAGGGGATGGGTGGGGTTCTTCTTTAATCGAGATAGAACCCAACCCCCTGCCAAACCTTGAACTTGGTCTTGCCGTCCTTGGAGGTGGCGGGATCGAAAACGAGGCGCTTGGCGGCTTCCACGCAGGCTTCTCCGGCCTCCTTGGCCTCGGCGGAATCGCCGGCCAGGCCCTGGATGAGGCGGGCGGCGAGGACATCGCCTTTCTCGCTGATGAGGACGTGGACCACCACCGCGCCCTTGGGCCGCCCGCCGAGGAAACTGCCGGACTTGAGCCGCGGGGTGGCGCGGTTGAGGTTGATGGCCCGGGCCGGGACGATGTCCTCGCCCAGCTGCACCAGGTCGCCCTCGCCGGGCACGGCACTGGCCTTTTGCTGCAGCGCCTCGTTTTCCGTGCGCAGCCGAGTCGCCTCGGTCTTGGCGCCCTCGGCGGCCTGCTTGGCCTCGTGCAGTTCCTTGAGGATGGTGTCGCTGCCCCCTTGGTTTTCCTTCAGGGCGGCGCGGAGCTGATCGATCTCCTTGCGAGCGGCCTCGCTTTCGGAGCGGGCCAGGTCCCTGGCCTTCTTGGCGCTGGCGGTTTCCTGCTGGAGTTCCTCGGTGGAGGCCAGCCGCAGCTTGAGTTCGTCCCGCTCCTCCGTGAGCCGTTTGACCTGGGCCTGAAGCTGGGCGGCGGTGGGTTTTTTCTGGGCTGCCGCAGCCAAGGGCAGGGCCACCAGAAGCATGGACAGGGCGATGCGCATGAGACCTCCGGAAAAGGGAGGTTTCAGCGCAGAGCCATGGGCTGTTCGCCTCCCTGGGCGGGTTTCGAGGCCTTGAGAATCCCACGCTTCAGCAGGCGGGAGAAGATGGCGAGGCACTCGGCGGGTTCGAAAGGCGCGATGGTCAGGATGTCGCGGATGGTCCAGAGGCCGTTCACGCGGCTGGCCAGGAAGGCCTCGTTGGGTCCCAGGTTGGTGGTCATGAGCTCGTCCAGGCTCACGGCCAGGTCGGGCACCAGATCCTGGTCCAGCTTCTTCTCCTCGAGCATGTCCTGGACCACGGCCATCATCTTGTTGGCGTCGAGGTGGCGCGGCTGGTCCTTGAGAATGCGCCGCAGTTCCTCCTGGGCTTCCTGCAGCTTCTGCTTTTCCACGAGGGCCCGGGCCCGCTGGAGCTGCAGGCTGGGGTTCTCGCCCAGGTTGCCGCCGGCGTTCACGATGCGCACAAGGCCCTTCTCGTGGAGATCGAAAAGCAGCTTGTTGATCTTGTATTCCGGCAGGCGCATGTCGATGACCAGCTGGTCCACGCGCTTGGCCCCATCGAGGCGCGCCAGGATGTCCGCGTCCTCCGGGGCCAGGGGCAGGCGCTCGGCGATGGCCTCCGAAATGGCGGACAGCACGGCATCTCCGCCCTTGATGACCCGGCGGATGCGCTTCCAGTCGTCCAGCCGTCGCGCGCCCTCGAGGACGATGCCGGTGACGTCGAGGCTCAGCAGCATGGATTTCTGGTGGGAGGCCGCGCCATCGTGGAATTCGAAGCTGCCCACGTTCCACAGGAAGGTGTCGAAGATGCTCTCCTCGACCTTCAGCTGGACGATGCGGCGAATCTCAGCCTCGGTGACCAGCTGCCGGTTGATGAGGATCCGGCCGAGCAGCTGCTGCTCATCCTCCTGGGTGGCCAGGGCGTCCCGCAGCTGTTCCTCGCTGATGCGGTTGAAGGCGAGCAGATACTGGCCCAGATACTCGCGCGGGTCGGAAGACCAAATGCTGGTGATGCGCCCTTCATGGAAGGCCACGCGCTTGGTGTGCAAGGGGCCCTTGAGTTCCAGCACGCCGGTCTTTTTGCCCACGGCAAGCCATTGGAAGATGTCTTCCAAGCCCATGGTGCCCAGATCGCCGCTCAGCGCCAAGTGCCGCCTCCCCTAAGATCAAGCCTAACCCGATCCTTGTTATGAATGCCAGATGCTCATAAAAATACAATTGATCAGACCACTCTGGGCACTCTATCGGCACCGGGAGGAGGCTTCTGTAGCTCGTGGCCGAACCTTCTTGAGGCGGAGAGGGGGACGGACAGAGAGGGGCCTCACAGCTTGGGCAGCACTTCCCGGATGGCCTGATTCAGAAGGTCGGGGTGGTGCCGGGCATTCGGTTCTTCCGGATCCAGCAGGGGGAACCGGTAGACCGGGATGCCCAGCAGCTGGTGGGCTTCCGTGAGGAGCGGCTCCCCGCCTTCAGCCCGGTACCTGGCGAGGATGTCGGGATGCAGGGGGGCCGCGTTGGCGATGACGGCGGAAATCCGGGTCCGGCCGAAGGCGGAGATGGCGGCCAGATGGTTTTCCAAGTCCAGGCCGGAGGTTTCTCCCGGCTCGGTCATGAGGTTGGCCACGTAGACCACCGGCGACCGGGAGGATTCGATGGCCTCCTGCAGATCCTGCAGCAGCAGGTTGGAGATGGTGGAGGTGTAAAGGCTGCCCGGTGCGAGCAGGATGAGATCCGAGCGCAGGATGGCGAGCACGGCCTCGGGCAGGGGATCCGCGTCCCGGGGCTCCAGCCAAAGCTTGGCCAGGGGGGGCTTGCATGAGCCCACCGAGGTTTCGCCCACGTACCGCTTCCCTTCCATGTCCTCGGCGCAAAGGGTGACGGGCACCACCGTGGAGGGGAAGAGGCGCCCCAGGGTCACCAGGATGCCCGAGAGCTGGCGGATGGCCCGCACCCAGTCACCGGTGAGATCCGCCAGGGCCCAGAGCATGAGGTTGCCCAGGGAGTGCCCCGCCAGGCTGCCCTCGCCCTGGAAGCGATAGCTCAGCAGGTCGGAGAGGGCCGAATCTTCCAGCGTGAGCGCGGAGAGGCAGTTGCGCAGGTCGCCGGGGGGGATGCCGCCCAGTTCCTCCCGCAGCCGGCCGGAAGAGCCCCCATTATCGGATACGGTGACGATGCCGGTGAGCTTCCATGGATCGCGGCCCCGCCCGGCCTCTCTCTTGAGAGCGCGAAGGAGGGCAGCAAGCCCTGTGCCCCCGCCGAGGGCCACCACCCGCAGGGGCTGGTCCGCGTCCAGGCCAGCGCCGGGACCTGCTTGGGCGGCCACGGCGAGCCCTTCGCTCAGCGGCCTTCAGTGAAGGCGAAGAGGGGCGACTTGCGGATGGAGTTGAAATCGGGCTCCATGTGCCACTGGTAGACGAAATCGCCGTCCAGTTCCACGGCCTTCTTGAGGCTTTCGGCGGCGCCCTCCACGTTCTCGACCTGGGCGAAGGCCACGGCGCGGAGGTAGTGGAGCGATCCCATGCCCGGGTGGCTCTTGATGGCCTTCTCGCTGAGCTTGAGGGCTTCCTCGGTCTCGTTGCGGTTCAGGCAGGCCTGGATCTCTGTGACGGGGTCGGCGACCGCGGCCTTGGCCGGGTGGAGCTTGGCGTCGGTGAAGGAGAGGTAGACCTGGGCCCTGCGCTTCATGGTCCAGTCATTGGCGGCTTCGGCGTCCTTCATCAGGGCTTCCAGGGCGGCGGCCGCCTCGGCATGCTTGCCGGAATCCACGAGCTTCACTGCCTTGCCGAAAGCCAGGGCCAGCGGGGAAGGCGCAGGCTGGGCGGGCGCTGGGGCGGATTTGGATGCGGGTTCGGTCTTGGCCTTCGTCGCCATGCGGGATCCTCTAGATGCTTTTGAGAAACTATAGAGTGACAGGGTTTCTCCCGCAAATCCGGGTCCGCATGGCGGCGGGGACGATTATCACATCTTGAACAGGGCCTTTTCCTGGTTGAGGATGCGGGCGGAGATCAGGGTCATGATCCCGGCCAGGCCCACGGTCATCCCGAAGGCCACCAGGTATTCGAGCCAGCTGAACTGCTGGCTGAAGAGCTTCCTGAGGGCCATGCAGACGTTCACCACGGGCACGTAGGAGAGGAAGGCCATCTTGTCGACGCCGGGCGCCATGGTGAAGACACCCAGGAACACCACGAGGAAGATCCCCGGCGTGATGGACGTGCCCGCCTCGATGGTGTTCTTGGCCTGAATGCCCAGCAGCAGGATGAAATTGGCGAAGAAGAGGCCCAGGGGCACCATGATCATGAAGGTCAGGCCGAGGGTCATGGGGTTGGCGATGGCCGTGACCGCCTGCATGGACCCGGCGGAGCCGCTGCTCATCAGGGAAAGCGAGAGCCCCAGGCTGAGCAGGTTCAGCAGGGCGGCGATGACGCCCATGCAGAAGATGTAGAGCAGCTTGCCCAGGATGATCTGGATTCGCGGGAGGCGTGTTGCCAGGAGGCTCAGGAGGGTGTTGCGCTCTTTCTCCCCGGCCGTGGCGTAGATGCCATGCTGCATGGAACCCGTGTACATCATGATCATGAGCAGGTAAGGAAGCATCATGCCGATGGCCTTGCCCACCTCCAGGGCGGTGTCCGCGGCATTCTTCACATCCAGTTTCAGGGGTTCGGCCAGCTGGGCGGAGGCGCCCAGATTCTGGAGCCGGGCCTGGACCCAGGCCTTCTTCTGGGGCTCGAGCTTCTCCTTCAACCGCTTCAGGGCCATTTCCGAGACGCGTTCGCTTTCGTCCATGGTGGCAGTGACGTTGAAGGTCTCATGCTTCTCCAGGGCTGCCGCCGCCTCCGGAGCCACTTCCAGGGCCAGTTCCAGCTTCTGGTCCCGGATGGCCTGCTTGAGATCGCCCTCGGGCTTGGCTACCAGCTCGAACAGCTTGGGCTCAGCTTTCAGCATGGGCGCCAGGGCGCTGGAAGGATCCACGAGGTAGATCCGGCTGGCCTTGTTGCGGTTCTGGGCCTCGTTCCGCTTGCCCAGTTTCGACATCATCGTGAAGATGGCGGGATAGATGAGGAAGGGCAGCACGAAGACCATGAACAGGGTCTTCCGGTCCTTGGAGAGTTCCAGGAACTCTTTTTTGGCGATGAGCAGGGCGCCGCGCATCAGTGGCCTCCTTCGGATTCAGCAGCAAGTTGGAAGAAGACCTCGTCCAGAGTCTTGGCCCGGCGGGATTCGAGGATCTGGTGCGGCGGCGCGTCTCCGTGCAGCTTGCCGTCGAAGATGATGCCCACGCGGTCGCAGATGTCTTCCACCATGGGCATCACGTGGGTGGACACGATCACTGTGCGGCCCTCTTCCTTCATGATGCGGAGCAGGTCCAGCACGGTCTTGGCCGTGAGCACGTCCAGCCCCGTGGTGGGCTCGTCGAAGATCACCACCTTGGGATCGTGCAACAGCGCCCGGGCGATGCCCACCTTCTGCTTCTGGCCCGAGGAGAAGCCGTCCATCTTCACGTCGGCGAAATCCGCCAGCTGGAGCTTCTCCAGCAGGTGCAGGCCGCGGCGCTCGGCCACCAGGGGATCCACTTCCTGGAATTCGCCGAAGAGGCGGAGGAGCTCGCGGGGCGTGAAGCGCGTGTAGACGCCCATGTCCGTGCTGAGGTAGCCCAGGCAGCCGCGCACCGCCTCGGGCTGCTGCCGGGTGTCCTGGCCGCAGACCTGGATGCTGCCTGCATCGGGGTCCATCAGGCTGGCGATCATCCTCAGCGTGGTGGACTTCCCGGCGCCGTTGGGGCCGAGCAGGCCGTAGATCTCCCCGGGCTTCACGGTGAGAGAGATGCCGCGCACGGCGTCGATGCGTTTGGCGGAGCGGGTCTTGCGGTCCTTCACGGTGAAGGATTTGTGGACCTCGTTGAGCTGGATCACCAGAACCTCCGGGTGGGAAGGCAACAGTTTACGGATCCATCCGCAGGAAGCCCGCCTTCCATCGGTGAACGGAGGGGATGCACCGGCGAACGGGAAGCGAGGGGGACCGAGAGGCTGCCGGAGGCCGTGGGATCCGGGCCGATCCTAATGGTGGTTCAGGACTCCCGACAGCCCCAGTCCGAGCATCACCAGGCTCGCGGCCAGGCAGTAAATCGCGAAACCGTTGAGGCGCGGCTTCCGGGTGAAGCGGTCTAGGAGGCCGATGGCGAAGTAGCCGGAAATGGCGGCGGCGGCGACCCCCGCCGCGCACAGGATCATCGGCGAGGCGGATCCGGCCGGGAAGGCCATGTCCGCGGGCAGGGGCTGGTGCTTGAGCAGGGGCTTCAACAGGCCGCGCAGTTCGACCACCGCGGCGGCGGCGATGGTGGGCATGCCCAGCAGGAAGCTGAAACGGGCCGAGGCGGGCAGCTTGAGGCCCCGGAACACGCCCATGGAAATGGTGGAACCGGACCTGGAAAGGCCGAACCCTCCGCCGATGCCCTGGATGGTGCCCACGGCCAGGGCGTCCACGGCGCGGAGATCCTGGATGTCCCGGCCGGCCAGATCCTCCTGGTTGAGGTTCGCCCGCTCGCGGCTGAGGTGGTTCGCGATGAAGAGCAGCACGGCCGTGCAGAACAGGCCGATGCCATAGACCCACAGGTGCTCCTTGGCGGCCTCCTTCACGCCGCGGGTGGCCATGCCGAAGATGCCGGTGGGGATCATGGCCACGAAGAGCCAGAGGGCCAGCCGGCGGCCCTCCTTGTCGCGGCCGAAGCAGCCCATGGCCACCTGGATGAGGTCGCGCCGGAAGTAGATCATGAGGGCCACGAGCGTGCCCACATGGAGCAGCACATCGAAGGCCAGGGGCATGGGACGCCCGCCGAACATCAGGTGTTCGGCCAACGTGAGATGCGCCGTCGAGGACACGGGCAGGAATTCCGTCAGGCCCTGGATGAGTCCCAGGAGGATGGCGTGCAGCAGATTCATTCAACACTCCTTGTGCCAAGAGTGTGCCATGCATGATTGAATCTCCCCATGCGATCCATCGATCTCCGCTCCGACACCGTCACTCAGCCCTCTCCGGAGATGCGCGCCGCCATGGCCGCCGCGGAAGTGGGCGACGATGTGTTGGAGCAGGATCCGACCCTCGCCCGCCTGGAAACCCGGGTGGCGGATCTGCTGGGCATGGAGGCCGCGCTCTGGGTGCCCTCGGGTTGCATGGGCAACCTCATCGCCCTGATGCTGCATGTGAAGCGCGGCGACCGTTTTCTGGCGCCCGCCCAGGCCCACGTGCTGGGCTCGGAACTGGGCACTGGCGCCTGGCTGGCGGGCGGCATGCCCGAACCCCTGCCCTGGGAAGGCGGCCCGGGCCGACCCACGGCCGCGCAGGTGGCCGCGGCGGCCGGTTCGCCGGGCCCCTACTACACCCTGCGCACCACGCTGCTCTGCCTGGAGAACACCCATAATTTCGCAGGCGGCGCCGTGACGCCGCTGAGCGAGCACCGGGCCCTGGTCGGAGCGGCCAAGGCGGCGAAGCTGGCCGTGCATTTGGACGGAGCCAGGCTCTGGCATGCGGCTGAGGCCCAGGGCCTGGCCCCGGCGGCCCTCACCGAAGGGGTGGACACCGTGCAGGTGTGCCTGAGCAAGGGGCTGGGCGCGCCCATGGGATCCCTGCTCGCTGGTTCGAAGCCCGCCGTCGCCGAGGCCCGCCGCCTGCGCAAGATGCTGGGCGGCGGCGTGCGCCAGGGCGGCGTCATGGGCGCGGCGGGGCTCGTGGCCCTGGACTACCTGCCGCGGCTTTCCGAGGACCACGCCAAGACCCGGCGCCTGGCCGAGGGCCTCCGGAACATGGGGGTTCAGGCGCCGGCGCCCGAGACCAACATTCTGCTGGTGTCGGTGCCCGATGCTGGCGCGGCCCTCCGGGCCCTCGAGTCCGTGGGCGTGCGCGTCCTGCCCGTGGGAGCGGCCATCCGCTTCATCGCCCACCGGGATCTGTCCGTGGCCGACATCGAAGAGTCCCTGCTCCGCATGGAGTCCGTGGCCCACTTGCTGCGGAGCGCCTGACCATGAAACCCCGCTGGATCCTTGCCGCTTGTCTGCTGGCCGCCCTGCTGGGCCTGGGCGGATTCATGCTCTACCAGGACACGCTCGTGCCCGTGCCCCTCGCGGCGGGAGAGGCGCTGTTCGTTCCGGCCCGTCCGGAATTCGGCGAGGACAGCGCCCAGCTGGAAGCGCTTCTGCCCGCGGGTCCGGCGCTGGATGCCTTTCTCGCCAATCAGTCGGACCTCACCCTGCTGGAGAAGGATGGAACTGGGGCCTGGGCCGGCCAATTGGTCGCCGGGCTGGAAGCGTCCCGGCATGGCCGCCGCTGGCGCCTGACCTTGCGGGCCGACTGGCGCCTGCAGGACGGCAGCCTGCTCCAGGCTTCCCGGGTGGGCGAGGCCCTGTCCTGGCAGGTTGCTGGGGAAGGCGCCGGACTCCGCATCCTCGATGCCGCCACCCTCGAACTCCGTTTCAAGCGCCGCCGCGACGACGTGCCGCAGCTTCTGGCGCGGTGGCGCGTTCCTGGAAGCGGCCCCTTCTTCAGACGCGGCCAAGTCCTCGCGCGCTTCGATGGCTTCACGCCAGGGAAAAGCGGCATCGCCGGTTTGTCCGTGAGCACCGATCCGGCCCTCATGGAAAGCCATGCCTGGGCCCAGGGGCTGGCTTCGGGCCGCTGGGCCTGGGCGGCCTTCCCGGGGCGCGTCGCGCCTGAGGACATGGCCGTGGTCCGGCTGGCCGGCTACGACGAGCTGCGGCTGAAGGACGGCCGCGTCTGGTTCCTGTCCCGGCGTCTGCGCCGTTTCCGGCCCCAGGTGGAAGATTGGACCCGCACGCGGCTCTTCGGCGCATGGAAGGGAGCCATGGATCTGCCCTACGATCCTTTAGGGCTCTGAGGAACGGGCGCGGTCAGTCCAGCAGGAAATGTCCCTCCAGCACCTTGACGGCGCGGCCTCCGATGCGCACCCGGTCTCCGGCCAGCTCGCAGTGCAGCTCCCCGCCCCGGGCAGAAGCCTGGCAGGCGAGCAGCTGGCGCTTTCCGAGGCGCTGGGCCCAGTAGGGAATCAGGGTGCAATGAGCGCTGCCCGTGACCGGATCTTCGGGAATCCCATCGGCCGGGAAGAAGCACCGGGACACGAAGTCGTGCTCAAGGCCCGGCGCCGTGATGAGGAGGCCCATGCCGGGGATGGCCTTCATGGCTTCAAAGTCAGGCGCGGCACCACGGACCGCGGCCTCGTCTTCCAGGACGGCCATCACGTCCCGGGCCTGCCACACCTCCCTGGGGCGGCAACCGAGGACTCCGGCCACCTGGTCCGACAGCTCCGGCGCCGGGCGGCCGGGTCTGGAAGGGAAGTCCAGCACAAGAGCCTGGCCTGAGCGATCCACCACCAAGGTTCCGCTTTGGCTTTGGAACGTGACGCGGGGTGAGCCCGGCTCCAGCTCGTTCAAGATGAGCCAGGCGCTGGCCAGGGTGGCGTGGCCGCAAAGATCCACTTCATGGGCAGGCGTGAACCAGCGGACCCGCCAGCCCGAGGGCTCCTTCACCAGGAAGGCCGTTTCCGACAGGTTGTTCTCCGTGGCGATGCTTTGCAGGAGCGCGTCGGGAAGCCAG
Source organism: Acidobacteriota bacterium (assembly GCA_016195985.1). Taxonomy (GTDB): domain Bacteria; phylum Acidobacteriota; class Holophagae; order Holophagales; family Holophagaceae; genus Geothrix. The sequence goes on along the minus strand of JACPYP010000011.1, from coordinate 561,942 downwards.
GCCTCAAGGGGCATGACGGCGGCGGGGTTGCCCTCGAAGGGGCGCGAGGCGAAGGCATCGATCTGGTGCAGTGGCAGGCGCATGGGTCCTCCGGGCCGGGAAGGGTTCCCGGCACCTCATTCCAGGTTGGCAGACTGCTCGCGGATCTGATCCAGCACGCCCTTCGCCTCCATGACGGCGCGGGTCATGTCGATGCGCTTGCACTTGCTGCCGGTGGTGTTGAGCTCGCGGAGCACTTCCTGGCACCACACGTCCACGGCCTTGCCTTCCAGCCTTCCTTTGGCCAGGCGCTCGGAGAAATCCTCCAGGTGGGCGCCCAGGCGGATCAGTTCCTCGCGCACATCCTGCCGCTCGGCCAGCACCCCGGCCTCCGCCAGCAGCCGCTCTGCAGGTAATGCCCCCGCGAGCCGGGCCTCTTCAAGGATCTGTTCGATGCGCTGGCGGTAGAGGCCGGGCAGCTCCGCGGACTGGGCTTCGGCCCCAGCCTTCAGCCTCTCCCGCAGCGCCTGGAGCCGCGCCAGCCCGTCCTCGAAAAAAGGGCGGAGGCGTTCTGCCTCCAGGCTGCGTCCCTTATTCCAGCTCTCCAGCAGGGCCTTGAGGGCCTCGTGAACGGGGCCTTCAAGTCGCTCTCCCAGATCCGAGGCCGGGGCCTGGAAAGCCCCGGGCAAGCGGAAGAAGGCCTCGGCGGTGAGGGGCGGGAGGTTCAACCATTCCGCATCCTCCTGCCAGCCTTTGGCCACGGCCCGCAGCAGGGCCCGGTTCATGCGCGGTTCGAGGGAAGGTTCGTCCTGCACCTCGATGCTGAGGTCCAATTTTCCGCGCTGGGCGGCCTCGCGCACCCGGGCCCGGAGACTCGCCTCCAGCGGGAAGAGGGCCGGGGGCAGGCGCAGGCTCAGGTCCAGCGTTTTCGAATTCACGCTGCGAAGGGTGAGCCGCAGTTGTCCGGCCTCCAGGGGGCGGACAATCTCGGCGAAAGCGGTCATGGATTTCATGGGGCGATCCTGATGCAAGTTCACCAGGGTATCGCGGACAGGCAGATGGTTTTCAATGCCTCAACCGGTCTAGGACCTGTGGATCTCCAGCCAGGGCGCCTCCTTTTGGCGGCGGGCTTCATAGGCGGCGATGTCCTGGAGGTTGGCTTCGGTGCGCTTGATCTCGTCGAGGCCTTCCAGCAGCACGGCCTTGCGGGCGGCCTCGATGTCAAAGCCGTAGCACAGGCCGCCGCCGCGCACCTGCTGGGCAGGCAGATCCACGGTGAGCGGGTCGGCGGCCTCGGACAAGGCCTCGATGGCTTCCATGGGGAGGACGACCGGGAGCAGGCCGTTGGCGAAGCAGTTGTTGAAGAAAATGTCGGCGAAACCGGGGGCGAGGATGGCGCGGATGCCGAAATCCTTCAGGGCCCAGGGCGCGTGCTCGCGGCTCGATCCGCAGCCGAAATTGGGACCGGCGAGCAGGATGGAAGCCTGACGGTAGGGCGCCTGGTTGAGGACGAAATCCGGGCGTTCGGCGCCGGCGTTGTCGTAGCGGATCTCGTGGAAGAGGTTCCGCCCCAGGCCCGAGCGCACCAGCGTTTTCAGGAACTGCTTGGGGATGATGAGGTCCGTGTCGATGTTGGCGCGGAGCAGCGGGGCGGCGATGCCCGTGTGAACGGTGAATGGATCCATTTCAAGCCTCCATCAGCTGGCGGACATCGGTGAAGTGGCCGGTCACGGCGGCGGCGGCGGCCATGGCGGGGCTCACCAGGTGCGTACGGCTGCCCCGGCCTTGGCGGCCTTCGAAATTGCGGTTGCTGGTGCTCGCGCAGCGCACGCCCTCGGCCAGGCGGTCGTCGTTCATGCCCAGGCACATGCTGCAACCAGGCTGGCGCCACTCGAAGCCCGCCTCCAGGAAGATGCGGTCCAGTCCTTCGGCCTCGGCCTGCCGTTTCACCAGGCCCGAGCCCGGCACCACCAGGGCGCGGATGCCGGAGGCCACCTTGCGGCCCCGGGCCACGGCGGCGGCTTCGCGCAGATCCTCGATGCGACCGTTGGTGCAGGACCCGATGAATACGGCCTCCAAAGGAATGTCGGCGATCCGGGTGCCCGGCTTCAGGCCCATGTAATCCAGGGCCCGCTGGATGGCCTGACGGTCCTCGGCAGAGGCGGCGGCTTCGGGGTCGGGCACGCGGCCGCCGATGTCGGTCACCCATTGGGGGCTGGTGCCCCAGGTCACCTGGGGGGCCAGGCCGGTGACATCGATGCTCACCTCCGCGTCGAAGCGGGCGCCTTCGTCCGAGGCCAGGGTGTGCCAGTGGGCCAGGGCCTGTTCCCACACCGCCTCCTGAGGCGCCAGCGGACGGCCCTTCAAGTAAGCGAAGGTGGTTTCGTCGGGGGCGATGAGGCCCGACCGGGCGCCTGCCTCGATGCTCATGTTGCAGAGGGTCATGCGGCCCTCCATGCTCAGGGCCCGCACTGCCGCACCGGTGAATTCGATGACGCTGCCCGTGCCGCCGGCAGTGCCGATGCGGCCGATGAGCGTCAGGGCGAGGTCCTTGGCGCCCAGGCCCGGAGGCAGAGCCCCCTCGAAGCGCACGCGCAGGTTCTGGGATTTGCGCTGGGGCAGGGTCTGGGTGGCCATGACGTGCTCCACCTCGCTGGTGCCGATGCCGAAGGCCAAGGCTCCGAAGGCGCCGTGGGTGCTGGTGTGGCTGTCGCCGCAGACGATGGTGGTGCCAGGCAGCGTGAAGCCCTGCTCGGGGCCCACCACGTGGACGATGCCCTGGCGTTCGTCCAGGAGAGGCAGGTAGGGCACGCCGTAGGCTTGCACGTTGCGCTCCAGCGCCTCCACCTGCAGGCGGCAGGTCTCGTCGGCGATGCCTTTCTCCCGATCGAGGGTGGGCACGTTGTGGTCCGCCACCGAAAGGATGGCCTGGGGCCGGCGCAGCGCGCGCTTCGCTTCCCGCAGCCCCTCGAAGGCCTGGGGGCTGGTGACCTCATGAACGAGATGCCGGTCGATGTAGAGCAGGCTGGTGCCGTCGGTGCGCGTGGCGACGAGGTGCTCATCCCAGATCTTGTCGTAGAGGGTGCGGGGATTCATGGATTCTTCCTCCTGGGTGGAGCGGCGCGGCGGGTGAAATCCGTGGCGCGGATGAGCTGGAGGAAGGCTTTGGCCGCATGGGACATGGCCTCCTCCCTCCGGGTGACGATGCGGATGAGCTTCTCCACCTGAAGCTCCTTCACGGCGACTTCCACGAGCTTGCCGCCGCGGACGCCGTCTTGCACGGTCATGCGGGGCAGGATGGCGAGGCCCGCGCCCAGGGCGACAAAGTCCTGGATGGTGGCCAGGGAGCCCAGCTCCATGGTGATGCGCAAGGGCGTGTCGCACTTGGCGAAGAGATCGATGATGGCGTTGCGGGTGGGCGTGATGGCGTTGTGTGCCACGAAGGTCTCCTGGCCCAGAACCTGCAAGCTCACTTCTTTCTTCCGGGCCAGGCGGTGGCCCGGCGGCACCACCAGCACCATGTGGTCGCGCAGGATGACTTCGCTCTGGAGTTCGGGATGCAGGGGGTCATAGGAGACGAAGCCGATGTCGAGGCGGCGCTCCAGCACTTCGGTGGGGATGCGTTCGGAGCTCTGGCGATAGGCCTGGATGCGGATGGCCGGGTGGGTCTGCTGGTAGGCCAGCAGGACGCTGGGCAGCAGAAACTCCGACACGCTCTCGTTGGCTCCGATGTTGAGGCGCCCCTGCTGAAGGCCCTTCAAGGCGCCGAACGTGTCGAGCACCTGCTTGCGGAGGTCCATCATCCGCTGGGCCATGGGCAGCAGCGTGGCGCCAGCGTCGGTCAGGGTGCCTCCCTTGGTGGTGCGGTCCAGCAGCGTCTCGCCCAGCTCGTCTTCCAGCCGCTTGATGGCCAGGCTGATGGCGGGCTGGGTGCGGTACAGGCGTTCCGCGGCGCGCGAAAAACTCTTTTCACGCGCCACCACCAGGAAAGTCTCCAGCTGTCCCAGGTCCATGGCCGCTCCGTGGTGAAGTGTAGAATTAGAAGCATATCTTATGGAATTATAAAAAAAATTAAATGTATTTATGGTTCGAGTGACGCCATCTTCAGGTGATCCCCCCGGCCGTTCCGGATCAAGGAGCACCCGCACCATGGGCACTCAGAGGATCACCATCTTCGACACCACCCTCCGCGACGGCGAACAGTCGCCCGGCTGCAGCATGAACCTGGAAGAGAAGCTGCAGATGGCCCTGCAGCTGGAAGCCCTCGGCGTGGATGTCATCGAGGCGGGCTTTCCCGTGGCCTCGGACGACGACTTCGCGGCGGTGCAGGCCATCGCCCGGGAATGCCGCAGGCCCATCATTGCGGCCCTGTGCCGGACCATCCCCAGGGACATCGACCGCGCCTGGGAGGCCCTGCGGGAGGCGGCCCGGCCCCGCATCCACACCTTCCTGGCCACCTCGGACATCCACCTCGCCTACAAGCTGCAGAAGAGCCGGGAAGAGGCCCTGCAGATGGTCCGGGAGGGCATCGCCCGGGCCAAGTCGCACTGCCCGGATGTGGAGTTCTCCGCGGAGGATGCCACCCGCAGCGATTGGGACTACCTGGTCCAGGTGTTCGCCGTTGCCATCGAGGCCGGCGCCACGGTGCTCAATGTGCCTGACACCGTGGGCTACACGGTGCCGGACGAGTATTCGAAGCTCATTACCTACCTGCGCGAGCGCGTGCCGGGCATCGATGGGGTGACCATCAGCGTGCACTGCCACAACGACCTGGGGCTGGCCGTGGCCAACTCCCTCGCCGCCGTGGCGGCCGGCGCCCGGCAGGTGGAATGCACCATGAACGGCATCGGCGAACGCGCGGGCAACGCCGCGCTCGAAGAAGTGGTGATGGCCCTTTCGGTGCGCCGGGACGCCATGCCCTACTGCACCGGGGTGGAGCAGGAGGCCATCTACCGCACCAGCCAGACCCTGGCCAATATCACGGGCATCGAGGTGCAGCCCAACAAGGCCATCGTGGGGCGCAATGCCTTCGCCCACGAAAGCGGCATCCACCAGCACGGCATGCTGAGCCACCGCTCCACCTACGAGATCATGACGCCTGAATCCGTGGGCGTGCGCCAGACCCACCTGGTGCTGGGCAAGCATTCGGGCCGCCATGCCCTCGCCAAGCGCTTCGAGGAGCTGGGCTATCCGCTGGAGCGCGTCGAGCTGGACAAGGCCTACAAGCTGTTCACCAAGCTCAGCGACCAGAAGAAGGAGATCTTCGACGAGGATCTGCTGGCCATCGTGAGGGACGGCCTGACGCACATCCCTGAAACGTACAAACTGCGGGCCCTCCAGGCCACGGCGGGCACCTCCATGTGGGCCACGGCCCTGGTGACCCTCGCCAGCGAGGAGGGGGAGTTCACGGAGACCGCCATGGGCGACGGCCCCGTGAACGCTGTGTTCGCCGCGGTGGACAAGCTCACGGGCCTGAAGGGCCGCCTGCTGGATTTCCGCATCCACGCCATCACCGGCGGCGCCGATGCCGTGGGAGAGGTGTTCATCCAGGTCGAGTTCGACGGGGTGGCCCACGGCGGCAAGGGAGCCAGCACGGACATCGTGGAGGCCAGCGTGCGCGCCTACCTCAACGCGGCCAACAAGGTGCTTTTTTCGCGCCGCGCCACGGCCGTGCCCTTGGCAGCCGAGGCGAGGTAGCCATGGAGGACAAGATGCCTGAACCCAAACCCGAGGCCGCAGAACCCGGCAAGGCCGCTGCCAAGACCACGCCAAAACCCGCCGCCCTTCCCCCTGCAGAGGGGACCGAGACGAATCCTGATCAGTACGGCTGGGGGGTGTGACCGTGGAAGCCCGCATCTGCGTTCTACCCGGCGATGGGGTGGGTCCCGAAGTCACGGCCGAGGCCGTGGCCTGCCTGAAGGCTGTGGCCGAGCGTTTCGGACACCGTCTCCACTTCCATGAGGCCCTCATCGGCGGTGCGGCGGTGGATGCCACGGGCGATCCGCTGCCCGAAGCCACCCTGGACCTCTGCCGCGCCAGCGACGCCGTGCTGCTGGGCGCCGTGGGCGGTCCGGCCTGGGACAAACACCCGCGCCGCCAGCGTCCGGAGTCGGGCCTGCTGCGCCTTCGCAAGGCCCTGGGCCTGTACGCGAACCTCCGCCCGGTCACCGTGCATCCGGCGCTGGAGGACGCGTCGCCCCTGAAGCCGGAAGTGGTGCGGGGCACGGACGTGATGTTCGTGCGCGAACTCTCCGGCGGGCTCTATTTCGGCGAACCGCGTTCCTACTCCGATCAATGCGCTGTGAACACACTGCCCTACACCCGGCCTGAGATCGAACGGGTGGCCAAGGTGGCCTTCGAACTGGCTCTGAGCCGCCGCAAGGGCCTGGTCTCCGTGGACAAGGCGAACGTGCTGGAGACCTCGCGCCTGTGGCGCCAGGTGGTCGACGACATGGCGCCGCTCTACCCGGCGGTGAAAGTCCAGCACGCCTATGTGGACAGCTTCGCCATGGCCCTCATCACCCGGCCTCGGGATTTCGACGTGGTGCTCACCGAGAACCTCTTCGGCGACATCCTCACCGATGAAGCCGCCGTGCTGGCCGGCTCCCTGGGGCTGCTGCCCTCCGCCAGCCTGGGCGGAACCGTGGGCGTCTTCGAACCCATCCACGGTTCGGCGCCTGACATCGCGGGCCAGAACCGGGCCAACCCCATTGGAACGATCCTGTCCGCCGCCATGTTGCTGCGCCATGCGCTGAACCTTCCGGCCGAGGCCCAGGAAATCGAAACCGCAGTGCACCAGACCCTCCTGGAGGGTCATGGCACCGGCGATCTCAAGGGCGCGCGCCACCCCCAGGGCACCCGCGGCCTGGGCGCCTGCATCCTTCAGCGCCTTGGCGCCGCCGTGCCTCAACCATGATTCAGGATGGCGGTCCGACTCCTGTCTTGACAGCCCCGATGCAACCACGGAAACTCGAACGCCATGACCCCCCATCACCTCAACCACCTGGCAGCCGCGGCGATCTCGCCCGCGTCTGTGGGTCCGGCCGTCCGCCTGGTGGTAGGCCTGGTGACCATTCCCGCCGTGCTGATTATTAGCGGCGAGGTGGGGGCCCCCTAGTTCGGAACTGACACCGAAACCGGCCCCGCACCTCCACGATGCGGGGCCTTTTCAATTCGGTCCTGCCATCACGAGGTCGGCGCCTTCCCCAAAAGGAAGACCATGACGGACGCAGGACAATCCCCCAACCGGCCCCTCAACTGGCGTAGCCGGGTCATCACGCAGGGCGCCCACCGTGCCCCCGCCCGCGCCATGCTCAAGGCCGTCGGCTTCACGGACGAGGATCTGGCCAAGCCCATCATCGGCATTGCGAACACCTGGATCGAAGTGGGGCCCTGCAACTACCACCTGCGCGAGCTGGCCGAGCGCGTGAAGGCGGGCGTGAGGGCCGCGGGCGGCACACCCATGGAATTCAACACGGTGTCGATCAGCGACGGCATCACCATGGGCACCGAAGGCATGAAGGCCTCCCTGGTGAGCCGCGAAGTCATCGCGGATTCCGTCGAGCTGGTGGCGCGTGGCAACGCCTTCGACGGCCTGGTCTGCCTGTCGGGCTGCGACAAGACCAACCCCGGCGTGGCCATGGCCCTGGCCCGGCTCGACATCCCAGGCCTCATCCTCTACGGCGGCTCCACGGCGCCCGGCGAGTGCGATGGGAAGGACCTCACGGTGCAAGATGTCTTCGAGGCCGTGGGCGCCCACAGCTCCGGCCGCATCGACGATGCGGGCCTGAGGAAGGTGGAGGACGCCGCCTGTCCCGGCGCCGGGGCCTGCGGCGGCCAATTCACCGCCAACACCATGGCCGCCAGCCTGGAGCTGATCGGCCTCAGCCCCATGGGCCTCAACGGCATTCCGGCGGTGGATCCGCTCAAGGGCGAGGCGGCGGAAACCTGCGGCCGCCTGGTGATGGACTTGGTGCGGAAGGATCTCCGCCCCAGCGCCATCCTCACCCGCGAGGCCTTCGAGAACGCCATCGCCTCCGTGGCCGCCACAGGCGGTTCCACCAACGCGGTGCTGCACTACCTGGCCCTGGCCCGGGAAGCGGGGGTGCCCCTCACCATCGATGACTTCGACGCCATCAGCGCCCGCACGCCGCTGCTGGCGGATCTCAAGCCCGGTGGCCGCTTCACGGCGCCGGACCTGCATGCCGCAGGCGGCATCCGCCTGGTGGCCCGGCGCCTGCTGGAGGGCGGCAAGCTCCACGGCGCGGCCATGACGGTCACCGGCCGCAGCGTGGCGGAGGAGCTTGCCTCGACCCAGGAAACGCCCGGCCAGCAGGTGGTGAGCTCCCTTGCGAGTCCCATCAAGGCCAGCGGCGGTCTCGTGATCCTCAAGGGCAGCCTGGCTCCCGAGGGCTGCGTCATCAAGGTGGCCGGCCACGAACGGCTGCACCACACAGGGCCAGCCCGGGTCTTCGAGACCGAGGACGAGGCCTTCGCCGCCGTGCAGGAGGGCCGCATCGATCCCGGCGACGTGCTGGTGATCCGCTATGAGGGCCCCCGCGGGGGCCCGGGCATGCGCGAGATGCTGGGCGTCACGGCGGCGCTCATGGGCGCGGGCCTGGGCGAGTCCGTGGCCTTGCTCACGGATGGCCGCTTTTCCGGCGCCACCCGGGGATTGATGGCGGGCCACGTGGCCCCGGAAGCCGCCGTGGGCGGGCCCATCGCGTTGGTGCGGGAGGGCGACACCGTGGTCTTCGACATCCCCACCCGCCGTCTCGATCTGAAGGTCTCCGGCGGGGAATTGGCCAAGCGCCGGGCCGAATGGAAGGCTCCGGCGCCCCGTTACCGCCGGGGCGTCTTCGCCAAGTACGCCGCCACCGTGGCCAGCGCCGCGGAAGGCGCCATCACGGTCGCAGGCTGAGAGGAGGCCACATGTCCGAAGCATCCACCTGCACCGGCGCCCAGCTCATCTGGGAAAGCCTCCTCCGCGAAGGCGTGGACACCGTGTTCGGGTATCCCGGCGGCGCCATCCTGCCTGCCTACGACGCCATGGTGAGCTACCCCATCCGCCACATCCTGGTGCGCCACGAGCAGAGCGCCTGCCACATGGCGGACGGCTACGCCCGCGCCAGCGGCCGCGTGGGCGTGGTGGTGGCCACCTCGGGCCCTGGGGCCACGAACCTTGTGACGGGCCTGGCCACGGCCATGCTGGATTCCACACCGTTGGTGGCCATCACGGGGCAGGTGGGTTCGGCGCTCCTGGGCACCGACGCCTTCCAGGAAGTGGACATCACGGGCATCACCATCCCCGTCACCAAGCACAACTACCTGGTGACCCGGGCCGAGGACATCGTCCCTGCCATCCGCGAGGCCTTCGCCGTGGCCCGCAGCGGCCGCCCCGGCCCGGTGCTGGTGGACATCACCAAGGACGCCCAGCAGTCCCGGTCGGCCCTGGATTGGGAAGCCGCCGCGCCCAAGCGGCACCAGCGCCACCTCCCGGCGGCCCTGGATCCCGAGGCGCTGGCCCAGGCCCTCGATCTCATCCGGAGCGCGAAGCGGCCCATCATCCTGGCGGGCCACGGCATCCAGCTGGCCGGCGCCCGCGCCGAGGTGCTGTCCCTGGCCGAACGCGCCGACATCCCCTTCGCGCTCACGCTGCTGGGCCTGGGCGCCGTACCCGCCACGCACCCCCTCAGCCTCGGCATGATGGGCATGCACGGCGAGGCCTGGGTGAACCGCGCCATCCAGGAGGCGGACCTGCTGCTGGCCCTCGGCATGCGCTTCGACGACCGGGTGACAGGCAAGCTCAAGGAATACGCCCCCCACGCCAAGAAGATACACATCGACATCGACGCCAGCGAGCTCAACAAGAACGTGCCCGTGGATGTGGCGATCGCGGCGGACCTGGGCGACACCCTGCGCGCGCTGCTCCCCCAAGTGCCCGTGGCGGACCGCTCGGCCTGGCTGGACACCATCCGCGAATGGCGCGGCGATTCCGCCGTGCGCGACATCAAGAACATGCCCGATGACGGACATCTGTACGCGGCCCACGTCATGCACGATCTCTGGCGCCTCACCAAGGGCGAGGCGGTGGTGGTGACGGACGTCGGCCAGCACCAGATGTGGGAGGCCCAGTACTACAAGCACGACGGCGCCCGCAGCCTCATCACCAGCGGCGGCGCCGGCACCATGGGCTTCGCCTTGCCCGCGGCCATCGGCGCCAAGGTGGCCCGGCCCGAGGCTGAAGTATGGGTGGTGGCGGGGGACGGCGGCTTCCAGATGACCTTCGCCGAACTGATGACCGCCGTGCAGGAGCAGGTGAAGGTGAACATCGCCATCATCAACAACGGCTACCTGGGCATGGTTCGCCAGTGGCAGGCCATGTTCTACGAGGGCCGCTACGCCGCCACGCCCATCCTCTCGCCGGATTTCGTGAAACTGGCGGAGGCCTTCGGCGTCCACGGACAGAGGGTGGAATGCCGGGGTGATCTGGCTTCGGCGGTGGCCCAGGCCCGGGCCGAGGAGGGTACGGCCCTCATCGAATTCAAGGTCGAGCAGGAAGACAGTGTCTATCCCATGGTGCCGGCGGGCGCGGCGCTCCACGAGATGATCCGGCGGCCGAATGCTCTGGCTGAAACCGGCTCAGATCCCCACTGAGAGGAGGCTGCATGTCCCAGATCCATGCCCATCAAGTCCTGGTGGTCTACACCGATGACGAGCCAGGCGTCCTCACGCGGGTGGCCTCGCTGATCCGGCGCCGCGGCTTCAACATCCACTCCCTCACGGTGGGTCCCACGGAGCGAGCGGGGGTCTCCCGCATGACCATCGTGGTGGACTCGGAGCCCGCCCGCGTGCGCCAGGCCGTGGAGCACCTCCGCAAGCTGGTCAACGTGCTGGAAGTCGAACAGCTGGGCGAGGTGCCTTCGGTGCTTCGAGACTTGGTGCTGGTGCGCGTGGCCACGGCGCCGGAGGTGCGCGCCGAGGTGCTGCAGCTGGCCCAGGTGTTCCGGGCGGCCGTGGTGGACATCGCCGACGACAGCCTGGTCATCGAATGCACGGGGAGCCTGGCCAAGATCGACGCCCTGGTGGATTCCATGCGGCCCTACGGAATTCTCGAAATGGGCCGCACCGGCGCCGTGGCCATGGCCCGCGGCAGCCGCGCCCTGAAGCCCGCCCGCCGCGCCGTGCCCCTGCGCACGGGCACGAGCCCCGAAGCCATGTCCGTCTAGATCCAATCCGCGAGATACCTCCATGGACAAGACCATTCACCACCAAGACACCAAGTCACCAAGACACCAAGTCACCAAGTCACCAAGAACGGCAAAAGAAGGCGCTTTGGCTTTTCCTGGTGTCCTCGTGTCTTGGTGGTGATCCGTTTTTCTTATTTCTCAACCACCGAAACACCTAAACAAGGAGCCACCATGGCCACCATCCACTACGAAGCCGACCTCGGCCTGATCCGCGCCAAGAAAGTCGCCATCATCGGCTACGGATCCCAGGGCCACGCCCACGCCCTCAACCTCCGCGACAGCGGCGTCCATGTCCGCGTGGGCCTGCACGCGGGCTCCGCGTCGCGGGCCAAGGCCGAGGCCCAGGGGCTCACGGTCACCAGCCCCGCCGAAGCGGCGGCCTGGGCGGACGTCATCATGGTGCTCACACCTGACACGGGGCAGGGCGCTCTGTATCAAGAGGCTATCGCGCCGAACCTCGCGGCGGGCAAGACGCTGATGTTCGCCCACGGCTTCAACATCCGCTACGGCTGCATCGAGCCCCCTGCGGGCGTGGACGTGAGCCTGGTGGCGCCCAAGAGCCCGGGCCACCGCGTCCGCGAAGTCTTCGTGGAGGGGGGCGGCACGCCCGCCCTGGTGGCCGTCCACCAGGACGCCAGCGGCCAAGCCCTGGCCCTGGCCCTCTCCTATGCCGCCGCCCTTGGCCTCACTCGGGCAGGAGTCCTTGAGACAACCTTTACGGAAGAAACCGAAACCGACCTCTTCGGCGAGAAGGCGGTGCTTTGCGGCGGAGCCAGCGCCCTGGTCAAGGCCGGCTTTGAAACCCTGGTGGAGGCGGGCTACCAGCCCGAGATCGCCTATTTCGAGTGCCTCCACGAACTGAAGCTCATCGTGGACCTGATGCAGCGGGGCGGCCTCAGCTACATGCGATACAGCATCAGCGACACGGCAGAGTACGGCGACTACACCGGCGGACCCCGCCTGGTGACGGAGCAGACCAAGGCCGAGATGAAGGAGATCCTCAAGGAGATCCAGGACGGCCGTTATGCCAATGCCTGGATCGAGGAGAACCGCCAGGGCCGCCCCTGGTTCGAGGCCCAGCGGGCCGCGGATTACGAGCACCCCCTCGAGGTGGTGGGGCGGAAGCTGCGGCGCATGATGCCTTTCCTTGACCCCGTCGAAACGCCTGCCCCTGCGGTCAAGGCCTGAGGAATATCCGTGACGGGATGAGAGTTTCCTGACCCCGGGTCAAATGCTTGAAGCCCGTCACAGCTTTTTGGCCCCACAATGATGGGGCGTGTGGCGCGAACGCCCGCGCCCCGGAGCCCACATGGCCGAGCCCTTCCTTCAGACCGCCACCTCGCCGACCATGCAGGGCTGGCAGGCGCCGGGCTCGCTCGATTTCCAGGCCGCCTTCCTTCGCGCGGGCGGCTGGGCCCTGCCCCGCACAGACGCTTTTCCGGACGCCACCAAGCTGCGGGCCCGGCTGGAGGAGCTCAAGGCCTCCATGCGAGACGGCGCCAAGATCGGCCTCGACCTCCGCGGCCTGAGGGACAGCGCGGACGCGGTCATGGCCGCGGCGCGCGAAGCGGGCGTGGCCTTCCTGCTTCACACCGCCGAGCTGCCGCCCTCCCTGGCCATGCTCCGCCATGTGAACATGCCCCGCATCGTCGCCGTGCAGAACCCCGAGGAGGCTGCCCAGGCCAAGGCCGGCGGCGCCTCGGCCCTGCTGGCCAGGGCGGGTCTGGTGTCCGCGCTCCGTTCCCTGGGGCTGCCGGTGATGGCTGTGGCCGACACGGATGCCGAGGCCAAGCAGGCCATGGCCGACGGGGCTTTCGGCCTTCAGCCGCGCACGCCTTCGCTGCTGGATTCCTCCCCGCTGGCGGCTTTCCGGACGCGGCTCATGGCCGGCCTGGATTCCATGGCCCAGGCCCTGGTCCGCAAGGGGGCCTGCACGCTGCCTCGCCTGCGCATCCGCAACCTCGATCTGGCCTACCCCATCCAGCAGGGCGGGATGGGCGTGGGCATCTCCTGGGAGGGACTCGCGGGCGCCGTGGCGCACGAGGGTTGCGTGGGCCTGGTATCAGCCATCGGCACTGGCTACCACGGTTCCGCCAACCCCAAGATGCGCCTGGGCCGTCCCGACGGCACCGATTCGCTGAATCCGCCCAAGGCCCTGGAATGGATCCTCCGCGCGGCCCGCGAGCGCGCTGAAGGGCGGGGGGCCGTGGGCGTGAACATCCTCTGCGCCATCGAAGGCTACGAATCCGCCGTGCGGGCCTCCCTCGCGGGCGGGGCCCAGATGATCGTGTCCGGCGCGGGCCTGCCCCTGGCGTTGCCGGGCTACGTGGGCGACGCGGACGTGGCCCTGGTGCCCATCGTGTCCTCGGGCCGGGCCCTGCAGGTGATCTGCAAGCAGTGGCAGCGGAAATACGATCGCCTGCCGGATGCGGTGGTGCTGGAAGGGCCCGAGAGCGGGGGCCACCAGGGCTTCAGCCACGAGGGCTGTCATGACCCGGCCCACACGCTGGAGAACATCCTTCCGGAAGTCATCGCCGAGCGGGACAAATGGGGCGACTTCCCCGTGCTGGTGGCGGGCGGCGTATGGGATCACGCCGACATCCAGCGCTTCCTGGCCCTGGGGGCCAACGGCGTCCAGATGGGCACCCGCTTCATCGGCACCTTCGAGTGCGACGCCTCGCCCCTGTTCAAGGAAGTCATCCTCCGCGCCAAGGCTGAGGACATCGGTCTCATGAAATCCCCGGTGGGCCTGCCCGCCCGGGGCGTGCGCACCTCGCTGCAGCGGCGCATCGAAGACGGAACCGCGCCCCAGATCCGCTGCGTGAGCAACTGCCTCTCGCCCTGCGGCCACGGCAAGGGCGCCATGGCCGTGGGCTACTGCATCGCCGACCGCCTGGCGGACGCCATGAAGGGCGACCAGGAGAATGGCCTCTTCTTCACAGGCAGCAACGGCGCCAAGCTTCGCGAACTGGTGAGCGTCCGGGATCTCATCGAAGAGCTGACCCAGGACCCCGGACTGCAGCGCGTCTACGCCTGAAGCCGGCCGGTTCCGTTCAGCGCGGCTCTTTGGAGGGGATGGCTTCCAGCAGGGCCTTGAGGATGGCTTCAGACCGCCTCTGGCCCCGGGCTTGGCCGTAGGCGCTTGAGGTGATGGCCACCACGAGATCCCGGGAGGGCACCACGTAGATCTTGTTGCCGCCATTGCCGGAGGCGAAGGACACCTGGACCGGCTCGCCCCTGGCCGCATGGGTTTTCGAGTACCAGAAATAGCCGTAGTGATCGGCGTAGGGATCCCAGATGCCGATGGCCACCCGCGGCCGGAGGCTTTCCTCGATCCAGGACGCGCTGAGGATGCGGCGCGATTCGTAGGTTCCCCGGTTCAGGACCAGCTGGCCGATGCTGCTGAAGTCACGGGCGGTGAGGCTGAGGTTGCCCTGGCCCTTGGCGTGGCCCGCCGCGTCCTTCGCCCAGTGCCACCGCGTGATGCCCAGGGGCTTGAAGAGCGCTTCGGCCGCGAAGGCTTCGAGCGATCGACCCGTGGCCCCTTCCACGGCCAGGCCCGCCAGGTAGGCCGTGGCGGAATTGTAGACGTAGCGATGGTCCCGTCCTGGCAGGACCGGGAGGCTGAGGGCGAATTGAAACGGATCCGGGCTGGCGTCCAACCGGTCCTCGTGGCCGGGCGACTCGGGATCCCGGTCATCGGCCTGCAGTCCGGAGCGCATGGTGAGGATCTGGTCCAGGGAAATGGTTCCGGAGGGGCGGCCCTTCGCCTCGGTCACGTAGCGTTCCAGCGGATCGGTCAGGGAGCGGATGCACTTCCGGTCCAGGGCGGCCCCCACCAGGAGAGAGGTGATGCTTTTCCCGGCGGAGCGCACGTCGTGCAGGGTGGCGGGAGCCTCGCCGTTGTAGTACCGCTCAGCGATGATGCGGCCGCGCTGACGGACCACCACCGCCTTCAAATCCTTGTCGGCTTCCGCGTCCCACCGGGCCAGGACCTGAGTGATGGCCGCCGGGGCGGCCGAGGGGGCGTCCGGAGTGCTGGTCTGGGCGCTTGCGGAGAGGCCAAGGAGCATGACCAGGGCGAGGCGCTGCATGAGATCTCCCGGGACTGAGACGTGAGGGGCGGCGCACGAGCGGTTGGCGGTCTCGCACCCGAGGGGTTCGTCGGATCGGAGGCGCGGGTTTAGCCGGCGTTGGGATGCCGCTCCAGCATCTGGCGCAGGACGGGGTTCCGCTTCACCAGATCCTGGCGGCGCAGGTGCGCGATGAGCTGGGGCGGCGCGGCGCTCCAGCGGGCGATGTTCTGGACGAGAAGGGTGGAGGTGTAGGTGCGGCGGCAGAGAATGGCCGTGGCGTGGCTGTCGATGGTGCATCCCACCAGGCTGGCCAGGCAGCGCCCATCGGTGCTGAGGATCAGCTCCGCCCTTTCCTCGCCCGCCCTCTGGTTGAAGGTGGCCCGCAGCAGGTCGCGGGCGGCCGCGCGGGTTTGATCAGTGACTTCGTGCGAGGTGGCCACCAGGAATTGATCGAGAAGCCGCTTGGTGGACCACAGCCGCCGGAAGATGCCAGTGGGCAGGACCGGGTTCTGCAGCAGAGCGCGGCGCACTCCGGCGTCGTTGGCGAAGCCTGGCCGCGCGCAAAGGGCTTCCAGGCCGGCCGAGGTGCGGTGGTGGCTGGCCACCAGGCGGGCGTGGAGGCCGGCCGTGCGGGGGTTCTCCAGCAGGGCGCGGACGACCTCGGTCGCGGGATCGAAGCACCAGGCGGTGAGATCCGGCTCCACGGCCACCTGCGCCTGGGCCACCCGCAGGTCCAGGGGGCGCCGGTGCAGGTGCTGCTCGAAGAGCTGGCGGTACGAGGCGGACTTGGCGGCGGCCATCGGGGTTTCTTCTTCGGCGGGGCCCCCGCTGTCGAGGGGATCCTCGCCGGCCTGAACCGGGGGTGGGGTCTCCGGCGGCGGGGCATTCTCCGGCATCACGGCGCCGAGATGGACGAGCTGGTCCAGCATGCCGGCCACGTGCTGCTCCTCCAGGTTCATGAGCGCGGCCAGGGTGGGCACGTCCAGGGTGCCGTCGATCCGGGACAGAAGGTAACCCTGCATGGGATCGAGGGGAAGGTGGAGGTGCTCCGCCTCCGCCCGGGGAGTGGGCTTCCAGGTCATTCAATGAGCATAGGGCCGCGCGTGCCGAAATGCTCTCGTGCGTTCCCGCTTCCCTTGTGGATCGGGATGCGCCAAAAATGGGATCTGTTCATCCTCCATTCTTGTTGGGATCGGAGTCGTTTATGGAATCCCTGGAATCTCTCCTGGACCGCTGGCTGGCGGCGGGCCTGGTCGATGGGCCCACTGCGGAGGGCATCCGGGCTTTTGAATCCGAGCGAAACCCGGATCGCGGTTTGCGCTGGCCCGCCATCTTGGCCATCGCCTTCGGTGCCCTCATGGTGGGGGGCGGGTTGATGCTTTTCGTCGCGGCCCACTGGGAGACCATGTCGCCCTCCATGCGCTTCTTCACGGTGCTGGCCAAGGTGATCGCGCTCCACCTGGCCGGGGCCCTGCTGGCGGAACGGTCGCCCAGGCTGTCCACGGCCTTCCATGGCCTCGGCACCCTGGCGCTGGGGGCGGGGATCTTCCTCGCAGGGCAGATCTTCAACCTGGAAGAGCATTGGCCCGGTGGCGTGCTGCTCTGGGCCCTGGGTGCCTGGATCGGCTTCGCGCTGCTTCGGGATTGGGTGCAAGGCCTCTTGGCCGCTCTGCTCACCCCCTGCTGGCTCGCGGGAGAATGGATCGTGGCCACCGACCACTGGCGTTCCTGGGCTGGAGAGGAGCGCGTGCTGACCTTCGGCGCGCTCCTGCTGGCCTTCACCTACCTTACGGCTCGCCGCGGGGAAGAAGACGGCCTCCTCCGGCGCGCCCTCATGTGGGTGGGGGGCCTGGCCCTGCTGCCTGCCGTGTTCGCCACCGTCGCTTCATCCTGGGGGCACCCGTTGACCCTGGAAGCACCTGGACAGGAGGGGCTGCTGGCCCTGGGCTGGTCCGTAACCCTTCTCGGGCCCCTGGTGCTGGCCTGGAGGTTGCGCGGGAAGGCGGCCTGGATGAACCTCGTCGCGGCCGGTTGGGCCTGGATGCTCGGCATCATGCCCAGCAGCGAATTGCCGCTGTATGCATGGTGTGCGCTTGGGGCCGTGGGGTTGGTGTTTTGGGGCCTGCACGAGTCGCGGCGCGAGCGGGTGAATCTGGGCGTGGTGGGGTTTGCGCTCACCCTCCTCTTTTTCTACTTCAGTTCCGTCATGGACAAACTTGGGCGCTCCTTCGGCCTCATGGGCCTCGGCCTGCTCTTCCTGCTGGGTGGATGGCAGTTGGAACGTCTGCGGCGGAACCTCAACGCCCGCATCGCAGCTGGAGGTGCCCGATGAACGGCCTGAGCAAGGGGGGCCTGCTTGCGGGTGTGCATCTGGCGCTTGTGCTCAGCCTCGGCGCCAAGCTGCTGGTGGACCGCGCCACGCGGCCCCGCCTGTGGGTTAAGACCGTGCCCGTGGATCCCTCCCTCCCCATCCGCGGGCGTTATGTGAGCCTGCAGGTGGAGGTGCCCGTCACGGGGGTGGACCTGCCTGCGCTGCGGCCCCGGCCTTCCCACCTCAAGGATGCGGATCCCTGGCCCCCCGTGTGGGAAACGCATAACGTCCAGGTGGACCTGGTTCCCTCCTCGGCTGGATTGACGGCTTGCAAGGCCCCTCCGAGCGGGAAAGGGGACGAAGCCTACGCCGGCAACGCGATCCTCCCCGAAGGCAACCGTGCCTTGCCCAAGGATCAATGGGTCGTGCGCCTTCGCGAACCGCTGGCCTGCTTCATCCCCGAACATGTGCCTGATCCCTCGCGCCGCGGCCCGGGCGAGGAATTATGGGTGGAGGTGACTCTTCCGAAGAAGGGGCCCCTGCGGCCCATTCGGTTGGGGGTGAAGAAGAATGGTGTGCTTACGCCGCTGACTTTCTAGTTCACTCTTCCACCACGCCCTTGAGCCAGGCCTTGCTCCGCAGGCGCTCCACGCTGGTCTCGGCGTAGAGTTCCAGCGGGCTCTTGCCTTCCAGGCCCAGGCGGGGCACGGCGGCGGCGGCGAAGCCCAGGCGGGCGCCCTCCTGCAGCCGGAGGGGCAGCTGGGCCACGGGGCGGACCTCGCCGGTCAGTCCCACCTCTCCCATGAAGAGGCATTTCTCCGCGAGCAGGCGTCCTCCGGCGCTGCTGCACAGCGCGGCGATGACGGCGAGGTCCGCCGCCGGATCCTCGATTTCCAGCCCCCCGGCCACGTTCACGTAGACGTCGCGGTCATGCAGCTGAACGCCGCCGCGCCGTTCGGCCACGGCGCATAGCATGGACAACCGCTGTCCATCGATGCCGAGGGCTGTGCGGCGGGGGATGCCCAGGCCCGCGGCGGCCACCAGGGCCTGGATCTCCACCACCATGGGGCGGGTGCCGCTGAGCACCACGGTGGCGGCGCAGCCGGGGCGGGGTTCCGCGTCCAGGAAGAAGGGGTTGCCTTCGGCGGGCACCAGGCCCTTTTCGGTCATGGCGAAGACGCCCAGCTCGAACGCCGCGCCGAAGCGGTTCTTCAGGGCCCGCAACAGGCGGTGGTGATGGTGACGGTCGCCTTCGAAGGCCAGCACGGTGTCCACCAGGTGCTCCAGCACCTTCGGGCCCGCCAGGCTGCCGTCCTTGGTGACGTGGCCCACCAGCACCAGGGGCGTGCCCGTGGCCTTGGCCCAGCGGGTGAGCAGGGCCGCGCAGCCGCGCACCTGGCTGACGCTGCCCGCGCTGCTCTCGAATTCCGGATCGAAGAGGGTCTGGATGCTGTCCACCAGCAGCAGACTGGGCTTCATGCGCTCGGCTTCTTCGAGGATGCGCCGCACGTCGGTTTCCGCCAGCAGGTGGATGCCCGGGTTCTCGGCGCCCAGGCGCTGGGCGCGCAGCTTGATCTGCCGCTCGCTTTCCTCGCCGCTGGCGTAGAGCACCGTGCCCTGAGTGGTAGCGGCCCACTGCAGCAGCAGGGTGGACTTGCCGATGCCCGGTTCGCCGCCCAGCAGGGCCACCATGCCCGGCACCACGCCGCCGCCCAGCACGCGGTCCAGCTCCTGGAGGCCGGTGGCGTTCCGCTCCGTGTCCCGCACGTCCACGTCGGGCAGGGCCACGGGGCCGGCATAGTGGCCCTGCGCGTAGGCGGATCCGGCCCGTTGCAGGTCCCGTTTCAGGGCGCCCCGCACTTCCTGGACGCTCTCCCAGGCGCCGCAGGCCGTGCACTTGCCCAAGGCTTTTGGGTGGCGGGCGCCGCATGCGGTGCACTCGAAGATGGGGCTGAGCTTGGCCATCAGGCGGAGATTTCCTTGCGGATGAAGGCGACGATGTCGTCGGTGTTGGTGCCGGGCTGGAAGATCTCGCGGATGCCCTGGGCCTTGAGGCCGGGCACGTCCTCGTCGGGAATGATGCCCCCGGCGAACACCAGCACGTCCTCGGCGTCCTGGGCCTTCAGGAGGCGGAGCACCTCGGGGAAGATTTGGTTGTGGGCGCCGCTGAGGATGCTGAGGCCCAATACCTGGGCGTCCTCCTGCACCACCGCCGCCACGATTTGTGCGGGCGTCTGGCGCAGGCCCGTGTAGATCACTTCCATGCCGGCGTCCCTCAGAGCCCGGGCCACCACCTTGGCGCCGCGGTCGTGGCCATCCAGGCCGGGCTTGGCGATGACGACGCGGATGGGGGCTGGGCTCATGGAAACTCCGGGTTACCAGCTCTCAGTCTGCCTCAGGGCCTCATAAAGGCCAATGGCCGCGGCCTGGGCCTGGTTGAGGCTGCGGTGGTGGTCGCCCAGCATGGGGATGCGCACCAGATTGCCGCTGTGGGCGTCGAGGATGTCTTCGGGCAGGCCCTTGGTCTCCTTGCCGAAGACCAGGCCGTCGCCGTAGGCCCAGGGCACCTGGGTGTGGCGCCGGGCCCCCTTGGTGGTGAAGAACCACAGGCGCTGGGCCGGGTTCCGCGCCAGAAAGTCGCCCCAGTCGGCATAGTGGGTGGGGTCGAGCTTTTCCCAGTAGTCGAGGCCCGCCCGGCGCAGGTAGTAGTCCGTGGTCTCGAATCCGAGGGGATGCACCAGGTGCAGCTTGGCGCCGTTGTTGACACAGAGCCGGCCGATGCTTCCGGTGTTCTGGGGAATTTCAGGCTGGTGCAGAATGATGTGGAACATCGGAGGTCCTGATGGGCGCCCATACGAGCGAGTGTCTGTTCTGCAAGATCGCACGGAAGGAGATCCCCTCCGCTGTCGTGTACGAAGACGATACGCTGCTCGCCTTCAAGGACATCTTCCCGCAGGCGCCGGTGCATGTGCTGATCATTCCCAAGGCCCACTGCGAGGGGCTGGGGGACCTCACGCCGGAGACGGCCGCGGCGGCGGCCCGCATCCTCCAGATGGCGGCCCAGTTGGCCCGGGACCTGGGCGTCATGGACGGGGGGTGGCGTCTGCTGAGCAACTGCGGCCCCGATTCAGGCCAGACGGTCTTCCACCTGCACTTCCACCTGCTGGGGGGCAAGGCCCTGGGCGGGAGGCTCTGCCAATAGGAAACCGGGCGGAGGCCCTCAGGCGGCGACGCCCTTGCTCTTCAGGAAGGCGCCGAAAGCCTTGTCCTCGCCCATGATGTGCTTGACCAGCCATTCCTCCAGGAATGCCAGCATCGAAGCCGTGAGCAGGGTCTTTCCCGATTGGAAGCCCTCGATGAGATCCTTCACCTGCTTCACCAGGTCTGCGTGGATGGCCATGTGCGCCTGGGCCCCCGGGTACCCATGGGTCATCATCAGGGCTTCTTCAGCCTTGAAGTGGCCGACGGTGTAGTCCTTGAGGAACACCAGCACCCTTTCGATCTCATCCTTGCCCTTGCCCTGTTTCATGGCGGCGTGCAGGCGGTTGAGCACGTCCACCAGGGACCGGTGCTCGTTGTCGATCTGGCCATGGCCGACTTCCAGTTCGATCCGCCAATGCATGTAGGCCATGCGCCAACTCCTTGTTCGAAGCCCGGCTTCCCCGGGAAGGCCTCCTACTCATCGCCGGAGCCTCTTCGGAACTGAAGTTTAAAGATCAGGTTGTGATCAATCCTGGAACGCTGGTCCAGCCGCCGTCCGCCTCCGCCATGGATCCCTGGTTTTCTCCAGGGTTTTCCTGGGTAGTGACCGTTCCAATGGTGTGAACTTGCGGTTTTTATCCTGGTTTCAATGGCTTTCGGAATCAGAAAATCGAGACTTGTGTCAGAGTGATAGCGGCTGCCATTTGGAATGGCTTTTTCCATTCTGTGGGCAGTCACCGCATACACTCTTCGGCTCAGCGATGTCTGGGCCTTTACCCAGAGGAAGCAGGCAATGGAAGTCACGTCAAAGCCCGCCGTGAAGCCGATGGCCCCGTTCTTTGTGAGTCCCTTTCTGCGGCAGGCCGCGAAGCAGTTGATGGATGGATGCCTGGCGGCCCTGGCCTGGGTGATCATGGAATCCCTGGTGGCTGGCTCCGACTGGTCCCTCAAGCGCATGATCTTATGGGCCCTGACGGCCTTGGCGGTGGGGGGGCTGTTCCAGTTGACCCGCCACGTCTACAGATTGACGGACCTGCGGGATGCGCTGCGCCTGGCGACGGCGGCCATCGCCCTCGCGGCCGTGGCCCTGGTGATGAAGGTGATGGCCGGGCCCCTGAACCTGTACCCGTTGATGCCGAACATCGCTTTCGGCGCGGCGGTCCTGACCGGCGTCTTCTGGAGCGCCCTGCGGATCGGCTGCCGCTGGTGGCGGGAAACCCATGTCCAGCCCGCGGCCATTCCTGCCCCGTCCGAGCAGCGCCGGAACCGGACCCTCATCGTGGGAGCCGGGAAGGCCGGGGCCCTGGTGCTCCAGGAACTGGAACGCCACCCCGAGCTGGGCTACGACGTCATCGGATTCGTGGATGATGACCCCACCATTCACGGGGAGCGGGCCCACGGCGTCCGGGTCCTGGGGGGGAGTGACCGCCTGGAAATCATCGTGCGCAAGCACAACGTGACCCACGCCGTCCTGGCCATCCCCAGCGCCTCGGGCCTGGTGGTCCGCAAGCTGAACGCGACGCTCCAGGGGCTGCGCGTCCAGATCAAGACGGTGCCGGGCCTTTACAACCTTCTGGGAACCCAGGTCTGGAAGCCAGTCATCCGCGATGTCTCCATTGAGGATGTGCTCCGCCGCGATCCTGTCCGCCTCAACCATTCGGCCATGCTCCAGGCGGTGGAAGGATCCGTGGTGCTCATCACCGGGGCCGGCGGCTCCATCGGCAGCGAACTTGCGCGGCAGATCTGCAACTTCAAGCCCAAGCACCTCGTCCTGCTGGGCCGGGGCGAGAACAGCCTGTGGATGATCCAGCAGGAGATCCAGCGGCTCTTCCCCACCCAGCCCTATTCCCTTGAACTCATGGACATCCGGAAGCGCTCGGGCCTGCGGGAGCTCTTCCAGATCTACCGGCCCGACATCGTGCTTCATGCCGCCGCCCACAAGCACGTGCCCTTCCTGGAGACCCACCCGGCTGAAGCGGTGCTCAACAACATTTTCGGCACCAAGAACGTGGTGGAGGCGGCCCTGGAATCCGGGGTGCGGAGCCTCGTCAGCATCTCCACGGACAAGGCCGTGAACCCCACGAACGTGCTGGGGGCTTCCAAGCGCATCGCCGAGTGCATCGTGCTCGAGGCCTCCAAGAAGGCCCAGCCCGGCAAGAGCTTCGTCAGCGTGCGCTTCGGCAATGTGCTGGGCAGCCGGGGCAGCGTGGTGCCCATCTTCGTGGAGCAGATCGAGCGCGGCGGCCCCATCACCGTCACCCATCCGGAAATGACCCGCTACTTCATGACCATCCCCGAGGCCAGCCAGCTGGTCCTCCAGGCGGGTCTCCTGGGCGGCACCGGTAAGGTCTATGTCCTGGACATGGGCGAACCCGTGAAGATCGCGGACCTGGCCTCGGACATGGTCAAGCTTTCGGGGCTCGCGCCCGGGCGGGACATCGAGATCCGGTTCACGGGGCTCCGGCCCGGCGAGAAGCTCCATGAGGAGCTCTTCCTGGATTCCGAGCGGTCCAGCACGACCCTGCACGCCAAAGTCTTCGAAACCAATCCGCACGGGATTCCGCCCGAGAAGCTGCAGGAGGGCATGGAGGCCTTCCGGAAGGCCATCACCCTGCCTTTCCGGCAGCGGCAGCCTGAGATCGTCCGCCTGCTCAAGTGGATGGTGCCCACCTACACCCCCTCCCTGCTTGGGGTGGGCCGCTACGGTGGCCACGCATGGAACCGGCGGAAGGTGAACAGCGCCGTTCCACCGGAGAATTGCCGCCGGAAGAACCCGCCCAGCAAGGACGCCACCGCACCCTGGCTGGTGGCCAACAAGGCCAGGATCCACATCAAAGACGATACCGCCAGCCGCTCCATCTATTCACTGGAGCCCTGGACGACCCTCGACGAACACGACGCCTGAGCGGCAAACGCGCAGCCTGATCGGATAGGGCGGGCTGGGTTCGCCCTCATTTTCGCCCTTCTTTCGGCGTCCATTCCTCAGAGAGCCAGCATTCGCAGGCCCTTGCATCCCCTTTTGAGCAGAGGGGGGCAAGGGCCTTTTCGTTTTTATTTCCACTTGTTGACTTTCTTAGTGTTTATAGACTTTGAAGTGGTTCTCAGTGGAGAAAAATGGTCTGAAGTGGATCAAAGTGGTCCAACTCCGGTTCAAAACCTCTCGATTGGGCGGATGGTTGAAAGGTGTTACCGGTGCTGCGACTTCGCGGAAACTCACCGGCCACAGTGGATGAGAAGGGCCGCCTCAAGCTGCCCTCTTCTTTCAAGGCCGAGTTGGAGGCCTTCGCTCAAGGCGAAGGGAGCGGAGCTTTGCACGAAGGTGCCGGGTCCCTCCGGCACTACTTGACTTCGCTGGATGGCCGTTCGGCCCGTCTCTATCCTCTGCCGGTCTGGGAGGCCATCGAGGCCCGCCTGGCCGCCCTGCCGTCCACCAGCCCCGCCAAGCGCAAGTTCCTGGAAACCACCGCCTACTTCGGCAGCGAGGTGGAGCCCGACGCCCAGGGCCGTTTCGTCATCCCGCCCATCCTCCGGGAGGCGGCCCAGCTCATGGGCGAGGTCGCGGTGCTGGGGCAGATGGACCACCTGGCCCTGTGGAACAAGGCCGGCTTCGAGCGCCGTCTGGCGGCCGAACCCCTCAATGCCGAGGATCTGGCCCAGCTCGCGGATCTGGGGATCTGACAATGGCGACCCCGGTTCATGTTCCCGTGCTGCTTCAGGAGGTGCTCGACCACCTGGCGCTGCCCCCGGCCGCGCGGATCCTCGACCTCACCTTGGGGTTGGGCGGCCATGCCGAAGCCCTGCTGGCCAAGGCCGATGCCGCCTCCCGCTACCTGGGCGTGGACCGCGATCCCGAGGCTCGCGCCCTGGCCGCCAAGCGGCTGGGCTCCGACGGCCGGTTCAGCCTCCTGGCCAGCGCCTACGAGGACCTCTGGGAAGACGGCCATTTCCAGGCCTGGAAGGCCGCCCAGGCCCCCGATGGCTTCGACGCCATCCTGGCCGACCTGGGCGTGTCCACCCTTCAGCTCCGGAGCCCCGAACGGGGCTTCAGCTTCCGGGACGAGGGGCCCCTGGACATGCGCATGGACCAGGAACACGGCCTTTCCGCCCGTGCCTGGATCGCCGAGCAGACGGATGAAAGCCTGGCCGACGCCATCTACCAGTACGGCGAGGAGCGGGCCAGCCGTCCCATCGCTCGCGCCATCCTGCGGGCGCTGCACGAAGGGCGCCTGGAAACCACCCATGATCTGGCCAAGGCCGTCTACACCGTCATCCCCCGGGAGCCCGCCAAGCGCAAGGGTCACAGCGATCCGGCCACCCGCACCTTCCAGGGCATCCGCATCGCCGTGAACGGCGAGCTGGACCGCCTCGGCGCCTCCCTGGAGGCGGCGGTTTCCCACCTGAGGCCCGGCGGGCGCCTGGCGGTCATCAGCTTCCACAGCCTGGAGGACCGCATCGTCAAGCAGACCCTGCGGCGCCTGGCGGGCATCTACGACGGCCCGGGACGCACTGCTCCCATCGAACTTCCCAAGGTTCTCAAACTCATCCATGCCGGCGGCATCGCGCCCAGCGAGGCCGAAGCCGCCGCGAATCCCCCCTCCCGGTCCGCCCGCCTGCGCGTGGCGGAGCGGATCGCCTGAACGAGGTCCCCATGAACGCCGGCAACCTGTCCAGCTCTGCCGCACCCACCCGCACGGTGGAAAGCGAGGGCATCCTCCGCACCCTCCTGCTGGTGCTGGCCCTGGCCATGCCGCTGGCCACGCTGGCCTACCTGAAGATCCAGAGCACCCGCCTCAGCTACGCCATGGGAGAGGTCAAGGAGCGCATCCACAAGGAAGAGGAGCTGCAGCGCAAGCTCATGCTGGAGCGCAGCCGCTACCAGCGTGACGAGGAAGTCCAGGTCTACGCCCAGAAGGCGGGGCTCCAGCCCCGCAAGCAGGGACACATGATCCAGCGGGCCTTCACGCCCGAGGATCAGCGCATCGCCAAGCTCCGCCCTGTCTCTTCTGAGGGGCTGTAGGCTAGAGACGGGCCCTGATGGCCCCACGTTCCTCCGGTCCCTCCTGTGTCTCTCCGCTTCGCCACTGAACCCCATGTCTCCCGGCGCCTGCTGGGGCGGCAGGACCCCCAGGACCTGCTGCCCCAGCGCATGCCCTGGATCATGGGCGGCATGGCCCTCTGGGCCCTGCTCATCCTGCTGAGGCTGCTCTGGCTGCAGGGGGTGGAGCACAAGCGCTACCAGGCCAAGGCGGACCAGCAGCACACCACCATCGTGCCCGTGCCCCCGATCCGCGGCGAGCTGCGGGACCGCCGCGGAGAGCCCCTGGCCATTTCCATCAAGGTGGAAAGCCTCTTCGCCGATCCCCGGGTGTTCTACCCGGATTTCAAGGCCGGGAAGGGCGAGGAGCGCCACTGGGGCAATCCGGACCGCAAGGCCGCTTTGGAGGTCGCGGCCAAGCTGGCGCCCATCCTGGAGCAGACCAAGGCCCAGGTGCTGGAGAAGCTCCTCCGCAAGAAGACCTTCGTCTATTTGGAGCGCCACCTGCCGCCGGTGAAGGTGGCGGCCGTGCGCGCGCTGGACCTGGACGGCATCGAATTCCAACCCGAGAGCCAGCGCTTCTACCCGCGCGGCAGCCTGGCAGCCCAGATCCTGGGCTTCACCAACATCGACGGCATCGGACAGCTGGGCATCGAGCAGACCTACGACAAGCAGCTGTCCGGCGTGAAGGGCGAACTCATCGCGCCGCGGGACGCCCATGGGAAACTGCTCATCCTGCAGGAGAACTACAGCCAGATCCCCGTGAACGGCGCCTCGTTGCAGTTGAGCCTCGACGCCTCCATCCAGCACATCGTGGAAAACGCGCTGGAAGAAGGGGTGCGGGTCTCCCGCCCCGCCACGGCCTACGCGGTGGTGGTGGATCCCCAGACCGGCGAGATCCTGGCCATCGCCGGCACGCCCACCTTCGATCCCAACCACATCCTGCCCAAGAAATTCCGCAACCGGGGCGAATCCGAACTGAGCGCCCTCGAACGGGACGAACTGCGCCGCGAGCTGGAGCGCCAGAAGGCCGCGCGCAAGGTGCATCCCATTGAGGATGTGTACGAACCCGGCTCCACCATGAAGATCTTCACCGCCGCCATCGCGCTGGAGGAGCGCAAGGTGCGCCTGGGCGAAGGCATCGACTGCATGGGCGGGCGCTGGCAGTACAGCTCGAAGGCGCCGCCCATCACGGACACGCACCACCACGGTGTCCTGTCCTTCGAGGAGGTGCTCTGGCAGAGCTCCAACGTGGGCGCCGCCAAGATGGGCATCCGCCTCGATCCCGCGGTGCACTACTCGTACCTGCGCAAATTCGGTTTCGGCGATGCCACAGGCTTGAATTTCCCAGGTGAGAGCGCCGGCCGCATGATCGCGCCGGACCGCTGGACCGTGCCCACCCAGTACACCTTTTCCTACGGCTACGGCCTGAACACCACGCCCCTGCAGATCCTCATGGCGGGCTGCGCCCTGGCCAACGGCGGCAAGCTCATGCAGCCCATCCTGGTGCAGCGCATCTACAACGACAAAGGCCTGCTGCTGAAGGAATTCAAGCCCACGGTGCGCGGCCAGGTGCTGAGCGAGGAAACCGCCAACCTGATGAAGGAGACCCTGAAAGGCGTCCTCACCCGCGGCACCGGCAAGCGCGCCGTGCTGGACAACGGCGTGGAGGCCTTCGGCAAGACCGGCACCAGCCGCAAGCTCATCGACGGCAAGTACGATCCCAGGCGCCACTTCGCCTCCTTCATGGGCTTCTTCCCCGCGGATAAGCCTCAGTACGGCGTGCTGGTGATGCTGGACGATCCCGCCGGCGACACCACGGGCGGCGACGTGGCGGCGCCCCTCTTCAAGCGCATCGGCGACAACATCATGCGCTTCCGGGAGACCTCGCCGGATCCCGACCGCGAGGCGGATCTGAAGCTCTCCCTGCGGGACTGGCCCGTGAGCGAAACGGACGAGGCCACCGTGCACGTGGAGCGGGGCCGCGTGCCTGACCTCAAGGGCCTCAGTCTCAAGGCGGCCATCCACCGCGTGGTGCTGGTGGGCGGAATTCCTCGCATTGAGGCAGCTCCGGGGGGCCTGGCCACGCGCGTGCTCGGGCAGAGCCCCGATCCGGGCGCTCCCCTGGAACCGGGCACGGTGGTGAAGATCAAGGCGGGCAACCCATGAATCTCGACAAGCTCATCGACGGCATCGCCACGCGGATTTCAGGACCGGACGTGGAAGTGGAGGATCTCAGCAGCGACAGCCGCGACATCCGCCCGGGCTGGGCCTTCCTGGCCCTCAAGGGCGAAAAGGCGGATGGCGCGGCCTTCGTGCATCAGGCCCTCGCTCTGGGCGCCTGTGCGGTGCTGAGCGAGACGCCGGTAGAAGTGCCCGAAGGCGTGACCGGCTGCGCCTTCATGGCCGACCCCAGGCTGCGCATGGCGGAGATGGCGCGCCGGCTGCACGGCACGCCCGATGAGCATTTGGCGCTCATCGGCGTGACGGGCACCAACGGCAAGACCACCACCACCACCCTCATCCGCCAGCTGCTCCGCGCCGCGGGCACCGGCTGTGGCCTGGTGGGCACGGTGCTCAACGCGGCGGGCGATTGGGAAGAAGAGGCTGTCCGCACCACGCCGGAAAGCCCAGCCTTCTACCGCTGGTTGCGCCGCAGTGTGGATGCGGGCGATGCAGCCTCGGCGGTTGAGGTGAGCAGTCATGCCCTGTGCCTCGGGCGGGTGCATGGCGCCCTGTTCAAGGTGGGCGTGTTCACGAACCTCACCCAGGATCATCTGGACTACCACGGCACCCTGGAGGCCTATTTCCAAGCCAAGGCGCTGCTGCGGAACCAATGCGGCCGCTTCCTGGTGAACGCCGATGACGCCTATGGCCGCCGTCTGCTGGAAGGCGGGCGCTGCTGGAGCTACGCCATCGACGGCGAAGCGGACTACCGCGCCACGGAATTGGAGCTGGGCCCCACGGGCACCCGCTTCCACCTGCAGGCGCCCCAGGGCAGCTTCCAGGTGGAGAGCCCGCTCCTGGGCCGCTTCAACGCCTACAACCTGTTGGCGGCCCTGGCGGCCTGCGCGGAGGCGGGCTTCGATCTGGGCCGCCTGCTGCCCGGCGTCGCCCGCCTGACCGGAGCCCCGGGCCGCCTGGAACGCGTGGACTGCGGCCAGCCCTTCGGCGTCATGGTGGACTACGCCCACACGCCGGACGCCCTGGAGAAGCTGCTGGCAGAGGGCCGTCGGCTGCTGCCGCCGGGAGCTCGCCTGCACGTGCTTTTCGGCTGCGGCGGCGACCGCGACCGCGCCAAGCGCCCCCTCATGGCCGCCGCGGTGGCCGCGGGCGCAGACGTGCTTTGGCACACCAGCGACAATCCTCGCACCGAAGATCCCGATCGCATCCTGGACGACGCCGCGCCGGGCATTCCCGAGGCCCTTCGCAAGGATGCCGCCCGGTACCACCGCGACGCCGACCGCCGGGCCTCCGTGGCCCAGGCCCTGGCGGACTGCCGGCCCGGCGACCTGCTCCTGCTGGCAGGGAAAGGGCATGAGCCTTACCAGGAAATCCACGGCGTGAAGCACCCCTACAGCGACCGCGCCGCCGTGGAAGCGGCCCTTGGTTGCCCTGGAAAGGGGCAGGCATGACAAGCGGAACGCAGAGGACGCAGAGAACCTCAGAGGACGCAGAGAAAAGCGGGCAGAGCTTGGCTCCTCTGAAGGCTGGAGGAAGGCCAGGCGCCCCAGGGCGTTTCTCTGTGCCTCCTGCGGCCCTCTGCGTTCTCCCTTTCTTCAGGAATCAGAACCACTCCGCCCTGACCGAATCGCGGCCCGGGCCGCTGGGAGGATGCTGATGGCCCGCATCCTCAAGGCCTCCGGGGCCGATTCGCCGGTGCTGCGGGAGGCCGCGGCCATCCTTTCCTCGGGCGGCCTGGTGGCCTTTCCCACGGAGACCGTGTACGGCCTTGGCGCGGATGGGTTGAACGCCGAGGCCGTGGCCAAGATCTACGCGGCCAAGGGACGGCCCGCCACCAACCCGGTGATCCTCCACGTGGAAGGCATCGCCTCGGCGAAGGTGCTGGTGTCCCAGTGGCCGGAGGCCGCCCAGCGGCTGGCGGAGCGCTTCTGGCCCGGGCCTCTCACCCTGGTGCTGCCTGCATCTGGGCTGGTGCCAGCCATCGTGCGGGCGCAGGGGCCCAACGTGGCCTTGCGCTGCCCATCCCACCGCCTGGCCC
Source organism: Acidobacteriota bacterium (assembly GCA_016195985.1). Classification (GTDB taxonomy): domain Bacteria; phylum Acidobacteriota; class Holophagae; order Holophagales; family Holophagaceae; genus Geothrix. The sequence continues at coordinate 531,869 of JACPYP010000011.1, read as the reverse complement.
TGGCCCTCATCCGCGCCGTGGGCCGCCCTCTGGCCGCGCCCAGCGCCAACCGCAGCCAGCATCTGTCGCCCACCCGCCCTGAGCACGTGGCTTCGAGCCTGGGCGAGGCCGTGGACCTGATCCTTGACGGGGGCCCCACGGAGGCGGGACTGGAATCCACCATCCTCGATCTCTGCGGGGAGCGCCCCCGCGTCCTGCGTCCGGGGCCCGTCGCTCCGGCCGACATCGAGGCGGTCATTGGTTCCATCGATATCTGGGAAGGGGCCGTGAAGATGGGGGACATGCAATCGGCGCCGGGCATGGCCGAACGCCACTACGCCCCCAGGGCGCGGCTGGAACTGGTGGAGCCGGGAAGGGGTTGCGTCTCCTCCGGGAGCCGCCTCGCCTACGTGGCCTTCGGCGCGCTGCCCGCCCTGCCTGAAGGGGTACGCGGGATCAGCCTGCCCCTGGACGCCGAGGCCGTGGGAGCGCGCTTGTATGCGTTGCTGCACGATCTGGACGATGCCGGCTTCGAACGTATCTTGGTGGAGCGGCCCCCGGACGGGGAAACCTGGATGGCGGTCCGGGACCGGTTGAGGCGGGCTTCCGCGAAGGAGTCGGCATGAGCACAGAGCATGAGCGAAGCGCCACTTTGGCGAAGCCGAAGCACGTGTCGCGTGCGTTAGGTGCGCGTGCATTAGATGGAGGTGCCGCGTGAGCCAGTGGTCTCTCTTCCAGGTCGCCTCGCACGTGGGGGGAGAGATCCTGGGCGAGGGTTCCGTGATGCCGGGCTCGCTGTCCCTGGACACGCGGACCCTCGGCCCCGGGGCCTGCTTCGTGGCCCTCCGCGCGGAGCGGGACGGCCATGTTTTTGCGGCCCAGGCCGTGGAAAAGGGCGCGGCCGCCCTGCTGGTGGACCACGCCCTGCCGCTGGATTGTCCCCAGCTGGTGGTGCCGGACACGCTGGCCGCCCTGCAGCGATGGGGCCAGGCGCGCCTGGAGGCGGTGCGGCCCAAGGTGGTGTTCGGCGTCACGGGCAGCGTGGGGAAGACCAGCACCAAGGAGTTGCTGGCCGCGGCTGTGGATGGCTGGAAAACGCCCGGCAACCGGAACAACACCCTGGGCCTGCCCGAAGCCCTGGCGACCCTGCCGGAGGGCCTTGGCGCCGCGGTGCTGGAGATGGGCATGAGCACGCCCGGAGAGATCCGGCGGCTCACGGAAATCGCCCCGCTGGACGCGGGCCTGATCACCCTGGTGGGCACGGCCCACATGGAGAATTTCGCCGGGGGCCAGGAAGGCGTGGCTGCCGCCAAAGGTGAGCTGGTGTCAGGGCTGAACCGGGGCGGCCTCTGGGCCCACCTGGCCTCGGACGCCTGGTGCCGCTGGATCGCCGAACAACCCTGGGCCCAGCATGCCCGGGCCCTTCCGGTGGGGGAGGGCCAGGCCTACGGATGGGAGGCGGTCGAATCCCTGGGCGCGGCGGGCGAAGCCTTCCAGCTGCGCACGCCTTCGGGGCCACTGTCCATCCGTTTGAAACTTCCAGGCGAACACCAGGTCCGCAACGCGGCCCTGGCCGCGGCCTTGGCCATTCACCTGGGATTCAACCCCGAGCGGGTGGCGGGGGGCCTGGGTTCCGTGGAGCCGGAACCCGGACGGGGCCGCCTTCATGGGCTTCCCAAGGGCGGCTGTCTGCTGGATGAGACCTACAACGCCAGTGTGGATTCCATCCTGGCCTGCGCCCGGGCCCTGCTCCACCTGCCTGGCGGCGAGGCGGTGGCGGTGCTGGGGTCCATGCGCGAACTGGGGCCGGAAGCGCCGCAAATCCACCGGGCGACCGGCGCGGCGTTGAAGGCCCTCGGCCTGTCCCGGCTCTGGGCCTACGGGGAATTCGCCGAAGAGCTGGCCGACGGCTTTGGCCACCGGTCCCAGGCCTTCCCGGATTTCGAACTCTTGCGGGACGATGCGGCCGGTCTCTCCGCAATTCCGCCCGGAGCCCGTATCCTGGTGAAGGGAAGCCGGTTCTGGCGCGCCGAACGCGCCGTGGAATGGCTTCTCGCCCACTGACTGAACGCCCTGCTTCTGGACGACTCATGCTGCCTTGGCTCCTCTTCCCTTACCGCGACCTCGTCCCGGGTTTTTCCGTTTTCCGCTACGTGACCTTCCGCACGGCCATGGCCGCCGCCACGGCCATGGTGCTCAGCCTGCTCTTGGGGCCCTTGGTGATCCGCACCCTGACGGCGCTGAAAATGGGGCAGCACATCCGGGATGTGGGCCCCGAGAACCACCAGAAGAAGGCTGGCACGCCCACCATGGGGGGCATCCTCATCCTGCTGGTGATCACGGTGTCCACCCTGCTGTGGTGCGACCTGAAGAGCGGCGCCATCTGGGTGGCCCTGCTGGCGCTGGTGGGCTTCGGCACCGTGGGCGCCTTCGACGACGCCCAGAAGCTGCTCAAGAAGCAGAACCTGGGCCTCACCAGCTGGCAGAAGATGGCGCTGCTCACGGGCATCTCGCTGCTGGTGGCCTGGCTCATCCTGCATTTCGGCATCCGGGGTTCGGCCACCAGCCAGCTTTCCGTGCCCTTCTTCAAGAACTTCAGGCCCAATGTGGGCATCTTCCTCATCCCCTGGATCTGGCTGGTGATGGTGAGCACCAGCAATGCCGTGAACCTCACGGACGGTCTGGACGGCCTCGCCATCGGCGGCACGCTCATCGTGTCGCTCACCTTCGCCATCCTGGCCTACATCGTCGGCCACGCGAAGATCGCGGCCTACCTGGTGGTGCCGCACGTGCCCGGGGGCGCCGAGCTGTCCGTCTTCATGGGCGCCATGGCCGGAGCCTGCCTGGGCTTCCTGTGGTACAACGCCCACCCGGCCGAAGTGTTCATGGGCGACACCGGCTCGCTGGCGCTGGGCGGGGCGCTGGGGACCGTGGCGGTGGTCATCAAGCAGGAGCTGCTGCTGGTCATCGCGGGCGGACTCTTCGTGCTGGAGGCGGTCAGCGTCATCCTGCAGGTGGGCAGCTTCAAGCTGCGCGGCGGCAAGCGCATCTTCCGCATGGCCCCCTTCCACCATCACCTGGAACTGGGCGGCCTGCAGGAGACCAAGGTCGTCATCCGCATGTGGATCACGGCCATCGTCTGCTCGATCCTGGCGCTCAGCTCCCTGAAGCTGAGGTAGGCGAAACCAGGGGCCGGGGTCGCGTGGGCCAGGGTTGGCCCAGGACGTAGCCCTGGCCCCAGGGCACGTCGGCGTCGATGACCGCCTGGAGTTCTTCCAGGGTTTCGATGCCCTCGGCGATGAAGCCGATGCGCATGCGTTCGGCGAAGTGCGCGAGCGCATTCAGGAGCGCGGCCTGGTAGGGGCGACGGTGCACCTGCTCCACCAGACTGCGGTCGGCCTTGATGAAATCCGGGGCCAGCCGGGCCATGTGGGTGAGGCTGGCCACGCCGGCGCCCAGATCGTCCACCGCCACCTGCAGGCCCATGTCGCGCAGGCGGTTGGCGAAGCCCTGGAGCGCCTCCAGGTCGTGGACGCCCTGGGATTCCGTGAATTCCATGACCACGCGGTCTGGGGCGAAGGGCAGGGCCTCCAGCCAGCGGGGCAGGCAGTCCCAGAAACCTGCGGCCTCAAGGCTCACTGGCTCCAGATTCACGAAGTGGAGGTAGGCGGCGTCGCCCGTTCGTGTCAGCGTCTGAAAGGTGGATTCCAGGAATTTCAAATCCAGGAAGAGCCGGTCCGAGGGGCTGAGCGCCGGATCCTGCAGCAGGGGACCCACCGCATGGGCATGCCCCTCGGCGTCGATGTGCCGGGCGAGGTACTCGCGGGCCATCAGGCGGTTGTCGTTGAGGCGGTACATGGGCTGCACGTGCGGCACAATGAGGCCTTCGCCGCTCAGCATGCTTTCCAGAATGCCCTTGGGCATGTTCACTCCGCGCTCGATCCTTGGGGCACTTCGTCATTGTAGCTTGGCCATTGACGGAAATGCCCGCCGCATCTGCGCTCAGTGAGGGTCTTTCACATCCATCTACAGGCTTCTAGTCTGAAAGGAGGAGGCGGCGCATGCGCACCGTGGTCATGGGAGCGGGACGGTCGGGGCTGGCGGCGGCGCGCCATCTGGCGAAGCGCGGGCAGGCGGTGCTGGTCACGGACAAGCGCCCGGACCCTGGGCCCGTGCTGGAGGCGGAACTGACCGGTCTGGGCATTCCAGGCGTATGGGGAGATCATCCTTTCGTACTATTGGACGGCTGCGAGGAGCTGATCCTCAGTCCGGGCATTTCCCGCAGCGTGCCTTTCGTGGCCGCGGCCATCGAACAAGGCATTCCCGTGGTCGGCGAAGTGGAGCTGGCCCACCGGGTGTTGCGCGAACGCGCGGATGGAAGCCGGGTGCTGGCGGTGACGGGCACCAACGGGAAGAGCACCACCACGGATCTGGCGGCGCACCTGCTCAACGTTTCGGGCATCCCCTCCGTCGCTTGCGGCAACCTGGGCACGCCCATGATCGAGGCGGTGGAGGCGGCGGCGCCGGGCACGGTGTTCGTGGTGGAGCTGAGCAGCTATCAGCTGGAATCCACGCGGGCCTTCCACGCGGAAGGCGCGGCCTTCCTCAACCTCACGCCGGATCACCTGGCCCGCCACGGCACCATGGAGACCTACCGCCGGACGAAGCTGCGGATCTTCGAAGGACAGGGCGCCGCCGACCTGCGGGTGGTGCCGGCGGCCCATCCAGAATGGTGGGAGGATGCTCCGGGATCCGCGCGGACGGCGCGTTTCGGCTGGTCGGCCTGCGAGGCCTGGTGCGACGGCTCGGGTCTGCTGCGCCTGCACGGCGAGCCCCTGGTCTCCCGTTCGGAGCTGCTCATTCCCGGGGACCACAACGTGGAAAACGCCCTGGCCGCCTGCCTGCTGGCGAGCCACGCGGGCGCGTCCCGCGAGCGCCTCTGCGAGGGCTTGAAGAGCTATCCGGGGCTGGCCCACCGCATCGCCTTCTGCGGCGAGAAGGGCGGCGTGAGGGCCTACAACGATTCCAAGGGCACCAACGTGGACGCCACGCTCACGGCCATCCGCGCCTTGCCGGGGCCCCTGGTGCTGCTGCTGGGTGGTACCGACAAGGGCGCCAGCTACGAGCCCATGCGCGAGGCCCTGGCGGGCAAGCTGCGCCGCCTGGTCTTCCTGGGCGAGGCCATTCCGCAGCTCACTCGGGATCTGGCGGACCTGCCCCACGAGGTGGTGCCCGGGTTCGACGATGCGGTCCGGACCGCCTTCGCCCTGGCCCAGCCCGGCGACCAGGTGCTGCTCAGTCCCGCTTGCGCCAGCTTCGACCAGTTCGATAACTTTGAGCAGCGAGGCGACCGTTTTGAAAAACTCGCCCAGACCTGGTGCCAATCACCCGCACTGACCTGAGGAGGGATGCCCATGCGACAACTCGTCCTGATCCTGACCGCCCTCGGCGCGTTGGGAGCCCAATCGCCCACTCCGCCGCCAACTCGGCCGCCAGCTCCGCGCGCCACTCCGGACGCCTTCGCCGCCCTGCGCTTCCTGGAAGGGGAGTGGAAGGCGGAAGGGGGCGGGCCTTCCGGCGCGGCCACCTTCCGCTTTGAATCGGATGGAAGGGTGCTCGCCCGCCGCAGTTATGCCGACAGCGTCGCCTCGAACGGCCGCCCGGCCTCGCACCATGAAGACTTCATGACCGTGTTCACCGAAGGCGGGCAGCTGAAGGCCCTGTACGTGGACAACGAGGATCATGTCATCCGCTACCTGGTGGCATCGTCGCCCTCGGGCGTCACGTTCACCAGCGAAGCGGCCCCGGGCCCGCGATTCCGCCTGAGCTACCTGCCCAAGTCGGCCTCCATGGTGACGGTGCGCTTCGAGATCGCGCCGCCCCAGGCGCCGGAGGCCTTCAAGACCTACCTGGAAGCCGATACCCGCAAGGTGAAGTGATACCGTCTCGCCAGCAGTCGTAAAGGATCCACCGCGGAGGCCTCGTGCCGCCTCCGTGGGCTTTTGTCTCCGCGGGGGATTTCTATCGTTGGTGCGATCTGGCTAAAGAGTTGCGTTCAATCCAATAGAAAAGGACATTCACCCCCAGGCATCCCGGCCGGGGGGTTTGGGGGTGTTCCTTGTCTTTTGAACTCAAATCCGCATGAAGCGCTCTTCGCGGCATGAAAACGGCCCCCGGATCCGGGGGCCGTTTCTTGCGCCGGGAAGGGCTAAGCCTTGGAGGGCGGCCGTTGCGTCCAGAAGCGCGCGGGGGCGTAGCAGATGCCCATGAGGAGCAGCTGGCTGAGGCAGAACAGGGTGAGCGCGGCGAAGGCCTTGTCCATGAAGCCGTAGGAGTGCAGGCCCACGCCCAGCATGTTCACGCCGAACCAGGACAGGGCCGTGATGATGTTGCCGAAGATGGCCATCACCATGAGGCCGCGGTCGCGGACGTAGCCGCCCAGGCGGGTGTGGAGGATGATGGCGTTCCACAGCACGATGAGCAGGGCGCCGTTCTCCTTGGGGTCCCAGCCCCAGAATCGGCCCCAGGACTGGTCGGCCCAGATGCCGCCCAGCACCGTGCCCACGAAGCTGAAGAACAGGGAGAAGCAGATGATGCCGTAGGCCATGTCGACCAGGGCCTTCTCCGCCTCCGCGTCGGGCTTGGCGGCGATGTGCTTGCGCAGCGCATAGGCGATGGCGATGGAGCCCGCGAGGAAGGTGCCTGCGTAGCCGATGGTGATGGTCACCACGTGGGTGGCCAGCCAGAAGTTGGAATCCAGCACCGCGCGCATCATCTCCATGGTGTCGCCTTCGGTGCCCAGGTTCTGGGCCACGATGAGGGAAGCGAACCCGGCGGCGGCGGCCACGGCGGTGCCGAAGCCCTTCCGGTACATCCGCTCGATGATGAGGCCCAGGATCACCGCGCCCCAGCCCACGAAGATGGCAGAGGAGTAGAGGTTGGTGACCGGGGGGCGGCCCTGCAGGATGATGCGGGCGGCCAGGCCCAGGGTGTGCACGATGGCGCCGGAGAAGAGCAGCGCGTAAGCCGTGGGGCGGAGGAGATCGGGCTTGTAGATCCAGGAGATGCAGAGCGTGAGGAAGGCCACGAAGTAGATGGACAGGCCCACGAAGAAGGGCTGGGCCCGGTTGAAGACGACTTCGTTGGAGGCGTGGGCCAGGGCGCCCGGCGTCAGCTGGGACACCACAGCGTTCATGTCGCGGAGGGTCTGGTTGAAGGTGGCCGCGTCGTTGGCCACATAGGCGGCGTTCAGCTTGGCCAGGGGGATGAGGCCGGGATGCAGCGGAGCCCCGGCCTGGCTGGCGCTCAGGGCCTGGCCCACATTCTGCCAGCCGTCAGGGCCGGCGCCCCCTGGGGGCGGCAGCATGCGGAACTGGGCCAGCTGCATGAGATCCTGATGGCGCAAGGGCGCATCGGGCGAGCCTAAGGACTGCAGCTCCCATCCCAGGCCCGGGGAGCCCGCCAGCTGCAGGGTGTTGCGCAGTTTGTAGTAGAGGTAGACGCGGTCGAACAGGTTGACGATGGCGCTCTGGAAGCGGGTGCGCTTCTGGGCGGGGATGGGCTGGGCGTTGGTGGCCTGCTTCTGGATCTCCTCCAGGTGCGAGGAGAGGTCCGCGAAGCTGAAGTAGTTGCGGTTCTTGGTCTGCTTGGCGCCGATGAGGCCGATGACATCGGGATCGTCGATGACGAAGATGGGCTGCTGATCGGCCACCTGGGGCCGGAAGAGCACGTCCAGGATCCACTCGTCGGGGCCCACCACGCGGTTGTCGTGCCGGAAGCCCTGGCGGCTATGGATCACCAGCAGGGAATTGCGGGCCAGTGAATCCAGCGGCTTGACGCGGCCGCCTTCCAGGATGGGCAGGGTGCCGAAGCCGCTGACGTCGAAGCCCCGGGCCTTGCCCGTGGGCAGCGCGAAGACGAGGGCGATGATGAGGGCCAGCGCGCCGGCGCCCCAGGCGAGGTATTTCTGCACGAAGGTCATTGATCAGCCCTCCTTCTTGTCCTGGCGGCGCTTCAGGGAGCGGCGCAGGACGATGGCGAAGTGCACGAGCAGGCCCAGGGAGACCAGCACGCACGACACATAGGGGAGAAGCCAGCCGGGATTTTCAACCACGGAAAGGACGGACAGCGTGTCGTTCTTGCCAAAACTCGCCTGGTAGAAGGTCTTGCCTTCGTACCGGAGTGGCTGGTTCATGTAGATGAGCACCTCGCGGGATTCTTTCTGCGAAGGGTTCACCACTTGGACCAGGCTTGAGAAATTCTTGGGGATGTCGGTGCCCGGGTACACATCGTGGCGGAACTGCTTGAGGGTGAAGGCGTAGGGCAGGTACTGGCGGCGCAGGCGCATGACGAGCGCGTAGGTGTGCCCTTCGTGGGTGAAGGATTGGGGCGCCCCGATGGCCACGGAGGCGAGCCAGACGCCGTAGCTGCGGCCGCCGGCCACGGGCTCGACAAAGGCCGAGGTCTGGTTCATCTCGTTGTCGGCGGACACCACGGGCGCTTCGACCACCGACACGCCCGGCCCCACGCCCATGGTGGCCACGGAGGGAGGCGCGCCGGGCATGAGGTTGCTGAGCTGGGCGTTGCGGAAGAACCGCTTGACCTTCAGGGTGACGGGCGTGCCGGGAATGGCGATGTCCCGTCCCTTGGACAGCATGGTGTCCGGCACGGAGTACACCTCGTCCCAGACGGGATCGGTGACGTCGATGACGGCCAGTTCCATTTCTTTGTAGCTCTGCACGTAGTTGACGGTCTGGCCCACCTCGATGGACATGTTCGTGTCCACCTGCATCATGCCGGCCACGAATTCGCCCGCGAAGAGCACCACGAGCCCCACATGGACCAGCCACATGCCGGCCTTCTGCCAGCTGAGTTTGATGTCGATCGTCTTGGCGATGAGGTTGAGGGTGAGCAGCAGGCCCACCAGCGCGCCGCCGGGGAAGGGCAGGCGGAGGAGGAGGGGCTGGTTCCAGACGACGAAGCTGCGCATGTAGGCGTTCACGGCGCCCTGGGTGCCCATCTCCACCTGGGCCAAGGTGCAGAAGACCACCAGGCACATGAGGAGGGCCAGCAACACGATGGTCAACTGGAAGGACTTGAGGACGGACCATGCGCCGAAGGCGAGCGTCTTCGTCCGGGAGGCGGAGGGCTTAGTCAAGGTGGAGGCTCCCCAGGATGGTCATGAAGTCGGGCTTGGCCTTGGCCACGGGATCGGCATCGCCGTTCAGCTTCAGGAACCAGGTGTTGCCGTCGGGCGTGGCGATGGTGCCTGTCACCATGCGGCTCTTGGCCTGGCCCTCGCTGGTGAAGTCGTAGACGCTCACGGCGCCGGCCCTGGACTTGACCGTCGCGCGGGCCTTGGCCAGCGAGGCCTCGTCCATGGCGGGCAGGCCGATCTGGCCGCGCCACCGGTTCACGTTGGCCAATTCGCCGCCGGCGGGCCCGGGCAGCACCACCACGGTGGCTTCCACCTTCCCTTGGAAAGGGGCCTTGAAGGTGGCGAATCGCATGCCGCCTCCGGGTAGCTCGCTCCAACCCTTGGGCAGCGACCACTTCAACGCGCCCTTGGGGGCCGGCGGCGGAGGCACGTTGGCCGCAGGGTCCTGGCCGGCGGGCATGCCGCCCGGCATGGGCATGGCCTCTTCCGCATGGTCCGCGTGATCCGCGTGATCAGGATGGACGGACGCGGCCTCTTTGGGCACGCGGTAGTGGGCCACCTGATCAGACCTGCATCCGATGGCCAGGCCGAGCAGCCCGAGGCCGAGGACAAGAGGGGTCCCGAGCAGGGCGTGGCGGAAACGACGGGGGACGGTCGACGGCTTCGACAAGGGACTCCTCGATGAACGCTCCAGCATAGCTGACCTTCCCGTGTCTGAACAAGGTCGATATGAATTAAGTTCTACAATATTAGAGTTTTAACAACAAGATCTATGACTTGGGCCAAGCGGTGGTCCAACTCTGTGATGCCGCCCGCATCATGGGTGGTCAAGGTGACCCGCACATAGCCCCAGCCGAAGGCGATGTCTGGATGGTGGTTCAGGTCTTCGGCGGGCCTCACCAGGGCGCTGACGAGGTTGTAGGCGGTCAGGAAGTCCGGCGTCTGGAAGGTGCGAACCAGGGCGCCGTCGGTTTCGATCCAGCTCATGGCATGGCCTCCAATTCCGCGAGCTCTGTCTGCAGCAGCCACTCGCCAGGGTACTTCACGGCCCGTTCCCGCAGGGCGGTCAAACGCGAGGGGGCGACCGGCCCGCTTCGCCTGAGGAGATCCGCCTCCACATAGAGCCCGGCCAGTTCCCGGGGCAGGGCCGTGGCCTTCCGGTCCCGGGCCTGGGCCTCGGCCTCCCCTTCCGCCAGGGCCGAATGATCGCCGAACCAGCGGTCCCAGGCACCGGGATCCGCCGGGCCGCCGGCCACGGAAGGCAGGCCGGCGCTGAGGAAGAGCAGGGCCCAACTGGGCAGGTCCAGGGGCCGCCCATCCTGGTGGCCCCGCAGGTTGATCACCTCGTGTTCGCCCACGCGGAAGCCGGTGAGGAACAGCCCCGAGGGCAGATCCAGGCTGAAGGCTCCCCGGTGGGGCAGTACCCCGCTGCCGAAGGCCACCAGGGCCTCGCCAGACCAGGGACAGTCGAGGGCCCTGCCTTCGCGGGAGATCTGAATGGGGCCTTCCACCCTTGCCAGGGCCGTGCAGAGGCCCGGCGCCATCTCGCCGCGGGCCGGGATTCGGGCCACGACCCTGCCCGTGAGTTCGAGGCCGCCGTCCAGCGCCAGGTGGTTCACGGTGCGGGCGCGCAACGCCTCCTCCAGGCCGTGGTCTCCGCCCCGGCGCCAGCCGAGCGTGGCCTCGAAGGCCTCCAGCACCTCGAAGAGGTGATCGAAATCCCGGGCGACGAACAGCTGAGGCTGCATCTGGGTGATGTCGTACTCGGTGTCGGCGCAGATGAGGCTCAGCGGCACCTTCCTGACCGACTCCGTGAGACAGTGCGCCGCCTCGCCCAGGCTGCTCAGCAGGCCGGCGCCATAGAGCTTCGGATCCGAGAGTTCGCCCACCAGGCCGTATTCCGCGGTCCACCAGTAGAGGCGGCTGGCCTTGGTGCTTTCGCTGACGTAGCGGCGGCTGGCGCAGGCCGCTGACAGCCGCTCCTGGGCCAGGCGGAGCTCCTCGCCGGTGGCCGCGGGGTCCTCCTTCACCACGCTGAGGTTGCGGATGGCCTCGTAGACGGCTTGGTCCTCCACGGAGGCGATGGCGCGGAAGCCCGCTTCGCCGCAGCGTTTCAGGTATTCCGCGTAGCGGCGGTCAGCCAGGATGGGGGCATGGCCCGCGCTCTCGTGGACGATGTCCGGCGCAGGGGTGTACTCGATGTGTTCGTGGCTGCGGATGTCGGCGGCCACGGCCAGCACGCCCAGCGACTGCAATTCGGTGAACACCGCGGGCGGGATGAAGCCCCGGACGCCCACCGCGCACCATCCCAGGGCTTCGAGCTTCTCGTTCATCTCGTCCAGGCTGGGAATGCGGTCGAGGCCGATGCCCGTCGCCGCCAGGCCGGACAGGTAGCTGGCATGGGCCGTATCCTTCAGGCGGGCCGTGAGCTGGCGGAGGATGTGGCGCCATACGGCGTGGTCGCGCGGGGTGTAGGCATCGTGGGCCTGGTCCACCACGTAGCGGCGCAGGTGCGCGGGCAGGCGCTCGATGGCGCGCTGGGTGGGGCTGAGGCGGGGGTTGAGGGTCGATGGGGGTGTCAAACGAGACTCCGGGCTGTCCCCAGCCTAGTGTCTGAACAAATAGACGAAAATCCAAAAAATTATGAATCAATCGTCGGATTATCGACGTTTTCTCAAATGGGCCGCGAGCGCCTTCAGGCAGGTCTCCGCGGCGGGGGAGGCCCCGCCCGAGGGCCAGAGGGCGACCACTTCCACGACCTGGGATTTCCGCTCCTTCAAGGGCCAGACCAGGATGTCCGGGGGGAAGGGGCCCAGGGCCCTCAGGTCCGGCGCGATGGCGCAGGCTCCGAAGGCTCTCAGCGCGGGGTAGAGCTGCAGGAAACTCTCCACCCGCGCGGACTCCCGCACCTGGATGCCCGCGGCCTGAAACCGGGCCGAGTTGGCGCCGCCGTAGGGATCATCCCGGAGCCAGTCCACGAAGGGCTGGTCCGCGAGATCCTTCACCCGGAGGAAGGGCGCCGTCTTGGGCCATCCGCAGCCCGGGCCGGCCAGCACCACGAAGGGAAGCCGGGCCAGAACCCGGTATTCCACGCCGCGGTGGGGCGGCAGGGGCGTGAAGCCCAGGGCCAGATCCAGCTGCCGGGTCTGGATCTGCCGCACCAGGTCGTGGGCGCCGCCGAAGGCCGCCTCCAGCTTGAGGTCCGCCGCGGCCAAAGCCTTGGCCAAGGGTTCCATCAGGGCCGCGGACAGGGTCGGGCTCAGGCCCAGGCGCAGGCCCGGCTCGGGCGCGGCCAGGTCCCGAAGGCGCTTGAGATCCAGCTGGTGGAAGGAGGCCTGGGCGCCGGCGAATAGGCGCTCGCCTCTGGGCGTGAGACGCAGGCGGCGTCCAGGGCCCCGCTCCACGAGCGGCTCGCCTTCGACCAGGGTTTCCTCCAGGGCTCGCAGATGCTCGCTCACCACCGAGCGCGCCACGCCCAGATGCTGGGCGGCGGCTTCCAGCGAGCCTGTCTCCACTGCCGCCACGAAGGCTTCGAGCCAAGTGAGATGACGGGGCAGTTTGCGGGACATGCCTTTCATGGAACCGCAATCCGCCGCCGGAAGCCACCGCCCGGGCCCGGAAGCCCAGCAGGCAGGGTTCCGGTCAGCCGCAGACGTAACCCGCGCCGCGGACGGTGCGGATGACCTGCGGGTTGGTGGGATCGTCTTCGATCTTCTCGCGGAGCTTGCACACGAAGACATCCAGGGCCCGGGCATTCCCATGATGGTTGGCGCCCCAGACTTCCTTGCCGAGCTGGTCCCGGGTCATGACCTGGCCGGGGTGGCGCAGGAGAATGGCCAGGAGCAGGAACTCCCTCGGCGACAGGTTCACGTCGACACCCTTCTTCAACGCCTGCTGGGCCTGGAAATCCAGGCAGAGATCTCCGAAGGCCAGCGGCTCCTCGGCCTGGTTCATCAGGACGGAGCGCCGGAGCACTGCCCGGATGCGGGCGATCAGTTCCCCGGGATTGAAGGGCTTGACCAGGTAGTCGTCGGCGCCGAGGGTGAGTCCCGTGATCTTGTCTTCCGGATCGGTCCGGGCCGTGAGCATGAGGATGCCCGTATCCACCCGTTTCGCGCGGATCTTCTGGCACACCTCGAAGCCGTCGAGGCCGGGCAGGCCGATGTCGAGAATCACCACGTGGGGGGCGGCCGCATCGAAGAGCCCCAGCGCCTCCTCGCCGCTTTCCGCTTCGACGACTCTGAAGCCCTCTTTGGACAGCGTGGCGCGGATGCTGGTGCGGGCCAAGGGCTCGTCTTCGACCACCAGGACGCACCACTCGCCCCCATCAGCCTGGGATCCGCCTGCCTTCGGCTGCGCAGGCGCCGGGCTCGCCAACGGCCGGCGCGCCGGTGAGCCAGAGGCGCGCGGGGTTGATTCTTGGGGCGAGGGGAAGGGGCCTTTTCCAGAGGGGCGCATCGAAGCCATAGTCTACTGTTGGATTCCTTAAAAATAGCCATCTCGTCTTTGATTTTTCAAGCCAGGACCATGCTGGTCCCGCGGGAATTCTTCCGAGGGAGACCGGCCGAGATTCAGGGCTGTCCGGAGTTGTTCTCTGGATGAACCGGCGCCTCTGCTGGGCTGGCGCCAGGCTTGAATGTGCCCTGGAATTTTTCGTTCGGATCCAATCCCGAGGCAGGAACCCCTTCGGAGCGGAGCACCTTCTTGACCGTGCGGAGAAGGATGAGGTGGTCGAGCCAGAGGGATGCCTCGTCCACATATTTCACGTCGAGGGCCAGGCGCTCGTCCCAGGCGACGGTGTTCCGTCCGGCGATCTGGGCCAGCCCGGTGATGCCCGGGCGCACGTCGAGGCGCCGGCGCTGCTCGGGCGTGTAGCGGGGGACGTATTCCATGAGCAGCGGGCGGGGCCCCACGAAGCTCATGTCGCCCTTCAGCACATTGAGCAGCTGGGGCAGCTCGTCCAGGCTGGAGCGGCGGAGCAGGCGCCCGAAGGAGGTGAGGCGCTCCTTGTCGGGCAGGGGGTTTCCTTCGGCGTCGCAGGCGTCGATCATGCTGCGGAACTTGTGGATCACGAAGGGGCGGGCATCCAGTCCGGGCCGGACCTGCTTGAAAACCGCCGGGCTGCCCATCTTCCATCGCACGAGGACCCAGACGATCAGCATCACGGGGCCGAGGACCGGGAGGAGCAGGAGCGCGTAGAGCAGATCCAGGGCGCGCTTGATGAACTGGTACAGGGGGCGGCGGGCGGTCATGGAATCAGCAGGAGGCTTGGCTGAACACGCCGGAGGCGATGGCGATGGTGTCGTCCAGGTTCTGCCGGGTGAGGGTGGGATGGACAAGGAACATCAGGCTGGTCTCGCCCAGTTCCCGTGCGACGGGGAGGCGCTCCTTGGGGCCAAGGCCGCTCCGGGTGAAAGCCTTTTCCCGGTAGATCTCGCTGCAGCTGCCGCTGAAGCAGGGAATGCCGCGGGCATTGATCTCCTCCATGATGCGGTCGCGGCTCCAGCCCTCGCGCAGGTGCCCAGGACGCACGAACACGTAGGCCTTGTAGGCCGCATGGCCGATGTGGGCCGGGGCTGGCGTGGTGCGGACGCAACTGAAGGACTGGAAGGCGGCGTTGAGGCGGGCCAGGTTCTCCTGGCGGATCCGCGTCCACTCCGGCAGCTTCTTCAGCTGGAGGCGCCCGATGACCGCCTGGATCTCGGTCATGCGCCAGTTGGTCCCGAAGGATTCGTGCAGCCACCGGAACCCGGGCGCATGCTGGGCTTCGTAGACCGCCGCCCAACTCTTCCCATGGTCCTTGAAGCTCCAGGCGCGGCGCCAGACATCGGGATCGCTGGTGGTGACCAGGCCGCCCTCTCCGCCGGTGGTGATGATCTTGTCCTGGCAGAAGGAGAAAGCTCCCATGTGGCCCAGGCTGCCCACAGGGCGGCCCTTGTAGGTGGCTCCGTTCGCCTGGGCGCAGTCCTCAATGACCTTCAGGCCATGCTGCGCAGCCAGTTCCATGATGGGATCCATGTCGCAGGGCCAGCCCGCGAGGTGGACGGGGATGATGGCCTTGGTGCGGCTGGTGATCGCCTTCTGGATGGTTTCCGCGGTGAGGTTCTGGCTGTCGGGATCCACGTCGGCCAGCACGGGGGTGCAGCCGCGCATCACGGCGCAGCTGGCGCTGGCGATGAAGGTGCGGGGGCTGGTGATGATTTCCGATCCAGGCGGGATGTCCAGGGCCTGGATGGCCAGCTCCAGCGCGGCGGTGCCGTTGCAGAGCGCGATGGCCTTGTCGCAGGCCGAGGCGGAGGCGTATTCGGTTTCGAATTCCCTCGCCTCCGATCCGGTCCAGTAGTTCACTTTGCCGCTTTCCATCACGCGGGCCACCGCTTCCACCTCGTCGGAAGCGTAGTGGGGCCAGGGCGAGAAGGGCGGGCAACGATTGAGCGTGGGATTGGGCGTGGGATTGAGCGTGGGTGCGGGAGTCAGGGCCATGAGCGCTACCAGCGAAAGGGTTCCGGGGAAGGGCGGGTCGTCTACATCCACCCCATCATGAAACAACTACATGTTGATCTTATGGGCAATTGATTTTCCAAGCCAGTCTAAGGCGGGATAGGCGTTAGGGTGTGTAGGCCATGGCCCCATGGAGGTGTGATTCCTCAGAGCCCGAGCAGCTCCTTGAGCCGCAGGGCGGCGGCGCGGCCCACGTCGATCTCCAGGTTGGCGCCCATGTCCGCCTTGGCCCCGCCGCCGAAGGTGGGCTTCAGATTCTGGACCGCTTCCGGGCGAAGGAGGAGGTGGCGCTTGATGGGCAGGAAGAGCACGTGTTTGAAGGCCCCTTCCACTTCCGCCAGGCTGTGCCAGGATGTGGCGAAGCGCCTGCCTTGGGACCAGGCCCAGACCTGCCCCAGGATCACTTCGAAATGGCTGGTCTGCTCCAGATCCATCAACACTTTGGAGCCGCCCTCCAGGGCCGGGAAGGTGTCGGAGGAGAGGCGCCGGGCAAGAACGGGCGGTTGAGGCGCCCGAGCCGGGGCCGGGGCTTGGACCGGGGCTTGGACCGGGGCTGGCGCCCCGATCGGCGGAGGCTGGGCGGTCCTGCGCTCCTCTTGGCGCCGGGATTGGGAGCGTTTCGGATCGTTTCCTTTCCGCCGTTCCGGGTTCCGCCGCGGGGGCCGGGTGGCCGGGGTCTTGACCGGGGCGCCTGGCGCCGCGGAAAGAGCGGAAGGGTTCACCTTCAGCACCAGGGTGGGCGCCGATGGCGCTTGCGGCGAAGGGCTGGAGAGGATTTGCACGGGAGGCCCTGGCGGCGTGGGCGGGGGGATCGGCTTGAAGACCGGCGTGGGAATTCGCACGGGAGGCACTCCGCGGGTCGGAGCGGGCACGTTCATGGGTTTCTTGGCCAGGGCGGGGGAAGCCTCTGAAGCCAGGGGTGGTGTCGGGACCGCGGCTTGAACCGGAGCTTGAACCGGAGCTGGGGCTGGAGCTGGGGCTGGAGCTGGAGCTGGAGCTGGAGCTGGAACCGGGGCAGGAGCCGGAACCGGGACTGGCGTTGGAGCCGGCGCCGGGGCCTGGGCCGGGGCCTGGGCTGGCGGGGCCGGCCGGTCTGGTGCTTCGGCCGGTTCGGGGTCTCCGGAAAGGGCGGCGAGATCCTGCTCCCCCCAGCCCCGGGCCCCGGCCGCCTGGAGCCGGGCGTTGAGGAGATCCGCGGCCGGAACGGGCACGCCCACCCGGCGGGCCGCATGGAACAGCATCTCGTTGGCGGCCAAGTCCAGGGATTGATCCCTCGGATCGAAGGAGGGGCGGATGCTGACGGCACCATTGGCGTCCACCAGATGGGATTTGAAGATCGCCGTGTTCAGAAGGCGGAGGTAGTTGGAGTGATCCATGCCAGCCTTCTCCGCGAAGGTGAGGATCTGCGCCACGGCCTCTTCCATGGCCCGGCTGAGGGTCATCCCCCCCTGTTTGAGGGCATGAGCCAGCGAGGCCTTGGAGCCCACGCGGGTGTGGTCTCGGCCCAGGGCCACGAAGATGGGCAGGCAGCGGTTCACCTGGGGTTCGGGCCCGCCCGCCACGATCCAAATCCGGCGCGATTCGACGCTGTCCGCCCTTCCGAAGACGGGCGCGGCCACGTAGCCCTGGTTGGCCTTCGCGTGGGCCGAGGCCAAGGCCGCGGAGGTTTCCACGCCGATGGTGCTCATGCAGAGGTGGATGGCCTTGGGGGCGAGACACTGGAGCAGGCCGCCCGGACCGTATACCACTTCCGAGACGGCTTGGTCATCGGAAACCATGGTGATGGCGACTTCGGCCTCCTGCACCACGTCGGACAGCGTGGCCGCCTCCTTGGCTCCCAGCGCCAGCAGGGCTTTGGCGCGGCCAGGGGTGCGGTTGTAGACCGTCAGCGCGTGTCCGAGGCCCAGGAGGTTGCGGGCCATGGGCTGACCCATGGTTCCGAGTCCTATGAAGCCGATGCGCATGAGCACTCCTGGCGGCGATTCAAGATACCCGCGAATGGGAATCTTCCGCATTCCGAAGCATGCTGGTCCGGCCTGCCCATCAAAGGCCCAGGGCCTTCAGGATGACGGCGTTGACTTTGTCGACGTCGTATTTCTCTTCGGCATAGGCCCTGCCGGCCGCGCCCATGCGGATGGCGAGGCCGGGGTCCGTGATGAAGCGCTCCATGGCCTCTGCCAGGGCTTCGACGTTCCGAGTGGGCACCAGGAAGCCCGTCTGGCCTTCGATGACGGTTTCCTTGCAGCCGGGGGCCAGGGTGGTCACCACCGCCCGGCCCATGGCCATGGCCTCCAGGACAGAGCGGGGGGTCCCCTCTCCGTAGCTGGGCAGCACCACCACCTGGGCGGCGGACAGCATGGGACGCACATCCTTGACCGTGCCGAGGTACTCGATGGTCCCCTCGTCCACCCAGGCCTGGACCTGGCTCTTCGAAATGGCGCTGGGATTGGTGTCGTAGCCGCCCAGCAGATGGAACCGGGTGCCGGGGTGCTTGGCCTTGAGGCGTCTCGCCGCCTCGACAAATTCCATGATCCCTTTCTCCCGCGTCACGCGCCCGACCAGCAGGAACGTGAGGGGGGGCGCCGCCTGGGGCGTGAAGGGGAACTGCGCCAGGTCCACGCCGGAACCGTTGATCTGCGTGATCCGGCAGGTGGCGGGAAGCAGGCGGTGCTTTTCGAAAAAGGCCCGGTTGTCCGGGTTCTGGAAGAAGACCCCTTCGATGCCGGAAAGGCCGCGGCGGTACAGCCACTTGGAGAGGGCGGCCATGCATTTGCGCTTGAAGCCTTCGCCCATGAGGCTGGAACCCAGGCCCGTCACCATGGCGTGGCAGTGGGGAACCCCGACCATGGACGCGGCGTAGGAGCCGTAGATGACCGGCTTGATGGTGTAGCTCAGAAGGACATCCGGACGGAGGTCCTTGAGCGCGGCGCGGATGGCCAAGAGAGAGCGGAGGTCCTCCAGGGGATTGAGCCCGGTGCGGCCCAGGGGGACGTGCCGGTAGGCCACGCCGATGGAGGCGAGGTTGTCGATGAGGGCCTGATCGCCGTTCGGAGCGAGTCCGGTCACCTCATGGCCCGCGGCCACCATGGCCCGCATCATGGGCGCGCGGAACAGCCACAGGGACGGGGCGTAGCTCCCGAAGACGGCCACCTTCATCCGAGGTTCGCCCGGTACCAGGCCAGGGCTTCGTCCAGGCCACGGTCCACGTCGAATTGCGGAGCATAGCCCAGAAGGCCGGCGGCCTTGGAAATGTCGGCCTGGGAATGGCGGACGTCGCCGCCGCGGAAGGGGCGGTAGTCCGGCTCCAGGGCGCCGATGGCGGCATCATGGCGGGCCAGCCGGGAGCGCAGCTTTTCGTGCAGCTGGTTCAGGGTGGTTCGGCCGCCGAAGGCGACGTTGTAGACCTGGCTGGTGGCAGCGGGATCGGTGGCGGTGGCGGCCAGCAGGTTCGCCTGGACCACGTTTTCCACGTAGCAGAAATCCCGGCTGGTCTCCCCGTCTCCGTTGATGGCCACGGCCTTCCTGCGCATGAGTCCCGCGATCCAGAGAGGGATGACGGCGGCGTAGGGCCCGTTGGGGCTCTGGCGGCGCCCGAAGACATTGAAGTAGCGCAGGCCGATGGTCTGCAGGCCGTAGGTGCTGCCGAACACCTTGGCGTACAGTTCGTTCACCAGCTTGGTGACGGCATAGGGCGACAGCGGCTGTCCAATCTTGTCCTCGCGCTTGGGCAGGTCCGGGTGGTCGCCGTAGGTGGAACTGGACGCGGCGTAGACGAAGCGCTTCACCTTTTGGTCGCGGCTGGCCACCAGCATGTTGAGGAAACCATCGATGTTGGCCTGGTTGGTGGCGATGGGATCCTCGATGGAGCGGGGCACCGAGCCGAGCGCCGCCTCGTGGAGGACATAGTCGGCGCCCTCGCAGGCCTTCTGGCAATCCGCCAGGCTCCGGATGTCCCCCTGGATGAAGGTGAACCGCGCCCAGGCCTCGGGCCCGACCACGCCCTTCACGTCATCCAGGTTGGCCTGGGATCCGGTGGCGAAGTTGTCCAGGCCCGCCACGGTCTGGCCCGCTTTCAGCAGGGCCTCCAGCAGGTTTGAGCCGATGAACCCGGCCACGCCGGTCACCAGCCAGGTTTTGGGAGCGGCCTTCAATTCGGCAAGGGTTTCGTCAAAACGCATGAATCACAGGCTCCAGTAGGCGACGCCCTGCGGGAAGTCCCCGGGGGCGAAGACTGATTTCACGTCGATGAATACGGCGGATTCCTTCATGCAGGCGCGGATGGCGTCCAGGCCCAGGTCCAGGAGCACCTGGTGGTTGACGGCCAGGACCAAGGCATCCAGGTCGCGGATCTCCTCCAGCTTGCAGAGCTGGAGGCCGTACTCGTGCAGGGTCTCCGCCGGGTCCGCCATCGGATCGTGGATCAGGGGTGTGATGTTGAACTGCTGCAGCTCCGCCACGATGTCAGGCACCTTGCTGTTGCGGATGTCGTGGACATTTTCCTTGAAGGTGAGGCCCAGGATCCCGACCCGGGCGTTCTTCACGGGAATCTGCTGCTGGATCATCAGCTTGACCAGCTTCTGCGCGACGTAGGCACCCATGTCGTCGTTGATCTGGCGGCCGGCGAGGATCACCCGGGGGTGGTAGCCCAATTCCTCAGCCTTGGTGGTGAGGTAGTAGGGATCGACGCCGATGCAGTGCCCGCCGACCAGGCCGGGGCTGAAGGGCAGGAAGTTCCACTTGGTGCGGGCCGCCGCCAGCACCTCTGAGGTGCGGATGCCGACCTTCTCGCAGATGATGGCGAGTTCGTTCATCAGGGCGATGTTGATGTCGCGCTGGGTGTTCTCGATCACCTTGGCGGTCTCGGCCACCTTGATGGAGGAGGCCTCGTGGACTCCCGCGGCGATGACGGCGCCATAGACTCCGGCGATGGCGCGCAGGCTTTCCGCATCCTGCCCGGAGACCACCTTCACGATGCGGTCCACCGTGTGGACCTTGTCGCCGGGATTGATGCGCTCCGGCGAGTAGCCGAGCTTGAAGTCGATGCCGCACTTCAGACCGGACTGCTTTTCGAGGATGGGGCCGCAGATGTCCTCGGTGACGCCGGGGAAGACTGTGGATTCGTAGACGATGATGCTGCCCTTGCCGATGACCTTGCCCACGGTCTCGCTGGCCTTGACGACGGGGGTCAGGTCGGGCCGCTTCCACCCGTCGATGGGCGTCGGCACGGCCACGATGAAGAAGTCCGCCCCGCGCATGCCTTCGGGGTCGCTGGTCATGGCCAGGGTCGTCGTGCGCAGCGCCTCGGGCGAGACTTCCCTGGTGCGGTCGACCCCCTTCTTCAGTTCGGCGATCTTGGCCTCGTGGATGTCGAATCCCACGGTCCCGGGGAATTTCTTCGCGAGTTCCAGGGCGAGTGGCAACCCGACATAACCCAGGCCGATGACTGCGATCCGCATGATGCTCCTCCGCTAACCAAGCACGTGAACTAGGGCCGTTTTGTTCACCCATTCAAAGCGGAGTCACACGCGGGCGGAATCCTCTTAGGTGGGTGGATCATCTTATAAATTTTCACTTACCCCCGGCCAGATAAATTATTTTTACAAGAGCGTTGCGGGGTGGGTCCATTCTTTTTCCATGCCCGGCGATCGGGGCCCTTCGAGGTGGAATTCTCCGTGGGACAATGTCCGCGCCCCAGGTGGAGAGAAGCATGGACACACGGAACATCCGGGTTTGGCTGGTGGGGGTGCTGGCCGCCGGTTCGATGGGCCTGCTGTTCACTCTTGGACGCGGCTCCTCCCGGGCCCAAGGAGACGCCCAGGCCGTCGCCGCGGTGGTGCCTCCAGTTCCTGCGCCCCTGTCCTGCCTGCCCCCTCCCGCTTCGCCCCGGGTGTTCAACGTGCGCGAGGCGCCGTTCGGCGCCAAGGGGGACGGCCTCAGCGACGACACCGCGGCCCTGCAGCGCGCGGTGGACGCGGCGGGCGGCACGGGAGGGACCGTGCTGATTCCCGATGGCACCTACCTCGTGAACGCCGCCGTTCAGGGCAACCTGGGCCTCCGCCTCAAAAGCCGGATGACCCTGCGCCTTTCTCCGGGGGCCGTGCTCAAGGCCATCCCCAATGGCCTGGCCCATTCCGCCATCCTCGCCATCCACCGGGCGGAACATGTGAACGTGGTGGGTGGAACCCTGCAGGGCGAGCGCGGCGCACACCAGGGCCAGGGCGGAGAATGGGGCATGGGACTGTCCATCGCCAAAGCCCAGCACGTGGTGGTGGAGGGCGTGACGGCCAGGGACTGCTGGGGCGACGGTTTCTATGTCTCCGAGGGCAGCGCCGACGTGACCCTGTGCAACGTGGTCGCCGACCGCAACCGGCGCCAGGGACTGTCCATCACCAGCGCCGACGGAGTGGCGGTGAGGAATTCGACCTTCAAGAACACTTCCGGAACCGAACCCGAGGCTGGCATCGACGTGGAGCCCAACGACGGCGAGACCGTGCGCAACGTGCTGATCACGGGCTGCACCCTGGCGGGCAACGCGGGGGGCGGCTTCCAATGCGGCTTCAACAGCCGGTTCACGACGCCGCGCATCCTGAACCTGGTCTTCGACCGCAACGTGGTCACCGGGAATGGCCTGGATCCCGCCGGCGGAGGGTTCCGGTCGGCGGTGAAAGTGAGCCACTGCATCGGCGACGCCCGCATCACGAATAACACCATCTCCATGAACATGGGGCAGGGCATCATGCTGATGGAGTATTCCGCCGGCACCACTGTGACGGGCAACACCATCACGGGCACGGCCATGTTCAACGGGAACGACACCTGGTCGGGCGGCGGCATCTACGTGTCCCAATGCCCGGGTTCGGTGGTCAGGAGCAACACGGTGAATGGGAACGCCGGCGTCGGCATCTGGCTGGTGGACAAGGATCCCAGCGTGGACATCAGCGGCAACACCGTGACCGGGAACGGCGGTCCCGGGATCCGGCACGCTGTGGCGGCCAGCGAGGCCGTGAACAAAGCCAATGCCGTCTCCGGGAACGGGAAAAGGCCTTGAATGAACCTTTTTTCAGATGAATCTATGCAGGTTATTCCCAACCTCATCAAGGGCTGCCAAGCTGACGATTGAAGCAGTCTCGACGGGGCGTCCCCATGAATTCCAACGGTCCAGTGCCAGAAGCATCCAGGTCCGAGATCTCCCCCAGGCACGGGTTCACGGAATCGCACTCGGAGAATCGCTTGCGCGACTGGATCATGCTGGGCGCGGCCTTCACGGGAACCCCCATCGCGCTGATCCTCCAGGATGATTCCGGCGTCTGGCACCGCGATGGCAGCGGCCTGACGGAGGAGCAGATGGCCGCGCTGGAATGGGCGCTGGCCCAGGGTTCCACAGAAGCCTCGAGGGCCCGCCTGCTGAAGGAGCAGGAACTGCTGATCCTCGAGGCCCTGCCCATGATGGATCTCTACCAGCGCAACATCGGAACCCTCTGCGCGCTTTCCACCACTCCGGTGACGTTGACGGCCCAGCAGAAGGAGGGGCTGAGAGTGGCGGCCGATCAGATTGAAGCGTTCCTGACCACGGACCTCTACCGGATGGAAACCCGGGCGACGCCCCGGGCCCCTTCAGCCACCTCCTTCGTGCCCGGGCTGGTCCATGAACTGGGGAGTTTCATCTTCGGGATTTCGGCGAACCTGGACGCCTTCGAGGCGCGCTTCGCGGACCTGGAAGACGTCCGGAAGTATGGGGCCAACATCCGGCGGAGCCTCGACCGCATGAACGCCTTCAACGAGGAACTGCGGGACTATGGGGATCCGGGCCGCTTTTCCTGGTCCATCCGTGAGTTGGGACCCCTGCTGAGGGAGGCCATCGACTGCCATAGGGCCGAGGCGGAGAAAGCCCGCGTGGGACTCCAGTTGAAAGTCGACGCGCCCCTACCGGCCATCAACATGGACGAGCATTGCCTGCAATCCTCCTTCACGCGCCTGGTCGACCTCGCCCTGCACCAGGAGGAGGCCGGCGGACAGGTGGTCCTCCACGTGGGGAACGGGCTCCACGGCGAGCGGGCCGTGGTGTGCGGGCATGTGGACTGCTCCAGCCTGAGGTTCAAGAATGTCGATCCGGCGAGGCTCTTCGAGCCCTTCTACTTCCGCACCTCAGGGCTGGGACGCCTGACCCTTCCGGGCGCCCGCCGCGTGTTTGAATCCCACGGCGGCACGCTCACCGCCGGGCCCGGGCCTTCGAGCGGCACCATGAGGATCAGTTTCATGCTGCCCTCGGCCCAGGCTTCCTCCGCGCAACCGGCCGCCCAAGCCTGAGGCACCCATGGCGAAATCGAAGATTCTGGTGGTGGACGACGACGAGATCATTCTCTTCGCGCTGAAGGACTACCTCGAACTCCACGGCTACAGCGTCGACGAGGCGGAGACCTGCGCCGAGGCCGAGATCCGGTACCGCGCCGATGTTTACGACGCCGTGACCCTGGACTATTCCCTTCCGGACGGCAACGCATTGGAGTTGCTCCCCAAGCTGAAGGCCATCGACGACGGGGTGCCCATCATTCTGCTCACGGCCCATGCGCGCATCGATCTGGCGGTCCAGGCCATCCAGCTCGGGGCGGAGCAGTTCCTGGTGAAGCCGCTGGATCTCCCGGCCCTGCTGGTGGTGCTGGACCGGGTGCTGGAGAACCAGCGGAACCGGCGGAAGCAGCTGGCCCGCAAGTCGGTGGACGAGCCGCAGCGGGCCGTGGATCCCTTCATCGGCCAGAGCCCCGCCATACGGCGCCTGCAGGAGCAGTCCCAGCTCGCCGCGGCCACCGAAAGCCCCATCCTCATCCAAGGCGAGACGGGCACGGGCAAGAGCGAATTGGCCCGCTGGATCCACCGGAACAGCTCCAGATCCTCCGAGCCCCTCCTTGAACTCAACTGCGGCGGCTTCAGCAAGGAGCTGCTGGACACGGAGCTGTTCGGCCACGAGAAGGGGGCTTTCACGGGGGCCACGGCCGTCAAGGTGGGCCTGCTGGAAGCCGCCCACCGGGGCACGGTGTTCCTGGATGAAATCGGCGACATGGATCTGCAGATCCAGCCGAAAATCCTCAAGGCGCTCGAGGAGAAACGCTTCCGCCGGCTTGGGGAAGTCCAGGACCGCAAAGTGGATTTCCGCCTGGTCGCCGCCACCCATCAGAAGCTCGATCAGCTGGTGCAGGACCAGCAGTTCCGGTCCGACCTCTTCTACCGCATCAGCGCCATCCAGATCGCGGTGCCGCCGCTGCGCGAACGGGCGGAGGACATCCCCGTTTTCGCGCAGATCCTCCTCAACCGTCTGACGAGCGACTGCGGGCGGGCGGCCATCCGCCTCTCGGAAGGCGCGCTGGCGAAGCTGCAGAGGCACGTCTGGCCCGGGAACATCCGGGAGCTGCGGAACGTCCTGGAGCGGGCGCTGATGGGCGTGAAGTCCTCAGTGATCGAGGGCGGGGATCTGGATTTTGCCGTGAGCCCCGGGGGAAAGCAGCAGGAACATTCCACCCATCTGACCCTGAGGGAGCTCGAGCGGGAGTACGTTCTCAAAATCCTTGAAGAGGAAGATGGACACGTGGGAAGGGCGGCGAAGCGGCTGGACATTCCCCGCAGCACCCTCTACCAGAAGCTCAAGGTTTACGCGCCGGACTCGGCCAGGTTCTAGGAGCGCGGAGAGCGGGCCGCCGTTCCAAGGTTCAGGTCCGAGAGAAGCCGGTCCCACTCGGCCATGATCCTTTCCTCCGAAAAGCGGAGCATGCCTTCGGGGCCCCGCCCGCCCATGGCCTCGCGGGCCGCGGCATCGCCCATCAGGCGCCCCATGGCCCGGGTCAAGGCCGGGGCATCTCCCGCGGGCACGAGGATCCCGTCCACCTGGTCCCGGATGATCTCCCCTGGCCCCGTGGGGCAATCGAAGCTGATCACGGGCAGCCCGGAGGCCATGGCTTCGCAGAGCGCCATGGGAAATCCTTCGTACCTGGAGGACATCACGAAAAGGTCGCACTGGCGCAGGCAGGCCATGGGGTTCTCGACGCGCCCGGGCAGATGGACCCTTCCTTCCAGCCCGCAGGAGGCGCGTGCCGCTTCCAGGGCGCCGCGCTCCACCCCTTCCCCCAGGATGACCAGGTGGAAATCCGGATGGATCCCGGCCAGGGGCGCGAAGGCCCGGATCAGCAAGTCGAATCCTTTTTCAGGAGCCAGGCGGCCCATGGAAACCAGGATGCGCGCCGAGGCCGGCAGGTTCGAGAAGGCCCGGAGGTCCATGTCCCCCGCAGCTCCGGGTGGGGATATCTGGATCGGATTGGGCAGCACGAAGACGGCGCCCGGGTCCGCGAGCTTTTCCGCCCATGGGCGCGTCCGCTCCGTCAGCACGCCCACCCGGTCCGCGAAGCGGTAGGTCCAGCGCCTCAGGGTGTTCCAGAGGCGGCCCACCTGGTGGATCTCCGGGTTGGTGTGTTCCATCACGATGACCTTCACGCCCAGGCCCCGGGTGGCCAGGATGGTGAGGACGTTGGTGGATTCCATGAAGCAGATCACCGCTTCCGGGCGGAGCTCCCGCAAGGCTTTCCTGAGCTGGACCACCCGGCGGAAGTTGTTGGCCATGCCCTGCACGGGATTGGAGGAATCTCCAGAGAGGCCCAGGGCCACCCGGCGGACCTGAGGGTCGAGCGGGTACCTGTCGGCTGCCACTGCATCGAGGGTGACCAGAGATACGCCGGCGCCTTTCCGGGACCAATGGTTGGCCATGGAGGACATCACCCTTTCGGCCCCGCCTTCGCCCAGGGAGTAGATGACCAGGGCCAGTTTCATGAAGGTTCTCCAATGGACGACGCCGGGGCGGGAATGCGATCACCAGGAGGGCGCGTTCCTCAGGGCGGGGCTCATGGGCAGCAGGAAGATGAGCGAAAAACCCATCCATCCTGTGTAGTCCGTCAGCATCTGATGACTGGTCAGGGCGAAGACCAGCATGATGAAGCAAAGGGCGAACAGCATGCGGTGGACCGGTGGAGCCAAGGGGACCTGCCTCATCCGGTAAAGCTGGATGCCGAGGGTGATGAGGAAGAGGGAAAGGCCCACCCATCCCGTGTCGACCCAGATCGCCATGTACATGTTGTGGGTGCCCTGGGTGGGGAAACCCCGCTTGACTTGGGTTTCGATGGAAG
Source organism: Acidobacteriota bacterium (assembly GCA_016195985.1). Lineage (GTDB taxonomy): Bacteria > Acidobacteriota > Holophagae > Holophagales > Holophagaceae > Geothrix. The sequence continues at coordinate 505,067 of JACPYP010000011.1, read as the reverse complement.
TGTCCCCTTCCGAACTGTAGAGGCCGTAGCCGTACCAGGGCTCCTTGGCGATGACGGCCAGCCACTGCTTCGCGAGGTCCACCCGGGAGGCTTCGCCCCGCTCCTTGGTCTTGGATTCGCTGACGTCGAAGACCCGGGAGAAGGTCGGGTTGTCCTTGAAGAAGGAGAAGCTGCTTTCCCTCGATGAATTGAGGTACCCCACGCCGCCGATGATCAGGACGGCGGCTACCAGGACCGCCCGGAGCTTGCTCTTCATGGTGGCCGCGAAGACGAGATGGAGCAGGGCCAGGGCGATCGCGATCCAGAAGGCCGTGCGGCTGGCGGTGAGATAGATGATGAGGGCCCCTGAGATCCTGCCCGCCCAGGCGATCCACGGTTTGGCCCAGTAGGAGAGCGCGAGCATGAACAGGGCCACCAGCCCCGCCTGGTTGGCGTCTCCCCAGAGTCCGGCGAAGCGGTCGGAGCCGATGGTGGCGTTCATGCGGAGGAAGAATGGATGCTGCTGGTATTCCGGGTACGTGATCAGCAGCCAGGTGACGAGGAGGTTGCCGACCAGCCCCCATTGGGTGGCGTTCGCGAAAAAGGCCAGGCGCCGGTGATGGCTGGTCACGATGGCGATGGCCGCCATGATGCAGATGAACCGGATGAGGAGGCGCAGGCTTGAGGCGAGAATCGGGTAGGTCGCGCAGAGGGTTCCCCAGATGGCGAAGACCAGCAGCCAGGCCGCCAGGGGCAGGACCGGCCGCATGAGGCGCGAAAGGGAGAGCTGGAGCCCCAGGACGGAAACGCAGAGGATGAGGAGCGCCCAGACTCCCCAGAGCGCGTTCCGCCCGAACACGAAGAGTACGGATGGCAGCGCGCCGCCGAGCATGACCACCAGGATGGTGACGAGCAGGACGTAGGCCAGGGTGATGCGTCCGTGCGCAGCCCGTTCGGAGAAGCCGGAGAAATCGAACATCAGGACTGGGGCTCCGGTGCGGGTTCGACCGCTTCGATGGCCTGCCGCTTGGCGAGGAGGATCTGGCGGACACCGCGGATGCTGAAGTAGATGAGAACCGGGACGAGGATGCAGCCGGTGAGGATCAGATTGCCATGGGACCACCAGAGAATCAGTCGGCAAACGCCGAAGCAGGCCAGGGACAAGGCCAGATCCTTGCCGAGCTTGCTGAGCACCTTGCCTACGGGGCCGTCCACCAGCTTGAAGAGCCAGATGAAGTAGAAAAGCATGTAGAGGGCGCTGGTGGATCCGAAGAGCCACATGGCCAGGAGGTCGTTCTTGAAGGCGATGCCCACCATGATCGATCCGGCCCGCAGGGCGAACTGGACGATCTGGAACAGGAAGCTGGTGCGCTGCTTCTCGAGGATCAGCGGCAGCGCTTCGAGCGGATAGACCAGGAAACTAAAGAAGACCCAGGGGGCCAGGGCGGCCGAGTACTGGCCGGCCCTCCGCCACTGGGCGCCGAACACGAGGACGAAGAGCGATTCCCCGAAGAGGGCGAGGAAGACGGGGAAGAAGGCGTTGATGCCGCTGATGCCGTTGATCAACCGGAGGGTCAGGCTGGTGAGTTTGCCTTCCAGCTGGGCCTGCTTGGCCCGGGAATAGAAGACCGGGGTGATGGCGCCGCTGATCAGCATGGTGGGAAGGAAGAGCAGCCGCTGGCTGAGGGAGAACTGGCCCGTGCACGCATTCCCGAATCCCTTGGTGAGCAGCAGGACGGGGACGTAGGCGCTCAGGCTGTTCAGGAGCACGGACCAGGTGGTGTACAGCGGATAGCGGTAGTAGCGCAACGCCACGGCCTTGAGCTTCGCCAGGCTGAAGTGGCGGCCCTGGGCGCGGAATTCGGGGATGGCCAGCGTCGACAGCGTTCCCACCTGGTAGAGGGAGGCGGCCACGGATCCCGTGATCAGCCCCGGCAGGCCGAAGTGGAGGAAGCCGAGGGTCACGGTGCAGGAGGAGGCGATGACGTTGGTGAACACTTGCGCCTTGGAGGCCTTGGGAAAGGCCCGCTTGCGCATGGCCCAGCGGTTGAAGACGCAGAACAGGCAGTAGGTCAGGATGCTGAAGGGCAGAAACCAGATGTAGCGGAGGAACTGGGGATCGTCCTTCGAGATCCAGTGGGCAAGGGGGGCGCCGGCGACGACGGCGAGAAGGGTGAACAGGATGGTCCAGGCCCCGGTCAGGCTCATGCAGAGCACCAGGAGGTGGAAGGCCTCCGAATCGTCTTCGATGGTTCCGAAAGCCATCTCGTACTGCAGGGTTCCCACCACGCCGATGATGCTGGCCATGGCCCCGAACAGGGACAGGGTTCCATAGTCGCTGGGCTTGTAAAGGCGTGAATTGATGGGCCCCACGAGGACGCTGATGGCCTGGCCGACGAAGACGCTGCCGCTCACCACCATCACGTGGCCGACGAAGGAGGATCCGGTGAGCATCCGCCTGAAGCGGTCCACCCAGCCGCGAATCGCATTCATGGGCATCACCTCAGGCTTGGTCGATCGTTGAGTCTGGTTCGATCTGGCGGCGGGCTTTCATTTGGCTGGCGCTTGCCAGGAAAGCACATGGGTCTCCAGCTCAAGGCCCTGGCCGGACTGCCAGATCCTTTCAAAACCTGCTTCCGTCTTCCGGTAGACGGCCCCGTGGACCACCGAACCCGCATCTTCATTGGAACCGGCCACCAGCCAGCCCCCCGGGCGCAGCGCGCGGTGGAAGTTACCCACGACTCGGGCCAGATCCGCGGGCGTGAAATAGGTGGGATTAAGCACGTTCATGGAGCGGACCAGGTGCGCCGGCTCGGGGAGCATCAAGGGTTCGAGGATGTTCTGTTCGCCCAGGTGGAATCGCGCGTCCTTCCGCACCAGGTTCAGCGCCCGCATCGAGAATAACTGGATCTCCCGGGTCTGCGCCTGTCCGGCGAGGTGCTTCCGGAGCAGCGGTTCGGCGAGGAACCGCCTCATGAACTTCCTGAGGACGAAGTTCAAGGGGTAGAAATGGGGCGTTTCCGGCTTCATGGCGCTGAACACGAAGGGGGGCCACATCATCTCCAGGATGCGGTTCTTCCGGCTGAGGGTCAGGGTGAACCGCCCCTCTTTCAGGACGAGCACATGGGGGCTGAAGTCCGAAGCGTAGTGGGCGATGCGGGGAAAGCGGGGAGCGAGCCGCTCGAACAGATCGCAGGCCGTGCGGCCGTCGCTGACGGACACATCCGCCACCACCATGGGGGAGGCGGGATCGAACTGTCCCTCCATCATCTGGAGGAGGTGGGCGTCGAAGGCCTCGAAGCGGTTGGCGTAGGTGCGCTTGTAGACGCCGCGTTCATCCGAGAAGCAGTCCAGGATCCGCTCCGCCAGGAAATCGGCATTGGGGAAGTCGAGGATCTGGTCGTACAGGGTCACTGAAACGACCCGGTCCTTGCCCAGCAGGCTCTTGAGGCTCACGGACCCGTCCAGCTGGGAGATGTGGTGGATGCCTGTCTTGAACATTCGGACCTCAGAGAGATGACGCTGGCGGGAAGGCGGAGGGGCCGGGGCAGAGGTGAAGGGCGCGGGAGGCCGTCATGGCCCGAACCCCCCCGGGTTGCCCTGCGCCCACCGCCAGGCATCGGCGCACATGGTTTCCAGGCCCAGCTCCGCCTTCCAGTCCAGGCGCTGCTCGGCGAGAGCGGGGGCGGCATAGCAGCAGGCGATGTCGCCGGGCCTTCGGGGCGCGAAGCGGTGGGGAATGGGTGCCCCGACCGAGCGCTCCATGGCGCGCAGGACTTCCAGCACCGAGTGGCCCCGGCCGGTGCCCAGGTTGAACGCCTCGGCCCCCCGGACCGTTTCCAGGGCCTCCAGGGCGGCGATGTGGCCCCGCGCCAGGTCCACCACGTGGATGAAATCCCGCACCCCGGTTCCGTCGGGCGTGGGGTAGTCGGCGCCGAAGATCCGGAGTTCCGGCAGGCGGCCGGCTGCCACCTGCAGGAGATAGGGCATCAGGTTGTTGGGGATGCCGCCAGGATCCTCGCCGATCCTTCCGCTGGGATGCGCCCCGACGGGATTGAAATAGCGGAGCAGGGCGATGTGCCATCCCTCTTCGGACCGGGCCAGATCCCGGCAGATGTCCTCAATGATGAGTTTGGACCGGCCGTAGGGATTCGTGGCGGAGAGGGGCATGTCCTCCGTGACGGGCGTCCGCTCCGGATCGCCGTAGACCGTGGCCGAACTGGAGAAGATCAGGTTGCGGCAGCCCGCCTCGCGCATGGCTTCCAGCAGGTGGACGGTGCCCGTGAGGTTGTTGTCGTAGTAGGCCAAGGGGACCTGGATCGATTCGCCCACGGCCTTGAGACCCGCGAAATGGATGACCGCGTCTATCCTGCGGGCGCGGAACAGGCCGTCCAGGGCGGAGCGGTCCCGGATGTCTCCCTCGACGAAAGGAATCTCCTTTCCCGTGATCTCGCGCACCCGCTCCAGCGCCAGGGGACTGGCGTTGCAAAGGTTGTCGTAGACCAAAGGGTGATGGCCCCGGGCGATGAGTTCGACTACGGTGTGGCTGCCGATGAACCCCGCACCGCCCGTTACTAGAATGGATTTCCCCATCGACCTGCTACTCCTGGATGGACACACGTGGGGAACTCAACGAACCCGGGGCGGGCCATATCGATACGAGCCTATGTTAGATCAAAACTGTTAGATCAAAACAATTTCTCTTCAAAAATAGATCTGAAAATACCTATTCGGCTGGGCGTGGGTCGCCGCGCGCCGGATTCGCGCTTGCCAAGACCGTGGGTGTTGGTAAAATTCAGTCAAATATAGCAAATCATGGTTCTTTCCTGATAACCCCGGAGGATTTCCCGATGACCAGCCGGAGCCTAGGGAGCCCAGTGAGTCGTGGTGCGGCGGCTGCGGCCAAGGCCGCTGGCCTTCTTTCCCTTCTATTCGCGGTGGCCTGCGGTGGCGCCAAAAAAGGGGATCCAGCCGAGGGTTCAACGCCTCCGGGGCCGGGGCCCGTTCCGACCGTCTGCACACCTGCGGCCACTTCCCCGTCGGTGGTGAATGTCCGGGACGCCCCCTACGGCGCCAAGGGGGATGGCGTCGCCGACGACACCGCCGCCATCCAGCGGGCCGTGGATGCGGTGGGGGGCACCGGCGGGACCGTGCTGGTCCCCGACGGCACCTACCTGGTGAACGCCGTGGCCCAGAGCAGCATGGGAATCCGGCTGCGAAGCTCCATGACCTTCCGGATGTCGCAGGGGGCCGCGCTCAAGGCCATTCCGAACGGATCCGACAACTACGCCATTCTCGCCCTCAACCGGGTCAGCAACGTCAACGTGGTGGGCGGCACCCTGCTGGGAGAGCGAAGCGCCCACCAGAGTTCCGGGGGAGAGGGCGGGGTGGGTTTGCTCATCACGGGCGCCCAGCACGTGGCGGTGGAAGGGGTCACGGCCCGGGATTGCTGGGGCGACGGGTTCTACGTGTCCGGGGCCAGCTCCGATGTGACGCTCTGCAACGTGGTTTCAGACCACAACCGGAGGCAGGGCCTGTCCATCACCAGCGTGAACGGCATGGCCGTGAGGCATTCGACCTTCAAGAACACGGGGGGAACCGAGCCCGAGGCCGGGATCGACGTGGAACCCAACAGCGGCGACAACATCAGCAACGTGCTCATCACCGGTTGCACTCTGACGAACAATGCCGGCGGCGGATTCCAGTGCGGAACGCCCTTCCCGGGCTCGGCCACCGCCACCGGCATCGTGTTCGACCAGAACACCGTCAACGGAAATGGTGTGAATCCCGTGGGCGGCAAGTACCGCCAGGCAGTCAAAGTCACGGTGTTCGACGGCGTGCAGGTCACCAACAACCAGGTGCTGGACAACATCGGCCAGGGCATCTGCCTCACGGACAGCGCCACCCGTACGCTGGTGAAGGGCAACACCGTGAAGGGCACCCAGTCGGTCAGCGGCGACGAGTACTGGACCGGGGCGGGAATCCTGATCAGCACCTGCGCCGGATCCACCGTCACCCAGAACACCGTCGCGAACAACGCCGGACGCGGCATCTGGCAGATCGTCGCCGATGCCACCGTCATCATTTCCAACAACACGGAAAGCGGAAACGGCGTTCCCTGACCAGCTGGAGAGGCTGGCTCCAAAAAGTACGAACCAGTTCGTTGACAAATTACGAACCGGTTCGTATGTTGTCTCCAGACCCACTGGAGGCTCCATGTCCACCACGCCCATCCGCCCCTCCGATGGCGAGCTCGCCATCCTCCGGGTGCTCTGGGTCCGGGGGCCCGCGACGGTTCGGGATGTGCACACCGAATTGTCGAAGGACCGGGACATGGGCTACACCACCGTGCTGAAGCTCATGCAGATCATGGTGGAGAAGGGCCTGCTGGCGCGGGACGAGCGCGCGCGTTCCCACACCTACGGGCCGCTCCAGAGCGAAGCGGAAACTCAGCGCTGCCTGCTGAAGGAGCTCTTGCACAAGGCCTTCTCGGGCAGCCGCCGGGAGCTCGTCCTCCAGGCCCTCGAAGCCGAGCCGGCATCGGCCGAGGAGTTGGAGGACATCCGCCGGATGTTGAAGGCCGCCAAGGGGAGGGTTTCATGAACCCGTTCGGTCTGCTTCCCATGGCGCGGGCTCTAGGCTGGGCTCTTCTGCACAGCCTTTGGCAGGGGGCCCTGGTCGGCCTCCTGGCGGCAGGTTTTCTCCGGGCAGCCCGCCACTGGCCGCCCTCCAGTCGCTACCGGCTGGCCGCGGCCAGCCTGGCCATCATCGTCCTGGCCTTCGCAGCAACCTTCGTCTGGTTGCTCCCTCACGGGGAGCAGGCGCTTCCCGCAGAAGGCCTCCTGCTGGTCCCGGTTCTGGGGCCAGTCCCGCTTGCCGGGAAATGGTCCTCGTTCTGCGCCGCCGCCGCCGCCTGGGTTCCCTGGCTGACCCTGGCCTGGGGAGTGGGACTCTGCCTGCGTCTCTTCAAAGTCGCGGGGGGGGTGGCCTGGCTCTACGGGCCCTGCCTGAACGGCGCCGGACCCGTTCCGGAGGACTGGCAAGGGCGCTTTGAAAGGCTCCGGCAAAGATCGGGCATCCGCCGCGCGGTGCGTTTCGCGCGTTCTGCGCACGTGGATTCCCTTCTGGCACTCGGGTGGCTCCGGCCGGTGATCCTCGTGCCGGCGGGCGCTTTCCTCGCGATGCCCGCCGATTCTCTCGAAGCCCTGATCATCCACGAACTCGCTCATATCCGCCGCGGGGACTACCTGGCGAACCTCGTCCAGACCCTCGCCGAGTCCATCCTGTTCTACCACCCCGCCGTCTGGTGGCTCTCCGGGCGCATCCGCCAGGAGCGCGAGCACTGCTGCGATGACGCGGCCGTGCAGGCCTGCGGCGATCCGATCCTGTACGCCTCCGCCCTCCTGGGGCTGGAGGAACTGCGAACCCAGCCCATGCTGATTCCCGATCTGGCCGTCGCGGCCAGTGGAGGCCGACTCATGTCACGCATTCAACGCCTTCTCCAACCTCCTCTCCATCCTTCCAGGGGAACCACGTTCTCCGCGGCGGCCCTCGTCCCCGCCTTGCTGCTCGCGGCCGCCATCGGAGGCACCATCCTCTCCGCCAGATCCGGCCTGGAAGCCAAGCCCATACCTCAGGAGGCCGCGAAGACCGCTTCCTCCGATCCTCTCGGGGGCGATGCCACGATCGAGATCATCACCAAGGCCCCGGAAACGCCCCAGCCCGCTGGAAAGGCTGCCGCGCGGGCCCCGAAACCGGTGGATATGGAATTCAGCCGCATCCGCATCCTGAACCAGCCGCCGGCGCCTCCCTATCCGCTCGAGGCCAAGGCCGCACACATCCAGGGCACGGTCGAGGTCGTCATCACCATTGATGAAGAGGGTCAGGTATCTTCCGCCGAGGCCATCTCCGGCCCCGAAGAGCTGCATCCCTGCGCGGTGGACTACGCCAAGGCCTGGACCTTCAAACCCGCCAAGCTGAAGGGCAAGCCTGTGCCCGCCCGCTTCAAACTGACCATGCCCTTCAGGCTGCGATAGCGTTGCGGGCTTTCTCCGGGTGGCCGATACGGCCGCCCGGAGGCCGTGCCACGGCATGGCTTTCTTTCATCTGATCGAGGTCGATGGTGAACACCTGGCTCAAATCTTTTCTTGCCCTGCCGCTGCTTCCGCAGGTGGCGCTGGTGACGCTGATGGCGCTGGCCGGCTGCAACCGGCCCCGGGCCGATGTCTGGCCGCGGCAGGTGCAGGCCGCCCTGTCGGGGCGCGCGGCCGGTCTCAGTGCCGACGAGCGCGCTGAATATGAAGCGGGTTTCGGGGATGGCGCGGCCATGGTCCATCAATCCCTGAAGGCGGGCGTACGGCCCTTCCGGCCCGTCCTGAACCTGCCGGACATGGCGCCTCTGGGAATGGGGCCCCTGCCGGAAGGGGTGGAGCGCCTGGCCGCTCCGCCCGTGGCGGAAGTGGATGCTGAAACCGGGTTGCTGATGTATCCAGCCAGCGCCGCGAAAAGCGGGGCCTTCGCCCAGAGCCAGGCGGACGGATTCACCTGGGCCTTGGCCGCCATCGGCCAGAGCCTGAGGCGCCCGGTGCCCCAGCTGGTCGTGCCTGCGAACTGGCAGCCCTTCCTCCGGCCCCAGGAGGGGCAGGATCTGGATGCGGGGAAGAAGACCGTGCGCCTGCTTTGGGCGCCGGGGCATCTGGCCTGGGCCTGGAAGGAGCGGGGCTTCCCCAGTCAGAGGACTTGGCGGGTCTGGACCGAGACCGAGGCGCCAAGCTGGATCAGCCTCAGCGAGCAGGCCCTCTGGGTGGAGAACCGTCGCGGGCACGCGCTGGCGGTGGATCTGGAATCCGGCGGCATCCTGGCCGTTCGCCCCGCCATGCCCCATGCCATGCCCCAAACCCGGGATTGGACCGCGTATCAGAAAGAGACGCTGGCGGAATACAACGCCCCGGAGACGCAGCGGGAACTGGCGGCCCTGCGAGAAGCCGCTGCTTCCGGCGAGACCGCCGACCTGCTGGCCGTCGCCAAGAAGCTGGCCAGCCTGGGGGAACCCGCGGAGCGGGAATCGTTCATCTGGTACCTGAAGGCCGCCGAGGGGGGCAGCCCCGAAGCCATGCTGAAGACGGGCGTTCTGCTCTTTCACGGAAGGTCCATCTCCGCGGACAAAGCGGCTGCGCGGATGTGGCTGGATCGCGCCATCCAGGCGGGCCAGCCCATGGCTGGGGAAGTGAGGGACATGCTGTTCCAGGAATCGAAATAGGCGCGTTCCCGGCGCGAATCAAGCGCCTTTGACCTCTGGTAACCGTTGCGCAGGCCCCGGAGGCCCGGCCATGCTCGATCCCACATTCCGAGGTGATGGCATGGCTTTGACGGTGGACGGCATTTTCGCCCTGATGCCCGAACTCTTTCTTCCCGAAAAGGCCCAGAGCCTGACGGTTTCCGTCTACTACCAGGTGACCGGCGAAGGCGGCGGCGATTACACCTGCCTCATCGAGGACGGCGCCTTCACGCTGAAGCGGGAAGCCAAGCCGGACGCCACTTCCGTGGTGGTGATCAGCGGCGAGGACTGGATCGCCCTCAATGAAGGCAAGCTCGATCCCATGCAGGCCTTCATGACCGGCAAGCTCAAAGGCACCGGCGATCTCGGGTTGCTTCAGCGGTTCCCCAAGTTCTTCAAGAAGCCCCAGAAGCAGGGCGGTCCCCTCAAGCCGCTGAAGGAGCTGGTACCCGCCCGTCTGGGCCTTTTGGGACCTGGCCTTAAGGTCACCATCGGGGCGGAGAGCTGGGGAGACGGCGCCGAAGTGCTCGGCGACGAAGCAACGGTGCGCGGCCTCGTCTGCGGCCTCGCTGAGCCGGGCCCCGCACTGCTTGGCGGCCAGCTCCAGTTCAAGGGAGACATGGCCCTGCTGCGCCAGGCCTGGAAGACCTGGTCGGCGGAGCCGGAGATCACCTTCCCGGACACCCCTGGCGGCAAGGCCCTGGCGACCCTGCGTCGGCGCTACACGGGCGGCGCTTCCGGCACCCTGGAAGTGAAGGTGGAGGGCGTCCGCTACCGCCTCGACTTCAGTCCCGAAGGGCTTGCCGTGCGTCCGGGCGGGGTGGAGGGAGACGAGGCCCTGAGCATCTCCGACGCCGATTTCGCGGCCCTCAACGCCGGCAAGCTCAACCTGGTGGCGGCCCTGCTGGGCGGAGCCATCACGGTGAGGGGAGACATGAGTCAGGTGGCGGCCTACACGGCCCACTTCGACGCGGATGTGAATCCCGCCCAAAGCCTGCTGGAATCCATGCCCGAGCGCTTCAATGCGGAAAAGGCCGGGGATCTGGAAGCCGTCGTGGGATATCAGATCGATGATATGGGTTACACAGTGTTAATTCGCAACCGAACCTGCATGGTCTTCCCTCGCCTACTCAAACCCTGTGATACGCTTTTGAAAGCGAAAGTTGACGACTTTGTCGCCATGAGCACCGGAACGCTGAACGCCCAGGAGGCCTTCATGACCGGCAAGATCCAGATCGAAGGGGACCCACTGCTCATGCAGAAAGTGGCCAAGAGTTTCCGGCGGCCGGAGGTCTAGGAACCATGCCCAGAGGCAATTCCCGCAAGCCCCATCATTCTCCCGCTCCGGCCGCGGCCGGTGTCCTGCGCATGGCGAAGGCCATTCCCACCATCGAGCGGCAGGCGGCCGGCCCGGTCAAGGCGCCGGAGCCTGTGGTGGTGGTGGACAACGGGCTGCCCTGCAGCGGCCGGTGCGGCCACTGCGACTGCCATCCCTGCCAGCTGCACGCGCCGATCTGAGCCGGGCAGGCTTCAGGCCCCTTCCCACAGCTCCCGCAGGCGCTGATAGCCGGCGCGGCTTACGGGCAGGCGGGCGCCGTCCCGCAGAATGGCGTCGCGGTGTTCCTTGGTGTCCTGCTCCACCCGCACCAGCCGGTCCAGGTTCAGGATGTAGCTGCGGTGGATGCGGATGAAGCGGTTGGGATCGAGCTGGGCCTCGAGGCTGGCGAGCGTCTGTTGCTTGAGCAGGTTCTTGCCTTCGGTGCGCAGCAGCACGTAGTCATCCTGGGCCTGCACCCAGTCCAGGCGGTCCAGGTGCACCACGGTGACCTTGGGGCCGTCCTTCACGACGATGCGCTCCAGGGGTTTGCCCTGGCGGGCCGAGGTGGCCAGTTCCGCGGCCGTGACGGCGGGCGCGGCCGGGGCGGTGGAAGGCAGGGCCGATTGCAGGGCCCGCGCCTTGGCCAGGGCGCCGTCGAAGCGGTCCTTCGAGAAGGGCTTCAGCAGGTAGTCCACGGCATGGGCCTCGAAGGCCCGCATGGCGTGCTGGTCGTAGGCGGTGACGAAGACCACCGCGGGCCGTTTGCCCTCGGCCTCCAGCAGTTCCAGCACCTCGAAGCCGTCCAGCTTGGGCATCTGGATGTCCAGGAAGATGAGGTCCGGCTGGATCTGGGCTGCCGCCTTGATGGCCTCGAAGCCATTGGCGCATTCGGCGGCCACCTCCACGTCCGGGTGGGCGGCCAGATGCTCGCGCACCACGGCGCGGGCCAATTCCTCGTCGTCGATGATCAAGGCTTTCATGGGATCAGGCCTTTCATGATTCGGTCTCCAGGGGGAACACCAGGGTGGCGTGATGCACGCCATCTCTTACGCCGGCCTCGAAACGGGCGCGGTTCCCGAAGCGGCCCAGCAGCCGCTGGCGCACCTGCCGCATGCCGATGCCCAGGCCCTGCGGCACGGGAGCGTCGAGATCCAAGGGATTGTCCACTTTGAGGATGACGTGCCCGTCCAGCACTTCGGCGGTCACCGCCAGAACGCCGCCTTCCGGCAGCGCCGCGATGCCGTGCTTGATGGCGTTCTCCACCAGGGGTTGCAGCAGCAGCGTGGGCAGGAGGGCGGGCTCGGCGGAGGGATCCACCGTCCAGACCAGTTGGAGGCGGTGGCCGAACCGGATCTGCTCGATGGCCAGGTAGGCCTTGGCCAAGTCCAGTTCCTCGCGCAGCGCCACCAGCCTTCGCTCGCCCAGGCCCAGGCTGCGGCGGAGGAAGTCGGACAGCAGCACGCACATTTCCCGGGCCCGCGCGGGATCCACCGCCGTCAGCGCCGACAGCGAATTGAGGCTGTTGAAGAGGAAGTGGGGATTCAGCTGAGCGCGCAGCGCCTTCAGTTCGGATTCCTGGGCCAGCAGTTGCAGCTCCGCCCCCTTGCGTTCGGCATCCACCGCGCGCTCCTGGGCCAGGATCAGGTAGTTGAGGGCCACCGAGGCCAGGTAGAGCAGGATGCCCAGGCCTGTGAGCACGGGCAGCGCGGTGTCCACCCGCGGGGGGAGATCCCCGAGGCCGGGAATCCAGGCCAGGAGGCGCGAAAGCATCCAAGCGAGGCCGGACCAGAGGCTGCCCATGAAGATGGCGGCCATGACCCAGGCGGCGCCATGGGTGCCGAGTCCCTCCACGGTCCGTCCCAGGGGGAGGGCGCGGCAGAGGAACCAGGCCGACAGGAACAGCAGGGCGGCCAGCAGGCAGAGCGGCACCGCCAGAAAAATGGCCGCCTCCCAGGTCCAGCCCTGGGAGCGGGCGATGGCGATGAGCAGAAGCGCGATGGGGACCCACCCCAGCAGGTAGGCCCCCAGGCGGGCCCGGCTTGCCAGCAGGGGATGCATCAGGATTTGACCTCGGTGCCGCCGAAGAGGATGAGGCCCGTGATCACCAGCCGTGGCCGATCGGCGGGATGGCTGGGCGGCCCGTGGTGGGTCGCGTCGTTCAAGGCGCCGAACATGGCCGTGGCGCGGTTTGCGATCTCCCAGCCTTCGGGCACGCGGATCTCGCCGCCGCCGAAGAGGACGAAGACATCGATGCGGGCCTGGCCCGATTCCAGGACCGCCTGCCGGAGATCCACCTCGTAGCCGCCGAAGATGGCCGTCAGCTCGCCGCCCTTGAAGGCGTGGCTGAGCATGCGCCGCTTGAAGGCACCGAAGATGGCCGTGCCCCGGAGGAAATCCTCGGATTGGGCCAGCTCAGGAGGCACGCGCCGGTTCTGCTTGAGCGCCTTGACCACGATGAGGATGCCCAGGCCCACCACCAGCATGGGCCCCAGAGCGTCGGCCAGATGCCCCCGGGCGAAGGTCACGAGCAGCAGGAAGGTGCCGCCCAGCACCAGCAGCCAGCCGCCCATGCCGCCGTCGCGCCCCTCCTGCCGGATTTTCGCAAAGCCCATGACCACGAGCACCAGGGGCCACAGCTTGAGAACCGTGTGGGCTTCGACCAGGTTCAAGTTGTCGAGGGTGAGTACCAAGCCCAGCGCGATGATGGCGATGCCGAGCACCAGCTTGGGGCTGAAGGGGCTCGGGGGTTTGGTGTCGTCAACAGGAGTCATGGCCTCACCTGGGTGCTGTCGGATTCAGCATCGCCGGAAACGGCCGTCCTTGGCGATGGGGGGATGTCCTTGCCCTTCTTCGGGCGCTTGGGCTGGGGGAAGATGGCCCGCAGGGTGACGATGACGCCGCCCCAGATGATGAAGGCCGGCCACCAGCGTTCCAGCATGCCCCAGGGTCCGAACTGCTGGATGAAGCCCGCTGCCGCGAAGGCCAGCCAAATGTGGCCGCGCAGGCTGAGGATGCCGTCCTGAGCCAGGCGGGCGAGACCGAAGGCGGCCAGGGCCAGGGGCCACCAGGTCAGCAGGTGCCAGGCGTCGTACCAGCGGAGGCTGTCAGCCATGAGGATGAGGCCCACGGCGATGACCGTCAGTCCGAACACCAGCTTGGTGGAAAAGAGGGGGCGGCGTTCCGGGGAGTTCATGAGCGGCATTCCTTTCTGACCGGACCGAAGGGCGACACGAAGGCCAGGAAAGGCAGGCACAGGAGCAGCCACCACCAGGCGCTGTCGATGAGCCATCCCGCATGGACCATGGGTGTTTCCTCCTCAGTGACCAAGCTACGGGCATCCCAAGGCCTTGTCGGGCAGGGATCGGCGAATGACGGGCCAGGACCGGCGAGCGGTCATTCCCATTGAATTCCGCCGCCCCGGCTGCGTTCCCGCCAGGTGTGGTCCAGGACCGGCACCAGGTCGGGGGGGCACTGGAAGCGGAGGACCGCCGCCTCCTGGTCGAAGGTCTGCTCCAGCACCGCCGCGGCGGGAAAGGCCCCCAGCAGGGCGAAGGGCAGGTGGGCCTGGGCCGCGGGCACGCGGATCTCCCCCGTGCGGAGGATGCGGACCTCCTCCCAGAGGCCTAATGCATCCGCCTGGGCCAGCGCCCCCTGGACGCCCTCGGTGTAGGCCCGCACCAGGCCTCCGGTGCCCAGCTTGGTCCCCCCGTACCAGCGGATGCAGATGGCGATGAGATCCGTGGCCTCCGCGCCCTCCAGAACCGCCAGCATGGGGCGGCCGGCCGTGCCCGAAGGCTCGCCATCATCGTCGGCGCCGAAGGCCGAGACCGGCACGCCCTCGCGCCAGGCGCTGCAATGATGAGTGGCGTCGAAATCGCGCTTGCGCAGGAGGGACAGCACCGACGAGCGCTCCTCCGCGTCCCGCGCCGGATGCAGCTCCGTGAGGAAGACCGAAGCCTTCTCGCGGAACCGGTGGACGGCGGTCTCCTTCAAACGGCGCATGAACCCAGCATGGGGGACCCGGCATCGCCAGGCAACCGGCCCAGCCACAGCAGAGGCTCCGGCTTGCGCCTATTCCGTCCCCCTCTGAGGTTTGGACAGGCAATAAGGAGCCGAAAGGATGGAATCCAGTCGCCAGGGTGCGCAGCGAAGGGAGGCCGCAGGCCGGCCAAAGCGGCCGAGCTTAATCCGCGTTTCATGAGGTTCGGAAAGCCAACCCATGATGTCTAAGCGGCCACGCCTGCGCCGAGGCGACGAGCGGTGCCGAGATAGCAAAATGATGAGAGAACGGGAGGTAATGCAGGCGGAGTCCGGCTTGAGCGGAAGGTTTGGCCGCCCATGGATTCTATTTTTTACGCAAATGCTTTTTAACTTTCTTGTCAATGATGACTTTGATTCTGTCTGCGTTCTTGATGATGTCAATTCCGTCTATGGTGAGGGTCCTTTTCTTGGAATTATTTTTAATTTGATCAACCAGCCAAATGCCAAGTTGTAATAGCGATGCCGTGGTGGATACGATTGCCACGACATCCATGAATTTTAAAGCGCCGCCAACGAAGATCGCCGGGTTTTTGTACATCGCTTTGACACCATCAATGCCGGCATCATTGATGGTCTCCGCTAAATCAAAATCGTCTGTACGAATGGTGAGAGTCAACTTGTCAGGCACGATCGCACGCGTATTGTCGGTCATATTTGCTCCGAGGAATGCGGCCAAACAAGGAAGATAACCGGCCCCGCCTGCACCAAGGCGCTGAACGGAGCCGAGGAAGCGAGATGTTTAGAGAGGGGCGGAAGACAATGCAGGTGGGGTCCAAGTTGAGCGAAGGGTTAGGCTCCGTACCGATATTTCCATTCGACTCGGAGTTTAGTGATCGTGAGCAAGGATGTCTTGTGCCTTAACCATTACATAGCCGGGTCTTGTTTTTAATCTCTCAGATTCGGCTTCATGCCCAGTTCGATGACCGATTAATAATTGAAGTATTGGAAGCAGACCCGCGACACCTGGCATCACCTGGTCTGTTGCAACACCATAAGCCGAGATTCCAAGCCCCAGAAGGCCGTAAGTGGTTTTCCAATACCTAGCCGACTTGGACTGCTTAACTGTTAATTCGCTGCGCACTTCTGCAGCCTGAGCACGCAATTCTGCCAGCACATCTTCGGAATTCTCCCTTGCATCCTGACCTCTCGCCCTCACGAGGGCCCGAGCGATTCGCTCTCGAAATAACGGGAGGGCCCCTGATGCCTCTTCTCTGAGTTGTAGGATTTGGGATGCATTGAGGTCGGAAACCCACGGGATCTCCAATGTCCGATCGTTATCGAACATAATCATTTCCTTCCTTGTGAGAAGACGCCCTTCTTGTTCTAGCAAACCAGCGAGGCCGAGACGAGAGTTTGTAAATATAGATCCCCTGGTCAACGATGCTTCGCGCCCCACCCACAGGATTTCCTTAACTTCGCGCCGAATTATCTGCGCGGCATAGCTTCGCGCTTTCGGTAGGTCACCTACTATGCTTTTAGGGCTGTGGAGGTAAAGTGAAGGTTCAAAGGCTTGTCCAGTTTTAACAAAAAATCCTCCACTCTTCATTGGCTCTACTTTGAACTCACGACCAAACACCTTGAGAACTTCATGAGCCGTTTCATCGACACGATCTTCAAATCCTTGACTACATTCTCTGCATGTTCCAACCCATGGAGATCTAAACATGACAATTCCAGCTTCTATTAAGGGCAGTAGTGGAATAAGCGTGAGCGTATGGGCCATGATGCTATCAAGCGCAGCATTAGTAGGGCGCCCCATTTGATAAACTTCGCCAGATAGGTAATCAGTTAGCCATACACGATCTGCAATCAATCCGACGCTTCTCGCTAATCGCTTGGCTGCAGCGATACGACAGTCCGCTGCTTGGCATCCTTGCCCAGAAAGGAGATCTAGTGCTCCGTGCAAATGAATATCGAATGATGTCAGGTCGTTCCGATCAGATCGTTTGATATTCTCCATTTCAAATCCAAATGACTGTTCTCGCAGATCGGAGATCATTCCCCGAATGCGCTTTCGAATCTCGACCCAATCACCTCCGATTCCAAATTGACGAGCTATAAGAAGAAACGCCGGTGGTGCGGTTGGAATTACAGGGAATTTGTGCTTTCTCATGGCATCCTTCAGTGGAGTTAAGGAGCCTAACAATGAAGCTCATAGGCCCCGCCTGGACCGAGGTGACGAGCGGAGCCGAGGACGCGAGAACATGAGGGAGCGAAGGACAATGCAGGCGGGGTCCGAGCGCAGTGGAGAGTTAGGCCTTCACGCTGGATGATCATACTTGCCCTCACGTTTGTGCCAATTCAACCCGGCGACTATTCCGACGATGACTGATGCGAATAGGACACAAGTGCCGACAGTTTTATTCGGAATGAACCAGTAACCGACTCCGCCAAGTATCGTGCACAGGATGAGCGAGACCATGACCCGAATTGGTGTTGGGCTAGTGATGATCAATTCGACGATGAATGCAACGAAGTCGAGCAAATCAGCCTCAAGGAGGATTGAAGGCCTAACGAAAGCAGCTGATCGGCCCAGCCTGGGCTGAGGCGCTGAGCGGGACGATGAGCGGGGCGAGGAAGCAGGGGGTTGAGAGCGGAAGGCAATGCAGGCGGGGCCTGAGTTGAGCGGGAGGCCAGGCGGCTCAAATGCGAGTGTCTTTTACTTGGTGTTGGCTTAGCCAATGTTGACGCACTTCTGAGCACTTTGGGCAGACCAGGACGTTTACATTCTTTGCTGATGTTGGGATACAACCACCAATGGCACAACGCTCACGGGCATTTGGGAATAGGCTCTCCCGGGCTTTTGAGTATTCCTGATTGGTTTGAGGTTTCCCATAAAGGATTGGGACAGACACTTGGGTCATCTGGACATGGTGGATGGAGCAAGTGCCCTTGGTGATTGGTGATTCGCCTGCCGACTCAGGAATACAGGCAAATACCCCGAGAAGAATTGACACTAAATATGGCCGAACCATGGGGATCCTATTCTGTAAGTGCGTGCCACCTATGACGAAATAAGAAGAATGGTCTTGGAAACAGGGATCATGCAGCGGGAGTTAGGCTGACATCGTAACCGGGGCACAGGGGCTGCGGACGAGGATGAAGTAGGCGGCCCGGAGACTTCATGGATTCCCGTTGGAAGCGGCCGGATCGGCCCGGAAGGGGCAGGGTCGATGGGTGGGTTTCGGCAGCCCTTTCTGCCCCGGGCGCCTCTTTCTCGCGCTACTGGGCGGTGAGGGTACCCACGCCGAGGGCCATGGGTTGGTCGGCCATCTGGGCGTCGAGGTACTTTGAGGCTTTGCCCGTGGTGGGGGCCAGCGCGACGGCGGTGCCGGAGAGGAGGCCGCCATCGGGCTTCAGATCCAGGGCGAGGGATACGATGGGGGCTTTGCCGAGGTTGGCCGCGGGGGCGCCGGTTTGGCAGATGCCCACTTCCAGATCGCCTGCGCCTTGGCGCTTGGACTTGAACAGGGCCACGGGGCCGAGGGTCAAGGCGCCACCGGCCTTGGCGAAGGGATCCGCGCCCCCGGGACTTGCCCAGACCGCCTTGGTGGCGTCGCAGGTGAGGAAGAGGGCCGCGCCCTGACCCGTCGTGCCGGCGGGCCCCACCAGGTTCAACACGAGGTGGGGCGTGTCGTTGGTGGCCGGATCGACCTCCAGCCGAAAGCCGGATGCCGGGGGATTCGTGTAGTGCAGCTTGGTGGCGGGGCCGGGCGGGGTGGAAGATCCTCCGCCGCAGGCGGTCAGGAGTCCCAGGACTCCCGCGAAGGCGCAGGAGAGGATTGCCGAAGTCAAGGTTCGTCGGTCCACGGGCGCCTCCTCAGTAATGGGCCAGGAAGATCGTGAGGTCGGCGTCATCGACGATTCCATTGCCATCCAAATCCATGGCCGGGTTGAATCCGGGATCACCGGCCTTGCGCCCGTAGTGCTTGGCGAGTTCCAGCATGTCCAACGCCGAGATGGTGCCGGTGCCTAGGAAATCGGGGCTCTTGACTGGAAGGGTCAAGGTGTCGGACACGGTCGTGAAGTCGCCGTACCAAAGGACCGAAAGCGTCAGGGTGCCGGGGGTCGGATCCAGGGAAACGGAGAGGGGATTGACGGTATCGCTGCCGGAAAAGTATGTTTTCTGGCTTGAATATTGGTACTGCCAGATCACCCGCTGGTCCAGGTCGCCCGTGACCGCGGCTGTAAAGACCGGGGCGGTCCCCGCGAGGAGGGCCTGGGGCCTGGGCGTGATGGTCACGGTGACCGGCCCGTTCGGCAGCACTCTGATGGGACAGGTGGAGGTTCCGTATGGATTCGTCACGGTGACGTTTCCGGAGATGGCCCCTGCCGGGATGATGGTGGTGATCTGCGTATCGCCATCCACCTGGAAGGTGGCAGGGGCGAGGGCCGGTCCCGCCACGCCGTCGAAGGTGACCTTGGAGACGCCCGTGAAGCCCGATCCGCTGAGGACGAGCGGTGTGCCCCGGGTGGCGCTGGCAGGCAGGTGCGCGAGGATTTTTGGCCGCAGCACCTGGAAGGGGGTGGCGCTGTTGCCCGTGCCCGCGGGCGTGTTGACACTGATGGTCCCGGTGGTCACGGCATCGGCCCCCCAGGAGTCGCTGCGGGGAACAGTGGCGGTAATCTGGGTGTCGCTGTCGACTGTGAAAGGGGCGAGCAGCCCGTGGAACTGGACCAGTGACGTGCCCGTGAACCCAGAGCCGGTAAGCACGACCGTGTCGCCAGGATTGCCTGATGCGGGGTTGAAGGAGGCAATCACGGGCAAAGGTGTGGTGTCCGCAGGATCCAGGGTGATGGCGAAGTCATCCAGGCTCCACTGACACAGGGCGGCTTCCGCCTCCAGGCGCAGGGTCACGCGTCGGCCCTTGAGATCGCTGAGGCCCAGCTGCTCCTGGGACCAGAGCAGCACGGCTGGTTCGAGGTTGCGTTGGGTCCTTCCTGTCAAGAGGGGCTCCCTCGTGGTGGCATCGAGCACCTTGAGGGAAAGCGTTCCGCGTCCAGGCCCAAAGACGATGCCAGTGTTCGCGTGGGCCCAGTAGTTGAGGAGAATTGTGCCGGGGCCCGTAGGTAGGGTGAGGGTTTGTTCGAGCGCCCCCGAGTACCCGTTAATGCGATTTGCGTAGCCGATGGCGGCGCTCCAGCTACCGCTTCGGCAGCTGGCCGGCCCTTTCTGGACGACCACGGATCCTGACGCGCCAGGATTATCCTTCAGGGCCCAGGCGGTCTGGCCGACGCCGTCCTCGAAGCCCGGATTGGTCAGCAGCTGCTGCTGGCCGGAGAGAGAAGGCATCTGGTGAATGGTGCTGGAGGTGGATATCCCCGCACCGCCCACTTGGTTGCTCACCACCACGTCGAAGCTGTGGCCCCCATCTGCCTCGGTCAGGTAGGGAAGGGTGTAGGCGGCGGAAGTGGCTCCGGGGATGGCCTGCCCATCTTTGCGCCACTGGTAGCTGAAGGGAGGATAACCGCTGGCGGTGACGGTGAAGGTGAAGGGCAACCCAAGTTTGGGTTGGTTGGAAGAACGAGCGACGCTCAGAGAGGGAACCGTGGCGGTGGGATGGTCCGCGCTTAGATCCAGAGCCTCAAAGGCGTAGTTCCTGTACGTGGTTCCGTTCAGGGTGAAGCTGGCATCGTATTTCATGGCCATGGGCAGGCGGAGGAGGCCTTGGGGGCGATTGACGGGTGTGCCCCAGCTGTTGAGGACAATCCAGCAATGGTTGGCCGGCGAGGGGTCGCTCATGTCGTAGCCCACCAGCACGATCATGTGGGCTCCCCAGTTCCCATCCGGCGTGCCCTTGGGGCCTGTGAGGGGCTCGGGCCACACGGCGCTTTCGGGATTGTTCTCCCACCACTCGTCGAAGCCTCCAGGGCCACCGAATTGCGTGATGAAGGAGAAGCTCACCGCCCGGCGCGCGTCGAGAAGGCGCTTGATGGCGGCGATGGCTTCAGCCTGGCTCACCCATGCGGTGGGGACGGTGCTGCCCTGGAGCATGACCTGCGTGTAGGCAGGGACTTGCTGGATGGCTGCCGTGGGAATGAGGCTCCGTCCGGTCAGCCCGCCCGCGATGCCGTCCACGTAGGCGGCATTGGCGTTGGCCCAGGGCACGAGCCGCTTGGCTCCATTCACGTAATCGCAGTACGCCGTGAGGGTGCCTCCCTTGCGCCAGTTGTCCTCGTTCATGAGGGAATCGACGTACTGAATGGAAAGGCTGTCCTGGTACCCGTAGGACGCTTTGAGGGCCACTTCCGCCATGGCCGAGCCAGCCCACACCCAGCAATTGCCATTGGCCCCTTGGTCGCGCAAGGCGCCCTGGGTGGATACATCGCTCAGGAAGTTCGCGGTGGTTGCGTTGGTCTGAGGAGTGGCTCTCATCTCGCCGACGGTTGGTACCGGCGCCTGGGTACGTTCCCGTTCCCAGCGATCCAGCAGCGAGGGGTCCAGGGGCATGTGTCCGTGGGGCGAGGATGTTGCCCGGGCGGAGGGTTGCTGCGGCGGAACCTCGGCTCCGCAGAGGGCCACGCTAAGAGCGAGCACCAACCAGGCCGTTTGAGGGAGGTTCGGTCCCATGTGGACTCCGCGAACGAGTGGAACTCCAAGCATGCTGACATGCAAACGGACCCGCGAGCGGGTCCGTTTGCGGGCTCAATCAAGGGCTATGGAGGTCTACTTCAGTCCGTCGATGATGGCGTTGAGGGTGGGGCTGGGGCGCATGGCGGCGCCGGTCTTGGCCTTGTCGGGGTGGTAGTAGCCGCCCATGTCCACGGGCCGTCCCTGGGCGCCGATGAGCTCGTTGTTGATCTTGGCTTCGTTGTCGCCGAGGGTCTGGGCCACGGCGGTGAAGCGGGCGCGCAGATCGGCGTCCTTGGTCTGGGCCGCCAGGGCCTGGGCCCAGTAGAGGGCCAGGTAGAAGTGGCTGCCGCGGTTGTCGATCTGGCCCACTTTGCGGGCGGGGGACTTGTCGTTGTCCAGGAACTTGGCGATGGCCAGATCCAGGGTTTCGGCAAGCACCGCGGCTTTGGCGTTCTGGAAGGTGTTGGCCACGTGCTCCAGCGAGGCGCAGAAGGCCGAGAATTCGCCCAGGCTGTCCCAGCGCAGGTAGCCCTCTTTCTGGAACTGCTGCACGTGCTTGGGGGCGGAACCGCCGGCGCCGGTTTCGAAGAGGCCGCCGCCGCCCAGCAGGGGCACCACGGAGAGCATCTTGGCGCTGGTGCCCAGCTCGATGATGGGGAAGAGGTCCGTCAGGTAGTCGCGCAGGACGTTGCCAGTGACGGAGATGGTGTCCTTGCCCGCGCGGATGCGTTCGCAGGAGAGCTTCATGGCTTCGACGGGAGGCAGGATGCGGATATCGAGGCCGGCGGTGTCGTGCTGCTTCAGGCAGGCTTCCACCTTGGTGATGACCTGGGCATCGTGGGCACGCTGCTTGTCCAGCCAGAAGATGGCAGGCGTGCCGGTGATGCGGGCGCGGGACACGGCCAGCTTCACCCAGTCCTGGATGGGGGCGTCCTTGGTCTGGCAGGCCCGGAAGATGTCCCCGGCCTCGACCTTCTGGCTGAGCAGGGTGTTTCCGTCCGCATCCACGATGCGGATGGTTCCCTCGGCGGGGGCGAAGAAGGTCTTGTCGTGGGAGCCGTACTCCTCGGCCTTCTGGGCCATGAGGCCCACGTTGGGCACGCTGCCGATGGTGGCGGGGTTGAAGGCGCCGTGCCGCTGGCAGTCCTCGATGATGGCCTGGTACATGGTGGCGTAGCAGCGGTCGGGGATCATGGCCAGGGTGTCGTGCAGCTTGCCGTCCGCGCCCCACATCTTGCCGGAATCGCGCACCACCACGGGCATGGAGGCGTCCACGATGATGTCGTTGGGCACGTGCAGGTTGGTGATGCCCTTATCGGAATCCACCATGGCCAGGGCCGGGCGCGTGGCATAGACCGCCTGGATGTCCGCCTCGATGGCGGCGCGGCGGGCTTCAGGCAGGGCCTGGATCTTGGCGTAGACATCCCCCAGGCCGTTGGCGGTGTTGATGCCCAGTTCGTTGAGGGTGGCCAGGTGCTTGTCGAAGACCGCCTGGTAGTACACGGACACGGCGTGGCCGAACATGACGGGATCGGAGATCTTCATCATGGTGGCCTTCAGGTGCAGGGAGAGCAGCAGCCCTTCGTGCTTGGCGGTGTCGATCTGCTCGGCGTAGAAGGCCCGGAGGGCGCGGACGTTCATCACGGAGGCGTCCAGCACCTCGGCTTCCTTCAGGGGAAGCTTCTCCTTCAGCACCTTGACCGAACCGTCTGCGGCCACAAATTCGATGCGGGCCGTGGTGGCCGTGGGCAGGGTGATGGCAGTCTCACTGCCGTAGAAATCCCCGTCGGCCATATGGGCCACCCGGGCTTTGGAAGCGGGGGCCCAGGCGCTCATCTTGTGGGGGTGCTGCTTGGCGTAGTTCTTCACGGAGAGCGGCGCGCGGCGGTCGGAGTTGCCTTCCCGCAGCACGGGATTCACGGCGCTGCCCAGCACTTTGGCGTAGCGGGCCTGGATGGCCTTGTCCACTTCCTCGGTGGGTTGCTCGGGATAGTCGGGAACTGCGAAGCCCTGGGATTGCAGTTCCTTGATGGCCGCGATGAGCTGGGGAATGGAGGCGCTGATGTTGGGGAGCTTGATGATGTTGGCCTCGGACTTCAGGGCCAGCTCGCCCAGGCGGGCCAGGTTGTCGGGCACGCGCTGGGCCTCGGTGAGGCGCTCGGGGAACGCGGCGAGAATGCGGCCCGCCAGGGAAATGTCGGAGGTTTCCACCTCGATGCCGGTGCCGCGGGTGAAGGCCTGGATGACCGGCAGCAGGGAATAGGTGGCGAGGGCGGGGGCCTCGTCGATCTCGGTCCAGATGATCTTCTGCGTGGTCATGGGGGCTCCTTGGTGGTCAGGCTCCGCCGGATTCGGGGTGAGGGCCGGGCGGCGGGGCATGCATGTTCGAACAAGCGGGTCGCAAGGCAGACTCCCATGGCGAAAGCGCCGCTTCAAGCAGCATTCCTCCGGGCCAGCGCGGATTGGGACCTAGGTCACGATGGAGCCCATGACAGGCATGGCGGAGCCGGAGGCGGCCCGCACCGCGCCCCGCGCCACGGCGAAATCCATGCGGCCCAGGTTCACGCCTCCGAAGCCCACCTGGAACACCAGCGTCTCGCCCCGGGCCTGGGGCACCTTGGTGGGCTTGTCCAGAAACGTGTGGCTGTGGCCGCCGATGATGGCGTCGATGCCCGCCACCTGGCCGGGCATCTGCAGGTCGTCGGGGGCGCTGCCGTTGAGGTTGTAGCCGAGGTGGGAGAGCACCACCACCAGGTCCACCTTCTCCACCTCGCGCAGCCGCTTCACGATGGGCTTCAGGCTGTCGTAGGGATCCTTCCAGACGATGCCCTCGTGGTTCTTGGGGGCCACCAGGCCCGCGAAGGCCACGCCCACGCCGGTGATGCCCACACGCAGTCCGGGGAATGCCTTCACCAGGTAGGGCCGCACCCGCTTGCTGAGGCTGGGGGCGCCCTTGAAGTCGAAGTTGCAGTTCACGAAGGCGAAGGGCGGGTTGGCGTGCTGGAGCTTCTCCATGGATTCCATGGCCTCCACCAGCATGCCCACGCCGTTGTCGAAGTCGTGGTTGCCCAAGGTGCCCGCGTCGTAGCCCACCATGCGCATGAGCTGGTAGTCCAGGCGGCCCTTGTAGCGGTTGAAGTAGGGCGTGCCCTGGAAGGTGTCGCCCGCGTCCAGCAGCAGCACGGCGCCCAGCTGCTGCCTCAGCTGCTTCACCAGGGTGGCGCGGCGGGCCACGCCGCCCAGGCCGCTGATGGCGCCGTTGCCGGGGCCGAAGGGCTCGATGCGGGAGTGAGTGTCGTTGGTGTGCAGCAGGGTGATGCGGCCCGAACCGGCTGGAGGGGCGTCCGCACCAGCTGAATGGGCGTCCGCCCTGGCTGAAGGGGCGTCCGCCCGGGCCCGCAGGGGCAGCTGGGAAGCCATGGCGGCGGCGCTCAGGGAGGCGAGGAAATGACGACGTTCCATCTTCGTCTCCTACAGCTTGAATTTCTTGTCGCGGATGGCTTCCTGGATGGGCGCGGGAATGGTGTAGCGGCCCGGAGGCGGGGGCAGCAGTTCCTTCTTGGCCTTGGCCAGGGCGGCGCATTCGTCCAGCAGCATCTGGCGCAGGGTGACGCCGGTGGTGAAGGGCTTGCGGCCCAGCTTCAGGGTGGGGATGGAATCGCCGCCGCCGTAGAGATAGTCGGAGGTGGCCACCTTCACCACTTCCTTGGGATCGATGGGACGGCCGTCCTCCCAGACCAGCGTGTAGGTGCCTGCCTCCGGCGTGCCGCCCACCACGGCCTTCACGCCGGAGCAGGGCTCGCCGCCGCGGCGCACGATGCCTTCCTTCACCACCTGGATCACCTCGGCGCCCGTGAGCTCGATCACCACGAGTTCGTTTTCGAAGGGCATCAGCTCGAAGATGTCGCCCACCTTCAGGGGGCCGGGCCGCAGGTTGGAGCGCAGGCCGCCGGCATTGGTGATGGCGAAGCGCACGGGGGCGCCCACCACGTTCTGGGCCGCCCGCCGCATGACGTCGGCAGTCCAGTAGCCCAGCAGATTCTCCTCCCCGCGTCGCCCGCGGAAGAGGCCCTGGGGCGCCTGCACCAGGGGCAGATCGAAGGTGGCCTTGATCTCAGCGGCCAGGGGCGCGATGACCTTCTGGATGGCCTCGTCTTCAGGGATGGAGGCGGAGATGGGGATCACTTCCGCCTTGGTGTTCGTCGCCTGCGCCGAGAGGGGGATCGACAGCAGGCAGCAGATCAGGGCGCTACAGGGCTTGAGCTTCACGGACGGATTCCTTCAGGGCCGCGCGGGCATCCCGCACGATGATGTCGTGGGACCAGAACTGGGCGGCCGCCCTCAGCAGCCAGCCCATGATCCAGCCGTTGATGGCGGTGGCGAACAGCTGGAGGAGCAGGAACAGCCAGACCCGGAACGTGGTGCCGCCTCCCATGCGCCAAGCCAGCAGGAGGACGAGGAAGGGCAGGAGCGCGCGGAGCGCCGCCCCGCCGATCGTGATGAAGCCCCACTGGATGGGATGGGACCAGAGGCGCAGGAAGGAGTCGGCCAAGTGGGTGCGGTAGCCCCGGGTGGGACCTGCCAGGCGGCCCAGGCGGCAGAGCCACCACTGGAGGTTGAGGGCCGCCACGAGGCCCATCCACACCAGGGGGCGGCCGAAGAAGGCCATCCAGCCGAGGGCCTCGATGCCGGAAGCGCCCAGGCCGGCCAGGGACAGATCCGCCAGCCAGGCCACCAGGCCCAGGGGCAGGAAGCCGATGAGGACTGTATCCAGGGCGCCCAGCAGCCAGGAGCTGAGCCGGGCTTTCAGGGAGGCTTCCTCGGCCTGCATCCGCCAGCCGCACCAGAGCACCACGATGATGCCGAGGGCGAAAAGGTGCACGGTGGGGGAATTGGTGAGGCGATGCTTGAGCCCCCCGTTCTCCACCAGTTCCCAGATGTCGCGGGCGCTGAGGCTTTCGCCCCAGTGGCTGGGCAGGGCGCTCCAGCCCGCGGCCCGGCGCAGGTGGCCGGCCCAGCCCAGGGTGGAGCCCAGCACCGCGAGCACCCAGCCCCCCATGAGCCCCCAGCCCCAGCGGGTGAAACCTCCGGGCAGAGAGGACGCCAGGAAGGACCATGGCCCCCGGGGGGCCAGATCCTCCTCGGAAATCTGAATGGTGATAGGGCGTTCGGTGGGTTCCATGGCCATCCGCTAGCAATCTCTCATCAAACCACATCCTGGCGGACCCGGGTCCCCGGGATCTGCGGACCCTGGATCCCCGGGGCTTGACAACGGCAGGGGCTTGGGGTTTCATCCCTTTCATGCTGCTGTCCTTCCCCGTCCCCTGCCAGGGCCTCTCCTCCGAGGCTTGGTGGTGGCGCATGGGCTCGGACGGCTCCTTGCGCGAGGCCTAGCGGCCCTGCCACCCCGGACCTTCCGAGCCCGACCTGATGGTCGGGCTTTTTCGTTATTGCTCTCCGGTGGTTCCGCGCTTCCCGCACACCCCCGGGCCCCCACGCCCCATCCCGGCCAAACCGGTCTGAGGCTTTCTCCAAGGCGCGACACCATGCACCTGACCACGCACCTGACCATGCACCTGATCCGACATCCCCTCCCGGCGGACCTGCTCACGCCCCTGGCGGCCTATCTCGCCCTTCGTCCAGCCGGGGCCAGCCTGCTGCTGGAATCCTGCGACCAGGGCGAGCGGGTGGGACGTCACAGCTTCGTGCTGCTGGAAGGCCCGGGTGAATGCCGCCTGCCCGCACCCGCCACCGGTTGGGTGGAGGCCCTGCGCGGCCTGGCGGGGGAGGCGCCTGCGGATGCCCTGCACGATTCCGCCGCCGCCCTCCCGGCCCTGCGCGAAGCCCTGCCCGTGGGCGTGGGCTGCGCGGGCTACCTGGGCTTCGAGGCCATGGGGGCCCTGGAGCCTACCCTGCCGCTTCCCGCCCGGAACACCTTGGGCCTGCCGGGGCTCTGGGTGCGGCGCTTCGACACGGCGCTGGTCTTCGACCACCTGCACCAGGTGGCGGAGCTGCAGACCCTGGACGCGAGCCCGGAAGCCGGATTCGCGCGCCTGGCAGACCTGAGGCGGCGGCTGCTGGAAGGCGTCAAGGACCCCGGCCCCGGCCAGGCCAGGCCGGTGGCGAAGGCTCTCATGGCCCGCGAAGCCTACGAAGGCGCCGTGGCCGCTGCCCAGGAGCTGATCCTCGACGGCGACATCTACCAGCTGGTGCCCAGCCAGCGCTTCCGGATCGAGGATCCGCCCCCGCCGCTGGAGGCCTACCGCCGCCTGCGCCGCCTCAACCCCAGCCCCTACGGATTTCTGCTGGAGTGGGAGGACTTCGCCCTGGTGGGCGCCTCGCCGGAAATGCTGGTGCGCGTCCAGGGCGGCGAAGCCGAAACCCTGCCCATCGCGGGCACCGTGCCCCGCGGCGCCACCGCCGAGGAGGATGCCCGCCGCTTCGAGGCCCTGAAGCGCGATCCCAAGGAATTGGCCGAGCACCAGATGCTGGTGGATCTCGCCCGCAACGACCTGGGCCGCGTGGGCGTCCCTGGCGGCGTGCATGTCGAGCGGCCCCTGGCCCTCCAGCGCACCAGCCACGTGCTGCACCTCACCACCACCGTGAAGGCCCAGTTGAAGGCCGGCGTCGACGCGCTGGACGTGCTGGCGGCGGCCTTCCCGGCGGGCACCGTCAGCGGCGCGCCGAAACTCCGCGCCTGCCAGCGCATCGCCGAGCTGGAAGGCGAAGTGCGCGGCCCCTACGGAGGCGTGCTGCTGCGGCTGGGCGCCGACGGCGTGCTGGACACGGCCCTCATCCTGCGCACGGCCGTCTACGCTGGTGGCGCGGCCCACATCCAGGCAGGTGCCGGCGTGGTGCGCGCCTCCAGGCCCGAGGCCGAGTATGTCGAAACCCTGCACAAGCTGGGCGCCATCGCCCAGGCCCTTGGGGTGCAGCTGCCCGGAGCCTCCCGATGATTCTCTTGATCGATGCGTTGGATTCCTTCACCTACAACCTGGTGCAGGCCTTCGAGACCCTCGGCGCCGAAACGAAGGTAGTCCGCCACGACGCCATCACACTGGCCCAGGCCCAGGCCCTGAACCCCCGGGCCGTGGTGCTTTCGCCGGGCCCCGGCCATCCCACGGAAAACCTCGCCCACATGGCCCTCGGCGCCTCGGATTGGGCGGTGCCCCTCCTTGGTGTCTGCCTGGGCCACCAGGCCCTGGCGGCGGCCAGCGGAGGCCGGGTTACCCGCGCCGTGGAACCGCTGCACGGCGAGGCCACGCCGCTGGAGCACGAGGGCGCGGGCCTCTTCCAGGGCCTGCCCGCGGGCCTGCCCGTGGGCCGCTACCACAGCCTCATCGTGGATCCGGCTTCGCTGCCCGGTTGCTGGCGCGTCACGGGCCGCAGTCCCGGCGGAGAAATCATGGCCATGGAGCACTGCCAGCTGCCCCGCTGGGGCGTGCAGTTCCATCCCGAAAGCATCCTCACTCCCGACGGCCCCGCCATGCTCGCCAACTTCCTTCGGCTCGCCCTGGAACGACACCCATGACCCTGCTCACCACCCACAACCCCATCCGTCCGCTCCCGGCCGATACGGCCTCGGAGCTGATGCGCATCTTCATCGACCAGGACACGGACGCCCTGCTGGTGGGCGCCTGCCTGGCCCTGCTGGCCCAGCGGGTGCCCGAAGCGCACGAGCTGGCGGCCTTCGCGGACGCCCTGTCCGACGTGGCGATGCCCTTCCCGCCGGTGCCTGAGGATGCGCTCGACACCTGCGGCACGGGCGGCGACGGTTCCTCCACCGCCAACCTCAGCACGCTGGCGGCCCTGCTGCTGCCTCATTTCGGCGTGCCCGTCGTCAAGCACGGCAACCGCGCGGCCACGGGCGTCTGCGGCAGCGCGGACCTGCTGGAGGCCCTGGGCTACGACCTGGCCCGGGCCAGCACCGACCTGTCCGCCGATCTCGCGGACCGCTGCTTCGCCTTCCTGTTCGCCCCGGCCTACCACCCGCTGCTGGGCCGCCTGAGGGAGATCCGCAAGCGCCTGGGCATTCCCACCATCTTCAACCTGCTGGGGCCGCTGCTGAATCCCGGCCAACCGCCCCTGCAACTGCTGGGCGTGGCCCGCGAGGAGCTCGCCGCGCCCATGGCCGGGGCCCTGGCGCGCCGGCCCAGCCTGCGCCGGGCCTTCGTGATCCACGGCAAGGACGCGGAAGGGAAGGGCCTCGATGAAGCCTCCATCGAAGGGCCCACGACGGTCCTCGCCGCGCGGGAGGGCCGGGTGGCCGCGCCCCAGGTGCTGGTGCCCCGGGAACTGGGCCTCACGCCGCCGGCCCGGCACGCCCTGCGCGTCCATGACCGCGCCGAAGCGCTGGCCGTGGCCCGCGGCCTGTTCGGCGGCGCGGCCCACGCGGATTTCCGTCCCGCCGTGGCCGATGCCGTGGCCCTGCAGGCGGCCCTGGGCCTGCACCTGCATCGGGATCACGGCCTCGACGGCCTGGCCGGCACCCTGCGCGAGGTGCGCCTCCGCCTCGACCAGGGCTTCACGCTCCCTTTCACCCTCCAGGTGCAGTCATGAACCGCCTTCCCGATCCCGCCTCCCTCGTCCACGGCACGGGCCTCAGCGCCACCTCCCACCTGCAGAAGGTGCTGGTGTCCGAACTGGCCCGCCTGGCCCAGCTGAAGGCCGCGCCCCCCCTTCGCCGGGCCCTGTCCGGCCCGGGGGCTTTCGAATCCGCGCTCCGCCGGGATGCCGCCCAGCGCGGCGGTGCCGTCATCGCGGAATACAAGCAGGCTTCGCCCTCCCTGGGGCCCTTCGCCAAGGGCACGCCGCTGCTGCCCCAACTGCGGGCCTACCAGGAAGGTGGAGCCTCGGCCCTCTCCATCCTGGCGGAACCCGCTTACTTCAAGGGATCCACGAAGGATCTGCGGGCCGCGGAGGAGCTGGGCTTGCCGAGGCTCTACAAGGGCTTCGTGATCGCGGAATCGCAGCTGGCTGAAGCGGAGGGCACCGGCGCCGAGGCCGTGCTCCTCATCGCCCGGGTGCTGAAAGGACATACGGCGGCCTTCGCCGAAGCCGCCCGGGCCCGGGGGCTGGAGCCCCTGGTGGAACTGCACGACCTCACGGAAGTGGGCTTTGCCCAAGAGGCTCAGGCGCGGCTGGTGGGCATCAACGCCCGCGACCTCTCCACCTTCACCCTGGGGGAACCCACGGCGGCCCCGCTGCGGCGGGCTTTTCCAGAAGCGGTGCTCATCCGCGAATCAGGCCTGGCCACACCGGAGGACGCCCGCGCCGCCCTGCGCGCCGGTTTCGACGCGGTGCTCATCGGCGAGGCGCTCATGCGCAGCGCGGATCCCAAAGACTTCCTGGCCCGGGCCCTCGCTGAGCTGCGCACGGGGGTGTCGTGACCAGCCTCGCCAAAGTTTGCGGCCTGGTCCGCGCCGAGGACGCCGCCTTCGCCGCGGATCAGGGTGCGGATTTGCTGGGTTTCGTCGTGCATCCGCCCAGCCCAAGGCACTGCGGCGATCTCTCGGTAGCTTCGCCCTTCCTGGACCGCGCCGTGCTGGTGCAGGTGGCCGATACCGCCGAACCCATCCTGGCCTTGGCCCGGCGGCACGGCTTCCAGCGGGTGCAGCCCCACCTGCCTCCGGACCAGCGGGAAGCCGGCGCGCGCCTGCTGCGGTCAGCGGGGCTCTTTGTGCTGCTGCCCTGGGCGGACGAGGCGGGTCAATCGCCAGTGACCGCCGACCTCTACCTCTGGGAGCCCAGCCCCGGGGCCACCGGCGTGGCCGGAGGATCGGGGCAGGCCCATGCCATGGGCTTTCCCCCGCCCGGGCCCTTCCTGCTGGCGGGCGGTCTCGACGCCGCGAACCTGGCGGGCCGGCTGAATTTCCTTCCAGCCGCCGCGCGGGCGCAGTTCCGCGGGGTGGACGCCGCCAGCCGCCTGGAGGCTGAGCCTGGCGTGAAAGACCAGGACAAAGTGCGGGATTACATCCGGACCGCCCATCACGTGGAGTTTCCATGACTGCTGGCTTCAGCCTTCCCACCCGGTTCGGGGCCCAGGCCCTGGGCGGGTGCTATGCCCCCGAAACCCTGATGCAACCGCTGTTGGACCTGGAGGCGAGCTTCCGCGGCGCGATCGAAGATTCGGCTTTTCAGGCCGAGCTGAAAGCGGAGTTGCGGCACTTCGTGGGGCGTCCCACGCCTCTCACCCCGGCCCCAAGGCTCGCCGCGAAGCTTGGACTGAGGGCTCTTTTCCTCAAGCGGGAGGATCTCACCCACACCGGCGCCCACAAGATCAATAACGCTTTGGCCCAGGCCCTGCTGGCCCGGCGCATGGGCAAGGCGGAGGTCATCGCCGAAACGGGCGCGGGCCAGCACGGCGTGGCCACGGCGGCGGCCTGCGCGCGCCTGGGGCTGGACTGCACCGTGTACATGGGAGTCACGGACATGGCGCGGCAGGCGCCGAACGTGGCGCGCATGCGTCTCTTCGGCGCGAAGGTGGTGCCGGTGGAGGCGGGGCAGGGCACCCTCAAGGAGGCCGTGAATGAGGCCCTGCGGGCCTGGGCGGGCCGCTGCGACAAGGCCCACTACATCCTGGGCTCGGCCCTGGGGCCCCATCCCTTTCCCACCCTGGTGCGCAGCTTCCAGACCGTCATTGGCGAAGAGGCCAGGGCCCAGGTTCTGGAGCAATCCGGCGCCCTGCCCGAAGTGGTGATCGCCTGCGCAGGCGGCGGGAGCAACGGCCTGGGCCTGCTGGTGCCCTTCCTGGGCGATGGGTTGCGCCGCGTCGCGGTGGAGGCGGGCGGCCACGGCATGGCCTTGGGAGAACATGCCGCGCGGCTGGATGGCGGCCGCATGGGCGTGCTGCACGGCTGCAAGACGCTGCTGCTGCAGGATGACCACGGCCATACCGCCGAGACCGCCAGCATCAGCGCGGGGTTGGACTATCCGGCGCTGGGCCCCGAGTTGGCGGCCCTGGCCCTGGACGGCCAGGTCGACGTGCGGCGGGCCTCCGACGAGCAGGCGCTCGCGGGCGCGCGCCTGCTCTGCGAAAGCGAGGGCATCCTGCCGGCCTTGGAAAGCAGCCACGCCTTGGCCCTGCTGCCGCAGCTCGCCGCCGAAGGCGTCGCCTCCGTCCTGCTGGGGCTCAGCGGAAGAGGCGACAAGGATCTGTCCACCTACCAATCGCGCCTGGGGATCTGAGATGACGCTGAATCCGCTCCTTCCTTTCATCATGGCGGGCGATCCCTCGCTGGAGGCGCTGCCCTCCCTGCTCGGCGAAGCCAGGGCTCTGGGGTTCGAGGCCATCGAGGTGGGCCTGCCCCATTCGGATCCCATCGCCGATGGCCCCGTGCTTCAGGCCGCCGCCCACCGGGCCATTGCCCGCGGCGCGACGCCCCTGAAGGTGCTGCAGGCCCTGGCGGGCCTCGCGGACAGTCCAGACATCATCCTGTTCACCTATGTCAATCCCCTGTTCCAGATCGGCGCGGACCGCCTGCGGGCCCTGCTGGCGCCCACACCTGTGAAGGCGCTGCTGGTGGTGGACCTGCCCTTCGGGGAGGAGCCCGGGTTCGAGGCCAGCCTGAGGGCGGCGGGCTACCCCATGGTGCCGCTGCTGGCTCCCACCACGGAGCTGGACCGGGCCCGCGTCCTGTTGTCGGAGCGGCCGGATCCGGGGCCGGAGGCTCCCTTCGCCCAGCGCTTCGCCTACGTGGTGGCGCGCCTCGGCGTCACCGGCGCAGGCCGGAATACGGATCTGGCCCCCGTGGCGCGGCGTGTGGCGGATCTGCGCTCCGTGACGGCGCGGCCCCTGGCCGTGGGGTTCGGCCTTTCCGATGCCCGGAGCCTTTCGGCTGTCCGGGCCCTGGGCGCAACCCCCGTCATGGGATCGGCATTGGTTCAGGATTTGGCGGAAGGACGAAGCCTCCGGGAGGCCTGCGCGGGACGTGGTTGAATCGCTCCGTTGGTGATGTATAAGTCGTTAATGATCTTTCCTTACGGTAAGATTGTTGGAGCGGTTGCAGGACGGTGACGATTTGGTATCGTGGTCCATTCTTCATCCTTCATCCCTACGGAATCGGCTGGAAACGGCCAAGCACCCCGGGAAGCCGGGTCGGGAGCATTGCCCCTATGAACCACCGTTCGCGCCTCACCCTCACGGTCCTGACCCTCGCCGCCGCAGCCGCCTTCGCGCCCCGGGCTCAGGCCAGCGGTTTCCAGTTGCGTGAGCAGAGCCCCCTTTCCCAGGGCAATGCTTTCGCCGGCATCAGTGCCGGGGGCGGCGATATCAGCGCCCTCTTCTTCAATCCCGCCGTGATGACCCAGTACGACGGCACCCAGTTTTCGCTGGGCGGCACCTACGTGGGCCTGAGCGCGAAGTTCGAGAATGGTTCCGCTTCGCGCACGCCCATGCTGTCCGGCCTCGGGTTCAACTCCTCCTTCCTGCCCATCTCGGGCTCGCCGAACCACGGCAACGCCGCCATTTCCGCGGTACTGCCCGAGTTCAACATCATGTACAGCGTGAACAAGGATCTGAAACTGGGTCTTTCCCTGAACGTGCCCTTCGGTCTCACCACCGAATACGACGCCAATTGGATCGGCCGCTACCACGCGCTGAAATCCGACCTCAAGACCATCGACATCGCCCCCAGCATCGCCTACCGCTTCAGCCCCGAATGGTCCGGCGGCGTGGCCTTCATCGCCCGCAAGGCGGACGCGGAGCTCACCAACGCCGTGGACTACGGCACACTCCTGGCTTCCTCGGCGGCCTCCGGGTTCATCCAGGCGGGCGTGACGCCTCCCTCCACCGCCGCGAACATGGCCCTCCTGATCGGAGCGACGCCGGGCGCCTACGACGGCAAGGGCGGCCTGAAGGGCGACGGCTGGGGCTACGGGTTCAAGGCGGGCCTGGTCTGGGAGCCCAATGCCGATCTCAGGATCGGCCTCTCGCACCAGAGCGCCATGAACATGACCTTGAAAGGCGACGCCACCTTCGAGATCCCCTCCAACATTCCGAACGTGGCCCCCTACTTCCTCGCCAACGGACTGGCGGCCAAGGGCCTCAAGAACGGCAAAGGAACCGCCGAACTGAACCTGCCTGCCACCACCTCCCTGGGCTTCGACTGGAAGGCGACTCCCACCTTCTCGTTGCAGGGCGAAGTGGCCCGGACCACCTGGTCCCGGTTCAAGGAGCTGCGCATCAAGTTCGACACGGGCCTGACGGATTCCATCACGGACGAGAACTGGAGCGACACCACCTTCATTTCCCTGGGCGGCACCTGGAAGCTGGATTCGGAGTGGACCCTCCGGGCCGGCGTGGCCTTCGACAAGAGCGCCGTGGATGAGGCCCACCGGACGCCCCGCATCCCCGACAACGACCGCAAGTGGGTGGCCCTCGGCGCCAGCTACGCCTTCTCCAAGAAGGTTTCGGTGGATGTGGGCTACAGCCGGCTGTTCATCAGCGACGGCAAGGTCGACCTGCTTTCCGGCAGCTCACTCTCGGATCCCAACGTCTTCCGCGGCAACCTCAGCGGCACCATCAAGGCCGCCATCAACATCCTCGGCGCGCAGGTGCGCTACAGCTTCTAATACCCCCTCACCGGCCGGCCACGGATTCATACCTGGCTGGGTTCAGTCCAATCGAAAAAGGACTTTCACCACCAAGACACCAAGGCACCAAGGTTCTTTTTGTCTCGTGTATCGCCGCAGGCGATACCGAGAAGAACGGCATGAACAGCGGATCTGGCTTTTCTTGGTGTCTTGGCGTCTTGGTGGTGTTCTTTATCTTTTGACTTCGAATCCGTGTAAATCCGTGTCATCCGTGGCCAACCCGCTTTTGAAAAGCCGTGAGAACCACAGACACAGGTTCCTGGGGGCCCGGCGACTCTTATCCTTATCCCCTTCATCCCTCCCTCCTGGCAAAAGAAAAAAGATGTTTAGCCGGGATGAAGGGGATGAAGCGGGTGCTTTCCTTTCATTCGTGCGGATCCGTGCTCACAGGATTAATCGAAACCACGGATTCATACCTGGCTAGGTTCAGTCCAATCGAAAAGGACTTTCACCACCAAGACACCAAGGCACCAAGTTTCTTTTTGTCTCGTGTATCGCCGCAGGCGATACCGAGAAGAACTGCATGAACAGCGGATCTGGCTTTTCTTGGTGCCTTGGCGTCTTGGTGGTGTTCCTTATCTTTTGAATTCAAATCCGTGTGAATCCGCGCCGTCCGTGGCTCATCCATCTTTTCGAGGTTCGATCTCGCGGGGAATCAGACCCGCTCCACCGCCATGGCGATGGCATTGCCGCCGCCGAGGCACAGGGCGGCGATCCCGCGCTGCTTGCCGTGGCGCTCCAGCGCGTGGAGCAGGGTGGCCATGACCCGGGCGCCGGAGGCGCCGATGGGATGGCCCAGGGCCACGGCGCCTCCGTGGATGTTGATGCGGTCCACGGGCAGGTTCAATTCCTGGGCCGTGGCCACCATCTGCACGGCGAAGGCCTCGTTGATCTCCCAGAGGTCCACGTCGCCCACGGACCAGCCCACCTGGGCCAGCAGCTTCCGGATGGCCTCCACCGGCGCCATGAGCACCCATTCGGGATCGAGCCCGGCGGTGGCGGTGCCCAGGATGCGCGCCTGGATGGGCAGGCCGTGGGCCTTGGCGTAGGCCTCGCTGCTCAACAGGACGGCCGCGGCGCCATCATTGACGCTGGGGGCGTTCCCGGCGGTGACGGTGCCGTCTTTCTTGAAGGCCGGCCGCAGCTTGGCCAGGGATTCCGGGGTGGAGTCGGCGCGGGGGCCTTCGTCTTCGCGGACGATCAGGTCGCCCTTCCGTCCGGGCACGGCGATGGGGACGATCTCCGCCTGGAAGGCGCCGCTCTGGATCGCCGCCACGGCCTTGTGGTGGCTCTTGGCAGACCAGGCATCCTGGGCTTCTCGGCCCACCCGGTACTTGGCTGCGACGAGTTCGCCGGTGTGCCCCATGTGCTGGTCGGTCATGGCGCACCACAGGCCGTCGAGGATCATGGCGTCTTTGGCCTCGGTGTGGCCCATGCGCGCGCCCACGCGCAGCTTGGGCATGAGATAGGGGGCGTTGGACATGGATTCCATGCCGCCCGCCAGCACGACTTCATGGTCGCCCAGGCGCACCGCGTTGGCGCCCAGCTGGATGGCCTTGAGTCCGCTGCCGCAGACCTTGTTGATGGTGAGGGCCGAGACCGAGGACGGCAGGCCGCCGCGGAGCGCCGCCTGGCGGGCCGGGGCCTGGCCCACTCCCGCGCTCACCACGTTGCCCAGGATGGCCTCGGTGGGAAGGGCGCCAGGCACGGCGGCCAGAAGGGCCTTGATCACCTGGGCGGCCAGGTCCGGCGCCGCGAGAGGAGCCAGGGCTCCTTGGAATTTGCCAATGGGACTGCGGAGGGAGTGCAGGATGACGGCGTGGGACATGGGGGCTCCGGGAAAGAGGCCGGGGAAGGGCCGGCCTTTGAGGGCGGGCCAGGGTCGAGGATAGCAAGCCCAGGCCCCCTGGTTCCCGGAACTGGGCGGAGCCTCAGCCCTTGGGTGGTTGGCTGGTGTTCCAGATGTCCCGGTGCAGTTTCCAGGCGCCGCCGGATTGTTTCCAAACCACCAGGTACTTGCCCTCGTCGGCCAGATGGCCGCCTGCGCGCAGCACGTAATGGCCGCACTCGATGGCGGTGTCCTCATGGACTTCGAGTTCGCCGGTCCTGAGGTCGGCATCATCGATGCCCATGCCGATCACCATGCCCCAGAACCTTTGGATGCCAGGTTGGCCTGTCACGGGTTCTCCGTGAGGCGGGAACAACTGGCCCTGCGTGGTGTAGAGCGAGGCAAGGCTGACCGCATCCCGCTGGCGCATGGCCTCGCTGAACCGGGCGTTGGCGGCATGGATGGTGGCCTGGACATCTTCGAGTGCTGAGGTGGACATGACTGGCCTCCTATGGTGGCAAATGGGAAAATGCCAGTCACATCATAGGGGTGTCTCGGAATGGTGCAATAAAAATGACCCACGAATCATAAATGTTCCTGAGGGCCGCCGGCGCCGCCACTCAGGTGTCTGTGTTCAGAAGCGAAACGTCAGCCCCAGACCCGTTTCCCGTTCACCCAGGTGCCGAGGATCCGGCCGGGCAGGCTCCAGCCCTTGAAGGGCGTGTTGTAGGACTTGGACTGGATGAAGGCGCGATCCACCTGCACCTTGGCGTTCGGGTCAAAGAGCAGGAAATCGGCCGGGGCGCCGGGCTTCAGGCTGCCCAGGCCCTGGCGGTCCAAGTGGAAGACCTTGGCGGGTTCCCAGGCCAGCAGGCTGAGGGCCTTCGAGAGGCTGATGACACCGCGGTTCACCAGCAGTTCCAGGGTGAGGGGCAGGGCGGTCTCCAGGCCGATGACGCCGAAGGCGGCGATGGGCAGTTCCACTTCCTTGTCGTCCCAGCCGTGGGGGGCGTGGTCCGTGGCGATGGC
The DNA here is from genome assembly GCA_016195985.1 of Acidobacteriota bacterium. Lineage (GTDB taxonomy): Bacteria > Acidobacteriota > Holophagae > Holophagales > Holophagaceae > Geothrix. The sequence goes on along the minus strand of JACPYP010000011.1, from coordinate 467,428 downwards.
ATCCACGGTGCCGTCCGCGATGGCTTCGAGCACCGCCTGGATGTCGGCCTCCGTGCGCAGGGGCGGGTTCATCTTGTAATCGCTGTCGAACTTCATCAGCTCTTTGTCCGACAGGGCGAAGTGGTGGGGCGTCACCTCGCAGGTGACGTTCAGGCCACGGGCCTTGGCTTCGCGCACCATGCGCATGGAGCCCTTGGTGCTGAGGTGGGCCAGATGCAGATGGCCGCCGGTGTGTTCGGCCAGCACGATGTCGCGCGCCACCATGGCCTCTTCCGCCGCGGCGGGGATGCCCAGGCAGCCGAGCGAGGCGCTCACGGCGCCCTCATGCATGTAGCCCTTGCCGGCCAGATCCTTGTCTTCTTCGTGGGCCACCACGGGCACATCCAGCCAGCGGGTGTATTCCAGGGCCCGGCGCATGAGCGAGGCATTGCTGATGGGCAGGCCGTCGTCAGAGAAAGCCACGCAGCCTGAGGCCTTCAGCGTGCCCATGTCGGCCAGCTCTTCGCCTTTCATCTCGCGGCTGACGGTGCCAATGGGGAAGTAGCGGCAGAGATCCGCTTTGGCGGCGCGGGCGAGCATCATTTCCGTGATGGCCACGCTGTCGTTCACGGGCTTGGTGTTGGCCATGGCGCACACGGCCGTGAAACCGCCCGCCACCGCCGCCCGGCTGCCGGTCTCGATGCTCTCCTTGCGCGTCTGGCCGGGTTCGCGGAAGTGCACGTGCAGATCCACGAAGCCCGGCGCCAGCACCGCGCCACCGCCGTCCACCACCTCGGCTCTCGCCGCCTGGGGATGGGCCGCCGCTTCAGCGCCAATGGCCACCACCTTCCCCTCGGCGACCAGCAGCGCGCCGGGCCCATCGAGGCTCTGCGCGGGGTCGATCAGGCGGACGTTTTTCACGAGGAAGGACATGGGGGCTCCGGGGACGCATCAATCCAAGAAAAAGCTAACCACCAAGACACCAAGACACCAAGAACTGCAACTGCCAAGTCAGTCATTCTTTTCTTGGTGTCTTCGTGTCTTGGTGGTGAATCTTTTCAGAGCTACTCCATCCGATAGTTCGGCGCTTCCTTGGTGATCATCACGTCGTGGGCGTGGCTTTCGCGCAGGCCGGAACCGCTGATCTCCACGAAGGTGGCCTTCTGCTGGAAATCGGCGATGCTCTTGCCGCCGCTGAGGCCCATGCCGGCCCGCAGGCCGCCCATGAGTTGGGTGACGAGGTCGGCCATGCGGCCCTTGTAGGGGACCTGGCCCTCGATGCCTTCGGGCACGAGCTTGGTGTCGTCCTTGCCTTCCTGGAAATAGCGATCCTTGCTGCCCTGCTTCATGGCGCCCAGGCTGCCCATGCCGCGATAGGCCTTGAAGGTGCGGCCGCCGTAGAAAATGGTTTCGCCCGGGGCCTCGTCGGTGCCGGCGAAAAGGCTGCCGATCATCACGCAGTCCGCGCCGGCGGCGATGGCCTTGGCCACGTCGCCGCTGAACTTGATGCCGCCGTCGGCGATGCAGGCCACGCCCGCTTCGCGGCAGGCCCGGCTGGCTTCGCTCACGGCCGTGATCTGGGGCATGCCCGCCCCCGTGACGATGCGAGTGGTGCAGATGGAGCCGGGCCCGATGCCCACCTTCACCGCGTCGGCGCCGGCGGCGCAGAGGTCCTTGGCGCCCTGGTAGGTGGCGACGTTGCCCGCGATGACGGGGACCTGGGGATGCGCCTGCTTGAGGGCCCTCACGGCCTCCAGCACGCCCTGGCTGTGGCCGTGGGAGCTGTCCAGGCAGAGCACGTCGACCTTGGCCTCCACCAGCGCGGCGGCGCGGGCCAGCAGATCCTTGCCCACTCCCACGGCGGCGCCCACCCGAAGGCGGCCCATGCCGTCCTTGCAGGCATTCGGGTATTCGATGGATTTCTCGATGTCCTTGACGGTGATGAGGCCCCTGAGCTGGCCCTGGCCGTCCACCACCAGCAGCTTCTCGATGCGGTGCTTCTGCAGGATGGCGCGGGCCTCCTGCAGGGTGGTGCCCACAGGCACGGTCACCAGGTTGTCCTTGGTCATGGCCTCGCGCACGGGGATGTCCCAGCGGGTTTCGAAGCGCAGATCGCGGTTGGTGAGGATGCCCACCAGCTTGTGCCCTTCCACCACGGGCACGCCGCTGATGCGGAACTTGGCCATGAGGGCCTCGGCCTCGCGGATGGGAGCGTCGGGCTCGATGGTGATGGGGTCCGTGATCATGCCGGATTCGCTGCGCTTGACCTTGTCCACCTCCTCGGCCTGGCGTTCGGGGCTGAGGTTCTTGTGGATGATGCCGATGCCGCCCAGCTGGGCCAGGGCGATGGCCATGCGGCTTTCGGTCACGGTGTCCATGGCGGCCGAGATCAGAGGGATGCGCAGGGCGATGTCGCGGGTGATCCGGGTGCCCAGATCCACCTGGTTCGGGTGGAGTTCCGAGAAACCTGGAACGAGCAGAACGTCGTCGAAGGTCAATGCGCGCATCAGGGGCAAGGTCAGCATGGGAAGCCTTTGTCCGGGCCCGCGACCTGCGGGACCTTGCAACCCATGCTCTCATGGGCGGGGCGCGGGTTCCAGGGCGGGCCTCCCCGCCGCGAGCCGCCAGGGCTGCGGAGAACCATGGGAAAGGTTCGTGCGGAAGTGATGGCAGTCATAGGAGATCCGAAGATCTTCGGAATAGGGCTTGACGCCCTGGACAGCGGTCCTAACCTTGGTCCACCCAATCACCCTGCGGGACTCGAACGGGTTCCGCCATGGCATGGAGGAAGCATGGATTTCTTGCGCCCAGATGTTCAAGAGCGCCTGATGAAGGAGCATTTCGAATTCCGCAAGCTCATGGAGGAACACAAGTCTGCGGATTCGCGGCTGGGTGATCTCCAGAAGAAGCCCAGCCTTTCGGCCAAGGAATCCTTGGAAGAGGTGGAGCTGAAGAAGATCAAACTGCGCGCCAAAGAACGCATTTATCACATCGTGCAGGAGGTCTCCAAGCGCGCTGACCAGTAGCTGCCATTCGATCAACCCCATGCAGGGAAAGCCCCGGGAACGAAGCCCCGGGGCTTTCTTTTTGTTAACGTTTGTTAATGATTTAAAAGAGTTTGATTAACATTTGCTAATGATTTATGGGCGACTTTATGTGGTAGGAATGGAGATTCTCATCCGGAATCCGTTATTTCCACCATAGGAGTCAACGTGCCAAAAGCCTTTGTCGAACGGAGACAGCCCAGGCGGTTCCGGATCCTGTACATGGGCCTGGAGAGCTTCATTCAGCGCTTCATCCTGAAGGCGCCGGAGCATGGCGCCGCGCCGCCTCCATCCCCCGGGCCGGGGCCGGGAAAGGCCGATCCTTCTTCCGAGGAGCGGTCGGCGCCGTGGCGCTGCGGGGTGGCGAGGCTGGACGAGCAGTATGAGGCCCTCTTCCGCCTCGTCAAACAGTTCCAGGCCAAGCTCAAGGCCGGGGCGGACGCGGCGACCCTGGGCGAGGCCCTGAACACACTGGAGGCCCACCTGGAGGGGCACTTGGCCCTGGAAGAGGCTTACCTGGAACACATCGATTTCCCCGGCCTGGCCAGCCACCGGAGCCTGCACCAGACCTTCCGGCACCAGCTGCAGCTCTTCAGGCAGCGCCTGGCCGGTGGAGACCGGGGCGCCGGCCTGGAGCTTTCCCAGGTGCTCTATGCCTGGATCAAGGTGCATGTGCTGAAGGAGGACCCGCTTTGGAGCGAGCATGCCAAGGCGCGGCGGCGCCGCAGAGCCCTGGCCGATATTTCCTGAATCAGGCGCCCAGGAAACGTGGGCGATAGGGCTCGCCCACCCAGTAGACCAGCTCCAGCAGCTCTTCCACGTCCCAGAGCAGCACCTCGGCCCGGGCCCCTGGGTGCAGGTGGCCCAGATCGTCGCGGCGCAGGCTGCGGGCGGCGTGGAGGGTCATGGCCGTGAAGGCTTCCTCGAAGGTCATGCGCAGTTGCAGGCAGCCCAGGCGCAGGATGGTGAGGGGATCCACGCAAGGGCAGGAGCCGGGGTTGAAGTCCGTGGCCAGGGCCACGCGGCAACCCGCCTCGATCATCTTCCGGGCCGGGGCCCAGTCGCGCATGCCCAGGAATAGCGTGGTGGCGGGCAGCAGCACGGGGGTGACGTCCGCCGCGGCCATGGCCTTCATGCCCGCCTCGCTGCAGAACATGAGGTGGTCCGCGCTGGCGGCGCCCACTTCGGCGGCCAGTTCGGCCCCGCCGGTCCAGGTAAGTTCGTCCGCATGCACCCGGGGGATCAGGCCCAGGCGCTTGCCCGCCTCGAACATGCGGCGGCCCTGGTCCACGGTGTAGACGCCAGTCTCCACGAAGATGTCGCAGAAACGCGCCACCCCAGGATGGCGGCGAACCAGCTCCGGCAGCCAGTCTTCGGCCACGGCCCTGAGGTTGGCTTCCGCGTCCCCGGCGAATTCCGGGGCGATGTCGTGGGCGGGCAGCAGCGTCACGTCCAGGGATATCCCGAGACTGGGGCCCCGCCGCTTCAGCTCGGCGTAGGCGGCCGTGAGGCGCGATTCCGATTCCAGCTCCAGGCCGTAGCCCGTCTTGCACTCCAGATGCACCACCCCGCGCTGGCGGAAGGCCTGAAGGCGAGCTTCGCCGGTGGCCACCAGCTCGTCGACGCTGGCCTCGCGGGTGGCGCGCACGGTCTCGCGGATGCCGCCGCCCTCCGCGGCGATCTGCTGATAGCTGACGCCCGCCAGGCGCCGGTTGAATTCGCCCGAGCGGTTGCCCCCGAAAAGCAGGTGGGTGTGGGGGTCCACGAAGCCCGGCGTGGCCCAGGCGCCGCCGCCGTCCACCTCCGGCGCGTCCGCCCAGGCCGCGGGCAGGTCCCCAGCGCGGCCCATCCAGGCCACCCGGCCGTCTTCCAGGGCCAGGGCGGCGCCGGGGATACGGTCCACCGCCCAGGCGCGGGCGGGATCGGGGGTCCACAGGCCCCGGAGGTTGGTGAGGACGCGACGGTCTGCCATATCATCAGTTTGCCAGGGAAGGTGGATGTAAAAAATCACGCCTGCCGCCCTGGGCGCTGGAGGGATCCCTTGTTAGGATCGCTCGACACCGGGAGGTTCCAGTGCAGGGCAGGGACATGGGAAGGCGACACCTCGCACAGGGCTTCTGCGCGCTCGTTTTGGCGGGTTCCGCCCTGCCGGTTCAGGCCCAGGCCCAGATTCCTGCCTGGGCCAGCGAGCGAATCCGCGAATGGAACGTGTCCCGCTACGATGCCCAGGGCCATACGCAGTGGATGAGCCGCAAGTGGCAGCAGGCCCCTGCGGACGATCAACGGGCCGAAGCCCTGGCGCGGCTCCGCAACGCCGGCGACCGCCGCGCGGCACTCTGGGCGCTGACGGCCTGGCCGGCGGGCACCTGGGCCGGCGATGCCCTGAAGAACGGCGGCGCGGACGCGGCCCTCTTCCTGCAGCAACGGGGCTACCGCCAGAGCGGAGCCGATCCCTATGCCTACCTGGGCTCGCCGGACCGTGTGGAGCGGCCCTGGACGCATGGTCTCGGCCTGCATCTGGATCGCGGGACCTGGCGATTCCAGTGGATCCCCAGCCCCGCGCTGTTCACGCAGACCGGCACCGCCGCCCTGCCCAAGGGCATGGAGGCGGCCGCCCAGCCCGGCGTGCTCATCCACCTGAAGCAGTTGCGTCCAGGCCTGGAAAAGCTGGTCGCGCTGGCGGGGGGAACGGCGGCGCCCGCAGCTAGCAGCGCCCCCGCAGCCGGCGGGCCCGCCACGGGCATCGTGCCCGCCCTGGCCCAGGGCAGTCGCGCCGGTTTCGCCGTGCGGCACCTGGAGCCCTGGTTGAAGCAGGCCTCGCCTGCCCTGGAACCCCTGGCGAACCGGGAAGCCTGGCTGCTGCACTACGGCGTGGAGCGCGACGGCGGTCGGAATCTGCAGGGCACCCTGGTCTTCATCCCCGGCGACCTGCCCGCCCGCACCCAGCTCATGATGTCGCTGCTCAAGCTGAACCCCCTGAGTTCCGGGGCGCGGTCGCGGGTGACGAAATGGACAGGGCCTGGCGGATCCACAGACGTGCAGCAGCTGCGCGGATCGGGCGGCGTCTTCCACCTGATCCAGCGGGCCGAGGGGACCTGGATCAGCGACCGGGAAGCGCCCCTGCGCGCCCTTCTGTTCCCGGGCGCCGACCCGGCTCTGGGCGAGCGGCGCGAATGGGCCCGGGTGGCCCTCTCCGCCATGGGCCCCGAGACCGAACTCTCCTTCTGGCTGGCCCCGCGCATCGGGGCGGACGCCTCCTTCGAGATCCAGGCCCTGCGCCGCCGGGGGATCAACGCCCAGCAGGGCACCTGGCCCAATCCCTTCGTGGCCAAGGCCGCGCCCCGCACGGGCGCCCTGAGCCTGGCCCTGGGCGCGGGCCCCACGGAAAAGCTCGTGGACAGCATCCTGCGGGTGGACGACGACAGCGAATTGGCGCTGCCTGAGTTGCCGGACTTCGCCAACGGCGGGCAGAACCTGAGCCCCGAGCAGCGGAAGAGCTACCAGGATGCCCTGGCCAGGGCCCAGGAGCGCCAGCGCCAGCGGGCCTCGCTCCGGCAGGACGCTACGGCCCTGCAGGGCTGCCTGGATCTCCGCGGCGCGGCCCTGGTCTGGAACGGCTGGGTGACCGCGCCCGCGCTGAGCCCCGCTGAAAAGGCATCACTGAGCGAACTGGGGCGGCTGCGCCGGGAGGACCCCTGGCGGGCCATGCAGGCCCAGCGGGATGGCAAGATCTCGGCCTTCGGCGGCTTCGGCGAACCGGGCATGACCCCCAGCCTCGCCCTGGCCCTGCCGGTGCTGGGCCCCAAGCGGGCCCAGGTGGAGAACATCCTCAAGCGGCTGCTGCCCAAACTCTTCAAGGGGCAGAACCAGAAGCAGGCCTTCGGCGGCGCCGAGATCCACCGCATCGCCACGGCCCAGGCCTTCAGGCCCGCCTGGTCCCTGGTGGGCGACACGCTGGTGCTGGGCACCGATGAAGGTGCCGTGAAGGCCGTTTCGGCGGGCCTTCAAGGACAGGCGCCCACCCTGGCCGACAGCCCCTCCAATGCCTGGGGCCGCATGGAGATCGATGGCGCCCGGGCCTCCAAGGAATTGGAGAACCTCCTGCTGGCCTTCCTTCGCAGCCGCACCAGCAGCGGGTGGTGGATCGGCGACACGGCCACCGAGGATGAGGCTGCGGCGGAACTGGCCTTCAGTCTGGGACCCTTCCTGGGCGCCGTGAAGGCTCTCGGTCCCGTGAAGATCGACTGGAATTGGACGGCCGCCGGCCTGGAGGGGCGCCCTCGATGAAGCCCCTCCGCATGCTGGCGGCGGCCCTGGCTGCAGGGGCGGGCGCCTTTCTGGCGCTGGTTCCGGTGCGCCACGGCGTGGTGGTGGAATCCGCGGCCACGAATCCGGTGCGCCACCTGCGCGTGGACAGCCGGAGCCTGCTGGGCCTGAAGCGCCCGGGATGGGGCGTGGCCGTGGCGGGCGCGCCCGTTTGGGGGAATGCCAAAGAGGGCTTCTTCCTGCGGGCCGAGCAGCCGGTCCAGATCCTGGTCACGGCCTGGCCGGGATTCCGACAGTCATTGTCCATGAACGCCTCTCCTGCCATGGCGCTGGCGCTGGGCGAAGAGGGCGACCGGCAGGCCTTCCGCACCTGGTTCGTGGCCCTTCTCGAACAGCAGGTGGAGGCGCCCAGCCCCGCCTGGGAGCCCGCCCAGCGCGACTGCGCGGGCCTGCTCCGCTTCGCTTTCCGCGAGGCGCTGGCGCCGCACACCGCCGCCTGGCGCGAGCGGGTGGCCTTCACGGCGGGGCCGCCGGGGCAGGATCCCTCGCCGGGCTTCGTCCATGACTGGCGGACGGGTTTCCCCACGCCGGACGGCCCCCAGCCCTTTGCCAAGGGCGCCTACCTGCGGCGCTTCGCCTGCGAATTCATGGGCCGGGACCTGCAGCTGGCCAAGCCCGGCGATTTGATCTTCTTCGCCCGGGGCGGCGCCCGCGCCCAGCCCGACCACGCCATGGCCTTCGTCCGGCCCGACGTGGATGGGGCGCCCATGCTGCTCTACCACACGGGTCCCGAGGGCAGTGGTGCCCGCGCGCAACCCGGCGAAGTCCGCCGCGCCCGCCTCGACGACCTGCTGCACCACCCCGATCCGGACTTCCGCCCCCTGCCTGAAAATCCCGCCTTCCTGGGGCTCTACCGCTGGCGCTTGCTGGTGAACGGGCCCTCCGACCTTTCTTCCGACTCAAGGTCCTGACATGCGCTGGTTCCGTCCTCTTCTCACCTTGCTGATGCCCGCACTGCTGCTGCTGCCCACCTTGGGCACGGCGCAGAAACGCAGCGCCGATGGTCCCTGGCGCGAAGGGGGCTGGACCGGCGCCTTCGCCACCCTGCGCCCCACGCTGCCTGGGAAGCCCGGCCAGCTGGAAGCCGCGGGCCCCATTCCCTCCGAGGCCCGCATCCGCATCTACCGCGTGGGCGACCCCGACGCCTTCCTCAAGAAGGTGCTGCTGGACCGCGGCGCCGCGGCGGCGGAAGGGGGCCGCGGCGCGCAGGATCCCCTCGACGTGCTGCGCGAAGCCGTGCTGTGGGGAGGCCGCCGGGCCTTTGTCACGGTGCACCGCACCGCCAGCCAGTCCCTGAGGGACGCGGCCAAGCAGACGGACCGCCTCACTTCGGCCAAGACGCCCGCGGGCCATGTGCGCGAAGGCTCGGCGCTTCCTCTGGAGGGCCAGCCCGGCATCACCTTCGTGACCGAGATCGTGCCCAAGGTCAGCGAGGACATCGCGGGCAAGAAGGGGCATGAGGATGACGAATCCGGCGATGAGGGCTTCCTCAGCCGCGTCGAACTGCCGGCCCAGGCCGCGGGGCTCTACCTGGTGGAAGTGCTGCGCGGCAGCGATGCGGCCTACGTGCCCTGGATGGTCACGGACCTGGCCCTGCTTTCGGAGCAGGACGGTTCGCGCCTCCGCATCCAGGCCGTGGATGGCCGCGACGGCGCGCCCAAGGCCGGGGGCCAGATCACCGGCCAAATCGTCGAAGGCGCCAAGGCGCAGCCCATCAGCTTCGACGGAGCGGGCAGGGCGGAGGTCTCCGTCACGCCCGGCGTGCGCCGCATCATCGTGGCGCGCAGCGGCGCCAGCCTCGCCATCCTGGCCAGCGAAGGACAGAGCGCGGCCTCCGTGCGCCAGCGTCTCTACGCCTTCACGGAAAGGCCCCTCTACCGGCCCGGGCAGGAAGTCTTCGCCAAGGCCATCCTGCGGCGCGTGGAAGATGGCGAGAACCGCGTCGTGAGCGGCGCGGCGAGCCTGGCCTTCACGGTGCTGGATCCCGAGGACACCAAGGTCACCGAGGGCCAGGCCAAGCTGCTCAACGCCGAAACCGGCACCTATGCCGCCCAGTTCAACCTGCCCGGCGCCGGACGCCTGGGCCTCTACCGCATCGTCTTCCAGGGCCCCCAGGGGCCGGGCCAGGCCGAGTTCAAGGTGGAGCAGTTCGTGAAGCCCGCCTTCGAGGTGAAGGTCACCACCGAAAAGTCCAAGGTGGGCCTGGGCGACGAGCTGAACTTCCACGCCGCCGCCCGCTATTTTTACGGCGCCGCCGTGCGGGGCGCCAAGGCCGACTGGTTCCTTTACAAAGTGGTTCCGCCCAAGTCGAAGTGGATCTGGGACGACGAAGACGCGGGTCCCGCGCCGGAACTCATGGAGAGCGGCCAGGTGGATCTGGACGATGAGGGCCAGGCGGACCTGCCCAGCTTCAAGGCCGAGAGCGACGGCCTGTGGCGGATGGTGGTGAAGGTGGCGGACGCTGCGGGCCAGCGCAACAGCGGCCAGGCGCAGGTCCGCGCCGCCGCCGGCGATCTGGTGCTAATGATCGCCGCGGACCGTCAGGTGGCGTTGCCGGGCAAGCCCTTCCAGGTGACGGCGCGGGCGCTGGACTTGGACGGCAAAGAGGTGCCCGGCGTGGCCATCTCCCTCCGCGCTGCCCGCATCGTGGCGTTGAAGGACAACGCCTACTGGTGGTCCCGTCCCAGTGCCCTGAAGCCCGGCGAAACCGTGGCTTCGGCGCCGGGGCCCCAGGCCATGCTGAGCATTCCTGAAGGCGGCGCCTTCCTGCTGGTGGCCGAGGCCAAGGATTCCAAGGGCCGGCCCGTGGTGGCCCAGCGCCAGATGACCGTGGCCGCCGAAGGCACGCCGCTTCCCGCGGTGCCCGATCTCCGCGCCGCCGCGGACAAGCCCGAATACCAGCCCGGCGACACGGCCCGCATTCTCGTGCAGCTGCCCCGGCCGAAGCTCACCCTCCACTGGGCCATCGAGCACGAGGGCCTGGGCCAGCGGCAGAGCCGCGCGGTGCTGGGCACCACGGCCCTGGTGGACATCCCCATCACCGCCGCCATGCAGCCCAACGTCTGGGCCGTCTTCGAGATCGTGGCCGAGGGCCGCCGCCAGATGGTGGAAGTGCCCCTCCGCGTGCCCAAGCGCGACCGCCGCCTGCAGGTGGCCGTCACCACGGACAAGGAGCGCTACCAGCCCGGCCAGCCCATGAAGGTGTCTGTGGCGGTGACCGATGCCGCCGGCAAGCCCTCGGCGGCGGATCTCAGCGTGGGCGTGGTGGATGAGGCCATCTACGCGCTGAGCCAGGAACTGCACCCCGATCCCGTGCGCTTCTTCCATCCCACGCGCCGCCACGGCGTGCTACGGTCGGGCTCGACGGATTGGAGCTTCCATGACCTGCTGCGCCGCCAGCGCCCGGTCTGGAGCCTGAAGCAGACCAAGCGCGGCGACTTCAAGGTCGATGACGACGACAAGGTGCGCCAGAACTTCAAGGACACGGCCCACTGGGCGCCCTTCGTGGCCGCGGGGCGGGACGGCAAGGCCAGCGTGGACTTGGTGCTGCCGGATAACCTCACGGCCTGGCGCGCCACTGCCACCGCCGTCACCAGCGACACGAAGGTGGGCGTGGGCCGCAGCTCCAAACCCTCGTCCAAGCCCCTGCAGGTGGCGCTCACGCTGCCCCGCACCCTGAGCGTGGGCGAGGAGGCCCGGGCCATCGCCCTGGTGCGCAACCTCTCGGGCCAGCCCATCCAGGGCAAGATCCGGCTGGAGGTTCAGAACGGACGCTTCTCAGGCACACCCGAAGGCAGCTTCAATCTGCAGGACCAGGGCGAGTACCGCCTGGCCCTGCCGCTCTTCTCGGACAAGACCGGGCCGCTCACGGTCACGGCCCGGGTGGAAGGCGGCGGCCTGAAGGATGCGGAGCGCCAGAAGGTCACCGTGCAGGATCAGCTGGTGCCCGCCTCTCTGTCGGGTTCCGTGGTGCTGGACGGCAATGCCCAGACCTTCACCCTGCCCGCGCCCCCCTCGGCCAAGGGCGAGGCCGCCCTGGTGCTCACGCCCGTGGGCAACCTGGAACACCTGGCCGCGCCGTCGCTGCCCTACCTTATCGGCTACCCCTACGGCTGCGTGGAGCAGACCCTGTCGAGCTTCGTGCCCAACCTGCTGGTGGCCGACCTCGTGAAGCAGGGCGCCATACCCGACCTGGACTGGAAGAAGCTCACGGACCTGGATCGCAACATCCGGGACGGCGTGTTCAAGGTCTACGGCTATCAGCAGCCCAACGGCGGCTGGGGCTGGTACGCGCCCAATGATTTCGGTCTGGACGCCAATCCCCACACCACGGGCTATGCCATCCAGAGCTTCGCCACCATGAAGCGGCTGGGCTATGCGGTGGATGAAGGCGTCTACCGCCGCGGCCGCCAGGCGGCCATGAGCCTCTTCCAGCAGGTGACCCGGCAGGCGGATCAGGCCACGCCCGCTCAGCGCCAGCGCAGCAGCCATGGCCAGTCGGCGGACCCCCAGGCGGACGCAGCCTTCCTGCTGGTGTCCCTGGCCCAGACAGGCGAGCCCATCGCGGGCCTCCTGGACAGCGCCGCCGACAAAGTGCTCAGCGGCAAGTGGACCGGCGCCCACGTGCACGCCATGACGGCCCTGGCCGCCGCCACGGCCAAGCATCCCAAGACCGCGGCCCTGGTGGCGGCCCTCGAACAGAAGGCCGTGCTGAAGGGCGGCCTGGCCCGTTGGGAGGGACGCCGGGAAGACTGGTGGAGCTACGCCTCCGGCGACGTGGTGCCCACGGTCATGGCCCTCAAGGCCCTGAGCCTGGCCCGCCCGCAATCGCCGCTCATCCGCCAGGGCGAGACCTTCCTGGCCTCAGAGTACCGCGGCTACGGCTGGTATTCCACCTGGAGCACGGGCCAGATCGTGGACCTGCTGCCCTACCTCATGAAGACCCGCAAGCTGGATTGGGGGCCGCTCTCCATCCATGCCTCGGTGCAGGGCGGACCCTCCTTCGAGTTCAAGGAGAGGCCGGAGACCCGCCGCTGGAACGCGAAGGAACCCCGGGCCGGCAGCTATCCCATGGCCGAACCCAAGCCCGTGACGGTCACCGCCAACGGCCGGGGCCTTCTGGTGTGGACCTACGCCTACCAAGTGCCCGGCAGCGCCGCCGGCGTGCCGAAGGGCGATGCGTCGTCGGCCCTGCGTTTGTCTGTGACGCGGAACCTGTGGCGCCTGAAGACGCCGCAGGAGACCGGCGATGCCCGCCATGGCTGGGTGCGCCAGCCCTGGACCGGCACCCTGAAGGCCGGCGAGGAGGCCTGGATGCAGGTGCAGTTCCGCACGGACCGCGACGCGGACTACGTGATGCTGGAAGTGCCCATTCCCGGCGGGCTCAACCCCACCGTGAAGCTGGAAGGCTTCGTGCTGGAGGGCAAGCCCTTCACGGACGAGGGATCCTCAGATGCCTGGATGAAGCCCCGCATTGAAGTCCATCCCGACAAGGTGACCTTCCTCTTCAACCGGACCTGGAGCTGGAGCACGCAATCTGTGCGCATCCATCTGCGGGCGGGCATGGCGGGCAGCTACCGGCTGCGCCCGGCCAAGCTGAGCCTCATGTCCAACGAGGGGCAGTGGGCCACCTGCGATGGCCTGGATCTGAAGGTGGTGGATGGAGGTGCCCGATGAGGCCGCTGATGATTCTTGCGCTGGCCCTGAGCGCCGCGGTCCTCGGCGCCCAGAAGGCTCCGAAGCCCAAGCCTGCGGCACTGGCCGCCTACGCGCCGGACCTCAAGCAGTGGCGCATGGAACTCTCCCCCGATCTGGGCGGCTGGTCCAGCGACCGCACGGTGTCCCTGCGGGTCAAGCTGGTGGATCCCAAGGATCCGAACCCGCCTAAGGACGAGCCGCGCCGCTTCGATTACGAAGACGAGGAGGGCAGCTACGACTCTGGCGAAGGCCGCGAAGAGGACACCCGCACGGCGGAACAGCTGAAGCAGGTCCGCCTCGACCGCGAGGCCGAAGCGGCGCGCAATGCCTGGCGTCAGCGCACCCTCAAGGTCTGGCTCAACGGCGCCACCCTCACCTGGTCGGTCCAGGTGGGCCATTCCGTGAACCAGGAAATCACCGCCCAGAACGGCGAAAACCGCCTGGAGATCCTGGAGCCCGATTCCGGCCTGCGCGTGGTCCGCAGCTGGTGGGTGTCCACGGCCCGCACCCGCCTGCGCGTGGTCTCCATCCAGGCCCAGGACGAATACGCCAGCGGCAGCCTCCAGGTGCTGGAGCCCGATGGCGCCGTGGCCCAGGGGGGGCGCCGCACGCCCTCCGGCGGCATGTTGCGCTGGTCTGGCGAGTACACCCATGAGACGCCGCCGCCCGGCACCTACACCCTGAAATGGACTGGCGGCTGGCGGGGCGGCAAGCCCGCGCGGGTCCGCGTGGAGGCCCTGCTCGACGGGGGCACCGATCAGGAGCGCCGCTGGACCTGGGAGCGGCTCATCCTCCCCGGCGCCGGGCCCGTGACCCTGGGAACCTTTGATGTGGAACCCTAGATCCATCCTTCTGGGCTGGGTGGCGGCCCTCTGCCTGGCGGCCCAGCCCGCGCCCGAGGCCATGCCGGCCCCCACCCTGCTGCCGGGGGAGGGCTTCGCCATCACTCTGGGCGACGGGGAGGTGCACACCTACGGCGAGGCCGCGAAGGAAGCCCCCATGGGCAGCCTGGCCAAGCTCGTGTGGATGCGGCTCGAAGGCGCCGAATGGTCGAGCCGCAGCCTGCAGTACAAATGCACAGGCAAGGCTGGATCCTTCACCTGCTGGAACCGCGAAGGGCATGGGCGCGTCGATGTGGGCAAGGCCCTGGCCGAGAGCTGCAACCTGGCCTTTCTGGCTTGGATCGCCGATTCCCAATCCCGCTGGAAGGAACTCTACGGGGAGGCCGCGGGGCGCGCGCGCCTGGAGGATGTCTTCGCGCCGTTCCTGGGGCGGCGCCTGCCCCCCGGCGAGGGCATGCCGCCCCTGACTCCCGCCTGGGTGGGGGACGGGGATCTGCTGCGCACCAGCCCCGATGCCTTCCTGCGATGGCTCATGGAGCCGCAGCAGAGCGAAGTCGTCAACTTCGGCCAGCGCTTCCTGGCGGGCCGCTGGGTGGAGGTGAAGAGCCTCTTCGGCAAGGAGGACTGGTGGTTCAAGACCGGCACCGCCCCGGTGCCCGGCGATCCTTCGGCCACCAGCGCCTGGGTGGCTGGCGGCCGCGGGCGGCTGCTGGCGGTGCTCCACCTGCCCCGGGGCAAGGGCAAGCAGGATGGCCTGATCCGCATGCGCCAGATCCTCAAGCTGAAGGACTGATGCCGATTCGCCATCAACGGCAGAGGTCCACCACGGAGACACCGGGGCCGCGGAGGTGGCGCGGAGACCTCCGTGGTGCATCCTTCACGGTTGGATGCGAAACGGTATGATGCCGCCGCTCGCCATTCCAGCGCAGGCCTTCACGCCGCCCATCCTCGAAGGCGATCCCGCCGCCCAGGCCGCTGTGGAGGCGGCGCTGAAGGCGGCCTTTGCGGCCACGGAGGCCCAGGGCCGTTGGCCCTCGGGGCCCTGGCAGGTGCTGGTCCATGCGGAGCCGTCCACCTTCGAGCGGGCCACGGGGGCGCCGCCGGGCCGCAGCGCCATGTGGGTGGGGGATCGCCTCCACGTGCGTCCCTGGGAGCAGCTGCGGCGACGCGATCTGGGCGCCATCCTGCGCCATGAGTTGACCCACCGGCGCCTGGCCCAGGCGGGGCTGCGCCGCTGGAAGGAGGAGGCCCGCTGCCTCTGGGCCGAAACCCACCACCGGCCGCCCCAGCCGCTGCCACCCTCACCGGGTGCCGCGCTGCAGGACCGCCTTGACCGCGCCCTGGCGGGGGGCACCACCCGCGAGCAGGCCTGGGCCTACCGCTGGCTCCGGGGCTGGCTGCGCCGGGAACCCCTGCCGGAGCCGCCCGCGGTCCGGAAGGCGGAAACCGAGGTGTGGACCAAGGAGGCCGCTCTGCTGGAGGATCCGGTAACCGTGGTCTGGCCCGCCGAAAGGCTGCGGGGGCCGCTCTCGGTCAATGGACAACGGTTGTCGCATCGTGTGGGCAAGACTTGGCGCTTCCAGGGGCGGGTGCGCTTCAACGAGAGCTTTCCCATCGGCGCCCTGCGGGGCCGGGTCCGGGTGCGGGCCGAGGCCAAGGGCTGGCAGGTGTCCTGGACCGCCTCCCGCGCCGCCTGGACCGCCGCGGCCGTGGAGGGAGAGCTGGGGCCTGAGGCCCCCTTCGAGGCGCGCCGGGCCCTGGCGGCCCTGCTGGGGCGCTGGCTGGAAGGCCATGGCCGCCAACATCCGGGCGGGACGCTCTGCCCTCTCACGCACTGCGCCGTGGTGCGGGGCAGCGCCTCCGCCGACACCGCGCGGAGCGTGGCGCAGGCCCCCCCGCTGGATCTGGACGCCCGCTGGGCCTTCTTCACGGGGTCGGCGGGAAACCGGCCCCTGAGCCCCCGGCAGGTCTGGGGCCGGGGCCCCTCGGAGGCCGGCGCCGCCGCCGAGGTCTCCGGCGATCCCTGGGCGCGCTGGGAGCGCAGCCTCGGCGCAGCCCAGGTGGCGGCCCTGAAGCGGGACGTGCGGCCGGGACTCGCGCCGGGCCAGCTGGGCATGCGGCTGGGGGACTCGGGGCCCTACGCGGTGGAGGCCCTGCGCCTGGCCGCCGGCCGCCGCTTTGGGTGGACCGCCTGGCCCAGCAACGCCTGCGAGGGCGAGATGCGGGCGGACGGCTCGCTGCGCCTGCGGGGCCGCGGCTGGGGCCACAACGTGGGCCTCTGCCTGGCCACCGCCCGGTTCCGGGCCGCGGGAGGTGCCACCGCCGAACAGATCCTGGCCGAGGCCTTTCCGGTTTCCTGG
Source organism: Acidobacteriota bacterium (assembly GCA_016195985.1). Taxonomy (GTDB): domain Bacteria; phylum Acidobacteriota; class Holophagae; order Holophagales; family Holophagaceae; genus Geothrix. The sequence goes on along the minus strand of JACPYP010000011.1, from coordinate 451,180 downwards.
CGGACGGAATGACCTGGTGGCTGTACCTCCTGCGCTGCGGCGACGGCACGCTGTACTGCGGCATCGCCCTCGATGTGGAGGCGCGCCTGAAACAGCACCGGGAAGGGAAGGGTGCCAAGTACACCCGGGGCCGCGGCCCGCTGGAAGTGGTCTACCGGGAAGCCTGCCCCAGCCGGGTCGCGGCGCTGCGGCGGGAGCGGGCGGTCAAGCGGCTGCCGCGGACCGCGAAGCTTCGGCTCCTGGAAAGCTGATCCGCCCCGGTCCCATGGCAGAATGCTGCATGCGAAGCCTTCCTGCCCTCCTCGTTCTGGCCCTGGTTTCCGTGGGCTGCACCACGCCGGTGGTGGTGCGGCCGCCCGCCGATCAGGCGGCCCGCGAAACCTTGGCGCTGAAGGAAGTGGCCCGCCTCGGCCAGCCGGGGGATTGGCTGGTGATGCGGGGCTACCACGCCACGGACAACCTCGTGGCCACGGTCACCGCCGCGCCCTTCAGCCACGTGGCGGTGCTCGATCCGCAGCGCGGCCAGGTCATCGAGGCCGAAGGCAAGGGCCTGCGCACCGCCCCTCTGGCGGATTTCATGCACCGCGCCCACCGCGTGATCCTCATGCGGCCCATGTGGGCCACCACCCCAGAACGCCAGGCGGCCGCGGTGGAGAAGGCCCGCTCCCTGGTGGGAAAGCCCTACGACTTCACGGGCCTGATCGGTCTCAACGCCTCGGACCGCTACTACTGCAGCGAGCTGGCGGTGGCGGCCTACGCCCCGCACGTCTCGCGGAAGGACCATCTGCCCCACGTGATTCCGCCGGGGGACATGCACTACTGGGCGACCATCCTCTGGGACAGCGGCCCTGTGCTGAACCGGCCGCTAGAGGTCAGCGCCCCGCCGCCATCTCGCTGAGCAGTCCGGCCACGGCGGCTTTCGGGTTCTCGGCCTTGAACACCGCATTGCCCGCCACCAGGCAATCGGCCCCGGCGCGGATGAGCTCCGCCGCGTTCTTCATGCCCACGCCGCCATCCACCTCGATGAAGAAGGGAATGCCCCGCTCTGCGCGGAGGGCATTGAGGCGGCGCACCTTGTCCAGCACCCGCGGGATGAAGGACTGGCCGCCGAAGCCCGGGTTCACACTCATGAGCAGCACGAAGTCGAAGTCGCCCACGAGATCGACGAGGGTGTCCACGGGGGTGGCCGGATTCAGCACCACGCCCGCCTTGCCGCCCGCCTGGCGGATGGCCGCGAGGGTGCGGTGGAGGTGCGGATCGGCCTCCTGGTGGATGCTCACCCAGTCGGCGCCCGCCTTCACGAAGTCGGCGGCGTAGCGCAGGGGCTCCACGATCATCAGGTGGCAATCCAGGGGCAGGGCCGTGGCCTTTCGCAGGGCCTCCACCACCGGCAGGCCGATGGTGATGTTGGGCACGAAACGGCCGTCCATGACATCCACGTGCGCCACCTGGGCGCCGGAGTCTTCAAGGAAACGCAGTTCCTCTCCGAGTCGCGTGAAGTCCGCAGAGAGCAGCGAGGGGGCCAGGAGCGGGGAGGGGGGGCGCAGGGTCATGCCGCCAGTATCTCAGAGGCCGCGTTCCTGATCCGCAAAGACCGCGGGGAGGGGCTGGTTTTGCCATCTAGGACACAAAGGAGAAGCCGTCAGCCCCCGTTCTTTTGTGCCCTTTGTGGGTTCCTCGTGGCCATTTGCCTGCGCCCGCTTTTTAGTGGTTGAGAGGCGCTTCCACCCCGTTCACCCACAGGCGGCCCGGCTTCACTTTGCGGAGGGCCTCGGGGCTGACGTCGCCGATGGGGGCCTGCACCCACAGCAGGTCGGCCGCGGCGCCCTTCTGGAGCGTGCCCAGTTCCTTGCCGACACCGAGCACGGCGGCGTTCCCTGCGGTGTAGGCCCTCACCGCTTCAACCCGGGTCAGCCGTTGCCCCGGCAGGAAGCCGCCGGGCGGGTTGCCCTGGGGATCCTGGCGGGTTTCGGCGGCGGCCAGGCTCACGAAGGGGTTGGCTTCCTCCACCGGGGCGTCGCTGCCGAAGGCTAGCAGGGCGCCGCCCTCGACGAAGCTACGCCAGGGGAAGGCTTCGTTCACGCGCTCCGGGCCCAGGCGGGCGGGGGTCCAGCTGTGGTCCGACGTGCAGTGGACGGGCTGCACGCTGGCCACCACGCCCAGTTTCCCGAAGCGGGCGGCGTCTTCCGCGGTGACGATCTGGGCGTGTTCGATGCGGGGGCGCAGGGCGCCGCGGTGCTTCTTCATGGCTTTTTCCAGCAGATCGAGGGCCGCGCGGTTGGCCGCGTCCCCAATGGCGTGGATGGCGGGCTGGTAGCCGGCCCGCAGGGTGATGGCGGCGTCGGCGCCGACCTTGGCGGGATCCGTCACCCAGAGTCCCGAGGTGCCGGGCTCGTCGGCGTAGGGGGCCAGCAACCGGGCGCCCCGGCTTCCCAGGGCGCCATCCATGTAGAACTTCACCCCCTGCACCTGGAAGAAGCCCGCCTTCTTGGGGCGGGTGCGCTTCAGCTCGCCCAGCATGAGGCTGTGGTCGTGGGTGAGATAGGCGAACACGCGGATGGGCAGGGCGTGGGCCGCGGCCAGGCGGCGGTAGGCGCTCAGCTCGGACGCGCCGATGCCCATGTCGGCTACGGCGGTGAAGCCCTCCGCCCGCAGCGAAAGCAGGCCGTCCTTGATCTGGGCGTCCAGCTCCGCGGGGGTGGGCTTGGGGATCTGTTTGACCACCAGGTTCACGGCGGCATCCACCAGGATTCCATTGGGCCTTCCATAGGCATCCTTGAGGATGCGGCCGCCTTCAGGGTCGGGCGTGTCGGGGCCGATGCCGGCCTTGGCCAGAGCGGCGGTGTTCACCCACGCGGCGTGGCCGTCTACCCGCATGAAACATGCGGGGCGAGTTCCCGTGACGATGTCCAGGTCCTTGGCGGAAGGAAAGGCCTTGGCGGGCCACCGGTTCTGATCCCAGCCACGGCCCTGCAGCCAGCCGCCGGTGTGGGCGGCCGCCCACTGCCGGATGCGTCCGAGAGCCTCGGCCAGGCTGTCCGCGCCTGCGAGCTCCACCTGGCGGCGCAGGGCGCCGACGCCGTTCACATGGGCGTGGCCTTCGATGAGGCCGGGCAGCAGGGTGCCGCCGGGCAGCTCGATGCGCTGGGCCCTGGGGTGCGCCTTCAAAAGGCTTTCCGGGGAACCCACCGCCAGGATTTTTCCTTTCTGGATGGCGACGGCCTGGTCCTTTTGGGGGCCCTGGGGCGTCCAGACATCGGCGCCGGAAAGGATCTGGATGATGGCGGGTGGCGGGGGCGGAATGGGCATGGTCGGCTCTCGAGGGGGAGGCCCAGTGTAGCGTCTGCCCCGTCCCGGGGGCTAAGGTGGAACCTTCGGAGGTTTCATGTACCAGAGGGATTTCCTGGAGCAGGTGCGCGCCCAGCTGACGGTGAAGGAAGATCCGGCCAAGCTGCGTGAGAGCCGCTTCGAGACGAGCTCCGGCGTGCCTTTGAAGAACAGCTACACCCCGGCGGACCTGGCGGATTTCGATCCTCTGAAGGATCTGGGCGCCCCCGGCAAGTACCCCTTCACCCGCCACGTGCAGCCCTCGGGCTACCGCGGCCGCCTCTGGACCATGCGCCAGTACGCGGGGTTCGCCACGGCCGAGGAAAGCAACGCCCGCTACCGCTACCTGCTGGAGCAGGGCACCACGGGCCTTTCCGTGGCCTTCGACCTGCCCACCCAGATCGGCATGGATCCCGACCATGACATGGCCCTGGGCGAAGTGGGCAAGGTGGGCGTGAGCATCAGCTCCATCCACGACATGCGCCGCCTCTTCCAGGACATCCCCCTGGACAAGGTGAGCACCAGCATGACCATCAACGCCCCGGCGGCGGTGCTGCTGGCCCTCTACCTGGCCGTGGCCGAAGAGCAGGGCGTGTCCTGGAAGCAGGTGAGCGGCACCATCCAGAACGACATCCTCAAGGAATACATGGCCCGGGGCACCTACATCTTCCCGCCCCGCGCCAGCCTGCGCCTCATCACGGACATCTTCGCCTTCTGCGCCGAACAGGTGCCCAACTGGAACACCATCTCCATCTCGGGCTACCACATCCGCGAGGCGGGCTGCACCGCCGCCCAGGAAATCGCCTTCACCCTGGGCGACGGCATCGCCTACGTGCAGGCGGCCCTGGACGCGGGCCTGAAGTTGGAGGCCTTCGCGCCGAGGCTGAGCTTCTTCTTCAACGCCCATAACCAGTTCTTCGAGGAAGTGGCCAAGTTCCGCGCCGCCCGCCGCCTCTGGGCCCGGATCATGAAGGAACGTTTCAAGACTGACGATCCCAAGAGCCAGATGCTGCGCTTCCACACCCAAACCGCGGGCAGCACCCTCACGGCCCAGCAGCCCGACAACAACATCGTGCGCACCACCGTGCAGGCCATGGCGGCGGTCTGCGGCGGCACCCAGAGCCTGCACACCAACAGCCGGGACGAGGCTCTGGCCCTGCCTACGGAAGCCAGCGCCCGCATCGCGCTGCGCACCCAGCAGATCCTGGCCCACGAATCCCGCGTGGCGGACGTGGTGGATCCCTTCGCGGGCAGCTACTTCATCGAGTCCCTCACCGACGAGCTGGAAGCCCGCGCCAAGGCCCTGCTGGCCAAGGTGGACGACCTGGGGGGCATGGTGTGCGCCATCGAGAAGGGCTTTCCCCAGCGGGAGATTCAAAACGCGGCCTACACCTACCAGAAGGCCGTGGAAAAGGGCGAGCAGGTGGTGGTGGGCGTCAACCGGTTCGCGGTCACGGGAGAGACCGCTCCCGATCTGCTGCGGGTGGACGAGGCCCTGGGCGCCCAGCGCCGGGCTCAGATCGCCGCGGTGCGGGCGGGCCGGAACCCATCCGAGGTGGCCGCCCGCTTGGCCGAGCTGCGGGCCGCGGCAGCGGGCAGCGAGAACCTCATGCCCCGCATCCTCGGCGCGGTGAAGGCCGAAGCCACGGTCGGTGAAATCTGCGATGCTCTGAGGGCCGAGTTCGGCGAATATCAGGAGCAGCTGGTTTTCTAGACGCCCTTCAAGGAACTGCCATCCACGGGAGGTGATCACTGGAGGCCGATCTTGCCCGGTTGAAGCGCCGCAAGGGCGCCGCAAGGACAAGGGGAACCCGCTCTCCTGGGGGCCATTTTGTCTGAGGCAAGCAGCCGCCGGGTTTTTGAAGCGACTTGAGCCCTGGCTCGCAGTCGTGACAGAGATCACCGGCCCCTAGCACATCACAGGAATGTCAGGCTAGGGTTAAAGGACTGATGAGGTTGTTATGCGTTTTCTGTTCGCAGGATTGCTGTGCGCCGTGCTCGCCGCCGCGCCGCCGAGCCCCTCGGACTGCGTGGGCTGCCATGACGTGGATCTGAAGGTCTTCGAGGCCTCCAAGCACGCCAGCATGGGCTGCACGGGCTGTCACAGCAGCATCACGAAGGCGCCCCACGAAGGCAAGCCCGCCCCCGTGAAGTGCGCCACCTGCCATGAAGACCAGGTGAAGGCCTACGCCAAGAGCGTGCATGGCGTGGCCAAGCAGAACGGCATGGCGGACGCGGCCACCTGTTCCTCCTGCCACGGTTCGCCCCACACGATCCTGGGCTCCAGCGAGCCCGGTTCCAACGTCAACAAGAAGAACCTGGCGAACACCTGCGGCACCTGCCACTCGAACCCCGACTTCCTTTCCAAGCACAAGATCCCCTTCGCCAAGCCGGTGGAGGCCTACCGGGCCAGCGTCCACGGCCGCGAAGTGGCCAAGGGGAACACCGCCGCGGCCAGTTGCTCCGATTGCCACGGCAGCCATGACATCCTGCCTTCCAGCGATCCCAAGGCCAAGGTGAACCGCGCCAACGTGGCTGACACCTGCGGCGTCTGCCACCCCGACGTGCAGACGGTGTATGCCGACAGCGTCCACGGCCTGGCCGTGAAGCGGGGCTCCAACGATTCGCCCACCTGCACCGGCTGCCACGGCGAGCACAACATCCTGGCTCCCAAGGATCCCGGCTCCATGGTGAACGCGGCCCGTGTGTCCACCGTGACCTGCGGCCGCTGCCACGGCGACGAGCGCATGAATTCCCGCTACGAATTCGGCGACAAGGTGCCGGCCTTCCAGGACAGCTTCCACGGCCTGGCCATCCGCGGCGGCCAGAAGACCGCCGCCAACTGTGCCTCCTGCCACGGCGTGCACAACATCCTGCCCTCCGCCGACATCCGGTCCACGGTCAATCCCGCCAACCTGAAGCAGACCTGCGGCCAGTGCCACCCGGGCGTGGGCGACAAGATCGCAGTAAGCAAGGTGCACGTGCGCCTGGCCGGTGGTGTGGAGCACATCTCGGTGAGGTGGATCCGCCTCACCTACTACATGCTCATCCCCATGACCATCGGCTTCATGCTGTTCCACAACGGCCTGGACTGGCTGGCCAAGGTGCGCCGCCACAAGCCGCACCATGGCACCGGCGAGCAGCTGCCGCGCATGAACAAGTGGTTCCGCATCACCCACGGGATGGTGATGGTCAGCTTCATCACCCTGGTGGTCACCGGCTTCGCCCTGAAGTTCCCCGAAGCGGGCTGGGTGAAGATCTTCGGCCTGAGCGGCTCCGGATCCCTCCGCGGCCTGCTGCACCGCATCGCCGCCGTCATGATCATGGGCGCCACGGTGCTGCACCTCATCCACCTGGCCCTGGTGAAGAAGGACCGCGTCATCCTGTGGGAACTGCTGCCGGGCCTGCAGGACGCCAAGGACATCCTCCAGGCGATCCTCTACAACCTGGGCCTGGCCCAGAAGCGCCCCACCTTCGGCATGTTCGGCTACGCCGAGAAGATGGAGTACTGGGCCTTCATGTGGGGCACGGTGGTGATGGCGGTGACGGGCGTTCTTCTCTGGGCCCAGAACTGGAGCCTGGGACGCTTCCCCATTTGGGTGATGGATGCTGCAACGGCCGCGCACTACTATGAGGCGATTCTCGCCACGCTCTCCATTCTCGTCTGGCACTGGTACCTGGTGATCTTCGATCCCGAGGTCTACCCCATGGACATGGCCTGGCTCACGGGCAAGGCTTCGGCGGACCACATCCGCGAAACCCGCCCCGAGTACTACGCCAAGCTCATGGCGAAGCAAGATCACCCGTCCGGAGAGGACACCAAGTAGACTTGGAACACCCCTTGCAATCCAACCAGGACCCGAACCTCGAACCGGGTCCCACCTCCAGAGGAGCAACCATGCGCCGCATCACCCTGCTCACCGCCGCGCTCGTCCTTGCCCTGGCCCCCGTCGCCAGCGCCAAGCCCACCACCGTGAAGGGTGCGAAGTGCACCATTTGCCACGAGGGCGCGCCCAAGGACAAGAAGTTCAACGCGGCCACCCAGAAGATGTTCCCCAAGTTCAAGGAAGACAAGTGCAAGGACTGCCACAGCATGGTGGACGGCAAATTCACCTCTAAGAAGGGCTGATCCCTTCCTGAACCCCGAACGGCGCCGGAATCCCGGCGCCGTTTTCATGTACGGCCGGCGCGATGGATTGTGGAGCGAGCCCGCTTGACGAGGGGGGAATTGAATTATTAGACTGACTGCTCGATCTATTAAATGACGAGCGGAGGGTCCCATGCGGAAGGTCGATCCGGAACGGCAGGCGGCCCAGCGCGGGCGGATCCTGGAGGCGGCGGCTGAGTGCTTCGCCAGGCGGGGCTTCCACGGAACGTCCACCGCGGAGATCTGCGCGGCGGCGGGCATGAGCCCGGGCAACCTCTTCCACTACTACCCCAGCAAGGAGGCGCTCATCGAAGCCCTGGTGGATGCGGACCGCCAGGCCTGGGCCGGCCGCCGCCGCAGCCTGGAGGAAGGCGATGCGGCCTCGCTCCTGGGGAACCTGGTGGAGGAGGAACTGGCCCGAATCTCCGATCCCGGCTACCGCCGCCTGGCCATGGAGGTCCTGGCCGAATCCGTGAGGAACCCCCGCATCGCCGAGCGGGTGGCCCGCGATGAAACCGCCCGCAAGGAGGCATTCGTCGGCCTGCTGAGGCGCGCCGCCAAACGCGGGCAGGCCCCCGCGGGCTTCCAAGCCGCCCCCTCGGCGGATTGGCTGCTCCTCCTGCTGGACGGGGCCTTCAGCCGAGCCGTGGTGGATCCGGCCTTCAAGCCCAGGGCCTGCGCCCGCAGGATCCGCGCGGCGGTGGCCGCGATGCTGAAGGAGGTCCCGTGAGCCAGGCGGCCGCTTCCCGGCCCGACCGCCTGCTGGGGCTCGATGCGCTGAGGGGGCTGGCCCTCTTCGGAATCCTGGTGGTCAACAGCGCCGCCTTCGCTTCGCCCTACTACGGCACGGGGCTGGTGGATCCGGCCTTCGCCCGGCCCCTGGACCAGGCGGTGCGCGGCCTGGTTTCCCTGTTGTTCGAGACGAAGTTCTACCTCCTCTTCTCGTTCCTGTTCGGCTACAGCTTCACCCTCCAGATGGATGCGGCGGACCGGGCGGGGGCGGCCTTCGTTCCGCGTTTCCTGCGCCGTCTCGGCGGATTGGCCGTGATCGGCCTGGCTCACGGCCTCCTCTTCTTCCACGGCGATATCCTCAGCACCTACGCGCTTCTGGGACTGGTCCTGCTGGCGCTGCGGCGTTGGGAACCGGCCAGGGCCCTGAAGCTTGGGGCAGCCCTGGTGGCCGCCTGCGCCGCGGCCTGGGGGGTGCTGGGGCTGCTCGTGGCCTGGCAGGGCGGGCCAGGAAATCCAGCGGCAGGGATGATCCAGGCCCAGTCGGCGCTGGCCGCCTATCAGGGCACCGTGGCCACCACAGTGGCCCAGCATGCGCGGGAACTGGGGGCCGGCGTGTGGGCCGTGCTCCTGCTGACCCAGGGACCCTGCGCCTTCGGCCTTTTCCTCGCGGGATTGGCCGCCGGGCGGCGGAAGTTCCTGGCTTCGCCTGGGAATGGGGGTCCCTGGCCGCGGCGGCTGGTGCTGGCAGGGCTCCCCATCGGAGGGGCCGGGGCCCTGGGTTATGTCCTGTTGGGGCGGGGCGGCGAAGCTTCCGGCTTGCTCGGACTGGCCCTGGACCTGGCGACGGCGCCTTTCCTGGCGGCCGCGTACTTGGGGCTGGCCCTCCTGGGATTCCAGACCCGGCCCGGACAGCGCTTGGTGCGGCTGCTGGCCCCGGCCGGGCGCATGGCGTTGTCCAACTACCTGATCCAGTCCGTGGCCTGCTCCTTCATCTTCACGGCCTACGGGTGGCGCCTCCATGGCCGGGTGGCTCCCTTGGGCGTGTTGCTCATCGCAGTAGTGATCTATGCTTGCCAGCTGATCCTGAGCGCCTGGTGGTTGCGGCGCCATGCCTACGGGCCGCTGGAATGGCTGCTCCGGGCGCTCACGAACGCCCGCTGGCCCGCCTGGCGGCAGGGTGCCGGCCCGGTGTCTCCGAGCGAATCCGGTACGGGGCCGACGAACGCCTGAGTCGGACTACAGCCCGAGCAGGGTCCGGGCCTCCGCCTCCATCCGGTCCAGAAGCCCTGCATCAGTGCGGCTCTGCAGGTAGACCTTCAGCTTGGGCTCGGTGCCGCTGGGCCGGAAGGCGGCGAAAGCGCCGCTTTCCAGGCGGAACTTCAGCACGTTGCTGCGGGGGATGGGCAGGGCCGCCGAAAGGTTGTCCGGGCGGTCCAGGATGGTTTCGTTCCGGCCCTGGCCATGCCAGAGGCCCGTCTGGAAATCTTCCCAACTGGCCACTTTTTCCCCGCCCAGGGTGGCGAGGCCCGCGGCGCGGATGCGCTCCATGGCCTCGGCGAAGCGCTTGGCGCCGCCGGGCCGCGCGTCTTCCAGGTTCACCAGGCGGTTGTGGAAGGTGCCCACCTTGGCCATGAGCTCGTCCACGGCGTCAAAGAGCGTCTTCCCCTTGGCTTTGTGGTATCCCGCCATCTCGGCGACCACCAGGGCCGCGGTGACGCCGTCCTTGTCGCGGAGGCTGGGGGGAATCAGCATGCCGTAGCTTTCTTCCGCGCCGAAGGCGTAGGTCTCGCTCAGGGCCTCCAGCCGGTCCATGCACACGGCGATGTTCTTGAAGCCCGTCAGGGTCCAGACCACGGGCAGCTTGTGGAGGCGCGCCACCTCGGCCATGAAGTCGGAGGTCACCACGGTGCTTACCACGGCGCCCTGGCGGCCTTTCTGCGTGCAGAAGTAGTCCAGCGTGAGGGCCGCGAGATCGTTGCCGGACATCAGTTCCCAGGCGCCGTTGCGCTTGGCCACCACGCCGATGCGGTCCGCGTCGGGATCGTTGGCCAGCACCAGTTCCGCGCCCATGGCCTCGGCTTCGCGCAGGGGAGAGGCGTAGGCGGCCAGCTCTTCGGGGTTGGGCCGGGGGGCCGTGGGGAAGGTGCCGTCCTGGATTCCCTGGCTGGGGCTCACGGACAGTGGCAGGCCCGCCCGCTCGAAGAGGGCCGGCACGAAGGCGATGCCCGTGCCGTGGAAGGGCGTGTAGAGGATCTTGGCGGCCGTGAATCCGGCGGGGCGCTGGAGCAGCTCCTGGCCCATGGCGAGGTAGGCCCGCTCGATCTCAGCGGGGATGGGCTTGATGCGGCCCTCGGGCGCCACGGGGGGCTCGGGCACCACGGGCAGCGCGGCCATGCGCGCCTCGATCTCCGCATCCCAGGGTTCCACCACCTGTCCGCCCAGATCGTTGTAGGCCTTGAAGCCGTTGTATTCCTTGGGATTGTGGCTGGCGGTGATGATGACGCCGCAGGCCGAATCCAGGGCTTTCATGGCGAAGCACAGGAAGGGCGTGGGCAGGGGCCGCGTGCCCAGGAACACCTCGTAGCCCGCCGCCGCGAGCACCTTGGCGCTTTCACCGGCGAACACCTCGGAATTGATGCGGGTGTCGAAGCCCACCACGGCAACTTTCTTCCCGGGCGCATGGGCCTTGGCCACCGCTGCCAGGGCCAGCGTGGTGCGGCGCACGTTGGGCTGGTTCATGCGGCGCAGGCCGGCGGCCATGAAGCCCCGCAGGCCCCCCGTGCCGAAGGCCAGGGGCTCGAAGAAGCGGTCCTCCAACTCGGCAATGGCCTTGGCGTCGCCGGCTTCGGCGGCCTTGACGAGAGGCTCGAGGTCGGCGCGGAGCTCGGGTTCGAGATGGCTGTAGGACAGGTATTGTTTCGCGGCGCTCAGGGACATGGGGGCCTCACAGGGGATGACAACTTCAATGGCCTAAAACGGAACACAGGGGACGCAGAAGGCTCACGGAGGGCACAGAGGAGGTTCCTGCGCCTGTTTGTCTTCGCGTCCTCCGCGGGCTCTGCGTGCCCGCTCTTCCATCATGATGCAGAACTCAGGCGCCGCCCAGCGCGATGTCTTCCAGCAGGATGCTCAGTCCGGCGGTGCTGCCGTACCAGCGCAGGTCGTCGCCCAGGGCCACGATGCGGGTGAGGAAGTCGCGGAGGTTTCCGGCGAAGGTGAGCTTGTCCACGGGTTCGGCCAGCTCGCCGTTGCGGATGCGGATGCCGCTGGCGCCCACGCTGAGATCGCCGCTGACGGGATCCACCGTGTGCAGGCCCATGATCTCGGTGATGAGCACTCCATTTCCGGCCAGGCGGTGCAGGGCCCCGGGGGCGGTGGTGCCGGGCAGGGGGAACAGATTGAAGGTGGTGGCGCTGGGCTGGCTTCCGAAACCGCGGCCCGCGCTGGCGGTGGGGGCCGTCCCCATCTCCGCCGCCGTCTTGAGGGTGTGCAGGTAGGTCTTCAGGACGCCGCCTTCCAGCAGCACGTTGCGGCGGGTGGGCAGGCCCTCGGCATCCCAGGGTTCGGAACCCAGGGCCGGACAGCCCGGAGCCTCGGCGAGGCGGCCATCATCCACCAGCGTGAGCAGGGGAGAGGCCACGGACTGGCCCAGCTTGCCTGCGAAGAGGCTGCGCTGCTTGAGCACGGACTCCGCGTCCAGCATGCCCGCCACGATGCCTAGCAGATCCACGGCCACTTCGGGATGCAATACCACCGAGTATTTGCCGGCCGGAAGGCGCTGCGGGTTCAACTTCCGCTCACCCTTCTGCGCCGCTTCCGCCCCGATGGCGGCGAGGTCGAGGCCTGGGCGCCGGGCTGCATCCCAATGCCAGGCCGCCTGCCGCTCGTCGCCGTCGGCCACGGCCAGTTCGATGGAAGCGGAGCAGCTGGACCACACGTCCGGCGTGCGCACGCCCTTCTGTGTGAGCAGGAGGCTGGCGCCCGTGCCGTCGCTCCAGGCCGATTCCCGCACGGCGGCGACTTTGCTGGAAGCGCGCCGGGCCTGGGCTTCCAGGTCCAGGGCCCAGGCGATGCGCTGCTCGGGCGTGATGGCCTCTACGCTGGCGTCGAAACGGCTGGGCAGATCGTCGGCCCCGGCTGGGTCGGCCTGGCGCAGCCAGGGGTCTTCGTCGCCCAGGGCGCTCAATTCCCAGGCTTGGGCGAAAAGGTTGCGGAAATCCGTGGCCGCGAGATCCGTGGTGGTGGCGAGGCCGGCGCGAAAGCCTTGGTTGCCTGCGCGGATGACGCGCACGCCCAGGCCACCGCGCTTGCTGACGGTGAGATCCTCCAGGGCGCCGTTCTGCACCTTGGCCTTGCGCGAGCGGGAGACGGAGACGAAGGCCTCGGCTCCGTCGGCGCCCAGGGACCGCGCATGCTGGATGCCGTCCTGGAGGCGGGCTTCAAGGGATTCGGGAAGGAAGGTCGAAAAGGCACTCATGGTCACATCACGCTCGGCATGGGTTCGGCGGTGCCGCCGACCACGAGGGCGGGGCAGAGGATGGTGGGCAGGGCGTCGCTGACGGGCACGCCCTGGCCGTCTTTGCCGCAGGTGCCGATGTCGAAGTGATGCAGGTCGCTGCCGATGCGCGTGAGCCCTCTGAGCACGTCGGGGCCGCAACCGCTGAGGGTGGCGTTCTTCACGGGGTATTTGGGCACCCCGTTCTCCACCCAGTAGCCTTCGGTCACCTGGAACACGAAGTTGCCGGTGACCGTGTCCACCTGGCCGCCGCCCATGTGCTTCACGAGGAGGCCGCGGTCCAGGTCGCGGAGGATGGCCTCGGGGGCCTCGCTGCCGGCCGCCAGGAAGGTGTTGCGCATCCGCGGGATGGGCAGGTGCCGGTAGCTTTCCCGGCGGCCGTTCCCGGTGGGCTCCACCTCCATCCTGCGGGAGGTCTTCCGGGACTGCAGATAGGCCTTGAGAATGCCGTTCTCGATGAGCACCACGCGGCTCACGGGATTCCCTTCGTCGTCGATGGCCTGGCTGCCGCGCTTGTGGGGCAGGGTCCCGTCGTCGATGATGGTGACGCCTTCGGCCGCCACCTTCTGGCCCAGCTTGCCCGCGAAGGAACTCATGCCAGCCAGGGCCAGATCCGCTTCCAACCCGTGACCGCAGGCCTCGTGGATCATGGTGCCGCCGGCGCTGCTGCTGAGCACCACGGGAAAGGTGCCCGCGGGAGCGGGCTGGGCGTCCAGGGCCTGGATGGCCAGCCGCACTGCTTCCTGAACCATGCTGGTGACGGCCTCATCCGTGAAGAGTTCGAAGCCTCGGGTCTCGCCCAGGGGCTGATAGCCCGTCTGAAGCTGGGTGCCATCGCCGGCCGTGACGTTGGCGCGGAGCACCACCTGGGTGCGGTGGTCCTCGGCGAGGCTCCCGGACCAGGCGCCCTGCTTGTGTTCTGCGGCGGCGATCCACACTCGCTGGGTGCTGTCGCCGTAGCCTATGGCCACCTGCTTCAGGGCGCCAGGGCGCAGGACCTCCGCGTGCTCGCGGGCAATGGTCTCGGCCTTGCGCACCAGGGCCACCTTGTCCGCCAGGGGCACCTGGCCCGGATCCTGGGCCACGGGGCTGGGTGTGGGGAAGACTTTGACGGCCAGCGCCGGGATGGTGGCCGGGGAGCCGTGGCCTGGCGCCGCGAGGGTGCCGGCAGAAGCCATCAGTTCGTCGAAGGTGGGCGCGATGAGATCGGCGAAGCGGGTGGTGTCGCCGTCCACCAGACGCAGACTGGCGCCGAAGGTTTCCGAGGCCAGCACATCTTCCATGCGGCCGTCGTCCATGCCCAGCGCGTGGGCCCGGCGGCGCTCCACGAAGATCTCGCCGTAGTCGCCGCCGCGGCTGAGCAGGCTGGTGAGGACATCGCGCAACTGATCGGCGCTGAAAGGTACTGGCATGGTCGGTCTCCAGGTCCGCTTGCGGCGGACCTTCCAGTTTGACAGAAGGGTCGCCTCGGCTTGCTGGAGGAATCCGGCGAGGTCCCGCCCGTCGTTGGCGATCACCAGATCCGCGTGCAGGGCCCGTTCCGCCGGGGCCGCCTGGGCCCGCAGCCGTGCCAGGGCCGCCGCGCGGTCCAGCCCGTCCCGGGCCATCAGCCTTGCCAGGCGCAGTTCCTCCGGTGCATCCACGGTCCAAAAGGCATCGAAATGGTGGGCGATGCCGCGCTCCACCCAGAGGGCCGCGTCCAGGATGGCCCCGCGGGTTCCAGCAGGAAGGTCCCGCAGCCGCGTATCGAGCAGGGCCTCGATGCGGGGATGGAGGATCGCGTTGAGCTTCGTCCGGGCCGCATCATCCGAGAACACATGGGCGCCCACCCACGCACGGTCGAGGCAGCCGTCCGCGCGCAAGGCCGCGGGGCCGAAAGCCGCGGCCACCTCCCGCAACCCCTCGCTGCCCGGCACCACCGCCTCCCGGGCCAGGGCATCCGCATCGATGACGGCCCAGCCCATCGCAGCCAGCCGGGAAGCCACAAAGGACTTGCCAGCCGCGATGCCGCCGCTGAGGCCGAGGATGGGAAAGGGAGCGTGGAACAAAAGCGCACCTCGCTGGGCATTGTGCCCCACGTCCCGACGGGCGGGAATCGAAGAGGGGGAATCTTGCCTACCCGGAGTCAGGCTGCCCTATCCAATCCTGCCATGCCCCTCTACACTGGACCGTCGAACAACTCGGCTCGAGGTTTCATGAAAGACGCGTCCCCCGAACAGGCCATGGATATCTCCCAGCTGGAAAAGCCGGTGCTTGAGCTGGAGGCTCAGATCCGGGCCATGGAGATGGATCCCTCCCTGGGCAAAGAACGGGAGAGGCTCGCCAAAAAACTCGACAAGCTGAAGGTGGAACTGTTCGCGAATCTGACGGACTGGCAGCGCACTCAAATGGCCCGGCATCCGAAGCGGCCCTACACGCTGGACTACATCGAGCGCATCTGCGAGCGCTTCGAGGAACTGCATGGCGACCGCCGTTTCGGCGACGACGCGGCCATCGTGGGAGGCATGGGCTGGATCGAAGGCAATCCGGTGATGGTCATCGGGCAGCAGAAAGGCCGCGACACCAAGCAGAAGATCCTGCGCAATTTCGGCATGGCCAAGCCCGAGGGCTACCGCAAGGCCCTGCGCCTCATGAAGCTGGCCGAGAAGTTCCAGCGGCCCATCCTCTGCCTCATCGACACCCAGGGCGCCTATCCGGGCGTGGATGCCGAGGAGCGAGGCCAGGCCGAAGCCATCGCGCGGAACCTGATCGAGATGGCCAAACTGGAAGTTCCGGTGGTGGCCGTGGTCATCGGCGAAGGCGGCAGCGGCGGCGCCCTGGCCCTGGGGGTGGCGGACCGCGTGCTCATGATGGAGAACGCCACCTACTCGGTGATCACCCCCGAAGGTTGCGCGTCAATCCTGTGGAAAGACGCCGGCCAGGCCCCCAAGGCCGCGGAGGCCCTGAAACTCACGGCCCCGCGCTTGTTGGAGCTGGGCATCATCGACGGCATCGTGAAGGAGCCTCTGGGCGGAGCCCATGCGGATTACGACGCCGCCGCCGCGGCCTTGAAGGAAGCCATCATCGACGCCTACTCGGAGCTCGCCGACCTTTCGGCGGAGCAGCTGGTGGAAGAGCGGTACCAAAAGTTCGCCCGCATGGGCAGCGTGGGTTGAGGTGGATGCCCTGCGTTGGCGCCTCCGCCGGGAGCTGCCGGCGGGGCTGACGCCCTGGAAAAACCTGGGAGAGGCCTGGGGCCTCGATTCGCGGCTCGCCCGGCTGGCCTGGCTGCGCGGCGTGGACCATCCTGAGGCGTTGGCCTGGCGCCTGGATCCGTCTTGGGCCCGAAGCACGGACCCGCACCTGCTTCCCGGGGTGGATGGCGCCGTGGCCCGCATCCGCCGGGGCATCGAGGCCTGCGAACGCATCGTGGTCTACGGCGACTACGACGTGGATGGCGTCACCGCCACCGCCCTGCTGGTGCGCACCCTGGAGAAGCTGGGCGCCGACGTGTCCTTCTTCATCCCCAACCGTTTTTCCGACGGTTACGGCCTGCACTTGGATTGCATCCGGGAGTTGAAGGCCAGCCGCGATCCGGGCCTGCTCATTTCCGTGGACTGCGGCGTGCGCAGCGTGGCCGAGGTGGCCGCCAGCGCGGAGCTGGGCCTCGACTGGATCATCACGGACCACCACGCCCTGGGCGCGGAACTGCCGCCAGCCTGCGCGGTCGTGCATCCCCATCTCACCGGGTACGCCAATCCCTTCCTGGCCGGGGTGGGCGTCGCTTTCAAGCTGGCCCAGGCCCTGCTGGGCGCCGTCCCCCATCCCGTGGGAGCGGACGCGGCCTTCCTGGATGGCCTCCTCAAGCTGGTGGCCATCGGCACTGTGGCAGACGTCATGCCTCTGGTGGGTGAAAACGCCCTGCTGGTGCGGCGCGGCCTGCAGTCCCTGGGCAGCAGGAACGGACCCGGCCTGGCAGCCCTGCTGCGGACCGCCAAGAAGGAAGGCATTCCCGGTGGGCAGGACATCGCCTTCGGCCTGGCGCCCCGCCTCAACGCCGTGGGCCGCATGGGCGGCGCCGAGGACGCGGTGCGCCTGCTGCTCACCCGGGACGAGGCGGAAGCGGAGGCCCTGATGGTCCGCGTGGAGGCCCTCAACCAGGAGCGCCGGAGCATCCAGCAGGACCTGGCCGCGAGGCTGCCTGAACCCACGACCGAGGCCTTCGACCTGGTGATGGATCCCACGGCCCACAAGGGGGTCATCGGCATCGTGGCGGGCCATCGCATGCGTGCCAGCGGACGCCCCGCCGGCGTTTGCACGGTCATCGACGGCATCGCCCATTGCAGCCTGAGGGCGCCGGAAGGGTACGATCTCGGCGAACTGCTGGCCTTGGCCCAGCCCTTCATCCTGGGCGGAGGCGGCCATCGCGTGGCCGCGGGCCTCAGCTTCGAGGCATCCCGCCTGGCCTTCGTCCGACAGGCCCTGCAACGGGGCGCCTTGGCCCAGGCCGAGGGCCGCGACCTGCCGCCCCTGCTGGTGGACGGCGCTCCCGGGGAATTGCCAGGGGATGCGGAGCTGGCTTCGCTGGAGCCCTTTGGGCAGGGTTTCGCGCCGCCGCTGGCCTGCCTCCATGGGGTGGTGGAATCCATGAAGGTCTTCGGGGCGGATCACTGGAAGGTGCGCCTGGCGGGCTTTCAGGACCCCATCACCTGGTTCGCGGGGGCTTCGCGGCCGGAGCAGCCGGTCCCAGGCTCGAGGCTGGCCGTGGC
Organism: Acidobacteriota bacterium; assembly: GCA_016195985.1. Lineage (GTDB taxonomy): Bacteria > Acidobacteriota > Holophagae > Holophagales > Holophagaceae > Geothrix. The sequence goes on along the minus strand of JACPYP010000011.1, from coordinate 433,710 downwards.
CGCCGCGCCCCAGGGGAGCGCCCGCTGGGGCCGCTCCTGGCTGGTGGATTCGCTCCTCGGCGAGGCGGTTCCATGAAGGCTCCCGGCTTGTTCCAGGAACTGCCCCCGGCCCGGCATCCCCTCTGGCAGGGGCTTGGCTGGGCGCTGGTGGCGGGGACCCTCGGCTTCACTGTGGCCTCCCTTTCCCGGGGCAGCGAGGGCATGCCGGGCCGTGCCACCGGTGGCGACCCTCTCTTCGGCGAAGGCACCAAGGGCACCCGGGGCACTGTGACTGAGCAGCTGGGGCCGAATCGCATGGTGCTGGCCTACAAGACCATTTCGGGCTCCGAGCAAGATCTCCTCCTGGAGCAGGTGACGGGACGCCTCGACGAACCCGCCGGGCTATGGCGCCTGCTCTCGCCCACGGCCCGCCGCCAGGCCGGTGTCTGGACGCTTCTGGGGCCCATGGATCTTGGGGTGGCCGATCCCGCCAGTTCGGCCCTCCTCGGCAAGGGGCGCATCGACTCGAAGGGGCCCGCCATCCGCTGGACTGGCGGAGATTGGGAAGGGCTGGCGCCGCTGCGCTGGGATTCCATGGAAGGCTCCTCCCGGGGCACCTGGAACCTGCCCGCCGGTTGGCGCCGCGAAACGGACGGCAGATTGCGCGTGGAGCGGGGCCCGGTGCGCTGGCAGGCCCCCACGGATGGCCCCGCGCCGCCCACGCTGCGAGGCATGGACGCCGAGCGCCTCTGGGCCACGCCGGGCTTCCAGACGGGCCACTTGGAGGGGGTGAAGGCCCAGCTCAGCGACGGTTCCCTCCATGCCTCCGTGGCGGATCTCACCCCCGATACGGTGACCTGGCCCAGCCCCCTCTCCTTCGAGCGCGCGGATGGCTGGCACGGGGAGGCCCAGGGCGGCCAGGCCCCCAGGCCCCTGCCGGGCGCCACGTTCCAGCAGGTGGACCTGAAGCGGTTCAAGGCCCGCCGGACCCTGCCCGGGGGCGAGGAGCAACTCAGCACGGACGGCGCCCGATGGACTCCCGCCGGCCTGCGGCTGGAAGGGAACGTGATCTGGGACCAGCCGGCCGAAGGCCAGCGCCTCATGCTGCGGGCCCCCAGGGTGCTGCTGCGCGAGGCCCCCGGCAAGGACCTGCCCGAGTCGCTGCCGGTGGGGTTTGCCGAGGCCGAAGGCCAGGCCCTGCTCACGTGGGGCAGGCGCAGCCTCTCCTCGCCCCGCATCCTGGTGGAGCGGGCCAGCCGCCGGTGGAAGCTCCAGAGCCCCGTGCTGGGCCGGAGCGAGGATGGCACCTTCTCCGGCGGGGCCGCCCAGGGCGATCCGCGTACATGGACCATCGAAGGCCCCGTTCAGGTGAATCTGTTCACCGGGGGCAGCCTGCGCGGGGCCAAACTCGTGTGGGAAGAGGCCGTGTGGACGCTGACGGGCCGCCCGGCGGCTTGGAACCGGTTGCGGGAGCGGCTTTCCGGTCCGCGCATCCTGCGGAGGGGCGATCTGGTGACCTTCCCTGAAGGTCTGAACGGCACCCTGGCGGCCGCGGACGGGGACCTCTTCCTGAGGGCCGAGCGGGGCCAGAGCGAAGCCCAAAAGATCACCCTCTCCGGCGGCGTGGAATGCCAGGGGCAGGGCTGGCGCCTTTCGGCGGACACGGTGGCCGTGACGCTGGCGCCGGACCGCACGGTCAAGCTGGTGCAGGCCAGGGGTGCCGTCACCCTGCACGGCCGCCTGGGCGAGGGGCAGGGCGAGGCCCTGGAACTGGAGCCTGGTCTCCAGGCGGCGCGCTGGCAGGGCCACGTGCGCGGGAAGGGCTCGGGTTCCGGATGGTGACGTCTGCCGTCATCCAGGAGACCGCCCCGGGGCCAAAGGACAGGCTCATGTGTTCTGATAGATCCATGATCGAGCCCACTCCCTGCCTTGAGGCCGTGAACCTCCAGAAGCGATATGGCGACCGCACCGTGGTGCGGGACGTGAGCTTGGGCGTGGGCATGGGTGAAGTGGTGGGCCTGCTGGGACCCAACGGCGCGGGCAAGACCACGACCTTCTACATGGTGGTGGGCGTCGAAGCTCCGGACCAGGGCAGCATCCGCTGGCGGGGGCAAGATGTCACGGCCCTGCCCATGCATCGCCGGGCCCGTCTGGGCATCGGCTACCTGGCCCAGGAGTCCAGCGTGTTCCGCGGGCTCACGGTCTGGGAGAACCTCATGGCCCTGGGCGAACTGCAGCCCATTTCCAAGGCCGAGCAGATCGAGCGCTGTGAGCGTCTGATGGGGGAGTTCCACCTGGACAAGGTGCGCGACACCCTGGGCATGAGTCTTTCCGGCGGCGAGCGGAGGCGCTGCGAAATGGCCCGGGCCCTGGTGACCGAGCCGCGCATCATGCTGCTGGACGAGCCCTTTGCCGGCGTGGATCCCAAATCCGTTCTGGAGATCCAGGCCCTGATCGCGGACCTCAAGGCGCGAGGCATTGGCGTCCTCATTACTGATCACAATGTCCGGGAGACCTTGCAGATCGCCGATCGGGCCTATATCTTGGCGGACGGGATGATCATGAAACACGGCCTGCCCAGTGAGATCGCTGAAGACCCGGACATCCGGCGGGTCTATCTGGGCGATCGGTTCAGGTTGGATTGATGGCCGCCGGACCCTTTCTCTCCCAGAGACTGGCCCAGAGTCAGACCCTTGCATTGACTCCCGCCATGCAGCTGAAGCTGAAGCTTTGGCAGATGAATCTTCAAGAGCTGTCCCAGACCATCGAGCGCGAATTGGAGGACAACCCGCTGCTGGAACTGGCGGACGACAGCGATGAAGTGCCCACCCTGGAGGCCATCGAAGAAGGGCGGGATTCGGATGTGACCGAAGGTTCCGCGGAGCAGGCGGCCGATGGCGTGGAACTGCCCGAAGGGGTGGACACGGTAGATCTGGGGCCCCTGCTGGACGCCGCCGAGGAGATGAACCCCGAGGGCGACCTGGAGCGCTTCACGGAAGAGGGCGTGGCCCAGGTCCAGGAAACCGAACTCGGCGCCGAGAACAGCTGGGACCAGGATCTGCCCCGCACCAGCAATCTGCCCGAAGAGGATCGCCTCTCCTGGGAGGACCGGCTCAGCGCCTTTGAATCCCTGCAGGACCATCTGCTGGGCCAGCTCTACGAAACCCTGGAGCATGAGGATCCGCGGGCGCCTCTGGTGGAGCGCCTCATCGACCGCATGGACCCCAAGGGTTTCCTGCGCATGGATCCCGACCAGCCTTCGCAAGAAGCGACCCTGGCCCTCCTGGCCGCTGATCTGGGCGTCACGGAGGAGGCCCTGCGCGAGGCCCTGGATGTCCTCCAGGAATTCGATCCTTCCGGCGTGGGCTGCTTCACCGTGCAGGAATGCCTTCTGCTCCAGCTGCGGCATGCGGGCGCCGAGCCCGACGATCTCGCCGTGCGCATCATCCAGGATTTCTGCGACCTGCTTTCCCAACGGGACAGCGGGCGGCTCCGCAAGGCCCTGGGTTGCACGGATGAGGATCTCAACCAGGCCATGGAGCAGCTCAAGCACCTCAGCCCATCACCCGGCCGGGCCTTCGATCCCGAGGGCGAGCGGGTGGTGAAACCGGATGTGGTGGTGCTCAAGGGCGAGGACGGCAACTGGAAGGTCTACCTCAACGACGAGGGCCTGCCCCGCCTGAAGGTCAACGGGGAATACCCCCGCTTCATGGCCTCCAGCGAGGCCAAGACCGACAAGGATTTCATCCGCGAGCGCTTCCGCAGCGCCCGGGATTTCATCCGCGGCGTGGAGGACCGCAACCGCACGGTGCTGCGCGTGTCCGCCCAGATCGTGGAACTGCAGAAGGACTTCATCGAGCACGGCATCGAGCGGCTGCGGCCCATGGTGCTGAGGGACGTGGCCGAGGCCACGGGCTTCCACGAGAGCACCATCAGCCGCGTGGTGAAGGCCAAGACCATCCACACGCCCCAGGGCCTCTTCGACCTGAACTACTTCTTCTCGGCCCGGCCCAAGGATTCCGATGTCTCGGCCACGGTGGTGAAACACCGCATCAAGGCCTTCGTGCAGGCGGAAGATCCCGCCAAACCCTTGTCCGACGAGGCCATCGCCGGGCTGCTGGAACGGGACGGCATCAAGGTGGCCCGCCGCACGGTGAACAAATACCGGGAGGAGTTGAAGATTCCTCCAGCTTCCCAGCGCCGACGCCGATAGGAAGGGTCGGATTCCACAAATCCCGGGCCGACCGGCCCCTTTCAGGAGTGTCCCATGAAGGTCAATTTCACCGGCCGCCACATGGAGCTCACCGAGCCCCTGAAGCAGTTCACCAAAGAGCGGCTGGACAAGATGGCCACGTACCTGGATGACATCATTGATGTCCATGTGACCCTGGGGGTGGAGAAGCACCGCCATGAGGCGGAGATCACCCTGAAGACCAGAGCCAGCGCCTTCGTGGCCTCAGCCACCACCGACGACATGTACGGCAGCATCACGCAGGCCGCGGACAAGCTCGAGGCCCAGGCCCACAAACACCAGGACAAGCGCACCACCCGCCCCCACGACAGCGCCAAGGCCGGTGCCGTCGAGGAATAGGGTTCCAATCTTTTCCCCAAAGGCGGCCTTGCGGGGCCGCCTTTGGTATTCTAGGGAGTCCGGAGTCGTCCATGCCTGATCCCACGCACCTGTATGCCCCGAAAACCTGCACAGATCCCACCCAGATCTGCGAGAAATGCCGCAGCCCCTACACGCTGGACCACTTCCAGCACGGCGTTGAAGGGCAGGAGTGCGTCTGCCGCCGCTGCCTCCAGGTGATGGGCTACAAGGTCTAGCCATGATCACAGCCGCCTCCGCAGAGGCGATCCTGGAGAAGGCGCTCCAGGGACGCCGCATCACCGCTCAGGAAGCTCTGTGCCTGTTCGAGCAGGCGGATCTGCCTGATCTTGCCGTGGCGGCCACCGCCGTGCGCGACCGACACAACGATCCGCGCCGGGTGAGCTACGTCATCGATCGCAACGTCAACTACACCGATGTCTGCAACGTCTACTGCACCTTCTGCGCGTTCTACCACAAGCCCGGCGACAGCCGCGGCTACGTGCTCACCAGGGAGCAGCTGAAACAGAAAGCTGAGGAAACCAAGGCCATCGGCGGCACGGGCTTCCTGCTGCAGGGGGGGGTGAATCCGGACCTGCCCTGGGACTACTACCTGGACCTGGTGCGCTACCTCCGCCATGACCTGGGCATCTGGGTGCACGGCTTCTCCCCGGTGGAAATCCAGATGATGGCCAAGCTCAGCGGCCAGGCCCTGGGCAAGACCATCGCGGACCTCCGCGAAGCGGGCCTGGGTTCCATCCCCGGCGGCGGCGCCGAGATCCTCGTGGACCGCATCCGCAAGAAGATCGCGCCCCTGAAGGGGGGCCGGGAAAAGTGGCTGGAGGTCATGGAAGCCGCCCACGAAGAAGGCGTGAAAACCACGGGCACCATGATGTTCGGCATCACCGAAACCCTGGCCGAGCGCGTCGAGCATTTCGAGGCCCTGCGCGACCAGCAGGACCGGGCCCTGGCCAGGAACAATGGCGGCGGCTACACGGCCTTCGCCGCCTGGCCCTTCCAGAGCGGCCACACCCCCTGGGAGGGCAAGGTGCCCAAGCCCACGGACGTGGAATACCTGCGCACCATCGCCGTGGCCCGCATCTTCCTGGACAACTTCGCGCACATCCAGAGCAGCTGGGTCACCATGGGGCGCAAGACGGGACAGCTGGCCCTGCACTACGGCTGCGACGACATGGGCAGCCTCATGCTGGAGGAGAACGTCGTCAGCGCCGCCGGCACCTGCTACAGCGTCAATAAAGATGAGATGACCCGCATGATCATCGCGGCTGGCTACGAGCCCTGGCAGCGCGACAACATCTACGGTGAAGTCCGCGCCTGAGCGCCCAGCTTCCGCCCCAACCCAGCCCCGATCATGCCAGGCCTCTCTAGGATGCGCCGGATGGATAGCAGTGCGCCAAACCGCTCCAAACTCCAGTCCGTGGCATTGCTGCTCCTGGCGCTAGCCCTGCTCTTCACCGTGGCCCGCCTGGGATTCCTGGCCGGTTTCGAGGGGCTGCGAGGCCTGAAGGATCCCGATGCCTGGCATGGGTTCTACCTGGGCCTGAAGTTCGACCTGCGGCTGGCCGCCATCCTGGTGATGCCCGTCTGGTTGTTGCTGGGGAACAGCGAGACGGCGCCGGCCGTGGCGCCGTGGCGGAGGGCTCTCGCGCCCTGGCTGCTGATCCTCTCCCTGGCCTGCTACGTGGCCCTGGTGCTGGTGGCCATGGTGGACGACCGCGCCGGCAGGCCCTTCCTGCTCGGTTTCCTGGCCCTGGCGCTCGCCTACCGTTTCGGCACTCCAGGCCATGGGCTTGCCCAGCGCAGCGGGCGCTTGATCTGGGGCGGCTATGCCACCGCCCTCATCGCTGCGCTGATTTTTGCCTACATGGTGGATGCGGGCAGCTACGGCTACATCCACACCCGCCTCAACGGCACCCTGCTGATGTTCCTGGAAAACGCCCGTACCAGCTTCCGCATGATGTGGGAGAGCTACCCCTCCGGCCGCCTGGCCCTGGTGTTGGTCCTGCTCACCCTGGTTTCTCTGTGGGGGCTCCGCCGCCTGGTTCGAAACCCGCGTGCGCTCGATCTGGCGCCCTGGGGGCGGCGCGCCGGGCAGGCCGCTTTCACGTTCCTTCTCCTCGCCCTCATGTGGGCCAAGTGGAGCGCCTATCCGCTGCGCTGGTCCGAGGCCTTCGAGGCGAAATCCAGCTTCCATGCCCATCTGGCTTTGAATCCCATCCTGTTCTTCCTGGAAACCCGGCGGGACATGGATGGGGGTTTCGACCTGGCGCAAGTGAAGGCCGCACAGCCCGACTTGGCGGCCTACTTCGGCATTCCCCTGGGGACCGACGATCAGGGGCTGCCCAGCCTGCGCCGCCGCCAGGAGCCGCGCGCCCTGGTCCAGGGCCGCCCCAACATCGTGCTCATTCAATTGGAAAGCCTGGCCGGATTCAAGACCGGCGTCCTGGGCAACCCACTGAAACCCACGCCCTGCCTGGATGGCCTGGCGGCCCGTGGCATCTTCTTCGATCGTTTCTACGTGGCCATGGAGAACACCAGCCGCTCCATGTTCGCCACCCTGTTCGGCATCCCGGACGTGAGTTCCGTGGAGAACGCCACCCGCAATCCCTTGCTGCTGGACCAGCACTCGGCCCTGAGCGCCTTCGACGGCTATCGGAAATCCTACTTCCTGGGCGGCAGCGCCAACTGGGCCCAGATGCGCGGCATTCTCAAGAACAATTTCAAGGATCTGAAACTGTACGAGGAGGGCTTCTTCAAGGCCCCCAGGGTGGATGTGTGGGGTGTTTGCGACGCCGATCTCCTGCTGGAGGCTCAGGGCGTGCTGGAACAGGAGACGGCTCCCTACTGGGCCTACATCCAGACCAGCGGCAACCACCCGCCCTTCACCCTTCCCGGGCATCTGAAGGACTTCCAGGTGGATCAGCGGAGCCGTGCCGAGCTCGAACAGGCGGGTTTCGTCGGCAACGAGGAATACAACGCCGTGCGCCTCATGGATTACAGCCTGCGCAAGTTCTTCGAGCGCGCGGAAAAGAGCCCTGCCTTCGCCAACACCATCTACGTGCTCTGGGCCGATCACGGCATTCCCCGGGGCATGACCGACCCGCGGTTCGGCGATTTGGCCTTGGGCATCCACCACATCCCCTGCGTCATCTACGCGCCCGGCCTGCTGAAACCCCAGCGCGTCTCCAGGGTGGGCACCCAGATGGACCTGCTGCCTACTCTGGCCTCGTTGATGGGGCGCCCTCTGGAGCATCAGTCCCTCGGCAAGGATCTGCTGGATCCCGCCTGGGACGGCAAGGCGGCCGCTTTCACTTTCACCACCTTCCGGCGTCCAGCGAGGGTGGGTCTCCTCCAGGGCGATTGGTACGTGAACGTGGAACCGGATGGCCGGTCCCGGCTCTACCGCCTGGATGAGGCTGTTCCGAGGGATCACAGCGCCGAAGAGCCGGTGAAGGCCCAGGCCATGACCCGCCTGGGCAAGGGCTTCCACCAGTGGTCGAAATTCCTGCTCTCCCACAACAAGCCCATCGCGAGGCGGCCATGAAGCAGTGGGTTCTTCCCTATTTCTGCGCCGCCCTGGCCCTGCTGGCCGTGGGGTTGCCCCTGAAGACGCGTCTGGACGCGCCGCGTTTCGGAGCGCCGGCCATCGTGCCCGCAGGCAAGGCCTTTGAGGTGTCTTTCGCCACCAGTCTGCCCTTCGTGCCCTGGCGCGCCGCAGCAGGGGCCCTGGAGCGGCAGTGGGGCCTGCGGCTGGAGCAGGGCGGCCGCCGCATCCTCAGCCACCGCCAGTCGGGGAACCAGCACTGGATCACGCTGGCGGATCCCACCCCGGTCGCAGGCGCCTTGCGGCTGCCCGTGGACGGGCTGGAGCACTGGAGCGAAGGAGCCGTTCCGGACCGCCTGGTTCTGGTGCATGTGGCGGATTTCCCCAGCACCGGAAGGGAGGCCATGCTCGAGCGGTTCGTGGATGAGATGGCCGTTCTGAAACCCCATGCGGTCCTGGCTTCCGGCGACCTGGCCTACGATTCCAGCGCCGAGTGGTACACCTTCCTGGTGGGCCAGCTCCGGCGCCTGGAGGTCCTGGGTATTCCGGTGATCGCCTGCCCAGGCAACCATGAGCGGGGCGGCTGGGCGCGCTACCTGAACACCTTCGGCCTCAACACCACCCACCGCGTCAACCTCGGCCCCTTCGCCATCCTTAGCCTGGATTCGGCCCATGGCCGGGACCGCCTGACCCCCAGCCAGTTCCAATGGTTCCAAGACCAGTTGGATCACCTGGAAGGCCGGGTGCCCCTGATCCAGCTGCACCACCCCGTCTTTCCGCCAGGGCCGGCCATCCATGGGAACGGCGAGAAGAGCGGGGGTCCCCTGTTCGGCTACCGCGATGGTCTAGTCAAGCTTTGTGTGGAGCGGCAGGTGCCCATCGTGCTCACAGGGCATTGGCATCAGGATGCGGTGTTCGATGCCACGGGCCGGTTCCGCGACGACACCGCGGATTTCCCGGGCACGAAGTTCGTGGTGACCACCGCTCTGGGCGATGCCCTGAGGCGCGTGACCCGCTGGCCCTTGAGCTATTACGGTTACCGGATTCTGGTCACTGAAAAGGGCCGGCTCCTCCGCTATACCCAGGACTTGCCTGGGCAGCCCAGCCCCACGCCCATCGCCAGCACGCCATCGGGCACTTGGCTCCGGGGAGGCCGTCCATGAGCGCCGTTTGGCTCTTCCTCTACCTGGGCTGCCTGATGCGGCTGCTGACCCTCTACCGCCTGGATTTCAAGCGGCCAGCCACCTTCCTGCTTCTGTTGCCAGTCCTGCTCCTGCCTTTGATGGATCGGATCTGCCGCCATCAGGCCTGGGTGCTGCGGAAAGGAACGATCCGGGCCGCCGGTCTCACGGCGCTGATCTGCGCCCTGGCCTTGACCCGGACCTTCAACCTCGGTTTCGCCGACACCACGCATCTGGGGCTCGCAGCCATCTACGCGCTCATGGGGCTGAGCCTTTCGGTGGTGGCCCAGGCCCATCCCGGCGAGCATACGGGGACCGGGCTTTGGATCTGGGTGGCCGCCTGGGAATACGCGGGCACCTGGCACCCCACGCTGACCCTCCTGGGGGCCGGGCTTTCGGGTTTTCTGCTGGCTTTTGGCCACCTGCCGGAAGAGGAGCCCTCCTGGCCCTGCATGCATCAGATCAACTCATTCTGGGCGGCGGCTCTGCTCGGATTGGTGCTGCCGAAACCTGGTTTCGATTTCCAGTTCGCGGGCACTTGGCCCGGAGCCCTGGCGGTTTTCGCGCTGGGCGTGGCCATCGCCGGTCTGCCCCGGCTGAGGGAGCTCCTATCGCGCGTGCCGAACGCCGTGCCTCTGCTGCTCCTGGGGCTGGCCTTCGTGCTCTATCCTTCGGCCTGGGTCTGTTTCTGGGCCCTGGTCGTGGGTCTGCTCTGGGGCGCGGTGCTTCCGCGTTTCAGCAGGCCCTTGTGCCGGACCCGCACCGGCCTTGGTTTCGCGGCCGGCGTGGTGGTCTCGTTCACCCTCCACTCCAATCTGGGCATCCCCTTCATCCGGCGGCTGCTCTGGTTGGGCAGCTGAAGGCCGCCGCCATTGCCCCCTGGGTTATACGCCCTTCGCAACTGCCGGTTTCACGGAGGATGACAGCGACTGGATCAGTCCTTCGGCCAGGGGCCGGATGCGTCCCGGTTCGCTGAGGTAGGCGCCGCGGGCGGCCACCAGGCGGGCGGAGGAGTGGCCCAGCACGGCGGTTTCCACCAGGCCGTGGGCTCGAAGGGTGCCGCCGGTCTGCACCAGGTCCACGATGGCGTCGGCCAGGCCCAGCAGGGGCGCCAGTTCGGCGCTGCTGCTGAGCGGCACCAGCTCAGCGGTGAGACCTTCGCGGCTGAGCCAGGCTTCGGTGGCCTTGGGGAACTTGGTGGCCAGACGCAGATGGGGCTTGGCCCGCAGAGCCTCCAGCGTCAGCCCCTCCCGGGCGCAGAGGGAGAGGCGGCAGGCGCCGAAGCCCAGATCTGCCAGTTCCAGCAGGTCCATGTCCAGTTCGTCGAGGGTGTCCGAGCCCACGATGCCCAGGGAGGCCACGCCCGCGGCCACGTAGCGCGGCAGGTCCGCCCCCTTGAGGAGCAGGGCCGCCACGCCAGGCGTGGCGGTGGGAATGCGCAGGGCCCGCGACTTGAGGGCGGCGGCATCCAGGGCCAGCGGCGTGCCCGCCAGTTTCGGCACCAGCTCGTCGCCGAGGCGACCCTTGGGGAAGGCGATGAGGAGGGATGCTGGCGTCATGGCAGTGGCTCGAAGAGGTCGGGGCGGGTGTCGGCCAGATCCAGCAGCCGGGACAGGCGCACGCAGAAGCCCGCGGCTTGCCAGGGGCGGCCCAGGCCCGGGAAGAGGCGGTCGTAGCGGCCCCCGGCGGCCAGCTCCTGCTGTGCGCCGGGGGCCCACAAGCGAAGGGTGGGGCCTGTGTAGAAACCGAGACCGGCGACGTCGGCGAGGTCCACCCGCAGCTCCAGGTTGGGCGGCAGAATGGGCAGCAGCGATTGCAGAGCCCGCTCCATGCGCTCCCGCTCCTCCTGCAGCAGACCGGCATAGGGGCTGGCTTTGAGGGCTTCCATCGTGTGCGGCCCATCCAGCTCGGCAAGGAGGGCTTCGGCATGGGCGGCGAGCCGTGCGGCGGCCGGGTGGTCCGCCAACGCCTCGCGGACCCGATGGGGCGCGCGCCGGGAAAGGGCCGCCACCACGGCTTCGGCCAGATTCGGCGGAAGCCCTTCCGCCTCAAGTGGGCGACGCACCAGCGCCGCATTGCCCAGGTGGAGGATGGCGCCCTTCAGCCCCAGCACGCCGGGGATGGCCATGAGCAGGCGGGCCAGTTCCACGTCGGCCTCGCCGGTGGCTTCACCTTCGGCCTGGATGCGCTCGCAGCCCACCTCGAAGCGCTCCACCGCCTCCCAGGGCTGCACGGGCCTGCGGAACACGGCGCCGGCATAGGCCACCCGGGGCGGCGGCTCCGTGAAGCGCCGGGCCAACAGGGCCGCCAGGGACACGGTGAAATCCCAGCGCAGGGCCACCAGCTCGTCGCCGTCGAAGAAACGAAGGGAACCGTCGGGGACGGCTTCGCGCAGCACCAGGGAGGGGTGCAGCTCGCGGTAGCCGTGGGCTTCCAAGAGGCCCATGAGGGCGCCTTCCCAGCGGCGGAGGCGCGCGGCGGCGCCGAAGAGCAAGTCGGGAAAGTGCGGCGTGCGGACGGGCATCAGGAGGTTCCTCCCGAACGCTCCGCGTGGCGGCCGTGGAGCACCTCCACCACGTCCTGCAGGCTGGCCCCGCGCTCGACGAGCAGCAGCTCGAGATGGAAGAGCAGGTCCGCCGCCTCGCCCAGGAAGGCTTCGCGGTCCTCGTTCTTGGCGGCCAGGATCACCTCGCCCGCCTCCTCCACCACCTTCTTGGCGATGCGGTCCACGCCCTGGGCGAAGAGCCTTTGGGTGTAGCTGCCGCCTGGATCCGCCTGGGCTTTGCGGGATCGCAGCAGCGATTCCAGCTGGCCCAGCCAGGGCAGGGTGGGGGGCTCCCCTTCGCCGTCGAAGCAGCTTCGGGTGCCCCGGTGGCAGCTGGGTCCTTCGGCATCGGCCAGGATGAGCAGCACGTCCGCATCGCAGTCTGTCCGGATCTGGATGAGCTTCAGGCGGTTGCCGCTGCTTTCGCCCTTGGTCCACAGGGCCTGGCGGGAGCGGCTCCAGAAGGTGACGTGGCCCGTGTCCAGCGTGGCCTGCAGGGATTCTCGGTTAAGCCAGGCCATCATGCGCACCGTGCCCGAGCGGTCCTGCACGATGCCGGGAATGAGGCCGTCGGGGCCGAAACGAAGGGTGTTGATGTCCATGTCAGATCCGCACGGAAAGGTCGTTGTGGGCCAGGTAGGCCTTGAGCTGGGAAATGGGCAGGATGCCCTCATGGAAGAGGGTGGCGGCCAGCACCGCATCGGCGCCGTGTTCCAGGGCTTCCAGGAAGTGGATCTCCCGGCCCGCGCCGCCGGAAGCGATGAGCGGGATGGGCAGTTTCGAGGCGAGATCCAGCAGCGGAATGTCGAAGCCCTCGCCCGTGCCGTCGCGGTCCATGGACGTGAGCAGGATTTCGCCGGCGCCCAGGTCGCTCAGCTCCCACAGCCAATCCTGGACCGAGCGTTCCGTGGGTTCCGTGCCGCCCTTCAGATAGACCCGCCAGCCCAGGGCCGGATCGCGCTTCACGTCCACCGCCGCCACCACGCACTGGCGGCCGAAGGCGTCCGCCAATTCGCGCACCAGGGCCGGGCGCAGGGCGGCGGCGGTGTTCACGGCCACTTTGTCGGCGCCGGCGCGGAGCAGGCTGCGGGCGTCTTCCACATGGGAAACGCCGCCGCCCACGGTGAAGGGGATGCTGAGCTCGCGGGCCACCTCGCGCACCCAGGTCTCCCGGGTGCCGCGGTTCTCGATGGAGGCGGCGATGTCCAGGAACACCAGTTCGTCCGCTCCCTCGGCGTCGTAGCGGCGGGCCAGCTGCACCGGATGGCCCAGGTCGCGGAGGTCCTTGAACTGCACGCCCTTCACGACGCGGCCCTGTTTCACGTCCAGGCAGGGGATGATGCGCTTGGCGGGCATCAGGCAACTCCTTCCAGCGCAGCGCGGGTGTCCGGGTCGTCCAGGGGGATGAACCCTTCCATGAGCGCCTTGCCGCTGATGGCGCCCACGACGCCGGGGAGGAGGGCCAGAGGCTCGAGATCCGCCAGCGCCTTGACACCGCCGGAGGCCTGCACCTGGAAACCCTCCCGAGCCACCCAGGCGGCGGCTTCCAGGCCAGGGCCTTCCAGCGTTCCGTCGCGGCTGACGTCGGTGACCAGGGCCCGGTTGAAGCCCAGGCTGAGCAGGGCCTCGAAGACATCCGTGGAGGCGCATTCGCTGGAGGCCTGCCAGCCTCGGGTGACGATGCGGTCGCCTTTCAGGTCCAGGGCCGCGATGAGGTGGCCGCCAGGCAGGCCGCGCAGGGCCGAGGGCCGCTCCACGGCCAGGGTGCCCACCACGGCGTCGAAGCCGAGGGCCAGCACCTCCTCGATGGCCGTGCGGTCGCGCAGGCCACCACCCACCTGGAAGCGGATCTGGGGAAAGCGGGCAGGGAATTCCGTGAAGCGGCCCTGGCGCGGGCGGCCGAAGGCGCCGTCCAGATCCACCAGGTGGATGCGGCGGGCGCCGGCTTCGGCCAAGCTGGCGATCCAGGCCTCGGGATCGAGGTCGTAGAAGGTGGCCTGGCGGGGATCCCCGTGACGCAGCCGCACCAGGCGGCCCTGCATGAGGTCGAGGCTGGGGATCAGTTGCATGGCGCCTCCGGCGCGGGCGCTGCCACGCCCATCCAGGCGAGGGTGGACTTCAGCATGGACAGGCCGGCCTCTCCCGATTTTTCCGGGTGGGCCTGGAAGCCCAGGACCAGGCCGCGGGCCTGGACCGCCGCGAAAGGCCGCCCGTGCTCGGCCACGCAGATCGTTTCCACGGTGGGTTCCAGGGCGTAGCTGTGGACGAAGTAGAGCCAGGCGCCGTGGAGATCCGGCAATGCGGGGTGCATGCGGTGTTCGCTCACCCGGCTCCAGCCCATGTGGGGCACCTTCACGCCCGGCCCCAGGCGGCGCACGAGGCCGGGGATGAGGCCGAGGCCCGAGGCGCGGGGCGCTTCCTCGCTGCCTTCGGCCAGCAGCTGAAGGCCCAGGCAGATGCCCAGCAGAGGCCGGCCCTCGGCCACGAGGGTGGGCAGGAGGCGCCACCAGCCGCGGTCGCGGAGGGATCGCTGGGCCGCTTCGAAGTGGCCCACGCCCGGCAGGATGACGGGGCCGTCGGGTGCGAGGCCGTCCGGCGTCGCGGCGCGCTGGCAAGGCAGCTGGAGGCGGTCCAGGGCTCCCTCCAGCGAGGCCAGGTTGCCCGCGTCGTAGTCGATGAGGGTGATGATGCCAGTGTCGCTCATGGGGTATCGCTCATGCGGAGAGGGTTCCCTTGGTGGAAGGCAGCCCGCCGCCCTCGATGCGCGTGGCCTGTCGCAGGGCCCTGGCCAGGGCCTTGAACAGGGCCTCGACCTTGTGGTGGGTGTTCACGCCGCGCAGCAGGTCGGCATGAATGGAGAGGCCGCCGCGCATGGCCAGGGCCACGAAGAATTCCCGGACCATCTCCACCTGGAACCCATCGCCGAGGACGATGGGCGGGAGGTCCGCGTGGAATTCGCACCAGGGCCGGCCGGAGAGATCCACCACCACCCGGGCCAGGGCTTCGTCCAGCGGCACGTAGGCGTGGGCGAAGCGGGCCAGGCCCCGGCGCTCGCCCAGGGCCTGCTTCAGCGCGTCGCCCAGGCAGAGGCCCACGTCCTCCACCAGGTGGTGGCTGTCCACGGGCAGGTCGCCCGTGGCTTCCACGTCCAGGCCGAAGCCGCCATGCCGGGCCAGCTGCGCGAGCATGTGGTCGAAGTAGCCCAGGCCGGTGCGGATGCGGGCCTCGCCTCCATCGTGACCTCCATCGAGGTCCAGCCTGAGCTTCACCTCGGTTTCCGCGGTGGCGCGCTGGATGGTGGCGGTCCTCATGGCTGCTCCTGGGTCAGTACGGACAGGCATTCCCGAAGTCCGGCGAAGGACAGATCCCCGGGCGAGGCGAAGCGGCCGCGGTCGGGCCCGATGGCCGCGAAGCGCCAACGGAGCTCCGGACGCAGAGCCGCCGCGGCTCCGAGGCACCGGGCGTCGTCGATGGTGTCTCCGGCGAAGACGATGTCCTCGGCCCGGAAGGCGTCGGCCAGCTGCAGCAGGCCCGCGGGCTCCGGCTTGCGCAGGTGGGGCGCCGAATCGCAGACGGCGGGCAGCTTGAACCCGAGCACCCGCCAGGCCAGGGCCAGCTCGTCGGGGGGGCGGCCCGTCAGCACCGCCAGATCCCAGCCGGTGCTGCGGAGTTCCTCCAAGGCCACCAGGGCGCGCTCGCTGTGGATGGTGTCTGCGTAGTGCTTCTGAACCACCACCTGGGCGATGGGCTCGAGGGTCCGCATGCGCGGTTCCAGTTCCGGAAAGCCCCGGCCCGCGGCGCTTTCCAGCAGGGGCTGGAGGTCCACGTCGCCCTGGCGCTCGGCCAGGGCCAGGGCGCCCGCCGTGAGGCGGAAATCGTTGTTGAAACCGCCCAGCCGCTTGAAGGCGCGGAAGGTGCCGTCGGACCAGGGCAGGGCCGGGCGCAGTTCGGCCAGGGCCCGGGCCACGGAATCCATGAAGCTGCGGCCCGCGTCGATGAGCACGCCGTCGATGTCCAACGCCAGCAGGCGGCGGCGGGGCCGGGGCGCCGGCGCGGGCAGGACGGCGCCCAGGGCCGATGCCGCGCGGGCGGTGTCGGCTTCGGCGCCCACGGTGACGCGGGCGGCGTCGGCGCCGGGCAGGCGGCGGACTTTCAGGCCCGCGCCTTCCAGGACAGATGAAGGATCCGGCGACAGGTGCAGGAAATTGCCCGCGCTGGGCGCAGCCTGATAGCTGGGCGCAGCCTGATACCTGGGCGCAGCCTGATACCTGGGCGCGGTCTGGTAATCGGTCAGCGCCGAGCCGAGCCGATCACGGCGCTCAGGCACGGCCCGCACAGCGGTCTCGAAATCCGCCGCGAAATCCAGGGCCACGTCCAGGGCTTCCAGGCTGGCCGAAGGCAGGGAATAGGGCAGCTGCAGCGTGGCGAGCCTGGCCACCAGGGCGGGATCGCCCAGAAGGTAGCCGATGCGCCAGGCGGCGGAGGCGAGGGCCTTGCTGAAGGTCCGCAGCAAGAGCAGGTTGGGATAGCGGTCCACGGCCAGGCGGTGGGTGGCCGGAGCGAACTCGGCATAGGCTTCGTCCAGCACCACCAGGGGCGGATCGGGCCGCGCGGCGATGGCCGCCAGCAGGGGCTCCAGCTCCTCAGGCGAAAGCCAGGCGCCCGTGGGATTGTTTGGCAGCGTCAGCCAGATCTGGCGGCAGTCCAGGGCGGCGAACCAGGGTTCCAGGGGAAAGCCCGTGCCCTGGGAAACGAGGCGCACGCGGCCGCCGTGCCGACGCGCCAGCATGGGATAGAGGCTGAAACCGGGTTCGGGGATGGCCACGGTGTCGCCCGGGCTCAGCCCCGCCATGGCCACCAGGTCCAGCAGCGCGCCGGAAGATGGCCCCAGCAACAGGCCGCCTTCGGGCACGCCCAGACGCCGGGCCAGCCGTTCGGTGAGTTCGGGTTGGCGCTCGGGATACTGGTGGAAGGGCAGGTCCCGGAGCCGCGCCAGGAGCGCCTCCTTGGCCGCCTCCGGCCAGTCTTCGGCGGGCTCGTTCATGTGCAGGCGCGCACCGCCGGAGGGCTCGGGAGGCCGCTGGTAGGAGGGCAGGTCGGCAAGGTCTGGTCGAAGAAGGGACATGGCGGACTCGAGATGAGGGTAGGAGGATTCCTGCTTCCGGGGTGGAAGAAGCGGGGTGGAGCGCCGCTGGAAGGGGCGCTCCCTAGGGATGATGGTGGCCGCGAAGGGCGGCGCTGCGGCCGTGGTGCGCGAGGCCTTCGGCTTCCGCCAGGCGTTCCACCCAGGGTGCCATGGCGGCAGCGTCCGCAGGCGACAGGCGGATCAGGCTCTGGCGCTTCAGGAAGGTGGCCACGCCCAGGGGGCTGGAGTAGCGGGCGCTGCGGTCCGTGGGCAGCACGTGGTTGGGGCCCGCGCCGTAGTCGCCAAAGGCCTCGGCGCTGGCGCCGCCGATGAAGAGGGCGCCCGCCGTGGTGAGCTGGGGCAGCCAGGCGTCCGCATCCGCCAGGCACAACTCCAGGTGTTCCGGGGCCCAGGCCTGGGCCAGGGCGATGGCCAGTTCGCGGTCGGCGCACACGAGGCGCCCATGGCTGGCGAGGCTTTGTTCGAGGATGGCCCGCCGCGGCGAGGCGGCGAGGCGGGCCTGCAGCTCCGCGGCGACGGCTTCCAGCAGGGCGCGGTCCCCGCTCACCAGGACGGCGGCGGCATCGGGATCGTGTTCGGCCTGGGCCATGAGATCCTCCGCGAGCCAGGCGGGATCGGCGCTGGCATCGGCTAGGATCAGCAGTTCCGTGGGGCCGGCCAGGGCATCGATGCCGCAGGTGCCGATGAGCTGGCGCTTGGCCTCGGCCACGAAACGGTTGCCGGGCCCGGCGAGGAGATCCACCGCGGGTTCGCCATGGGCCAGCCAGCCCAGGGCCTGGGCGCCGCCGAAGGGATACAGCTCGGTGAGGCCCAGCTCCGCCGCGCAGGCCAGCACCAGGGGGTCGATGCCCCAGGCGCCGGGAAGGGTGGGCCGGGCCCTCGGGGGCGTGACGCCCACGATGCGCCGCACGCCGGCCACCTGGGCGGGGATGACGGTCATGGCCAGGGTGGAGGGATAGAAGGCCCGCCCGCCGGGAATGTAGACCCCGGCGGTCTGCAAGGGACACCAGCGCTCGCCCACCGTGCCGCCGCCGGGCAGGGGCAGTTCCAGATCCAGGAGACTGCGGCGCTGGCCCTCGGCGAAGCGGCGCACATTGGCGATGAGTTCCCGCAGGGCGGCCATGAGGCTGGGCTGAGCGCAGTCCAGATCCTTCCGGGCGGTTTCCAGGGTGGACCGGGGGATCCGAAGGGCGGCGGAATCCAGCTGCACCCCATCCAAACGCCGGGTCCAATCCATGGCCGCTTCCACCCCACGAAGGCGCACGTCCGCCAGGATGGCCGACACGGCCTGCCGGGTATCCGCTTCCATCTCCTTGTTCCTGGCCAGGGAGGCCACCCATCCGGGCAGATCCGCCCGGTCGATCAGGTCATGGATGGAGATGAAGCAACACCTGTGCACCTCGAAGGTGAAGTGACCAGACTGCCAGCATCGGCCGTCGCACCGCAATCGGAAATCCAGCGGGAACGGATTCATACCGTTTCGCCTTCGAAGGCTTCCGGCCTGCCCATGACGGAGAAACACGGCCTCCGTGCCGGATCTCTCGTGTTGAGGGCGATCTTTAGGCAGGCTGGGCGGCGATGCTGAGCTCAGAAGGCTGGAAGAAGAACCGCACGTTGGCGGGCTCGGTCTCTTCGGTCCACTCCCAATGGCTGGGGTTGGCCAGGATGGCTTGGGCCAAGGCCACATGCATGGCGTGGCCGGCGGCGTGGGCTTCGACCAGGCCCAGCAGTGGCGCGCCGAGCAGGGCCAGATCGCCCACCAGATCGAGCATCTTGTGGCGCACGGCCTCGTCTTCGAAGCGGAGGGACTCGTTCAGGGGGCCTTCGGCGCCGAAGACCACCGCGTTGTCCAGGCTGCCGCCGAGGGCCAGGCCCCGGGCGCGCATCATGTCGATTTCCTGGGCCAGGCAGAAGGTGCGGGCGGCCCCCAGTTCGCGGCGGTACTTCTCGGGAGTGAGGCTCAGCTCGCGGCTCTGGCGGCCCAGGGCGGGAACGGGAAAGTCGATGACATAGCGGAGGCGCAGGCCGTCGAAGGGTAGGGCGCGGATCCAGCGGTCGCCGTTCCGCACTTCCACGGGCTGGGTGATCTTCATGAAGCGGCGGCGGCCTTCCAGGCCCTTCGCGCCCGCCTGCAGGATGGCCTCCACCCAGGGGGCGGCGCTGCCGTCGAGGATGGGGAGTTCCTCGGCATCCACTTCGATGCGGAGGTGTTCGATTTCGAGGCCGGAGAGGGCGGACAGCAGGTGTTCGATGGTCTGGAGGCGGACGCCGTCCTTCACCAGGGTGGTGGACAGGACCAGATCGCCGGCGAGATCCGCCTTGGCGGGGATTTCCGTTCCCGTGGGGGTGTGGACGAAAACCAGGCCGGAGGCCTTGGCTGTGGGCACCAGCCGCACCGAGCAGGGCCGGTTGCCGTGCAGGCCGTGACCCGAGATGGTGATCTCGCGGCTCAGGGTCTGGGGCGTGCTGCTGCGGGGCATGGTGAATCCTCGCAGAGATCTAAGCTATTTTTATGCCATTAGCTTATATAAACCATTGCAGGATTTAGGTAGAGCCGCCTGATGGTTTGCTGTGGGCACCGCCACCACACACTGTGGTCAATGGGGGCAGGACCGTTCCCAGTCTTCGGGGGTGGTGAGCTTCAGGTTGGAGCTGGGGCTGGGGATGAGCTTCACGGCCAGGCCCAGCCGCTCCAGCAGGGCCACGTCGTCCGTGCCCGTGAAGCCCGCTTCCTGGGCCGACTGGAAGGCCTGGAGCCAGGTGCCGAGGCGGGCGATCTGGGGCGTCTGGGCCCGGAAGAACTCCTCCCGGGGCTCGGTTCGCAGAACCCGGCCCAGGGCATCCACCCGCTTGAGGGTGTCGGTGGAAGGCTCCCCGAGCAGGACCCCGTCATAGCGGTTGAGGGATTCCAGGGCCTCCCAGAGCGGGGTGGCCGGGGGGAAGGGGCGCACGGCATCGTGGATCATCACGGGGGCCATGGGCAGGTTGGGCAGGGTCCGCAGGGCCAGCCACACGGATTCCTGACGGGTGTCTCCACCGGGCACGACCGTGCAGGGCACCTGGAAGGACCAGCTGTGGGCCTGCTCCAGATGGGATTCGGGCACGGCCAGGGCGATGCCGGCCAGTTGCGGCATGCCCGGCGCGAGGAAGGCCTCCACCGTGGCCTGCAGGAGAGGGCGGCCATCCCAGTCGCGGAACTGCTTGGGCAGGCCGCCGCCCATGCGCAGACCACGTCCTCCGGCCGGAATGACCAGGAAGGGATGCAGGGGGTCGGACGGGCTGATCGGATTCGGTCCGTGCGTCGAGGGGCCCATATCAATGCTGGCGGGTGATGAAGGGTTCGACGCCACGATCCTTCAGGAGCTTGGCGATCTGTTCGGCTGCCTGTTCCGCATCCTGGCGGGTGGTGTAGCTGCCGACCCGGACGCGCTTCACGGCCTGGCCATTGCGCGCCACGGCGCTCTGCAGGGAAACGGCGCCGAAGGTGCTTTCGAGTTCGCGCGTAAGTGTCTCGATGTTCTTGGGATCTGAAAGCGAAGCCACCTGCACGACGAAGGGGTCGGCCTGGGAGGCCGAGGGATCCAAGGCAGTGGGGACCCCCATGGCGTCGACGGAACGCAGCCTGATGCGGGAGGTTCCGTGGCCGATAATGCCCAGATCCTGAGCGCCCCGCTTGGAGAGATCGAGGATGCGCCCCTTGATGAAGGGCCCGCGATCGTTCACGCGGAGGACCGTGCGCCGGTGGTTGTCGAGGTTCTCGACCTCCACGAAGCTGCCCAGGGGGAGGGTTCGGTGGGCGCAGGTGTATTGCTCGGGATCGAAAATTTCCCCGCTTGCGGTAGGCCGGCCTGCAAATCCATCATCATTGCCGCCGTACCAGCTGGCCATGCCCTCTTCCACATAGGCCTGGGCTCCCAGGTTCGTGGCGCCACTTCGTGATGTGCTCGAAGCGGATGTATAGGCGGGGGGGCGGGTGCAGTGGAGGGTGAAGCTGAGGATGACCAGGCTGGCAACCCGGGGCGTGCCCCAGCGCATGAGGCGGAGGAAACCTCCCTTGCCAGGCTCCACCGGGGCTGGAGGGTCGAAGGCGATGTGGATCTCGTGGATCCACGACGCGCAGGCCTGACTCCAGTTGGTGGGGTGAAAGGGGGACAGCATCGGACTCCACAAAGATCTGTTGGTTCTGTTTAATGAACCATCTCGTATACATATTAAGTATGAACGAGGTTAGATCTTTTGTAAAGGCGCGATCATACGAATGAGCATATACCCTGTGGTTGTTCTATTTGCAAAACGCTATTGGCGGTCGGGAATCTGGGCGGCCCGGAAGGGCTTCGGGCGGTTCCCTTCGGCCAGGAAAGGCGAAGGCAGCTTCTTGGCAGCGGCCTTGGCAGCGGCTTCCGAGCCATAGGAACCGAAGAATATCTGGTAGCAGGTCCGGCCATCCCGCATGGCCATGGGGACCAGGAACAGGTCGGGATCCTGGGCCTTGAGCAGTTCCGCGGCGTGCTGGATGGTATTGGCCTGGCAGGCGATCTCCAGCCGCAGGGTCCAGCGGCCCTGGATGGCCTTCCGCTGGGCGGCCCCCTGGGCCAGGGCGCGCTTCATGTCGCCCTGGACGATGGCCTGGAGGCGTTCCCCGCGGGAAGGGGCGGCCGGGGGTTCCGACTTGGGAGGTTCCGGCTTGGACGCCGGAGGTGCAGCCTTGGCGGGTTCGGCGATCGGCTTGACCTCGGGCCTCGTTTCGGGCTCGGGCTTCTTTTCCGGCTCCGGCGCGGGCTGGGGGGGAGGAGGCTGAACCGCCACGACCGGCTTGGGGCTGGGTTTGATTAGGGGAGTGGCCTCGGGGGCCTTGGGGGAGGGGGCCGAGGACCGGTGCCGGCGGAGCCAGCTGATGCCGGCCCAGGATCCTGCCGCCAGGGCCAGGGCCGCCACCAGGGCCAGGGCGAGGCGGGGGAGCTTGGCCTCTCCGGGGGGGGCGGGCGAGGGCGCGGGGGCCGGGTCCAGGGGTTCGGTGCTGCCTTCCGCCTCGTGGTGGTCGTGGTGGATGGGCAGGGCCGGTTCGGATGGCGTGAACGGAAGGTCCTGGGGTTCGGGGGCCGGGGGGAAGGGATCCTCCAGCTCATCCTCGGGCCCCAGTTGGTCCAGGGCCTCGGAAAGATGCTCCAGATTGGTGGTGGGGTGCTGGCTGGCCTGGATCTCGGCGAACAGGGAGGGCTGGGGCGCCGGGGCCGGTTCCGGAAGGGCCGGAGTGGTCTGGGTCGGCTCGGGGGGCTCCAGGGCCAATTCCAGGGCCCGCCGGTCGAGGGGGGGCAGTTCATGCAGCCGGGCCCAGCCCATCTCCCGAAGGAAAAGGACGAAGGCCCCCAGCCGGAAGGGCTCCACCGCCGTTTCACGGCTCAGCTCCATTAGGGTGCGGCTGCCGTCCAGCATGGAGGGAAGCTTGGCCAGGTCCGGAGGCAGGGACAGTTCCTGATGGCGGCGCCCCTCCAGGACCACGACCTGGTTGAGGGGCCCCAGTTCCTCCAGCACCCGCTCCCGGTCCACCAGGTTCAGGACCCCGGACAACAGCATGGCGGCGGTGTCGAAGGGCAGCCGGACCGTGGTGGCGTCCAGGTCCTTTTCGTCGAAGACCGGCGTCTGGTCGGTGTTGGCCATGCTGGCCCAGACCACCCGCTCCACCTGGGCCCGGGCCACGTCCAGCAGGTCGCGCTGGGTGATGAAGCCCATCTCGATGAGGTTCTTGCCGATGGACATGGCCGGATTGAGGCTGGCCATGGCGTAGTCCAGCTGGGCCTGGGTGATCTTCCCCCGTTCCACCAGCAGGTGGGTGAGGCGGTCCAGAGGGTGGGTGCTGGCGGCGAAGACGATGTCGCCGTTTTCCAGGAACACCGTCCGGTTGAGTTCCTGGCCCAGCCGCCACAGGCCCGTGGCGCGCGCCCGGTGGCGGGCGAAGAGATCCTTGAGGGCCGGAAGGCTCATGTGACCACCACCCATCGCTCGAGCTTGAGTTTGCCTACCTTCACCAGCAGGGATTGGCCGGCCTGCAGGGCGAGGCGCAGGGAGGGGTCGCTGACCTTCTGCCCGTCCAGGCTCACGGCCCCCTGGCCGATGAGCCGGTCGGCCTCCTTGCGGCTGGCGGCCAGCCCCCGCTCCACCAGCAGGCGGGACAGCTGGACTTCCCCTTCCGTGGCGGAGACGGCCACTTCGGGGGCCTGTTCCTGATTGCGCTCCGAGAAGCGCCTGATCCACCGTTCCTCGGCCTCCTGGCCGGCGGGGGCGCCGTGGAAGTCGGCCACGATCTGGCGGGCCAGGGCCTTCTTGGCCTCCATGGGATGGCCCTGCTTCAGGGCCTCGATGTCCGCCGGGAGTTTGTCCGTCAGCAGCAGGTACCAGTCCCACATCAGGGTGTCGCTCACGCTCATGGCCTTGCCGAACTGGGTGTCCGGGTCCTCCATGAAGCCGATGTAGTTGCCCAGGGACTTGGACATCTTCTCCACGCCGTCCAGCCCCAGCAGCAGGGGCACCGTGAGCACCACCTGGGGTTTCTGGCCCGAGGCCTCCTGAAGGATGCGTCCCTGCATGAGGTTGAACAGCTGGTCGTTGCCGCCCAGTTCCACATCTGCCTGGAGGGCCACGGAATCGTAGGCCTGGGTCAGGGGGTAGAGCAGTTCGTGGAGGGCGATGGGTTCGCGGGCCTCCATGCGCTTGGCGAAATCGTTGCGCTCCAGCATCTGCGCCACGGTGAACCGAGAGGCCAGGCGGATCCAGCCCTCGCCCACCATGCTGCCCAGCCATTCGCTGTTGAAGCGGACCCTGGTCTTTTCGGGATCGAGGATCTTGAAGACCTGGGCCTTGTAGGTTTCGGCGTTGGCCAACACCTCTTCGCGGGTGAGGGGCGGGCGCGTGGCCTTCTTGCCCGTGGGATCGCCGATGAGGCCCGTGAAGTCGCCGATGAGAAAGGTGACCTCGTGCCCCAGCTTCTGGAACTGGGCCATCTTGCGGATGAGCACGCCGTGCCCCAGGTGCAGGTCGGGGGCCGTGGGATCAAAGCCGGCCTTGATCCGCAGGGGGCGGCCTTCCTTGAGCTTCGCCTCCAGCTGCTCGATTTTGTGGCAAGTCACCGTGCCCTTCGTGAGCAGGGCCAGGGCGTCGGATACGGATCCAGAAGCTGCAGTCATAACTGCATCTTGGCGGAAAAACCGCGTCGGCTCAATGCGCTCCTAGCGAACATCCAGTTCGAGCACGTGCCGGGGGCCGGTCTCCCCGGGCAGGCGCGCCCGGTCGAAGGTGACGTAGACGGCCCGGCCCTCCTTGGGACTCCAGCCCACTTCCACCCGGCCGCCGTAGCTCTTGTTCATGCGGAGACCGTGCTGCTCCATGAGTTCGGGGGTCAGCTCCGGCGTGGGGGCCAGGTCCTTGCGCCAGGTCGCGGCGGCCTCCAGGAAGGCCGTTTCGCTGGGCCAGGTCTTGGCCAGGGCAGGATTGGCGGCGTACAGGGCCTTGCAGCCCTCGGAGGTCCGCAGCTGGTCCATCACGGCCCGGAAGTCATCCCATTCGGGTTTCATCTTGTCGATGGCGAAGCCCAGCACCTGCTTCTTGAAGCCTTCGGGGTCCTTCTTGACCTTGTTGACGAAGAAGGCGCCGGCCCCCACGCAGGTGACGACCGCCAGCAGGAACGCGACCCCGCATCCCATGGTGATCTTCACCCAGAGGGGCATGCCCGCCTTGGCGGGAACGCCCTGACCGCCGTTGTCCCATGATGAATCAGCCATGGCGGGCTCCTAGAGAAGGTTGCTGGCCAGCTCGGCCAGTTTGCTGCGTTCGCCCTTCTGCAGGGTGACGTGGCCGGAGATGTCGAGGTGCTTGAAGTGCTCGGCCAGGAAGCTGAGGCCATTGGTGCTGGCATCCACGTAGGGGTTGTCGATCTGGTGGGGATCGCCCGTGAAGATCACCTTGGTGCCCTCGCCGGCCCGGGTGAGGATGGTCTTCACCTCGTGGGGAGTGAGGTTCTGGGCTTCGTCCACCACCAGGTACTGCTTGGGAATGCTGCGGCCGCGGATGTAGGTGAGGGGCTCCACGCTGAGGTAGCCGGCCTCTTCCAGCTGCCCGGCCGTCATGGTGGTGCGCTTCCGGGCTTCGGTATTGGCGCCCACGATGAACTCGAGGTTGTCGTAGATGGGCTGCATGTAGGGGCGCAGCTTCTCGCTGATGTCGCCGGGCAGGTAGCCCAGGTCGCGGCCCATGGGCATGACGGGGCGGCTCACGAGGATCTTGTCGTAGGCTTCGTCGTCCACCACCTGCTGCAGCCCGGCGGCGATGGCCAGCAGGGTCTTGCCGGTGCCCGCCTTGCCAAGGAGGGTGACCACCTGGACCGTAGGATCCAGGAGCAGTTCCAGGGCAAATTGCTGCTCCCGGTTGCGCGGCTTGATGCCCCAGGGATAGGACTCCATGCGCCGCAGGGGGCGCAGCATGCCCTCGGCGGCCATGAACCGCGCCAGGGCCGTGTGGCTCGGGTTGGTCTGGTCCACCAGGGTCAGGTACTGGTTGGGGAAGAGGGACAGCTCCGCGTCCGGCTGCAGGCCGCCATCGTAGAGAAGGTCGATCTTCGCGGGCTCCACCTCCCAGGACTTGTGGCCGGTGTAGAGCTCCTCCATTTCCACGCGGTCCGTGGTGTAGTCCTCAGCCTGCACGCCGATGGCGTCGGCCTTGATGCGCAGGTTCGTGTCCTTGGAGACCAGCACCACGCGGTCCTTGCAGGTGTGCAGCAGTTCCCGGGCGCAGGCCAGGATCTGGTTGTCGGCCTTGTGCTTGTCCGCGGACAGAATGCCGATGTCCAGGTTGTGGGCCGCCACGTCCACCTTGAGGATGCCGCCGCCGCCCAGGGGCACGCCGCGGCTCAGGGTTCCGGTGGCCCGGAGCCTGTCCAGCAGGCGGGAGACCGTGCGCGCATTGCGGCCGATCTCGGTCTGGTCCTTCTTGAAATGATCCACTTCCTCGATGACCACGATGGGAAGCACCACATCGTGTTCCTGGAAATGGAGGATGGAATTCGGATCGTGCAGGAGGACGTTCGTATCCAGGACGAAGACTTTCTTGCTGGATGGTGGGACCAAATCAAACCTCCGGGATGCAGGCACCCTACCACCAAGCGGGCCCCCTTGCACGGCTAGGCTTGAACACCTGGTGGTGGGAAGATGGCCCCCCGTCAGGAGACCATCCAATGAGGATCCTTCCCATGGCCATCGCCCTCGGAACCGCCCTTTCGGCCCAGTCGCCCCTGAGCTATCCCCCCACCCGCAAGGCTGAGGTGGTGGAGGATTTCTTCGGCACCAAGGTGGCGGACCCCTACCGCTGGCTGGAGGACGACAACAGCCCCGAGACCAAGGCCTGGGTGGAGGCCCAGAACAAGGTCTCCTTCCACTACCTGGAGGAGATTCCGGGCCGGGCCAAGATCCAGGCGCGGCTGACGAAACTTTGGGACTTCGAGAAGTTCAGCGCTCCCTTCAAGCGGGACAAGCGCTACTTCTACTCCTACAACACGGGCCTGCAGAACCAGTCTGTGCTCTTCGTCACCGACGATCCCAAGGCCAAGGGCCGCGTGCTGCTGGATCCCAACACGCTGAGCCAGGACGGCACCGTGGCCCTCAGCGGGATCAGCCTCACGCTGGATGGCCGGCTCATGGCCTATGCCGTGTCCGTGGCGGGGTCCGACTGGCAGACCTGGAAGGTGCGCGACGTGGCCACGGGCCGGGACCTGCCCGACGAGATCCGCTGGTCCAAGGCCAGCGGCGCCTCCTGGCTGAAGGACGGCAGCGGCTTCTTCTACAGCCGCTACGAGGCCCCCAAGGAGGGCGGCGCCCTCACGGGGGTCAACAACAACCACATGCTCTGCTTCCACAAGCTGGGCACGCCCCAGTCCGCCGACGAGCTGGTCTATCAGCGCCCGGACCAGCCCGAATGGTACCTGGGCGGAACCGTCACCGACGACGGCCGCTGGTTGGTGATCTCCTGCGGCAAGGGCACCAACCCCGAAAGCAGCCTCTTCCTCAAGGACCTGGCCAAGCCCGGCGGCGCCGTGGAACCCTTCCTGGACAAGATGGACGCCGCCTACGGCATCGTGGACAACGAGGGCGACCTGTTTTATGTGAGCACCAACCAGGGCGCGCCCCGCAACCGCCTGGTGGCCATCCGCCGGGGCCAGGCCGATCCCTCTCTGTGGAAGGAAGTCATCCCCGAGGCCAAGGGCAAGGACGTGCTCGAATCCGTGTCGTTGGTGGGTGGCCGCTTCATCGCCACCTGGATGCGGGATGCCCATTCCGCCGTCGAGTTCTACGATCTGAAGGGGGGGAAGACCGGGGAGCTGGCCCTGCCGGCCCTGGGCACCGCGGCCGGCTTCGGCGGGCGCCGCGAGGACACGGAAACCTTCTACACCTTCGGCAGTTTCGCCTATCCGGGCACCATCTACCGCCTGGATCTGAAGACCAGCAAGAGCACCGTCTTCCGCGAGCCGAAGGTGGCCTTCAAGCCCGCGGACTTCGAGGTGGAGCAGGTCTTCTATCCCAGCAAGGACGGCACGAAGATCCCCATGTTCCTCGTGCACAAGAAGGGCCTGAAGCTGGATGGCCAGAACCCCACGCTGCTCTACGGCTACGGCGGCTTCAACGTGTCGCTGACGCCCTGGTTCTCCGTCTCCACCATGGTCTGGCTGGAGATGGGCGGCGTCTACGCCCTGGCCAACCTGCGGGGCGGGGGCGAGTACGGCATGGCCTGGTACGACGCGGGCCGGAAGGACAAGAAGCAAAACGTCTTCGACGATTTCATCGCCGCCGCCGAATGGCTCATCGCGCGGAAGGTGACCTCCACCCCCAAACTGGCCATCAACGGGGGCAGCAACGGCGGTCTGCTGGTGGGCGCCTGCCTGATCCAGCGGCCCGATCTCTTCGGCGCCGCCGTGCCCGAAGTGGGCGTCATGGACATGCTCCGTTTCCACAAGTTCACCCTGGGCTGGGGCTGGAAGAGCGATTACGGCAGCAGCGAGACGAAGGAGGGCTTCGAGACGCTGATGAAGTACTCGCCCCTGCACACCATCAAGCCCGGGGTGAAATATCCGCCCACCCTGATCACCACCGGCGATCACGATGACCGCGTGGTGCCCGCCCACAGCCACAAGTTCACCGCCACCCTCCAGGCCGCCCAGGCGGGCCCGGCGCCCATCCTCACCCGCATCGAGACCAGCGCGGGCCACGGCGCGGGCAAGCCCACCGCCAAGCAGATCGCCGAAAGGGCCGACGTGCTGGCCTTTTTGACGAAGAACCTGGGCCTGGAGCCCTGAAGCCTAGCCAGCATAGTTTAACGAGGTATCCTGGGGCATCCCCGTGTCCCAGGAGGAACCCCATGCCATTCCCGTTGCCCCGCATCTGCCTCACGGCGCTGGCCGCCACGGCCCTCTGCGCCCAGGCGCCCATCACCTATCCCGCCACCCGCAAGGCGGACGTGACCGACGACTACTTCGGCACCAAGGTGGCCGATCCCTACCGGTGGCTGGAGGATGACCGCAGCGCCGAGACCAAGGCCTGGGTGGAGGCCCAGAACAAGGTGACCGAGGCCTACCTGTCCGCCATCCCCGAGCGGAAGGCCATCGAATCGCGCATCACCAAGCTGTGGAACTACGAGAAGTACGGCGCCCCCAGCAAGCACGGGAAGTTCTACATCTACACCTACAACTCCGGACTCCAGAACCAGGCCGTGGTCTACCTGACGGAGCGGCTGGAGGAGAAGGGCCGGGTCTTCTTCGATCCCAACACCTTGAGCACGGACGGCACCGTGGCCCTGGGCGGCATGCGCTTCAGCGAGCAGGGCGAGTACGTGGCCTACAGCCTGTCCAAGGGCGGCTCCGACGTGAGCACCTGGAAAGTGCGTAGCGTGGCCACGGGCGCGGACCTGCCCGACACCCTCCCCGCGGGCCGCCTGGCCGTGCACAGCTGGGCCAAGGACGCCAGCGGCTTCTACTACACCGACTATCCCAAGGTGGAGGCGGGCAAGGCCCTCACCGCCGTCTACAAGAACCAGAAGCTCTTCTTCCACAAACTGGGCGATCCCGTCGAGAAGGACGTGGTGGTCTACGAGCGTCCTGATCAGCCCGACTGGGGCTTCGGCGCGGGCATCACCGATGATGGCCGCTGGCTGGTCATTTCCCAAAGCCAGGGCACCGAGCGCAAGAACCGCGTCTTCCTGAAGGACCTGAAGCAGGCGGGCAGCCCCGTGAAGCCCCTCTTCGACAAGTACGACGGCTCGTACCGCATCATCGGGAACGACGGCGACACCTTCTACGTCCACACCGATGCCGGCGCGCCCCGCCACCGCCTCGTGGCCGTGGACCTCAAGCATCCCGAACCCGCCGCCTGGAAGGATCTGATCCCCGAAGGCAAGGGCAGGGACGTGCTCGCCGCCGCGGACCTGTTCGGCAACACCTTCGCCGTGACCTGGAAGATCGACGCCCTGAACGTGGTGAAGCTGTACGACCTGAAGGGCAAGTTCCTGAAGGAAATCCAGCCCGAGGGCCTGGGCAACCTCAGCGGCTTCAACGGTCGCCGCGAGGACAAGGAGACCTTCTACACTTTCACCTCGTACAACCAGCCTCCGACCCTCTACCGCTACGACCTGAAGACCGGCGCCAGCAGCGTCTTCCGGCAGCCCAAGGTGGACATCCGGCCCGCCGACTACGAAGTGAAGGAAGTCTTCTACCCCAGCAAGGACGGCACGAAGGTGCCCATGTTCCTGGCCTACAAGAAGGGCCTGAAGCTGGATGGCCAGAACCCCACGCTGCTCTACGCCTACGGCGGCTTCAACATCGCGCAGGCCCCCGGCTACTCACCCATCGCCCAGGTCTGGATGGAGATGGGCGGCGTCTACGCCGTGGCCTGCCTCCGGGGCGGCAGCGAGTACGGCAAGGATTGGTGGGAAGCCGGCAAGCGCGAGAAGAAGCAGAACGTCTTCGACGATTTCATCTCCGCCGGCGAATGGCTCATCAAGGAGAAGTACACCAGCACCCCCAAGCTGGCCATCCAGGGCGGATCCAACGGCGGCCTGTTGGTGGGCGCCTGCCTGACCCAGCGGCCCGACCTCTTCGGCGCCTGCCTGCCCGCCGTGGGCGTCATGGACATGCTGCGCTACCACAAGTTCACCATCGGCTGGATGTGGAAGAGCGACTACATGTCCAGCGACACGCCCGAAGGCTTCGCCAACCTCATCAAGTACTCGCCGCTGCACACCCTGAAGCCCGGCGTGAAGTACCCGCCCACCCTGGTGACCACCGGCGACCACGATGACCGCGTGGTGCCCGCCCACAGCCACAAGTTCATCGCCACCCTCCAGGCCGACCAGGCCGGACCGGCCCCCGTCCTCACCCGCATCGAAACCAACGCGGGCCACGGCGCAGGCAAGCCCACCGCCAAGCTCATCGCCGAGCGGGCCGACCTCTGGGCCTTCCTGGTCAAGAACCTGGGCATGAAGCTGCCCGCCGGCTTCGGCCAGTAGTTGATTCCCGAGGCCTCCCAGGGCAAACTGGGAGGCCAGCGCCAACTTAGCTCAGCTGGTAGAGCAGCTGATTCGTAATCAGCAGGTCGCAGGTTCGAATCCTGTAGTTGGCTCCAAACGAAAGGCCCCCGCTCGCGGGGGTCTTTCGTTTGGAGAGATCTGGGATTCGAACCTGCGAGTGGGACCGCCCGAGGCGTGCCACAAAGGCACGCCGAAGCGGGACCGGCGACTGGCGAAGCCAGGCGCGTTCGAATCCGGGGCGGCGCCCCAGCCTAATGAGCGAAGAAGCCGCCCGGAGGGTGGCTTCTTCGTCAAAGCCTAAGAAACGCCTAGCCCACGCGACTAGAACCGTTCCTCTCCAGATCATGCCCAGCCAGAAAACCGGTGCGAAAGGAATGGGCCGTCGTCGCCCTCGTCATCCATTGCTGCACCCGCGAGTCGTTGGGCTGGCACCTCTCCCGGTCAGGCCAATCCAAGATCGCTGTGGCTGCCCCAGAGCAGACCCTCATCCCACGCTATCCCCGTCTGGCTGGCCGCAGCCTCCCCAATCCAGCTCATCGAAAGCATCTTGGGTAGGGGGAGAACTGAGGGGCGGGGTGCCTCGTGAGCCCTACGCTTGGTCGCCCGGAAGTGGGCGCACCCCTGTAGAACGAGCGCAGCGGAGAGTAGGCTGCGGGCTGGCAGGGTTGCCGCATTCATACTCTGAAATCCTGACGGTCGGGGGATGTCTATTGACCGAGGTCGGGCAGACATCGAGAATGCCTACGCAGGCGTTCCCAAGAATCGGTGGAGAGTGAAGGCCTCAGGGAGTTAGTCATCCTCATTCGGTGGACCAGCCACCCCCGGTCTAGGCACCAGCCGAGCCAAAGTTGAGAAGGTTCGCGCCGTAATTGACCACGCCACGGAAGAAGCGAAGGTCTCTAAAGTATAATTAATAAATCATTATATATTATTATTTACGTTGAACTCCAAAAATGATGAATGTTGCTCTGGTTATCGCCAACACCGTTCACACCCCGATTTGATACCGTTCGCGGGAATTCACACAGATTTGCATGATCACATGCCATGTTTTATCGCCATTCACTCATCTGCACCAAAAGTCCAAACGGCCATATCCGTTTAGAGACACCATCACCAAAATATCACTTAATCAAAGGAGCAAAAATGATCAGACATCTGCTTTCAACTCTGATTCTCCTGTGTAGCGTGCCCATGTTTGGACAAATAGTCAGAGATGGCTCAGATGGGACAGTGGAGGTGAGCCTGGTTGCGGATGCTAACTTCTCCGTCTCAGAAATGGAGATTGGATTCGCACACAGGGGAGATATTGACGGGTCACAGGCGAATGCTTTCTATTATGCCTCACTCTCCTCAGCCAAAGACTTAGCTGTGTTTGCACTGGGAAAGTCATCGCCTATTTTCCTCGCAGGAAGTCTTGTGTTTAATTTCAGCTCGGCAATCCTCTCGACTCCAAATACCCAAACTCGCCTCTACGATTTCATTGTCCCTACTACAACGAATTATAAATTCTGGTGTTCGTTCAAGGGGGACATAGATAACCCGAGGAATAGGTTTAAACTCGTATCTTCGACAGGAACCTACTATATCGATTTTCAAGATAGTTATTCTTCAAATACAGACAAGATATTTCAAGTGACCCTGCCGGCGGGGTGTTACTCCGCAGAGGTATCGGTGGGCTCTGGGTCCTCTGTGTTCTTTCATACCGCTGGAACCTTAAATTCGGTCCGCCTATCGAGCACTAGTCCGGTTCAATTTACCCTTCCTTTCATCTGTGCTGTGAATTCCTCTTACATTCCAAGTGTATTCCCTTCCCAAGTGTCTAATGCATATTTAAATGTTGATTTTAATGGTTATCCTGCCTCGAATCCTAATATTATTTCTGGCAACTTAACCTATAGTAATCTAAGGCCATATGGAAGCATCATCGTTTCTCCCGATTATCCTCATTCTCACCTCCGCGCTGTCAACAAACCAATCCATGTAATTCAGCCCCAATTCCACTTATTGTCTGCGCCTGGATTTAATGGCACGAGAGCCACCTTTTTAGTGCAGCGTGACTCTAATTGGGAGTACGACCTATATCCAGATGACTGGTACGACCAGGATGGTGACGGTATTCCGGATCCTCCGTATTGATGAGTTAAGTCGTTAGAAATATCAGCTGTGGGAAACATTTCGCGCATCTCCCACGGAAGGGTTGGTCTCATGTGCGGCCATCAACTCCGATGGGTAGGGCGGGTGATGGGCACCCTGGCGTTCCAATCCGACTGATGGCGGGGCTCCATTTTCTGAAATGCACACGTTCGGGCCCTCAGATGAGCAGGCGGTGGCTCAGTGGATGCTGTCAACCACTGGCAGCCTCCGCCTGAGGCATGCCCCCTCGGACTTAGATCAGGTTCCCGCTCGCAGAGTCGGAGCCTCTCCGCAGGGGGAGTTTTCCGGCACAAGGTCCCAATCGACCCGAGTCAGATGATGCGGTGGAGAAAGCGAATCCGTGAAGCAGGTGTGGGGAAGCTGTTGGGCCTCATGATCGAAGCGAGAAGGCGAAGCCTAACCTTCACGTAACGCAGCTTCGAGAAAGTGATTGTTGCCACCATCGTGCAACCCAAGGCCATCCAGCTCCCGACGGATGCGAGGTTGTATGGGAGGGTGCCATGCTTCGGGTCGCGGAGAAGGAGGACCTGAAGCTTCGCAGCTAGCTAGCCCTTCCATCGATTCGCCTCATGCGGCATGCGGGGAAGGGAATCGGCGGTAGGCCTTCGCTACACCTGCATGGCTCCCCGCTGCCGCGCGGGTTCAAGCAGTTCCTCTTCCATGAGCCGGGCGACCAGGCGGGCGACGTCGGAGCCGGCGGTGTCGCCGGCGCGGCGGCGGGCTTCCTGCACTTTTCGGGCGATGGCGATGCAGGCCTGCACCGTGGCCTTTTCGACGACCTTGACGGGGGGCCTGGGGCAGGTGGTTCCGGCTGGCATGGGAGATCCAAAGGTCGGCAGGTTTTTGAGGTGTCATATTCAGGATGCGGGCAGCGGGGCAAGTGTTCCCCAAGTGTTCCTGTTGGGATCGAAGTCAGTGCGGCCTGGGGATCCGGACCGATGGGGGCGGCTCTTGCCTGATATGCGATCATTAGGTAATTAGACGCGGCCATCCCAACCAGATTCATGTCAAACAGGAGTTGCCATGCCCATGGCGCCGTGGAGTTCTCAATTTGAAACGGGCCTCGAGCTCATCGATGCCCAGCACCGGATGCTGTTCGATTTGCTGAACGAGCTGGATGCGGCGGTGGCGGAAGGCTCCTCCGCCCAGAAGGTGGAGGAGGGCCTGGCTCGGGTCGCGCGGCAGAGCATCCGGCATTTCCAGTCAGAGGAGACGCACATGAAGGCGCTGGCGTATCCGGCTCGGGTCCGCCACGCGGAGGAGCACCACCACCTGATCCTTCAGGTGCGATCCATCCAGTACCTCCAGGCCAAGGGCGAGCCGGTGACTGCGGAGGTGACAGAATTCCTCACGGACTGGTTCGACCACCACATCCGGGAGGCGGATATGGACTATGTGGCCTACGCCAAGGTGCTGCCTCAGATGCCGTGACCGGCCTCATGAAAGGCCGGGAAAAACCGATTGATGGGTAAGGCCGGTTCTTGGCGGAGGTTTCGATGGTCGAGGTTTGTCCCAGGCTCCTGCCGGAAGAATATGCGGTCCTGGTGGAGCAGGCCCCCATCCTGATCTGGCGGGCGGGCACCGATGGCCTTTGCGATTACTTCAACCAGCGCTGGCTGGAGTTCACGGGGCGCAGCATGGACCAGGAGGCGGGCAACGGCTGGGCCGAGGGGGTCCACCCCGGGGACCTTCAGGCCTGCCTCGACACGTACCTGGATCATTTCGGCCGCCGCGCCACCTTCGAGATGGAGTACCGGTTGCGGCGCCACGACGGGGCCTGGCGCTGGATTTTCGACCGCGGTACGCCGATGTTCGGCGCCGGCGGGGATTTCGCCGGCTACATCGGCAGTTGCACCGACGTGACGGCCCGGGTGGAGGCCCAGGCAGCCTTGGCCGAGGCCCAGGCCATCCAGATCAAAGCCCTTCAGGAATTGCTCCCGCTCTGCATGTTCTGCAAGAAAATCAAGAATGAGGACGGGGCCTGGGAGGCGCTGGACGAATACATTCACTCCCATTCGGGCACGGATTTCAGCCATGGGGTTTGCCCGAACTGCTACCCGGGCTACAGGGCCAGGCTGCATGCGGAAGTTGAGGCCTACGCAAGGGAAAGTGCCGCTAAGCGCGATGCTCAGCCTGGCTCTGGGGCTGGGATAGCCGTTCCGAGGATTCCACCGCCAGGCTGACGAGGCTGGAAACGAAGGCGGCGAACTGCTGTTCCTCCGGCTGCCAGGTCCGGGCGGGGCCGGTGTGCTCCAGGCAGACCACGCCCGCCAGCCGGTCGCCCAGCTTGATGGGCACGTCCAGCATGGAGCGGATGCCCAGGGGCAGAAGGTAGCTCTGGGCGAATTCGCGGGTGCGGGGATCGTGGATCGCATCCTCCGCCGCAATGACGCGCCCCCGTTCGATCTCCGCGAAATAGGCCGGATACTGGCCGGCGGGCAGGCGGGCGCCCTCGGCATGCAGGTCTTCGATGCCGTCGAAGATGCAGGCGCAGGTGAGCAGGGTCCGCGCGGGGTCCAGAAACCAGATGCTGGCGCGCTGGACGGCCACGGAGCGCGCGGCCATGCGCGTGATGTCCCGGAAGGCCGCGGGCAGGTCGCCGGAGGCGATGGAGCGGTGCCGGGTCAGCAGCGTCATGGCCAGCAGCAGGCGGTTGAGGAAGGCCTCCTTCGCCCGGAGCCGTTGGTTTTCCTGGGCCAGGGCCTCGACCGCCTGGCCGCCCTTCACGGCCTCTTCATCCAACAGGAGAAGGGGTGTCTCGTCGGTAGGAAAAGATGGGTGATGCATTCGTCCTCGGGGGATGGACCAGTCTGGCCGTGGGAGACCCGCGGCGGCCAGGGCTTAAGTCACACTTCTCCCCGGAAACCGTCAGGCCTTGGGTACGGGCTCCATGCGGTTGCAGGGCGAGCAGCGATGGAAGAAGTCGCCGCGCCGGGTGCTGGGGATCACGCGCATGGGCTTGCCGCAGGAGGGGCAGGGGCTGCCGAGAATCTGCGGGGCCGGGGCCTCCTGCAGATCGGCCACGACGCTGGCGACGAAGCCGCGGATGTCGGCCATGAAGGTTTCCCGGGCCTCCTCGCCCCGGCGCATGCGCTCCAGCCGGGCCTCCCAGTTGCCCGTCAGTTCGGCGCTGCAAAGGGCCTCGGCCGGAAGGCTCTGGATGAGCCGGATGCCCTTGTCCGTGGGCAGGAGCACGTTCCGCTTGCGCTCGATGTACGCGCGCTTGATGAGGGTTTCGATCATGTTGGCGCGGGTGGCAGGCGTGCCCAGGCCGCAATCCTTCATGGCGCCGCGCAGGGCCTCGTCGTCGAGATCCCGGCCGGCGCCCTGCATGGCGGACAGCAGATCGCCCTCGCTCATGCGCTTGGGCGGGGTGGTCTTGCCTTCTTTCGGGTGGAGGGAGGTCACATCGACACCATCACCCTTCTTCACCACGGGCAGACCGCCCTCGGTCTCTTCGTCGCCTTCGTCGTCGGCCTCCCCTGGGTCCGCGGGTTTGGAATCGGCGGGCTTTTCGGCTTTCTTGCGGCGGTGCGGGGGGTCCACGGCGGACCAGCCCTCCTCTTTCACGATGGTGCCGTTGGTCTTGAAGGTCTCGCTTTCGACTTCCGTGATGAGGGTGGTCTTGGCTTCCACTCGATCCGGGAAATAGGCACCGAGGAAACGCCGGGCGATGAGTTCGTAGATGCGCAGCTCATCGCCAGCCAGGCCCCGGGCGGGTTTTTCCGTGGGCACCAGGGCGGCGTGGTCTTCCACTTCCTTGTCGTTCACGAAACGCTTGTCCAGCTTCACGGGCCAGCGCTTGCGGAGCTCGTCGAGAAAGGGCGCCAGCTCGGCGAGCTGCCCCTGGGCCAGGGACTTGATCCACTGCGGGGCCTTCTGGGCGTCGGCTTCCGTGAGGTGGCGGCTGTTGGTTCGGGGGTAGGAGATGAGCTGCTTCTCGTAGAGGTTCTGAGCCAGGCCCAGGGTTTCCTCGGCCGTGAGGTTGAAGCGCTTGTTGGCTTCCTTCTGCAGGGCCGTGAGGTCGTAGAGCAGTTCGGGCTTCTTCTTCTCGGTGCGGCCCGTGGCGATGCGGATCTTCCCAGGCTTGCCTTCCAGCTTCGCGGCCAGGCCGCGGGCTTCTTCCTCGGTGGCGAAGCGCTCCTGGACCTGTCCTTCAACCTCCTTGAACCAGCGGCCCTCGTAGGCCCCGTTGGGATGCGCGAAGCGGGCCCGCAGGGTCCAGAAGGGCTGGGGCTTGAAGTCGCGGATCTCCAGCTCGCGGCGCACCAGCAGAGCCAGCGTCGGGGTCTGCACGCGGCCCACGCTCCACACGCCCTCCTCGGCCCCGGCGCGGCGCATGCGAAGGGTCTGGGCCCGGGTGGCGTTGATGCCCACGAGCCAGTCGGCTTCCTGGCGGCTGCGCGCGGCCTCCCGCAGGCCCATGTAGGCCTCGCCGGGCTTCATGGCCTGGTAGGCCTCCTGGATGGCTTCCGGCGTGAGGCTGGAGGTCCAGAAGCGCAGCACCGGCTTGGCACAGGCCGCCAGTCGGTACACCAGGTCGAAGATCAGCTCGCCTTCGCGTCCGGCGTCGGTGGCGTTCACCACTTCGGTGATGTCTTCGCGGTTGAGGAGCCGGGCCACCACGTCGAACTGGTCGCGGGTCTGCGGGATGGCCACGTAGCGGAAGGGCTCTGGAAAGATGGGCAGCCGGTCCCAGCGCCAGGCCTTCCAGGCCGGATCGTAGCCCTCGGGCTGGAGGGTCTCCACCAGGTGTCCCACGCACCAGGTCACCACCAGGCCGTTGCCCTCGATGAGGCTGCGGCCCCGGCCGCTCACGCCCAGGGCTTCCGCCACGGCGCGGCCCATGCTTGGTTTTTCGGCGATGATGAGGCGCAGGCTTCCCTCCGTGGACAGCTTCCATTGTACGGGCGGCGCGGGGCGCGAGTGACCGCTGGAAAGGCCAGGGGGGGGTCCCTTTCGGGAGTCTGTACCATAAGACTCCATCTCTGCATCAAAGGATCCATGCCGGAGGATTCACATGGGACCACGCACCATCCTGGGCAGCATCGCCTGCACGGTGGCCTTGGCGGCCTTCGGACTCGCCGTTTCAAACAACCATAGGCCTGCCAGCGCGGCAGCCCCGTCCGCCCGAGAGGAATCTGTGACCGAATCCAAGAAGCCGAGCGCCGCCGAATTGAAGCAGAAGCTCACGCCCATGCAGTACCACGTGACCCAGGAGGCCGGCACGGAGCCCCCCTTCCGCAACGAGTTCTGGAACGAGCACCGGGAAGGCGTCTACGTGGACGTGGTCAGCGGCAAGCCTCTGTTCACGTCCAAGGACAAGTTCGATTCCGGCTGCGGGTGGCCCAGCTTCACGAAGCCCCTGGCGGCCGCGGATGTGGTCGAAAAGCGCGACACCAGCCTGGGCATGGTCCGGACCGAGGTCCGTTCCAAGGACGCGGATTCGCACTTGGGCCACCTGTTCGACGACGGCCCCCGCGACCGGGGCGGGCTGCGCTACTGCATCAACAGCGCCGCCCTCCGGTTCGTTCCGGTGGAGAATCTGGAAAAGGAGGGGCTGGGCGCCTTCCTGCCGCTCTTCGGCCGGGCCGCGCCCGCGGCGGAGGGCAAGGCCGCGCCCGCGTCGAAAGAAACGAAGGAGGAGATCGCCACCCTGGCCGGGGGGTGTTTCTGGGGCATGGAGGACCTGCTCCGCAAGCAGCCCGGTGTCCTCAGGACCGAGGTGGGCTACACGGGTGGCTCCGTGGCCCGCGCCACCTACGAAAACCACGAAGGCCACGCCGAGGCGGTGCAGATCTGGTTCGATCCCTCGAAGACCACGTACGAGGCCCTTCTGCGCTTTTTCTTCCGCATGCACGACCCCACGACGCTGAACCGCCAGGGGAACGACGCGGGCGTTTCGTATCGCAGCGCCATCTTCTTCCACTCCGAGGCCCAGCGCGAGACGGCCCAGCGGGTGAAGGCGGAGGTGGACGCCAGCGGGAAGTGGAAGCGGCCCCTCGTCACCGAGATCACCGCCGCGGGCCCCTGGTGGAAGGCGGAGGACTACCACCAGGACTACCTGATCAAGCACCCCGGCGGTTATACCTGCCACTGGGTGCGGGACTGATCCCTCACACCCGGAAGAAGTCGGGCCGCCAAGTCTGGATGCGCTTCTTGATGCTTTCAGCGCCGAGGTTTTCGCCGAGGGCTTCCTGCACCCGCTGCGGCAGCTCCGCATCGGCGGCGAAGCGCAGGCCCACCATCTGCTTCACGGAGAGTTCCGGGATGCGGGCCCGCAGTTCCGCGGGGAGGAGGCGCTCCATGCGAAGGGTCTCCTCCAGGCGGATGACGCGATCCTGCACCTTCAGAGCGTAGCTGCGGAGCTGGATGGCCATGAACAGGATGGCGAGGCCCAGCACGGCCACCCAGGCGCTGTGCAGGCTGGGGAACCTGACGGCCTGCCAGAGGGTGGCGATCCAGGTGATGAGCAGGACAGGCTGCAGCACGAAGTGGTGCAGGGGGTCCAGGCGGCGATGGTTGGCATAGGTTTGGGGCGCTGGCATGGGCGGCTCCTGATTGGGGGGGGAAGTCTGAGCTTACTCCAGCGGCCCGCTCCTGCGCCGCTTGACCTCCGATGCCCGTTTCTTGGATTCCAGGCGGCGCTCCTTGGAACCCTTGGTGGGCCGGGTGGCACGGCGGGCGACGGGCCGCACCAGGGCTTCGCGGATGGCCGCGGCGGCCTTTTCCCGGGCATCCTCCAGGTTCTTGATCTGGTCGCGGGTGCGGTCGCTGGTGATCATCCAGAGGCCCTCCGCGTCCAGGCGGTTCCGCTGGGCCGCGCGCAGGCGGATCAGGGCATCCTCGGGAAGGCCTTCGATGGCGGACAGATCGATGCGCAGCTCGACCTTGGAAGACACCTTGTTCACGTTCTGTCCGCCTGCGCCGCCGGCCCGCACGGCCTTGAAGCGGATGGCGTCGGCGGGAACGCGGACGGAAGCAGTGACGTGGATCGGATCAGCCATGACCCAAGTCTAGAGCCGTTTCGGGAGCAAGGCGGAACACAGAGGACGCAGAGAGCAGCCTTTCCGTTGTGTTTCTCCGTGTCCTTCGTGTTCCGCTTTATGCCTACCGCATGGCTTCCATAGGGCTGAGGCGCATGGCGCGGAAGGCGGGGTAGAGCCCGAAGATCACGGCCAGCGTCAGGGCTACCACCCAGGCGGTGAGGAGGCCCAGGGGATTCACCACCAGGCCGTAGGGGAAGTTGGCTGAAAGCGCCTGGCAGAGCAGGCCGCCGCCCAGGGTGCCCAGCAGGGCGCCGATGGCTGCCAGCACCACGGCTTCCAACAGGAACTGGATGAAGATTTCGTGATCGGAAGCCCCGAGCGCCTTGCGCAGGCCGATCTCGAAACGGCGGTCGCTGAAGCTGATGAGCATC
The DNA here is from genome assembly GCA_016195985.1 of Acidobacteriota bacterium. Taxonomy (GTDB): domain Bacteria; phylum Acidobacteriota; class Holophagae; order Holophagales; family Holophagaceae; genus Geothrix. The sequence continues at coordinate 393,569 of JACPYP010000011.1, read as the reverse complement.
ACCGAAAGCACGCCCACACCGCCCACCAGCAGCACGGTGCCGGCCAGGCTAAGCAGCACGATCTTCCAGCCCCGCATCTGCTCGAGGAAGTTCTGGTAGGACTTGGCGGATTCAGCGTCGAGGTCCACCACTTCGACGTCCTCGATGCCATGGTGGGCCTGTCTCACCCGGCCCAGCAGGGCGGCGGACACCCCGCCCATGTCCTCCTGGCGCCGCAGCTTCACGGTCACCTGGGACAGTTTGTGGGTGGCGTCCATGCGATCCATGTAGGTTTCCAATGGAATCAGGATGCCGTTGGCGTCGAAGTAGTTCTCGTCGTTGAAAATCTGGCCAGGGGCCTGCACGCCAATGATGCGGAAGGGCACGCCTTCCACCACCAGGTCCCGGCCCACCGGATCGCCGCCGCCAAACAACTTGCTGGCGAGGGTGGCGCCCACCACCGCCACCGTGGAGCGCCGCCGCTGGTCGTCTTCCGTCAACCCTCGCCCGAGGCTGATGGGGCGGTTCATCCACTGGGCGTAGTCGGGGGTGACGCCGCTCACGAAGATGCGCTCGGTGTCGCCCTGCACGCGGACGGGAACGTTCTTCTGGGCCCTGGGCAGGTAGGCCAGGATCTTGGGGTTGGGCGTGGTGATGCGGCTGAGGTCCTCGTAGCGGAGGCCGGGGCTCATGTCGAAGCGCTTGCGCTCTTCGCTGGTCTCGGCGGTCTTGGGCGCGATGCGCACGGTGCCGTCCCAGCTCATGCCGGCGAACCCGGTGCTGACCTTGTCCATCACGCCATCCAGCACCGAGGTCATCACCACGAGGGCGAAGACGCCCAGCATGAGCAGGGTGAGGGTGAGCACGCTGCGCACCTTGTGGGCCCAGAGTTCCACCAGGCCGGTGCGGACGATCTCCCACAGCATGCCGAAGTTGAAACCGCGAGTGGCGGGCATGGGGGCAGGCGCTTCGCCGTTCAGCAGGGAAGGGCCGGGGGAGCGGAGGGGCAGGGCTTCGTCATTCATACCGCAGGGCCTCCATGGGCGACAGCCGCGAGGCCTTCCAGGCCGGGTAGAGTGCGAACAGGAATCCAAAGGCAGCGGCCAGCACGTAGGCCCACACGAAACTGGCCGGAGTCATGTAGAGCGGGATGCCGATGCTGGTGGTGATGATCCAGGAGAAGCCGATGCCGAGCACCAGGCCCGCCAGGCTGCCGAGGGCGGTGAGGAGCAGGGCTTCGGTCATGAACCCCTTGAAGATCTCGCCACCTGAGGCGCCGATGGCCATCTTCACGCCCACTTCGCGCACCCGTTCCTTGAGGCTGGCCATCTGGATGTTGACGTTCACGATGCCGCCGCCCACCAGGGCCAGCACGCCCGAGAGCATGAAGATGATGTTGTACACGTCGCCCTGGCTGCGGCGCCTCCGCACGCGGGCGGCCACGTCGTCCAGCCTGAAATCCTCCTGGAGGCGGTGGTTGGCGGTGAGGAGGTTCTTCAATTGGCCGGCGAAATCGCTCATGATGCCCATGTCGGGGATGCGGAAGGTGACGCGGTCGACCCTGCGGTAGGCGTCGCCGTTCATGCGCCGCTGCACCAGGTTCGCGGGGACGGCGATGATGCGGTTCCGCCACCAGAACTGGTTGCCCTGGCCTTCCCGGAAGCGGAAGACCCGCTCTTCGAAGGTGCCGATGACGGTGACGGGGACGTTGCCGACCTTCATGGTCTGGCCCAGGGCGTCTCCCTTGGGGAAGAAGGTGGCGGCCGCCTCGGTGCCCAGCACCACCACGGGGGCGCCGGTTTCCATCTCGCTGTTGGAGAAACCCCGGCCCTGGGCGATGCCGTAGCCGTTGGCGGGGATGAAGTCGCCGCCGATGCCGCTGATCTGGCGGTCCTGGTCGGCGTAGGCGGAGACCACCCGCGTACGGGCGTTGCGCTGACGGCTCACGCCTTGGATGGCGTCGGCCTTGAGGGCCTCGCCCTCGATGGCGTCGGCGTCGCGGAGCCCCAGGTTGGCCTGCTGAAGGGCCGTCGGGCGGCCGTCGCGGATGGCGGCCTTGGGCTGGACGTTGAGCTTGTCGAGGCCGCCCATCTTCACGAACATTTCGTCGGAGCGCTTGCGCTGGCTGTCGGAGATGGAGAAGCCGCCCAGCACCGAAGCCACCCCCAGCAGCACGCCGAGGGCCTGCAGCACGGAGCGTCCGAGGTTCTCCCGGATCTCGATCCAGGCCCCGAACAGCCGCTCCCGGAAGGCGCCGGAGTTACGCATCTAGGCCGCCCCCTCGCTCGTGGCGATGAGTCCGTCCCGGATTTCCACCCGCCGCTCGGCCTGGGCCGCGATGGAGGGATCGTGGGTCACCAGCACGATGGTGTTGCCCTGCTGGTGCAGCTCGTGGAACAGCTGCAGCACCTCGGCGCCGGTCTTGGAATCCAGGGCGCCGGTGGGTTCGTCGGCCAGGAGCAGGGCCGGGGCGTTGGCCAGGGCGCGAGCCACGGCCACGCGCTGCTTCTGGCCCCCGGAGAGGGTGGCAGGCAGCTTGTCGGCCTTGTCGGCGATGCCCACTTTCTCGAGCAGGGCCATGGCGCGCTCACGGCGTTCGCGGCGCCCCACGCCGGCGTAGAGCATGGGCAGCTCCACGTTCCGCGCGATGCTGGCCTTGGGCAGAAGGTTGTAGCTCTGGAACACGAAGCCGACCTTCTCGTTGCGGATGCGGGCCAGCTCCCCGCCCGCCAGGCCCTGGACCTGGTGCCCGTCCAGGGTGTAGGTGCCGGCGGTGGGCAGGTCCAGGCATCCCAGGATGGCCATGAGGGTGGACTTGCCCGAACCGGAGGGGCCGATGAGGGCGACGAATTCGCCCTTCTGCACGCTGAAATCGATGCCGCGCAGCGCATGCACCGCCGTGCCGTTGGAGCCGTAGACCTTGGTGAGGGCCTGGGTTTGGATGATGGCATTCATGGGAAATCCCTTGAGGGAGCACATGGGAGAGCGCAGGCACGGAGGGAGGCGGAGGCCGACCGAAGGGCGGGGGTGTGGGGGGACATCGCGAGCGAAGCGAGCAGGCGGTCCCCCCACGGAGCGGGGCCCTTGAGGGAGGCGAAGGCCGACCGAAGGGCGGGGGTGTGGGGGGACATCGCGAGCGAAGCGAGCAGGCGGTCCCCCCACGGAGCATCAATTATTCTCGTCGTCCTTCTCGACCTTCTTCTTGCTGGGATCCTCGAGGCTCACCTGATCGTTGGCTTTCAGGCCCGAGAGGATCTCCACGCGCTCCAGGGTGGCGATGCCGGCCTTCACGGGCACCACCTCGAAGTATTCCTTCCAGTGGTCGGAGAGCCAGATGAACTTGCCGCGGCCCGTGAGGCCGTCCTTGGCCTTGGCGATGTCCTGGGGCGTGAGGTTCTCCTTCAGGCGGTAGACCACGGTCTGGCCGTCGCGGCGCTGGAGGGCCTCCAGGGGGATGCTGACGGCCTTGTCCCGCTTCTCGCCCAGGATTTCCACGTTGGCGCTCATGCCGGTCTTGAATGATTCCGTGAGTTCATCAAGGGCGACCTCCACCCGGAAGACCTTGATCTTCTCCACCAGTTCGGCCGCCGGGGCCACGAAGCGCACCTTGCCGGTGAAGGCCCGCTGGGGGTATGCGTCCAGGGTGATGCGGACGGGCTGGCCCACCTGCACCTTGGCGATGTCCACTTCGTTGAGGTTCACCTTCACGATGAGGGAGGCGAGATCGGCCACGGTGAACACCACGGTGCCGGCATTGAAGGAACTGACGCCGGAGGTGATGGTGTCGCCCAGTTCCACGCCGCGCTTGACGATCACGCCGTTCATGGGAGCGGTGACGCGGGCCAGCTGGGTGGAGGCGTTGCCGCTGATGGGAATGCCCCGGTCCTCCACGATCTGGTAGCGGGTCTGGGCGGCCTTGTAGGTTTCTTCCGCCAGATCGCGGCTGGTCCTCGCGGCGCGGAAAACCTGATCGGAGATGAGCCCGGCCTTGAACAGCTCGGACTGTTGACTGAAATCCCGTTCGGCATTCTTGAAGCTCACCCGGGCCTGGGAGACGCTGCCCTGCACGTCAGAAAGAGTCTGGGCCTGGTTCACGTCGGGCTCGACCTCGGCCAGCACTTCGCCGGAACGCACGGTGGCGCCTTCCCGCACCTTCAGGCCCACGATGCGGCCCGAGACGGTGGACTTCACGTCCACCTTGATGAGGGGATCGACCACGCCGACTTCGCGCACGCTGACCTGCAGGTCTTCGGCCTGCACCTTGCCCACGCGGAAGGGGGTGTTCGCCTCGGCCTTCTTGGACTTTCCGTCGCCGCCCTTCAGGGTCAAGAACATGCCTGCCGCCACGGCCAGCCCGGCCACAGAAACAATGATCCAACGCTTCTGCATGGAACCCCCTGATGGGAAAGACGCCGGACCAGCCGGGATGATGGAATGCCTACGCAGCAGAGTCTGAAGCCGTTTAGAGGCGACTTGGGCGGGGATTCGGCCATTGCCCGCCCCCCACCGGCGAGTGGCCCCGCCGGACCGGGGAGGCCCGGCGCAAAACGGCCCCCAGGACGGGGGCCGCGCGACAAATGCTGAAATGGCTGGAATGGTGGCTTAGCGCACCGTTTCCCGGGCGATCATGAGTTCCTCGTTGGTGGGGACCACGGTCACGACCACGCGGGAGTCCGGGGTGCTGATGATGCGTTCGCCGGTGCCGTGCTCGTTGGCTTCCTTGTCCAGCTTGACGCCCAGGAAGGTCAGCTTGCTGCAGACTTTGGCGCGGACGAAGGTGCTGTGGGTGCCGATGCCGGCGGTGAAGGTGATGGCGTCCACCCCGTCGAGCACCGTGGCGTAGGCGCCGATGTACTGGCGCACGTTGTAGGTCAGGAGGTCCCGGGCCAGGCGGGCGCGGTCGTTGCCCTGCTCGGCGGCGCGCTCGATCTCGCGGAAATCCGAGGAGACGCCGGAGATGCCCAGCAGGCCGGACTTCTTGTTCAGCAGGTCGGTGATGCCGTTGTAATCCAAGTGCTCGTATTCCATGAGCATTTCCACCACGCTGGGGTCGATGGTGCCGCAGCGGGTACCCATGATGACGCCCTGGAGGGGGGTCATGCCCATGCTGGTGTCCATGCTCTTGCCGTTGCGGACGGCGCAGATGCTGGTGCCGTTGCCGATGTGGCAGGTGACGATCTTGAGGGCCCGCAGGGGGCGGCAGAGCAGGATGGCGGTGCGGGCCGCCACGTAGGCGTGGCTGGTTCCGTGGAAACCGTAGCGGCGGATGCCGTATTTCTGGCTCAGATCGTAAGGGATGCCGTAGATGCGGGCGGCATCGGGGATGTCGTGGTGGAAGGCCGTGTCGAAGACCGCCACGTGGGGCACCTCCGGAAAGGCCTGCATGGCGGTCCGGATGCCCAGGGCGTTGGCGGGGTTGTGCAGGGGGGCGTACATCGCGAAATGCTCGATGTCTTGCAGCACTTCTTCGGTCACCAGCACTGAATCGCCGTACTTGGGGCCCCCGTGCACCACCCGGTGTCCCATGGCGTGGATGGGGGTCTCATGCAGCACCGTGGCCTTCAGCCGCTCCAGAATGGCGTCCAGGGCCTCACGGTGGGTGGGCATGGGAAGGGTTTCCTTCCGCTTGTCCCCATCGACGGTCCACACCAGGTTGGCTTCCGCCAGGCCGATGCGCTCGGCCATGCCCTCGGCGATGGAAACCTCTTTGGCCATGTCGAAGAGATTGAATTTCAGGCTCGACGAGCCGGCATTCAGGATGAGAACGAACACGGTTTCCCCCATATCAAGGACAGTCTAGCGGTCAGACCACGTGACCAACGCCGCATTGTCGATCCCAAGAATCGGCGAAAGGAAGCTACGAAAGCTTGAAGCGCCGCGTCAGGACTTGCATCTGCTGGGCCAGGCTGGCCAGTTCGTCCGTGGTGCGGGCGGTTTCCTGCACGGTGGCCGAGAGTTCCGCGGCCGCGGAGGCGTTGCGCTCCACCATCTGGGTGGCGGAGGCCATGGCCTGGACCACTTCTTCGCTGGCCCGGCCCTGCTCATCCATGGCGTGGGCGATTTCCTTGAGCTGGCCCGCATTGTCGCGGACGTGACCCTCGATGCGCTCCAGGTTGAGGGAAGCCTGCTTCACGGACTCGGCGCCCAGCCCCACCCGGTCGGTGCTCTCCTGGATGAGGGCCGTGATCTCTTTGGCGGCGGTGCCGCTGCGCTCCGCCAGTTTCCGCACCTCTTCGGCCACCACGGCGAAACCCTTGCCCATGGTGCCGGCCTTGGCCGCCTCGATGGCGGCGTTCAGGGAAAGCAGGTTGGTCTGGCGGGCGATATCGGTGATGACGGTGATGATCCGGTTCACCTTGGTCGAGCTTTCCTCGATCGCCTCCATGGCGTGGCCGGTGTCCCGCACGGCGATGAGGCCCTGGTGGCCCGCCTCCTGCGAGCGGGCCGCGAGCGCCTCGGCGCGCACGGCGCTCGCCTTCACTTGGTGGATGTTGGCGTTCATCTCCTCCAGGGCTGCGGAGGAACGCTCCATGGCCAGGCGTTCCTGTTCGGTGCTGCGGCGCAGCTCTTCGGTGGTGCGGTTCACCTGTTCCGTGGTGGCCGCCAGCTCCGTGGCGCTGGAGGCGGTGCCTTCGGCGGACTGGCTGATGGCCTGGATGTCACTGCGGAGGCCTTGAATGACCTGGCTCAGGCCCGAGGCCACGTGGTCCAGTTCGTCCTTGCCTTCAATGGCGGGGAGGTGGGTCAGATCCCCTTTGGCGACGGCGTTCATGGCCAGTTCAATGTGGCGGGCCTTCCGGCTCACCCGGGCGCCGATGATCCGTCCAAGGACGATGCCCAGCACCACGGTCCCCAAGCCGACTCCCGAGATCCACAGCTTCCGGCTGGAGGCGTAGGCGGTGTCTTCCTGCATGGTCTTCGTGGCGGAATCCTCCGAGGCCTTCTGGACCTTCAGCAGGCGCTCCCGGGCCGTCCTCATGAGATCGATGTTGCCTTCCATGAGGCGGCTGACGGTCTTGGGGCTGTGGTCGGCCTGGGCCTCGGCCAGCAGGGCGGGGAAGGCCTCATCGTATTTCTTGAAGGCTTGCAATCCCTCTTCCAGCTGGGTCTTTTCCTCGGCGCTCCACGAAAGGGCACGGAGGGCGGCCATGTCCTTCTGAAGGGTGTCGGAGTATTCCTTCATCCGCTGTTTGCGGTTAGCCAGGTAGTCCGGGTCGGTGGCCCCCCCGATCATGCTCACGTGGAGGGTGCGGAAAATGTTCATGCCGTTCAGCACCCGGGAGAGCACCGCCGTTTCGGCCAGCTGTTCCTTGACCTCCCCTTGGCCGTGCTGAAGTTCGGCGACGGTCTGCCATCCCAGGCCCCCCACCACCACGAGGGCGATGGATTGGATGATCAGCAGGAGGTTGAATTTCCCCCGCATTTCCAACTGGTCTGTAAATCTCCCGATGTTCATATAATCGCTCCGCATCCACCTCATCGGGCGAATGCGGAAGTGTCTGAATATTTGTGGCTTCAGGAACTGAAAATACCCGCGGAAAGCGCGCCGGTTCCGGGCCAGGGCGCTTCCAGGGCCGCTTCCGCCTCCGCGGCCAGCTTCGCCTCGAGCCGCGGGCCGAGGGAGGGATCGGGCCTCCAGCCCCGTTGCGCCATCCACGTTTCGAGGCGGGGCAGGGGGTCCCTGGCAGCCCACTGGGCGAGCAGTCCCGGGTTCACGTAGCGCTGATCGTCGTGCTCGGCGTGGCCCTTCATGCGGAAGGTTTCGCAGACGAGGAAGACCGGGCCCCCGCCTTCCAGGCAGTGCTGGCGGGCCTGGGCCGAGGCCTCATACACCGCCGCGGCATCATTGCCGTCCACGGTGAGGGTGAAGGCGCCCTGCGAGCGTTGGGACATATGCCCGGCCATCTGCCGCTCCGGCGGGGTGGAAAAGGCGTAGCCGTTGGATTCGCCCACCACGATGAGGGGGAGGTTCTGCACGGTGGCGAAGTTGAGCCCCTCGTAGAAGGCGCCCGTGGAACTGCCGCCGTCGCCGATCCAGGTCATGGCCACCCGGCGCTCACCCTTCTGGCGGAAGGACAAGGCCACTCCGGCCATCACCGGAATCAGGGCTCCCAGCATGGACGTGGGGGCGATGACGCCCCGCGCCACGGAACCGAAGTGGTTGTTGTGCTCCCGGCCCCCGGAAGGGCCCGTGGCCCGGCCCAGGTACTGGAGGAAGATCTCTTCCGGGGTGACACCGCGGACGAACATGGACCCGAGGTTCCGGATCATGGGCGCGATCACATCGTCAGGGCCCAGGGCCATGGCGGTGGCGCAGGCGGTGGCCTCCTGGCCCAGGCTGCGGTACACGCTGCCGAGGGTCTGTCCCTGGCGGAAGAGCTTCACGAGCCGTTCCTCGGCCAAGCGGGTGAGCAGCATGGCCTCGTAGAGCCGGAGGGCAGTGTCCTGGTCCATCTGGTTAGGATAGACGCATGTTGACCCTGCGTTCCGCCGTTCCTGCCGATGCCCCGCTGATCCTGGCCTACATCCGGGAATTGGCCGAGTACGAGCGCGAGCCCCAGGCCGCCGTGGCCACCGAGGCGGATCTGCGGCGGCACCTCTTTTCCGAGCACCCCCTGGTGAGGGTCACGCTGGCGGAATGGGGGGGGCAGCCCGCCGGTTTCGCGCTCTGGTTCCTGAATTTCAGCACCTGGGAAGGCAAGCCCGGCCTGTATCTGGAGGATCTCTTCGTCAGGCCCGGTTTCCGCGGCCACGGCATCGGCAAGGCCCTGCTGCAGCATTTGGCGGCCTTGGCGGAGAAGGAGGGCTGGAGCCGGTTCACCTGGCAGGTGCTGGATTGGAACACGCCCGCCATCGAATTCTACGAGGCCCAGGGCGCCCAGATCCTGCGTCCCTGGCTCACCTGCCGGGTGGCTGGAGAGGCGCTTCGCAAGCTCGCCGGAGCGGCGGATTGACCTGGGCCCCGCTGCTCCGGCTCAAGGAGGCCCTGGGCGGAGAGGCTGAGCTGGTGATCGTCGGCGGTGCCGTCCGCGACGAACTGCTGGGCCGGCCTCATGCGGACTGGGATCTGGCCACGCGGCTGCTGCCCCAGGCGGTCATGGACCGCGCCCGGGCGGCGGGCCTGAAGGTGATTCCCACGGGGCTTCAGCATGGCACCGTGACGGTGATGCTGGAGGAGCGGCCCGTGGAGGTGACCACCTTCCGCAGCGACGGGGATTACCTGGACGGCCGCCGGCCCGAGTCCGTGCGGATGGGCGTGTCCCTGGAAGAGGATCTGTCCCGCCGGGACTTCACGGTCAATGCCATGGCGATGCCCGTGGAGGGCGGCGGCCTGGTGGATCCCTTCGGAGGGAAGCGGGATCTGGCCCTGGGGCTCATCCGGGCCGTGGGCGATCCGCTGCAGCGCTTCGCCGAGGATGGATTGCGCCTCCTAAGGGCCTGCCGCTTCGCGGCTCAGCTCGGTTTCGAGGTGGAGGCGGCCACCGCGGAGGCCATCCCGAAGCGTCTGGAAGTGGCCCGCAAGGTGGCGGTGGAGCGCGTCTTCATGGAACTCGACAAGCTGCTGCGCGGCCAGGATCCGGTCCGGGGCCTGAGCCTCCTGGCCTCCAGCGGCCTGTTGGACCTCTGGCTGCCGGAGCTGAGGCCCATGATCGGTTGCGGGCAGAACCGCCACCACCGCTACGATGTCTGGCGCCACACGCTGGAAGTCGTCCGCCATGCGCCGGACGATTCAGGGCAGCGCTGGGCGGCCCTTCTGCACGACTCCGGGAAGCCCGGCAGCCGCACCGAGGGCCAGGATGGCGAAGCCCATTTCTACAACCATGAGTCTTTGTCCCTGGCCCTGGCCGGAACCATTCTCGAAAGGCTGAAGGCCAGCCATCTCTTGCGCAAGGATGTGCTCGCCCTCATCCGCCATCACGGCATCCATCCCGAACCAGGCTGGAAGGATGCGGCCTGCCGCCGCTTCCTCAAGCGGTTGCAGGACGATGGCCTCTCCTTGGCGCGCTGGGGCGCTTTCCGCCTGGCGGACCAGCGGGGCAAGGGCCTCGGGCTGGAAGGGCGGGAGGCGGATCATCAACAGGTGATGGACCGTCTCCAGGCCCTGGCCTGCCAGGCTCCGCCCCTGTGTGTGACGGATCTCGCGCTGGGCGGGGCTGAGCTCATGGCGCTGGCAGGCAGGAGAGGCGGGCCCTGGTTGGGGGCCCTCCAGAAGCAGCTCCTGGATTCGGTGCTGGAGGATCCTGAACGGAACACCGCCGCCGGCCTCGCTGCCCTTGTCCGGGAATGGCTGGGGCGATCCTGAACGTGGCCGCAGGCCGTGCAGGATCACAAAGGAGACTGTCGCAGCAGTTTCAGGAGGATCGGATACAGGTCTTCGTGCCGGTGGTTGAAGCGGAATTCGCATTCCTTCAGGTGCAGGTGGAATGTGTGGACGGGAAGGCCCTTGAACTTCTGTAGGCGGTGTCTCGCAAACCGCCAGAAGGATTCCGCGAGGCTGGTTTCTTCTAGACAAGATCGCGGTATTTGACTGGCGCCAACCGGGAAGAATCGATCGAATTGCATATCCACCACCCCTTCCAAATGTCCCCGGGCTCCGGGAGGAAATGAGGCTGCCTGCAGGGGGTCTCCCCGCAGCAATATCTGCAGTAAGGCGCGCGCCTCCTTTCCGAACACCTCCGTGGACACGATTCCATTTCTTTGATGGATGCCGAACACGATCGTTTGGCCGATGCATCCCTCCATCTGGAGGCAGGGAGACGCATACTCATGCTCTTCGTTAATTGACGGTATATCCGAAGAACAAGGATACTTGCAAACATGAATCAAACGCACGCGAAGACGGAGAAAGAGCGCGTTTACCGAACGGACGGACACCTTCGTCAGCGCGGCGCTGGCCGTTGCCGTGAAATCGATCGAAAAGCACTTTAGAATCTGTCTGAATTTGACTTCAGAGAGCTTCGAAGAGGGGAAGTACGGATTTGAAACTGGCATTCTCGTTTCCTTCGAAGGTGCTTCCTAAGCGCACAATTTAGGAAAACCAAGGTCCCTGGCAAGGCATCTGTCTCCTGAACCCGCGAAGCCGTGCTTCGCACTTTCAAGGAGGCGTGACATGATCGTCACTACTGCACTCATGGGGCTGCTTCTGGCGGGACATCCGTCCGCCGCGCCGATCCATCCGGATGTTGATGGAAGCCTTTTCCAGGCGATCGACAGTAAATGTCCAGTCACTGGGAAGGTGGTCAATCCGGATAAGGGCGTCAAGGTCATGGTACGCGGAAGGGAGTACCTGGTATTCAACCAGGCCGCCGCGGAAGAGCTGGCCGCCAACCCGGACAAGTACCTGGATCCGGACGGCACGCCGAAAAACGCCAAGAAGCCGGATGGACCCGGCCATCCGTGATTGGGCGTGGGCACCGGTTCGTTCGCGGGCCGGTGCTCAAGTTCTCTTGTCTCTTGTGCCTGGGAGGAGTGCGGTATGAAAGAGTTCGAAATCCGCTTGTTGGTGTGCACCTTCCGGAGGCCCCGCGGAGCATCGCGCGGCGAGCCTGACGGTTCTTCTTCCGATGCTTCGGACCGGCGGGTCCAGCGCGCTCTGGATCTTGCCGGAGCATTGACTGCGCGGCCGGCGGGATCCGGTGACGATTCCGCATTGGGAGAGCCCTGCAGCCCGTAGGTTCCCCGGACTTCCGAGACCCTCGATCCATCGATCTACTGATCCATATCCCCACTGATCCATATTCAGTGGTCCGCGTAATCTGCGGCGGCCTGAAACCCAATTCACACCGAGGTGGGACCATGAATGAACAGGGACTTTACATCCTCACGATCAGCGTCCATGGGTTGATTCGCGGCCGTTCGCCAGAACTGGGAAGGGATCCCGATACCGGGGGCCAGGTTCTTTATGTGCTGGATTTCGTCAAGGCCCTCGCCCGGAATCCGCAGGTGGCGCAAGTGGACCTTCTCACGAGGCTTGTGGAGGATCCACGGGTGGACAAAGACTACACCGAGCCCGAGGAGTGGCTCGCCCCCGGGGCGCGAATCCTGAGGCTGCCCTTCGGGCCGAGGAGGTACATCCGCAAAGAATCCCTGTGGGGCCATCTCGACAGCTTGGTGGACCGCTTCCTCCACCACGCCAAACAGCTGCCCCGTCTGCCGGACATCATCCACAGCCACTATGCGGATGCCGGCTATGTGGCCCAGCGCCTTTCGAGCCTGCTGGGCATTCCCTTCATCCATTGCGGCCACTCGCTGGGCCAATGCAAGCGCGCGACCCTGCTCAAGGGCGGCGGAAACCCGGACCACCTGGAAAAAGTGTTCCATTTCGAGCGGCGGATCCAGGAGGAGGAAGCGGTGCTTTCCCGGGCCCAGGCCGTGGTGGCAAGCACCCGCCATGAGATCAGCGAGCAGTACGGGCGATACGTCCGCTTCCGCCCGGACCGCGCGGTGGTGATCCCCCCTGGGACGGACCTGCTCCGTTTCAGCCCGCCGCGCGGGCGGTCGCCGGAGTCCCCCATCGCCTCTAAGGTGGACCGCTTTCTCGTGAAGCCGGGAAAGCCCCTGATCCTCTGCATCTGCCGGCCGGAGCCCTCCAAGAACGTCCTGGGGCTGATCCGGGCCTACGGCGAGGACGAAGGGCTGCGGGAGGAAACGAATCTCCTCCTGGTGGTGGGGAATCATGAAGACATCAGGGGGCTGGACGACACCAGCCGCGGCACCTGGGAGGACATTCTCCACTTGCTGGACCGCTACGATCTGTTCGGTTCGGTGGCCATTCCGAAGACTCACGAGCCCCAGGACATTCCGGAGTTCTACCGCCTGGCCGCCCAGCGGAAGGGAGTCTATGTGGATCCGGCCTACACCGAATCCTTCGGCCTGACGTTGATCGAGGCGGCCGCCTCAGGCCTGCCGGTGGTGGCTACCTCCAACGGAGGGCCCAGGGATATCGTCGCCAACTGCCGGAACGGCCTGTTGGTGGATGTCGCGGATCCGAAGGACATCGGGGCAGCCATCCGGGAAGCCCTTTCCGATTCCGGACGGTGGGCGCAGTGGTCCAGGAATGGCCTGAGGGGGGTGCGGAACACGTACACCTGGGAGGCCCATGTGAACCGGTACTTGAAGGCGTTGGCGCGGATCCTGCGGCGGGAGGAGAAACGGCGCCGCAAAGCGCTGAGGCACTTCGAGCCCTCGGCTGGATCCAGGCGGTTCCTCCATGCCCAGCAGATCCTCATAAGCGATCTCGACGCGACGCTCCTGGGCGATGCCGATTCCCTTAGCGAATTGATGGCCTGGGTGCGGTCGACGCCCGACCTGGTGTTCGGCGTCGCCACGGGGCGCAAGGCCGGGAACGCCCTTCGGATGCTGCAGCAGTGGGGGGTGCCCACGCCCGACGTGCTCATCTCCGGCGTGGGCTCGGAAATCCGCTATGGCGCCACCGGGGCCATCGACAGCGGGTGGGAGCACCACATCTGCCAAGGCTGGCGGCGCGAGGAGCTCAGCAGGATCCTGTCCGCCGTCCCAGGCCTCCGGCTCCAGAACCACCGGAAGCAGGGGCCCTACAAGCTCAGCTACCTGGTGAACCCCTGGCGCATGCCGGGCATCGGAAGGCTCAGGGAACTCCTTCACGGCGCCGGCCTCCAAGCCAACCTGATCTATTCGCAGGGCCGGCTCCTGGACGTGCTGCCCCAGCGCGCCTCCAAGGGGCAGGCGATCCGCTACCTGGCCTTCAAGTGGGGCCTTCCGCTGAACCGCTTCCTCGTGGCGGGGGATTCAGGCAACGACAGGGACATGCTGGAAGGCGACGTGCTGGGCATCGTGGTGGGAAACCACTCGCCGGAAGTGGAGCCTCTGCGCGGCCGCCCCCGCGTCTACTTCGCGTCGCGCCCCTTCGCCGGGGGCATCCTGGAGGGCCTGCGGCATTACCACCTGAGATTCCGCGTTCCTGAGCTCCTGACTGGAACCCACTCGTGACCTCAGGAACCGGGTTTTCCCGGAAGCCGGGGGCCGGGGATGGATGAGCGGTCGACGATCCCGGTCCGCTTGACCAAGTTGGAAGAGGATTTCAAGGATTTCCTAACCCGCGGCAACGTGATGGATTTCGTCATGGCTGTGGTGGTGGGCGGGGCCTTGGGCAAGGTGGTCACCGTCCTGGTGGAGGGGGTGGCCATGCCCCTTCTGAGCAAGTGCGTTCCGGGCACCCGGTGGGAGAACTGGACGGTTTCGGGGTTCCAGATCGGCCGCGTGGTGGCCGCCATCGTGGATTTCCTGGTCAAGGCCGTGGCCGTGTATTTCATCATCATCCGTGGGGCCCGCATCCTCGCCCGGCGCCAGGAAACCTCTGCAGCCCCATCCGTCCGGATCTGTCCCGCCTGCCGGGAGGAAGTCCATCCCGAGGCCACGCGCTGCAAGCATTGCAGGACGGCCCTGGGTTCATAGAGGCTGTTGTCGAGTTGGCCGCAGGTCCGCAGCCCTTCTTTTCGCATCCGTCGCGGGGGGCGGTGGTCCGGAAAATCCATGAATGGCCCTAACCTCACCCGGGTTGATGCCGTAACAGCATTTGAATGCTCAGGAGATGCGCGGTGACGGGTCTGATTCCATCCAAGCGAATCAACCGGCCGCTGTTTCTGGTGGAAGGGGCGGGGTGCCCATGAGCAGATCGAATTCCGGCGCGGCGGATGCGGCTTCTTGGAGGAAATGATGGCATGGTCAGGTTTTAGGTCCTTTGCGCTGGCGTGCTGCACGGCTTTCGCGCCGTCCGGGTTGTTGCTGGCCGGACCCACGGAACCGATTGCCGGTCAAACCATCCAGACTGGGGATATCGACCGATTCTGGGAGGCTTATGATGCGGTGCGGGCCTCGCCTGAGCGATCCAGCAAATTAGCGCTGTTCCAAAGTTTATATCTCGATCATGCGACGCCGGGACTGCGCGCGTTGATCGCGGCCCGGCACACCGCGATGCGGTGCGCGAACGGTTCCAGGCTGATATGGCAAAAACAAACTGGAATGATTGGCTCTACAACAGCGATCGCAACGTATTCGGCGTATCCGATCTGGGGTATTTTGTCGGCTGCGAAATCGCCAAGGCCTTCTATGAGCGCCATCCTGACAAAAGCGCCGCGGTCCGGACCATGATCCAGTTGCCCTACGGCGACGAGGCCGCCGTGCGGGAATTTATTGCGAAATCAGGGTATCTGGCCGGCAGCAGCCGCCTTCCATAGCGCGGAAGGTTTGACGGAGGCCTGGAGCGATGATCCAAGGCCCACAACCGATACCGAACCCCTAAGGGCGCCCATGGGCCGGTTCTCAGGCGCCTCCGCCCGGGGCCTGAAGGCCGAGGAGGGCCTTCAGCTTGGGAGTCATGGCCCGGCTGACCGGCAGCACCCTCCCGCCGGTGACGGTGATGTCCCCCCGGCCGCCCAGCAGGGGTTTGAAGCCGAGGATGGCCTGGGGCCGCACCAGGAGGTGCCGGTGGACTTTCAGGAGGCCCTCCTCCGGAAAGGCCTGTTCGATCTCGAGGAGGGTGGTCCAGGAGGTGCGGAACCGCTCGTTGGACCAGGCGTAGACAATTTCATCTTCCACTTCGAAGTGACTGACTTTACGAAGATCTAAGAAAACAAAGCCCTCGCCTGCCCGCACGGGGAACCGGGGCGACGGGGTGGGGATCAGGGCCGCCAGTTCCGGGCCCCGGCGGCGGGGAATCTGCTGGTGGCGGAGCCGTTCGAGGGTCTTGTGCAGGCGGTCCTCGGTGACGGGTTTCAACAGGTAGTCCACGGCGGCAGCCTCGAAGGCCTGCACGGCGTACTGCACGTGGGCGGTCACGAAGACCACCGGCGGCGGATCCTGCAGTTCGGCCAGCACCTCGAGCCCCGTCAGTCCCGGCATCTGGATGTCCAGGAAGAGGGCCTCGCCGCCGCCATGGTTGGCGAACCATTCCAGGGTGGCGGCGCTGCCCCCCAGTTCGGCGGCCACCTCGCAACCGGCCTCGCGAAGCAGCCTGGCCAGGCGTTTCCGGGCCAGGGGTTCGTCATCGGCGAGCACCACGCGTAGGGTCATGGCTTCTCCTCCAGGGGGAGTTTGAGGATGGCGCGGGTCCAGGGCCATTCCCGCACCAAGGCGAAGGAGGCCCGGTTGCCATAGGCCAGTTCCAGGCGGGAACGGAGGTTCCGCAGGCCCACGCCCGTCCCCTTCGAGGAAGCCTGGGCGCTGGCCTGTCCGGTATTCGAGACCGTGAGAAGGAGCTGTCCGCCCTCCCGCCGCCCGCCGATGTGGATGAGCCCCCCGTTGGGATCCGCGGCCACGCCGTGCTTGATGGCGTTCTCCACCAGGGGCTGGAGCAACAGGGGCATGGCGGGAATGGCATCCAGGGCCGGGTCCCAGTCCCAGTCCACCTGGAGGGCTTCGCCTAGGCGGAGCTTCTCCACGTCCAGGTAGCGGGACAACAGATGGCGCTCTTCCCGCAGGGGAACGGTGGGGGTCTCGCCCAGGGTGAGCAGGTGGCGGTAGATCTCGGCGAGATCACGCATGCCCTTCACGGCGGCCCCGGTATCGTCCCGCACCAGCTCCGCCAGACCATTGAGGCTGTTCAGCAGGACATGAGGCGACATCTGCGCCTTCAGCAGGCTCCAGCGGGCCTCCTCCGCCTGGCGCAGGGCCTCCCGCTTCTCGTGGGTCTTGGCCTCCCAGAAGGCCAGGGCGAAGCTCAGGATGACGTTGAAGGAGAAACCCAGGATCAGGCCCAGGCCCATGAGAGGCAGGAAACCGGCCAGCTTCGAATGGGAAGCCTGGGTGGCAAAGGTGACGGATTTCTGGAAATTCGGCCAGCCGATGGTCAGGTTCACCAGGGAATAACAAACATGGAGCGCCAGGGCCTGGGGGATGCCCCGCCAGGGCCGGGCCATCCGTCTTCCATCGCCGGTCCACTGCCAGCTGAAGGGGCTGATGATGAACAGGAAGACGCAACCCAGGACGGTGCACAGGACCAGCCGCAGGTTCAGGATCGCCGGAGGCATGGTGGCCGAGGGAGGCACCATCCGCTGGGCCAGCATGCTCAGGCCGACCATGCCCAGATTGAAGAGGCACATGCCCCCGGCCAGGGCCAGGATGGCGGGGCGGCGGCTGCGGTGGACCACGGCCTGGAGAGCTTCCTGGAACATCATGGCTGGATCTCCTCGGGGGCGGCGGGGAGCCGCAGCCTGGCCTCCCAGCCCCCAGGAAACGGGGTCAGGACGAGCTCGGCTTCCCGCCCCAAGAGGGTGAGCAGGCGGCGCCGGATGGGGTGAAGCTGGGCTTCCTCCGGGGAGGGGCCCGGGCCCTGGACCTGCAGCCGCAGGCCGAGGAAGCCCCGGGGCAGGGCCTGTTCCTCCAGCTCGATTTCCAGAGGCGCCTCCGAAAGGTGTTCCAGAACCGCCTCCAGAAGGGGTTGTAGCAGCAGCGGTGGAATCAGGAAGGCGTCCAGGTGGGGAGCGAGGTTCCAGCGGAGGTTTAGACGGCTGCCCCAACGCTTCCGTTCGAGGGCCAGGTACTGCTCGGTGAGGCTGCGTTCCGTGGAGAGGGGCACCAGGGGCAGTTCCGCCTCCACGAGCCAGCGGCGGTAGAGCGCGGCCAGATCCACCAGACCCTGTTCCGCGGACCGGGCGTCTTGCCCCGCGACGGAGGCGAGCTGGTTCAGGTTGCTGAAGAGCAGGCGAGGGCTGAAGGCGCCTCGGTGGCTCATCCACAGGCTTTCCCGGGCCTTGGCCTGGGCATCGCGGGCCTCCTGGGCCAGCCGTTCGGCCCGGGCGACGATCCATCCCGCCGGCCCCAGCAGCAGCAGGAAGGGCAGGGAGAGTCCCAGGATCGCTCCCAGGTGGAAGGACTCCTTGGGCGTGGCCCGATTCCCGAACCAGCCCAGGGGGGCGAGAAGGGTGCCCATCGCCAGGGCGAAAACAAGGACTTGCAGGAAACCCCGCCAGCCGCCCGCCGTCATGCGGTCGTCAGAACTCCATTGCCAGGGCACGGGGCAGAGGAAGAGCCCGGCGTTGAGCGCCGGGACGAGCCAGAGCAGCCCGAGATAGAAGCGGAGCGTGTGGGGCCCCGGAGCCAACACCATGAACAGGCCGGGAAACGTGCTCAGAACGATGGCCATGGACCACCAGCCGGGGTGCCGCAGGCGGGCCTTCAGGGTGGATCGGACGGCGGGGAAGCGCATGGGCGTGGGGTTCGGGAGAGGAAGCGTCGGGATTCGGATGGGTCGGAGCGCCGCGCTGCCGCCACGGCCTCTCCGACTCTACTGTGAGAGGCGTGGGGATTCCGGGTTTCCGCAACCGTCGAACGGACCTGCCGCGCCGATGAGCGGATGGAACCGGCGCTTGGATGGCGTGCCGGTTCCGTCAAAATGGTGGAATGCGCCCCCTGTTCCTGCTTGCGGCCTTGGCCGTCCTTTCCGCCTGCGGCGGGGGAAGCAGCACGCCGCCGGCTCCCGTTCCCGCGCCGGGACCTTCGCTGGCCATCGGCGCAGGGCCGGATCAGGGAATCATTCCCCCCAGTCTCCTGGGCGTGAACGCGCCTTGGGAGGACCTGGGCCAGGGCATCATGTCGGGCGGGGAGCTGGTGCAGGACCGCTCCTTCCGCAGCTTTGGTTCGGCCGGCTCGCCCTGGTCGGCCCTGACCGGCCCCGGGGCCGTGGCAGCCCAGGCCACCGGGGGCGACCCGAGCCCCCAGGGAGGCGTGGCCTACGGCGGGTGCCTGCGGCTGAACGGCGGGCCCAATGCATCGGACTTGGTGGGCACCGCCCAGCTGCTGCTGGGGCCCCTGCGTTCCGGCACCACGTACACCCTCTGCTGCTCCACCTACGCGGAGGGCCCCGAGACGCCCAACCTGGTGGCGGCCCTGGGTCAGGCCACACCCTACCTGACGGTGGCCTCCGCCACAGATTCGACCTTGGCCGGGGCATGGAAGCACCACCGCCTCAGCCTCACGGCGGGCCGGGATGTGGCCAGTCCCCTGCTCAGCCTCGCCATCCAGGGGCCGGGAGCCCTCCGGCTGGACGAGGTGCGTCTCTGCGCGAGACCAGATGGATTGGCCGACCTGGATGCCACGGTGCTGGCGCGCGTGCGCAGCCTCGGCATTCGTGTTTTGCGATGGCCGGGGGGGACCCTGGCCGAGGGTTTCGACTGGCGTGCCTCCGTCGGCCCCATGCTGGTCCGGGGCGAAACGCTGGCCAGCGGCGGGCGGCTCCAGACCCCCAGCCTAGGCCTGGATGAGTTCCTGCAGCTGTGCCAGGCCCTGGGCGCCGAGCCGGTCCTGCAGGTGAGCCTCCACGCCACCACGGCGGAGGCGGCCGATCTGGTCCAGTACTGCAATGGAGATGCGGACACCCCCATGGGGCGGATGCGGACGGCCCATG
Source organism: Acidobacteriota bacterium (assembly GCA_016195985.1). Lineage (GTDB taxonomy): Bacteria > Acidobacteriota > Holophagae > Holophagales > Holophagaceae > Geothrix. The sequence continues at coordinate 374,209 of JACPYP010000011.1, read as the reverse complement.
GACATCCGGCCGCCTACGGGGTGACCCACTTCGAATTGGGCAATGAGCCCGTCGCGGGCCAAAGCGGCGCCGTCTACGCGGCCTTGGCTGCCCCCCTGGCCGATGCCATGGCCGCTGCGGACGCGAAGGCCCAGTTCAGCGGCGTGGTGGAAGCCTCATTCCAGGAGGCCGACTGGCTGCAGGCCCAGCCGCTCCTGGCCCGGTGGAACCAGGAGGCGCTGGGCCTGGCGCCCAGGCTCCGCATGTGGCACGGGCATTTCTACAGCTACTTCGATACGGATGCGGATCCAGCGGCCCGGTTCCGGCGGCTCATGTCCGCTGGAACGGTGCTGCGCCGCACGCGAAACCGCCTGGCGGCGGCCTCCGCACTGCCCCTTTGGATCACCGAATACCACGTGGCGCTTCAGCAGTCGGGAATCCTCCAGCCCGAGCGCCTGGTGGACGCCGCCTCGGGACTGGCGGTGGGGGAGACCTTGCTGGAGATGATGCAGGGCGGCTTCGAGGGCGCCTGCGCCTGGAACCTGGCGGAGCCTTCGGGTTTCGGGTTGCTGGTCCATCCCGGCGCCTGGGATCTGCGCCCCGCGGGCCTGGCCCAACAACTGCTCGCGCCCTTTGCGGGGGAGACCCGGGTGGCCACGGCCCTGAGCGGCGTGGGCACGGTCGTCCTGGGGCCCGGCAAGGGCAACATCCCATCGGATGCGAGCTACGCGCAGGCAGCCGCGCTGGCCAGCCGCCAGGCCAACGGCCATCTCCGCCTCGCGCTGATCAACCGCAGCCCGGACCAGCCCCTTTCCCTGGCGCTTCCCCTGAGTGGAGCGGCCCAGCTGACCTGGCTGAGGCCCGACGACCTTTCCGCGAACAACGAAGGCGCCATCCAGGTCCAGTTGACGACGGAAAGCCGGATCCTTTCCCCAGGGGCGGCCCTGGTCCTCCCGCCTCATTGCCTGGTGCGCATCGATCTATGAGGCCGCGGGGGCGGACAAGCAAACGCCCGGCGGCTGCCGGGCGTTTGCCTTGGGCTGGAGCCGGCTTCAGCCCGCGCCGCCGCCGGTGGTGGTGGGCCGGCAGGTGAGGCTGGCCTTGATGAAGTCGCGGTTCATGCGGGCGATGTTCTCCATCTTGATGCCCTTGGGGCAGGCGGCTTCGCACTCGCCGTGGTTGGTGCAGGTGCCGAACTCTTCGGCGTCCATCTGGGCGACCATATCGCGGACGCGGAGGTAGCGCTCGGGCTGGCCCTGGGGAAGAAGGCCCAGGTGGCTGATCTTCGCGGAAACGAAGAGCATGGCGCTGGCGTTGGGGCAGGCGGCCACGCAGGCGCCGCATCCGATGCAGGCGGCGGCATCCATGGAGAGGTCGGCGTTCTCCTTGGGGATGGGCAGGGCGTTGGCGTCCTGCGGTGTGCCCGCAGGCGCGGTGATGAAACCCCCGGCGGCGATGATGCGGTCGAAGGCCGTGCGGTCCACCACGAGATCGCGGACCACGGGGAAGGCCTCGGCGCGCCAAGGCTCCAGCGTGATGCTGTCGCCGTCCTTGAAGCTGCGCATGTGCAGCTGGCAAGTAGTGGTGCGCTCCTTGGGGCCGTGGGGGCGGCCGTTGATCACCATGCTGCACGTGCCGCAGATGCCTTCGCGGCAGTCGTGGTCGAACTCGATGGGCTCCTCGCCCTTGCCGATGAGGCCTTCGTTCACGACGTCGAGCATTTCCAGGAAGGACATGTCAGGGCTGACGCCGTCGGCCTTGTACTCGACGAACTTGCCGTCGCACTTGGCATTTTTCTGGCGCCACACATGGAGGGTGAGGTTCATGGACTTATGGGACATAACTCAGCTCCTCACTTGTAGCTGCGGGTGGCGAGGTGGACGTTCTCGAAGGACAGGGACTCGATGTGGCGCACCGGAACCTGGCCTTCGCCCTGATATTCCCAGACGGCCACATGGCAGAAGTTCTCGTCGTCGCGGAGGGCCTCGCCGTCTTCCGTCTGGAACTCTTCGCGGAAGTGGCCGCCGCAGCTCTCGCGGCGCTGGAGGGCGTCCAGGCACATCAGCTCGGCCAGCTCCAGGTAGTCCGCCACGCGGGCGGCCATCTCCAGACTTTGGTTGAGGCTCTCGTTCTCGCCCAGGACGCGGACATCCTTCCAGAACTCCTCGCGGAGCTTGGGGATGAGTTCGAGCCCCTTCTTGAGGCCGGCCTCGTTGCGGGCCATGCCGCAGTATTCCCACATGATCTTGCCCAGCTCGCGGTGGAAGTGCGTGGGGCTCTTGGTGCCCTTGATGGACAACAGCTTCTCCATGCGGGCCTTCACGGCGGACACGGTGTCCTTCACCGCGGGGTGATCCGCGGCGGGGCGCATGCCGGGCTTGAGGCCGGCCAGGTAGTTGCTGACGGTGGCGGGCAGCACGAAGTAGCCGTCGGCCAGGCCCTGCATGAGGGCCGAAGCGCCCAGGCGGTTGGCTCCGTGGTCGCTGAAGTTGGCCTCGCCCGCCACGAACAGGCCGGGAATGGTGCTCATGAGGTTGTAGTCCACCCATAGGCCGCCCATGGTGTAGTGCACGGCGGGGTAGATGCGCATGGGCGTTTCGTACGGGTTCTCGTCCGTGATGCGCTCATACATCTCGAAGAGGTTTCCGTACTTCTCCTCGATCTTGGCCTTGCCCAGGCGCCGGATGGCGTCGGAGAAATCGAGGTAAACGCCCAGGCCGGTTTCGCCCACGCCACGTCCCTCGTCGCAGACCTGCTTGGCCGCGCGGCTGGAGATGTCGCGGGGGGCCAGGTTCCCGAAGGAGGGGTACTTCCGCTCCAGGTAGTAGTCGCGGTCCTCTTCCTTGATGTCGTTGGGGTTCTTCTTGCAGTCTTCCTTCTTCTTCGGCACCCACACGCGGCCGTCGTTGCGCAGCGACTCGGACATGAGCGTGAGCTTGCTCTGGTGGTCGCCGGTGACGGGGATGCAGGTGGGATGGATCTGCGTGAAGCAGGGGTTGCCGAAGGCGGCTCCCTTCTTGTGGGCGCGCCAGACGGCCGTGCCATTGCAGCCCATGGCGTTGGTGGAAAGGTAGAAGACGTTGCCGTAGCCGCCCGTGGCGATGATCACGGCGTCGGCGAGGTGGGATTCGATCTCCCCGGTGACCATGTCCCGGGTGATGATGCCCTTGGCCACGCCATCGACGACGATGAGCTCCAGCATTTCATGCCGGCTGTGCATCTTCACGGTGCCGAGACCCACCTGGCGCTCCAGAGCCTGGTAGGCGCCGATGAGGAGCTGTTGGCCGGTTTGCCCGCGGGCGTAGAAGGTCCGGCTCACCTGGGCGCCGCCGAAGGAGCGGTTGTCCAGCAGTCCGCCGTATTCACGGGCGAAGGGCACGCCATTGGCCACGCACTGGTCGATGATGTCGGCGCTCACCTCGGCGAGGCGATAGACGTTGGCCTCGCGGGCCCGGAAGTCGCCGCCCTTGACCGTGTCGTAGAAGAGGCGGTAGACGCTGTCGCCGTCATTCCGGTAGTTCTTGGCCGCGTTGATGCCGCCCTGCGCGGCGATGGAGTGGGCGCGGCGCGGGCTGTCCTGGTAGCAGAAGCAGTCCACGTTGTAGCCGAGTTCCGCCAGGCTGGCGGCGCCGGCGCCGCCAGCCAGGCCGGAGCCCACCATGATCACGCGGTACTTCCGCTTGTTGGCGGGGTTCACCAGCTTGGATTCAAACTTGTGCCTTTCCCACTTCTTCTCGATGGGGCCGTCTGGGATTCGGGAATTGAGTTCCATGGATGGCTCTCCTTCGGATCAGTGGATGAAGCCGGTGAGGACGGCGATGGGGAAGGTGATGTTCACGCCCACCACCAGCAGGGTCAGGCCCGTGGCGAAGCTCCGGCGCAGGCTGTCGTAGCGCGGATGGGCGAGGCCCAGGGACTGGGTGACGCTCCACACGCCGTGCCACATGTGCAGCCCCAGGCAGAGCTGGGCCACGATGTAGAAACCGGCGGCCAGGGGCACCTTGAAGCCGCTCACGAAGTTGGCGTAGGGGTTGGTGTGGTCGAAGTTGGGGTGGACCGTGCCGGTGGTCAGGTGCAGCAGGTGGTAGACGATGAAGACGGCCAGGATGACGCCGCTCCACCGCATGGTGCGCGAGGCCCAGGTGGAGGCGATGCTCTGCTGCGCCCGGTAGCCCACGGGGCGCGCCGCCTGGTTGTCCAGGGTGAGGGTCACGGCGGCCCAGATGTGCAGGCCCACGGCCGTCAGGAGCACCGCGCGGAAGATCCAGATGCCGGCGCCGTGGAGCATGCTGTGCAGGAACTTGGCGTAGGCGTTGAACCCCTCGGCGCCCAGATACGCCTGGGTATTGCCGATCATGTGCACCGTGACAAACCCGAAGAGGATGATGCCGGTGGCAGCCATCACCACCTTCCTCCCGACGGATGAGGCCAGGAAACCGTGACCGCGGGCTTCCGCGCCCGCGATGCTCTGTTCAGCGACGGACATAGGTGGACTCCTTGAAGAAGGCGTGAATGTGAAGCGGAGGTTCCGGCAGGACTGGATGGCCGGAAGCGAGGGAAGAGGCCATATGTCCTCTCATTATCTTCGCGGGGGGCGTGAATCCCAAGCCTCTTGGTGCGGGCGTTGGTCACACTGGGATCAATGGGCGCTTCCGGAGGTTGAGGAGGAGGCAGATCCGTGCCCCAGTCTTGCGGCAAGAGGGCCTTCCGCGCTAGAGTTTCTCACGATCTAAACACGATCTTTGGTGGTTCGCCCCCCAGTGGGGCTTGCGCCGATTCAACGCCCCCACCTCGATCCTGTCCCCCGATCCCATCGAACAAACAAGCTCTTCCCTTTCTGAATCCATTTGGAGGAAAACCATGGAGACGATCAAACGCCTGCTTGGCTCGCTCGCGCCAAGCCGACTTACGAAGGGGGCCATGACGGCCATCGTCATGCTGCTCCTCTCGTCGCCAGCCTTTGCAGGCGGCGAGGCGGAATTGAAGATCCCCGCCCTGCAGGGCAGCTTCATGGGCATGACGGGCCACAACCTGCTGCTGATCGGGCTCTTCGTCTGCCTGCTCGGCATCGCCTTCGGCCTGGTGCAGTACGCCCAGATCCGGGATCTTCCCGTGCACAAGTCCATGCTCGAGATCTCCGAGCTGATCTACGAGACCTGCAAGACCTACCTGATCACCCAGATCAAGTTCATCTCGGTGCTGTGGGCCTTCATCGCCGTGATCATCGTCGCCTACTTCAAGTTCCTGGCGCATACGCCCATGGGCTGGGGCCAGGTGATCGTGATCCTGATCTTCTCGATCATCGGCATCCTGGGCTCGGTGGCGGTGGCCTGGTTCGGCATCCGCATCAACACCTTCGCCAATTCCCGCACGGCCTTCGCCTCGCTGGGTGGCAAGCCTTACCCCACCATGGAGATCCCCCTCAAGGCGGGCATGTCCATCGGCATGCTGCTGATCTCCGTTGAGCTGCTGCTCATGCTCGCCATCCTGCTCTTCATCCCCGGCGACGCGGCGGGCCCCTGCTTCATCGGCTTCGCCATCGGCGAGTCCCTGGGCGCCGCGGCGCTCCGCATCGCCGGCGGCATCTTTACCAAGATCGCCGACATCGGCTCCGATCTCATGAAGATCGTCTTCAAGATCAAGGAGGACGATGCCCGCAACCCCGGCGTCATCGCCGACTGCGTGGGCGACAACGCCGGCGATTCCGTGGGCCCCACGGCCGACGGCTTCGAGACCTACGGCGTCACGGGCGTGGCCCTCATCACCTTCATCCTGCTCGCCGTCAAGGATCCCGCCATCCAGGTGCCGCTGCTTGTGTGGATCTTCGTCATGCGCGTAGGCATGATCGTCACTTCCGCCGCGTCCTACTGGATCAACGGCCTCTGGGCGAAGGCCAAGTACGGCGCCTCCGCCAAGTTCGATTTCGAGACGCCGCTGACCACCCTCGTCTGGCTGACTTCCATCGTTTCCATAGTGATGACCTACGTGCTGTCCAAGGTGCTCATCGGCAACCTGCCTGACCACCTCTGGTGCAAGCTCTCGACCATCATCACCTGCGGCACCCTAGCCGGCGCGCTCATCCCCGAGCTGGTGAAGGCCTTCACTTCCACCAACTCCGGCCACGTCCGAGAGGTGGTGACGGCCTCCAAGGAGGGCGGCGCCTCCCTCAACATCATCTCTGGCCTGGTGGCGGGCTATTTCTCCGCCTACTGGATGGGCCTGACCATCGTGGCCCTCATGGGCGCCGCCTACTACGTGTCCACCTTCGGTTTGGCGGGCTTCATGGAGGCCCCCGCCATCTTCGCCTTCGGCCTGGTGGCCTTCGGCTTCCTGGGCATGGGCCCCGTGACCATCGCGGTGGACTCCTACGGCCCCGTGACGGACAACGCCCAGTCGGTCTATGAGCTCTCCACCATCGAGGAGATCCCCGGCATCGAGGCGGAAATCCAGAAGGACTTCGGCTTCAAGCCCGACTTCGAGAACGGCAAGATGTATCTCGAAGAGAACGACGGCGCCGGCAACACCTTCAAGGCCACGGCCAAGCCCGTGCTCATCGGCACTGCCGTGGTGGGCGCCACCACGCTGATCTTCTCCATCATTCAGGTGCTGAACGGCAAGTTCGGCGTCGAGAACGTATTCCGCGGCCTCTCGATCATCAATCCCCTGTTCCTGCTGGGCATCATCACCGGCGGCGCCATCATCTTCTGGTTCTCCGGCGCGGCCTGCCAGGCCGTGGCCACAGGCGCCTACCGGGCCGTGGAATTCATCAAGCAGAACATCAAGCTGGATTCCGGCGCGGCCAAGGCCTCCGTGGAAGACTCCAAGAAAGTCGTGGAAATCTGCACCCAGTACGCCCAGAAGGGCATGTTCAACATCTTCCTGGCGGTCTTCTTCTCCACCCTGGCTTTTGCCTGCGCCAACCACTACTTCTTCATCGGCTACCTGATCTCCATCGCCGTTTTCGGCCTCTACCAGGCCATCTTCATGGCCAATGCCGGCGGCGCCTGGGACAACGCGAAGAAGCTGGTGGAAACCGAGCTGAAGGCCAAAGGCACCGCCCTGCACGACGCCTGCGTCGTGGGCGACACCGTGGGCGATCCGTTCAAGGACACCTCTTCCGTGGCCCTGAACCCCGTCATCAAGTTCACCACCCTCTTCGGCCTGCTGGCCGTGGAACTGGCCATCGAACTGAATCCTGTGACCGCCCACATCTGGGCCCTGGTCTTCTTCCTGATTTCCACGGTCTTCGTGTGGCGCTCCTTCTACGGCATGCGCATTCCCGTGATGGAAGAGAAGTAGGTCCCAACCGCGAACGGAGAACGGCCCCTCAATCGAGGGGCCGTTTCATTTCCAGGCCGTTGAGATTGCGTCTGGCCGCCATTCACGCAGATGCTGGGGGCCTTCCACCGGTCTGCCCGAACCCTTCAAGGGCCTCAACCGGAAGGCTCCTTGTTTCGTAGTAGGGTGGTTCCATGCCCCCCAGGAGAGACCTATGGCAACCCTTCCCTTTCCCGCCGCGGCGATGGCGGCTTTCATGAGCGCCGCCATGGGCCTGGCGGCCCAAACCCCGCAGCCTCCCACCGCCAAACAGGTGGCTCACCTGGAAACCTGGCATGGCGAAAAGGTGAACGACCCCTGGTTCTGGCTCCGCGAAAAGGCCAACCCCGAGGTGGTGTCCTACCTGAACGCCGAGAACGCCTACACGGAGGCCATGACAGCGGGGCTCAAGCCGTTCTCGGAGGCCCTCTACAAGGAGATGCTGGGCCGCATCAAGCAGACGGATCTCAGCGTTCCGGTTCGTCGCGGCGCCTACTACTACTATTCCCGCACAGAGGAGGGGAAGCAGTACGGCATCCAGTGCCGGCGGAAGGCCGCCAAGGGAGGCGCCTATGACGAGAAAGCCTCCGAGGAGATCCTGCTGGATCAGAACGAACTGGCCAAGGGGCTGAAATTCCTCAGTCTGGGAGGCCTGTCCGTCAGCGACGACGACAGGACCCTGCTGTACAGCACCGATGCCACGGGCTTCCGCCAGTACACGCTCTTCACCAAGGATCTGGCCTCGGGAAAGATCAGCGCGCCGCTCGCCCAGCGGGTGACCTCCTTCACCTGGGCCGCGGACAACCGCCACGTCTTCTTCGTCACCGAGGATGCCGTCACGAAGCGCTCCAACCAGCTCTGGCGCCTGGACCTGAAGGAGGGCAAACCCGAACTGGTCTTCGAGGAGAAGGACGAACTCTACGGCGTGGGCCTGGGCCGCACGAAGGACCGGAAGTACCTTGTGTCCGAAAGCCAGTCCACGGATACCTGGGAGACGCGCTACCTGCCAGCGGGGGATCCCAAGGGCGCCTTCAAGGCGGTGCTGCCGCGGGAAAAGGGCCACAAGTACGATCTTGAGCACCGCGAGGGCCTCTTCTACATCCGCACCAACAAGGGGGCCAAGAATTTCCGCCTGGTTTCGGCGCCCGTGGCCACCCCGGATCCCGCCCACTGGACTGAAGTGCTGCCCCACCGTTCCGACGTGCTGCTGGGATCCTTCGATCCCTTCAAGGATTACCTGGTGGTGGCGGAGAAGAGCAAGGGGCTCGACCGGTTCCGCATCTTCGACGTGAAGGCCAAGACCTGGCGGGACGTGACCTTCCCTGAGAGTGTCTACGCGGCCTTCCAGGGAGGCACTCCGGAGTACACCTCCACCGCCTTCCGGCTGAACTACCAGTCCATGGTGACGCCGTCCAGTGTCTACGACTGCGACATGGCCACCGGCAAGCAGACCCTCCTCAAGCAGACCGAGGTGCTGGGCGGCTACGACAAATCCCAGTACGCCACCGAGCGCCTCTGGGCCACCTCGCGGGATGGCGTGAAGGTGCCGTTGTCGGTGGTCTACAAGAAGGGCGTCAAGCGGGACGGCAGCGCGCCGTTGTTCCTCTACGCCTACGGCTCCTACGGCGCCGGCATGTCCGCCACCTTCTCCATTCCCCGCCTGAGCCTGCTGGACCGAGGCATGGTCTACGTGCTGGCCCACATCCGGGGCGGCAACGAGATGGGCGAGGCCTGGCATGACGACGGCATGCTCATGAAGAAGATGAACACCTTCACGGACTTCATCGATTCCGCCGATTTCCTGGTGAAGGAGAAGTGGACCAGCAAGGACCGCCTGGTCATCGAGGGCGGCAGCGCCGGCGGCCTGCTCATGGGCGCCGTCACCAACCTGCGCCCCGACCTCTTCAAGGCCGTGCACAGCGCCGTGCCCTTCGTGGACGTGATGAACACCATGATGGACGCCAGCCTGCCGCTCACCGTGGGCGAGTACCTGGAGTGGGGCAACCCCAACGAGAAGGCCGCCTTCGACTACATGCGCGCCTACAGCCCCTACGACAACCTGCAGAAGAAGGCCTATCCCGCCCTCCTCATCACCACCAGCTTCAACGACAGCCAGGTGATGTACTGGGAGCCCGCCAAGTACGTGGCCAAGCTCCGCACCCTCAAGACCGACAGCAACCCCCTGCTGCTGAAGATCAAGATGGAGCCTGCGGGACACGGTGGCGCCTCGGGACGTTACGACGCCCTGAAGGACAAGGCTTTCGAGACGGCCTGGATGCTCAGCCAGGTGGGCATCACCAAGTAGACGGTCCATCCGGCAAAGAGGCCCCCGGGGACAAGCCCGGGGGCCTCTTTCCTTGCCTGCCGCTAATCCAGCAGGTCCGTGTATTCCTTTTCGGGCAGGCCCTTCAGGCGGTCCCAGGGCAGGGCGGCGGGCAGGGGGCCGGGCTGCACTTCGGTGAGGTTCACGCGGCGGCCATCCTTGGAACCCGCTTCGATGCGCAGCGGCAATTCCCACCGGGTGGACCAGAGCACCCGGAGGTACTGGCCCTGGTCCTCGGTGCCCAGCCATTGGGCGCCTTCGGGGGCGGGCTGGGCTGGGGACTGGAGCAGGGGCTTGAGGCCGGCCAGGCGGGCGGGATCCAGGATGTGGAAGGCTGCGGCCCAGGAACCGTCGAAACCCACCTCCGGGAAATCCCGCGTCTCGGCGTGGATGCGGATGCCATCGGGATGCACGAATTCCAGGGCCAGGGCGCCCGTCCCGCTCCGGGTGAGGTGGCGGGCGGCCACGCCCAGATCCTTGGGATGCAGGTGCTCCGGGGCCTCGGGAGAGGGCTTCGGCCGGTGGGGCAGGACGCGCTCCTGCCACACCTGGCCGGGCGCGCGCAGGAGGCGCTCCTTGAAGACGGTGGTCCGGGTCATGCCGTCCGGCGTTTCCACCCGCTGGGTGTAGGTGATGATGGCGGAGAGCGGCGGCGCCTCGGCGGCAGAACCGAGGCACCCGATCAGGCAAAGGAGGAGGGTTCGCATGGGCTTTCCTTGAATGCGGCCCATCCGCAGCAGGGCTGCGGATGGGCCGGAGGATGCGGGAGCGCGGATCAGAGGCCCGCGGCGGTCTTCACCAGGCTGAACACTTTGATGTTTTCAAAGGTGCCCTTGAAGGATTCGCTGCCGGCGCCGGCGGCGAACAGCTTCACGTCGCCGCCGCCGTGGGTTTCGCTCCCCGGGGGGCCCAGACGCAGGGCAGCCTCCTGCAGGTAGTCGTCGTGCAGCACGTGGGTGGCGTCGGCGTTGCCGGAAACCAGGTCGCCCCGGAGGTCAGGCCGGTTGGAGCCGTTGCCGAACACCAGGGCGGTGTAGGGATGGCCGTCCGCATCCAGGGCCGGCTGGCCCGTCTTGTAGTCCCGCACGATGTCGAGGATGGGATTGCCCTTCCGGGCGTAGCCGTTGATCACCATGGTGTGGTCGTGATCGGCGGTCACCACGATCAGGGTGTTGGAGAGATCCACCTTCTCCATGGCCCGCGCGATGGCCTCGTCGAAGGCCACGGTGTCTTCCATCACGCGCTTGGCATTGGTGCCGTGCAGGGCGTGGTCGATGCGGCCGCCCTCCACCATCAGCACGTAGCCATTGGCGTTTTTGGAAAGCACCTCGATGGCCTTGGCGGTCATTTCGGCCAGGCTGGGCTGGTCGAGGGCCTTGTTCTTGCGGTCCAGCTCGTAATCCATGTGGTCCATGTGGAAGAGGCCCACGAGCTTGCCCGTGGCGCTTGCGTCCAAGGCATTGAGGGCGGAGCGGGTCTCCAGGTAGGTGTAGCCGGCCCGGGTGAATTCGGCCGTGAGATCCCGGCCGTCGGGTCGCTTGCCCCCGGCGACGGTCTTGGGCACGAAGAATTTCTTACCGCCGCCCAGAAGCACGTCCAGGCCCTCCTTCAGGCTGGCGTTGTAGCCGGCGCCTCCGGGCACGGCCTGCGCAGCGATATCGTTCTCGGCGTCGCGGTGGCACACGTGGGCGTAGGTGGCGGCGGGCGTGGCGTGGGTGACGCGGGTGGTGGTCACGGCGCCGATGGCCTTGCCCTTGGCCTTGGCCAGCTCCAGCAGGGTGGTGACGGGGGTGCCCGTGGTGCAGGTTCCCGTGAGGTCCGCCGTGGGCTTGCTCGCCACAGTCTCGGAGGACATGGAGATGACTTCGTTGTTCATCTTCACGCCCGTCATGTAGGCGGACATGGAGGGGGCCGAATCCGTGGTCTGGGCGTCCTTGGAGAAGGTCTTGACGCGGGCGGTCACGGGCAGCGTGTCCATGGTGAGCAGGCCGGCCTCGCCCACCTTGTAGATGCGGGCGGCGGTGGTGCTGGCGGGGCCCATGCCGTCGCCGAGGAAGAAGATCACGTTCTTGGCCGGAGTCTGGGCCTGAAGGGCGCCCAGGCCGAAAGCGGCGGCAAGGAGAAGGGGGCGGAGGTTCATCGATGTCCTCTCGATCACAGGCCCGAGGCCTTCTTGACCAGGGTGAAGACCTGGGTGTTGTCCATGGTGCCTTTGAAGGTGGCGGCGCCCAGCCCGGTGGCTCCGAGCCAGACATCCGTCCCGCCGTGGGTTTCGCTGCCCGCCGATACGCGGATGGCCGCCTCCTGGTGGTAGGTGGCATCGGAGACGAGGGCGTCCGTCAGATCCGGGAAGGTGGTCCGGGCGCCGGCGGGGCGGCTTTCGCCGTTGCCGAAGCCGAGGATGGTGTAGGGCTTGCCGTCGGCGTCCTTGGCCAGGCTGCCGTCCGTGTAGTTGCGAAGGAGGCCCACCACCCCGGGGTTGGAGGCAGTGGTCTTGCCGGTGCGCTGGGCGTAGCCGTTCAGCACCAGGGTGTGGTCGTGGTCGGCGGTCACGACGATGAGGGTGTTGGCCAGGCCCGGATCAGACTTCTTAACCTGGTCCAGGGCGGCCTTGATGGCGTTGTCGAAGGCCACGGTGTCGTGGAGGGCCTTGCGGGCTGTGGTTTCGTGAAGGGCATGGTCGATGCGGCCGCCCTCCACCATGAGGAAGTAGCCCTTGGGGTTCTTCTCCAGCACCTGGATGGCCTTCAGCGTCATCTCCGCCAGGCTGGGCTCCTTGGCTGCATCGCGGTCAAAATCGTAGCTCATGTGGCTGCTGGTGAAGAGCCCCACGGCCTTGGCGGCCTTGGCGGGATCGATGGCATCGAAGTCGGCCTTGGAAGCGGCATAGGCATAGCCCTTGCCCTTCAGCTCGGCCGTGAGATCTCGGGCATCCGCGCGCTTGCCCCCGCTGGCCTTGGGGAGGAAGAACTGGCGTCCGCCGCCGAACACCACATCCACCCCTTCACCGAGCTTGGCGTTGAAGCCGGCTCCGCCGGGCACCAGCTGGGCCGCGATATCCGATTCGGCGTCGCGGTGGGGCACGTGGGCGTAGGTGGCGGCCGGGGTGGCGTGGGTGACCCGGGTGGTGGTCACCACCCCCGTGCCCCAGCCCGCGCCCTTGGCCAGTTCCAGAAGGGTGGTCACAGGCTTGCCGTTGTTGGCCACGGCCGTGGTGGTGAAATCGCCCGTGGGGGCGTAGGCCACGGTTTCGGGCGTCATGGCGATGACTTCGTTGTTTGCCTTCACGCCGGTCATGTAGGCGGACATGGAGGGCGCCGAATCCGTGACCTGGGCGTCGTTGGAATGGGTTTTGATGAAGGCCGTCTCGGGCAGGGTGTCCATGGCGAGATCCCCATCCTCGCCCACGGCGTAGATGCGGGCAGCGGTCTGGGTGGCCATGCCCATGCCGTCTCCCAGGAAGAAGACCACCCGTTTGGGGGGTGGGGGATTGTCCGCGGGGGTCGAGCTTTTCGAGCCTCCGCAGGCCACCAGCACAAGCAGGGCAGCCGCCGGCAGGGCGGTGCGAATGGGCTTCATGAGCGCCTCCGAACAAAGGGAGATCCAGTCTGGACAGCGGCTGCAACGGCCCGGCGATGGTAAAGTGAACGGACGGTGAACAGGCGGGAGATTCCCGAGGCTGGAGCCGGTGTTGATGTCTGGAGCGGCCCCGCTTGCACGCCGGTGTTGCCTCCCCCCACCTCGCGATGACCCCATGAGCCTGGCCGAAGAAATCCAGAGACGGCGTACCTTCGCCATCATCAGCCATCCCGACGCGGGCAAGACCACGCTGACGGAGAAACTGCTGCTTTACGGCGGCGCCATCGACCGGGCCGGGTCGGTCAAGGCCCGGGAGGGCGGGGCGGCGGCCCATTCCGACTGGATGAGCATCGAGCAGGAGCGCGGCATCAGCGTCACCTCGGCTGCCATGCAGTTCGAGTACATGGGCCGGGCCATCAACCTGCTGGACACGCCGGGCCACCAGGATTTCAGCGAGGACACCTACCGGGCCCTCACGGCGGCCGATGCCGTGGTGATGCTGCTGGACTGCGCCAAGGGCGTGGAAGAGCAGACCAAGAAGCTGTTCCGCGTGGCCCGGGAGCGCCGTCTCCCCATCTTCACCTTCGTGAACAAGCTGGACCGCCCCGGCCGCGAGCCGGTGGAACTCATCGACGAAGTGGAGGAGCTCTTCGGCCTCCACGCCGTGCCCATGACCTGGCCCATCGGCTCAGGCACGGACTTCAAGGGCGTCTACGTCCGGGCCACGGGGCAGATCCAGGTTTTTGAAAGGGCGAAGGCGGGCCAGAAAGCCCGCGTTGCCGGGAAGGGCGGCCTGGACGATCCCGAGATCGCCGCCCTGCTGACGCCCGCCGAGCTGCAGCAGCTGAAGGAGGACGTGGACCTCATGGACCATGTCCTCCCCGCCTTCGACCGCGAGGCCTTCCTCCGCGGCGAGCAGTCGCCCATGTTCTTCGGTTCCGCCGTGAACAACTTCGGCGTGGCGGAATTCCTGGAGGAATTCCTGGAACTGGCGCCCGCCCCGAGCGCCAGGCCCCTCATGAACGGCGGCGAAGTGGCGCCGGAACAGCCCTTCACGGCCTTCGTGTTCAAGGTGCAGGCCAACATGAACAAGGCCCACCGCGACCGCGTGGCCTTCGCCCGCATCGTTTCAGGCCGCTTCGAGCGGGGCATGGACGCCCTGCACGTGCGCGAGAAGAAATCCATCAAGCTGAACTACCCCCACATGTTCTTCGGCCGCGACCGGCAGATCGTGGACGAGGCCTACCCGGGCGACATCCTGGGCCTCATCAATCCGGGCCTCTTCCGCATCGGCGACGTGCTGAGCTCCGCGGGCGCCATCGAATTCCACGCCGTGCCCCGTTTCTCGCCCGAGCAGTTCGTCTCCGTGCGCCTGGCGGATCCCGGGGCCCGCAAGGGATTCCTGAAAGGGCTTACCCAGATCGCGGAAGAGGGCGTGGTGCAGGTGTTCTGGCCCAAGGGCGGGGCGCCGCTGCCCATCCTGGGCGCCATCGGGCGACTGCAGTTCGAGGTGCTCCAGCACCGCCTCAAGGAGGAGTACGCCTGCCCCGTGCTGCTGGAGCCCCGGGGCTTCCAGATGGCCCGCTGGATCGAGGGCGGATGGCCGGAGCCCAGCCGCTTCTGGGGCGAGCTGGTGGAGGATTCCGAAGGAAACCCCGCCATCCTCTTCGAGAACGACTGGCAGCGCCGGACCACGGCGGAGAAGTGTCCTGATCTGGTTTTCCTGGAGCACCCGTCCAAATAACCCCTGGACTGGAACAGGCGATTCAAGGGTTGATTTTTCATGAGCCCTGGTATCTGACCGATAGACCTCCTAGACCCCAAACTAGGAGGAATCATGTTCAAGGTGCGGTTGGCACGCCCTTGGTTATGTCTGGCGCTGGTGGCGGGACCAGGGCTTTGGGGGCAGGCGCAGAAGGCGAACGAGGCGGTCCGCCCCAAGGTTGACGAGGATCCCGACAAGGACCTGAAGGAGCTTCAGGAGCTTCTGAACACCAAGATCATCAGCGTCTCCAAGATCGCCCAGAGGCCCATCGACGCGCCGGGCATCGTGGGGGCCGTCAGCCAGGATCAGATCACCAGCTACGGCTGGACCAGCCTCAACGATGTGCTGGGCAGCCAGCCGGGTTTCTCGCCCAGCCAGGATTACGACCGCCGGACCATGAGCGCCCGGGGCGTGTTCGAGGGGTGGAACAACAACCACCTGTTGGTCCTCGTCGACGGCATTCCCATGAACGACAACATCTATGGGACGGCCTACACCTGGGAAGTGACGCCCCTCTTCATGGCGAAAAATCTGGAAGTCATGCGCGGGCCCGGGTCGGCGCTCTACGGCTCCAATGCCGTGGCCGGGGTGATTTCCATCAACACGGTGAAGGCCGAGGACATCCAGCAGGGTGGGAAGGCGAGGCTCCGGTTCGGGGACCGCGCCACCCGCTCCCTCGACTTCCTCACGGGGGGGAGCGCGGACCAGTTTTCCTACGTGGCCTCGTACAGCACCATGGCCACCAATGGGAACGAGTACGCCTCTCTGGATGGTTCAGGGCGCGTCCTGCCCGGGGGCGGCCTGGCCTCCTTCAACACCCGCGACCACCGGAACAACGACTACTTCTTCGCCAAGTTGGACGGCCTCTTCAACCTGGATGGGCTCAGCCTGCAGTTCCATCAGCAGCGCTGGTCCTTCGACACGGGCTTCGGCTGGCTGTTCGTGATCCCCGATGTTCCGGAAAGCATGAATGAGCAGCGGCAGATCTTCGTGTTGCGATATGGCAAGAAAACGGGCGACCTGAGCCAGGAATACAGTGTCCGCTACCAGACCCACGCCATCGATTGGAACACCCGTTACTACCCGGCCGGATCCGCCTACGCGCCCGGGTTGTCCGAGTATCTGAAGACCTCGGCGGACGAACTCTTCGTGCGGGCCCAAGGCACGCTGACCTGGGGGGAGAACGGCTCTGTGGTCGGAGGCCTGGAAGCCAACCGCTTCACCTACGATGGTGACCGGGCCCACTACAGCAACGTCGATTTGAACAACGGCGGGAGCTTCCAGCCCTCTCCCGACGGCAGTCCCATTCCCCTGCGGGGATTCCTCCAGTGGACCCAGGGGGATCCTGTGCTCCGGACGGCGGCCTACCTTCAGGTGGCCACGGGCCGGATTCTGAACGACGTGCTCGACGTGACCGCCGGCCTCCGCTACGACAAGCAGAATTCGGACTACAACGCGCTGGATCAGGCTCCTTCGGCTTCCGGGGCCTATCCCCAGAAGAAGCTGGACTACTCGAAGGTCAGCCCGAGGCTCGGTCTCGTCTTCCACGCGGGCAATGACTACAGCTTCAAGGTGCTGGTGGGTCGGGCCTTTCGCACGCCATCACCCGCAGAGACTTTCGGCGCAAACACCTACGCCCTGGCCTCGAACATCCACCAGCTTCAGCCCGAGACCTCGGACAGCGTGGAACTGGCCTCGGATTGGATCCTCAACAAGAACCTGAATTGGCGCATCAACGCCTACCAGGCCAAGATGAAGAATCTCATTGGCTACAGCGCCACCAACAACAATCTCAGCACGAACCTCTACACCCTCACGACCCGCGGCGTGGAAACGGAGCTGCTCTGGGCCAGCGGCGCCTGGAGCGGGTTCGGAAACGTCTCCTATGCCAAGCGGGTGGATGAAACCATCCTGGATTCCAGCATCGCAGCCAGCCGGGACGTGACATGGCTGCCTTCGCAGACGGCCAACCTGGGCGTCAGCTGGAAGGGGGAGGCATTCAACGTGGCCCTCTCGGCGCACTACCAGGGGAAGACCCTGCGGCGTCCGAGCGACAGCAACGTGCCGGTCTTCGCCACGCAGAGGCCGGGTTCTGTGGATCCCTGGACTTCCGTGAACCTGCGGGTCGGCTACCGGTTGGGATCCTTCGTGGAGGCGGAGGCCGGGGCCAGCAACGCCTTCGACCAGAAAGGGTACCTGGCGAAGAATTTCCAGTTCCCCTTCGACTACCGCATCGATCCCCGCACGGTCTGGGTGGGCATCCGCTTGAGGTAAACGAAAAGCGGCGCCCAGGCGCCGCTTTTTCGGAATGATGGGCCCGCCTACTTCGCGTTCTTGTAGAGATCCATCACCGCATGCAGCAGTTCGATCGCCTCGGCCTTGGGGCGCTGGAAGGCGTTGCGGCCCATGATGGATCCGAAGGCCCCGCCCGCGGCGATCTCGGCGACTTCCTTCAGGACTTCGTCCGTGCCCTTGGCCTCGCCGCCGCTGAAGATGACGATGCGGCGGCCATTGAAGGCGCTGCGCACCACTTCCTTGACGCGCTCGGTGAGGGTGCTGATGGGAATGGCGTGCTTCTCGAAGACCTTCTTGGCTTCGGCCTGCTCCAGATGCATTTTCGGGGGCTTCACCTTGATGACGTGGGCACCCAGCTGGGCGGCGATTTGGGCGGCGTAGCCGGAGACATCGATGGCGGTCTCGCCCTCCTTGGTCAGGCCCGCGCCGCGGGGGTAGGACCACACGACGCTCGGCAGGCCCACGGCCTTGGCCTCCAGGATCAGGTCGCGGAGGGCCTCGTACTGCTCGTTGCGGGCGCCGCTGCCAGGGTAGATGGTGTAGCCGATGGCGGCGCATCCCAGGCGCAGGGCATCTTCCACGCTGCCTGTGATGGCGCTGCAGGGCTCGTGCCCCTTGCTGAGGCCGTCGCTGTTGTTGAGCTTGAGGATGAGGGGAATGTCTCCGGCATAGTCCGAAGCCACGTGCTCGATGAAGCCCAGGGGCGCAGCGTAGGCGTTGCAGCCGGCCTCGATGGCCAGCTCCACGTGGTAGCGGGGATCGTAGCCCGCGGGATTGGGCGCGAAGCTGCGGGCGGGGCCGTGCTCGAAGCCCTGGTCCACGGGCAGGATCACGAACTTGCCCGTGCCGGCCAGGCGGCCCGTGTTCATGATGCGGGCCAGGTTGGCCTTCACGCCTGGGTTTTCGGAGGTGTACCAGGAAAGAATCTCTCTTACTTTCGCCGTGGCCATGGGGGGCTCCGTAGAAGGGGGGATGTTTCCGCATTCTACCGGCAACCCAGGCCCTCGCCCGGCCTCCCGGAGAGGCCCGGCTAGAAATGTGACGTAAGGCTGACTAGAAATGTGACGTGAGGCTGAGGCCCAGCCCCATGTCGGCGGTGTTGCCCTGGTGGGAGATGTTGTTCAGGTAATGGAAGCTGAGGGTGGAGCGGGGCGTCCAGTGCCAGTGGGCGCCCAGGTCGTGCTGGAGGCTGGGCCGGTCGAAGGCCTGGTGGGGCTGGGCCGCCATGAACCCGCTCTGCCAATAGAGCTGCAGGAAGGGTTGCACCCGGGCCCAGCGCCGGTACTCCCAGGTGGCGTGGGCCCCGGTGCCCCCGTGGAACCCGATGACGTTGTAATCCGCGCTTCCGTGAGGGCGGCGCAGGTAGGCGCCGCCGAAGTAGAAGGCATGGCGGCCGCCGTTCCACCAGGCGCCCGTGAGGCCGTAGCTCTGGTCCCAGCCGGACTGGTACACGTCATAGGTGCGGGTGAGGGGCGGCTTCAAGCTGAAGGTGGCGGAAAGGGTCCAGGGCCCCCGGTTCAGCAGCCGGCAGGTGAGGCCGAGAACTGGATCCTGGGGCTTGCCGAGGATCCTCTCGTTGCTGAAAAAGGCCAGTTTCCCGTGCTCCATGACCACCAGCGTCACCTGGTTTTGAAGGACGAGATCCCGGCCGAACTGCTCGAAGCCGAGCTTGTGGAAGCCTTCGATGAGCGGATCGAGAAAGCCGCCCGTGTGGTTCTGCACGGGGAAGCGCAGCCACAGGTCCAGGTCGTCGGTGAGGCCGTAGCGCCCCTCCAGCTCGAACCGCGCGATCTCCTCATCGAAGAAATAGACCGTGGGCAGATCCGCGTATTCCTGGAGGCGGGCCTCAGCATAGGCTTTGGTGACGGCCACGCGGCCCTGGGTGTCCCTGGGCACGTTCTGATCGAAGACATCGGAGAACTGGAAGGTGTTCGCTTCCATCCAGTGCAGGCCCCAACGCCACCGGCCGCGCCCCAGGGGCTTCGG
Organism: Acidobacteriota bacterium; assembly: GCA_016195985.1. Classification (GTDB taxonomy): domain Bacteria; phylum Acidobacteriota; class Holophagae; order Holophagales; family Holophagaceae; genus Geothrix. Next base: position 354,965 of record JACPYP010000011.1, on the reverse strand, counting down.
ATCGGCCGGCTGGTAGGCCATGGGCGGCAGGAAGAGGGGGAACATCTCCCGCGTGGCGGACGGTCCCATCTCGTGGAGGGGTTCCTCCGCGAACAGGCCGGAAACGGCCAGGAGGGCCAGGGCTGCGCCGCGCAAGGGGTTTGGGCGGTCAGGCCTTGCTGTAGTCGTAGAAGCCGCGCCCGCTCTTCTTGCCCAGCCAGCCCGCGTCCACGTACTTGATGAGCAGGGGGCAGGGGCGGTACTTGGGGTCGCCGAGGCCGTCGCGCAGCACGTTGAGGATGAAGAGGCAGGTGTCCAGGCCAATGAAATCCGCCAGGGCCAAGGGCCCCATGGGATGGTTCATGCCCAGCTTCATGATGCCGTCGATGCTCTCCACCGTGGCCACGCCTTCGTAGAGCGCGTAGATGGCCTCGTTGATCATGGGCAGCAGCACGCGGTTGCTCACGAAGCCGGGGAAATCGTTGCAGGCGATGGGGGTCTTGCCGAGCTTCTTCGAAAGCTCCATCACGGTCTCGAAGGTGGCATCGCTGGTGGCCAGGCCGCGGATGACTTCGATGAGCTGCATGACCGGCACGGGGTTCATGAAATGCATGCCGATGAAGGCCTCGGGGCGCTTGGTGACGGCGGCCAGCTTGGTGATGGAGATGCTGCTGGTGTTGGAGGCCAGGATGGCGCCTGGCTTGCACACCGCGTCGAGCGTTTCGAAGATCTGCTTTTTGACCTCCCACCTTTCGGTGGCGGCTTCGATGACGATGTCGCAGGCGGCGAGATCCTCCAGCCGGGTGGTGAGGTTCACGCGGTCCAGGATGGCGGCCTTCTCTCCGGCGTTGAGCTTGCCCTTGTCCACGCCCCGCTGGAGGTTCTTGTCGATGGTGGCGAGGCCCTTCTGCGCGAAGGCTTCGGTCATATCCTGCATGAGCACGCCGAAACCCGCCTGGGCGAACACGTGGGCGATGCCGTTGCCCATCTGGCCAGCGCCGATGACGCCGATGGTCTGGATGCTCATGGAAACTCCTGGAAGGGGATGGCGGTGGGATGGAACCCCAATGAGTGGGATGGAACCCCAATGAGCATGGTACCGCCAGGCCCCTGAGGCCGGGATCACCATCGCCGGGTTTCAGGGGCCGTCAGGATGCCTTGGGTTGGGGGAGAGCGGCCTGGATCCAGGCCTGGATGAGGGAAAGGGAGGCGCCGCTGACCATGGGCAGATCCTCGTGGCCGACGCCAGGCAAGCGCAGGTAGCGCTTCCATGCCGCGGGGCTCACCTGGTTGAAGGTGTCGCCACAGGCCACGGGCAGCGTCTGGTCGGCCTCTCCGTGAATGATGAGGGTGGGCGCCTTCACGGTGGCGACCAGATCCCGGGCCTGGGGATTGGCCGTGAAGATGGGATCGAAGGTCAGCCGGGTGAAGGGCCGGATCAGCCAGGGGACCTTGGCCCGGAAGGCGGGCAGCGCCTCCTCGAAGCTGGAGGCTCCCGCCAGGAGCGCGAGGCCGTCCACGGGCCGGTTGGCGGCGAGGTAGGCGGCGCTCTGGCTGCCCAGGGAATAGCCCATTACAAGCGTGGGCAAGCCCTCCCGCCGCGCGCTGTCGAAGATGCGGAGGCTATCCTCCCGCATGGCCTGGAAGCCCATGACACCGTCGCTGAAACCGTTGCCCCGTTGGTCGAGGCAGACCACGTCCACCTGGTAGGTGTCCGCCATGGTGTAGAGCCTCCGGCCCGAGTTCCACAGCGAGTCGCCGTTGCCGTAGAAGTAGATCAGCGTCGCCTTGGGGGCGGGATGGACCAGGCGCCAGCCCCGCAGGCGGCCGCCGCCAGCCAGTTCCAGCTCCAGGGGCTGGCGGGCGATGCGTTCCGGCAGCGGCTGGACCTTGCGGCTGGAGAGCAGGCGCGCCTCGGTGATGGGAAAGCGGCAGCCCGTCAGAGCGGGCAGCAGGCAGAGGCTCTGCAAGGAAGCAAGCTTCACGGGATCTCCGGGGGGATGTTTGATCCTACCACGGGTAGCCTGCCTCGGGAACCCTCCAGAACGAGGACTGGCAAGGGTTTCCGGCCCTAGTGGTGTCCGCTCGAAATACTAGGTGCGATCTCAACGCCCATGGACACCACGGGGCGGGGGTCTGGGGGCGTGGCAGCGCCCCCAGCGGGTTGACAGCATGGGCGCGGTCCCGCGCCCATGCGCCAGAGGGGCCATGCCCCGATGGAAGTGTGCCTCGCCAGCTGCCCTGAATGATCCAGTTATTTCAGGCGAGGCACACTAGCCTTGAGCGGATTGCGCCGCCAGCCAGTCCGGCAGATCGCGGATGGATTCCAGTACCGGGAAGGGCGAATCCACGGGGGCGGCCACCACTTCGTGGGCCCAGGTCAGGTGGTAGGGGATGTGCACGGCCCGGGCGCCCAGCGCCAGCACGGGCAGGATGTCGGACTTCACGGAATTGCCCACCATGGCGAAGGCGCTTGGGGCGATGCCGTGGCGTTCGAGGATGGCGGCATAGGCGGCTTCGTCCTTTTCGGAGACGATCTCAACCTTGGAGAAATGCCCTCCCAGGCCCGATTTCACGAGCTTGGTCTCCTGGTCGAAGAGATCACCCTTGGTGATGAGCATGAGGTCGTAGGCGCCCGCCAGTTTCTGCAACACCTCGGCCACGCCCGGAAGGGGCTCCACGGGCTTGGCCAGCATGGCCTTGCCGAGCTCCACCACCCGGCGGATGCCTGCTCCGTCCAAGCGGTCCTCCGTGAGCTCCAGGGCCGTCTCGATCATGGAGAGGGTGAAGCCCTTGATGCCGTAGCCGTAGTGGCTGAGGTTCCGCATCTCGGTGGCGTGCAGGCGTTCGTCGATCCAGGCGTCGTCGTGGTACTGGCGCAGCAGGGACCGGAAGGCCTCCTGGGTTTCGGCGTAATGGGTTTCGTTGTGCCAGAGGGTGTCGTCGGCGTCGAAGGCGAGGGTGCGGATCATGGTTGGTCCAGGGATGATCCCCAAGCCTACAATGGACGGTTTCCGGAGACACCATGGCCGCATCCAAGACCCGCATCGACTGGGCCCTCCTGTTGCTCCGGCTGGCGGTGGGGGGCATGGCGGTGCTGCAGGCCTTTTCGGCGCTGCGCGGCGCCCACGGCGCCATCACCCTGGCCCACGCGGCCGCCTGGGGACTGGCGCTGGGCGAGATGATCTGCGGCGCCTTGATCCTGCTGGGCATCTGGGTGCCCCTGGCGGGAGGCGCCCTGGCGGCGGTGCTGGGCTGGCCCCTGGTCCACGGATGGCTTCACGGCGCGGGGCCGCTGGCGAACCTCGGCGGCCTCTTCCGCCTGCTGGTGGGCCTGGCCTGCGCCCTGGGTGGCGGCGGCAAGTGGGCCCTGGAAAAGTGAAAGGTGGATGGAATCATTTAGGAGCGATCCCATGCTGCGCCCGCCCCATCACCAGATCTTCGCCTTCGACGCCGAATGGGTGCCGGATCCTCCCACGGGCCGGCGGGTGCTGGACCTGCCCGCGGATTTGCCGGACGAGGAAGTCCTGACGCGCCTGTGGGCCTACGGCGGCGCCACCGCCGAAAACCCCCAGCCCTACCTGAAGACCATCCTTTGCCGGGTGGTGTCCATCGCTGCGGTGATCCGCACCGTGAAGCAGGGCGAAGTCTCGCACCGGCTCTACGCCCTTCCGGAGGGCACAGAGGCCCTGGCGGAGGACGATCTGCTGCGGCGCTTCCTGGTGGCCCTGGGTGATAGGAAACCCCAGTTGGTGGGCTTCAATTCCCGGGAGTCGGACCTGCCCATCCTCGTTCAGCGGGCCATGGTGCACCGCCTTTCCATTCCGGGGCTGGGGCGCAGCGCGGAAAAGTGGGCCGCCGGGGATTTCTTCGACCGTTACGGAAACCAGCACATCGACCTGCGGGAGATCACCGGAGCCTGGGGCAAGGCTTCCTCCACCTTGCACGAACTGGCCACGGCCTGCGGCATCCCCGGCAAGCTGGGCACCGACGGCAAGAACGTCATCGACCTCTGGCGGGCCGGGGACATCGCCGGCATCGTGCGCTACAACCAGTTCGACGCCCTCACCACCTTCCTGGTCTGGCTGCGGGCCATGACCTTGTCCGGGCACCTCAGCCCCGAGCAGATGGAGGCCGAGGAGGTCCAGATCCGGACCCTGGTGGAGCAGAAGACCCAGGCGGATCCCTTGTTCGGACTGTATCTGGACGGCTGGAAGCGCCTTTCCTGAGGCGGCTCACACTTTCTCAGCATTCCGGGATTTCCGTAGGCGCCATTTGGACGTCGGGTAGACTGTCGGCTTGTCTCTCTTTTATCCGCGTTTTCTTCCCAGGAGGATGGTGTGAACAAGCGGCTCGTTGCTGAATTTTTGGGAACCCTCTGGCTGGTACTGGGCGGCTGCGGCAGCGCCGTGCTGGCGGCGGCCTTCCCGGGCGTGGGGATCGGTCTCCATGGCGTCAGTCTGGCCTTTGGCCTGACCGTGGTGACCATGGCCTACGCCATCGGGCCCATTTCCGGCTGCCACCTGAACCCGGCCGTGACCCTCGGGCTGGCCGTGGGTGGGCGCTTCCCCTACAAGGACTTGGCTTCCTATTGGGTGGCCCAGGTGCTCGGGGCAGTGGCCGCCTCGGCCATCCTCTACGTGATCGCCACGGGAAACGGCTCGGCCATCGGCGGCTTCGCCAGCAACGGGTTCGGGGAGCACTCCCCGGGCCGCTACGGCCTGGGCGCCGCCTTCCTCACCGAAGTGGTGATGACGTTCTTCTTCCTGATGGTGATCCTGGGCAGCACCTCCAAGAAGGCCGCCCCGGGTTTTGCGCCCCTGGCCATCGGCCTGTGCCTGACCCTGATCCACCTGATCAGCATTCCGGTGACCAACACTTCCGTGAACCCCGCGCGCAGCACGGGGCCGGCCCTGTTCGTGGGCGGCTGGGCCCTGTCCCAGCTCTGGCTGTTCTGGGTGGCTCCGCTGATCGGCGCGGCTTTGGCCGGAACCTTGGTTCCGAAACTGGAGGATTGACGCCGATACGGTTTGGCACGGCTTGAGCAAACCTGTCCCGGGGCCGATATATTTTTGACCCGAGGAGTCGCCATGAGCCAAGAGATCCGCCCTGAGGACCTCATTGTCACCGAGCAGGATGGGACCCGCCGCATCAACCACGATGTAATCGAGAGCTATGGCCTCTTCAACCTGCCCCGGGCCACCATGCGCCAGGCCCTCATGGTCTATTACGACAATGCGAGCCGCCAGGGGCGCAGCGCGGCTCAGACCGTCCGCACCTTCATCACCCTGGCCAGCTCCATCACCCGCTTCCCCCGTCAGGTGGCCATCAACTTCACCCGCGGCGTGGCCTACCGGCGGAACATGCGGATGCTGCGGAGGTTCAGCCGCTGAGGGCGGTTTTTCGATTCACAGCGTTCGGAGAATCCGTTCGATACCTGTGGCCCTTTTGCCCTCGGTGGTGATGAGCACGGCATGGAGCTGGAGGTCGCCCTCGGCCACCTCGTACTTGGGGCGCTGCACTTTCAGGAAACGGCCCAGGCTGGCCTCCTTCTTCATGCCGATGACACCACCGTAGGGACCGGTCATGCCGATGTCCGTCACATAGGCGGTGCCGCCCGGCAGCACCTTGGCATCGAGGGTGGGCACGTGGGTGTGCGTGCCCAGCACGGCGGCGGCGCGGCCCTCCAGGTGGTAGCCCATGGCCTGGGCCTCGCTGGTGGCCTCGGCATGCATGTCCACGATGACGAGATCGGCCCGCTCCTTCTGCAGGACTTGGTCCACGCAGCGGAAGGGACAGTCGCATGGCGGCATGTGCACGCGGCCCATGAGATTGACGACCAGCACTTCGGCGCCGGAGCGCGTGTGCAGCTTCACCCAGCCGTTGCCGGCGGTTTCAGGCGGGTGGTTGGCGGGACGAAGGATGCGGGGCTCCTGGCGGAAATACCCTTCGATGCCCTTGACGTCGAAGGCGTGGTTGCCCGTGGTGATCACGTCCACGCCCAGCTTGTCGAACCATTCCCGGGCGATGGGTTCCGTGATGCCGTGGCCGTGGGCGGCGTTCTCGCCGTTCACCACCACGAAATCGGCTCCGGTCTCCTGCCGCAGTTCGGGCACGAAGGCCTCCACCAGCCGCCGCCCCGGTTCCCCCACCACATCGCCCAGCGCCAGAATTCGCATGCTTCAACCATAACGAAAAAGGGCGGCGCTTGCGCGCCGCCCTTGGGGGGTATGGCTGGATCTAGAAGGAGAAGCGGGCGCCCACCTGGATCTGGCGAGCAGAGCCGATCCAGTTCTGCTGCTGGGTGAGGGCGAGCCTCGCGTCCACAGTGGAGACGTTCGAGGTTGTTGTATTGGGAACGGAAGGCATCTTGTCTGACAGATAGGTGTCCTGGCGGTTCAGCAGGTTGAACACGTCGGCGGACAGGGTCATCTTGATCTGCTTCGTGAAGACGAAATCGCGACGCAGACCGAGGTCGAGGGTGAAGGTGGAACCAGCTCGCCGGGTGTTGCGTCCGGTATCGACTCCATCCTGGAAAAAGCGGTCGTTGGTGCTGTTGCCATCACCGTTGACATCTGCGCTGTAGGTCAGCGTGTATGGAGTGCCGGTCTGATAGCGGATGGACAGGGAGGAGAGGATCCCCGTGAGTTCCTTGTCCAGGAAACTGAGATATCCAGTGAGCACCTGGCGGCGATCGGTATCGGCGTAGCCCCACTGCGCGCCCAGGTTGCCCTGGTCCTGGATGTTGATGCCGGAGTAGTTGCGCTCGTTGGAGTCGCTGTCCTTGTTGATGGCGTAGGTGTAGTACAACTGGGCGTCGAAGGCGCTGCCTTCCTTGTGGTACTTCATGCTGGCGGTGTAAGCATGGTACTGACTGGAAGCATCGGACTGGTACAAACCCATGGTGCCATAGGCCGGATTTGGCCGATTCGGAGTCCAGGCAATCGTGGTCCTCCCGGCGGCGACGGTGGTCGTGAGCGTGGCCGGATACATCAGACGGTTGTAGGCATTGAGTGTCGGGGTGCCGAGGTTCAGGTCGGCGGTGCGCTCAAGTTGCTTGGTCTTGGCGTAAGTGGCAGACAGGCCCAGCACGAGATCGCCGAAGAAGGGACGCTCAGCACCAACGTTCACGCGATCCGTGTAGGGGTTCTTGAAATCCGGGCTGAAGGACCAGATGTTGAATCCGGTTAGCGTCACTCCAGCAGGCATGGCGGAAATCCAGTAGGGATTCGAAGCATTGAAACCTGCGCCGAGGGGGATGCCGTAGGTGGCGGCTTCGCTTGGCTTGAAATCCTTAGAGCCCGTGCGAATCCCGTTGGCCGCATAGGCCTGGTAGAGGAACACGGCGGGTGTCGTGCTCACGTAGCGGCCCACGCTGCCGCGAACCACGGTCTTGCCCTGATCGAACTCAGGCGTCCAGGTGAAGGAAGCGCGGGGGGAGAACTGGCTGTCCGAGGGGATCTTGGCGGAAACCGGCATGGGGGAGGCCAACCGGTTGCTCATGTCCAGGACCGGGAAGTCGGGATTCTGCTGACGGTCCCAGCGCACGCCGAGGCCCAGCTTGAAGGTATCGGTAAGGCGCCAATCGGTCTGAATGAAGGCGGCCATCTGCTTGTAGCTGGTGTCGAAGAGCCCGGCGTTCTGGACAGAGCTGTTGAGGCCGAAGTTCTGGCGGTAGTAAGCCCAGAGGCCATTGCGGTAATCCGAAAGCGTATTGAACTGATAAACGCCCTGCCAGTTGCCCGCGAAGAACTCAGACACGTTGACATCGTTGTAGTCCACGCCAGCCTTTACCTGGAGGGTGGGCGTGACGTAGCTGATGTTTTCCTGGAACTGAGTGCGCTTGGTGTTGTAAGTGCGGTCGAAGGGGTAGGCGCCGTAGTAGCCTACGCTGCTGATGCTGACCTCAGGAGTCTTCGAATAGGTCGACCTGGGCATGTCGTCCTTGGTGTGGCTGATCCGGAACTCGTTCATCCAGTTCCCGTTGATGACCCAGTTCCACTGAAGGACGTAGGCGTCAGTCTTCACGTCGTCCGAAGCCAGGTTTTCGTAGGCTGCCATGGTGCTGGCACCCGTGGCTCCCTTGAAGCTGGAATGATTCAACCGGAACTGGATGCTGTGGTCGACGGTGGGATTCCAATCGAAGCGGATGAAATAAGTGTCCGAATCTTCGGGAACGGAGTAATTGCCTCCCTTGGCGATCAGCACCGCGTCATTGGCCTGGCCGGCGACGGTGGGATCGAGGGCTACGGGCGTGTTGCCACCCCAGACCTGATTGATCGGGGATTTCTTGCGCTGCGCGTCGTAGGCCACGAAATAGAAGAGTTTGTCCTTGATGATGGGGCCGCCGAGGCTGAAGCCGAACTGTTCCTGCTTGAAGTCGCCCACAGGATTGGTGGTAACGGTACCGGCAGGCTGGCGCAGCGTCGGGCCCGGCTCGACCCACATGCGGGGGCGGGTGTAGTAGAAGAGGCTGCCGCTCAACTCGTTGGTGCCGTTCTTGGTGATGGCGTTCACGTAGCCGCCGCCCATGCGGCCGAATTCGGCGCTGGCGCCGTCCGTGACGACCTGGTACTCGCGGATGGCTTCGATGGAGATGGTGAAGGGGGTCTTGCCTTCGGCCGCGCCGGTGGCGCCACCGAAGAAGGGTTCGTTGTTGTCGCCGCCGTCGATGTTGATGGAGGTGTTCACGCCACGCTGGCCGGCAATGGCGAGGTTACCGCGGTCGGCCACTACGACTTGCGGCGCGAGCGTAGCCAGATTGGTGAAGTTGCGGTTGAAGACAGGCAGGTTGGTGAGGTTGTCGGGGGAGACGATGGCCGCGGCGCTGGCGCGCTCAGCATCCACCTGCGGAGCTGAAGCCATGACTTCCACCACGGCGCCGGTCTCGGAGGCGAGGCGGACGGTGAGGGGGGCGGCATCTCCCAGGTTCAGGTTCACCTTGATGTTGCTGGCAGTCTGGAAGCCCGGCTTGGTCACGGTGACCTGGTAGGGCCCCACGGGCAGGAGGGTGGCCATGTAGCGGCCTTCCTCGCTGGTCTGCAGGGTGCGGGTCAGGCCGGTTTCCGTGTTGCGGATGACCACGGTGGCACCGGGAACAGCTTGGCCTTTGGCATCCAGGACCCGGCCGCCCAATTGGGTGGACACACCCTGGGCGACGAGGGGAGCCGCTGCCACAAGCAGGGCCACCAAGGATGAGTGACGCAAATGCCTTGAACTCATGTGAAGTTCCTCCGATATCCAAGAGTAACTGGCGGAAGTCTTCTGAAGGACCTTGACTTGGGGTCAAGGAACGAATGTGACGCGGATGGCACAAGATGGTCACAGGGGATCCATTCCGGGCCATCTGTTAGGCTTCTACCTTTCCTTGAGATCCCCATGAAACTGGTTGTCCTGGCTTCCTTCCTTCTTTCCCTGGGCTCCCTGTTCGCTCAAGGGCCAGCCACCATGGGGGTTTCAGAGATCCGCGCAGGCATGAAGGGCCATGGACGAACGGTCTTTCAGGGCGGCAAGATCGACCGGTTCGACTTCGAGGTGGTAGGCGTTCAGAAAAACGCCGCCCCGGGCCGAAGCCGGATTATGGTCCGGGCCTCAGGGGGACCCCTGGCAGATACCGGCATCCTGGCTGGCATGAGCGGCAGCCCCTGCTACATCGACGGCAAGCTCATCGGCGCCCTCAGCACCGGCATCGTGTTCGAGAAGGAGCCCATCGGCGGCATTACGCCCATCGCGGAGATGCTGGAGCAGCTGAAGGACATCCCCGATCTCGCTCCCAGCCGCACCCCGCTCATCCTGCCCAAGCTGGAGCCGCCAAAGGTCCTGAAATCGGCCCTCATGGGCAAGATGCTCCCTTTTTCCGAGGTGATGGGCGATCAGGATCCCCAATCGCTGCCCATGGCGCTGGCGGGGAGTCCCCTGGGGGCCGAGGCCCAGCGCTTGTGGGCCGGGTGGCCCGTGACCTTCGCCGCGGGGCCGGCTCTGTCCGGCGGCCGCGAGGAGGCAAGCCCTCTGGAACCCGGGGGCATGGCCGCCATCTCCCTCATGCAGGGCGATCTCGATCTGACCGCTTCGGGCACCATCACCTACGTTTCAGGCAAGCGGGTGCTGTTGTTCGGACACCAGCTCTTCAACCTCGGGCCGGTGGACCTGCCGCTCTGGTCGGCTACGGTGGCCACCACGGTGTCCAGCTACCAGAGCTCCTTCAAGCTGGCCATGCCCGTGGCCCCCATCGGCGCCCTGAGGCTCGACCGCAATTCCGGCGTCGCCGGCATCCTGGGCGCCGAGGCGCGCATGGTGCCCATGCGCATCGGCCTGAACCTGGGGGGCAAGCGCACCCTCAATTTCCGCTTCGAACTCATGGACCATCCCGTGGCCACTCCGGCCCTGGCCGCCACCGCCGTGGCCCAGACCCTGGATGCCCACACCCGGGGCCTGGGTTTCCAGAGCCTTTCGATGCAGGGCAACATCAAGCTGGCAGGACAATCCGCCATTCAGATCGAGAATGTCATCGCGGATCTGAATCCCGGGCGATTGGCGCAGTACTTGGGCGGGATGCTTCAGGCCATCTGTCTGAACCCCTTTGAAAAACCGGTATTCGAGGGCATTTCCATCACCATCAAGGCTGAGGAGCGGCTGGATCTCACCGGCATCGCGGGGGTCCGCCTGCTCAAGGCCCGGGCCAAGCGGGGCGAGGTGCTGCCGGTCCTGGTGACCCTCCAGAACATCCAGGGCGTGCGGGAAACCGCCACCTTCAACATCCAGGTGCCCTCCTCGGCCGCCAAGGGCAAGGCGGTTCTCATGGTGGGCGACGGTTTCAGCCTCATGGCCGCCGACCCCGACGAGCGGGTGATCGAGACGGCCTCCATGGGCGACATGGTGCGCATCCTCAACGGAGCCCTGCGAAACAACCACGTCTATGCCCTCCTGGTGCAAGTGCAGCCGGGCGCTGGACTGCGGGGAGGCCGCATCGAGGGCATCCCGCCCACGGTGGCCAGCCTGGTCGGCGGCGACGGAGCCAGCAGCGACAACCGCCTGCAGCGCCGCATTGTCGGGCGGGCCCTGCTTCCCCTCGAGCGGGAGGTGCGCGGCCTCAGCCAACTTGAAGTGGAGATCGAGTAGATGCGTTCGCTACGAAAGGGTTCTATGCGCTGGATGACCTTCCTTCTTTCCGCCCTTCTTCCCGTGTCGGCGGGCGTTCCGGCCCTGGCGGAGCAGCCCTCGGCCACGTTCTCGGGCTTCAACGACTGGCTGGGTTCCGAAACCCGTGGCGTGCGCATCGGAGCCGACGGGCGTTTGCGCCTGGCACCGAACCTGCGGCGTGTGGGCCAGCTGCCCGAGGGCGTGATCTGGTCGGTCCTGCCGGATGGTTCTGGCGGCGCCTATCTGTCCGCGGGCACCGACGGCAAGCTCTTCCATTACACCGGCGGCCAGATGAAGCCCATGGGCCAGGTGAAGGGCGGCATCGTCTTCGCAATGGCCCGGCTGGGGCAGGATCTCATCGTGGCCCCCACGGGCGAGGGAAAACTGTTCCGGGTGTCTCCGGCCGGGGACGTGAAGCCCTTCGCGGAGATCGACGCCCGCATCGTGTGGGCCCTGGCCGTGGAAGGCGACGCGGTGCTCGTGGCGGGCGGCGCCGAGAAGGGGGCGGTTCTCGTGCAGGCCCGGGAGGGATCGAGCCGCCGCCTCGCGGAACTCGCCGACGAAACCGCCTTCACGGCGCTGACCTCGGACGGGCAGGGGGGCTGGTACCTCGGCAGCCACGGCCGCGGCCTGGTGCTGCGCTACAACCGCCAGGGCGACCGCCTGGAAACCCTCATGGATACGCCCTTTGAAGAGGTGCGGGCCCTCGCCTACGTGGATGGGCAGCTCTTCATCGGCGCCGATAACGGCCTGACCCCGAAGTTCAGCACGGGACAGCTGGAGCGCCGGGAGGGATACCTCCAGGCGGACACCACCGCCGCCACCCGTTCCGCCGTCATCCGCCTGGACAAGGACCGGGTGCCGGAAACCCTGTGGCAGAGTTCCCAGAGCCAGGTCTACGCCCTCGCGGCCTGGAAGGGACAACTCCTGGTGGGCACTGGCAACCGGTCCCGCATCTTTTCCCTGCCGCTGGGCAAAGGGCGCGACACGGATCCTTTCGCCGTGGTGCAGGAGCTGGGCACGGCCCAGGCCACGGCCTTCCTGCCGACGGGCGGGGACCTGCTGGTGGTGGGTTCCAACCCGGCGGAGCTGCACCTTCTTTCCGAAGCCCAGGCCACGGAGGGCACGCTGGAGTCGAAGATCCTCCGGGGAGTTCCCATCGCCGACTGGGGCCGGGCCTATCTGGATGCGGAGGTCCCCACCGGGACCAACGTGGAATTGCAGTTCCGCACGGGCAGCACGGAAACGCCTGACGCCACCTGGAGCACCTGGACGCCGCCCCTCCGCAGCGGCGAGCGTCCGGCCCTTCCGCCCGCCCGTTTCGCCCAGTTCCGCCTGCGCCTGAGCAGCACCCGTGGCGGCGCCACGCCCACCGTGGAGACCGTGAGCCTCTACTGGGCCCAGCGCAATCTGGCCCCGGTCTGGGAAGGCGTGGACCTGATGCCCCCCGGACTGGTCATCACCCGCACCGCGCCGCCGGATGACATCGGCATCGAACGCGTGCCCCTGGAGACCCAGAAGCTCATCCCTGCCCTTGGCTACATGGGTGCCGAGAAGCGCAGCTTCCGCCGGGGCGGGCAGAGCTTCGTGTTTCGGGTGAACGATCCCAACGGCGACGCGCTGCAGTTCGTCATACGGCTGGTGCCTGAGAAGGGGGCGCCCATCCTTCTGGAGAAGAGCTGGAAGGAGAAGTTCTTCAGCTTCGACACCCTGCCCGTGCCGGATGGCCGGTACCGCCTGGAGGTGGTGGCCTCGGACGCGCCCTCCGCGCCCTTCAACGCGGCGCTCACCAGCACCTGGCGCACGGCCCCCTTCACCGTGGACCACACGCCCCCCGCCATCGCGGACCTGAGCGCCGCGGCCGAAGGGGACGGGGTGCGGGTGCGCTTCACGGCGCGGGATGAGACCTCCGTGCTGAAGGAGGCCGCCCTCAGCGCTGACGGGGAGCACTGGCTCCTGATCGTCCCGGAGGACCGCGTCTTCGATCAGAAAGAGGAGCGCTTCGACGTGCAGGTGCCCCGGGACATGGTGCGGGGCGACCGCCTCCTGGTGAAGGTGGTGGATCTCCACAACAACGAGCAGTCCGCCGCCGTGTCCGTGGGCACGCCCGCGCCCAAGCGGTAGCGGCTCAGCCATGCGGGGAAACGGGGCCGGACGGCCCCGTTTCTGCGTCAGTCAGGGAGCTACACCCCCTTGAACTGCGCCTTCCGTTTCTCCAGGAAGGCGCTGATGCCCTCTTTCATGTCCTCGGTGGCGGCCATCAGGCCGAAGAGGGCGGCTTCGTACTGAAGGCCCTGGTCCTGGGGCATGTCCAGGCCCTCGTTGACCGAGGCCAGGGCGCTGCGCAGGGCCAGGGGCCCGCGGGAAAGGAGGGTCCTGGCCAGCTTCTCCGCAGCGGCCCGGAGATCGGCCTGGGGCACCACGCGGCTCACCAAGCCCATGCGGTGCGCGTCGGACGCGGAGATCATGTCGCCGCTGAGGATGAGATCCAGAGCCACGCCCTTGCCCACCAGCCGGGGCAACCGCTGGGTGCCGCCGTAGCCGGGGATGGTGCCGAGGCTCACCTCGGGCAGGCCGAAGCGCGCATTCTCGCCGGCGATGCGGATGTGGCAGGCCAGGGCCAGTTCGCAGCCGCCGCCCAGGGCGAAACCGTTCACAGCGGCGATGACGGGCTTGGGCAGCGATTCGATGCGCTGGAAGACGGCCTGGCCCAGGAGGGCCAACCGCCGGGCCGCGGCGGCGTCCAGATTCCTTAGTTCGGTGATGTCAGCCCCGGCGATGAAGGCCTTTTCGCCGGCCCCAGTGACCACGACCACTCCGACCTCGGGATCCTGCTCCAGGTCCAGGAAGAGCAGGTCCAGGCCCTTCAGGACCTCGTGGTTCAGGGCATTGAGCTTTTCGGGCCGATTCAGCGTGATCCAGGCAATGCGATCAGCTTTCTCGACGAGAAGGAAGGACATGAAGACTCCGGGATTGGTCATGATTGTAGAGTGAATTCGGAGCTTCCCGCATGTTCCATCCGCCGCATCCCGAGACCTACCGCGACCAGCTGCGCGTTTTCCTGCGTGAAGACTGGGGCACCCAGGATTGGACCACGGCCTCCGTGCCCGACCGCCCCATGACCGCCCGGGTGGTGGCCAAGGCCGATCTGGTGCTGGCGGGGCTGCCCGTGGCCGCGGAAACCCTGAAGCTGGCCTGCGGCTCCCTCACCATCGAATTGCCCAAGCACGACGGCCAGAAAGTGGGAGCGGGCACGGAGGTCATGCGGCTGCGCGGCTCCAGCCACGGCATCCTGCTGGCGGAGCGGGTCATGCTGAACCTGCTGCAGCGGCTTTCCGGCACGGCCACCCTCACCCGGAAATTCGTGGACGCCGTGGAAGGCACCGGCGCGCGCATCCTGGATACCCGCAAAACCACGCCGGGCCTCAAGGTGCTGGAAAAGTACGCCGTGCGCTGCGGCGGTGGCGTGAACCACCGTCTGAACCTCAGTGATGGCGTGCTCCTCAAGGAGAACCACCTGGCCGCCGTGGGCGGCATCCGGGCAGCCGTGGAGGCGGCACGCCGGATGGCGCCGAACCTGGTGAAGATCGAAGTCGAGGTGGAGAACCTGGGCCAGCTCAAGGCCTGCCTGGACCTTCCGGACGTGGACGGCGTGCTGCTGGACAACATGGAACTCGGCCAGATGCGCGAGGCCGTGGCCCTCCGCGACCGCAGCGGGCGTCGGCTCTTCCTGGAGGCCAGCGGCAACATCACCCTGGACCGGGCCCGGGCCGTGGCGGAAACCGGCGTGGATTTCCTCAGCGTGGGCGCCCTCACGCACAGCGCGCCGTCGGTGGACCTCAGCCTGCGGATGGACTGATCGTCTTTGATGGGCCATGATGAACCTCATGTGACGAGGTAGGAGGAGGCATGCGTTCAATGCGATGGAATGGCGTGATGGCGGCCCTGGTGGCGGCCGCCCCAATGGCGACTCAGGTGGCGGCCCAGGCCACGCGGCCCATGACCTTCATGGATGTGATGGAGATGCGGTCCGTGGCCGGGGGACAGCTCTCCCCGGACGGCGCGCGGGTGCTCTACACCGTGAGCATCCCCCACTGGAAATCCGGGAAGAATTTCACGGACATCTTCCTGGCGGACGCGCAGAGCGGCGCGGCCCGCCAGATGACCTTCACCCGCGAGAAGAACGAGACCGGGCTCCAGTGGGCGCGGGATGCCAAGCGCTTCGCCTTCCTCAGCGACCGCGAGGGCAGCCAGCAGGTCTACCTGATGTCCGTGGACGGAGGCGAGGCCCGCAAGCTCACGGAGGCCAAGGACGGCGTCCACGCCTTCAGCTTCAGCCGCGACGGAAAGTGGATGGTCTTCAGCGCGGGAAAGGCTGAGGACCGGCAACTGTCCGTCATCGACCTGGCCTCGGCGGACCTGGCGCCCGCGGCCCTGCCCAAGCACGCCACGCCCGTCCGGGATTTCGCCGTCGCCGAGGATGGCGGCCGCATCTACTTCACCAGCCCGGACCGCCTGGACAAGGACGAGGTCAAGCGGAAGGAGAAGAAATTCGACGTGCGCCTCGCCGATCCCGAGCAGCCGCCGGTGCACCTGTGGTCCCTGGATCTCAAGGACAGGGCCGAAAAGCGGTGCACCGAGGGCGCGGACTTCACCGTGGCCTCCTTCGAGTTGTCGAAGGACGGGCGCTGGGCCGCCTACGTGGCCATGCCCTCCGCCCGCCGAACCGGGGACATCGCCCGTGAGGAGGCGAGCCTGCACCTGCTGGACCTGCATAGCGGCCAGTCCCGGCAGGTCCTCGAGAAGCGCGCGGGATTCTCCGCGTTCTCTCCGGATGGTCGGTGGCTCGTGTATTCGGCCCCTGAACGCTTCGAGCGCCTTCGCAACGAAAAGCTCTGGGTTCTTCCCACCGAGGGCGGCCCCGCGAAAAACCTCCTCGCGGGCAAGGATATGAGCGTCTCCCACGCCAGCTGGGACGAGGATTCCCGCACCCTCTACTTCACCGATGGGGTGGGCACCAGCCAGCACCTGTTCTCGCTTTCTGCGGCCGACGGCACCCTGGCCCAGCTCACCCGCCAGACCGGCGTGGTCGCCGGGGCCTACCACCCTGAGGCGAAAAGCTTCCTGTTCACCTACAGCCACCCCCAGAAACCCGCGGATCTCTACGTGGCCAAGCGGGCCTCCATCGGCACGCCCTCGGCCTGGGTGAAAGCGTCCGACGCCAATCCGCAGGTGGCGAAGCTGTCCCTGGGCGAAACCGAAACCATCCGCTGGAAGGCCAAGGACGGCGCCCAGGTGGAGGGCCTGCTCATTAAGCCCATCGGCTACCAGAAGGGCCAGCGCTATCCCCTCATCGTGCAACTGCACGGCGGGCCGGCGTCGGCCGAAATGAGCGGTTTCCAGGCCCGCTACGTCACCTACCCGCACATCTACGCTGCGGCGGGCTACGCGGTGTTCCAGCCCAACTACCGCGGGTCGACGAACTACGGCGAAGCCTTCACCCGGCAGATCGGCGGCAACTTCATGCGGCTGTCCTACGGCGACATCATCAGCGGCGTGGACCATCTCATCCAGGAGGGCATCGCCGACGGCGGCAAGATGGGCATGATGGGCTGGAGCGCCGGCGGGCATCTCTCCAGCTGGACCCTGACCCAGACCGACCGCTTCAAGGCCATCAGCACCGGGGCCGGGGCCGTGAACTGGATCTCCATGTACGCCCAGAGCGACACCCAGAGCGTCCGCGAATTCTACCTGGGCGGAAAGCCCTACGAAGCCTGGGACAACTTCGTCCACGAATCGGCGCTGAAGTACATCAAGAATGCCAAGACGCCCACCCTCATCCATGTGGGCGAGGCGGACCAGCGGGTCCCGAAGCCGCAGAGCGACGAGCTGTACATGGCCCTCAAGCAGCTGAAAGTGCCCGTGGAATACCTGGTCTACCCCGGCATGCCCCACGGCCTCGTCGAGCCCCGCTACCAGATGGTGAAGATGGTCAGCGAGTTCAACTGGTTCGAGAAATGGATCAAGGGACAGAAGACCTGGTTCGACTGGAAGACCCTGCTGGACACCCTGCCGGCGGATGCCGATTCCAAGCCCGAAGCACCGGGCCCGGGGGTATGCGCGAAGCGCGGAACCCCCGGAGGATGAAAGAAGAAGCCCGGCTTTGCCGGGCTTCTTCGCGGGGGCCCGGGGGTATGCGCGAAGCGCGGAACCCCCGGAGGATGAAAGAAGAAGCCCGGCTTTGCTGGGCTTCTTCGCGGGGACCCGGGAGTGTGCGCGAAGCGCGGAACCCCCGGACAGCATCGACCTATTTCACTTCCAGCTTCCGGGCTTCCAGAAGGTGGCCCAGGGCTTTCTCCAGGGCCGTCACGGCCTTGGCGTAGGTGATCTGGGCTTGCAGCTCGTTACCCTTGGCCGTGTTCAGGTCGTTGAGTTTGGAGAGGACGGTGAAGTTGGTGCTCATGCCGTTCTCGAATTTCTTCTGCTCGGCCTCGAGATCCTTCTCGCGGAAGTAGCGGGTCTTTTCGGCGGCGGTCACTCCCTTGGAGTTGGCTTCCAGGTTGCGGAAGGCCTGGCGCACCTCCAGGGTGATGCCCAGCTCGAGATCGTGAAGGGTCAGCTCGCTCTGGCGGCGGCTGGCGCGGGCCTGGGCCTGGTTGCCCCGGGCGGCCCGGTTCTGGATGGGAATGGCGAACTGGAAGCCGACGGTGTAGCCCGGGTAGGTGCCCTTGCTGAGATCCTTGTTGATGGCGCTGAGGCCCTCGGAGGGGATCTGGGAGGCGGCGCTGCCGTTGTAGGTGGCGAAGGCGTCCAGCTGGGGCAGGGTGCGGTTGTTGGCGGCGGTCTCCAGCACCTGCTTGGATTCCACGTCCAGGCGGGCGGTCTTCAGTTCGATGCGGTTGGCCAGGGCCCGCTTCTCGGCGGCGGCCTCGTTCATGTCCAGGGGCTGGATGCTGGGGACATCGGCCAGCTCGAGGCTGGCGGGCCGCTCGGAGGAGGGGTAGAGCGCGCGGATCAGGGCGTCCTTGGCGTTCAGCAGCTGGGCCTCGGCCGCGATGATGTCCTGCTGGGCCTGGGCGACGGAGGCCTCGGAAGAGGTGACTTCAATGGGGGCCAGGGTGCCCACCTGCACGCGGATCTGGTTCTCGTTCAGCTGCTTCTGGGCCAGGGCCAGGGCCTGCTGCTTGTTCGTGAGGTTCTTCTGGGCGTAGACCACGTCCCAGTATTGCGATTCGGTGCTGGCCACCAGATCGATGATGGCCTTCTGGAAATTAAGGTCGCCCGCTTGGGCGCTCTTCCGGGCCACGATCAGGCGGCTCTCGGTGGTGTCCCGGCCGAAATTCTTCAGCAGGCTCTGGGTGTAGGTGGCGGTGAAGCTGCCGTCGTAGGGATTGGTGGTGAACGGAGACTCCGGGCCGCCGTTGACGGTGCCCTTCTGGAATCGATAGGAAGGGGCGTAGTTCAGGCTCAGGTTGCCGCCCCAGCCGAAGGCCTTGGTGGAACCCACCGTGAGGCTGCGGTTGAAGCTGGTGGTCTCGGAGGTCACCATGGGGCCCCCGGGGAAGTTGGGGCCGCGGCTGGCGTCCTGGGTCTTTCCGATGCTCAGGCTGGTGTTGAGGTTCCAATCGAAGGCGCCCTGTTCGATGGTCACGCCGGCGCGGTTGGAATCGCGGGTTTCGACGGCGATGAGCACCTGCAGGTTGTTCTTCAGGGAGGTCTCGATGGCGTTCTGCAGCGTCAGCTTCGTGGTTGCACTCTGGGCCGCGTTCGCGGCTGGGCCCTGGGCCGCGTCAGCCTTCGGAGCGTCCTGGGCCACCAGGGAGAAGGCCACCAGCAGGGCCGGGAGGATAGGAAGACGCGTCATCACCACTCCTTGAAGATCGGAAAGAACTGCCTCTGGGACAGGCTGCCTACGGACAAGTGCAGGGGCCGGTTTAGATTAACCTAATGGACACAGGGTAGCCCTCACAAGATGAGGGTGATTCCTACAATGATTTCAGACCCATTGTGCGTTGGATATGTTTACTTCAACAACTCCCGGGCGATGACCATGCGCTGGATCTCGCTGGTGCCTTCGTAGATGGTGGTCACCCGCACATCCCGGTAGAGCCGCTCCACCAGGTATTCCCGCGAATAGCCGTAGCCGCCGTGGATCTGAAGGGCCCGGTCGCAGAGCCAGACGGCGCTTTCGGTGGTGAAGAGCTTGGCGGTGGCCGCCTCCACGGTGCAGGCCCTTCCGGCCTGCCGGAGGGCCGCGGCGCGGTAGACCAGCAGGCGGGAAGCCTGCAGGCGGGCCTCCATCTCAGCCAGGTAGGTCTGGATCATCTGATGCTCGCCGATGGGCTTGCCGAAGCTGTGCCGGGACTTGGCGTAGGCCACGCTCTCGTCCATGGCCCGCTGGGCGATGCCCAGGGCCTGGGCGGCGATGCCGATGCGGCCGCCATCCAGCCCGCCGAAGGCCACCTTCAGGCCGTCCCCGGGCCGGCCCAGCAGGGCGCCCTCGGGCACGAAGGCATCCTCCAGGGCCACCATGGCCGTCTTGCTGGAACGCAGGCCCATCTTTTCCTCGGGCCGGCCCATGACGACTCCCGGCTGCTGCGCGTCCAGGATGAAGGCGCTGATGCCCTTCTTGCCCTTGTCGGGATCGGTGCGGGCCATGGTGACGAAGTAGCGGCCCACGCCGCCGTTGGTGATCCAGGCCTTGGAGCCGTTCAGCCGCCAGCCACCCTCCACCTTCGTGGCGCGGGTCTTCAGCGCCGCGGCGTCGGAGCCCGCGTCAGGTTCCGTGAGCATGAAGCCCCCGAGCGCCTCGCCGCTGGCCAGGGGCTTCAGGTAGGTCTGCTTCTGGGCTTCGGTGCCGAAGGCCAGGATGGGCGCGCAGGCCACCGAATTGTTGACGCTCATGGTCACGGCCACGGAGGCATCGGCGTAGGCGATCTGCTCCAGGGCCAGGATGTAGCTGAGGAAGTCTACGCCGGCGCCGCCATAGGCCTCGGGCACGGTCATGCCCAGGAAGCCCATGTCGCCAAGCTCCTTCACGATCTCCGCGGGGAATTCGCCGCTGGCGTCCCGCGCCGCGGCGCCCGGATCGATTTCCGACAGCGCGAAGTCGCGGGCCGCTTCGCGCACGGCGGACTGATCCTCAGTGAACTGGGGGAACATGGCTACTCCGGGATTTGTCCCAGGTTACCAAGGCCGAATGCAAACCCCGGCGCGAGGGACCGGCCCGGGCTTCGAAGCGCAGACCGCAAGCGCAGACGACCGCTGTCCAGACAGGTCTTTCTTCCCGTCTGCTGCCGGAGTGTTCTCCGCCCGCCGCCTGGCCTCAGCCTTCGGCGAGGGGAAGGCGCAGCGTGAAGGTGGTGCCCGCGCCCGGCCGGGAAGCCACCGCGAGGCTGCCGCCCAGTTCCTCCATGAGGTGGCACACGGAGGCGAGGCCCAGGCCCGTGCCCCGGCCGGGGCCCTTGGTGGTAAAGAAGGGTGTGAATATCTGGGCTTGGATGTCCGGCGTCATGCCCTCCCCGGTATCCTGCACCTCCACCCGCGCCAGGGGCTCCTCCTCAGAGACGACGCGGGAAAGGCGCAGCGTGATGGTTCCGCCTCCGGGCATGGCATCCCGGGCATTGGCCACCAGGTTCACGAAGATCTGCTCGATCTGGGCACGGGATCCCAGGATGGGGATGCGGTCGTTGCCCAATTCGAGGCGCAGGCTGATGCGCCGGCCAATGAGCATCCTGAGGATGGTTTCCATGTGCGCGAGCTCGTCCCTCAGGCACAGGCGGGTGGGCCGGCCGTCTTCCGCGTGCCCGTACATCATCAGACGCCGCGTGAGGGCTGCCGATTGGTCCGCCGCCACCAGGAGATGGTCCAGATCCTTGGCCTCCGGCGGACGCCCTTCCTCAAGCCGGGCCAGGGCCAGCTCCGCGCAGGCCCGCACTGTGGCGAGCGTGTTATTGAGATCGTGGGCCATGCCCGCCCCGAGCACGGCCATGGCATTCATGCGCTCGGTCCGAAGCATGGCTTCCTGCATGGTTTCGAGGTCCCTGGTCCGTTCGCCCACCCGGGTCTCGAGGCTGGCGGAAAGGCGTTGCAGATCGCGCAGGGCCAGCATGCCGCGGAGGAGGCCCAGACCCGCCAGGAGGGTTGCCATGGCCAGGACAGGCGTGTCCAGGCGGGCGGGAGCCCAGGCGAGGGACGCCATCACGAGGGCCAGGGCCGTGGATGCGGGAAGCGCCGGGAGCAGCAGAGCCGATGGGGAGCGGTCCTGGATCTCGGCGTCCGGAGGAGATGCGGGCTCCAGCGGAACCGGCGCGAGGGGTGCCAGCAACAAGAGCAGGGCGGCCACGAGCACCAGCAGGTCGAGAGGGTCCCCCAGGCGGTACCGGCCCATCAGGGCCAGGGGCACCTGGAAGATGATTTGGAGCAGCGAGACGGTAAATCCGAGCGTGATCCAGCCGAGAGGCCCCCGGAAGCGCGAGGTCCGGCGCGCCCCCAGGTAGGCGCAGGTGCCGAGGATCGTGGCATTGCCCATGAAGAAGACGGCCATGGTCCAGCGGTTCAGGGCGGAGGAGCCGGACCGGCCGAAGAGGGGCCCCAGAGCGAAATACCATCCGATGAAGAAGGCCGACAGGGCAGCCCCAAGTCCGTCCATGCCCTTGCGCAGGCGTTCGGAGCCCGAGGCCGAGGCCAGGGGCCAGGCCAGCAGGGCCGAGGCGATCAGGGCCAGGGAAAGCAGGGAGAACAGATCGCCCCAGGACGGGAAGGGGGGCGGGCACCCGTGCAGCACCATGGAAAGGGTGGCCCAGCCCTGGTTGATGGCCTGGGCGGCGAGTCCCAGGCCAAGGACCTTCCAGCCCCCGTGCGCGGTGGGCTCCCGGCGCGACCTTCCGATGGCGTAGGCTCCCGCCTGGAGAAAGACGAGAGTGTTGAGCAGGTTCAGGCTCAGACTGCGGGCACCGGGGGCCAACAGGAAGGCCCCAGTCCCGAGGGCGAGATAGCCCAGGAGTACCCAAAAGATATGCTTCGGCCACGGACCGAGAAGGCTGGGCGGAGGCTGGGATTCCTGGGATGGCATGGCAGTCAGATAGACCTGCATCGGCTCAGGCGTGGCCGGCCATGAGTCTCCGGCAGAGGGAAATCAGCGTCCCAGCTGACGGCGGAGCAGGGCGACGGCGGCCTTGGAGCCTTCCCACTTCATGCGTTCCTGGGCTTCGTCCAGGCCGCACCACAGGAACTCGCTGTGCTCCGAGGGTTCCAGGTTCACCGGGGCATCGGCGGCAACCTCCATGGAGAAGCAGGTCTCGGTGTTGAAGCGCGGCTCTCCGTCCGGAAAGCGGACAATGGCCGGATCCACCCAGAAGCTGTGGGCGAGGTCCAGGGGCCGCAACTGCCCCGCCAGGCCTGTCTCTTCCTTGACCTCGCGGTGGGCGGTCTGTTCCGGCTGCTCGCCCGGCTCCATCATTCCGGTGACGCTCTGCCACCAGTGCCCGTGTTCCGGCACCCGCAGCATCATGAGGATTTCCGGCTCCGAAGCGCCGTGTCGCCAGGTGAGAGCCGACACGCTGCGGCTGGGTTCCCGCACCGGTTGAAGGTCGAGGGCCAGGCAATCGATGAGGTGCATTTGCAGCCGGTCCGCAGCTTCCTGCCAGCTCGGCGCGGCATCGCCCAGCAGGGAGTGGAGGCTGCACACGCCCTTGTCCGTGAAGCCGCAGGGCGTGATCCATTTGAAGTGATCCAGGTTCGGCCGCACGTTGAAGGCGATCCCGTGGGTGCTGATCCAGCGGCTGAGATGCAGGCCGATGGCGCCTAGTTTCTCAACGCCCCCCCCTTTCCGGTACTTGGCCGTCTCCACCCAGATGCCCGGCGCGCCCTTGAGGCGGTCGGCGGTGACGCCGAAATCCTTCGCAGTTCGGATCATCACCTCTTCGAGCCCGCGCACCAGCCGGCCCACATCTTCGCGTCCGCCCCGCAGGTTGCAGATGGGGTAGGCCACGATCTGGCCCGGGCCGTGGTAGGTCACCTCGCCGCCGCGATCCGTGCGGTGGACGCTCACCCCCTGAGCTTTGAGGAAATCGTCGCTCATGTGGATGTCGGCGGGCGTGGCGTTGCGGCCCAACGTGAAGACGGGGTCGTGCTCCAGGATCACCAGCTGGTCGGGGCGGCCTTCCTCGTTCACGTACTCCGCCAGGGCCTTCTGCATGCGCAGCCCGGCGGGGTAGAACACCCGGCCGAAGCGGCGGAGCTGGGCAGGGCGGGGGACGGTGAAGCCGATCTCAGACATGCCTCCAGTCTAACCAGAGGCAGGCCCGGGCCAGGATGGGCCATGATGGAGCCCATGGCGAAGGTGACGGTGGTTGGCGGCGGGGCGGCGGGGCTGGTGGCGGCCTGGCGGGCGGCCTCCCTCGGCCATGCGGTGCAGCTGCTGGAAGCCAATGGCCGGCTGGGCGTGAAGCTGCGCATCAGCGGCGGCGGCAAGTGCAACATCACCCACGGCGGCCCCCTCAAAGATCTGCTGGCGGCCTTCACCAAGGAGCAGGCCCGCTTCCTCAGGCCTTCGCTGCATGCCTTCGACAACGCTGCGCTGCTGGAGCTGCTGCGCCGCGAGGGGATCGAGACCTACACGCGGGACAACGGCCGCGTCTTTCCGCTGGACCGCCCGGGCAGCGCGGGCGCCGTGGTGGCCGGCTTCGAGGCCCTGGTGCGCCGGGCGGGTGTGGATGTGCGGACAGGCGCCCGGGTGACGGGGCTGCTGGGCCAGGGGCCCCGGCTCGAAGCGCTGCTGCTGGAGGAGGAGCGCATCCGCGGGGACGTTTTCATCCTCGCCACCGGCGGGGCCAGCTACCCGGAGACCGGCACCCGCGGCGAGGTGCTGGGCTGGCTCAGGGGGCTGCAGGTGCCGGTGCAACCCTGGTTTCCGGCCCTGGCGCCCCTCCCCCTGCAGCGGCCCCGGCCGGATTGGGAGGGGGTGGCGCTGCGCGGGGGCGAACTGCGCCTGAGCGCCGGGGCGGAGGGCCGCCGCGTCGCCAGCTTTGCGGGCGACGTCGTCTTCACCAAGGCCGGCATCAGCGGCCCGGCCGCCCTGGAGCTGAGCCAGGCCACGGAACGCGCCCGCCGGGAGGGCGCCGCCTGGCTGGCCTACGCCTCGGTGCTGGAACCGCCGGAACGGGTGGATGCCGCTTTGCAGGCGGAGCAGCGCTCCAATCCCCGGTTGTTGGCGGCCACCTGGCTGTCGCGCCACCTGCCGGAGCGGCTGGTGGACCCCCTGCTCGGGGCCCAAGGGTTGGACCGGACCCAGATGCTCAAGGGCCTGATGCTCAAAGATCTGCCCAAGGAGGGCCGAAGGGCCCTGGTCGCCCTTGCGACGGCCCTTCCCCTGGGCGAGCCCCAGGCCGTGCCCCTGGCCCGGGGCGAAGTGGCAGCGGGTGGGGTGGCGCTGAGCGCGGTGGACCCGCGCACCATGGCGCTGCGGGGTTGGGACAACCTCCGTGTTTGTGGCGAGCTGCTGGACGTCGATGGCCCCGTGGGCGGCTACAACCTGCAGGCGGCCTTCAGCACGGGATTCGCGGCGGGAACCATTTAGACGGGCCATTCGGCATGCTGCGTGGCCAAACGAGCCGCCCCTTTCGATACCCGCCCAGCCTCATTTTTTGGGGATTACCCGGGGCGCGGGTTCACCCATCCAAAGCTGCTCCATGGTCTTCCCGGTGAGCCGAAGGCGCAGAATATCGAGGTGTTCCACGGCGAAGAGACTCTCTTCGGTGAGGGGCAGCAGACGCACAGAGGGGCGCTTCGACCGGTCCCACCACAGCGACCCTTCCCGGTAGGCGATTTCCCCATTGCCGTATTGTCCGCTGAGGGCTTTGAGCTGGGCAGGGTCCAGGGCAACCGGGTGGAGCCGGGCTTCCACAGCCACCTTCGCCCAGGCGTAGTCGGCCAAGGCCTCGGGCATCGCGGCCGGGTTTTTCGCCAGGAAGGCCAAGGCCCGAGACTGCGCGACATCGAGTTCCTGGCCAGGTAGGGTTTGGATTGCGGGCTTCACGCCGACTCCTTCCCAATTCGTTTGACTGACGGCGTGGACCGGGCGTCCAAAGGACAGGCTCAGGATGAAGGAAGGCGCGATGGGCAGCAGCTCGTTGTTGTTGGCAGCGCCGATGGTGGGGCTTCCCACCAGTTCTCCGAGTTTGAATTGGGCCACGTCGTAGGCGAAGGATTCCGCCGCAGAGGCCACGTAGCGATCGATCAGAACCCATAGGGGCATCCCTTTGAGGCGGCCTGCGGGAAGATGATCCAGGGTGCGCGACTGTTTTGGAATCTCAGAGCCCTGGTGGAACGTCATCTCCAGAACATCCTCATCCAGGAAGTGGCTGACGAGGTAGCGCACAGCGGCACTTGAACCTCCGCCGTTGCCCCGCAGATCGATGATCACGGCATCGCCATCCTTCAAGAACCGCATGGCCTCATCGTAGATGGAGCCAGTTTCATCCTGGACCCACTTGAATCCGGTGATTTTCAGATAGCGCAGGTTGCCTGGGAGGACCTTTAATTCGCTGAGGCCATGATGCTCTCGAATGGCCTTGTGGCGCCTGAAGGCAGCCATTCCTTCGGTGCTCTGGGGTGGCGCCATCGCCGCCGCGTAGGCGGCGGGATCTGTGCGCAGGTACAGGTGCAAGTCGTGGGAGACCGCCTCGAGATCCTGGGTGATCCGTTCGGCAAAGATGACTGGATCATCCAGGTCGTAGCGCCCGTCCTTTCGCGATTGTTCAAGGCGTTCGATGATGGCCGGTCGCATCTCGGGGAAGACGTAGCGCTCCTGGAAGGCCGCTTGGATGGCTTTTAGGGCCGCCGCGCGGTCCGAAGCTGAAAGATGCGCCAGCCCAGGGGCTGGGCTCTGAGGGAGCAGGGACAAGCAACCGAGGCCCGCGGCCAGGATCCACACATGCGTCAGTAGGAACACATTTCACCTCATTGGTGGGGAGGGTTTGGACTTGGCGATCCGCTGGTCGATGCGATCCAGGAATGGTTGGGTTTCGAGGGCGCGAATGGCTTCACGGAGCAACGCAGAAAGGGATGCGGAAAGCTCCTGTTCCAGGTGTTGAGCCGCGGCGTTGGTGGCCTCCCAATGGCGACCAAGGGCCGGGAGCATGTCTTGAGCCTTCGGCGCCAGCAGCACGATCCGTTCTCGCGCGTCGTTTCCGGGCCGGAGCCGGACCAACCCATCCCGCGACATCTGGGAAATGGTTTGGCTGGCCGCGGAATGGGTGAGGCTTGCATGCTTGGCAATCGTCCGGATGGAAGCGGGCCCCAAGTCGAGCAAAGCCCGGACCACGGGCGTGTAGCGGGGTCGGTAGTCGAGGCCCGACCGCTCGTAGGTTTGTCCGACCGCCTCATCCAACAGGTCGATGAGATGCCTCAATAAGGTGCCAAGGGTGGGGGAGCGTCGGGAGTCCATGGACTATTTATAACAGTGCTGTTATAAATAGCAAACCCGAAAACCACCAACCGCAAAGCGGCTGTCCTGCCGCGGAATGGCCTCATTCACGATGTGCTCGCGCCAAACGGCGGGCCTCCGTCCGCCTTAGATCCGCCGCGCCAGATCCACCACCAGGTCGCAAAGCCGGGCTGCATAGCCCGTCTCGTTGTCGTGCCACCCGAAGACCTTCACGAAGCGCGGGCCCAGGGCCATGG
The DNA here is from genome assembly GCA_016195985.1 of Acidobacteriota bacterium. Classification (GTDB taxonomy): domain Bacteria; phylum Acidobacteriota; class Holophagae; order Holophagales; family Holophagaceae; genus Geothrix. The sequence continues at coordinate 328,163 of JACPYP010000011.1, read as the reverse complement.
TCAGGTCCAGATCCATGATCACGCTTTCGCGGCGGCCCGTGATGTCGTGGCTGACCGTGTGGGGATCGGCGAGGGCCACGAGGCCCTGCCACCGTCCGCGGGCGGCCTGTTCGTAGGCGGCGCGAAGGCCCGCCACGTCCGCGTCCCGGCGCAGGGTGGCCACCAGGTCCACCAGGTTCACGCTGAGGGTGGGCACGCGCAGGGCCACGCCGTTGAAGCCCGGAGGCAGGGTGGGCATGGCGCGGTGCAGGGCCCCGAAGGCCGACGACGTCGTGGGGATGATGCTCTGGAAGGCGGAACGGCCCCGGCGGCGGTCCTTGTGGGGCAGGTCCAGGAGCCGCTGGTCATTGGTGACCACGTGGACCGTGCTCATGCCCGCCTCGTCGATGCCGAAGGCCTCGTCGAGGATCTGCAGCATGGGGGCGGTGGCGTGGGCGGTACAGCTGGCATTGGAGATGATGCAGTGCCGCGCCGGATCCAGCGCGCCGCCGTTCACCGGGGCGATGGCGGTGAAATCCGCATCAGGGCTGGGAGCGCTGATGACCACATGGGAGATGCGGTGTTTCAGGTGGCGGGCAGCGTCCTCGCGCCGGGTGAAGCGCCCGCTGGCCTCCACCACCAGCCGCGTTTCAGCGGGGAAGGGGATGAGCGAGGGATCCAGGGCGTGGAAGAGCGGCACCCGGCGTTCGCCCAGCAGGAGGAAGTCCTGTCCGCCCTCCGTATGCCCCCCGATGGGCAGGGCGCTTTGGCCATGGACCGAATCGAAGCGCAGCAGCTGGATGAGCTGGTCCAGGGGCGCGGGATCATTTACGGCGCAGATGCATTCCGGCTGGCCCATGCCCAGGTGCCGGACGGCCAGGCGGCCGATGCGGCCGAGGCCGTTGAGGGCGATGCGCTTCATGACGCCACCCGGTTCAGGACATGCACGCAAAGATCCTTCAGGCGGGCGGCGTAGGCGAATTCGTTGTCGTACCACCCGAAGACTTTGACGAAGCGGGGGCCCAGGAGCTTGGTGAGGAAGGGGTCGTAAAGGCAGCTGGCGGCGCGGCCCACCAGATCGGAACTCACCAGTTCCTCGTCGAGCACCTCCAGGTAGGGGGCCAGGGGCCCCAGGGAGGCCGCGTTGCGGAAGGCGGCGTGGACGGCTTCCAGCGAAATCTCCCGGCGCAGGGTGGCGGTGAGGTCCAGGATGCTCACGTCGGGGGTGGGAACCCGCACGGCCAGGCCGTCGAGACGGCCCGCGAGGTGGGGCAGCACCTGGCCGATGGCGCCCGCGGCCTCGGTGCTGGTGGGGATCATGCTGTGGGCCGCCGCCCGTGCGCGGCGGAGATCGGCATGGGGCAGGTCCAGGACGCGCTGATCGTTGGTGTAGCTGTGGACGGCGGTCACGAAGCCGTGCTCCAGGCCGAAGGCCTCGTCGAGCACCTTCACCATGGGCGCCAGGGCCTGGGTGGTGTCGCTGGCGCAGGAGATGATCCGGTGCCGCGTCGCGTCGAGGGCGCCCTCGTTGACGCCCAGGACCAGGGTCTGGTCCGCGTCCGCCGAGGCGGCACTGAGGAGCACGTGGCCCACGGGCCCCCGGAGATGGGCCGAGGCCGCCGCGCGTTCCGTGAACTGGCCGGTGCACTCCAGCACCACCTCGGCGCCGAAATCGGCGAAGGGGATGGCGGCGGGGTGGGCTTCGCCGCAGACGCGGATCCGGCGCCCGTCCAGCACCAGATGGCCGCCGTCCGAGGCCACCGGGAAGGCGGCCTGTCCGTGCATGGAATCGTGCTTCATGAGATAGGCGAGGGTTGCCGCATCGGCCAGGTCGTTGACCGCCACCACCTGCACATGGGGAACCGTCATCAAGTGGCGCAGGGTCAAGCGGCCGATCCGTCCCAGCCCGTTGATGGCGACCTTCCTCAAGCTTCCTCCCAGTCCTTGTTGTAGCGGCCCGGGCCTCTCCTGTCGAAAGAAAAGCCCAGCGCGGGGCTGGGCTTTGACAGAAGGGAAAGGGGCCTCAGCTGGCCAGGCTCACGCGGCGGAGGCGGCTGGGCGGGGCCTCGAGCTTCTTCGCCAGGGTGTTGCGGTGAATGCCCAGTTCCCGGGCGGCGGCGCTGTGGTTGCCCTCGTGGGCGGCCAGCACCTCTTCGAGGTAGACCCGCTCGAATTCTCTCCGGGCCAGCTCCAGGGGGATTCCCCCATGCACCATCTCGGCTACGAGCATCCGCAGCTTGTCGCGCATTCCACCTTCTCCAACATCCGTATCGGGAGAACGAAGGTATCACCGCGATGCCCCAAGGGAAAGGCCCTGTGATAACTTTGTAACGAGGCCGCAGGCTGTGGAAAAGATTGTGGAATGGCTGTGCAGGCGATGGGGGTTGATGTGCGCAAGACCAAACTCGTGATGACCTTGGGGCCTGCCCTGATGGAGGGAGACCGACTGCGGGAAGCCCTCAAGGAGGCCGATGCAGTCCGCTTGAACGCCAGCCACGGCGACCCGGTTTCCCGGTCCGAGGCCCTCAAACAGGTGCGCGCCATCGCCATCGAGCTGGGCCGGCACATCCCCGTCTTCCTCGATCTTCAGGGTCCCAAGTGGCGGGTGGGCCTGCTGGAGGAGCCCCTGGATCTGGCGCCCGGGAGCGAAGGCGCGTTCTACCTGCCCGGCACGGCCGTTCCCACGGGCCTCGCCTGGGCCGCGCCGCTGCCCCACCCCGAACTCTTTGAAGGCGCGGAGCCCGGCCAGCAATGGTTGTTGGACGATGGCGCCATCACCGTGAAGATCCTCGTCAAGGGCGCCGAGGCGATCAAGGCCGAGGTGATCATCGGCGGGCCCCTGAAGGCGCGGAAGGGCGTCCACCCCATCGGCATGGACATCAACACCGATCCCCTCACGGAGAAGGACCACGTCGACATCCGCTGGGGCGTGGAGCATGACGTGGACCTCTTCGCCCAGAGCTTCGTCCGGCGCGCTTCCGACGTGCAGCAGCTGCAGGCGATCATCCAGCACCTGGGCGGAACCCAGCCCATCATCGCCAAGGTCGAGCATCCCACCGCGCTGGCGCACCTGGGCGAGATCCTCGACGTCTCCTGGGGCGTCATGGTGGCCCGCGGCGATCTGGGCGTGGAACTGGGCGTGGAGCGCGTGCCCGGCCTGCAGAAGCAGATCATCAAGGCGGCCCGCAAGGCCCTGAAGCCCGTCATCACCGCCACCCAGATGCTGGAGAGCATGATCGAGCACGCCCAGCCCACCCGGGCCGAGGCCAGCGACGTGGCCAACGCCATCTGGGACGGCACCGATGCCGTCATGCTCAGCGCGGAGAGCGCCTCCGGCGCCCATCCCGTGGAGGCCGTGCAGTGGCTGGCCCGCATTGCCGCCGAGGCCGACGCCAACGTGAAGCAGCGCACCACCACGCTGCCCGAGGAACTGGCCGAGAAGGTGCTGGCCCGCACGGACATCTCCGTGGCCTTCGCCGCCTGCCGCACCGCCGATGAAATCAACGCCCGTTCCATCGTGGCCTTCACCGAGGGCGGCAACACTGCCCGCCTGGTGAGCCGCCTCGCAGGGCGCACCCCCGTGCTGGGCGCCACGCCGGACGAGCTGACGGCCCGCCGCATGGGCCTCTTCCGGGGCGTGACGGCCCTGATCATCCCGCGGGTGGCCAGCACCGACGAAATGGTGGAGCTGGTGCGGGAGCTGCTCCTGGCCAAGCGCGAAGTGAGCGCCTTCGACCGCGTGGTCATGACCATGGGGCTGCCCCTCTGGAAGTCCGGCACCACGAACACCATGAAGGTGATGACCTTCTGACCCAGCTTCTGATCCGGGAGACACCCATGAGCCTCCGCAAACCCGATCCCAGCGAATACGGCGACGCCTACGCGCACTACCTCGAGGTGGCGCCGTCGGGCGACGCCCTGGCCCTGCACCAGGCCCAGACGGAGGAGGTCTCCATGCTGTTCCGGGGGCTGACCGAGGCCCAGGGCGGCTACCGCTACGCTCCCGGCAAGTGGAGCCTCAAGGATCTGCTGCAGCACCTCGCGGACGCGGAGCGCATCTTCGCCTACCGGTGCCTGCGCCTGGGACGGGCCGACGCCACGCCTCTGCCGGGCTTCGAGGAGGATGACTACGCCGCCGCGGCCCGCGCGGACAGTCATTCCCTGGCCGATCTGCTGGCGGATTTCATGGCCGCCCGGCAGGCCAGTCTCACCCTGTTCCGGAGCCTGCCCGATCCGGCCTGGGGCAACCGGGGCAACACCAGCGGGAAGTCCATCACGGCCCGCTGCATTCCCTACGTCATCCTGGGCCATGCGGACCACCACCTGAAGGTGATCCGCGAGCGCTACCTGCCGGGGCTCTAGTAGTCCTTCCAATCGTCCAGAGCCGCCATCAGGATCTTGAGCTGAGCCGTTTCCGTGGTGCGGAAGCGGCTCACGAGCTTCCAGCCCTGGGCCACCTTCTGGTAGCGGTGCAGCCACAGGAAGGGCCCTTCCCAGTCGCCTTCAGGATCAGTCTTGGTCTTCACAAGGAAGGCCACCGTGGTCCAGGGGCCCCGGGCCAGGAAGCGGCGGCCCAGCTCCCGGATGCCGGATTCTTCGTCGGATTCCAGCACCAGGTCATCGAGATCGGGCACGAACATGGGAACACCTCAGGGGATTCCCCCATCCTATAGCTTCGGAGGCCACCGCATGGAAAAGCTCATGGGTTTCGTGGGAGCCACCGTGGGCAGCCTCGCGGGATGGTACCTGGGGGATCTCGTGGGCTTCATGACCGCCGCACTGCTGAGCATCGTGGGGACCGCCGTGGGCCTTTGGGGCGGGCGCCGCCTGGCTCGGGAGTGGCTGGAATCCTGAATCACCTCAGGGTGTGTGGCGGGCACCACATGGGCGCCGGAACCTCCATCCGCTAGATTGGAATTCTGGCTGCTCCGGGAGAAGGCGTGTCGATTCAAGCGGTGATCTTCGATTTCGGCAATGTGCTCATCGGGTGGGATCCCGAAGTGGTCTACCGGGAATTGATCCCCGATGCGGCCGAGCGCCGGTTCTTCCTGGCCGAAGTGTGCAACTCGGCCTGGAACGTCCAGCAGGACTACGGCCGCTCCTGGGAGGAGGCCATCGCCGAGAAGGTGGCGCAGTTCCCCGAGCACGAAGGCCTCATCCGGGCTTTCCGGGCCCGGGCGCTGGACATGCTTACGGGGCTCATCCCCGAAGGCAACGACCTGTTGGCCAAGCTGCATGCGGCGGGCGTGCCCTGCCATGGGCTGACGAACTGGTCCGGCGACACCTTCGAAGAGAGCCGCCCGCGCCTGACCTTCCTTTCCAAGCTGCAGCACGTGGCGGTGTCGGGGCATCTGAAACTGGGCAAGCCCCGGCCGGAGATCTACCTCCACCTGCTGGAGCGCATCGGACTGCCCGCCGGAGCCTGCGTCTTCATCGACGACTCGCTGGCGAACATCGAAGCCGCCGAGCAGCTGGGCATGAAGGGCATCTTGTTCCGCAACGACGGCACCGCCGAGGCGCGGCTGCGGGAGCTGGGTTTGGCGTTCTAGCTGCCGCCTGGAGTTTCCGGCGCCGCCGTGGTTCCATTCCAGTCATGCGCATCGAATGCATCGCCATCGGAACGGAACTGCTCACCACCCGGAGGATCGACACCAATTCCGTCTGGCTGGGCGAGCGCCTGGCGGGACTGGGCCTGGGTTTCCACCGGAAGACCGCGGTGGGAGACAGCCGGGAGGACCTGGCCGGGCTTTTCCGGGAGGCGCTGTCGCGCTCGGACCTCATCCTCACCACGGGGGGCCTGGGACCGACCTTCGACGATTTCACCAAGGAGCTGTTCGCGGAAATCCTCGGCGTCGGATTGGAAGAGGACGCCGCCAGCCGGGAGGATCTGCTGGCCTTCTACGCCGCGCGCGGCCGCGTGCCGCCCCAGGTGAACTTCAAGCAGACCCTCATCCCCGTGGGGGCCGAGCCGCTGAAGAATCCCGTGGGCACGGCGCCGGGCGTCTGGTGGCAGGATCCTCCCGGCCATTCCGGCGTGCGCGTGGTCATGATGCCCGGCGTGCCCCGGGAGATGAAGCGCATGTGGGACGACCAGGTGGAGCCGAGGCTGCGGCCCCTGGCCGGACAGGCTGTCCACACGCTGCGCATGGTGGTCTCCGGCGTGCCGGAAAGCGCCCTGGACGAGCAGACCCGGGAGGCCCGCGGGCGGCATGCGCAGCTGGACTGGACCATCCTCGCCAACCTCACCCAGGTGGAGTTGCTGGCCCGCGGCGCCGAAGCCGCGGACCTGGAGGCGGCGCGGCGGGATTTCGAGTCCGTGCTGGGCGATGATCTCGCCTGCGTGGGAGAGGCCAACCTGGAGGATGCCGTGCTCGCGCAGCTGCGCGCCCGGGGCGAAACCCTCGCCGTGGCCGAGAGCATGACCGGCGGCCTGCTGGCCTCGCGGCTCACCGCCATCCCCGGCGCCAGCCAGGCCTTTCTCGGCGGCGTCACCGCCTACACCGCCCAGGCCAAGGCTGCTTTCCTGGGTCTCGATTCCGATTGGCTGGCCTCCGTGGGCACGGTGTCGGAACCCTGCGCCAAGGCCCTGGCCGAAGCGGCGCGGGCCCGCCTGGGGGCCACATGGGGCCTGGGCATCTGCGGAAACGCGGGTCCGGGGGCCGAGGGCGGCGCGCCGGTGGGAACGGTGTTCGTCGCGCTGGCCGGGCCCGATGGCACCTCGGCGCGCTCGCCCAGGCTGGCGGGAGACCGCGCGGAAATGCAGCTGCGCTGCGCGGCCCAGGCCCTGGACCTGCTGCGACGGACAGTGTCCGCGAGCCGCTGATACACTGCATCCATGAGCTTCCCGTCCCCGGTTTCCCTGGTTCTCTGGTGCCTCTGCGCCTTCCTGTGCGGCAGCATTCCTTTCGGTCTCGTGCTGGTGAAGCTGGCGGGCAAGGGGGATGTGCGGCGGCACGGCAGCGGCAACATCGGCGCCACCAATGTCAGCCGTGTCGGCGGAAAGGCCCTGGGCATCGTCACCCTGCTGCTGGATGTGCTGAAGGGTTTCCTGCCTGTCTTCGTCGCGAAGAAACTGGGCCTTGGGGAGTCGGCCCTCTCCCTACTGTCCCTGGCGGCAGTCCTGGGCCACATGTTCACCCCCTGGCTGGCCTTCAAGGGCGGCAAGGGCGTGGCCACGGCCCTGGGCGTGGCCCTGGCTTTCCGGGCCGGCATGGTGCTGCCTGCCCTGGGGGTGTTCGTCGCGGTCCTGCTGGTCTTCCGCTACGTGAGCCTGGGCAGCGTGCTCTCGGCCTTCGCTCTGCCGCTCATCCTGGCCTGGCGCGGCGCCACGCCGGTGGTGCTCCTGCTGTGGATCGACATCGCCCTGCTGGTGATCATCAAGCACCACGAGAACATCCGGCGCCTGCTGAAGGGCACCGAAACGCCCCTCTGGGGCGCCAAGAAGGGGGTGGCCGATGTCTAGCCGCGCGGACATCGGCGTCTTCGGCTCCGGCGCCTGGGGCACAGCCCTGGCCATCACCTGGGCCCGCAAGGGCGCCAAGGTGGCGCTGTGGGGGAACTTCCCGGAGGAGATGGCCAAGATGGCCGCCACGCGGCGCCACCTCTGGCTGAAGGATGTGGAATTTCCGGATGGGCTGCAGACCTCGGACGATCCCAGCGACGCCTTTGAGGCGCCGCTGTGGATCTCCGCCATGCCCACCCAAGTAACGCCGGACGCCTGGCGCAGCCTGCGCCCCCGGGCCGCCGCGGCACCCGAGCTGGTGATCCACGTGAGCAAGGGCATCCTGCAGAGCACGCACCAGACGCTGTCCCAGGCGCTCACGGGCGTGCTGGACGTGCCCGTGGGGGTGCTCTCGGGCCCCACCTTCGCCGACGAAGTCTCGCGGGGCGTGCCCTCGGCCATCGTGCTGGCCCTGCCTTCCATGGTGTCCGATGAGCGGGCCAAGGCCTTGCAGGCCCACTTGGCCTCGGAGAAGCTGCGCATCTATCTCAGCCGCGACGTCGTGGGCACCGAACTCTGCGGCGCCCTGAAGAACGTGCTGGCCATCGCCGCGGGCCTGGTGGACGGTTTGAAGCTGGGTTACAACTCCCGCGCGGCCCTCATCACCCGCGGCCTGGCCGAGATGGCGAGGCTGGTGGAGGCCCTGGGCGGCCAGCCCACCACCGTCATGGGCCTGGCAGGCATGGGCGACCTGCTGCTGACCGCCACCGGGCCCCAGAGCCGCAACCGCACCTTCGGCGAACTGGTCGGCAAGGGCAACAGCCTCGATGCAGCCCGGGATTCCCTGGGTGGCCAGGTGATCGAGGGCATGTTCACCACCGAGGCGGCTCTGGCCCTGGCCAAGGAGCACGGCTTGGATCTGCCCATCGCCGCCGAGGTGCTGCGCCTTCTGCATGGCGAAAGCCCCGAGGAGGCCGTGCGGCGGCTCATGACGCGGTCGTTGAAATCGGAGTAGGGGAGGGGCCGTGGCCGAAGCTTTCCGTTTCCGCATCCATCAACACGGCCCGGCGGGATCGCCGGTGGGGGAGGCCTTCACACCTTCCCATCCCAAGCCTGGTTGGGTGCGCGTCGGGCTGAAGGCCATGGCCCTGAACCGCCTGGATCTGTGGACGACAGAGGGCATTCCGGGCCTTCCCCTGCCGCTGCCCCTGACGCCCGGTTGCGATGGGGCGGGCCTGATCGAAGCCGTGGGCGAAGGCACCACGCTTCCTCCGGGGCTGGAACCCGGCGGCAGCGCCATGATCGCGCCGGGGTTGAGCTGCGGCGTGTGTCCCGCCTGCTTTCGCGGGGACGACATGCTGTGCCCCACGTATGGGGTGCTGGGCCACATCTGCGACGGCACGGCGGCCACCCATGTGCTGGTGCCCGCCGCGAACCTGTTGCCCATCCCCGAGAACTGGAGCTTCGAGCAGGCGGCCGCCTTCCCGCTGGTCTTCCTCACGGCCTGGGAGATGCTCGTCCACAAGGCGGCCCTGAGGCCCGGCGAGACCGTGCTGGTCTGGGGCGGCGGCAGCGGAGTGGGCAGCGCCGCCATCCAGCTGGTGCGGGCCCTGGGCGGAACCGCCATCGCGGTGGTGGGCAGCGAGGCCAAGGCCATGAAGTGCTGGGAGTTGGGCGCCGAGCACGTCATCGTGCGCGGCGACATGAAGGCCCTGGCCACCAAGGTGCGGGAGCTGACGAACCGGCGGGGCGTGGACTTGGTCTTCGAGCACACGGGCGCCGCCACCTGGGGGGCCAGTCTTTCCGCCTGCGCCCGCGGCGGGCGCATCGTCACCTGCGGCGCCACCACCGGACGGGAGACCTCCTTCGACCTGCGGGCCCTCTTCGCCAAGCAGGTCCAGATCCACGGTTCCTACATGGGCCGCCGGGAGCATCTCTGGACGCTGCTGTCGCTGCTTCAGCGGAACCCCACCAACCCGCCCTTCAAGCCCGTCATCGACCGGGTGTTCGAACTGGCCGAATACCCGGCGGCCCAGCGGCATCTGGAGGCCGGGCAGGGCTTCGGCAAAGTGGTGTGCAGCCTGTCCTGACCCCGTTCCGCCCAACGTGCGATATCAAGTCGTGTTCAATCCAATAGAAAAGGGCTTTCAACCAAGACATCAAGCCACCAAGTTTCTTTTTGTCTCGTGTATCGCCGCAGGCGATACCGAGAAGACCTGCATGAACAGTGGCTCTTGTTTTTCTTGGTGTCTTGGCGTCTTGGTGGTGTTCCTTATCTTTTGAATTCAAATCTGTGTCACCCGCGGCCCATGTGTCTTTCCGCGGCGCAGCCGCAGAGCTTCCTCCCACTGGTCCACCACGCGCTCGATGTCGAAATCGGCGACCATGCGCGCCCGGCCGGCGGCGCCCATGGCGCTCCGCGCTTCCGCGGGCAGGGCCATGAGGGCGCCCATGCGGTCCGCCAGGGAGGCGGGACGGCGCGGGGGCACGATGAAGCCGGAGTGGGCTTCCTCGATGAGTTCCGATACGCCGCCCACGTCCGTGGCCACCACGGGCAGGGCCGAAGCCATGGCTTCCATCACGGTGTTGGGCAGGCCCTCCCAGGCGGAGGACAGCACGAAGGCATCCGCCGCCGCCAGCAACCGGGGCACGTCGGCGCGCTGCCCGAGGAAGCGCACGCGATCCTGCAGGCCATGGGCTTCCACATCCGCAAGCAGGGAGTCCAGCTCTTCTCCTCCGCCCACCACGCAGAGCCGGAAGGCTGGATGCGCCGCCGCGCAGCGGCCGGCGGCCTCAAGCAGGGTGGGGTAGTCCTTGGCGGGCCGGAGATTGCCCACGGCGAGCCACAGAAAGGTATCGGCCGGGATGCCCAGTTCGGCGCGCACGGCCTCGCGGGACGCGGCGGCGGGGTAGCTGGAAGCCAGCATGCCGTTGGGAATCACGCGGGTCTTCCGGGGCGTGAGGAGGCGGCGGGCCACCATGTAGTCGATGGCGGCCTGGGAATTGGACACGGTGAGCGTGATGAACGGTTCCGTGAGCCGGTAGAAGAGCCTCCGCAGGCCGTTCTTGACGAAGGCGGTCCGGAGGGAGCCCACGATGGCGGGCACCCTCGCCAGCTTCCCGGCGATCCGGCCCATGGCGTCGGCGGGGAAATTGAAGGTGACCAGCACGGGGGGCCGCCAGGCCCGCAGCTGCCGGACCACCTTCGGAAGGGCGCGCCAGGGCTGCTTCCGGGAGGGCATGATGCACTCCACCAGCGGGATGCCGGCGGCCTGGAGGTCCTCCACAAATGCAACGGAGGGAAGCATGGTGAGGACGCCCACCTCCCAGCCCCGGCGCTTGAGGGTGAGGGCGATGCGCACCAGCTGGGTTTCAGCGCCGCCGCGGTCCAGGCTGGTGATAAGGAAGACCGCGTCCATCAATCCTCCGCCGGCTGGGCCAGGGCAGGGGCGGCGCCGGGCAGCAGGGACAGCAGCATGTCCTCGGTGTGGCGGGCCAGGGCCTCCACGCTGAAGGTCGAGCAGATCCGGGCCCGTGCGGCCCGGCTGCGTTCGACCCGGGCTTCGGGGGATTCGCGCAGAAAGGCGGAGGCCGCCGCGGCGAGGGCGGCGTCGTCCGAGGGCCCGGCCACGGCGCCCGTGTCGCCCACGAGCAGCGCCGCGTCGCCCACCCGGGTGGTGACGCATGGGATGCCGCAGGCCATGGCTTCGCCCACCACGTTGGGGAAGCCCTCATCGGTGGAGGAAAGGATCAGCAGCGACAGGGCATTGTAGGCGGCGGGCATGCGGCCGCAGACGCCGGGCCAAAGCACGCGGCCGCCGATGCCGAGATCCTGGGCCTGCTGCTTGAGGGCCCCGGTGTAATCCTCAGGCCCGTTGCCGACGCAGACGAAATGGGCGGAGGGCCATTCCCGGTGCAGCCGCGCTGCGGTCCGGAGAAAGGTCGGGTGGTCCTTGACCGGGGCGAAACGGCCGACGATGCCGATGAGCGGCACGTCCGGCGGAACGCCCCAGGCCTGCCGCTGCAAGGCCCCAGCCTCTGGATCGGGGGCGAAGCGCTGGATGTCGAAGCCGTTGGGGATGACGTGGGCCCGCCGGCCGTGCATGCCCGCCTTGCCGTAGTTGGCGCGGCCCGCTTCGGAGTTGAAGAGGATGAGGTCCACATGCCGGGAGAGGCGGGCCATCAGGGCCCCCAGGCGGAGGGCGCGGCGGTCCAGCTTCGTCAGGTCGCTGCTGGACCGCCGGATGCCCCAGACGACCCGCTTACGGAGCAGGCATCCCGCCAGAAGCACGGGCAGGTTTCCGTCCATGTAGCCGTGGAGGATGTGGGGTTTCGTGCGGAGCGCCAGGGCCAGCAGCCGGGGGAAGGCCGTCAGGAAACCAGCCGGTCCCCGCCGCTTGTGCAGGCTGTGCAGGGTGACATGGGGAAGGCCCGAGATCTCGGGCCCCAGTTCCCCGCCGAGGTAGGTGCCGGGATCGTAGAACACCACCACATGGACCTCGAAACGGGCCGGGTCCATGTGCCGCACCAGCTCGCAGAGCTGCCGCTCGGCGCCGTGCGCCACCAGGGAGGGAATGAGGAAGAGGACCCGGGTCTTGGAGGCCATGCCGGCTCGTTTCAGGGAAGGAGGGGGAAGGGGGCGGTCACGGCTTTCCTTGGGGCTTCCCCTGAGGCTTCCCCTGAGGCTTCCCTTGGGGTTTCCCCATGCGCCGGAGGCCCGAGACCGCCATGCGGAGGGCGCCCACCAGGCGGTCGGGGGCGGAGCGGGGACGGCGCCCCAGCGCGACGGCCTCGGCCAGGGAAATCATGCCCGGGCGGAGTTGTTCCAGGCTGCGGCGGAAGGTCTCGATGCCCTGGGGGGAGAGGCCGTTGGGGTGGTAGCAGAAGGTCCACAGCCCGAAGGGCATGGGCCGCATGCTGGCGAACTGCTGGGGAACCCAGGTGGATCCTTGGGAATCCCGGTAGGGCCCGAAGGCGAAGCCGTCGCTGATGACCCGCAGGCCCAGCGCATTCAGGGCGGAGACCGTCACCCAGTCGAAGGAGTGGGCCGGGGCGATCCAGGCGTCGGCCCGCACGCCCTCCCGCTCGAAAAGGCTCAAACCCAGGCGCAGCTTCTCGTGCTGTTCGGCGTAGCTCAGGCCCGCGAATTCGCTCTGCTTGTTCAGGCGCAGGATGCCGGGTTCCGCGTTGACGTAGGTGTGCTGGTAGCCGTGCAGGCCGATGGCCCAGCCCTTGGCCTGCCACCGGCGCACGCGGTCCCAGAAATCCGGCGCGGCGGGCGCCACCATGAGTTTCCGGTCGCGGTTGTCGGGGACCACGCCCAGGACCGGCTGGACGCCCTGCTCGTCCATGATCCGTTCCAGGGCCTCCCAGGCCGCCCAATCCATGGTCGGGCACAGGTCGTCGAAACGAAGGAGATACTTGGCCCGTGGAGCAGCGCTCATGCGGCCTCCGGCTTGGTGCCGATGGCTTTGAGCAGGAGACCCACGAGGAAGGAGCGGACCATCGTCCAGGTCCAGCGGCTGGTGGCCCTCAAACGGTCCAGGCTGGTTTGTTTCCGCCCCTGGAAAACCTTCATCACGGTGGCCACGTCCGTCATCCGGGAGGCGTAGACCTCCAGCATCTCTCCGAACCAGGCCACCTTGCGGTCGCTCCAGCCGTTGTGATGATTGCACACGGTCCAGACTCCGGCGGGCCGGGAACGGAAGGTCCAAAGCTGCTGGGGGATCCAGGTCATGGGGCCTTCTTCGGTGAAGGGCCAGGGCCACAGCCCGTCGCTGATGACCGGCACGCCGAGTTCCTTGAGGATCCTGACGGTGGTGCGGTCGAAGGAGTGGGAAGGGGCCACCCAGGCATCGGCGCGGACCCCCTGCTGGGCGAAGATGGCCAAGGCCTTTTTCAGCTTCGACGATTGTTCCTCGTAGGAGAGGCCTGCGAACTCGCTTTGCGCGGTGAGCCGCAGCATTCCGGGATTCTTGTTGGAATACACGTGCTGGTAGCCATGGATGGCAATGGTCCAGCCCATGGCCTGCCATTTGCGGACCTGGTCCCAGAAGTCGGCCCTGGGAGGAGCCACCACGAGGTTGGGATCCTGGTTGTCGGGCACCACCGCCAGGATGGGGCGGACCCCATGGCGGACCAAGTGCGCTTCGATGGCATCCCAGGCCTCCCAGTTCATGGTCGGGCAGATGTCATCGAAGCGAACCAGGTAGTGACTTTCCTTCACCATCGGCAGCATCCCCATTTTATTACAACCATCGATCAGTCTCGTGCTGGCGTTAGGGTTCCATTCTTTCGCGCCATCTCCTGGCGTCAAGGCTGACAAGCCGGTTGCCGTGGATCTGTCGGGAACAGAACCGTTTTCACAGCTTTGGTGGCGGACCGGGAAGGGGAACTGGGGTTATTTGTACTTGTAGTGGTAGGCGTAGCGGTAGTCCTGGTAGGCGTAACCGAGGCCCAGCGGTGTGATGTCATTGAAGATGCAGCCCCCGATCGGAATGTTCTGGCTCTGGAGGCGGCTTTGGCAGGTGCGCAGCTCATCCAGGGGATGCTGGTCGTATTTGGCGACGAGCAGGACGGTCCCCACCTTGGAGCCGATGATGAGGGAATCGGTGACCGGCAGCAGGGGGGCGCCATCGATGATGACGAAATCGTAGGCGGCGCAGGCCTCTTTGATGAAGTCCGAGAACTGAGCCGTCATCAGCAGATCCGCGGGGTTGGGCGGAATGACTCCGGTACTGATCAGGTCCAGGCCCGGTAATTCAGTCTGGTGGATGGCTTCCTTCCAGGTGGTCCGGCCGGTCAGCACCTCGGAAAGGCCGCCCAGGCGGTTTTTCAGCCCGAAGTAGTGGTGGAGGTTTCCCCGGCGCAGATCCCCGTCCACGACCAGCACCCGGGCCCCCGTTTGGGCCAGCACGGCCGAAAAATTGCTGCTGACGAAGGATTTCCCGATGGAAGGCGAGGGCCCCGTGATCATGATCGCGTTGTTGGCGGCGTCCTTCATGGAGAAGTGGAGGACGGTGCGCAGGCTTCGCAGGCTTTCCATCGCCAGATCATCGGGGGTGAGGGAGGCCAGCAGGTGGCTGCCGTCCTTCCTCTGGCTGATGGCGCGGTAGTGCTCCTCCTGCGCCTTGCTGTGCGGGATGGTGACGATGACGGGGAGGCCCAGCTTGGACTCGATCAGGCGGTGGTCCTTGATGCCGCTTCGCAGGGCCCGCTTCAGCAGGAGGAGGCAGATGCCCAGGAGGAAGCCGAGGAAGGTGTAGAGGGCCACTTGCATGAGGGGCCGGAGGCCCAGCGGCGTGAGGTTCGGCGTGGCGGGATCGACGATGGTCACGCTGCCGACTTCCCCGGCGTTGGCCACCTGCAGCTGCTGGATGTTGTTGAGGACCGCCGTGTAGAGCTCGGTGTTGACCTGGACTTCCCGGGACAGGCGCACCACTTCCTGCTGCGTGCCGGGCAGGGCCCGGACCTTGGAGTTCACCTGGCCCAGCTCGCCCTGGAGCTTGGCAATCTGCTGGTTCAGCGTGGTGACCACGTCCGAGTTTTCCCGGTAGGTCCGGAGCATCTCTTCCTTTTTCTGCTTCAAGGTCGAGATCTGGGCGCTAAGCGCGGCGCTCTGCTGGATGGACACATCGGCTTCCCGGCCCAGATCGACGGATCCGGAGCGGCTGCGGAACTGGTTCAGCTTGTTTTCAGAAGCATCCAGCTTGGCCTTGAGGCCCGGCAGCTTCTCCTGCAGGATGGCCAGGGTCTTGGAGGCGTCTCCGGATTTCCGTTCGACTTTGTGCTGGATGTAGCGGTTGATGATCTCGTTGAGGATCTCGGCGCCCCGCTTGGGGCTGCCGTCGGTCAGGGTGAGGCCGATGACGTTGGTCTGCTTGCCCTTTTCGAAAGCATTGAACCGCAGCCCGAGTTCCGCAAGCGCCGCGTTGACGGGCTTCTTGGAGAAGAAGAATGTCTGGTCCGGCCGGGCGGTCAGATCACGGACTTTCAAGGTCAGGGGAATGCCCGCCAGGAATCCGCGCAGCGTCTCGCCGGGCTTGCCCTTGCCCAGGACGGATCCGTCAGGGCCGTTCCATTGGAATTCCCCATCCTTCAAGGCCACCACGCTGAACCGCTCTCCGCGCCACTGGGCGGGCACTTCGAAGGACTCGATGTCCAGCTTCGGGGCATCGGCCCTGCCGCGAGCGAAGAAGGCGCCCACCACGGGCATGAGCTTGGGCTTGACCACCAGGTCGAGGCCCAGGGCCTCGACGGTTCCGCCAAGCACCTTGTTGCTCTTCAGGATCTCGATTTCGGCCGAGGCCTCTGGAGGCTCGGCGAAGAGGTTTTCCATTTTGCTGAAGGCGGGATCTGAGGCTCCGACACGCTTCCCCTGCACCTGGAGCATGGCTTCCGTTTGGTAAGCAGGGGTGGAAGTCAGGGCCGCAAAAGCGCCCATGGCCATGAAGGCCAGGGTGCAGCCCAGGATCAGGTAGCGGCCTTCCCAGAAATTGGCCAGCCACTCTCCGAGATCCAAGGCTTCGGTGGCATCGCCCGCCCGGGGCCTCGAGGATTGCGGATCGGAAGGAGAGGAAACGCTCATGCCAACCTTTGATTGAGAGTCATGTGGGGCAACCAACTTGCCACGGATTGCTGGATGACTTCAAAGGCCAGCCGGAAAGCCTCTTTGTCTTTGCTGATGGGATCCGCGATGGCAGGGGGCGGACTGGAAAGCCAATGTCCCATCAGGAAGATCCGGCCCCGGGTGCCGGGAACCATCCTGCTGCAGTGTTCCTTCTGTTCCTGATCCATGACCAGAATGAGGTCGGCGGCCAATCCCATGGATTTCGTGAGCTGCCGGCCCCGGTGGCCGGAGATGTTGATTCCCACGGCGGCCATCAGATGCAGGACTTCCGGATGGGGATGGGCGCCCACCATGGCCCGGAGGCCGGCGGATTCGACCCTGATGCCTGGGGGGAGGGATTCCCGGAACAGAGCCTCCGCGATGGGGCTGCGGCAGTGGTTGCCCTCGCAAAGGACCAGGATGGACTTGAACATCGGCATGGTTTTCAAGTGTCTCGGCTCACGGATGGAGAACCACCGAGGGTCGGCTGCCCCCTGGCTTCTCGGATCCTAGCATTATTTTTTGAAGGAGTAGCGGACTTCGGCCGCCGTGAGCGCGGTGGAGGTGACCGCCGTGATCGAGGGCGCCAGCAGGTTCATGACTCGGTTGAACCGGACGAGGGTGCCCGCGTCGACGTAGACAATGTCC
This sequence comes from Acidobacteriota bacterium, assembly GCA_016195985.1. Taxonomy (GTDB): domain Bacteria; phylum Acidobacteriota; class Holophagae; order Holophagales; family Holophagaceae; genus Geothrix. The sequence goes on along the minus strand of JACPYP010000011.1, from coordinate 311,487 downwards.
CTGGGGTTCAGGGCGAAATGGTCGGCCAGCACCATGGCGGTCGGGTTGCGGGCGTCCAGGTGGAAGACGTCGACGGCATTGGCGGCGCCGCCCTGGCGGATGACGTAGATGGAACGGGCGTCGGCGCTGGTGCCCAGGATGCCGCCCGCGTCGGAAATGGCCTTGGCCAAGGACAGATTCCCGTGGACCATGGGCAGGGTTCCGGGCTTCACCAGCTCGCCCATCAGGTAGATGGGCTCTTCCAGGCTGTTCGGCACGTGCAGGGAATCTCCATCCTTCAGGAGGATCTGCCCGATGCGGTTGCCGCCTCCGAGGAGGGACTGGAAATCCAGGCGCCAGGACTTGTCGCCGCGGGTGAGGACCAGACGGCTGTCGTCGGCGCTGGCGAGGAAGCCGCCGGCCCGGTTCACGGCCTCGGCCAAGGTGAAGGGCACGTCCGTCACGTTGTAGACGGCCGGATTCTTGACCTCGCCGCCCACGTAGACCTTTTGGGAACGGTAGGCCACCACCTTCACGTCCACCTGGGGCTTCTGCAACACCTTGGCGAGCTGGGTCGTGAGGGTCTCGCGCACCTGGGAAATGGTTTGTCCGCTGATCTTGATTTTGCCGATGTAGGGGAAGTAGAGGAAACCTTCCTCGTCGATCACCATGCCGGTGGCAGCATCCGTGCGGAACTGCCCCAGGGGCAGGGTGATCTCGGGGTGGTCCCAGACCGTGATCAGAAGGACATCCTGGGGGCCCACGCGGTAGGGCGGCACCTTGTCCACCAGGAGGGCGCTGAGGGTGGCGGGGTCCGTGGCGCGGGGAGCGCGGAAGGGCGCCGCCTGGGGGTCCAGCGGCTGGAGGGTGAGGTTCAGCCCGTTGACGCTGGTGGTGGTGGGCCGGGAACCGGGCTTCATGTTCAGCTTCATGCCGGGCGAGGTGCAGGCGGCGAGCAGCAGGACCGATCCCAGGATGGGGCCCAGGGCGGCACTCAGGCCGAGGCGCCCGGCACCGGCGTGTCGGCGCGCAGGGGTGGGAACGGATGCGCAGGAGGATGTGAGGTTCAGGGACTGGGACATGCCGATCTCCATGAGGGGGGCTCCCGAAGCACCATGACCGAAGGAAAGGAGTGGTATTACGTTATCGCTAAATCGATTGTTAACGCAAGTTAATTTCCATGCTGGAAGTCGTGTTTATGAGCTGAAAGCGACCTACCGGTCTTTGTGTGGTTCCGAAAAGACCGGCCGGACTGGGCCACCTAGGCTGGGTCCTCCGGGAGGGGCTTGATCCGGTTGGACGAACGGCCGCGCATATGGAACTTCATGAGGAAGGCCCGCTTGTCCTTCCGGTATTCCTTCTCGTCGTAATCCGGTGTGGCGGCCAGGGACCACTCCGCGTACTGGTGGATGGTCATGACGGGCTTGGCTGGATTGCCCGCCGCGAGCACGCCCGGCGGCACGTTCCTGGAGACCACGGAGCCGGCAGCCACCACTGAATTGGGACCGATGGTCACTCCGGGCAGGATGATCACCCGCTGTCCGATCACGCAGTTGTCGTGGATGGTGATGCGGCCGTACTTGAGCACTTTCTTGTAGCGTTCTTCGCGGTTGAAGACCTTCGTTCCACCGTCATGCGTGATGAAGAGGACCTCCGCCGCGAAACCGACGCGGTGCCCGATGGTGATCAGGTAGGGTTCGTCGCCGAATTTCGGAAAGGGCCTCGTGAGGCTGCAATCGTCGGGGATCGTCAATCCAGCCCTGCGTAGCCGCCAGAGCCTGTAATTGCGGTAGAAAGACTTCAAAGTGCCGACGATGGACATGGACTCTTCCTTTGATCAATCGGTTTCAGCGGGGAATGCCCGCGCTTTCCTTACTTGCTGGCGATGGCCGCACGGGGCTGGCCCCCGGCGTCCGAGGCGAAGCGGAGCGAAGCGTACAGGCCCTTCTTTTCGACCAGGGACTGGATCATTCGAGCCTGACCCAATCCGAACTCGAAGAGCAGGTGCCCGCCCGGCTTGAGGAAGGGCGGCGCGTCCTGCAGCAGGCGGGAGAGGATGGAGATGCCGTAGGGGCCGCCGTCGAAGGCCTCCCGCGGCTCGTGCTGCAGCAGGGCAGCGTGGGAGTTCGCCAGGGAGGTCGAGGGGATGTAGGGCGGGTTCATCACGACCAAGTCCATGGTCCCCTCGAGCCCCCTTCCGCTCAGGGGCGCGAAAAGGTCGCCCTGGGAAACCTCGATGCGGTCCAGGAGGGAAAGGCGGGCGGCGTTGGCCCGCGTCAGCTCGGCGCAGGAAGCGGTGATGTCCGAGGCCCAGATCCGCGCCCGGGGCACCGCCACGGCCGCGGCGCAGGCGAGGTTTCCCGACCCGCAGCCCATGTCGATCATCCGCAGCTCCCGGGCGGGTTCCTCCTGGGCCCGCGCGCGGAGGATGGAAAGGACTTCGTTGCCGAGGATCTCCGTCTCTTCCCGGGGAGCCAGCACATCGTCCTTGGCCAGCAGCTCCACGCCCAGGAAGCGCTGACGGCCGGTGACCAGCCCCAAGGGCGCTCCGGCGGCACGCTTCCCGGCCAGTTCCAGAGCCAGCTCCGCCGGGGCCTCCGGCCGGACCGCCAAGGCGGCGTCCAGGATGGCGGAGGCCTCGGTCCCGGCGGCGGAACCGGCCGCCTCGGCAAGGATGGCCGCCAAGCGGACCTTCAGCTCCTGGTGGGCCGCTGGCTCCATGTGTTCTCCCTGTGGTTTGATGGCGGAATAATGAGACCTCATTGGCCCGTGAGACTGGAACGGTCGCCGCGTCCTTCGATCACGTCCACGATGCGTTGGCCGAGCAGGGGGGCGGCCTTGGCGGCGAAGGCTTTGGCCGGATGGGCGTTGTTTGGACCGTGGGCGTTCTCCGGGCGGAGGAAGAGTCCCCCCTGGGTTTCCAGTTCCCGGAAGTCCCAGATGAAGAGGTTGTCGCCCTTCTCGTCCCAGGTTTCCTTCACCCAGGCGGCGAATTGCCTGGCGCGATCGGCCTCCGCCGGATTGGTGCCCGATTCCGTCAGCGCCGGTCCGGTCCATAGGATGAAGCGCGTCCGGGGGAACTGGCGGATCCGGGCCCTGAGCGCTTCGTACTGCAGCTTGTAGTTGGCCAAGGTCTGTTTGGGCGACGCGACGTCCGGGTTTCCATCCTCCGGCTCGATGCGGCTGATGGGGAAGCAGTGCTTGAAAACGATCACATCGTAGGCGCGGGCCAGGTCATCGAGGTTCAGCTCCGACCGGTCGCGGCTTTCACCCTGGTGGGCCACCCAGAGATTCCAGTAGTCGTAGGGCTGGTTGTCCCAGGGGTAGTGGTTCCGGATCAGGAGATTGAAGGCCCGGGCAGGCAGCAGCTTCCGCAGGGTGCCGTGGCCTCCGGTGGCGCTGGGATAGGGCAGTTCGGTGATGCGGTAGTCGGTGCTGTGGGCCGCGTTCCAGGACTGGATGAACTGAGGCAGGCCGTTCTCCCACACGATGCCCCCGGTGCTGTGGTGCAGGAAGGCGATGCGCACGGTGCCGGAGGGAGGCTGCATGGCGTGCTCCTTGGGAGCCGGGGAAACCGGTGAGGCGTTCCGCGAACAAGCGATAAAGGCGATGGCCGAAGCCAGGAGGCCCGCCAGGGCCAGCGCCGGGCCCAGGAAGGGCTTGCGGCGGGGCCGGGAATCCGATGGCATCTGGGCTGCTCCTTCGTTCATGGTTGGCGTTCATAGCTGGCGTTCGGGGCTGGCTTCAGCGGGGCGCTGGAACGGGGTGGCCGAGCGCGGTCATGTCCAGGGGCGCGGTGCGCAGGTAGTGGGTGGTCCTGGTCTTGCGGGTGAAATCCTCGAAGGCGTTGCGCACCTGGGCCGGCGTCATGTCCAGGGCTGCGGCGGTCTCCTCGGGAGAGATCTGGTTTTCCTGGGCGTACCAGAGCATGTCCATGACGTCGAAGGGCAGGCGGAAGAAGAATTCCTCCTGCGTGGCCGGGGCGCTGTAGGTGTCCGAGGTGGGCGTGCGCTTCTGGATGACCTCGGGCACGTCCAGGTGCCGGGCCAGCTGGTACACCTGCGTCTTGTACAAGTGGACGATGGGCTTCAGGTCCACGCCCCCGTCGCCGTACTTCACGAAGAAGCCCTGGTCGTGCTCGTTCTTGTTGGGCGTGCCGATGACCGCGAAGTTCCGCAGTTCCGCGTGGTAGTAGAGCATCGCCGTGCGGGTGCGCTGCTTGAAGTTGGAGGCGGCCACGATCTGGGCGAATTCGGCGGGCGGCAGGCGCAGGCTCTTTTCCTGGCCTTCGGGCGTCACGATGGTGAGGGAGTAGACGTTCAGCGTGCCCTCGTCCAGGAGGCCCGGCGGCAGGACGATCTTCGCGAGGTAGCCCTTCTTGGGGTCGTACTCCGGGAAGATACGGGCGATGGCCTCGTCCCGGCGCTCGTAGCAGCGGTATCCGTCCAGGGCCCCGGTGATGACTTCCAGGATGGGGGTGGTGCCGTAGTGGGCGGCCAGCATGCGCGCCAGTTCTTCCGAGGCGGGATCGGAGTCCTTTTCCGGCAGCAGCAGGGGCACCACCCGGTCCGGGCCGAAGGCCTTGACGCAGAGGGCCAGGCACACGGAGGAATCGATGCCTCCGCTGATGCCCAGCACGGCCCCTGTGCGGTGGAGGCCCCGCATGTTCTCCCGCATCCACTTCACGATGCGATCGGTTTCCGCTGCCGCGTCGATGTCGAGCACGCGCTTGGTCAAGGTCATGCCAGCACTCCGTGGGAAGTCTCATGGCCGCGGACGACCTTCACAGGATCGGTGCCGCCGAGGGGGGGCGAAAGCTTGAAGGAGGAGATGAACTGCCGGTCCACCAGCTGGGTCGAGATGATGCCGGCCAGGGCCATGTCGTCGGTCTCGCTCAGGGCCAGGCCCTGTTTCAGCTTGGCCACCAGCTGGCCCACGGCCTGGGGCTTGAAGAAGCCGGAAGCCTTGAGGGCCGCGGGCGAAAGGAGCTCCTCGAGGTAGTCCGCCGGCGTGTCGTTGAAAAAGGCCCGGTGGATGGGGGCCCGGAAGGGCTGCTTGGGCCGATCGGTGATGTCGGCCGGAAGCCATTCCCGGCTGACTTCCTTCAGCAGGTGTTTCTCCGTCAGCCCTCTCAGCTTGAGGGCCGGGGGCAGGTGGTTGCAGAACTCCACCACCCGGTAATCGAGGAAGGGGAACCGCCCCTCCACGGAATGGCCCATGGCCACTCGGTCGCTTTGGGAGGAGAGCAGGTACTGGGACAGGAAGACGCTGATTTCCAGATACTGAGCCTGGTGCAGAGGGTCCCAGCCCGCGAAGCCGCCCGGCAGGCCGGGCATCAGATGCTGCTGGCCTTCGCGGAGGGTCTGCTGCAGCTCGTCGCTGAAGAAGCGCTTCGCCCGGGCGGTGGTGCGCCAGCGGATCTGGTGCGAGTAGTCCGGCGCGTCGGTTTCGGCGAGCCCCATGCCGAAGAAGGACTTCACGTAGTTGCCGCGGGAGAGATCCGCCAGCCAGGGGTAGATCTTGTTGAAGAGGCCGGGTCGGACTTCCGAATCGGGCCGCGCCGCCCATAACCGGCGGATCTTCGCCTCCTTGAAGATGTCGTATCCGGCCAGGAACTCATCGGCGCCCTCGCCCGTGAGGACCACCTTGAAGCCCTTTTCCCGCACCAGGCCCGACAGCAGGAACATGGGCGCCGGCGAAGTCCGCATGATGGGCGTTTCCGTGTGCCAGACCACCTCGGGGAACACCCGGCCGATGTCCGCGTGGGTGGCGTGCACCACGTGGTGGTCCGTGCCCAGTGCCTGGGCCATGCGGCTCTGGTAGCCGCTTTCGTCGAAGGCGGGATCGGCGAAGGAGATGGAGAAGGTCTCCAGGGGATTGGATGTGAAGTTGCGGATGATGGCGGTGATGGTGGAGGAATCGAGGCCCCCGCTGAGGTAGGCGCCCACGGGCACGTCGGCCCGCAGGCGGAGCCGCGTGGCGTCGATGAGAAGCTCGCGGAATTCCTCGGCGTAGGACTGGCGGGAGCGCGGCGCGAAGCAGCCCTCGTCCGGGAAGCGGAGCTCCCAGTAGGGCTTCACGGTGATGCGGCCTTCCTTGACGAGCATCCAATGGCCGGCCGGGACTTCCTTGATGCCCCGGAAGAAGGAGCGGGGGGAAAGCGGGCTCCAGACCGTGAAGATCTGGTCGAGGGCCACGGGATCCGCGGCGGCGCCGACTCCGGGGGCTGCGAGGATGGCCTTGATCTCCGAGCCGAAGATCAGGGCGCCGTCCCTGATGGTGTAGAAGATGGGGCGGACGCCGAGCCGGTCCCGGGCCATGAAGAGGCTGCGGTTGCGCGTGTCCCAGATGGCGATGGCGAACTGCCCGTTGAAGCGGGAGAGGCAGTCCGGTCCGTATTCCTCGTAGGCGTGGAGGACCGTTTCCGTGTCGCAGTTGGTGGCATAGCGGTGCCCCCGGCGCTCCAGTTCCTCCCGCAACTCGGGGTGGTTGAAGATCTCGCCGTTGAAGACGATCCAGAGGGTGCCGTCCTCGTTGGAGATGGGCTGCTGGCCGGTGCTCAGGTCGACGATGCTGAGCCGGGCATTGCCCAGGCCCACCGAGTCGTCCAGGTAGATGCCGAACTGTTCGGGCCCCCGGTGCCGGATCATGCCGAGCATCTGGCGGAGGGTGGCCTCTTCCGCCCGCCTCGCGCCGCCCAGGTCGCAGATGCCAACGATGCCGCACATCTAAGTCAGACCAAGCTTGCTGATCTTCCCCGAAGAAGTCATAGGCAGCTCCGTGCGGAACTCGACGTATTTGGGCACCATGAAATCCTCCAGCCGGGCCCGGCAATGGGCGATCACTTCGGCTTCGGTCAGCGGATGGCCGTTGGCGACGATGAAGGCCTTCACCACTTCGCCCGCAGTGGCATCGGGAACGCCGATCACCACGGCCGTCACGCCCGGCAGCTGGTGAAGCACGTTCTCCACTTCCTTGGGGGCCACCTTCTCGCCCCGGCACTTGATGATGTCGTCCTTGCGGCTGATGAAGTAGAAATAGCCTTCCTCATCCTGGCGGAACAGATCGCCGGAATAGCAGAGCCGTTCGCCGGGCAGGGGGCCAGGGCGGTAGCGCTTGGCGGTGGCTTCGGGGGCTTCCCAGTAGCCGCGCATGACGTGGCGGCCCCGCACCACCAGTTCGCCGGTTTCGCCAGGGCCCAATCGGCGTCCCGATTCGTCCTCGACCCAGGCCTCGGTGCCAGGGATGGGGATGCCCACGGAACCAGGGCGGATCCTCAGCTGGTCCGGCGGAAGGTAGAGCGTCCGCTTGGTTTCCGTGAGGCCGTACATCGAGTAGAGAGTCACCCCCGGAAAGGCCGCCTGCAGTTCGAGGATCTTGTCCGGAGACAGGGCCGCGGCGGTGTTGGTGATGTAGCGCAGGCTGGAGAGGTCGAAGGCGCTCAGGTCCAGCTGGAGCAGCATGGCGAACACCGTGGGCACGCCGGGGAAGCCCGTGGGCCGCTCTTCCTGGATGCGCTGGAGGATGGCCGCCGGGTACATGAAGGTGCGCTCCAGCACCAGGGTCGCTCCGGCCTTGAAGGCCATCAGGAGCTGGTACAGCCCATAGTCGAAGGAGAGCGGCAGGACGCTGAGGATGATGTCGTCGGGGCGGTTTTCCAGGTAGGTCATGATGGAGCTGCTGGCGAAATCCACGTTGCTGTGGTCGCTCATGACGCCTTTGGGTTCGCCGGTGCTGCCGGAGGTGTAGATCAGGCAGGCCAGGTCCAGGTCGATGTTGACGGTGGGCAGAGGCGCCGCCGGCGACTGGGCCTGGATGTCCGCGTAGGGCCGGATCCGGGAATCCGCCGGGGCCGGCTTCGGTCCGCTCACGACCACCTGGCCGAGGGAGGGGACCGCGCTCAGCAAGTCCTCCGCGTTTCCCAGACGGCCGTCCATGAGCAGGGCCTTGGCGCGGCAGTTGTTCAGGATGTAGGTCAGCTTGTCGGGTTTGGTGGAGGCGTTGATGAAGACGAAGGCGGCGCCGGCTTTGAGAATGGCGAAGATTCCAGCCACCGCTTCCACCGAGTTGTGCAGGTGGATGGCCACGCGGTCGCCCCGCTGGACGCCGCCCTGGGCCAGGGCCCGTCCCAGGCGGTTGGACATGGCGTCCAGCTCCGCGTAGGTGAAGCGCTTTTCTCCGCACACCAGCGCCGTCTTCTGGGGAAACTGGCTGGCCGAGCGGATCAGGAATTCGTGGACGAGCATCCAGGCGCCCCGTCAGGAAGCTTCGGCCAGCTTGCGGGTGATGAAGGCGCTCAGCTTGGCCACGGAGTCGAAATTGGTGGGCAGCAATTCGTGGTCGGCCACAGAGACGCCGAACTTCTTTTCCACGAAGGAGACCAGCTCGATGATCCCCAGCGAATCGATGATGCCTTCTTCCAGGAAGGACGCGTCATCGCCGTACTGGAACCCCTGGTCGCTGAAGAGGAAGTTCTTCGCGATGTAGTCTTGGATCTCAGGGGTAATGGAATGGACATCCAAAGCCATTTGGATCACCTCGGTGTGATTCGGTGGGTGGGGGGGAAACCCTGGACGGGGACGGGGCTGTTAGTAATATACCGGCGAATTGCTGTTGTCTGGAGCTGGATAAAACAGTTGATGCTACCAGATTGCGACGGAGCGATCCCCAGAAAATTCCGGCTCAGGATTGAGCCTGGGCCAGCGGAATGGAAGGCCGCAGCACGACGATCTTCGGCGCAGGCGCCGGGGCGGGCACCGGCGCGGAGGCGGGCTGGCCGGGCAGGACAGCGGGCAGGAACCTGCCCAAGCCGTTGGGGGAGGGGAGGTAGCTGGGCACCAGCTCCATGAAGGTCTGGACGATGGCGGCCTGGCGCAGGCCGTCCGGGAGATCCAGGGCTTCCTTCAGGGCGCGGAGGGTCCGGTCGAGAAGCGCCCGGTTCCCGGGTTCGGGCGAGGCCTCGAAGACCTTGGAATGCACTTCCGACTTGCGATGCTCCTTGTCGGTGAAGAGCTCCTCGAACAGCTTCTCCCCCGGCCGGATGCCGGAGAACTGGATGTCGATGTCGAAGCCCGGGGTCAGCCCCGAGAGGCGCGCCATGTCCGCCGCCAGATCCACGATGCGGACGGGCTGGCCCATGTCCAGCACGAAGACCTGGCCGGTGCGGCCCAGCATGCCGGCCTGAAGCACCAATTGGCTGGCCTCGGGAATGGTCATGAAATACCGGGTCATCTCCGGGTGGGTGACCGTGATGGGGCCCCCCCGGCGGATCTGCTCCTGGAACAGCGGAATCACGCTCCCCCGGCTGCCCAGCACGTTTCCGAAGCGGACGCTCATGTAACGGCTGTCCCCCAGTTCGCTTTCCGCCGCCCGGAGGACCAGGAATTCGGCGATGCGCTTGGTGGCGCCCAGCACACTGGTGGGATTCACGGCCTTGTCCGTGGAGATGTTCACGAACTTGCGGGTGCCAGCGGATTTGGCCGCGTTCAGCACGTTCAAGGTGCCGAAGATGTTGTTCTCGATGCCTTCTTCGGGGTGGTTTTCCAGATAGGGCACATGCTTGTGCGCGGCGGCGTGGAATACGAAAGCGGGACGCCAGGCCTCGAACACCTGCTGCAGGCGGAGGGCGTTCCGGATATCGCAGAGTTCGACCTCCAGCCTCAGATCGGGATGGAGCCGCCGGATGTCCCGTTCCACGCCCCAAAGGCTGTTCTCGCCCCGGCCCAGGAGGATGAGGCGGGAGGGACCGAAACGGGCCACCTGGCGCGCCAGCTCGCTGCCGATGGAGCCTCCGGCGCCGGTGATGAGCACCACCGAATCCGACAGGGCCTGCTGGATGGAACCGAGGTCCAGTTGGATGGGTTCCCGGCGGAGGAGGTCCTCGATGGCGATGTCCCTGAGCTCGGGTTTCCAGGTTTCCTTGCCCAGGAGATCCTGCATGTTGGGGAGCGTCTTCACCCGGACGCCTTCTCCTTGGAGCACCTTGGCCAATTCGCGGATCCGCGAGCCGGGAGCGCTGGGGATGGCCAGGATCACCTGGCCGGCCTTGGCCTCCTTGATGAAAGTGGGAAGGAGCCGGCAGGGGCCCAGGACCGGCACGCCATGGATGCGGACTCCCTGCTTCTCGAGGGCATCGTCCAGGAAGCCGACCACCTGGCTTTTCAGCTTGGGGTTCGCCTGGAGTTCCTGGCACAGCCGGGAGCCGGCCTGGCCGGCCCCCACGATGAGGGTGCGCAGGGCCAGATCATCGGAGGTGGACTGCCCGCTGCGGGGCGTTTTCCGCCTGTCCTCCGTGGGGCGGTGGGGATTCTGTTTCTCGAAGCGGCGCTTGAACCATTCCGCCGCCGCCGCCCGCAGCATGACCCAGGTCAGGGTCGTGAGCAGACTGGCCGCCAGGACAGCCTTGGGCTGGATGGCGCCGGCCCGGAAATAGCCGGAGAGCGCGTAGCAGGCGGCGGCCGAGGCGGCCAGCGCCAGCATGCTCGTCAGCAGGGAGCGGAGCTCCACGAACCCCAGCAGCCGGTAATGCTGGCGCGTGTGCTGGAAGGCGAGATTCACCGCCATGGCGAAGGCCACCCAGGCCAAGAGGGGCAGGGGGCGGGGGGACTCGAAGCGCACCAGGCTGGAGGCAGCCACCCAGGCGAGGCTGGCGAGACTGGCGTCCAGGGTGAATTTGACGGTTTGGCGGACCGCTGGTTTTGAGCAGGCCTGAAGCGCAATGGCCTTCGCTCGCTGGAGGGCGGATTCGGATTCGAGAGGCATGCATGGCTCCAGAAGGCAGGATTTCAACGGAGCAGGGGGTGCTGGGTGGAAATAACAGATTGATATGGGTGCCCATGGTGTCAAGAAATGTTAGTAAAATTAATGTGTTAAATACTGGTACAAACCTTTCTTTCATTGTTAACGGAATTAATACGCGGCCGGCATGCGGACGAAACCTGGCGGTGTCGCCGGAGGCCCGGGGGCTACCCTGGATTCATGAGCGCCTTTGACCCCTGGGATCCCTATCGCGACCTCCGTTTCGCCGGCACCAGGCAGCATCCCGAACACGGCGCCTGTTTCATCGCCGAAGGGCGGATCCTGGTCGAGGATCTTCTGGACGCGGCGCGCAAGGGAGACGTACGGATCATTTCGGTGGCGGCCACCACGGCCGCTGCCGCGGAACTGCAGGGCCGCCTGCCGGCTGGGGTGGAGCTTCTGGCGGCGGAGCCCGGGGCCCTTTCCGAATTGGCGGGATTTCCTTTCCACCGGGGGCTCATGGCCTGCGCCCAGGTGCCTCCGCCCGCTCCTGAATCCAAGCTCCTGGAGGTCCGCCGGCTCCTGGTGCTGCCCAGGCTTTACGACAGCGAAAACCTGGGGCTGCTTCTCCGGAGCGCGGCGGCGCTGGGTCTGGAGGGCGTCCTGGCAGGCCCGGGGCCGGGCCAGTGGACCCGCCGCACGGTGCGCGTGTCCATGGGGGCCGCCTGGCGCATTCCGGTCTGGAGGGCGGAGGATCCCTGGGCGCTGCTCGCGGCTTGGAAGGCCGCGGAAGAGGGCTCGGAAGTCATCGCCGCCGCCTTGGATGCCGGCGCGGAGGATGCCCGCGTCTGGCGGCCGGCCTCCCGCTGCGCACTGGTCATGGGCCCTGAAGACCGGGGCCTGGATGCCGGTCAAATCGCCTGCTGCGACCGGGCGGTGGCCATCCCCATGGCCTCGGGCATGGACAGCCTCAACGTGGCCGCCGCCGGGGCCATCCTGATGTTCAGGATGATGGAGGAGGTGCTAGGAGCGCCCCGGCCTTGAGTTCACGAGCCGAATACACCCCGCGGTCCAGCACGAGGCTGGTGACCAGATCCACCGGAGTGACATCGAAACTGGGGTTCCAGGCGGGAATGTCCGCCGGAGCCCAGCGGAGGGCGCCGAACCCGCGGACTTCGGATGAGTCCCGCTCCTCAATGGGAATGGCAGCGCCGTTGGGGCAAGCCAGATCCACGGTGGAGAAGGGAGCCACGGGGTGGAAGGGGACGCCGTGGAAATGGGCCTGCACGGCCACGCCGTAGGTGCCCACCTTGTTGGCGAAATCGCCGTTGGCGGCCACGCGGTCCGAGCCCACCAGCACCCGCTGGACCTTCCCGTCGCGCAGCAGGAGAGCGGCCATGCTGTCGGTGATCAGCGTCGCGGGGATGCCCAGGCGCCGCAGCTCCCAGGCCGTGAGGCGGCCGCCCTGGAGCAGGGGCCGGGTCTCGTCGGCGTACACGCGGAGGCGCTTGCCCTGTTCGTGCGCGCGGCGGATCACGCCCAGGGCGGTGCCGATGCCCGCGGTGGCGAGGCCGCCGGTGTTGCAGTGGGTCAGGATCCCCTCGCCATCCTGGATGAGGGCCGCGCCGTGCAGCGCCATGCCTTCGCAGAGGCGCACGTCCTCCTCGAAGATGGCCTGGGCTTCGAGCATGGGATCCGCGGCGTCCTTCATCCGGTCCATGGCCCACATGAGGTTCACGGCCGTGGGCCGCGCCGCGCGCAGGGCCGCGCAGGCCGCCGTGTATTCGGTGGCGGAAGCGCCCCGCTGGGCGAAGGTGGCCAGACTCGCCGCCGCCGCCACGCCGATGAGGGGGGCCCCGCGCACGGCCAGCCGCTTGATGAGCGCGATCATGGCCGCGGGTTCGCTGCCGTCCAGCCATGTCTCCGTGTCCGGGAGCTGCGTCTGATCCAGCACCCAAAGGGTGCGGCCATCGTGTTTCAAACCGAGAGATTCAAAGGGGGTCATGAAGAACCTTCTTTTCCAGGCATTCACTGTGGCCGGATTCCGCTCAGATGATCCGCGGACCCAGCTTGGCGCGGAGGGCCCTCAATTCGGCGAGTTCAGATTTGGATAGAGGCTTCGCGCCACCCAGCATCTCGGCCTTCAGAAGGATGCTGGCGACCTGTTCCAGACGCTCCATGCCGCCAGCGGCTTCATTCATGTGTTCGCCCCAGCAGAGGCCACCATGGCGGGCGAGGATCATGAGGCGGTGGGCGGGCAGGTAGGGCAGCAGATGGCCGCCCATGGCTTCGGTGCCGGGAATGGCCATGGGCACGATGGGGATGCGGCCGGCCGCGAGGATCACCTCGGGGAGTCCCTCTGAGGGCAGCTCCTCCAGCTCGGGTCTGGCCAGGGACCAAGCGATGGCCGTGGGCGGATGGGCATGCACGATGGCCTTGGCTTCGGGGGCGGCGCGGTAAACGGCGAGATGCATGGCGCGTTCGCTGCTCGGATGGCCCGAGAGCAGCGTGCCATCCAGATCCAGATAGGCCAAATCGCTAAGAACCAGTTTGGCCTTGGGCACGCCGCTGGGAGTGATCGCTATGCGGCCATCTGGCAGGCGTACGGAGAGGTTACCGTCCGATGCAGCCAACAGGCCCCCCGCCTGAAGGCGGCGACAGGCGTCGAGGAGGTTTTCCAGCAGGGCTTCGGCGGACATGAGGGTATCTTCCCTCACATTTTGAAGAATCCGGAAGGCTTGCATGAAGGGCTTCAAATTGTGGGATGAATCGGATGATTTTTCCTTTAGCCCCGAGCATATGAGACCGAATGGTGTGGTAGCGGTTTGGCCGTTTTCCACCTAACGCCATCATGCCTTTTCAATCATCCGGAAGGATGCTTCTCGGATTGAACCCATGTCTCAATTGGCGCATCAATTACCTTCAAGCCCCGAGACGGCCATGGCGGAATCTCTCCTCCGTCGATCCCTGGATCCGGCGTTCGGAAAGGAAGGATTCGAAGGCTCGATCTCGAATCTGCGTCTTCCCGATGTCATCCAGTTGGAAGGCCAGAACCGCTTCTCAGGCTCCATCGCCATTTCTTATCTGGATCAGGAAGGGCATCTTTTCTTCCAGGACGGAGAGATCGTCCATGCGGAGGGGGGCGGCCGCGGCGGAGAGGACGCCATCCGGCAGATCATGGCCTGGCCCGGCGGCAGCTTCACCATCCAGCCCAATGTGAGGAGTCTGGGCCGCACCATCCACAAGCGCCTGGACCACCTGCTTCTGGATGCCCACCAGTGGCTGGATGAATCCCGTCGCGCATCGAGCCCCGAAGGGCTTCAACTTGACGTCCCCAGCCCCACTGCGAAGGAGGTCGGAAGGATGACCATCGCCCAGAAAGTCCGTGCCATTCCCGGGGTGTCGGATGCCTTGCTGATGGATCAGGAGGGCACCGTGTTCACCGAAGAGGGCCGTTCCAGCGATGCGCTCGCGGCCAAATCCATCTACCTCACCTCCATGATCACCAAGCCCCTCGGGGAGGCCTTCAACCTCGGCGACCTGCAGGTGGCCAGCGTCTATTCCAGCCGGGACCAGCTCCTGATCTTCCATTCCAAGGACAAGAGCCTGTGCGTGTCGGTGGAGGGGAGCGCTTCCTTGGGGGCCGTTGAAACGAATATCCGCAAGGTTCTGGCGGCCCGCCCGACGGCGCCGTGACTGACATGCGCGACATCCTTCACCAGCTCTCCTCCCTTCCGGGCATCGCCGGCGCCCTCATCTACGCCCGTTCAGGGGAGATCCTGGTTTCGGAATTCCCGGGCATCTATGAGCCATCCACGCTTCAACAGGTGGTGTCCCTCCTGTCGGAAGACGTGATCATCCTGCAGGACATGGTGGGCGAGTCCGGCATCATGGACCTGAAATTCGCCGGGGGCCGCGTCATCGTGAAGCCCTGTGCGGGCGGATCGATTCTCGTCCTGTGTACCGCCCTCATCAATTCGCAGCTGTTGAACATGGCGCTCACCCAGGCCACCCGGCGGCTTGAGAAGACGATCCAGGAACCGCCGGCCGCCCCGCCCGCCGCCCCTCCTCCGGCTCCGCAAGCGACAAAGGCGCCCAAGGCCTCTCCGGCCGTGGCGCCTGCCTCCCTAGAGCCGGTGAAGCAGGCCTTCACGGTGCGGGTGGGGCCCATCGGAGCCATGCTTTTTGCCCAGATCTACGCGGATTGGGCCGTCACGGTTCCCGCCACGGGCCTGGAGGGACTGGTGGCCCAGCTCGCCCGGGAAATCGAAGACCGGGCGGATCAGCAGGAGTTCCGGAAGGAGGCTCTAGCCAGCCTCACCTAGAAAGGAGCCAGCCATGGACTTCGGAAAGGTCAAGGGAAGCATCCGGTTCAAAATGCTCGGCGGCGTTCTGGCCCTCGAGATCCTCATGACCCTCGGTTATGTCGGGGTGTTCTACCATTCGGCCAGGGCGGATCTGGCCGCCGGCGCCCAGAAGGCTGTGGAGCGCTCCCAGGGCGTCTACGACCTCATCCTGCAAGGCGATACGAAGATGCTGGGTGTGGCCATGGATTCCTTCGCCACCAATGCGGCAGCGCGGCAGATCTACGCCGACCATCAGGACCGCCAGAAGTTGCTGGCTTCCGTGCAGGATCTCTTCCGTAGCAACCGGGCCCGCTACGGCATCACCCACTTCTATTTCATCGACAAGGAAGGGGCCTGCTACCTGCGGGTGCACGATCCCGGCAATTACGGGGACACCGTCGCGCGCGAAACCTTCCGTCAGGCCCGGGCCGCCGGCAAAGCCGTCAGCGGCATCGAGCTGGGCAAGACAGCCTTCGCCCTTCGCGTGGTCTCGCCCTACATCCATAACGGGGATCTGATCGGCTACATCGAGTTCGGCGAGGAAATCGACCACTTCGATCAGCTGGTGAAACGGCAAACCGGGGTGGATGTGGCCGTGTTGGTCGACAAGGCCTTTCTCGTGGAAAGCGAGTACCGGGCGACGCGGAAGGCCCAGGGCAAGCCCGACAACTGGGCCGCCATGAAGGGCTACACCCTGGTGAGCAGCACCCTGGAGAATCAGGGCCTGGTGGCCGACGACGCTTCGGAGGACAAGCTCCGGGCCGTCAAAACCTCCATGTACCTGGGCACGGTCGCCAACGGCCCGAAAACCCTGTCCAAGGGCGCCTTTCCCCTGAAGGATGCCTCCGGCAAGCAGGTAGGCGTGGTGCTCGCCCTCAACGACATCACCGACCAGCTCCAGTCCGAGCGGTCCGCCCTCCTGCTCCTGATCGGCATCACGGCCATCGTCTTCGTGATCAGCTTTGCGGCCGTGGCCTTGTATCTCCGGGTGGAAGTGATCGGTCCCCTGGTCCGCCTGGCGGACCAGGCCAACGAGATCAGCATGGGCAAAGTGGAGATGAAACTCGAAACCCACCGGAACGATGAAATCGGCCTCCTCATCCACGCCTTCGAACGCATGCGGGTGAGCCTGAAGAAATCCATGTCGATGCTCACGAAGCGGGAATAGGAGCGCCCCACGCCACAGGAGGAAGACCATGCGAGCACTCACACGTTCACGGTTGACCTTGGTTGTCTTGATCGGCCTTGGGCTGCATGTCATGCCAGAGGCGCGGGCCGTTCCCTCGTACTCCCGCCAGTACGGGCAGAAATGCTCGGCCTGCCACAATCCCTGGGGCGGCCTCACGCCTCCGGGCTTGACCTTCAAGCTCAGCGGGTACCGTGCCATGAACGGGAAGGACCTCAGGCCCCTGAGTCCGGAGATCGAGGTCAGCAAGGATCTCAGCCTGCCGGGATCCCTTCCGCTTTCCTTCATCACGGGCGTGGGATTGGAGCACCGCAGCGAGACGCGGACCGCCTCCGCGGGGACGGGCCCCCAGGTCCGTTCCAGGGGAACCTCCCTCGCGCTGGAGGACGCGAGCATCTTCCTCACTTCATCCATGGGCAAGCACTTCGCCTACTTCATCGAATTCCCCATGTACGAAACCAAGGCCTGGGAGTTCACGCCCACGGGCAACTACGAGGCCCGCTACAACACCAGCCCACCGCGCCAGATCAAGTTCGCCTCCGAGATTCCCAGCTTCGAGGTTGCGAAATTTTTCTGGAATGACGTGTTCGGCGGGAGCACTCCGAGGGACAGCGTGAACCTGCTGGCCGGGATCACCCATCCGCCCCTCGCCTACTCTCCCGGCAAGGTCCGGCTCTCCGTCAACCAGTACCTGGTGTACGAGCGGACGGGCCTGGACCTGATCAGCCCGAGGAAGGTGGATGATGTGGTGGGCGGCGACCCCGACGATTTCATCTTCCGTCTGAGCGAGCCTCAGGTGCTGGCCGAAGCCTTCGGCATGCTGACCTTCGGAAAACCGGTCGCTGATGTGGCCAGGAAGGACACCCTTTGGGCCGAGTACCATCTGGGCCTTTCGAACGGCGCCAACGGCAAGAGCGCGAACCATGCCACCCCGAGCCTCTACGGCCGGTTCGTTCTGCGTTACTACGGCCAATCCTTCGGCCTCTTCGGCTGGAAGTCTTCAGACTCCTACAGCGACGCGATCCGTGCCACGGGCGCCCTGGCCAATCCCAACGGGATCATGTCGGGCCTGAACGCCGCCAATGAAGTGAATCGCTTCGGTCCGGACATGACCCTGAGCCTCGCGCCCTGGGGCATTCCCGTGAACATGGAAAACCAGTTCATGGCCAACCGGGAAAGCAATCCCACGGGCTTCGGCAAGGAACTGGCCTGGAAGGGCGGCTTCCATCAGATCAACTACCGCCCGACGAATGCCCAGGCCCTGTACCTGCGCTACGACTACATTCGGGGCGAGGCCTACGACGACACCACGGTCACCCTCAACGGAAGAACGGGCATTACCCGCTCGACGCCCAAGGAGGAGGATTGGATCTTCGGCTATCAGCGCATGATCCAGGAACACATCAAGGGAGTATTCGAGTACCGCCGCCACCAGTTCGATGATCTTGCGTCGGGCCCGCTTATTCCGGCCCTGGGTGCGGCCACGCGCCCCGCCCGGTTGACGGATGACGGCTTCACCCTGAGGTTCATGTTCGGGTTCTGACCGCCCACTGGAGGGAGCCATCATGCGATGGACGCCTCTCGTCCCGCTCTTCTGCACCATCCTCGCCGTCGCGGGCCCAGCTCATGGCCCCGAAGAAAAGCCGCCGGACCCCGGCCTGAAGGTCTTTCAGGATTCCTGCCTGGATTGCCACAAGGGCCAGCAGTCCATCGATCAGGTCCGCCTGACGCGGGAGAAGTGGAAAGAGGTGATCGACCGCATGGTGGAATCCGGGTTCATGGATCCGGTCCCATCGAAAGAGAAGCTGAAGCAGTTGCTCGACTACCTCGCCCAGACGCGCGGCGCCGCCGAGCCCAGGAAACCCGGCTGACGGAACTTGAAGGGGGAGGAACTACCGCTGCCTGGGCGCGGGCAGGGTCGCGTGGCGTTCCGCTTGGCGGAGGTTCTCGGTGAGCACCGGATCTCCCGGAAGAAGCAGAAGGGCGGAACGGAAATCGTTCCGGCTTTTCACGTACTGTTTCAATTCGAACAGGGCGCGGCCACGGTTGTAGAGGGCTTCCAGTTGATTGGGTTCGAGGGCGAGCGCCTTGTCGAAGCATTCGCAGGCCTCGGCCCAGGCTTTCTTTTCATTGAGGCAGCGTCCCAGGTTGTTCCAGGCGTAGGCGATTTTCGAATCCTTTTCCAGGGCTTCCCGGAGGATGGGCTCCGCCTCCTCGAAATGCTTCAAATGGGTCAGGGCTTCTCCCTTGCCGGCGAGGCCCTGCGCGTTTCCCGGCCGCTTGACCAGAAGCGCTTCCGAATAGGTTTGGAGGGCAGGCCAGTTGGCCGCCAGCCGGGCTTCCGCGCAGGCATTTGGAAAGCCATCCGGAAAGCCGAGGCGGCCGTTTTCGGCATGCGCTCCGGCGGCTTGATCATGCTGGCCCAGCTGGCTGAGGGCCTGGGCCCGGTAGAGGCGGTAGGTTCCGAGACGCGGGCCGGTCTTGGCTTCAAGTTGAGGTTGGAGGGCTTCGCAAGCGGCGAGCAGACGGTCCCACTTCTGGGCGCGGTTGAGGCTCTGCATCCAAAATTCGAAATACTTCCCCCGGGTCACCGGAGCGGCCGCGTCGAACCAGTCCACCAATCCAGCCCAGTCCTTGGCTTTCAGGAGCGCCTCCAGCCGGGGGGGCATTGCCTCACCGACGGTGACATCCCAGGTTTGAGCCTGGACCAGGGGCTGCTGGGGAGGGGCCTGAAACAGCAGGAGGGCGATCATTGGGATATCCAGGTTTGGATTGAATCGACAGGCACCCGGCGCGTTGCCGGGAGTGCGGGGAGGGCCAGGTTACCATTCCACCTGTGTCCATCGGTCCGGCGCAAAGAGCCACGCTCATGCGCGCCTTGGTATCCTGGGGCCGCTCCGGAGGTTCTCGTGATGAACAACGCGCGCAAATGGTTCTTTGTCCTCCTGGCCTCCAGCTGGGCCATGGCTTCGGAAAGCCCGGCGGTGGCTGTCCTCGCCAAGGAAGGGCATTGGCTGGAAACGGGCTGGGCGGCCCACGAGCCCATGCTGGGGAAGAAGTCACCTGGACTGGAATTGACGGGCTGGCTCAATGGAGAGGTGAAACCCGCGGCCATGGCCGGAAAGATCGTGGTGGTGGATTTCTGGGCCACCTGGTGCGGGCCTTGCCGGGCCTCGGTGCCGCACAACAATGAGTTGGTCAGGAAGTATGCGGCGAAAGGCGTGGTGCTTTTCGGCGCCTGCGGCAGCGGACGGGGCGAAGAGAAGATGGAAGAGGTCGCCAAAGCCACGGGCCTGGCCTATCCCACCGCCCGCGTGGCAAAGGCCAGCACCACTGCCTGGAACGTGCAATGGTGGCCGACCTATGCCGTCATCGACCGGAAGGGCACGCTTCGCGCCATCGGGCTTAAGCCGGATTACGTGGAGAAGGTGATCGAGGCCCTGCTGGTGGAACAACCCTAACCGGTCCATCCGTTCTGGAAATCCGCCGCGGAGAACGCGATCCTCTGCGTTCTCCGCGGCGTATGGCGCCCCGGATTACTTGGTCATGTTCTGGCGCAGGGCGGCCTTGAGGGCCTCGGCTTCAGGGTTGGCTGGAGTGCCGGTGGTCACGCCCGCCAGTTGTCCGGCCTTCTCGCTGAGAAGGAGGCCCAGCAAACTCTCGATGAGGCTGCCGCCGCCCTTGTCGCCCCCGCCCATATGGATCTTGGGGACCACGTCCACCTGGGACTTCTCAATGGCTTCGGCGAAGCGGCTCATGACCTGCTGCACCAGCTGGAACTGAGGGCCGCCGTAGGCGCGGACCTGTTCCTCGATGGCCATGGCCTGGGCGATGCCCACGCGGGCAGCCTGCTCGGCCTGGGCTTCGGCCATGACCTTGATGCGCTTGGCCTCGCCTTCGCCCATGAGGCGCACCTTCTCGGCCTCGGCGCCGGCCAGGGTCTGGATCTGGGCGGCCTGCTGCTGGGCCTTGGCGTAGTCGGCCTTGCCCTGGTTGCTCTGCACCTCGATGCTGATGGCCGATTCCGTGAGGGCGGTCTGCTGCTTGGCCTTGGCCTCCGCTTCGCGCAGTTCCCGTTCCTTGGCGGCGGCGTTCTGCTGGCGGCCGTAGGTCTCCACCTGCTCGTCGGCGATCTGGCGGCTGCGCAGCTGGATGAGGATCTGTTCAATCTGGCCGCCCTGGGCGCCGCTGCTGGGGGTGCCGATGAGCACCTCCTGAAGCTCCAGGTTGTACTGGGCGAACTTCTCCTTCATCTGCACGCCGCTCTGCTCCTGGATGGCGCTGCGGTCCTGGATGAGCTGGATGAGGGTGCGCGTCTGGCCGATGTTCTTGAAGTAGGCGCTGACCATGGGGTCGAGGGTCTGCTCCACCAGCTTCTTGATGTCGCCGAAGCGTTGGATGACCAGGGGCGCCTTGCGGTAGTCGATGTGCACCACGACGCTGAGCGGCAGGCTGGGCTCGAAGGCGTCCTTGGTGATGAGGCTCACCTCGGCCAGGTTCTCGTCGAACTTGTGGCTGCCCACTTCACTCTTGTTCCACTTGAGGATGAAGTTGGTGGTGGGGACCATGAGAACCTTGCCCGCATAGGTATTGAAGGCGTATTTGCCGGGCAGGAGGGGCTCGCTCCACACGCCCCGGGTGCCCTTGGTGACCAGCTCGCCATGGCGGTATTCCTGGCCGCTGATGTCGGCTCCCACGGCGCCCGTGTAGCTCACCACCACGCCCACGGTGCCGACTTCCACCACGGTTTTGGGAATCAGTTCGATGGTCGCGAAGAGGCGGTTGATGTAGTAGGTGCCTTCCACCAGCACCTGGTACTGGCGGCCCCGCTGGCCCCCGGCCACCAGGAACTTGTCGGCGTCCTGGAAGTTGTTGTGGTAGGAGGCAGCCTGGTGGGGATCTTCGCCCACGGTGGGGGCGATGATCTCGCCGCTGGCCAGGCTGGGGCCGTCATGCACGGTCACGATGCCTACGGCGTCATCGGCGCCGCGGATGATGACGGGGCGCCAGCCCGCGCGCTCGGCGATGATGGCGCTCATCTTCTGGAAGGTCTCCAGCTCGCTCTTGTCGAGGGGCAGGTAGTAGAGCTGGTCTTCCGTCAGCACCACGAACTGGGCCAGGTTGATGGCATAGATGCCTTCGCGGAGGATCTGGCGCTGGGGGCCTTTCTGGCCGCCGTTCTGCAGGAAGGCGATCAGATCCTGGAAGTCCGAGCCGCGTTGGTTGCTGGCCAGGGCCTGGGTGGGGGGGAGATCCTTGCCGTCGCGGGCGAAGATGTAGCCGATCTTGCCTTGGGGAATGGTCACCAGGGGCATCTTGTGGATGCGGTACTGGAATGGCGTGAGGAAGTGCCAGCCGCCGCGCAGCAGCTGGGGCTGGAAGCCCGCCTCGCCGCCCAGGGCGATGAGGCCGGTTCTGACCGAGCCCTTGCCGCTGATGAGCTTCTCGACGATGCCCACGCGGTTGTTGGGGATGTAGCGGATCCACTTGCTCAGGAGCACCAGCGCGAAGATGGTGCCGAGAAGGGCCAGAAGCGTCAGGCCGGGGTGGACAGAGAACCAGGTGAGGTCCATGAGGACTCCAGGGGGCGGGTTTCGGGGAGTGTATCGGACCAGGGCGCCGTCCCGCCTGGAATCCGAGGTCTTTCCGTGGTCTGGCGCCCCGGCTCTTGGTGAAGCGGGCGGCTGGGATCCAACGGGGAAAGAACCATATGAGGGCGAATAGCATAGGCCGATCCCCTCTCTCCGCCGTGATGGCGGTCACCAAATCAGGTTTATCCCGGTGTCCGCTATGCTTCCAGGATGGACGAGTTCTTGGATTGGGCGCGGGAGAGATGGAGTCTGCTGGCGATGGGAGGGGTGGCCCTCCTTCTGGGTCTTTGGTGGTGGCAGGGTCGACCGCTCTCCCATGCGCCGGGCGTCCTGGCACCCGAGGAGCCGGTCCAATCCGATCTTGAGACCCGGACTCCCTGGACCTTCAAGGGGCACCGGATCACGCCCCTGGCGCAGTTCGGGATCCGCGCCCGAGTGCTCAGCATCGAGCGGTACCGCTTTGACCGGGCTTCAGAACTGTCGCCGGTGGATTTCGCATTGGGCTGGGGGGCGATGTCCGATTCCCATGTGCTGGAGGCCTTCACCATCCAACAGCGGGACCGCTGGTATTTCTGGAGCGCGGGGC
Organism: Acidobacteriota bacterium; assembly: GCA_016195985.1. Taxonomy (GTDB): domain Bacteria; phylum Acidobacteriota; class Holophagae; order Holophagales; family Holophagaceae; genus Geothrix. The sequence continues at coordinate 289,062 of JACPYP010000011.1, read as the reverse complement.
ATCTGCCCATCAGCGCCTCCGAGGTAAGCGCCCACAGCGCGAACATGCACATGATCCCGGCCACCGACGCGGTGCGGAAGCGGCTGTTTTCCATCCGTGTCGGCCAGGTCATCGCGCTGCGGGGCCAACTGGTCCGGGTCGATGGGACGGATGGCTGGCATTGGGTGAGCAGCCTTTCCCGGACAGATACCGGGGACGGCTCCTGCGAGGTGATCTGGGTGGATTCTGTGAACGTCGCAGACCGCTGAGATCACATCTCGTCGCGGGGCGGGAAGTCGCTGCAGAGACCCCTGATAGACTCGCCCCACGAAGGCCCTTCATGGCCTTGGAGCCCCATGTTTGACATCGAAGCTTCCCTCGACAGCCGTCTCTTGGCCGTGCCCCGGAACCGCCCCACGGTGGTGTTCCCGGAGGCGCTGGATGCCCGCACCATCGAAGCCGCCTGCTTCCTCGGCCGGTTCATCCGGCCCGTTTTCCTCGCCCCGGAATCCGCCGTGCGGGCCATGGCCGCCCGGGATCTAAGCCACCTCGGCGAGGACCGCGTCGCCTACACCTTTTCCGAAAGCGCCTTTCTCGATCCGGCCTCCCGCCCCGACCTCGTCGAGGCCTTCGCCGCGGCCTGCGTGGCGTGGAACCGCAGCCAGGGCAGGGCGCTCACCCTGGACGAGGCGCGCATCCAGGTCTCCGAGCCCGGCCACTTCGGCATCTGGGCCGTGAAGCTGGGCCACGCGGACACGGTGGTGGGCGGTGCCATCCACGAGCCCAAGGCTTTCTTCAGGCCCATGGTGGACCTCCTGGCCCACCGCGATGTCACCTGCGAAGCTGGCATCTTCGTGCTTCCGGACGAACACCCGGAGGACGTCTATCCCCACAACATCGTGGTGTTCGGCGATGTGGGAGTGAATGCCAGCATGTCGCCGCGCATCCTCGCGGAGGTGGCTGTGGGCACCTGCGCCGTGGCCCGCGACCTCATCCCCGAGGAGGTGCTGCCGGAGATCCGCTGCGCCATGGTGTCCTACTCCAACCGCGGCAGCGACGAAGGGCCTTCTCCGGAGCTGGTGCGCCAGGCCGCGGACCTGGTGCCCGCCATCCTCGCCGAGCGCGTGGCCCACTCTCCCAGGTACGGGACCATTCACATCCGCAGCGAAGTGAAGGTCAGCGTGGCGCTCTCGCGCCGCTCCGCTGGGCTCTACGATGCGGACGGGCTGCCCTGGGAGGGCGGGCCCAGTGTCATCGTCTGCCCCAACCTCGACATGGGCAACCTGCTCTACCACCTCTACGGAACCCGCTTCCCGGATGCTCGCAAATTCCCGGTGATGTTCGGCCTCCGGTTCCAGGGCGTCGATCTGGCCATGGACTGCACGCCCGAGGACATCCGCCTGGCTGTGAAGGCCTCCGTCATGCGTCTGCATGCCTACGGCGAATGGGACCGCACGCCCAAGGACACTTTCTTCCGGCGCCACCGCGTGCTGGTGCTCAACCCAGGCTCCACTTCCACCAAGACCTCCGTGTACGAGGGCGACGAGGAGCGGTGCACCGAAGAGATCCAGCATGCCTCCGAAGCCTTGAAGGGTTTCGAGGGCAAGCCCATCACCGATCAGTTCAGCTTCCGCAAAGACGCCGTTCTGCGCTTCCTGGCGGATCAAGGCCTTTCCCTGGCGGATCTGGATGCGGTGGCCGGGCGCGGCGGCCTGTTGCGTCCCATCCCCCACGGCACCTGGAACGTGGGCGAGGCCATGCTGAAAGATCTGCGCGAAGGCAAGCGCGGCGAACACGCCTCCAACCTGGGCGCCCTCATCGCCGCCGAGCTGGTGGCGGGAACCGGCAAGCCCGCCTTCATCGTCGATCCGGTGGTGGTGGACGAGGTCGAAGAGAAGGTGAAGATCACCGGCGTGAAGGAACTGCCCCGCCGCGTGGTGAGCCACGCCCTGAATCAGATCGCGACGGCCCGCCGCTTCGCGGAAGAACGGGAGACCTTCTACGAGCGCATCAACGTCATCGTGGCCCACATGGGCGGCGGCATCACGGTCGGCGCCCACCGCAAGGGCCACTACCTGGATGTGAACAACGGCCTCGACGGAGAAGGGCCCTTCTCTCCCCAGCGTTCGGGCAGCCTGCCGCCGGGACAGCTCATCGACCTCTGTTTCTCCGGCAAGTACACCAAGACGGAGATGAAGCTCCTGAACAAGGGCCGCGGCGGCCTCATCGACCTTCTGGGCACCGCCGACATGCGCGAAGTCGAACGGCGCGTGGACGAAGGCGATGCCGAGGCGGGGCTTGTCTACTCGGCCATGGTCTACCAGATCGCCAAGAACATCACGGCCCTGGCGCCGGCCTTCGAGGGCGAGCCCATCGACGCCATCCTCCTCACGGGCGGCATGGCCCGCTCCAAGAAACTGGTGGCCGATCTCACGCGCTACACCGTGTCCCTGGGTTGCCCCGTGAAGGTCTATCCCGGCGAGAACGAGATGGCCGCCCTGGCCAAGGGCGCCCTCCGCGTGCTGGCCGGGCGCGAAGTGGCGAAGGATTATCTGCCCGCGAATTGAAAGAGATCCACCGCAGGAGGCATCCAGGGGTGAAGCGCCGGGATGGGCATTCATGCCCTTCCAAATCCACGCCAATCGGCTCCAGGTGCCCACCGGAGTCGTTCCCGTCTCGGACAGCTCTGCTGTGATGCTCGCGCTTGCGGTCCGAGTCGGGCCGGATGCTGCTGGTTTCTCATCCTCGGTTGCCCAGTGGAGCCGTTCCATCAGGGGAACCTGAAACGGGTTGTCTCGTCCTCCGCGAAGGTTTTGCTCATCAGGCTGAAGATGTCAGTCAACGGGTTCGGAGTGTTGGTTGGCCGCACTGGCATGCACCTTTTGATTTCGCTGCAGATCCGTCGTCGGGTCGGGGGTTAGGATCCTTCACGCACCCCAAAAACAATGGATCCATGCGGGATTCACCCATCCAAGGAGGCTTCCATGGCGAAGCGAACCGAAAAGAAGTTGAACCTGAATAAGGAGACGCTGAAGGCTCTCACGGTCGAGGCTGTCGACGAAGTCGCTGGCGGCGGCAAGACGGCGAGCCGCCAGACTTGCCACTTCAATGAGTGCTACACCGTCAACCGCCACATCTGCTGGCAGAACTAACCCGGAACGAACACCAAAAGGCGCAGAGGGAACTCCTTCTGCGCCTTTTACGTTCTTTGTGTTTGTCGGTTTCTCAGGCCAGCAGCGCCGCCAACGCAATGGAGCTGAGCTTGGTCTTGGCGCTGTCGCCGCGGCTGCTGAGGACGCAGGGAACGCGGGCCCCGGCCACCACGGCTGCGATTTCAGCGCCGCCCAGCTTGGTGCCGGCCTTGTAGAACACGTTGCCCGCCTCGATGTTGGGGAAGAGCAGGCAGTCGGCGTCGCCGGCCACGGGGCCGCCCAGGCCCTTGATCTTCGCCGATTCAGGGTCCAGGGCGCCGTCCAGGGCCAGGGGGCCGTCCACCAGGGCGCCCTTGATCTGGCCGCGATCGGCCATCTTCGACAGCATGGCCGCGTCGGAGCTCGAACTCATCTTGGGCAGCACCTGCTCGGAGGCCGCCAGCACCGCCACCTTGGGCGTCTCGATGCCCAGGGCCTTGGCGGTTCTCACCAGGTAGTTCAGGATGGCCAGCTTCTCCTTAAACTCCGGCTCGGGAATCACCGCCACGTCGCTGGCGATCATGAGCTTGGAATGGCCGGGGTGCTCCATGACGGTCACGTGGCTGAGGATGGCGCCGGGGTCCATCAGGCCCTGCTCCTTGTTCAGGATGGCCCGCATGTATTTGTCGGTGCTGAGGAGGCCCTTCATGAGCAGGTCGGCCTCGCCGGAGCGCACCATGCCTACGGCCTTGGAAGCGGCCTCCGTGTCCGTGGCTGTGTGGACGATCCGGAAGCGGTCCTTGGGGAGGCCCAGCTCGGCCAGGACCTTCAGGATGGCGGCCTCGTCACCCACCAGGATGGCTTCGACCAGACCCGCTTCCACGGCGGCATTCACGGCTTCCAGGGTGTGGGCATCGTTGGCCCAGGCCACCGCCAGACGCTTGCGGGGGCGGTCCTTGACGGCGCGGAGGAGTTCATCGAGGGTGTTGATCCGCATGGCTTAGAGCTCCTGGTCATCTGGCGAAAGACACCGGGACAGCCCGGCTTCTGGGAAGGTAGCATGGTCGCCATGGCCGTCTCAGTGAGCTTCCGCACATACCTCCTCGAACAACTGGGGCGGATCCGCCCCGTGACCACCCGGCCCATGTTTGGCGGTCTGACCTTCTTTGTGGATGGACGCGCCTTCGCCCTGGTGGCGGAGGAGACCCTCTACTTCAAGGTGGACGACAGCAACCGCCCCGACTTCGTGGCCGCGGGCATGGGCCCCTTCCTACCCTTCGGCGATCCCGCGAAGCCGATGCAGTACTACCAGCTGCCCGAGGAGGTTCTGGAGGACACGGATCAGCTGGCGGAATGGATGGGCAAGGCCATCGCAGTCGCCGCCCGGGCCAAAAGCAAGGCCGCCAAGACCAAGATTCCGGCCAAACCTGCGGCCAAGCGGAAGTAGACCGTGGCCATCATTCACCTTCGACCGGCCCTTCCCCAAGATGCGGCGATCCTCGCCGACCTCGGGGCCCGCACCTTCCGCGAAACCTTCGAGCGCATCTGTTCCCCCGGGGATATGGAGGCCTTTCTTCTCCGCACCTACGGCCTGTCCCAGCAGCGGGCCGAACTGGAGGACCCCTCCCGGCCGGCCCGGCTTCTGGAGATCGACGGCGAGCCATCCGGTTTCATCCAACTTCGTCTGGGCCACCGGGAACCGGGCGTGGCAGGCGCGCGTCCCGTGGAGTTGCAGCGCATCTACCTGCTGAGATCCTGCCACGGCCTGGGCTGCGGTGCCGTGCTGATGAGCGAGGCCCTGGCGGTGACGGAGGCCTGGGGCGCGGACGCCATATGGCTGGGCGTCTGGGAGAACAACCACCGGGCCCTGGCGTTCTACCGCCGCTGGGGTTTCGCGGAGGTGGGCGAGCACGTGTTCAAGATTGGCGAGCAGGTGGACCGGGATCTGATCCTGGCGAGGCCCTTGCCGTGAATCTGGTGCTGCTGTTTCCGGAGGATCTCACCGCTCCCGGCCGCGCCTGCCTGAGCGGGCGCCGTTTGCGGCACGTCCGCGAGGTGCATCGCGCCGAAGCGGGAGATGAACTGGCGGTGGGCCTGCTGGGTGGCCTCATGGGGCGGGGAAGGGTGGTGCGCCTCGACGATGAATCCCTGGAACTGGAGCTGCTCCTGGATCAGGAACCGCCGCCGAAACTGCCCCTGACCCTGGTGATCGCCCTTCCCCGGCCCAAGGCGCTGAACCGCGTCGTGGCCGCGGCCACCAGCCTGGGGGCAGCCCGCCTCGTCCTGCTGAATGCCTGGAAGGTGGAGAAGGCCTACTGGTCCAGTCCGAAGATGAAGCCGGAAAGCCTTCGGGAACAGATGCTGCTCGGCCTGGAGCAGGCGAAGGATACGGTAATGCCTGAACTGAGTCTGGCCCGACTCTTCCGCCCTTTCGTGGAGGGCGACCTGCCCACCTTGCTGGAAGGCGGCACGGGATTTCTGGCCCATCCTGGAAGCGGTGGAACCAGCCCGAAGGCGCTGGCCGCTCCCGTCACGCTGGCCATCGGCCCCGAAGGCGGCTGGATCGAGGCCGAGGTGCGAAGCCTGCTGGGGGCCGGACTGAAACCACTGGATCTGGGTCCGCGCATCCTGCGGACGGAAACGGCCCTGGCCGCCCTGGTGGGCCGGATCTTCTAGGCCAGGAACAAGCCATAGGCCGGGTTGGCGCCTTCATCCACGAAGCGGTAGCCCAGGCCGTCCAGGAAGGCCTGGAAGGCCCCCTGGTCTTCCGGCGGTACCTGGATGCCCGCCAGCACGCGGCCGTAGTCGGCCCCGTGGTTGCGGTAATGGAAGAGCGAGATGTTCCAGCCGCGGCTCATGCGGTCCAGGAAGCGGAGCAGGGCCCCCGGGCGCTCGGGGAACTCGAAGCGGTAGACCCGCTCGTTCGTCGCCCGCGGCGCCCTTCCACCCACCATGTGGCGCACGTGGAGCTTGGCCATCTCGTTGTCGCTGAGATCCTGGGCCTCCAGCCCCCGGGCCTGCAGGAGGGCGAGGAGGGGCTCGACCTCGGCGCGGTTCGCCATCTGCAGCCCCACGAAGATGTGGGCCCGCTCGGGATCGGCCAGGCGGTAGTTGAACTCGGTGATGGAGCGCTGGCCGATGAGCTCGCAGAAGGCCTTGAAACTGCCCGGCCGCTCGGGGATGGTGACGGCCAGGATGGCCTCGCGCCGCTCGCCCAGCTCCGCCCGCTCCGCCACGAAGCGAAGGCGGTCGAAGTTGGCGTTGGCGCCGGAAAGGAGGGCCACCAGGTTGCCGGAGGCGGCCGGCGCGCCTTCCCGGGCGGCCCAGGCCTTGAGGCCCGCCACCGCCAGGGCCCCTGCGGGCTCCAGCACGGAGCGGGTCTCCTCGAAGACATCCTTGATGGCCGCGCACATTTCATCGGTGTTCACCAGCACCATCTCGTCCACATGCTTCCGGCACAGCTCGAAGGTCTGCTCGCCCACCTGGCTCACGGCCACGCCGTCGGCGAAGAGGCCCACGCGCTCCAATCGCACGCGGCGGCCCTCGGCCAGGGACCGGCTCATGGCGTCCGCATCCACGGGTTCCACGCCGATGATGCGGATGCCGGGTTGCAGGCGCTTGAGGTAGGCGGCGATGCCCGCGATGAGGCCGCCTCCGCCCACGGGCACGAAGACTGCCTTCATGCCCCTGGGCATCTGCCGCAGCAGCTCCATGCCGATGGTGCCCTGGCCGGCGATGACATCCAGATCGTCGTAGGGATGGATGTAGACCCGGCCTTCGGCGGCGCCCAGGGCCTGGGAATGGGCGTAGGCCTCCTCGAAGGAATCGCCGTGGAGCACCACCTGGGCGCCCAGGGTGCGCACGGCCTCCACCTTGATGTGGGGGGTGGTGACGGGCATGACGATGACGGCGCGGCAGCCCAGCCTTTGGGACGCCAGGGCGACCCCCTGGGCATGGTTGCCGGCGGAAGCGGCGATGACGCCCCGGTCCCGCTCGGCGGGCTCCAGGTGGGCGATCCGGTTGTAGGCGCCCCGCAGTTTGAAGGAGAAGACGGGCTGCAGGTCCTCCCGCTTGAACCACACCTGGGTGCCGATGCGGCGGGAGAGCCTGGGAGCGGCTTCCAGGGGGGATTCGATGGCCACGTCATAGACCTGGGCGGTGAGGATGCGCTCCAGCAGGTCCTGGGGGAATGGCTGGGTGATGTCTGGATTCAAGGGTGGCTCCATCCAAAGAAGAGCCCCCCGACCTTGCGGTGCGGGGGGCTTGGAATCGGGATCGGATCCGGCCTATGCCCCCTCGCGCGACGTAATGATCGCGATGGCGGCGGGAATGAGGGGCAGGCGGGAAGGGGTCATGGGCGTGTGGTTTGAAGGGTCAAGCTAACACTGGGTCTCAGGATGCACAAGGCAGCATGGTGAGGGATCCTTGATTCCTCGTTAAGCGATGTATAGTGGTGGCACTTGAACCAGGAGTCTTTGATGCTGAGCGTCCGTGCTTCCGCCGTGCTTCTCGTGACTTGCGCCCTGGTGGCGCAGGAGCGCTCTCCGCGCTTCGTCAGTTCGCCTGATGTGAACGGCGATCGCGTGGTGTTCACCTGGGAGGACGATCTCTGGTTGGGCTCATTGAAGGGCGGCGCGGCGCGGCGCCTCACCACCCACCCGGGGCTGGAAACCTCGGCCCGCTTCAGTCCGGACGGCAAGTGGATCGCCTTCAGCGGCCAGTACGACGGCGGCTTCCAGGTCTACGTGATGCCCGCCGAGGGGGGCGCGCCCAAGCGCCTCACCTGGAGCGGCGGTACCGTGCAGGGCTGGACGCCGGACAGCAAGCAGGTGCTCTTCAAGTCCGTCGCGGGTTTCGACCGCCGGCCGGTGGAGCGCTTCTTCACGGTGGATCTGGAGGGCCATCAGCCCGATGTCCTGCCCGTGCCGCGGGGCGTCCAGGGCTCCCTTTCGCCGGATGGCCAGCGGCTGGCCTACAACAGCAAGGGCAAGGTCGAGTACTACTGGAAGCGCTACAAGGGCGGAGACCACCAGGATCTCTGGCTGGCGGATCTGAAGTCGGGCCGCTTCGAGAAACTCACGGATTTCGTGGGCCGCAACGGAGCCCCCATCTGGGCCGGCGGCAAGGTGGTCTTCGAATCGGACCGCGGCGCCAGCGGCATCACCAACCTCTACGCGGTGGATCCCGCCACCAAGGCCGTGGAGCCCCTGACGGATCTGAAGGATTTCGACGCCCAGCAGCCCAGCACCGACGGCCGCACCGTGGTCTTCGTGCAGGCGGGGCAGTTGCAGGCCCTCGATCTGGGCAGCAAGACGGTGCGCCCCGTCCCCGTGACCACCAGCAGCGATGGCTGGAGGGTCGCGCCGCGTCCCGTGAACCCCAAGGACTGGATCCAGGCCATGAGCCTCACGGCCGGCAACGCTGTCTTCGAGGCTCGGGGCGAAGTCTTCCTGCTGCCCACGGATGCCGCCAAGCCGGCCAAGAACCTCACGAAGACGCCGGGGGTGCGCGAGCGCATGCCGCGCCTCTCGCCGGATGGCAAGCGGGTGGCCTACTTCAGCGACGCCAGCGGCGACTACGATCTGTACGTGCAGGCCGTGGACGGCGCCGCCGAACGCATCCCCACGGGCCTGAAGACCGCCCTCTACCACCTGGAGTGGAGTCCCGACGGCACGAAGGTCCTATTCGGGGACAAGAGCTTCGCCATCTATGTCATGGACGTGGCCACGAAGAAGCTCGCCAAGATCGACGAATCCCATGAGCTGAAGAACGACCAGTTCACTTGGGAGGTGAGCGACTACACCTGGTCGCCGGATTCCCAGTGGATCGCCTACAGCTTCGTGGAGCCGAGCCGCAACAGCCGCATCCACCTCTTCAACCTGGCCACCAAGCAGAAGGTCACGCTGACGGACGGATTCTACGACTGCCTGAACCCCACCTTCGATCTGGACGGCAGCACCCTCTATTTCCTCAGCTACAACAATTTCCGCACCCGGCTCGATCCCAGCCAGGACAACCACATCCAGTCCTCGCCCGTGCAGGTGATGTCCGTGAAGCTGAAGGCCGGCGACGACAAGGGCGCCTTCCGGATCGATGCGGCGGGCCTGGCGGATCGCATCGCGCCCCTGCCCGTAAAGCCGGGCAACCTCTTCCACCTGAAGGCCGGCAAGGGGCTGGTGGGCTGGGGCGAGGCGGAGGGCTGGGATGACAGTGTGGCGGAAGAACTCTACTCGGCCCGCGGCGCCGACAAGTGGAAAGTGCACCTCTACGATCCCAGCGGGAAAAAGGACAAGGAGGCGGTGCTGGCGGAGACCGTCAGCGACTGGACCTTCGATGCTGAGGGCAAGCGGCTGCTCATCCGCAAGGGGCCGAATTTCCACACGGGGGATGCCGCCGCCGTATTCGCCTCCAAGGCCCTGCCGGAGCGGCTGGATCTGGAGCGCATGGTGATGACCGTGGTCCCCCGCGAAGAATGGAAGCAGGTCTTCGAGGACACCTGGCGCTGGTACCGGGATTTCTTCTACGACGTGAACATGAACGGCAACGATTGGAATGCCATCGGGGCCAAGTTCCGGGCCCTGGTGCCCGAGCTGAATTCCCGTCAGGAGCTGAACGGCCTGCTGAGCCAGATGGTGGGCGAGCTGAGCGCCAGCCACACCTATGTGAGCGGCGGGGATTTCGGTCCGGCGCGGTCTCTGCCCAGTCCCGTCTTTTCGGGCCTCCTGGGCGCCGATTTCACGGCGGAAAACGGGGTCTATAAGTTCGCCACGGTCTACGGGCCCACGCCCTATGCCCAGGGGCTCAAGGCTCCCCTGGCGGATCCCGCCCCCCGGGTCAAGGCTGGCGAGTACCTGCTGGCCATCGACGGCAAACCCCTGCGCGCGCCCGAAGCCATCCAATCCCGGCTGCAGGTCATCCGGGGCCAGAAAGTGACGCTCACCGTGAACGCCAAGCCCACGCTGGAAGGGGCCCGCACCTTCGAGGTGGAGCCCGTTCCCAGCGATTGGGACCTGCGCTACGAGCACTGGATCGCGGGCAACATCGCCGCCGTGGACAAGGCTTCCAACGGCCAGCTGGGCTACATGCACATCACGGCCATGGCGGATCAGAACATCGGCCAGTTCGACAAGTACTGGCGGGCCTTCCGCTACAAGAAGGGCATCGTCATCGACGTGCGCGGCAACGGCGGCGGCTGGACCGAGTACTTCATGATCGACAAGCTGGAGCGCAAGCAGGTGGGCTTCAACGTGTTGCGCGGCATGGGGCCCTTCCGCTACCCCGGCACCGCTTCCGATGGCCGCTACGTCTTCCTCACCAACGAACAGAACGGCAGCGATGGAGAGGCCTTCCTGGCCCACGTGAAGGCTCGCAACCTGGGCACCATCATCGGCAAGCCCAGCTGGGGCGGCCTGGTGGGCATCATCAACACCCAGTTCACTCTGGACGGCGGCCGTGTGGAGCAGAGCAACAATGCCTTCTACGGCAAGGAAGGGCAGTGGTGGGTGGAGAACCATGGTGCCGAGCCTGACCTCACGGTGGAGAACGACCCGGCCAGCCTGATGCAGGGCCGGGATCCCCAGCTTGAAACGGGCATCCAAACCCTACTGAAGCAACTCAGGGAGAACCCAACCCCCGCTTTCCCGGCGCTGCCGGCCTACCCTAAGCGCTGATTTCCACCCCGAAGGGCCTCACAGAACCACTCAGATTGGGTATGCTTGGTGATCCCCCACCAGGCATACCCAATTGTTTATCCTCCGACGAACGATGGATTCCCTCCTCGCGGAAACCGGCGACGCTTCTCGCCGAGGAGGCTCCTTGCCGCCTCCCCTCCTTCTGTAGCGAGGCACCGGGCCATGCGGATCAAAGAACTGCCCCTCTCTGTCGATGCGAACGCTCCAACGCCGCTGGTCCGGCAGATCGTGGATGGCATGATCCGGGTCATCCAGGATGGCATCCTGCTTCCGGGCTCGCCCCTGCCCGGGACCCGGCCCTTGGCCGATCATCTGGGCGTCAGCCGCAACACGGTGATCGCAGCGTTTCTCGAACTGCAGGCCAGGGGCTGGATCGGCGCCAATGTGCGGAGCGGCAGTTTCGTGTCTGATCCGGTTCCGGCCGGGGACCTGGGCCCCCGGGAAGGAGATGACGAAACCTCAAGGGCCTTCAGTCTGCCGACGCGTCCCGATCTGGCCACGGGACGGGCCACCTGGCTCCCGCCCCCTTTCATCGCCCTGCCGGACCCTCGCCTGTTGGCGCTGGAGGATCTGCGCCGCGCCTACCACCGGGCGCTCAGTCGAAGGCCCGGGGAGCTGCTGGGGCAGAGCGATCAATTGGGCCAGCCGGAACTCCGGAAGGAGTTGGCAACCTACCTGGGGCAACGCCGGGGCATCCGCGCGGACTCTGACACCCTTCTGGTGACGCAGGGCAACCACATGGGGCTGAACCTGATCGCCAAGGCTCTGCTCAAGTCCGGGGACCGCGTGGTGGCGGAAAATCCGGGCAACCCCACCGCCTGGGACGCCTTCCACCAGGCCGGGGCCCAGCTTCATGGGGTAGCGGTGGACCATCAAGGACTCCTGGTGGACGACGTGGAGAGGCTGCTCTCCGAGGGCCCCATCCGCCTTCTCTACATCAGCCCCCGCTTTCAGATCCCCACCCGGGTCTCGCTTTCTGCCATCCGGCGGCAGCGGTTGCTGGCCCTGGCCAAGGAGCACCGCTTCGCCATCATCGAGGATGACTCGGAGGCCGAGTACACCTACGAAGGAACGCCCGATCTCCCGCTGGCAGGGGGTTCGGGCGGAGGTTCGGTCATCTACTTGAACAGCTTCTCGCGCCTGCTCGCGCCGGGCATCGGATTGGGCTGCATCGCCGCTCCCCGGCCTGCAGTGGAACGCATGGCCAGGGTCCTCCAGGCCATGGCGCTGCCCCGGGACATGGTGCTGGAGCGGGCCATGGCGGACATGCTGGCCACCGGCGACATCCACCGCCACATCCACCGGGTGCGCAAGGTCTACCGCGAACGGCGCGACTTCCTGTTGGCCGGCCTCCGGGCCCGCTTTGCCGCCGTGTTCTCCTGTGAAACCCCAGGCGGGGGCCTTTCGGTGTGGATCCGCGCCAACCCCTCCCTGGATCTGGAAGCCTGGTCGAGGGCCTGCGCCGAGCGGGCCGTGTGCCTGTCCCTGGGACGCTTCTTCTCCATGAACCAGGAAGGACTTCCGGCCTTTTCCCTGGGATTCGCGGCCCTGGAACCGGAGGAAATGGCGCAAAGCCTGGACGCGATGCTCGAATGCCTCCCCTGGCCCGGCTGAGCGCGGGACATGCGGCGGGCCTTGCCATCCTCCCGTGATCCGAGGCGACCTTTGCCAGAGTCGCCCGCGATGCCGCCCGACCTGGAATTCAGCCTGTCCGCGCTGGCCGCCCGCGACCTGCAATCGGAATCGGTCACGGACCCGGCGCTATCCGACCTCCCCTGCAGGCTGGCATGGAAGGGGTATTCCGCCTTCCAGCTCATCGCCAAGGGGGGCACGGGCACGATCTACAAGGCCAAGGATCTGCAGCTGAAGCGGTGGGTCGCCCTCAAATTCCTGAATCAGGGGCGGGCCCCCAGCATTTCCCGCCTGTTGCGGGAGGCGCGTGCCCAGGCCAAGGTGGACCATCCCCACGTGCTCAAGGTGTACGAGGTGGGCGAACACGATGGCCAGCCTTTCATCGCCATGCAGTTGGTGGAAGGGGGGACCCTGCGGCAGATGCTGCTGTTGTTCACCCTGGAGCAGCGCGTGCGCCTGGTGATGCGAGTGGCCGCGGGGCTTCAGGCGGCCCACAGGATGGGATTGCTGCACCTGGACATCAAGCCCGACAACATCCTGGTGGAGACCACTGAGCAGGATGAACCCTGGCCCTACCTCACGGATTTCGGTCTGGTCCGGCCGGAAGCGCCGAACCTCCGGCGGAGAGCCTTCGGCACCCCGAACTACGCCAGCCCTGAACAAAAGGCCGGTGGCGGCGCGCTGCTGGACCGGCGCAGCGACATCTATTCGCTGGGCGCCACCCTCTATTTCGCGCTTTCGGGCCGCTCTCCTTTGGATGGGCTCGCGCCGCAGGGCTGCCCCGTGGACGAGCCCATCCCTCTCGGGCAGCGGGACAGCCTGATGCCCCGGGATCTCCAGGCGATCACGGAGCGGTGCATGAAGAGGGATCCCCGGGACCGCTACCCCTCCGCCAAGGCCATGGCCGATGATTTGCGGCGCTACCTCGACGGCGCGCCGGTGGAGGCCCGGAAACGCACCCTCCGCTACCGGCTTGAGAAATGGGTTGGCCGCAACCGCCGGTTGGCTGTCGCGGCCATCGCCACCGGACTGCTTCTGGCCGGTCTGGGAGGCTGGAGCCTGGCTGCGCTCCACCGCAGGACGGTCCAGGCCCGCCTTGCGGAGCGCTTCGGGCGCGAAGTCCAGGAAATGGAGCATCTGCTGAGGCTGGCGCATCTGGCCCGGCGGCATGACCGCAGACCCGCGGTGGCGCTGCTGAGGCGGACCATGAAGGCCATCGAGGAGGAGATGCGGATCCTGGGAGGCAGCGCCGCGGGGCCGGGCGCCTTCGCCCTGGGGCGGGGCCACGCCTCGCTCGAGGAGTGGGAAGAGGCCCGCCTCCAGCTGGATCGCGCTTGGAGCCTCGGCTTCCGCACACCGGCCTGCGCCCGGGCGCGAGGCGAAACCCTCGCAGCGCTGTTCCACGAGGCCGTCATGAGTATCTGTGTCATGGACGCACAGGCCCGGCGCCAGGCTCTGGCCGGCCTCCAGACGCGTTACCGGGACCCGGCCTTGGAATGCTTCTCCCTTGCGGAGAAAGGCGGGTTGCATACGCCCTACCTGGGGGCCATGGCGGCCTATCTGAAAGGCGATGAGGCCCGAGCCATGGCCCTCGCGGAGGAGGCCGGCCGGCAATCCCCCTGGCTCTACGAGGCGGATGGCCTGCGCTGCGACATCCTGCGGAGCCAGGGACGCGCGCTCTTCATGGCCGGGAGGGACCGTGAGGCGGGAGTTCTCTTTGACGCCCAGGCGCTGATCCTCGGCCGCCTGCTGGACGTGGCGCCCAGCGATCCCAAGAACTGGCTGCGGAAGGGCTGGGTCGACCTGTTCCAGTTCTACGCCCGCCGGGGAACCGATGACTCCTGGCTGGGGCGGGCCAAGGCGGATTTCGAGACTTGCATCGAGATGGATCCCGATCTGCCGGACGGCTACCGGGAGCTCAGCGACATCTATGGCGTGCTGGCGCGGGAACAGCGCGGACGGGACCCGCTACCCCTGCTGGATCGCAGCCTCGAATTCGCCCGGCTGGGCCACACGCGGCAGCGGGGCGGCCGGGCGGTCCTGGGACTGGGCCTGGCGCTGGTCCGGCGGGGCGAGGCCCGCCTGGACCGGAAACTGGATCCCGGCGATGACTTCGACCAGGCCATCCTGGCCCTGCAGCAAGTCGTCAAGGAAGGGCTGCCGGGCGGGGAGGCCCATTACCATTTGGCCAATGCCTACGCGGGCCGGGCCCGCCAGGCCTACGCGTCAGGGGAGGGTCCCCTTCCTTGGGCCCGGCAGGCCGTTCAGTGGTCCCGCCTCGGCCAGGCCTTTGAGCCCGGCAACCTGTCGCGGGAGATTCTGTCCCTGTCGCGGAAGCTGGACTGCGCCGAATGGGAGGCGCTCTGCCACAGCCCCTTCTCGACGCCCCCGGAAGAACTGGCCGCCGAGGTGGGAACACTCCTCCGGGGCGTTCAGCCAGACAATCCTCTGAAGCTGGAACTGCGGAGGCACCAGAACCGGGCCCAGGCTCTTGAGGCTTGGGATTCGGGGCAGAACCGCCGGGAGCGACCCGCCTCCCGCGAGCGGAAGGTCCGCCCCGGCCGGATCAGGACCAAGGCGCCTGCCGAGGCGCGGACCATCGATGCCCTGATGGGAACCGGCTGATTCCCCGCAGGTCAGAACCCCACGGAGTACTCCCCATTCCTCATCAAGGGCACGGCAGCGGCGCCCGGCATCTGCAGATCCACCGCCACCACCTTCACCTCCGGCTGGGTCTCTGGAACGTAGACACGGTCGATGTGGATGACGGCCTCGGGGCCTGAGAATTGGGCGGGGCCCACCTGGCCGCCGAAATGGTCGCTGCGGCCGAAGGCCAGATGCAGGCCCAGCTTCTCGTCCAGGAGGATCTCGCCGATGGGTTTGATGCCGAAAGCGGCCAGCACCCCCAGGCCCAGCTCCGCGAGGTTGCCGTAGGCTGGCTCTTTCCTGAGCAGCGCGGCCTCTTCCTCGGACTTGGGGCCCTGGCTGAGCACTTCCCGCGCCTGGTTTCCCTCGATGCGGTAGCGCACGATCTCCGGGCCGAACTGCACAGGCATCACGCCCGCCGTGCGGCTGGGATCGCCTTCTCGCTCGCCCTCGTAGGGCACGATGTAGGCTTCGCCGGAGGGAAGGTTGCCCGCGACGCCGGGGCGGGGCAGCAGGCCGCCGGAGGCGTGGCCCTGGCGGTGGCGCAGGTCCAGGTGCAGGTCGCAGGGACCCGCGGGCGTATCGAAGCGGAAATCCGCGCCCTCGGCCCGGTCCAGCAGCCCCTTCAGAAGTTCGACGCGGCGGTTCACCTCGGTGTAATCCAGGCGCAGGGCGGGGATCATGTCCGCCCGGAAGCCCGGCATGGTGGCGGCGCGGATGGGATGTTTCTTCGCGGCCATCTTCAGGGGAGCCGTGGCAGAGAACTTGGTGAGGGCGATGAGGATGGGATGGGTGGCATAGAGTTCGGCCAGGGGGACGGAGGTGGAAGGATCCAGGGAGGCCGCCTCTGGCAGGGGGCCGCCGGTGTGGAGCCAGGCCCGCTCAGGCAGATCGCCGTTGTTGGTGTGCACATTGGGGTACACGACCAGATGCGTGTCCATGCCCAGGTCTTCTCGGCGCGCCGACAATTCGGCCACCCAGGCCTGGGCCATGTCCCGGCGGGCCGCCCAGTTCGAGTCGTCCAGCACCTTGGCGTCGGGCAGGTCCACCAGGATGGCCAGGGCCTTCTCCTCGGGCTGGGGCTGGAACACCCGCCGTACCAGGGCCACCAGTTCCGCGCCCGTCAATGCATCCAGGTTTTGGCTCATGCCGTCCTCCCTTGGGAGCATGCCCGACAGGGCGAGGGCTGTCGACCTGGAATGGCCGCCGCGCCGCTTTCTTCTTTCGTGTCCCTCCGGCTCAGAGCGCTGCCCATTGGGCCAGGACGCGCGCGCAGGCCTGCACCCGGGTGAGGTCCTCCGTGGATACGGCCCCCGGCGGCCTTTTTTCATCGAGGGTGGTCTGGAAAAGGCCTGAAAGCTCCACCCAGATTCCCGAGTTCTCAGGGCGGATGCCCACCAGAGCATCCGCGATGCGTCGGCGCAGGGGCCAGGGCTGGCGGTCGTTCCAGCCCCCGCGCACCGCTTTGATGAGCACGTAGGAACGGTTGGCAGGCAGAGGCTCCTCTTCGGTGCTGTGGGCTTTGGCGAGGGCCTCCACCGCCACGGCCCGCAACAGGGGGCTGTTGAGCTCCTCGGCCTTTCCGCAGAGGGCGAGGGCGCCTTCGGCATTCCCGAGGTCCCGCAGGGATTCCGCGAGGGCGAGGAGGATCCTGGGCCCTTGTCCGGAGTGCATGAGCGCCAGAAGGGGTTCCACGGCCTGGGGCGACCCGATGGCGCCCAGGGTGCGCAGCGCGGCGATCAAAAGGGTTTCGCGGGTTTCCTGGGCCACCCGCTCGACCAGATCCGGAACCAGTTCCTCCATCTGATGCATGGCGATGAACCGGAGGCCCACGAGGACCTCCTCCGGGTCGCCGTTGGCCAGGAAGTCGCGCGCGGTCTCCACCGGGCCCGGCAGCTTGCCCAGATGCCAGAGGCTGCGTTCGGCGATGTCCGTGATGGCGTCCCTGCGGAGCTTCATGAAGGCTGCGCGGAACCCCGGTTCGAAGCGGCCGCCCAGCACTTCCAGGGCCGCCCCGCGGATGGCGCCGTCGGCCTGGCCCAGCATCAGGTCCGTAAGCGCCTCCTCCTCCGGCCGCACCAGCCGCGCCAGGGCGCTGGCCACGCCCACATAGCCCGTGCCCAGACGGAGGGATTCGGCCAGGGCCTCCATGACTGGAGCGGGCTCGATGAGGCCTTCTTCCGCCATGGTGGCCAGGGACTGCGCGGCGGAATCCAGAGCGAATTCGATGCGCCGGGTCCGGCGCTGAGCCGCCTCGCTGGCCTGTCCCAGGCTCTTGGCCAGATGGGCCGGCTTGTCCACCAGCGCGTCCGCCAGCGTCTCCGAGAGGAAGCTGGCCAGGAGGCCCAGCTCCATGGTCTTCAACTGGGAGGCCGCGGCCAGGATGGTGGCGGGGTCTTCCGAGGCCAGGCCGGCGATTTCTGCCAGAGGGGGGGCAGGGCTCGCCTCCAGGCGGGAGGACAGGGCCTGGAGCGCCTTTGCCTTCACCTCCGGGTGGGGCAGGACGCGGAATTCCGTCAGCAGCGAACGGACCTCCCGATCCTGGAGGGAATCAAGGTGCGTCTCCTTCAGGAACGCCAGGAGGAAGTCGGCGGCTTCCGTCGAAGGCACCGTGCCCATGAGCCTCAGGGCATGCCTGAACACCAGGGGATCCGGGTGGCCCACGGCGGTCTTCAGGGGGCCGAAGCTGTCGGCGCAAACGAGCTTGGCCAGCTGGTGGGCGCCCTCGTTGGCATCGGCGGGCTGGGCGCTGCCCTGCAGGAGACGGGCGAAGTGGTGGTTGAAGGCCCCCGCGGGATCGGATTCCTGAAGCACTTGATTGACGATCTGCTGGAAGCCCGGCGTGGCCCTGCTGAGCGAGAGGGCGCGGAGGCACTCCAGGGCCTGTGCCGTTTCCATGCGGCCCAGGGCGCGCACGCCCGTTTCGAACAGGCGCAGATCCTTCTCGTGCCGGAGGACGCGGTCCACCGCCGGAATCCACTCCGACCAGGGGAAGTAGTAGCTGAACTCGAGGGTGAGCTGCCGCAGGCCCACGGGGCAGGACACCCGGGAGACCCGGCCCGCCAGTTCCTCCACGGCCTCGATGCCCAGGCCGGCCACGGTCCTGAAGAAGGCCAGCTGATCGCCGCGCCAGGTGGGGTCGAGGCGGTCCAGGAAGATCTCGAAGGGGGTTTGTTTCATGGGGTGTTTGCTGGCGTGTCCGCCATCGCCTGGGGAGTCATTCCTGCCTCAGTCTTTCAGCCACGTGGTCGGCGATGAGTTCCCGGACGAAGGGGGTGATTTCCTGGAATTCCAGGCCCAACAGAACGTACCCGCCGGTTTTGCCGGCCACCTTTCCGAGCAGGCGGACCACGGTGGCGCTTAGAGGGAGAAAGGGCAGGTCCGAGTGGTCCAGGAACACGGACTCCAGAAGGTCGCCCACCTCCAGATGCCGCGCTTCGGCCATCTGGATCTCCAGCCCGCAGCCCCCGGCGCTGAGGTTGACCAGGCGCGGATCCTGGACCAGTGATCCATTCACCCTCAACCGGATGCCGTACTCCCTGTCGCTAATGCTCAGGCGGGGATACTTCCTTTTCTCTTGCTGGCTTGACATCCGGAAGTGCTCCCTTTTGCCGCTTGGCGGAAACGGATCTCCACTCATCGGCGCGGCCCCTGGCAGACTGAATGTTTCGGCGGGTGCGGGACGATGGCGAAAAAAAGGGGTTGGGGAAGGCGGATTCTGCTGGGCTTAGCTTGGGTCCTGGGAAGCTTTCTTGCATTGAACATCATTCTGGTGCTGGCCTTCCGCTTCGCACCGGTGCCTGCCTCGGGCCTCATGCTGCAGAGGCGGGTGGAATCCTGGTCCTCGGACAAGCCCTACGTTTCGCGCCACCAGTGGGTGCCCCTTGAGGAGATCTCTCCCAGCCTGGGCTTGGCCGTCATCGCCGCGGAGGATCAGAACTTCGCCGACCACTTCGGCTTCGACTGGCAGGCCATCGAGAAGGCCATCCAGCACAACGAGAGCAGCCGCAGAAAGCGCGGCGCCTCCACGGTCTCCCAGCAGACGGCCAAGAACCTTTTTCTGTGGAGCAGCCGCTCCTGGGTGCGCAAGGGCTTCGAGGCCTGGTTCACGCTGCTCATCGAAACGGGCTGGTCGAAGCGCCGCATCCTCGAGGTCTACTTGAACATCGTGGAATTCGGTGATGGCGTCTACGGGGCCGAGGCCGCCGCGCGAGCCTACTTCGGCAAGCCCGCCAAGCGGCTCTCGCCTTCAGAGGCGGCCCTGCTGGCCGCGGTGCTGCCCAACCCGCATAAATTCCATGCCAGCGCCCCCAGCGAGTACATCCGTGGAAGGCAGGCCTGGATCCTGAACCAGATGCGCCAGCTGGGCGGCGAACAGGTGGTCAAGGCGCTGTAGCTCCCACCTCAGGCCTGGCCATAGGACTCCCAGTGGAGGGGACGCTCATCCCGCGCACGCAGGGACACAGAGCCATGGGCGGCCGTCTCCGCTGGATTGGCCTCGAAGGCCTGGGCCAATCCGGCCCCGGCGCCGGGCCTTCCCGCCACGCCCAGCCAGCCGTCGCGGCCGGACCGTTTCACGGCGTAGAGACAGCGGTCCGCCAGCCGGACCTGGTCCTCCCAGGTGGCGGCCTCCAGGTGATCGGACTGGAAGGGATAGACAGAGAAGCCGATGGAGCAGGTGAGCGGCACGGGGTGCCCGACGCCCAGGTCGAAGGGGTGCTCCCGGATGGCCTGGTGGAGGCGGTCCACCACGGCGGCCGCGCGGTCCAGATCCGCGGTGCGGCCCACGAAGAGGATCTCCTCGCCGCCCCAGCGGATCAGGAAATCGGATTCGCGGGCCTCCCGGCGGAGGATGTCGGTGATCTGCTTCAGGGCGCGATCCCCGGTCTCGTGGCTCCAGGTGTCGTTGATCCGTTTGAAGTGGTCGATGTCGAGCAGGGCGAACACCACCACGGCGTCCGGTCCCGTGGCGCCGGCTCCTGCGGCGGCCCGTTGGTTGCGCAGCACCAAGGCCAGCGAGGCAGGCAGTTCCTGGCTCAGGTAGCGCCGGTTCCGCAGCGAGGTGAGCGGATCCGTGGTGGATATGGTTTCCAAAGCCAGGTTGCTGAGTTCCAGGGCCTGGGTGCGCTGCTGCACCAGGATCTGGAGTTCCTCGTTCCTCCGTTGCAACCGGCGGGTGCGCCACCGGAAGCCGGCCCGGCCCGCCGCGTGGCCCAGCCCCAGGCCGATGATCCACATCCACCATCGGGTCCACCAAGGCGAAAGGATCTGGAAGCGGGCCGCGGCCATGGGACCAGGCTGGCCTCCCTCGATGAGGGTGCGCACCTGGAGTTCGTAGCGGCCCGGAGGCAGGGCGGCGTAGCGCAGGTCCCGGTTCCGGAGGCTGACCCATTCCTCCTCCAGGCCCAGCAGCCGGGCCTGGAACTGCAGGCGGTCTTCCTGCTGGAAATCGAGAGAGGTGCAGCGGGCCGAGAGGGTGCGGTCCGCGTAGGGAACGCTGCCCAGATCCAGAGAGCCCATGAAGGGGAGATCCCAGACGCGGCGGCCGAGGGCCAGGCCCATGAGCACCGTGCCCGGAGAGGGGGTGGCGCTGGCCGCGGGTTCGGGCAGGTGCCGCAACAGCCCCGTGGTGGACCCGAACCAAAGGCTGCCGTCCGCGTCCGCCCAGGTGGAGAAGGGATTGCAGTCCGTGCCGACGAGGCCATCCTCTCGACGGAACAGCCGCTGGGTGCCGCCCTGGAGCCGCTGCACGCCGCGGGGGCCGCCCACCCAGAGGGCGCCGGCTGAATCTGTCACGAGGCTGTAGACCGAATCGCTGGCCAGGCCGTTCCTGCGGTTGCGATGCTCCAGCAGCCTGGGCGCCGCGCCCGACAGATCCAGATGGGTGAGCCCGAAGGGCTCGAGGTAACCCAGCCATACGGTGCCATCGGGCAGGGGAGCCAGGGCCCAAAGCGGCGCCTCGTGCAAGCCCGATTCCGTGCTGAACATCTTCCAGCCCTGCTGGTCGAGCCGCGCCAGGCCGCGGCCCGTGCAGGCCCAGAGCCGTTTCCGGGCATCCACGTGCAGTGCCGTGACCTGGCCAAGCTCGCCCCGGCCGGGAAGATCCGCCCGCTGGTAGCGCCGACCGCCCAGGGGATCCTGCAATTGCCAGAGCCCATCGTTGGAGGTGGCGATCCACAGGGAGCCTTCTTCCCCGAAGGCGAGCGCGACGGGAATGGCCAAGCCGGGCGACGAGGGCAGGGGAATGCGGACCAGGCTCTGCCTGTCCGGGGCGATGCGCACGAGAAAAGGATGTTCTCCGGCCCCCCAGATGCTTCCGTCGGCGGCCTCGACCATGGTGTAGAGCACCAGGCCCGCCCCCGGGGGAAAGGTGCTGATGCCCTTGGCGTCCATGCGGGCCAGGCCGTTGCTGGTGCTGATCCAGAGGGTGCCCTGGCGGTCGCGGAGCAGGCCCCAGGTGGTGTCGCCCGGCAGGCCGTCCATGTGGGTGTAGTTCTGCCAGGAGCCGTTGCCCTGCAACAGGTGCAGGCCCAGGCTCGCCAGCCAGAGGTTGCCCCGCTGATCGACCAGGGACTGGTTGGCCCATCCGTGGGGAATGCCGCGCTCTCCGCCCATCAGCCGCCAGCCGCCCGCCGCGGGAAAGTGCAGCAGTCCTTTGGCGGTGGGAACGAAGAGGCCGCCGCTGCCATCGGAGGCCAGGCTCTCTTCGTAGAAACTCACCGCCAGCGGCGGCAGTCCCGCGGCGGGCAGGGTGGCGCTATCCGACCCCCGCCGGAGGAGACGGAGCTGGCCCGGCGTGCGGATCCACAGGTCGCCGGAACCGCTCAGCAACAGCGCCTTCACTGGCTCGTCGGGCAGGCCTTTCGAGGCGTTCCAGGTGCTGACGGCGCCATCCTCCTCCAGCCTGCGCAGCATCGAAGAGCCTCCGGCCCACATGGCGGATCCGCTCCGCGCCAGCGAGAAGGCGGGGCCCTCCGGCCAGCCCGGAACGCGGCTGAAGCCGCTGGCGGCGCCTTCGTTGCGGAAAAGGCCCTGCTGGGAGGCCACCCAGATCCGGCCGCGGCTGTCCTCCGCGATCTGCGAAACGAAGGCGTGGGCCAGAGGATCCCGGGGATCGACCCGATGCACCTGGCCATCCTTGAAACAGCACAGGCCCGCGCGGGTGCCGATCCAGAGGGTGCCGTCGGAGGCCGCGGCGAAGGCGCGCACCCAGGCCGAGGGCAGACCCTCCGGCAGGCTCCACAGGCGGAACCCGGTGCCGTCGTAGCGGTAGGCGCCGCCCTCGGTGCCCACCCACAGGAAGCCGGACCGGTCCTGCGCCAGGCAGGTGAGGCTCATGTGCTCCAGTCCCTCCGGAGCGCCGTAGGCGCGGAACACCATGCGTCCCGACGCGGGAATGCCCGCCGCGAAGGCCGTGGCGGCGGCTAGGAGTGAAAGAAGAAACGCGGTGGGCCGGAGGGCGATTCGGGACATGGAGAAAAGCATCCCATCCCATCGGTGCGGCCGTGGAATACCTTTGGTCCGGTGTTGTCAAAAAGAGTGAGCGCCGATTCCGGACCATCTGGTGACCAAGTGGTGGCGCCAGTATAGAATGAGCGGACCCTTAGGAGGATCCAGCATGAAACCCCCTGTTCGCGTGGCCGTCACCGGCGCAGCCGGTCAGATCGGATACAGCCTGCTTTTCCGCATCGCCAGCGGCGCGATGCTCGGCGACGACCAGCCCGTGATCCTCCAGCTGCTGGAGATCACCCCGGCCCTGAAGGCCCTCCAGGGCGTGGTCATGGAGCTCAACGATTGTGCTTTCCCCCTGCTGGCGGGCGTGGTCACCTCCGACGATCCCATGGTGGCCTTCAAGGATGCGGACTACGCCCTGCTGGTGGGCGCCCTGCCGCGCAAGGCCGGCATGGAGCGCAGCGACCTGCTGAACGCCAACGGCGGCATCTTCAAGCCCCAGGGCCATGCCCTGAGCGAAGTGGCCAGCCGCAACGTGAAGGTGCTGGTGGTGGGCAATCCCGCCAACACGAACGCCTTCATCGCGCTGTCCAACGCCCCCAAGCTCAAGCCCGCCCAGTTCCACGCCATGGTGCGCCTGGACCACAACCGCGCCATCTCGCAGTTGGCTGAGCGCACGGGCAAGCCGGTCACCGCCATCAAGAAGATGACCATCTGGGGCAACCACAGCGTCACGCAGTTCCCGGATCTCTTCCACGCCACGGTGGACGGCAAGAACGCCCATGACTTGGTGAACGACCAGGCCTGGTACGAGAACACCTACATTCCCACCGTGGCCAAGCGCGGCGCCGCCATCATCGAGGCCCGCGGCCTCAGCAGCGCTGCCAGCGCCGCCAACGCCGCCATCGATCACATGCGGTCCTGGGCGCTCGGCACCCCCGAGGGCGATTGGACCAGCATGGCCTTCGTGTCCGACGGCAGCTACGGCGTGCCCGAAGGCCTGGTCTACGGTTTCCCCGTCACCGTCAAGAACGGCCAGGTGGAGATCGTGAAGGGTCTGGAGATCAACGCCTTCAGCCGCGCCAAGATGGACGCCACCGCCAAGGAGCTGGACGAAGAGCGGCAGGCGGTGAAGCAGCTCGGCCTGATCTAGAAGGCCGCAGGTTCTGAGAGGGGCGGGGCTGGATCCCCGCCTCTTTTTTTCCGCCTGGCATCCAGCATGGGCGGACCTATGCTGGGTCACAGCCGGAGGTGGACCATGATGAGTCCCTTGGAACGGCGGCAGACCTGGAACCGGATCATTGGCGTGGAACGCCGCGCTGCGCCCATCCACGATCTGGGAGGACGGCCCCTTCCGGATCCCACGCGACTGGAAGACGAAGAATTCCTGAAAGCCAGCCTCCCGCTGGATCAGGGCAAGCCCCGGCCCGTGGTCCATCTGGACGACTGGAACGATCCCACCCGCTTCGAGTAGGCAAGAGCGCCCTTCCGCCGGGGCTGCAGCCCATGCCACAGCCCCGGCTTTCCTCAGGCCCTCAGGTCCAGGAGGCCGGGGATAGCCTCGGGAACCTGATTCCTCAATCCCTTGTGCGTGTAGTCAGCGAAGGTGGGAAGGTGGCTGTCCGTCGCGGCCTGATTCAGAGTCAGGTTCAGGGTCAGGTGCTTCAGCGCATAGGCCTGGACCTCGACAGGGGAAATGATGCTGTCCTGGTTCGTGTCCTGGGGCTCCGTGTAGATTCGGGTGGCGCTCCTGGCAGAACCGTTCACGGGCGAAAGCCCTGAATGCAGCGCGCTCTGGATGCTTCCCACCTGCATGGTTGCCTCCTGGAAGGGGAGACGGACTTCACGCCCAAATATAGGCCTTTTCCGTCCTGGCGCCGCCCAGGGCCGGGTTTTAGCTAAGCCTCCTGGAAACACTTTTTGGGGACAGCGGGGGCCATGAAATTTGGCTGTCTTGACAAGCAGCCGGAGCCGTCGGAGAGTGTCCGGTCTCCCGGATCTTCATGCCCAGTGTCGCCTTCACCCGCAACCTCCAGCGCCATGTGGCCTGCCCCCCCTGCGTGGTGGCGGGCGGCACGGTGCGGGAGAGCCTGGAATCCGCTTTCGCGCGCTACCCGAAGCTCCGGGGCTACGTGCTGGACGAGCACGGCGCCCTGCGGTTCCACATGGCGGTCTATGTCAACGGCGTGCCCATCGCGGACCGGCAGGGGCTCAGCGATCCCGTGCCCCCCACGGGCGAGATTTTTGTCATGCAGGCCCTGTCAGGAGGTTGAGATGTCCGATCAGCTGCTGGTTTCCACCCGCAAGGGGCTGTTCTCCGCCCGGCGCCAGGGCCAACGTCAGGGGAAGGGCACCTGGGCCCTGGAGGGCGTCTCCTTCCTGGGAGACAACGTGTCCCTGGCCATGCGCGATCCCCGCGACGGCGCCTGGTACGCGGCTCTGGATCACGGCCATTTCGGCGCGAAACTGCACCGCTCGCGGGACCAGGGCGCCACCTGGGAGGAGATCAGCGTGCCGGCCTATCCCGCGCCGCCCGAGGGTCAGGTGGAGAAGGATTTCCTGGGCAGGGAAATCCCCTGGCGCCTCATCCGCTTCTGGTGCCTGGCGCCGGGGCTGGTTTCGCAGCCGGGCCTGCTCTGGGCGGGCACCCTGCCGGGCGGGCTGTTCTGGAGCGAGGACAGCGGTGATACCTGGCACCTGGTGGAATCCCTGTGGCACATGCCCGAACGCCGCAAGTGGGCCGGGGGCGGGGCGGATGCGCCCGGCATCCACTCGGTCTGCGTGGATCCGCGGAACGGCGACCGGGTGGCGGTGGCCGTCTCCAGCGGCGGCGTGTGGATCACCCAGGACCGCGGCCTCACCTGGAGCGCCCACACCAAGGGCATGCGGGCGGACTACGCGCCGCCGGAACTGGTGGAGGCCCCGGAATCGCAGGATCCCCACCGGATGGTGCAGTGCCCCTCGGCGCCCGAGGTCTGGTGGCTGCAGCACCACAACGGCATCTTCCGCAGCACGGACGACGCCCGGAGCTGGGTCGAGATCACGGACGTGAAGCCGTCGGTCTTCGGGTTTCCCGTGGTGGTGCATCCGAAGGATCCGGACACGGCCTGGTTCGTGCCGGCCATCAAGGACGAACGTCGCGTCCCCGCCGAGGGCAAGGTGGTGGTGAACCGCACCCGCGATGGCGGGCGGAGCTTCGAAACGCTGCGCCGGGGGCTGCCCCAGGCCTGGGCCTACGATCTGGTCTACCGCCACGCCCTCGACCTGGATGCCAGCGGCGAGCGCCTGGCCTTCGGCTCCACCACGGGCTCCGTGTGGCTCAGCGAGAACGGCGGCGATGACTGGCTCGCGCTCGCCGAACATCTTCCGCCGGTGCACGCCGTGCTGTTCGTGTGATCAGGCCGGGGTTTCCCGGGCGCCGGCAATCAGAAGCCACAAGCAGATGCCGATTTCGCCGAGGGCGCCGGGCATCAGGATGAAGCTAGCCAGGCGGCTTTCGGCGTACCCGTGCATCAGCACCCGGGCGAAGACGTCGGTCAGGTAGCCGAAACATCCCGCCATGAGCAGCAGCCCCAGGGCCCTCGGGAGGAGGCGGGACTTGTAGACGAGGTAGCCGAAAGGCAGCAGCCACAGGCCCCAGAAGATCTAGGAAACAAGCACGCCGTTGCGGTAGGCCTCCAGCGAAAGCATCACCTGGGCCTGCACCTGGTCTCCGCCGAGGGCCCGCAGGCGCCCGCCCTCCTGCAGAATCGACAGGATGTCGAGCTTGTGGGTCAAGGCGATCAGGGAGATGGGAACGCTCGCCAGCACGAAGGCCGCCATGAGCAGCGCGGCGCCCCTGTGGACCGGACTGAGCAGCCTGTAGAGCGGGAAGGGCAACAGCAGGAAGGCCGCGTAGCAAAGGAAGCCCGCGGCGATGCCCAGCCGGAACAGGAATTCCGAGGCCGTGATCCGGCTCAGGGTCGCGGCAGCATCGCCGGACACCAGGGTTTGCGCGGGGACGTAGGCGAGGCTGAAGAATCCCGTCACGACTACCACCAGGTACAGCAGACCGGCGAGCCTGGCGTGACGCTTGTTTGATGGCATGGGGAACTCCTTCCCAACCTACGCGATGGAGATGCTGCGGTTTATGAGGCAGGAGGATGCCGGCGGAGCCCAACCCTGGCTAGGCTGGAAGGGCCGAGGTGGGGATGAGCGACAGGCGCATGGTGTTCCAGGAAAACCGGCTCTGGTTGCCCTTCGAGGCTCTGCCTGCGAACCTTCCGGTGGAGGCCAGCCTCCGGCTTCCGGAGGGATGGCTGGCCCAGCGGGTCTCCCCCGGGCAGGCCGTCCCGCTGGGGGTGGAAGCCCTCGGCCTGCGCGATGCCCATCCCAGGATGGCTCAGGAGGATTGGCTTCAGGCCGGGCGCGCCTACCAGTGGCTGGAATGGGAAGGCGGCCACCGGTTCTGCGGCGGCTGCGCCTCGGCGCTCAAACCCGGCGAGGGACAAGGGCGGCGCTGCCCGGCCTGCGGCCGCACGGTCTTCCCTTCGAATGCCACCGCCATCATCGTGCTCATCCACCGGGGCGAGGGCGGGCGGCGCCAGTGGGCCCTGGCGCGGTCGCCGCACTTCAAGCCCGGCGTCTACAGCGCCGTCGCGGGGTTCACAGAGCCCGGCGAATCGCTGGAGGAATGCGTGCACCGGGAGGTGGCGGAGGAGCTGGGCATCCGCATCCAGCGCCTGAGCTACTTCGGCAGCCAGCCCTGGCCCTTCCCCAACGGCCTCATGGTGGGCTTCACGGCCGAATACCTGGATGGCGAGTTGCAGGCCGACCCTTCCGAGCTGGAAGACGCCCGCTGGTTCGGGAGAGATGACATGCCCCCGCTGCCCAGCCCCATCAGCATCGCCCGCTGGATGATCGATGCGGCTTTGGACGTTCGGTGAAGGGCTGTTAGCCCGCTTTCCAGCTGCTTTGAACGCTCGGCGAGTCCTCGATCTCCTGGCTTTCTCTGGCCCCTTCGCCATATCCACACTGCAGCTGCTCAGGGAAAGCGCCGAGGCTCCAGTCCAAATCCGGATCGCGGTTTTCGAAGTGGGATCCCACCTGGTAGGCGCACTCGGCGCAGGCGGCGAAGGTGGGGCCCGAAAGGTGGCGGGCCTCGTCCTTCAGCTGGTGGGAGGCCTCCCGGGGACACCCCAGGATGAGAAGCCAGCTCCCCACCCCTGAAGGATCCTTGACCTGGATGAAATCCATGAGCACCACCTCGGCCTCGACGGCCTGGGCTGAGTATTGCGGCCTGGAAGGGAAGGGAAAGCTGAAAGGGTTTACATCCCTATCGGCGCGAAGCACTTTTGCATGATTTTTCTTGAGCCGGGTCAGGACTGACGCAGTGAAACCGGGGTGGACCCCGGGCCTAGGGCGGCCCGAATTGTGACCAATTCCTTAGGCTCCAGCTTGGGCCTCAGGTTCTGGTTCGGGATTGGAGGACTCCGAGCACCAGGGCCGGGTAGCTGCGCAGAAAGGCCTCGCGCCGCCCGGCCTCGATGACGGCCAGGAAGCTGGGCTCTTCGACTGTGGCGGTGAAGGGATGCGGGGTGCCGCGCAGGAAGGCCTCCAGGCCGAGGAAGCCGTCGGGCAGGTCCTCCGCATGGAGGAGGCGGCTCGTCCCGCCCGCATCCACCCGGATGGCGCCCAGGGTGAGCTGGAACAGGGTGTGGGCGGGTTCGCCGGAGCGCAGAAGCACCTCGCCAGGCTGGACCATGCGGAGGCTGGCGGCCAGATCGAAGCGGGCCCTCAGATCGCGCAGTTCCTGGTTGGCCTCGGACAGCCGGGTGGTGAACTGGCGGCAAAGGATGCGGGTGAGGCCCGGGAACCCGGCCATGATGGCATCCAGGTGGCTGGGCTTCAGGTGCAGGGCCTGGCAGCTGCCTACGGCGCGCACCGTGGCCGTGCGGCGCTGGGTCCCGAAATAAGCCATCTCGCCGACGATGACCGGGGCCTGGGGCCGGCATTCCAAGTGGGCCAGGGGGCGCTGGGTGCCGTCGGGCAGGGCCTTCTCCACCACCAGGGCGCCCTTCAGCAGGATGTAGAGATCCTGGGAATCCTCCCCCTCCACCACCAGCCGCTCCCCGTCGCGGAAGCGCAGGGGCTCGATGTCCGGATGGGCCGCCAGCAACCGGCCCAGCTCCGGATCAGAGCCGAGGTCGAGGGCAGTGGGGTCCAGGGGGTCGGGCATGGCTCCATCTTCCGATGAAAAGAAGGATCGGCCACGGATTAACGCGGATTAAAAAAGGGCGGGATCGCTCCCGCCCGATGAATCGTTCTCTGAGGTGAATCGCTTTAGCTGCAGCCCGTCGTAGCGCCGCAGGTCTGGCACTTCATGCAGGCGCCGTTGCGCACCAGGGTGAGGTGGCCGCACTCGGGGCAGGGGTCCCCGGTGTAGCCTTTCTCGCGGGCGGCCTTCGCGGCGGAAACAGCCGCGTTAGAGGCCGACGCGGCGCTGACGGTGGCTCGGCCACCCGAGGTTCCCACAAGGACGGGTTCGGGCGCAGGGGCGGCGGAAACGCCAGCCACAGGGTTCTCGGGGAAGGGCAGGGGCGTGCCCGTGGGCAGGACGGGCATGGCGGCCACGAGGTTGGGTGCCTGGCTGCCGGGCCGCAGGCCCGTGGTGGCGTTGATGAGCTGTTCCGGATCGACGTGGGCCAGATCGTAGCGGCCCAGGTAGCTGATGGCCAGTTCGCGGAAGACGAAGTCGATGAGGCTGGTGCTCAGCTTGATGGTGTCGCTGCCGGCTACCATGCCGCCGGGCTCGAAGCGTGTGAACAGGAAGGCGTCGCAGAACTCCTCGAGGGGCACGCCATGCTGCAGGCCCATGCTTACGGCGATGGCGAAGCAGTTGAGGATGGCGCGCAGGGCGGCGCCTTCGCGGTGGATGTCCAGGAAGATCTCGCCGAGGCTGCCGTCCTCGTATTCCCCGGTGCGGAGGTAGAGCTTGGTGCCGCCGATGGTGGCGCTCTGGGTATAGCCGCCGCGGCGGTTGGGCATGCGGCGCCGGTAGGTGCGCACCAGCTGCTGCGCCATTGCCTGGGCCACGGCGGGGGTCTTCTCCGCGGAGGTGGCCTGTTCGTCCAGGAGGGTGTCCGCGCCCTCGAGCAGGTCCAGGTTGGTGGCCATGGCCTGGCTCATCTTGGACCCGTCGCGGTAGAGGGCGACAGCCTTCAGCATGAGCTGCCAGCTGGCTTCATAGATGCCGCCGATCTCGGGCACGGTGGCTTCGGCCGGCAGGTTGATGGTCTTGCTGATGGCACCGCTGAGGAAGGGCTGGGCGGCGCCCATCATGCGGAGGTGCCCCATGGGGGCGATGTAGCGCCTGCCCGTGCGGCCGCAGCGGTTCGCGCAGTCGAAGATGGGCAGATGCTCATCCTTCAGGTGCGGCGCGCCTTCCACCGTCATGGTGCCGCTGAGGGCCAGGAGGAAGGTCTCCACCTGCTCGGCGCTGAAATCCTTCTTCAGGCGTTCGGTGTCGATGGCGAAGGCTGGATCGAAGGCCGTGGGGAGCTTCTGCTCGGCCAAGGCGATCTCTTCCTCGGCCCAACCCGTGCCCCGGAGCATGCTACGGGTGATGCCGGGGGTCTCCTCAGTGATCTGCAGCCAGCCCACCACGTGGCGCTCGATGTCGTGGATCTGCGCGGGGCTGTAGCCCAGGCGGGCCAAGGCTTCGGGAATGGCGCGGTTGACCAGCTTGAAGTAGCCGCCACCCGCCAGTTTCTTGAATTTCACGAGGGCGAAATCAGGCTCGACACCGGTGGTGTCGCAGTCCATGAGCAGGCCGATGGTGCCCGTGGGGGCCAGCACGCTGACCTGGGCGTTGCGGTAGCCCCACTGCTCGCCGTAGGTGAGCGCCGTGTCCCAGCTTTCGCGGGAAGCATCGGTGATGCGCTTGGGCACGCCCGCGCCATGGAGGCCCTGGGGACGAATGGAGAGCTGCTCGTACTCGGAGGCAGGCGCGTTGTAGGCGGCGCGGCGGTGGTTGCGGATGACCCGCAGCATGTGCTGGGCGTTCTTCTGGTAGCCGGGGAAGGGGCCCAGCTCCCGCGCCATCTCGGCGCTGGCGGCATAAGCATCGCCCGTGAGGATGGCGGTCAGGGCGGCGCACCACTGGGTGCCCTCCACGCTGTCGTAGGGGATGCCCATGCGCATGAGCATGGCGCCGAGGTTGGCGTAGCCCAGGCCCAGGGTGCGGAACTCGTAGCTGAGCTTGGCGATGGCGTCGCTGGGGAACTGGGCCATGAGCACGCTGATTTCCAGCACCACGGTCCAGAGGCGGATGGCGTGGCGGTAGCCCGTCAGGTCAAAGCCGCCATCCTCCGTGAGGAAGGTGCAGAGGTTCAACGAGGCCAGGTTGCAGGCCGTGTCATCCAGGAACATGTATTCGGAGCAGGGGTTGCTCGCGTTGATCGGGCCGTCTTCGGGGCAGGTATGCCAATCGTTGATGGTGGTGTTGAACTGGATGCCGGGGTCGGCGCAGGCCCAGGCGGCGCGGTTCACCTTCCCCCACAGGTCCTTGGCGCGGAGCTTCTTGCTGGCCTTGCCGTCGATGCGGCGCTTGAGCTCCCAGTCGCCGTCCATCTCCAGGGCGCGCATGAAGGCGTCGGGCACGCGCACGGAGTTGTTGGAGTTCATGCCGCCCACGGTGAGGTAACCTTCGCCGTCCCAGGACGTGTCGTAGCCCTGCAGATCGCGGGAGAAATCCCCTTCGGCCAGGCGGCCCAGGCACTGGGTAAGGAAGGCCGCGGGCACACCCTCGCGCTTGGCGCGGGCCAGGGCCTTCCGCAGAGCCTCATTGGTCGCGGGATCGGCATCCTTGGTGGTGGAGCCCTCCACGGATTTGCAGATGGCGTCCCAGTGGCGGCGCACCACGGCGCTGCCTGCGGCCAGCATGGCCACCTTGCGCTCTTCGGTGACCTTCCAGTCGATGAAGGCCTCGATGTCGGGATGGTCGAGGTCGAGGCAGACCATCTTGGCGGCGCGGCGGGTGGTGCCGCCGCTCTTGATGGCGCCGGCGGCGCGGTCGCCCACGGCCAGGAAACTCATCAGGCCCGAGCTGCGCCCGCCGCCGGAGAGGGGCTCCTCGGAGCCGCGCACCTTGGAGAAGTTGGTGCCGGTGCCGGAACCGTACTTGAAGATGCGGGCCTCGCGGGTCCACAGATCCATGATGCCGCCCTCGTTGACGAGGTCGTCGGCCACACTCTGGATGAAGCAGGCGTGGGGCTGAGGGCGCTCGTAGGCGGAGGTGGATTTCTCCATTTCGCCGGTCAGGGGGTTGACGAAGCTGTGGCCCTGGGCCGGGCCCGAAATCCCGTAGGCGAAGTGCAGGCCCGTGTTGAACCACTGGGGCGAGTTGGGGGCGCACATCTGGTTGGCGAGCATGTAGGTGAGCTCGTCGTAGAAGGCCTGGGCATCCTCGGCGCTGTCGAAGTACTGGTGCGTCTCGCCCCAATGCCGCCAGCAGCCGGCCAGGCGGTGGAAGACCTGCCGCGCGTCCTTCTCGCCGCCGTTCTGGGCGTCGATGCCCTTCCGGCGGAAGTATTTCTGCGCCAGGATGTCCACGGCCACCTGGGACCAGGTTTCCGGCACCATCACGTCCTTGGCCTCGAACACCACGGTGCCGTCGAGCTTGGAAATGCGGCTGGTGCGGGGGACGAAGGGGATGCCTTCCAAGGGGTCGTGACCTGCCTTGGTGAAATGGCGGGCGATCTTCATCGGGTGGTCCTGGCGTGATGGGGTTGGAGAAGGCGGGGGAGTGGAGACGCGGATCCCCCGTGAGGCGCGCAAAGCCCTCCCAGGATAGGGAAGGGTCTTAAGTCGACCTCTAGGGGTTGTGCCGGGAGAAAAGGATGGCCCCAAGATGTAGGGGTGTCAAGGGGCGAGCGGCGTATTTTTCAGAGGCATAAAAATGTCTCGCAAATCAGCCACTTTCAGTGGCGGCGCCAGCTTGCGGAGGTCTCATGCACTGGCGTGCCGACCCGGATCGCGGATAGGCTGGATTCAAGCCGGGCCCCATGCATCGGGGTGCGATGAACCGGGTCAGATCGGAAGAAGCAGCCCTAAGTCGTTCCCCCGAGTGCCGTGGCAAGCCCGGCCCCTTTGCGCCTGCGGCGCGACGGGTCCAGGCCTGCCATCGCGCAGCCTGCGCCTTCGGCTTGGCCTTGCGAATCGGCACTGGCATGGGATCCTCGCCGGGGCCCGATTCCGCAGGCTCCGCAGGAGCCTACTTCATCACCCGGCGGTCACCCACGTGGCAAGCCCGTGAAGCCGCGCGGCGGATTAACAGCCCGCCCGACACACGGAGTACAGGGGACACACCGCGCAGGTGCTGCGTTTGCGCACTCCGGGGCAGTCTCCAAGAATGCCCAGGTGGCTGAGGGCGAAGTCGTAGCGGAGGGGGTCTTCGGGATCCAGGCGGCGCAGGGAGGCGGTGATCTCGATGGCCATCTTCCCGTCGGCGGTGCGGCGGCCGCTGAGGCCGATGAAGCGGGAAACCCGCGCCACGTGGGTATCGAGGGGGATGATGAGGCTTTCCACGGGGTATCGGGTCCATAGGCCAAGATCCGGCCAGCCGGGTCGCGCCATCCAGCGGAGGAACATGCGCCAGCGTTTGCAGGCGGCACCTTCCAAGGGATCCGGAAGGGAAAAACGCGCGCCGTAGGTCGGCGGCAATTCCAGCCGGAGGCGCTGCACCAGCCTTGACAGGGCTTCCTCGGTTCCTCTTTCCGTCCCCGGCAGCAGATGGGGTTCCAGGCCCTGTCCGCTTTCCGCGTCGAGCCGCTTCCAGGCCAACAGCCAGGCGGCCAGGTCCGGCCCGGTGTGGAAGCGCCAAGCCCAATCCTTCAAGGTGAGCTCCAGCTCCCGCCGGATGTCCCCTTCGGATCGGTTCCTCAACCAGCTCGCGGGCTTGGCTCCCAGCGGCGCCAGTCCGCCCCGCACGGCCCGGATCATGGGATCGACCCGCCCGTAGGCCAGGTGGGCGGCCACAAAGGCCCCGACTTCCCGGTCCATGGGCGCTTCGTAGGCGAGGACCACGCTGAGCGGATCCTTGTCCAGGGCCCCCTTGGTGTCGTACCGATCGCAGAGGCCATCCAGCCGGGCCTTCAAGGTCTTGGTCGGGGTTCCCATGCCTCCAGTGTCCCAGGCGCGGCCAGACGCTGCGAAAAACAAGCCACTCGTGCTTTAAATCACTATGTGAATGAAGGATTTGCCGCTAATCTGGTCCGTGGTGGCCTGTGGCCCCTTTTGGAGAAACTACCGCACATGATGAACCTGCGTGGCCTGGGAAACCTTGCGAAGATCCTTGAAGAAGCAGCAAAGCCCGATTCAGTGTTGCGGGAAGACCGTGAAAAGCCCAAGCCCAAGGTTCTGAAAAAAGGGGAGAAGGCCGGAAACATCCGGGTGGTCGATCCCAAGCGGAAGGTTTGGTACGAGAAGCGCCTGAAGGAAGTTACTGCGAAGAGCTTGGCGTCGGAGGTTTCCGCCTCGGGTCCCGTCAGCGCCCCCGCGGTTCCCGCCGCTCCAGCCCTGGCCAAGAACGTGGCCTCCAAGCTGGGTGGCTCGCTGCTGCAAACCCTCGCCGCCGCCAAGGACGCCAAGCCCAAGGCCGAGGGCCAGAAGCGTTCCGAAGCCTGGCGCCGCAAGCCTGGCGAATCGATCTTCTAGTTCAAGTGGAATCCTGGTTCAGGCCCCGGTCATCGCCGGGGCCTGAATCTTGTACTTCCGTCCGATCCAGGTGGAGGCAAGGGGGCGTTCCAGCCGGCCCTCGCGGAGATCGCCCAGCGTAAGCAGGGCCAGGTCCAGCACGGGCGTGGCCCCGTCCAGGGTTCCCTCGGCGAGGCGTGCCTCCAGGTCCGCGCGGGGAATGGCTCGGATGTCATCCTTCAAGCGCACGAGCACTGCCTGGGGGTCCTCCAGCGCGAGTCCCAGGCGGGAGGCCAACTGGTTCACGCCGCGCAGCATGCCGTCGATGGCGCATCCCGAGGGGGTGGCGGCGAGGGTGGGTTCGACCACGGCCAGGATGCGGTTCTCCAGCAGGGTCCAGGCGCCCTGGTACTGCACGCCCTTGTGCCGCCACCGCGCCATCAGAGCCTCCATCTCCGGCGCCAGGACGGCAGCATCCGTGGGCTGGACCAGGGCCAGAAGCCAGAGGCGCGCGCCATCAGGAAGAGCGGAGAAGGCGGGCAGGGCGGCGAAGGCGGACAGGGACATGGGCGCTCCAATCGGTTGAGACAGTCTATGGGATGCCGGCGGCAAGCGGTCCATCTCATGTGGGAACAGATGCCATCCAGGCTTCCGTGACGATTGAACAGGGCACTTCTCGCTAAGGTGTAAGACGATGCGAGACACGGCGATCCTTCTCCTGAACCTGGGCGGTCCGGTGAACCTGGATCAGGTGGAACCCTTTCTGGCCGCGCTCTTCGGGGACCGGGACCTGATCAAGCTGCCGGGCCCCGCCTGGCTGCAGGGGCCTTTCTCGACACTCATCGCCAAGCTGCGCGCTCCCGGCGCCAGGGGACGCTATGCGGAGATCGGCGGCGGCTCCCCTCTGCTGCGGGAAAGCGCCTTCCAGGCCTCGGCATTGCGGGCCGCGCTGCGCGCCCAGGGGCGCCACGAGCCCGTGAAGCTCTGCTTCCGCTACGCCGCGCCGCGGGCCTCCGGACTGCTCAGGGCCCTGAAGCGGGATGGCATCCGGAAACTGGTGCCCGTCACCCTCTACCCCCACGATTGCCGTGCCACCACCGGTTCCAGCCTGCGCGAGCTGGCCCTGGAGGCGGCCAAAGCGGGCCTGGAGGTTCTGCCTGGGGTTGATCACTACGCCACCGACCCCGATTACCTGGATTCGCTGGAAGCGCCGTTGCGCGCGGCATTGCAGGAACTGCCCCACGCCACCGTGATTTTCAGCGCCCACAGCCTGCCTCTGCGCCAGATCGAGGCGGGCGATCCCTACGAGAAGGAGATCCACGCCACCCGCGATGCCATCATGGCGCGCATCGGCGAGATTCCCGGGGGCTACCTGCTGGCCTACCAGAGCCGCACCGGCCCGGTGAAATGGCTGGAGCCGCCGTTGAAGACGGTGCTGAAAGCCATGGGTGGCAAGGATGTCATCGTGGTGCCCATGAGCTTCGTCAGCGAGCATATCGAAACCCTGCACGAGCTCGATATCGAGTACCGGCATGTGGCCCGCGCCGCGGGCATCCGCACCTACCGCCGCGTGGCCGCTCCGGGCATAGATCCCGCCTACATCCGTTGCCTCGCTCGGCGCGTCCTGGAGGTCCTCCCATGAGCACCCTCATCCTCGGCGGCGGTGTCACGGGACTCGCGGCGGCGTGGCATCTGCACCGCCGCGGGGAGGCCGTGGAAGTGTGGGAAGCCGGGGCCAGCGTGGGTGGCTGGATGAAGACCCTGCCCTGGGAGGGCGGCCACTTCGAGACGGGCCCCCAGGGCGTGCTGTGGCAGAAGGGCACGGCGGTGGATCGCCTCTTCAGCGCCATCGGCTTGCCATTCCGGTCTCCGGGCACCGGCGCCCGCTGGGTGGGGAAGGGCGGGCGGCTCGTTCCCGTGCCAGCCTCGCCCCCGGCGCTGATGTTCTCGCCCCTCATGTCCGTGGGCGCCAAGCTGCGCATGGCGCTGGAACCCTTCATCAGCGTGCGCGATCCCGAGCCGGAAGAGGGCCTCTCGGCGTTCATCACGCGCCGCCTCGGCAAGGGCGTGGCCACGGAGCTGCTGCCGGCCATGGTGGCGGGCATCCTCGCCGCGCCCCCGGAAATCCTTTCGGTGGATGCCATCCCCAAGCTCAAGCAGTGGGAAGCCACCGGCAGCCTGGTGAACGGCATCCGCAAGAGCGGCGTCAGCCACATGGTGGTGCCCGAGGGTGGCATGGGGCAGCTGCCCATCCGGCTGGCCTCGAAACTGCCCGCGGTTCGCACGGGCCTGCGGGCTGAGCGCCTGGTGCGCCTGGCCGACGGCCGCTGGCGCGTGAGCGGCGGCGGCGAGGCGCGGGAAGCTGACCGGGTGGTGCTGGCACTGCCCGCCTTCGAGGCCGCGGCCCTGTTGGGCCCAGTGGCGCCGCAAAGCGCCGGGGCCCTGGCGGCCATTCCCTACACTTCGGTGGATCTCTGGCACAGCCGCCACACGCCGCTGCCCGCTCTCAAGGACAGTTTCGGCTTCCTCATCCATCCGCCCGAAGGCCGGGGCTATCTGGGTTCGCTGGTGCCTTCCTGGATGGATCCCCAGAGCGCGCCGGAAGATCTCATGCAACTGCGCAGCTTCATCGGCGGCGCTTTCGGGAAACCCGTGGATCTGGACCAGTGGGAAGGCGTCTCCGCCCGCCTGAAGCACTGGATTCCCTCCCTCAGCGAAGCGTCCGCCGTGCGCCACGAACGCGCCGAGCGGGCCATTCCGCGTCCGGAGCTGGGCCACCGCGGCCGCGTAAAAGCGGCTCTTGAGGGCCTGCCCGGCGGCGTCGACTGGCTGAGTAACGCGCGTTTCGGCCCCGGGGTGCGCGACATTCTGGAAGGCCTGGAGGCTTGGAACTGAACCAGGCGCCGAGGCTGTTTTTTCCGGTTGGATGACAGGAAGGATGTTCGCTCCCAGAATGGGGCGTGCATCCCAAGGAGTTCCCATGCGCCGCACCCTGTTCGCCGCCCTTCTCCTGCCCTCCCTGCTCCTGGCCCAGGACAAGCCCCACGCGGAGCTGAAGACAGGCACCGCCGTGGAAAAGATGGAAGTCGTGGGCGAGTCCACCGACTTCAAGGTGCCCGCCGGCACGCGCATCTTCGTGTGGGCCAAGGTCACCGGCGCTGCCGACAGCACCGTCACCGTGGTGTTCAGCAAGGGAGACAAGAACTCAAAGCAGGAGCTCAAGGTGCCCCGTTCGCCCTACCGCACGCACGCCTACCGCACCTTCCGCCAGGGCGATGACGGCGAGTGGACCGTGAAGCTCCTGAACGACCAGAACGCCGAGCTGGGATCGGCCACCTTCAAGGTGGAGGTCCAGTAGTCCCATGCGTCTGATTCCCGTTCTGGCCGCCGCCCTGGCGGCCCCAACTCTCGTCGCCCAAACCCCGGAACCCCCGAAATCGCCCTGGTCCGACAAGGCCGCACTGGGCTATGTCGCCGTGGGCGGCAACGCCACCAGCCAGAGCCTGGGCTTCTCCAATGACTACAAGTACACCTGGAGCAAGGCCACCATCGTCTTCGGCCTGGGCGGCGTGCGGGCCGCGGCGACCACGGTGGACCGGACGGCCTTGGGGCCCGACTTGGCCTCCGCCACGGTGACGGAGGTCCGCACCACCAAGACCAGCACGGAGTCCTATTTCGCGAACCTGCGATACAACCACCA
This sequence comes from Acidobacteriota bacterium, assembly GCA_016195985.1. Classification (GTDB taxonomy): domain Bacteria; phylum Acidobacteriota; class Holophagae; order Holophagales; family Holophagaceae; genus Geothrix. Next base: position 251,158 of record JACPYP010000011.1, on the reverse strand, counting down.
CCTGTCCGAGTGGCTGGAATGGTTCGGCGCTGGGAGTTGGGAGCGGAACATTCCTGCGGGCCTGGAGGCCCGGTACACGGGGATCGCCGGCCTGAGCCACTGGTGGATCAAGGACGACCGCACCAAGGTCCTCACCGATGCCGGCGCTGGCTATACGAGGGAAACGCCCGTGCTCACCACCGCCGGCGCCGATAATTCCTTCGCCACGTTCCGCTTCGGCGCCAAGGTGGAACAGAAACTCTTCGATGCTTCAGTGGTCACTTCGGAACTCTCCGTCTCGGACAGCTTCAAGGACAGTCAGAACTACCTGGCGGTCTGGCGCAGCGCCTTCACCACGAACCTTTCGACCCGCCTGGCCCTGAAGGTGGGGTATGACGTGACCTACAAGAACAAGCCCGCCTTCGTGGGCGTGGACGTGGTGCAGACGCCCGTGGCCACGCCTCCCGTGGTGCTGGGCCAGGTCCCCTTCCAGCTGAAGAAGACAGACACCGTGTTCACGACCTCCCTGGTGATCACCTTCTGAAACGGGAGTCTTCATGTCCTTGCTGGCCTGCCTTGACGGCGTCCTGCCCGTGGGGGCCTCCATGTGGAAGATGGCCCAGCCCTGGTGGGAATTCGTTCTCCGGGGCCTGCTGGTCTACGGCTTCCTGCTCATCACCCTGCGCTTGACGGGCAAGCGGCAGGTGGGGCAGCTGGCGCCCTTCGACCTGGTGCTGCTGCTGGTGCTGAGCAACGCGGTGCAAAACAGCATGAACGCCGGCGACAACACCGTGGCGGCGGGTTTCATTCTGGTGGCCACCCTGCTGGCCGCCAACGGGGTGCTGTCCTGGATCACCTGGCGCAGCAAGAAGGCCGAAACCCTCCTGGAGGGAAGGCCGCAGATCCTCGTCCACAACGGCCAGGTCGACGAAGCCATGCTGGCCACGGAGCGCATCACACGCCACGAGCTCATGGCCGCCGTCCGCCAGGCGGGCATGTCGGATCTCGCGGAAGTGCGGGTGGCCATCCTAGAAACCAACGGCCGCATCAATGTGGTCGCCAAGGTTCCCGAGAGGGCTTGACGAAACGAATAAAAAGCGAAGACTTGGGGCATGACGTTTCTTCCGTCCACCCTGGCGCCTCCCTCCCTCTTCAAGGACCTTCTCGTGGAACCCGAGGAGGCCCGCTCCATTCTCCGCCCTCAAAAGGACGAGCGGTACGGCTTCGGGTTCGCCCTGAGCCCCTACCGGGGTTGCGGCCACGGCTGCCGCTACTGCTATGTGCGGGAGTACCCCAACGCCCTCCACAAACCCGGGGAGTGGGGGCAGTGGGTGGCGCCCAAGATGAACGCGCCCGAGCTGCTCTGGTCCCAGCGGCACAAGCTGCACGATGCCCGGGTGTTCATGGCCTCGGCCACGGACCCCTACCAGCCCCTGGAGCGCCAGTACCGCCTGACTCGCCGCTGTCTGGAAGTGCTGCTGCTTTGCCCCACCACCGAAGTCATCGTCCACACCCGTTCACCGCTGGTGCTGCAGGATCTGGATCTCCTGCGGGCCTTCGGGGACCGGCTCGCGGTGGGCCTGTCCATTCCCACGGACGATGACACCGTAAGGCAGGTCGTGGAGCCCCACGCCCCAGCCATTCCCAGCCGATGGGCCGCCGCGGAGCGCCTCGCGGCCGGCGGCATTTCCGTCACCATCGCGGTGGCGCCCCTGCTGGCGGTGCATGATGCCAAGGCCTTCGCCCGCCGCGCCAAGGCCAGCGGAGCCGCTAACGCTTGGGTGGGCGGCCTGCGTCTGCTCAAGGAGGATCCCTTCTACAAGGTGCTCGCCGATCACGGCTGGCTGAAGATCCTGAACCCCGACTACAAGGAGGGCATCCGCGAGGCCTTCCAGGAGACCTTCCCTGCGAAGAAGCGGATGCGGGAAGCCAGGCCCAGGTCCTCCCCGGCCGCCGTGGCCGTTCCCACCCCGCAGCCGGGCCTGCCAGGGCTGTTCGACCGGGTGGGCTGAGGTCAAGCGGGAAGGATCCACCAGGGAGTCTCTCGGAGACCTCCGTGCCCTCCGTGTCTCCGTGGTGGATCTCGATCGTGGATGCGGGCCGCGCCTCAGGCCTTGGCGGTGGGTTTGGCAGGATGGGCCGGGAGGCCGGCGGCCACGGCGACGGGCAGGAAGGGCAGGAAGGCGTTCACGGTTCCGGCCCAGTCCGCCAGCAGCGCTTCGGCGGTGGCGCTGCCCGTATTCGCCAGGTGGGCCTCCAGCAGGCTGTGGAAGAGGCCTTCTTCCTCCGGACGCCAGGCCACGGGAGACAGGTAGTCGCTGTTGACCCGGTGCATGTGTTCCCGGCGCAGGAAGAGGCAGCCCCCCGTCATGCCCGCGCCCGCATTGGTGAGCACCTGGCCCAGGATGGCCACGGCGCCCCGGGTCATGTACTCGCAGGCATGGTGGCCGGCCCCTTCGACCACGGCGCTGGCGCCGCTGTTGCGCACGGCGAAGCGGTCCCCCGCGAGGCCCCGCGCGAAAAACCGGCCCCCAGTGGCGCCGTAGAGGGCGCCGTTGCCCAGAATGGCGTTTTCTTCAGGCGTGAAGGTGGCGGCGGGTCCCGGCTGCAGACTCAGCGTGCCGCCGGACATGGATTTGGCCACGGAATCGTTGGCTTCGCCCAGGAGCCTCACCTCCAGGCCCTCGGTAAGGAAGGCGCCGAAACCCTGGCCGGCGCTGCCGGTAAAGGTGACCCGGAGCAGGCCCGGCACGGCGGGATCCTCACCCGCGCGGCGGCGTTCGCGGATGCCCTGGGCGATCTCTCCCGCCAGGGTAGCGAGGACGCCGCGGTCCTCGGTGCCGATGGGGAAGGCCAGCAGGCCCTCTCCAGCCTGACCCAGGAAAGCCCCGGCGGCTTCGAGGATCTGGCGATTCAGCGGCCCCACGCCTTCCGGCTGGAGGGCAGGCAGCTCTCCGGCTTCGGGTTCCGGGGGGGCGGCCAGAAAGGCCGACAAGTCCAGTTTCCGGTCCTGGACGAAGGTCGCATGCTCGGGCGAGATCGTCAGGAGGTCCGTGCGGTCCCGCAGTTCCGCCATGCTGCTCAGCCCCAGACGGGCCAGGTGTCGCCGCACGTCCTCGGCCAGATGGATCAACATGCGCTTGATGGCTTCGGGCGTGCCCGTGTAGCGGGCCTTGAACTTGGGATCGTGGGTGGCGATGCCCGCGGGGCAGGTGTTCTTTTCACAGATGCGGGCCATGACGCAGCCCTCGGCCACCAGGAGCAGCTTGCCGAACTCGAAGCCCTCGGCGCCCAGGATGGCGGCAGTGACCAGGTCCTTGCCCGTGAGCAGGCCGCCGTCCACCCGCAACTCCACTTGTCCGCGCATGCGGTTCTCTCTCAGGGCCTGATGGGCTTCCACCAGACCGATCTCCCAGGGCAGGCCCGCATGTTTCATGGAGCCCAGGGTGGCCGCTCCCGTGCCGCCATCGCCGCCGGCAATGTAGATGATGTCCGCCCCAGCCTTGGCCACGCCCACGGCAATGGTGCCGATGCCCGTGCCCGAAACCAGCTTCACGCTGATCTTCGCCCTGGGATGGACCTGTTTCAGTTCGTAGATGAGCTCTTTCAGATCCTCGATGCTGTAGATGTCGTGCAGGGGGGGCGGAGAGATGAGGTCGACGCCGGGCAGGGAGAACCGGGCCTTGGCGATGGTGGCGTCCACCTTCACCTTCATGAGCTGGCCGCCCTCTCCGGGCTTGGCGCCCTGGGCCACCTTGATCTGGATTTCTTCGCCCGAGACCAGGTACTCGGCGGTGACGCCGAACCGGGCCGAGGCCACCTGCTTGGTGCTGGCGCTGAGGCCATCGGTCCAGTAGAAGGGATTTTCGCCGCCTTCTCCACTGTTGCTGCGGCCGCCCACGGCCTCCATGGCCAGGATGAGATCCCGCTGGCTCTCGGCGCTTACGGCGCCGAAGGACATGGCGCCCGCGCCAAAGCGGCTGAGGATCTCGGACCGGGGCTCCACCCGCGGCAAGGGCAGGGGAACCGGGGCTTCCCGGAAGGCGAGGAGGTGCCGGGGATTGATGGGCTCGTCGGCCTTCAGCGAGGCCAGGTACTCCTCGTAGAGGCCGACGGCCTCGGGCAGATCCGGATCCAGGGCCACGAGGCGGTGCACCAGCTTGGCACGGGCGGAGGTCATGCCGTGGCGCTCGCCCTCGCCGGGCCTGGTGGATTCGCGGAACTGGTGGGTGTGGAGCATCTGATTCTGGAAGCCGGATTGGGCCGCCAGGCTGGTCTTCAGCAGCACATCGCCCGCCAGTTCCTCGTAGCCGATGCCGCCCAGGGGGCTGGCATGGCCGGGGAAGAAGGTCTCCATGAGTTCGGGCCCCAGCCCCACGGCGGTGAAGAGCTTGGCGCTCATGTAGCTCTGCACCACGGAAATGCCGCACTTGGCCATGATCTTCAGCAGGCCCGATTCCAGGGCCGCCATGAGGTTCTGCTCGCGCTGGTCCGGCGTCAGAGTGGCGAAGGAGGGATGCTCGTCCCGGCGGGCGATCTCCAGGGCCAAGTAGGGGCAGATTGCCGAAGCGCCGAAACTGACGAGGGCTGCGACATGATGCGAGGTACGGGCCTCCGCCGTGTGCATGACGATGGAAGCGTTGAGCCGCAGCCCGCATTCGTTGAGGGTGTGCACCACGGCGCGCAGGGCGATGAGGCCTGGGATGGGCGGCCGGTCCACGGTGGCGTCCTGGTCGCTGAGGATGATGACGGTGGTTCCGCGTTCGACCGCCTGGCGCACGTCCTGGGCCAGCCGCTCGACGGCCGCGTGGAATCCGCGGACTCCGTCGGCCCGCTGGAAAAGGATGGGGAAGGTCCGGGGGATGATCTGGGATTCCGAGGGCCTCAGGGTCTGCATGCGCGCCAGGAAGCGCATCTGGCCCAGGTCCAGGAGGGGGCGCGGCAGCTCCAGCGCCTCATTGAGGGGCACCAGGTCCTTGGGGAAGAAGATGTTTGGCGCGCGGCCGAGGAATACCCGCAGGTCGGTGATGTTGCCTTCGCGGATGTAGTCCAGGGGCGGGTTCGTGACCTGGGCAAAGTGCTGGTAGAAATAGTCGAAGAAGGGCCGTGGCTCGGAGGAGAACAGGTTGGGCCGGGCCGTGTCGCCCATGGAGCCGATGGCCTCCTTGCCCGTGGCGATCATGGGATAGATCAGCTTTTCCAGCTCCTCCTTGGAGCAGGTGAAGAGGGTCTTCTTGAAGACGCTGACGGGGCCTGCCAGTTGGGTTTCTTCGGGCAGGGAGCCGATGGGCGTGGCGCGGGCGTCGAAGGCCGCGTCCCGGTTTTCGCGGGAAAGGCTGGCATCGCGGAAGTGCACCCGGCCCGTGGGCAGGTCCACCTTCACGCCCGTGCCGGCGTAGACGATGCCCTTGCGCTGGACGCGGGCCTCGTCCAGGGGGAAGGCGCCGGCCTCGGAGGCCAGGATGAAGCGGTCGTCCGTGAGGGTCCAGCGGGCGGGGCGGAAGCCGTTGCGGTCGAGGCGGGCGCCCACGGTGTTGCCGTCGGAGAACATGATGATGGCGGGCCCGTCCCAGGGCTCCATGGCCCGGCTCCAGAAGGTGTAGAAGTCCGTCTGGCCCTCGGCGGGCGGCATCATGATGGCGAGGATGTCCTCCATGTGCGGGATGCTGCTGCGGTAGAGCATGGCTTCGGCGATCTCGTTCAGGCTGCCCGAATCGCTGATAGAGCCGTGGGTCACCAGCTGGTCCTTCTTGAGGCCGATGGACATCTCGCGCGAGATGGCGCGGGAGCGGTTGCCCGCGATGGTGTTGATCTCGCCGTTGTGGGCGATGAGGCGGAAGGGCTGGGCCTTGTCCCAGGAGGTCCGCGTGTTGGTGCTGAAACGGCGGTGGATCAGGGCGAAGCGGGTGGCGTAGCGGGGATCCTGCAGGTCGAGGTAGAAGCGATGCAGGTCCGCGGCACGGGTGAGGGCCTTGTAGACGATGGTCCGGGCTGACAGCGAGGCGAAGAAGAACTCGCGCTTGATGCCCTGTTCCCGCTGCTTGGTGCGCAGCACCTGCTTGGCGTTGTAGAGCAGCTTGTCGAAGGAGGCGTCCGTGCGGCAGTGGGCCGGACGCTTCAGGATGACCTGGCGCAGGGAGGGCATGGTCCGAAGGGCGTCCTCGCCCAGCACGGAGGTGTCCACAGGCACGTCGCGTTCGGCCAGGATCTCGAGGTCGAAGAAATGGAAGGTGCTGGCGAAGGTCTCCAGGGCGCGCTGCAGCCGCGCCGGATCCTGGGGCATGAAGAGGTTGGCCACGGCGATCTCGCCGGGCCGGTAGCCCAGCAGGTCGAAGGGAATGTCCGTCATCACCCCGGCGCCATCGCTGGAAACCTGATCCGCGGCGCAGCCGCCGCGGTGTTCCACGCATCTCAGGGCGTGGAGGGCGTCCAGCAGGATCTGGTGGCAGGCCTCGCCGGTCCGGCTGGCGATAAAGCCAACCCCGCACGCATCGTGCTCGGTCCTGGATGCATTCGGCATCTCTCTTCCCTTTGGAATGAGGAGCAGCGTACTCCAAAGGGCGCGGCGGGGGGACCCCAAGACTCGCTTATGGGGAACCCCCAAACTCGCTTATGACGGCCCCGCCCGCCCTGTGGGAAACTGGATTCCTCATGACCACCCTCGCCCTCAAATACCGTCCGCGTCTCCTGTCCGACCTGGTGGGCCAGGAAGGCAGCGTGCGGGCCCTGGCCAACGCCCTGAAGCGGGCCAAAGAGAGCGGGAAGATCCACCAGGCCTACCTTTTCGCCGGGGTGCGCGGCACCGGCAAGACGAGCACCGCGCGCATTCTGGCCCGGGCGCTGAACTGCGCCGAAGGGCCCACCGCGACTCCCTGCGGCGTCTGCGACCCCTGCCGGGCCGCCGAGCAGCCGGACAGCAGCCTCGACATCGTCGAGATCGACGCCGCCAGCCGCGCCTCCGTGGCCGATGCGCGGGCCCTGCGCGAGCAGGTGCAGACCCGGCCCGCCTTCTGCCGCTACCGGGTCTACATCATCGACGAAGTGCACATGCTCAGCACCGAGGCCTTCAACGCGCTGCTGAAGGTCATCGAGGAGCCGCCGCCGCACGCCATCTTCGTGCTCGCCACCACGGAACTCCAGGATGTGCCCGATACCATCAAGAGCCGCGTGCAGATCTTTCCCTTCCGGCTCATTCCCGTGGGTCTCATCGAGGGCCGCCTGAAACACGTCTGCGAGCAGGAGGGCGTCAGCTTCGAGGGCGGCAGCCTGCGCCTGGTGGCCGAGGCGGGGCAGGGCTCCATGCGCGACGCGCTCACCATCCTGGACCGCGTCATTTCCGCGGGCGACGGCACGGTGCTGGAGGAAGCGGTCCGCGAGCAGCTGGGCATCGTCAGCGCCCACCTGGTGCAGGGCGTAATGTCCGCCCTGGCCATCGGCGATTCCGCCGCCCTCATGGAGGCCTGCCGCGAGCTCACGGAGCAGGGCGCCGACTGGGCCACCTTCTGGCGGGAGCTGGTGCTGGCCTTCCGGGACCGGCTCGAGCAGGAGGCCCGCTCCAACCGCGGCCCCCAGGAACTGCTGCGCTGGTCCCGCATGCTGAGCCTGCTCCTGAGCCGCGAGCGGGATCTCCGCGACAGCAGCCTGCCGCGGGTGGTGGTGGAACTGGCCCTCATCACCGCCGCCCAGCTGCCTCATCTCGCCCCTCTGGATGCCCTGGTTTCCGGTTCCCCGGCCCATCTTCCGCCCCGGCCCGCAGGTCCGCCGCCGGTCCCTTCCAGGGCCCCCCAGGTCGCGCCGGCGCCTGAGGGGCCTCGCAGGCCGGCACACCCCGCGCCCCCTCCAGCGGCGCCGGCTCCCCGGGTTCCGGCCTCCCCAGATCAACTGCGGGCGGCTTGCAGCGAAGCGTTCCGTCAGGCTCCGGGCCTGCGGGCCCTGGCCACGGCGCCCCAGATGGCGTCGGACCTGCGCTGGGAAGCCCCCATTCTGCGCTTCCGTTTCCCGGGCAACGTCCGGCAGACCCTGGTGGATTTCGAGCGGGAGAAGTCAAGCCCGCACCTGCTGGCAGCCCTGGCAGGGGTGCTGCCCGGCCTCAAAGCCATCGAGATCGCCTTCGAGGATGAGGGAGGGAGCGCCGCGCCCGAGCGCCCCGAGGACCGTCTGCGCCGGGAACCGGCCTTCCAGGAGCTGCTGCGGCTCACGGGCGGAGAAGTCATGGACATCCGCCGCGAGGCCTGAGCCTCGTCATACCAAGTTGCGTTCAAAGTGGGTTTATCAGCCAAGGGTAGGCAGCGGCATGGCGAAGCGTCTCTGGGTGGTCGCCCATGTGTTTGAGGACCCGTTCGAGACGGTCCTCCACGTCATCCATGGACAGGAATACCAGGTTGTCAAACCACGTCTCCCGAAGCCATCCCGGCAAAACAACTTCTTTCTTTTGCCGGGATGGAGGGGATGAAAGGGATAAGGGCCACGCGGCGCCCTAAGGTCTGGGCCTGTGGTTCCCATGACTTTCAAGAACAAGTTGGCCACGGATGACACGGATTCGCACGGATTTGAATGCAAAAGATAAAGAACACCACCAAGACGCCAAGACACCAAGAAGAACAAGAGCCGCTGTTCATGCAAGTCTTCTCGGTATCGCCGACGGTGGTACACGAGACAAAAAGAAACTTGGTGTCTTGGTGGTGAAAGTCCTTTTCTATCGGATTGAACACAACTTGGTATCAATGGACCCTTCGAATGCGGATTCGCACCAATGAAAAGGAAGCATCCGCCCCATCCCATTCATCTTCTTCATCCCGGCCCAACAACTTCTTTTTCTTTTGCCAGGATGGAGGGGATAAGGATAAGCGCGGCGTGGCGCCCAAGGGTCTAGGCCCGTGGTTTCCATGGCTTTCAAAAACAAATTGGCCACGGATGACACGGATTCGCACGGATTTGAATGCAAAAGATAAAGAACACCACCAAGACGCCAAGACACCAAGAGCCGCTGTTCATGCAAGTCTTCTCGGTATCGCCGACGGTGGTACACGAGACAAAAAGAAACTTGGTGTCTTGGTGGTGAAAGCCCTTTTCTATTTGGATTGAACGCAACTTGGCATCAGCCGCCGGAAACCGGCGGCATGAGCGCCACCTCGTCCCCATCCCGCAAAGGCGCGCTCCGGTCGGCGAAGGACATGTTCACGGCCAGGAGGGCATCCTTCGGCAGGGCCGCGAACCGGGAATCCGCCAGCAGGTCGGCCAAGGTGGGCACAGACGCCACCCGCGCCTCTTCAAACCCCAGCAAGGCGCGGTACCTGGCAAAACACTTCACGGTGATCATGCAGGGTTCCTTTCCTGGCCTACTTGGGGCTCCAAGTATGGCGGACCTCTCCGGAGAGGCCGACCTCGCTGCCCTTGGTGAAACCGATCTGAAGGATCAAATTGCCGAAACGCCACTCCCCTTGCAGGGCGCTGATGCTCAGTTCACCGCTCTTCTTGTGGGAGACCACGAAGGCGCTGCGCTGGCCGAGCAATTCAAGGCTCTTGCCCAGCGTCACCTCGGTTTCGTTGGTGCCGAGGGAGGTGGTGCGCACCGCCACGTTCACGCGGTCCAGGCCGAGGGACCGCCGCAGCTGCTCCTGCAGGGGCGCGAAAGCCAGGGTGGTGATGAGTCCCGATCCGGCGCTGGCGAGGCCAGAAGTGATGGCGCCCTGGGAGGCACTGCTGGAGGTTCCGGCGGTGCCCACGTTGTTCACGTTGCCGGGGTTGATGAGGATCGCCATGATCTCGTCCTGGCGCAGGCTGGGCGTGGACGTGGGAATGACGGACAGTTTGCTCAGGGTGCCGTGGATGTCCATGTTCACGGTGTAGCCGGGAATGGACGTCACGCTGCCCTGGATGTTGATCATGGGATCCATGGGGCGGATGTCCGAGAACGTCAGCGAGCCGCGGTCCACCACCATGTCGCCCGCAGGGAAGATGTTCGTGACCCGCCCCCCGGGCTGGAACAGCATGGTGCCCTTGGGCACGGGGTGGCCCAGGGTGCCCAGGATCTGGAAAGGCCCTTCGGTCCGCCCCTCCAGCTTCAGGAGGTTCGTGTCGAAGCGCCAGGGCGTGCGGAGTTCCAAATCCAGATCCAGGCGGATCCGTTCCAGGGGGTCGTCCAGGTCCAGCCCGGTCAGGACGCCGCTGTCGCTGAGGGCGCTGCGGAGGATGAGATCGGACAGCTTGACCTCAGTCTGGTAGCTCAGGCGGTCTGCACTGAGGCTGCCCTTGAGGAGGCCGCCCTCTTCGTTGCCATTGAAGGTGGCCTGCAGGTCCCCCTGTAGATCCAGCCCATCGGGCACGTCGCGGAGCTGGAAGTTGGAGAGAGAGGCCTTGAAGGCATAGGAATCCAACCCGCCCAGCCGCCAGAGGAGGGCCCCGCTGGCGTTCAGGGCGCCGTGAGCAAGGGTGCCTTGTATCGGCTTGTCTTCGGGAATGGTCAGGGTGCGGTCCTTGAGGATCGCCTCGCCCTGGATGTCCTCAGCCCCCTGGTAGCCCCGCAGGTTCATGCGCCCCTTGTCCAGGGATAGGGTTCCGTCCAGGAGGGGATCGAAATAGGTGCCGTGGGCGAGGACGTTGAAGCGGCTGGTGCCCTGCACGCTCAGATCCGACAGCAGGCTGTATTCATCGACCTCCAGCACCCGGTCGAGGATGGATTTGACGTGGGCCAGATCCGCGTCGCCCTGGGTCCGGAGGGCCATGGGCGCGGTTCCTGAGAAGGGCAGGGTTCCCGACAGGCGGACATGGGCCGCCTTCGGGGTGGCCTCGGCAGAGGCCCCGCGCGCCCCGCCTTCCAGGGCCAGATCCAGGCTCGCGCCAAGGGCATTGCCCCGCAGGAGCGAGGGGGCGGCCTGGTGCAGCTCGAAGGCGCTGAACTGTGCCGCCAGGCGGTCGAGAGACCCTGTCCATTCCAGATCCCGGCCGCCCTTCCAGCGGCCCTGGGCGGTGGCGGAAAGGTTCAGATCCTCCAGAAGGTCGCTGCTGAGCCCCTGGGCCAGCAGACCGGTCTGGGCGCTTTCGGGAGAGATGGTCAGGCCCAGCTCTCCCACCAGATCCTCGCCGTCGGGGCGGACCTGGAAATCCAGCACCTGGCGGCTCATCCCCTCGATGCCAAGGCGGCCCGCCAAGTGCCCGCGTTCCAGCGTCACCTGGCCTTCGAGTCCCTCCACGCTGCGGTCGCCGAAGAACAGCCGCCCGCGGCTCCATTGCGCGCGGCCTTCCGGGAGTTGCAGGGAACCGAATGGGCTGGTGAGAGGGCCCATCAGCTGCACCTGAGCCTGGGCCTGGAACCGGGGTCCCGGAAGGGCGAGAAGCTGGGAATCCACGCGGCCGCCCAGGTCCACCCACCAGGTCCAGAGCCGGAAATCCATGTCCGCCTGACCGCAGAGCGCCAGGGCGCCTTCGGGGGACTGGTCACCCCTCCCGAGGAGATCCGGCCGTTCCGCGATCCGCACATCCGATACTTTCATGTGCCGGGATTCCAGATCCATCCAAAAATCCCCGGAAACGGCTGGAATTTTAATTCCGTAAGTCTCTCCCAACTCGACTTGGGCACTTCCAGACATTTGAAGCTGATCGAAGGGACCCCACAGCCGCACCCAGCCGTTGCCCGTGCCGGTGATGGGAAGGTCGTGGTCTTCGTCGTCCTTCAGATCCGCTGCCCGGAGCCCCTCCACCACCGGAAGGCGGAACGCGGTGTAGCACATGTCCATCTGGGACTGTCCCCGGGGCAGCTTGCCCCAGGTGAGCCACAGGTTTCCGCCTCCCCGGCCCTGGTCCTTCAACAGATCAATGTCCTTAATCCACAGGTCCGATCCGCGGATTTCCACGGTCTTGGCCAGAACCTGGTCCGCCTGGGCCCCATGCCACCGGGGATGGGCCACTTGCACGGAACCGTCCAGTTCCAGACCAGCTCCGCGGTTCCAGCGCACCCGGGCCGTGGCGTCCGCGGCCCCTTCCATGTCCAGATCCACGATCTTCCATGACCGCAGGGCCTCGGCCACCTGATCCGCGCCCACTTCCACCCGCCCCTTGGCATCCAGCTGCCGCAGCCCCCGTGCATCGAGGCTGGCCTGGCCTGAACCTTCCAATTTCAGGGATTCAAGGTCAAGCCGCACCTGGTCCAGTTGGAGCTGTCCGTTGGCCAGAGAGGCCTGAATGCTGCCCGATTCCAAGCCGTGCTGGGAGAGGGAGGCCTTGACCGTGGCCCCCCAGCGGTCCGGCCGTTCCAGGCCTTCATTGTGCTTGGGTCCCTTGATCTGGATGTCCAGGGCCCCGCGGACCCCCTTCAGTTCATGGACGCGGAGCGCCTGGCCCAGGGCCTCCAGATCCAGGCCCGTTCCCTGGAGGTTGGCCTCGATGGGGGCCTTTTTCGACCAGCTGCCTTCGGCCTTCCATTCCCCTTGGAGGGAGGCCCAGCGGAACCGTTCAAGGTGCGCATGGTCCAGGGTTCCGCCGGCTTTCAACTCGATGTTTCCGGGAACAAAGACCGTGGCCGCCGGCCGCAGATCCTGCCCCTCGGCGGTCAGGGTCCAGGCGGGCATGTTCAGGGGGCCCTGGAGGGTGGCGGCTATCTCCAGATCGCCGTCCATGGGGGCTTTCTTGCGCCCGCCCCAATGGGCTGCCTGGGCCAGATCCACCACCCCGGAAAGGCGCGCCTCCACGCGGTCGGCTTCCTTTGCGAGCGCGGCCACCAGGCGGCCGCTGAGCCGGATCTGGCTTTCACCGAGGCGCAGGTAGCCTTCCCGGACGACCTGGGTGGTTTCGGAGAGGTCGCCATTGATGTCCAAGCGGCCCCTTTCCCAGCCCGCGGGGCTGAGGACGCTGAGCTGCGCCCCCGTGAGGTCGACGCGAAGCTGGTTCGGCCCGAGGCCGGCGCCCTTCACCTCAAAGAAATACTTCAATGCCGGGATGCCCCTCACGGGCTTGGGCACCTCGATTTCCCCGCCGGTGAGGCTCAGGTAATCCAGCTGGAACTTGGGCAGGGGGCCGGTCCGTGGCGGATGGCTCTTGAGCTTGATGGCGGCCAGCCCAGCCTCGGTCACGCGGAGATGGGGCTTTTCGAAGCGCAGGGAGTAGACGCGCCGGTTGGGGCCGAGCAGGGACCAGAGGTCCAGGTGGACTTCCACGCGTTGGATGGTCAGCAGGTCGTCTCCCAGGCGGACATCCTGCAGGACGACCGTGCCCAGGCCCGGATGGAGTTCCATGCCGCCGATGGCGAGGGGAAGGCCGGTTTCCTCCCGGACCGCCGCGTCGATGCGGCGAGTGGCCCACCGCAGCACGGCCGGGCGGGAGGCCACCCAGGGCGCCACCATGAAGGTGGCAGTGCCCGCCACCAGGACGTAGGACACCCGCCGGACCCAGCGGCGCCCCCAGAGCCGCTTCACCGCTTCCTTGGTGGGATGCCAGACCATCAGTTCTTTTCGCCGCAGTTGGGGCAAACCATGGCCATGCGCGGAAGCTGCCGGTAACAGAAGCGGCAGAGCCGTGATTGGGTGGCGGCCCGCAGGGTGGGATGGGGACCGGACATGCCGGTGGAGAGCACCGCCGTGCCCAGGGGCCGGGTTTCGCGGGCCACGCTGTCCTTCAGCCGGCGCAGGGCCTCAAGCAGGGCCTGCGCCGACAGGAAGCGCTCGCCCAGGTTCACGGCCAGGGCCTTCATGACCACTTCGGAGAAGGCCTTGGGCACCACGGGGTTCCGCAGGTGCGGGGCCACGATCTGCTGGCTGGTGAGGGCCTGGGCGATCTTCAGGGGATCGGCGTCGTAGAAGGGCACGGTGCCCGTCAGCATCTCGTAGAGCGTGATGCCCAGCGACCAGAGGTCGGACTGGAACACGGCCCGCCCGCGGAAATGTTCCGGCGCCATGTAGGGCGGAGATCCGATGCGCGTGGGCGCGTAGGGCACGTGCTGCATCTCCAGCACCCGGGAGGTGCCGAAATCCGTGACTTTGGCCACGCCGTCCTTGTTCACCAGGATGTTGGCCGGGCGCAGGTCGCGGTGGAGGATCTGGTGGCCATGAGCGAAGGCGATGGCGCTGCAGACATCCAGGCCGATCTCCAGGGCGCGGGTGGGCGGCAGGGCGCGCTCGCGGCGGATCAGGCGGTCGAGACCCTCGCCTTCCACGTATTCCAGCACCATGAAGAAGATGCCGTTCTTCCGTTCGACGGTGATGAGTTCCACGATGTTGGGGTGCTTCAGGCCCGCCATGATGCGGGGCTCCTTCAGCAGATCCACGATTTCGTCCTGCTGCTGGTGGGGCACCTTCAGCGCCACCTTGCGGTTCACCCAGGTGTCCATGGCCAGGTAGACGGCGCCGAAACCGCCGGAACCGAGGCGGTCCAGGATCTGGTATTTGCCCAGGGTCTGGTCCTTGGAAAGCACGGGGGGAAGCTCCGAAGCGATGGTTCAAGCATGACCGAAACCCGGTGCAGAGCCTAGGAAGGTCTATTCGAGAATGCGGTCAAGAATGGAGCCCCGGTCCTCCCAGGCCGCCACAAGGTGGCTGATCCGCGGTTTGGGTTCGCTGCCCAGGGCGTAGGCGGCGCGGAACACGGCGCGGTCTTCCACGGTAGCGCGGTGATGCTGGCGCAGGTGCTCACCCCAGCTGGAACTGAGGAAACTCTCGACAAAGCGGAGGCTCCCGGGCTCCGGCCGGGCCAGGTCCCGGAACAGGGACCAGCGCACAGCGCCATCACGGATGCGGATGCGGCGGACCCCCTGCATGGCCTCCTGGAAGGCCGCCTGCCGGTCCTCGGGAACCAGGTATTCCAGCACGGTAAGGATGGGGCCCTCGCCGGGATGGATGGATTCCGGGGCATGGGGCTGCAGGCGGTGGGGGCTCAGGTCCATGGGCTCGTGCAGGGCCTGGATCTTCAGACGGGCCGTGGCGGCGAGCATCACGAGCATGCCCAGGCCCGCCGCCGCGTAGGCGGTGTGGATGCCGCGGTGTTCGCCCACCCACCCCCAGAAGGCCGCCCCGCCCGCCATTGCGCCACCCCAGGTGGTGATGTAGACGCCCAGGGCGCGGGCCCGCACCCAGGAGGGCACCGAAAGCTGGATGCCGGTGTTGCAGGTGCTGAGCACCGTGAGCCAGCCCGCGCCGCAGACCAGGAGGATGAGGGCCACGGGCAGCGCGTGCACCACGACGGAAAGCAGCAGCAGCCCGCAGGCGAAGAGCGTCGTGGCCAGGGCCAGCAGCTGGTTGGGGCTGATGCGCTGGCGCAGGCTGGGCAACGCCAGGGTGGCAGAGACGGCGCCGGCTCCCGAGCAGCCCAGGAGCAGGCCGAAGGCCGAGGAACTCAAGTGCAGGTGGTGGATGGCCAGGGTGGGCAGCAGGGAGAAGATGGGGCCGCCGAAAAAGACGAAGCCGCCGCTCCGAAGGAGAATGATCTGGAGCGCCTTGCGGTGGCGGGTGTAGCGCAGGCCCACCTTCATGGCGGCGGTGAAGCGCTCGGCAGGCAGGTCCGTGGTGGTGGGCTTGCGCTTCCAGCCCTTCAACACAGCCAGCACGCCCACGAAAGAGATCGCATTGAGCGTGAAGGACCAGGTGGGGCCGAGCCAGCCGACGACGAGGCCTCCCAAGGCAGGGCCCACGGCGCGGCTTACGTTGAACCCGGCGCTGTTGAGGGCCACGGCCGAGGCGATTTGATCTTTCGCCACCAGGTCAGGCACCGAAGCCTGCCAGGCCGGGGCGTTGAGGGCCGCGCCCACGCCCAGCAGCAGGGACATGGAAATGAGGAGCAGGGGGGTCACCAGGTGCATGGCGGAGAGCACGGCCATGGCTGTGGCGGCCAGCAGCATCCAGCCCTGGGTGAGCAGCAACAGGCGGCGGCGGTCCACGATATCGGCGATGGCGCCCCCCGCCATGGACAGGATGAGCATGGGCAGGGTGGAGCCGGTCTCGATGAGGCTCATGAGCAGGGGCGAGCGCGTGATCTCCGCCATGAGCCACTTCTCGCCCACGCTCTGCACCCAGGTGCCCACGTTCGAGGCCATGGCCGCGATCCAGATGGCCAGGAAGAGGCTGTTCCGAAGCGGGGCGTAGGGGCTTTTTGAATCGGTCACGGAGCGTCGGTCTCGGAAAAGGGAAATCTCACCACCAAGACACGAAGGCACCAAGAAAAGAATCTGCTTTTGCAGTTCTTGGTGGCTTGGTGCCTCGGTGATGAGATTTGGTGACTGATGCCGGAGTTTCGCTACCCCAGGAATGCCTTCAGGGTCTTGGAGTACCTGGGGTGGCGGATTTTCCGCAGGGCCTTGGATTCGATCTGGCGGATGCGCTCGCGGGTCACGGCGAACTCACTGCCCACTTCTTCCAGCGTGTGTTCCGAGCCGTCGTCGCCCACGCCGAAGCGCATGCGGAGGACCCGCTCTTCGCGCTCGCTGAGGGTGTTGAGGACGTTGCGGACGGTTTCCTTGAGGCGCTGCTGGACGACCTGCTCCACGGGGGAGACGACCGTCTTGTCCTCGATGAAATCCCCCAGGTGGGAATCTTCCTCCTCGCCGATGGGCGTTTCCAGGGAGATGGGCTCCTGGGCAATCTTCATCACCTTCCGGACCTTGCCCACGGGCATGTCCATGGCGTGGGCAATCTCCTCGCTGGATGGTTCGCGCCCCAGCTTCTGCACCAGCTCGCGCTGGGTGCGGATGAGCTTGTTGATGGTTTCGATCATGTGCACGGGGATGCGGATGGTGCGGGCCTGGTCCGCGATGGCGCGGGTGATGGCCTGCCGGATCCACCAGGTGGCGTAGGTGGAGAACTTGAAGCCGCGGCTGTACTCGAACTTGTCCACGGCCTTCATGAGCCCGATGTTGCCCTCCTGGATGAGGTCCAGGAACTGCAGGCCGCGGTTCGTGTAGCGCTTGGCGATGCTGACCACGAGGCGCAGGTTGGCCTCGATGAGTTCGGCCTTGGCGCCTCGGCTGATACTCTCGGCAGCCTTGAGGCCGTTGAAATCCTTGTGGAACTGCTCGCTGGTGGTTTCGTACTTCTCGAAGAAATCCGCCAGGGTCTTCTCGATGTGGGCCAGCTCGTCCTTGTATTTATCCTTCAGCTTGGCGAAGGCGGGGTTCTTGAGGCGGTCCCGCAGCTCGCGGCACTTGCGTTCGCCGGCCATCACCTGGCTGTGCTGATGGGTGATCTTGTCGATGAGGCGGGTGACCGCCAGGCTGTTGAGGCCCAGCTTGCGGATCTGGCGGGACAGGCGGCCGCGGGCCATGAGCACTTCGCGGTCCAGCTTGCGCTTCTTGGGCAGGGTCTTGGTGCCCGCGTCCACCTGGAGCTTGAGGTCCAGCAGCTCCTGAAGGGCCTGGTCGTAGACCAGCAGCTTCTCGAACTGGTGGTGCACGTGCTGGGTAGCGGAGGTGCTTTCTGCATCCTCGTCGTCATCCACCTCGTCGGAAAGGCCCACCACTTCGCGGATCTTGCCGGGGTTCTCCTTCAGCATGCGGCCGATGTCGATGAGCAGGCTGGCGGCCAGGCGGCTGCGGGACAGGGCGCGCATGACGCTGCGCACGCCGATCTCGATGCGCTTGGCGATCTCGACCTCGTCCTCGCGCTTGAGGAGGGGCACCGTGCCCATTTCCTTGAGGTACATGCGGACGGGGTCATTGAACTTGTCGCTGTCGGGGCTGTCGATCTCAACGTCGAGATCCTTGTCGCCCTTGCCGCCGCCCTCGATCAGCACGAATTCGGGCTCGATGGCCTCCCGCGCCGCCTGGGCTTCTTCCTCGGTGGCGCCCACGCCCACGCCCAGGCGGGCGAACAGGCTGAGGACCACCTCCAGGTCCGCGGGGTTGGAAGCGGTATCCGGGAGGAAGTCATTGAGCTGGTCGACCAGCAGAAATCCGTTTTTCCTTCCGAGGGAGATCAGGGCCTTGGTCAGGGAGTAGTAGGTATCGCGTTGCGGCGTTGGAACCATTCGGACCTCAAAGAGCGCTGCGAACATCGGGCCGGGCGACCCGGTGGGGACCGGAGAACCCGGTGGCCGAGGGGAGTACAGATCTCGGCCAATGTACCGGCCGAATCCGGAACTTTTCAGTATAGGGAATCTGCGAAATCAGGCAAGGGCCGAGGTTCAGAATGCGATCAGCGCAGGTTCCGCCGCAACTGGGAGAGTTTTTTCTGGCGGGCCAGCAGGTCGTTCTGCCGGGCCATGATCTGGCGGGTGAGGGCCGCGTCCACCACGGTGCTGGGGTCCTGGAGGAGGCGGTTGTTGGCCTGGATCTCCCGGTCCACATAGCGCCCTTCGAGTTTCACCAGCAGCGATTCCACATCGCGGCCCGCTTCGTCCTTGTGGCTGGCCTGGGCCTCAATGTGGCGGAGCGCCGCCACGGCTCCTTCGGGTAAAAGGGTCCCATCCCCCTCCGCATCCAGCAGGGCCTGTAGCAGCGGCGCCCCCTCCAGGGTTTCCCACCAGGCGGGCGGCGCCTCCTGCACCCGCCGCCAGTGGCCTCCGGCGCAGAGCAGGAGCAGGCCTCGGATCAAGTCGTCCAGCCGCGGCAGCGCCGGAACGGCGGGACTGGATTCTTCAATGGACGGGGCGGGGGCTTGACGGCTTTTCACCGCCCGGTCCAACTCCTGGATGGGTACCTGCAGCTGGTGGGCCAGGCTGGAAAAGAGGTCGCGGCTTTCGGTGGTGCGGGGCAGGTAGGGCAGGAAATCCAGCAGGTCCTTGAAGGCCCCCATGCGGTCCGAGGTGCGGCGCAGATCCTTGCCCTCCATGGCACGGTCCACCATGAAGGCGGTCCAGTCAGGGGCAGCGCGCAGCAGATCCCGGAAGGCCTCGCCCCCCAGCTTCAGGCACCAGGTGTCGGGGTCCTCGCCCTGGGGCAGTTCCAACAGACGCACCTCGAAGCCCAGGGGCAGGGCCATGCGGAGGCTCTTTTCCATGGCGCGGCGGCCGGCGCTGTCGCCGTCGAAACAGAGGGTCACCCGGCGGGTGAAGCGGCCCAGGGCCTTGAGGTGTTCCTCCGTGAGGGCCGTTCCCAGGGGGGCCACGGCCTGGTGGATGCCATGCTGGTGGAGCTGAAGCACGTCGAAATAGCCTTCCACCACCAGGGCTCCATCCTTCATGGCGCCCTTGGCGCGGTGGAAGCCGAACAGGGTTTCGCCCTTGTGGAATAGGGCGGTATCCCGGGTATTGAGGTACTTGGGTTGGCCGGAACCCATGATCCGGCCCCCAAATGCCACCAACCTTCCCCGGGCATCGTGGATGGGGATGGTGAGCCGGTTGCGGAGGAAATCAATCTGAGTTCCCCGTTCGCTTCGACTCACTAAACCGGCTTGTTCCAAAAGTTCGCCAGAAAAATTCAAGTTTCGTAAATGAGCAACGAGGCCCTCCCATCCATCTGGGGCCATGCCGAAACCCGCCTCCGCCAGGAAGGGGCCCTCGTAGCCGCGCTCCTTGAGATAGGTCAGGGCATCCGGGTGGCGGGGCAACTGGCTCTCGAAGAAAGATTGGGCCGCATCCAGCGCCGCGCGCATGCGCGTTTCCAGATCCACCTCCGTGCTGGGCCGCTCCCGGCGCTGGGGCAGGTCGATGCCCGCTCCCCGGGCCAGGGTCTCCAGGGCCTCCGGGAAGGTCATGCCCTCGCGCTCCATGAGCCAGGTGAAGGCATCGCCATGCTTGCCGCAGCCGAAGCAGTGATAGAAGCCCCGGTTCGCCACGACCTGGAAGCTGGGGCTGCGTTCCGCGTGGAAGGGGCAGAGGCCCACATGCGCCGAGCCCTGCTTGCGCAGCTTCACCGCCTGGCCCACCAGGGCCAGAAGGTCGGTCGCCTCCCGGACACGCTCGACGATTTCACGGTCACGCATGAATGCAGCATTCCTGAAAAGAAACCCCGCCCGCGGGGATGCCGCAGAGGGGGCCAAGGTGGGACATTTCCTCACTCCAGCATACCTCCGCCTGGCCTCACGGCTCATTCTTCCGTGATTCCTGTTTCACAGCGGCGTGGCATATTGAAAGATTCGTACGGTGGATCCCATGTCCCAACTCCTCGACACCATCCTGCTTTTCAGCCTTCCCGCCTCCGGCAAATCGGAGGTGCGCCGCTACCTGGCCAGCCTCACGCCCGACCAGTGCCGCAACGACTTCCACATGGGTCCCACCCTTCAGCTCGACGATTATCCCTACGTGCATCTCATGCACCGCATCGACGACGAGCTGAAGGCCAACGGCCTGGGTTACGCCTACTACCACGGCCCCAGCCGCCCCTTCCGCGACAACTGGACCTGGGCGGTGCTCATCGAACTGCTGAATGAGGATTACGCCGATCTCATGGCCAGCCGCCAGGTGCAGGTGACCAGTGCCGCCCAGCACCTCTTCGACCGCCTGGACGCCGCCCACGCCAAGGTGGGCCTGCCCGAGTACCTGGGCGACATCCCCTACCGCATCCGGGTGCGCATGGCCGAGGCGCTGGAAGCGGAGTGCCGGGCGGAGCTGGACGCCCTCAACCGTCAGAACGCCCAAGACAAGGCTGGGCGCACCTTGGTCATCGAGGCCGCCCGCGGCGGAGCCCATGGTTCCGCCTTCCCGCTCTGCCCGCCTCACGGCTACGACACGGCCTTTCAGACCCTCTCGCCCGCCATCCTGGACAAGGCCTCCGTGCTCTACGTCTGGGTGGATCCCGCGGAAAGCCGCCGCAAGAACATCGAGCGTGGCCGTCCCAACGGCCAGGGCAGCATCCTCCACCACAGCGTGCCCATGGAAGTGATGCTGGGCCAGTACGGCACCGACGATATGGCCTACCTGATGGAGCAGAGTGACCGCCCCGGCACCATCCGCGTGGAGCGCCTCATCCAGGCCGGCGACCGGTACGAGACCAAGGTCTACCACCTGCCCGTGGCCCGCTTCGACAACCGCAACGATCTGACCACCTTCGTCCGCGAGGATCAGAAGCTGTGGAAGGTCGGGGATGTGCGGGCCATCCACAGCGGCCTGAAGGCGGCCTTCGATCAGCTGGCGAAGTAAAAGATTCCGTCCGCAGATTTCACAGATTCACACAGATCCCCCTTGCACTTGAATCGGTGAAATCGGTGGACCTGTCTTTCAGTGCGCCCCGGCGCCTGCCTTGGCGTTCCAGATGCGGGTCATGATGAAGGCGCCGATGAGGCTGAAGGGGATGATGCAGCCCACCCAGATCCAGGCGTTCGCGGGCTGGTGGCCTTGCGTGGCGACCCCGTCCCAGCCGTAGGTCTTGAAGACCCAGCCCAGGCCGAAGCCCGTGAGGCCGGAGCCGATGTACTGGATGCCGTCCAGGGCGCCGGCCACGGAGGCCGCAGCCTTGCGTCCGCCGAAGTCCATGCTGGCGGTGCCGCTGAGCATGCCGTGCACGCCGAAGATGAACATGGCCGTAAGGCCTAGCAGGATCACGGCCCAAACCTGGCCGCCATAGCTGCCTCGGCCCAGGCTCATGCCCAGCAGACCCAGCATGAGCACCTGCACGAGGTAGAAGAGGAAGGCCACGGGTGGCCGCCGGGACTGGAACAGCTTGTCGCTCATCCAGCCGCAGAGCAGGCCGCCGAGGATGCCGCCCGCCATGAAGGCGATGCCCGTGAACCAGAAGAGATGCTCCTTCTTGCCCAGGTGGTAGACCTCCTGGAGGTACTCGGTGAAGTAGAGCATCACGCCCTGGCGCACGAAGCCTGTGCAGAACTCCGCGAAGATCAGGGCCACGATGACGGGGTTGTGGAAGATCTTCCTCGCCAGGTCGGCCATGGGCAGAGGGGTGTCCTCGGCGGAGGCGGCGTTGGAGCCGTCCCCGGTGTCGAAATCCTCGTGGCCCGCATGGCTGGGGCGGTTGCGGACCATGAACCAGTCCACGCAGAACATCAAGGCCATGGCCGCGGAGGGCACGAACCAGATGACGGTCCAGCTGTGGAAGCTGGCCAGCAGCCAGGCGCCGATGGTGGTGGCCAGGAAGTAGCCGGAGCTGATCATGATGCCGAAGATGCCGCCGAAGACGCCCCGCTCCCGCACGTGGAACCAGGTGCTGTTCACCTTCACCACTGAGAGCGCTCCGAAGCTCTGGAAATACATGTTCACGCTCCAGAGCAAGCTCATGCTCAGGAGCAGCTGAGTCACATGGCCATTCAGGAACATGAAGCCGATGAGGAGGTTCAGCAGGGCCGCCCCGATGGCACCCACCAGGATGGCCTTGCGGCCTCCGATGCGATCCGCGATGGGGCCGTTGAAAGCCACCGCCAGGCCGTAGGTCCAGAAACCCGCCGAGGCGATGACGCCCATCTGCCACTTGTCCAGGTGGTACCAGGCGCCGATGTCGCCTTTCACGATGTTGAAATTGTAACGGCCCATGTACATGGCCGCGTAGGTCAGGCCCAGGGGAAACCAGTTCAGGAAGCGCCGCAGACGGTAGGCAGGACTGTGATCCAAAGGAACCTCGATGCCTTCAAAGGTACTGGAGGCGGACCCATCCCCAAAGCCACAAGGCTGTAACTCCGATCAAGTCCCGGCAGGGTCGTCTACTCCGCCTTGCGGAAGGCTTCATTGGTGCCCGTCAGCTCCCAGGTGCCCCGGCGGCGCTCAAAGGTGGCGAAACGGGGCCTGATTTGGCCCACCCGCGCCTCGGGGAACTGGGCCTGGAACAGGGGGAACTGCGCCGTGGGCTTCTCCAGGCGCACCTCGTAGGTGACGCGGGCTCCTTCGCGGGTGGGCTCCAACTTGGAGGCCCGGACAAAGACTGCCTCGGCCGCCGGCATGGTGAAGCCCTTGGGCGCGGCCTTGATGGCCTTGGGCGCGTCCGGCTTCAGGCGGAAGGTGAAGGTCTCCCGGTTGCCTTCGGCCTTGACGGTGATGTCGAACCAGCCGGTTTTGGCGGTGTTTTCCTGGAGGGTGGCCAGTCGCCGGTGCTCGGGGCTGCCTTTTTCGGCGGAGGCGTGGTCCGGCACGGTGGTGGTGATCACCACTGGATAGTCCTTGCGGATCAGATCCTCGGCGCGGTTGCGGTCCAGCTTGGAGTTGCAGGCCAGGCCCAGGGCGAGCGCAGGCACGAGGGCGGGCAGGAGCAGTGGATGGCGCATGGTCGGTTTCCTTGTCGATTCGGAAGAATGGTGACACAAGCCGCTGTCCGTCAAGCAACCCGGCAGTATCCTAACGAGTTGCATCGATAGGAGACCGCCGTGAACCCTGGCTACCTGGCCCATCTCAACCGCGAAATCGAGCTGCTGAAGGAGGCCGGGCTCTTCAAGACTGAGCGCGTCATCACCTCGCCCCAGCAGCCCCAGATGAAGGCCAACGGCCGCGACGTGGTGTGCCTCTGCGCCAACAACTACCTGGGCCTGGCCAATCACCCCGAGGTGATCCAGGCCGCCAAGACTGTCATGGACGCTCACGGCTTCGGCATGGCCTCCGTGCGCTTCATCTGCGGCACCCAGGACATCCACCGGGAGCTGGAACAGAAGCTGGCCGGGTTCCTCGGCTTCGAGGACACCCAGCTCTACTCCTCCTGCTTCGACGCCAACGGCGCCATCTTCGAGGGCCTGCTGGGCGAGGAGGACGCCATCATCAGCGATGCGCTGAACCACGCCTCCATCATCGACGGCATCCGCCTCTGCAAAGCCAAGCGCTTCCGCTACGCCAACTCCGACATGGCCGATCTGGAAGCCCAACTCAAGGCCGCCGATGCGGCCGGCGCCCGCTTCAAGCTGGTGGTCACCGACGGCGTGTTCAGCATGGACGGCTACATCGCCAAGCTGGGCGAGATCTGCGATCTGGCGGAGAAACACGGCGCCATGGTGATGGTGGACGACAGCCATGCGGTGGGCTTCATGGGCGTGAACGGCCGGGGCACCCATGAGCACTGCGGCGTCATGGGCCGGGTGGATTTCATGACCGGCACCTTCGGCAAGGCCCTGGGCGGCGCCTCCGGCGGCTACATCGCGGGCAAGCAGGAAGCCATCGATTGGCTGCGGCAGAAGGCCCGGCCCTACCTCTTCTCCAACTCTGTGGCCCCGGCCATCGTGGCCGCCACGCTGAAGGTGCTGGAGCTGCTGAAGAACAGCCAGGGCCTCATCAAGAAGGTGCACGAAAACGCCCGCTACTTCCGCGCGGGCATGGAGAAGGCCGGCTTCAAGCTGCTGCCCGGCGAGCACCCCATCGTGCCGGTGATGCTCTACGAGGCGCCCCTGGCCCAGGAATTCGCCAAGCGCCTGCTGGACGAGGGCGTCTACGTCATCGGCTTCTTCTTCCCCGTGGTGCCCAAGGGCCAGGCCCGCATCCGCACCCAGATGAGCGCGGCGCACACCACCGCCGATCTGGATCACGCCATCGCTGCCTTCACCAAGGTGGGCCGGGAGCTGGGCGTCATTTCCTAGCGGAAACATCCCAAGGCTTGCCACCGGGCGGCCATCGGCGCAAGGTTTTCAGGGTATTCCCTGGAGGCGCTGTGACGTTGCCGCCCGAGCGTGAGCCCTCCCCGCTGGACACCACGGAGTACACCTTCGAGGAGATCGTGACCCGGCTGGAGCTGGGCCGCCTCCAGGTGGAGGCCACCGAAGGCGGCTCCCGCCTGGTGGTGGCCCACGCCGGGGCACCTCCGCAGGAACGGCGCATGCCCGGTGAAGCGTCCTTCCCCTCCCCGGAACGGCGCACGTTCAAGCCCCTGGACCTGCCCACCCTGTTTCCCGAGAAAGGGCCCATCCTCATCCTCCTGGTGGGAGGCTTCGCCACGGACGCGTCCTTGCGCCACGCCGCGCCTTTCTGGGAAGACGACAGCGCCGGCGGCTACCTGGTCTGGCAGGCCCTGGGCCGCGCGGGCCTGCTGCACAAGAAGGACGCGGATTTCACCCTGGGCCGGGGCGGATTCTGGGATCCGGCGCCGCCGCGCACCATGGGCTTGGCCATGACCTACGTGGGCTTCAAACCCGGGCATGGCGCGGTGGACTTCAACCACGTGGTCCATCCTTGGAACATCCATCGGCTGGAGACGCTGGCGGAAGCCTCCTGGAGCCGCTCCATGGAGCGGCTGAAGATCGTCACCCTGGGGGAGGCGGCGCGGTTCATGATGTGCGCCATCGCCTACGGCATGCCCGGCATCCCGGTGCTGTCCCTGCCCGAACCCAACAAGGATGCGCTGTCCCGGGACCTGGGCCATGATTCGGCGGCGGGGCTGTGGCTCGAATGGGCCTCAGATCTGCTGGCCGTGGGCCGGGCCTGATTCCAGCGGGCGGCCGCGTCCCGCCCAGAGACACTGGAGCGCCAGGAGCAGCAACCCGGCATCCCGCGCCAAAGCCCACCGCATGTCTTCGAGCCGCTCAGCCTCGGTATGGTGGGCGGTGGCGCCGAAACAGCCGCAATCCACCGGGTGGCGCCGGGCCAGATTGATGGACAGGGCCACCATGAAGGCCACCAGCAGGCCCGCCACCCAGAGGGCCGCGGCCCGGGGCCAGAAACCCAGGCACAGGGCCAGTCCGCAAACCAGCTCCAGCCAGGGCAGCAGCAGGGCCAGGGGGCTCAGGCTCCAGGGCGGGAACAGCTCGTAGGCCCAGATGGCCTTGGCGAAGCCGGGTGGATCGGAGATCTTGGGCAGGGCCGCGGCGATGAACGCGAGGCCGAGAAGGATCCGGCACAGGAGCGCGGTCCTCGGATGCAGGAGCAGGTTCCTCATGGCTGTCCCTTCTCCACCGGGCGGCCCTGGGCCACCCAGGCGGGGAATCCTTCGCGGAAGATCAGCAGGCGGAAGTAGCCCTGCTCGAGCAGCTTCGCGGCCAGCAGGTGGGAATCCTTGCAGTCGCCGCCGCTGCAATAAATCACGATGGGATCCTCCGGGCCGGGCCGGCGGGCCGCCTTGAAGGAGAAGAGGCGGTCCTCCAGATCCGATTCCCACACCGGCGCGCTCCAGGCCTTGGCGATGTGGCCTTCGGCGAAATCCGCGCTGCGCCGGGCATCCAGGAATGGGGTTCCAGCCTGGAAGGCCTTCCAGGCTTCCGCTGCGCTGATCTCCTGGATGGGAGCCGGGGCCGGAGCTAGGACGGCCGGGGCAGGAGGTGCTTGGGATGGCGCGACCGGCAGCGGCGCCTTGGGCGGCAGGGGCGGCAGGGGCGCCAGCGGGGGCAGGGGCCGGATTCCCTCGTCGGGCTTGGGGGCAGGGGCTTCAGGAGCCGGCGGAGGCTGGAGCGCCGCTTGGGAGGGACCGGCCGCCAGCGCCGGAACGGGCAGGGAGCCTTGCCAGGCCAGCCGCCGCGAGGCGGGCGCCGACAGATTCGAGAGCAACGCCGCGATCCCCGCCAAACCGGCCAGGGCCAGCATCTGCAGCGGGAGGGAAGAGGTCGCTTTGGCCATGAGTCGATCCACTGGTTCAGAGCACGATGTGCTTGTAGCCGCTGGGAACCTGTTCCTTCAACATGATCTGGATGGTCCAGCGGCCATCGGGATAGCGCTCGTAGAGTGTGGCGCTCATGACGGACTCCTTGAGCCACTCGCGGATGTCCTCGTAGGTTCCGAAGGCGGGTGGCTCCCAGGCCCCGGCCTCCTTCAGGCGCCTGGAGGAACCTGGCTTGATGTGATCCAGCAACTGGATCAGGGATTGTTCGGGATCCGGCATCATTCGCTCCCGGTTTCCCACAGGGGGCATGGGCCGCCCGCGGCCTCTCCCCCGAGGGTCTCGATGAGTTGGCGCAGGGCCGCTTCGCTGCTGGCATCCAGAGCCCTGGAAAAGGCGATGGCCATGCCCCGCTCGTCGTTGCGCACCACGGTGCCCCGGGCGACCACGTGGCCCCCCGGTTCACCTGGGCTCATGAGGATCGCCACGCCGCATTGGGTGCCCACCGGCAAGCGGTCGCGGCCTTTCAGCAGGATGCCGCCCAGGCTCAGGTTGACGGCCTGGGGGTACGCGATGATCCGGTCGTCCGCGACGAGCTTCACTTGGTAGGCAATCGGAACACGGCGGTGTCGCCGGTGTTCGGTGGCAGGGCTCATGAGTGGCATCCAACTCCGGGGATGATACCTCAGGGAATCGAATTGGCGTCATGGCCCTCAGGGCCTTTGGTAGCCCTGATCGTGGATATCCATGACGGCCCGGCCAGAAGGATCGGCCATCCGGGCGAAGGAGGCGTCCCAGCGCAGGGCGGTCTCCGTGCTGCAGGCCACGCTGCGCTCGAAGGGCACGCAGTTCACGGCCGTGGCGCTGGGGAAGTGGTGTTCGAAGATCTGGCGGTAGAAGTAGGCCTCCTTGGTTTCCGGCGTCTTCACGGGGAAGCGCTCGGCCGCGCCCGCCATCATGGAATCACTTACGTCCCGCTCGGCCGTGGCCTTGAGGGCGTTGATCCAGGCGTAGCCCACGCCATCGGAGAACTGCTCTTTCTGCCGCCAGAGCACCTCATCGGGGATGGCGCCGTCAAAGGCCTGGCGCAGCGGGAACTTCTCGATGGGGCGGGGTCTCTGGGCGTTGCGGGGCAGCTTCACGGAAGGATCCAGGCGCATGGCCACGTCCAGGAATTCGCGGTCCAGGAAGGGGACGCGGGCCTCCACCCCCCAGGCGCAGCTGGCCTTGTTGGCCCGCGCGCAATCGTAGAGGTGCAGTTTTTGGAGCTTGCGCACGGTTTCCGCGTGGAGTTCGGCGCCGTCCGGGGCCTTGTGGAAGTAGAGGTAGCCGCCGAAGATCTCGTCGGCCCCCTCCCCGGACAACACCATCTTGATGCCCATGGCGCGGATTTTCCGCATGAGGAGGTACATGGGCGTCGAGGCCCGGACGGTGGTCACGTCGAAGCTTTCGATGTGGTAGATCACGTCCGACAGGGCGTCCAGCCCCTCCTGCACCGTGAAGTGGATCTCGTGGTGGATGGCGCCGATGTGCTCGGCCACCTTGCGGGCCGGGGCCAGATCCGGCGCGCCCTCCAGACCGATGGCGAAGGAGTGGATGCGGGGCCACCAGGCGGGCGCGGCCCCGTCTTCCTCGACGCGGCCTTCCCGGTACTTCGCCGCGATGGACGCCACGATGGAAGAATCGACCCCTCCGGAAATGAGCACGCCGTAGGGCACGTCGCACATGAGCTGCCGCTTCACGGCGGCTTCCAGGGCCTGGCGGAGCTTGGCCGCGTCGTAGGGCTCCGAGGGCATGTGACCCGGAACGGCCCAATCGGGCTCGTAGTACCGCTGGAAGCTCTTGTCGGGCTCATGCCCCAGGTAGAAATGGCCCGGCGGCACCTCGCGGATGCGCTCGCAGTGGCCCACCAGGGCCTTCATCTCGGAGGCCACGTAGAGATGCTCCTGGCGGTCCCAGCCCACATAGAGGGGGATGACCCCGATGGGGTCCCGGGCGATGAGGTAGGTTTCCCGCTTGGGGTCGTAGAGCACGAAGGCGAAGATGCCGTTCATGCGGTTGAGGAAATCCCGGGGGGGCAGCTCGTCGTAGAGGTAGAGGATGACCTCGCAGTCCGAGAGCGTCTGGAAATCGTGGGGTTCCCCCAGGCCGCGGCGCAGTTCCTGGTGGTTGTAGATCTCCCCATTCACGGCCAGCACCGTGCCCTGGAGGGTGTCGAGGAGAGGCTGGGCGCCATGTTCCACATCCACGATGGACAGGCGTTCATGGACGAGGATGGCCCGGCCGTCGCTATAGATGCCGCTCCAGTCGGGACCTCGGTGGCGGATCTTCCGGGCCATGGCCAGGGCCTGGCGCCGCAGTTCGGCCTGATTCGACGTCTTGGGGTCGAGATTGAGGATGCTGAGAATGCCGCACATGGCTGGCTCCAAAAAGAAAAAACCCCGATCCGCTCGCGCGAATCGGGGTGGTCCGGGGTGTCAGGAATCTAGGAGAGACCCTCGCCGGCCCACGCGCGATCCGCGCGAGGGTTCCGGTTGGTATTGCGGTTGAACCGCTGAAGGGAGAGGGTCATGGATGGCCTGCTAGAACCTTATCGGCCAAATTCACGCATCGTCAAGGCGGGAATGGGGAAGTTGGCCGGACTTGCAGTTGATGATGAAATGGTCGGGTTGGAGGCACGCATGAAAGCCCTGTTGAAGAGCAAGCGCGAGGAAGGCATCTGGATGGGGGATGTCCCCATGCCGGAAATGGGACCCAACGACGTGCTGATCCGCGTCCACAAGAGCGCCATCTGCGGCACCGACGTCCACATCTACAACTGGGACGAGTGGGCCCAGAAGACCATTCCCGTGCCCATGGTGGTGGGCCACGAGTACGTGGGCGTCATCGAGAAGGTGGGGGCTGAAGTCGAAGGCTACAAGCCCGGCGATCGTGTCAGCGGCGAGGGCCACATCACCTGCGGCCACTGCCGCAACTGCCGCGCGGGCAAGCGCCACCTCTGCCGCAACACCGTGGGCGTGGGCGTGAACCGCACGGGCTCTTTCGCCGAGTACCTGTCCATCCCGGCCTTCAACGTCTTCAAGGTGCCCGACAACGTGCCCGATGACGTGGCCGCCATTTTCGATCCCTACGGCAACGCCGCCCACACGGCCCTCAGCTTCGACATGGTGGGCGAGGACGTGCTCATCACCGGCGCCGGCCCCATCGGCATCATGGCCGTGGCCATCGCCAAGCACGTGGGCGCCCGCCACGTGGTGATCACGGACGTGAACGAGTACCGCCTGGACCTGGCCCGGAAGATGGGCGCCACCAAGGCCGTGAACCCCATGAAGCAAAGCCTGCCTGAGGTCATGAAGGAGCTGGGCATGACCGAGGGCTTCGACGTGGGTCTGGAAATGAGCGGCAACCGCCAGGCCTTCCAGTCCATGCTGGAGGCCCTCCACCACGGCGGCCGCGTGGCCCTGCTGGGCATCCTCCCCGGCGACTGCGCCATCGATTGGAGCCAGGTGATCTTCAAAGGCCTCATCCTCAAGGGCATCTACGGCCGGGAAATGTTCGAAACCTGGTACAAGATGGCCGCCATGGTGCAGAGCGGCCTGGACATCACCCCCGTCATCACCCACCACTACGGCATCGACGACTTCCAGAAAGGCTTCGACGCCATGCGCAGTGGGCAGAGCGGGAAGGTCATCCTGGACTGGGGTGTGGCTCGATAGGCCTCAGTCCTCAGTCTTCAGGAAGGGCGCCAAAGGCGCCCTTTTTTACGCTGCGGCTGGGCCCGCAGCGCCACAGAAGACCGAAGGTCAGCGCAGGGGCTGGGGCTGCGGCACGGGGGGGAAGGTCGACTCGGCCAGGGACAGGCCGTCCTTGATGAGGGTGTCGGCGGCCAGGCCTTCGCCTCCGGGCTGCAGATCGGTGCCCAGGCAGGCCAGGTAGTAGCCGTCGAACTTGGTGTTGAAGCGCTGGCGGGCAGGCCCGCGCTTCACGGTGACATCCTCGATGGGCCGGCTGACGTAGGCCCGGTAGATGAAGGGATGGCCCCAGGGCGCTTCGGGCACCTGGTCGAGGTAATCGGGCACCAGTTCCTGGGTGGAGAAGGGATACTCTCCCTTTTTGGCCTTGTAGCGGGTCAGGGCGTCCGCGAGACGCTTCATGGCCGCCCGGACCTGCTTTTGCCGGTCGGCCATGTCCCGGTTGACGAAGGCTTCGATGAGGTAGAGGTCCCGTTTGGCCTGCACGGCGGCTTCGGAGTCGGGATAGCGCTCCGTCAGCTGCTTCATCATGGCCCGCGCCTCCAGGCTGCGGCCTTCAAGGTTGAGCTTGCGGGCTTCTTCATAGAGGTTGGCCGGGAGCCGGGGATCTTCGGAGCTGCACCCCGCCAGCAGGGCCAGGAAAGCCAGGACAGTGGCGGATCGAATGCGGCTCATGGCCCGAACCATACCAGAGCGGGAGGCCGCGTTGAAGTAGCATGGAGATGGGAGGGGACACATGGCGGATAGACCGATGCTGGTGGGCATCGTTGGGGGCTCCGGCAGCGGCAAGACCTCGGTGGCCGCCGAGCTGGTGAAACGGCTCAGAAAGAAAAGTGTCGCCACGATGCTCCTGGACATGGATGCCTACTATGCGCCGCTGGAGGTGGTGAAGGGCCGCTTCGGCGGAAGGCCCGTGAACTGGGACCACCCCCACGCCTTCGACCTGGAGCTGATGGCGGCGCACCTGTCGGCCCTGCACCGCGGCGAGAGCATCCGCAAGCCCCGCTACGATTTCACCCTTTCGGACCGGACCGGCTGGGAAGATCCCGTTCCGCCGGGACAGGTGGTGATCCTGGAAGGGCTGCTGCTTTTTGCGCTGCCGGAGCTGCGGGACCAGCTGGATGTGAAGATCTTCGTGGACACGGATGCCGATATCCGCATCCTCCGCCGCATCCGCCGCGACACGCATGAGCGGGGCCGCAGCCTGGAGAGCGTCATGGACCAGTACGAGAACAGCGTGCGCCCCATGCACCTCGAGTTCGTCGAGCCCAGCAAGCGCTGGGCCGATCTCATCGTTCCCACGGGGGTGGAGAACCGCACCGCCCTGGACGTGATCATCCACCACATCTGCAGCCGCGTGCTCAACCAAGAGGGAGCCCCCCGTGTTTGAAAGCGGACCCCACCTCGACGCCTCTGCCTTCCAGGCCCTGGATCCCGCCCAGGTGCAGATCCTCGACGTGCGTGAGCGGTGGGAGTACGACAAGGCCCGCCTCCCCGGCGCGGTGCTGATCCCCCTGGGCGAGCTGGTGGAGCGCGTGAAGGAGCTGGATCCGGCGAAGCCTGTGGCCGCCTATTGCCACCACGGCATGCGCAGCCTCCAGGCCTTGCACTTCCTCCGGAGCGCGGGTTTCCAGGACTTGGCCCACCTTTCCGGCGGCATCGACGCCTACAGCCGCCTGGATCCCTCCATTCCGAGGTACTGATGCGTCTGCTGCACGCCCACCCGGAAGGGTTCGATCCCGCCGTGCCGTGGCCCCAGGATTCCGAAAGCGTCCGTCAGGACTCGCGGCTTTTCAGGCAGGTCGTGGCCCTCCGGCGAAGCCCGCACACGGGCCGGGAGCACGCCTTCTACCGGCTGCTGGGACCGGACTGGGTGAACGTGGTGGCCTTCAACCGCGCCGGTGAGCTGCTGCTGGTGGAGCAATTCCGCCACGGCATCGACCAGGCCACGCTGGAAATCCCCGGGGGCGGATGCGATGCGGGGGAGACCCCCGCCCAGGCGGCCCGGAGGGAGCTCCGCGAGGAAACGGGCTTCGTGTCGGAACGCTGGGTGGCCCTCGGCAGCTGCACCCCCAATCCCGCCACCCAGAACAACCGCTGCCACAGCTTCCTGGCCCTGGACTGCGAGCCGGAGGGTGGCTTGGAGCTGGATCCTGCGGAGGAGCTCCGGGTTTGGGCCGCCTCCTGGTCCGAATGGATGCAGCGCATGCGCCGCGGAGAGATCCAGCACGCCCTGGTGCTCACCGCCTTCCAGTTCCTCAGCCTGTGGGAGGGCTGGCCGGAATTGCAGAGCCGGCTGGAGGCCTGACGTGTGGTCCGGGCTGCGGCGCCAAGCCTTGAGCCTGGGGAGATCCAGGGGTTAGTCTGAAGGGCCGATCCGGTTGAGGAGTGCCCCATGGCCAGTGAATGCTCGTTTGATGTCGTCTGCAAGGTGGACCTGGACGAGGTGAAGAACGCCTTGGCCCAGGCCATGAAGGAGATCGGCCAGCGCTATGACTTCAAGGGCTCGGTCTCCAAGATCGAGCTCAAGGACGACAAGGTGCTGGTGCTCACCAGCGATGACGAGGTGAAGCTCAAAGCCGTCATCGACGTGCTGCAGACCAAGCTGCACAAGCGCGGCGTCAGCATCCGCAGCATGGAATACGGCAAGATCGAACCCGCCGCCAAGGGCACCGTCCGCCAGGAAGTGACCATCCAGCAGGGCATCCCCGTGGAAAAGGCCAAGGGCCTCATCAAAGCCGTGAAGGATGCCAAGATCAAGGTGCAGGCCAGCATCCAGGGCGACCAGCTGAGGGTGAGCGGCAAGAGCCGCGACGATCTGCAGGAGGTGATCGCCCTCTTCAAGAAGGACGACCAGGGCCTGGATCTGCAGTTCACGAACTACCGAGGCTAAGCCCCTGAGCCGAACCCCGTCCATCCACTGTGTGCACCACAGAGGGCGCAGAGGGATCACAGAGGAGGATTCACGGAGAAAGAACCGGACAAGCTTCTCCATGTTTCCTCCATCCTTTTTCAATACCCTCTGTGTCTCCGTGGTGGATCCTTCTTGATGAAAAGCGAACCCGCATGAGCCGACTGGACCTGGCCCGTTACTTTTTGCCCATCGCCCCCAAGCTGGCGGGGGTGGAGGCGGAGCTGCAGCGCTTCCTGCAAAGCGACGTGGAGGTGGTCCAGAAACTGGCGGATCACGTGCGGGGCGGGCAGGGCAAGCGCCTGAGGCCGGCCCTGGTGCTTCTCTCTTCCCGTTTCTGCGGCGTGCAGAACGACGACGACGCGCGTTTTGGTGCGGTCTTCGAACTCATCCACACGGCCACCCTGGTCCATGACGACGTCATCGATCACGCCCAGCTCCGGCGTGGGATGCCCACCCTCAACCGGCTCTGGGGCAACACCCTCACCGTGCTTTTCGGGGACCTGCTCTACCTCGTGGCCATGAGCGAGGCCATCGCCTGCCGCAACTGGCGGATGATGGAGATCCTGGCCACGGTGACCACGCGCATGACCGAGGGGGAGCTCATCCAGAACGACGTCCTCTTCAAGCTCGACACCAGCCGCAAGGATTACTTCGACATCCAGGAGCGGAAGACCGCCCTGCTGTTCAGCGGCTGCACCGAGACCGGGGCGGTGCTGACCGGCCGGAGCGAGGCCGACTGCGCGGCCATGCGGGGCTACGGCCTGGAAGTAGGGCGCGCCTTCCAGCTCATCGATGACCTGCTGGATTACACCGCCACCAGCGATCAGCTGGGCAAGCCCGCCTTCAGCGACCTGCGGGAGGGCAAACTGACCCTGCCCATGCTCACCCTGCTGGAGAAGGCGCCGGACGAGGTGCGCCCCATGATCCGCACCATCTGGGACCGCGGCGAGGAAGTGCCTATTCCTGAGACGGAGGAGGTGAAGCTCCGGGCCCTCATCGAGAAGCATCAGGCTCTGGTGGAGACCCGCGAGCTGGCCTTCGCGGCCTCCCGCAACGCGGTGGCCCATATCGCCGGCATGTCCGGCGACGCAGCCACGGGCGGCCTGCTGCGGGACATTCCGGAGGCCCTCCTGGCCCGGAGCATGTGAGGCCGCTCCGCCCAGATGATCCACCACTGGTACCAAGTTGCGTTCAAAGTGGGTTTATTAGCCAAGGGTACGGCGACACGCGAGACAAAAAGAAACTTGGTGCCTTTTGGTGCCTTGGTGGTGAAAGCCCTTTTCTATTGGATTGAACACAACTTGGTATGAATAGGGCCTTCGAACGCGGATTCGTACCAATGAAAAGGAAGCATCCGCTCCATCCGATTCATCTCCTTCATCCCGGCTAAAACCTCTTCTATTCTTTCGCCAGGATGAAGAGGACAAGGGCAAGAGCTGCGCGGCACCCAAGGGTATGGGGTTATGGTTCCCATGGCTTTCAAAAACAAGTTGGCCACGGATGACACGGATTTACACGGATTTGAATTCAAAAGATAAGGAACACCACCAAGACACCGAGCCACCAAGAAAAACAGGAACCACTGTTCATGCAGCTCTTCTCAGTACCGCCTGCAGCGATACGCGAGACAAAAAGAGACTTGGTGGTGAAAGCCCTTTTCTATTGGATTGAACGCAACTTGGTATGAGACACGGAGCATGGGCCCATGACGGGGAACCTCGGAGGGTCTGGTGCCCCCTCCGTGCCTTCGATGTCTTGTGGTGCCTCTCTGCCTTCGGCGGATGGGGACGAGGTTCAGAGCTCCGCTTCGCCCAGCCGCAGGTCGAAGGGGATGCCCGCCCGCTTGCAGGAGGCGATGAAGGATTCCTTGTCGGGGCACTTCAGGTAGGCCTCCATGGGTTCCACCTTCTTGGCCTGGATCAGGTCGACGATGGCGTCGTTCATGAGGCGCTGTCCGTAGCTGCGGCCGGTCTGCATGGCGCTGGCGATCTGGAAATTCTTGCCTTCGCGGATAAGGTTGGCGATGGCGGGGGTGATGAAGAGCGTTTCCAGCGCGGCCACGCGCCCGCCGCCAATGCGTTTGAACAGCACCTGGCTGATCACGCATTTGAGGGAATCCGCCAGCATCACCCGGATCTGCTGCTGCCGGTCCGCGGGGAACTGGTCCACGATGCGGTCGATGGTGCCGATGGCGCTGCTGGTGTGGAGGGTCCCGAAGACCAGGTGCCCCGTCACCGCGGTTTCCAGGGCGATGGCGATGGTCTCCAGGTCGCGCATCTCGCCTACCAGCACCACGTCGGGATCCTCGCGCAGCGCGGCGCGCAGGCCGCTCTTGAAGCTGTCGGTGTGGGTGCCCACCTCCCGCTGGTTCACGAGGCATCCTTTGCGGGGATGCACGAACTCGATGGGATCCTCGATGGTGAGGATATGGTCTTTCCGTTTCTGGTTGGCCAGGTCCACGATGGCCGCCAGGGTGGTGGACTTGCCGCTGCCCGTGGGGCCGGTCACCAGCACCAGGCCCTTGGACAGCGTGGCCAGGCGGCGCACCGGATCCGGCAGGCCCAGGCGGTCCGGATCCGGCAGCTGGTTGGGGATGACGCGGCAAACGAGGCCCGGTCCCACCCGGTCGTGGAAGAAATTCACGCGGAGGCGGCAGCCGCCTGTCTCGTAGGAGTAGGCGAAATCGGCATCATGATGCTCTTCGTAGCGTTGCCAGACGGCAGGCGAGGCCAGGGATTCCATCATTTCCAGCAGGGTCGAGGCGTCCATGGGGCTGAATCCCGCCAGCTCCTTCATGTCGCCGTGGACACGCACCAGGGGCGGCTCGTGGGTGGTGCAGTGCAGGTCGGAGCCCTGCTGCTCGAGCAGGGCCGCGAACAGTTTTTCCGCCAGGGGATGGGTGTGGGCGCGATTGGGCCTCGGCGCTGAGCGCAGGGCCTCTGGTCCGGAGCGCGCAGGTTCGGGCGCCGGGCGCCTCGGCTCCGGAGCGGGGCGGGGCGATTCCACGGGAACCGGCTCTGGCGGCGCCGCCGGGGCGGAGACCGGGCTGATCGAAGCCTTCGAAGCGGGGAGCGGTTCCGCCGGAGCGGAAGGCTTGGACGCCGTCGAGGCGCCGGTGTGTTCCGCCAGTATCTGGGGGACATCCATGTAGCGGCTCAGCTTGATGCGGAAGGCCTGGCCGGAGAGGTCGTAGTCGAATTCGGCCGCGCCCTCCTGTTGCCAGGCAGCCTTGAGTTCCGCGGGCACCACGTCGCCGGCAAGAACGTCCACCATCACCGCCGGCAGCGGATTGGGCAGCAGGTCCAGGGACTCGCCGGATTTCAGCTCCAGCCGGGGCTTCCGGTCGGCTTTCAGTTCCAGACGGCTGCCGGCCCTGGCGATGACGTGGGTGAGCAGGCGGTCTAACTGGGCCATGGCAACGTCTCCGGTCTGACCAAGGATGCCACGTTGCGCCACGACTTGGATTCGGGGACTTGGATTCGGGACTTGGGGGTTCGGGCCCGGGCCTCCGGCCTGTAGACTGGTGGACACCTTTCCTGGAGTGAGCATGAATATCCACGAGTACCAAGCCAAGGAACTGCTTCGGATCTACAAAGTGGCCACCCCGGACGGGAAGGTGGCCCAGGATGCCGAAGAGGCCCGCATGATCACCAAGGAATTCGGTGGCGCCAGCGTGGTGAAGGCGCAGATCCACGCGGGGGGCCGCGGGAAGGGCGGCGGCGTGAAATTCGCGACCGACCCCGACAAGGCGGCGGATCTCTTCAAAGCCATCTTCGGCATGCAGCTCGTCACCAAGCAGACCGGCGCCGAGGGCCGGAAGGTGCGCACCGTCTTCATCTCGAAGCCCGTGGACATCGCCCGCGAGCTCTACCTGAGCTTCCTCGTGGACCGCGGCTCCAGCCGGGTGACGGTGCTGGCCTCCACCGAAGGCGGCGTGGAGATCGAGGAAGTGGCCGAGAAGACTCCCGAGAAGATCGTGAAGATCGCCATCGATCCGGCGCTGGGCCTGGGCGGCTTCCAGGCGCGCCAGGTGGCCTTCGCCCTGGGCCTGGAGGGCGACGCCTTCAAGAAGGGCGTGGTCTTCCTCCAGAACCTCTACAAGCTCTTTGTGGAGAAGGACTGCTCCATGGTGGAGATCAACCCCTTGGTGATTACCAAGGATGGCGATGTGACGGCCCTCGACGCCAAGATCGGCTTCGACGACAACGCGCTCTTCCGGCACCCCGATGTCCTGGCCTACCGCGATCTCAACGAGGAGGCCGAGGAAGAAGTCGAGGCCAGCAAGTTCAACCTGAACTTCATCAAGCTGGACGGCCAGATCGGCTGCATGGTCAACGGCGCGGGCCTGGCCATGGGCACCATGGACATCATCAAGTACCACGGCGGCTCCCCGGCCAACTTCCTGGATGTGGGCGGCGGCGCCACCGAGGACGCGGTGAAGAACGCCTTCCGCATCATCCTGCAGGATCCGGCCGTGAAGGCCGTGCTGGTGAACATCTTCGGCGGCATCATGCGCTGCGACATCGTGGCGGCGGGCATCGTGAAGGCGGCGAAGGAGATCGGGATCAAGGTGCCCGTCGTCGTGCGCCTGGAAGGCACCAATGTCGAAGAGGGCAAGCAGATCCTGGCCGACAGCGGCCTCAATCTCATCGTCGCCAAGGATCTGAAGGACGCCGCCGAGAAGGTCGTGGCCTCAATCCGTTGATTCTGTCCGGGGGTTCCGCGCTGCGCGCACACCCCCGGGCCCCCAGGATGAGTGCGCGGGAGACCCGCACCCTCATCCCAATCCCAACCATGGAACCCGTATTCGAATCCAGAGAGGTATGACATGGCAGTTCTCGTGGGCAACCACACCAAGCTGATCGTCCAGGGCATCACGGGCCGCGAGGGACTCTTCCACGCCAAGGGCAGCCGCGACTACGGCACGAACGTGGTCGGCGGCGTCACGCCCGGCAAGGGCGGCACAGAGATCGAGGGCTTTCCCGTCTTCAACACCGTGAAGGAAGCCGTCGCCAAGACCAGCGCCAACGCCACCATGATCTTCGTGCCCCCCGCGGGCGCGGCGGATGCCATCCTCGAAGCCCTGGAGGCAGGCATCGAGCTCATCGTCTGCATCACCGAGGGCATCCCCGTCCTCGACATGGTGAAGGTCAAGCGCGTCCTGCCCGACTATCCCAAGAGCCGCCTCATCGGCCCCAACTGTCCCGGCATCATCAGCCCCGGCCTGGCCAAGATCGGCATCATGCCCGGTCGTATCCACAAGCAGGGCCACGTGGGCGTGGTCAGCCGCTCCGGCACCCTCACCTATGAGGCCGTGGGCCAGCTCACGGCACTGGGCATCGGCCAGAGCACCTGCATCGGCATTGGCGGCGACCCGGTGAACGGCACCAGCCACATCGACGCCTTGCGCCTGTTCCAGGACGATCCCGACACCCACGCCATCATCATGATCGGCGAAATCGGCGGCAGCGCCGAGGAAGAGGCGGCGGAA
Organism: Acidobacteriota bacterium; assembly: GCA_016195985.1. GTDB lineage: Bacteria > Acidobacteriota > Holophagae > Holophagales > Holophagaceae > Geothrix. The sequence continues at coordinate 212,720 of JACPYP010000011.1, read as the reverse complement.
TTCGTGAAGGCCTACGTCACCAAGCCCGTGGTGGCCTTCATCGCCGGCCAGACGGCCCCGCCGGGGCGCCGCATGGGCCACGCGGGCGCCATCATCTCCGGGGGCAAGGGCACTGCCGCCGAGAAGATGAAGGCCCTCACCGCCGCCGGGATCACCGTCGTGCAGAGCCCCGCCGATATGGGCAAGGCCCTGGCTGAGCGGCTGGGCGTCAAGGCCTGAGCCTCAACCCTTTAATGAGACGGCCCCCGTGCGGGGGCCGTCGTCGTTAGGGAGCGCCCGGTCGCCAGGCGCGATCAGAGTCAGAGCAGCAGGTTCTCGGGCTGCGCGAGCACCGTCTGCAGAACGCGGCCAGTGGACCCGGCGGAGGGCGACAGCGTCAGCGTCGAGGAAAGGATCCCTCCATTGCCTCCGTTGCCTCCGCAGGCGCCGCCGCCGGAGCCGAAGGAACCCGTCCCCGTGGCCGAGTTCGCGCCCGCGGCTCCACCGGAAACCTGAGTGGTGCCCGTGACGTTGATGGCCGAACCCAGGAGATGGATGATCCCACCGCCACCGCCGCCTCCGCCGCCCTCGCCGTTGCCGCCATTGCCGTCGTAGCCGTCGGCGCCATTCCCCCCCGTGGCGCGGAGGAGGCCGCTGACGCTGAGCGTGCCCTTGGCCATCAGCACGAGCACGCCGCCGGCCCCGCCCCCCGCGCCGGTGATGCCCTGGCCGGCGACCTGGGGATTGGTCCCGCCGCTGCCGCTAGCGAAGATGCTGCCGTCGGATCCGATGGTGAGGTTGCCTTGGCAGAAGATGGAAAGCGAACCCCCGCCTTCTCCGCCGCTGGATTGCGTGTTCCGAGCGCCGGCGCCGCCCGCGGCGGGACCGGGTTTCAGGACCATGCCCGCCTGCAGCGCCCCCAGGCCGATGCCGCCGTAGGGCGTGCCTGGGGCGGAGAGGGCGATGCCGGGGTGCGGCTTGAGGCTTCCGCTGTCCGCCGCCGCGGTGGCCACGACGATGGTTCCATGGATCGCCACGCTCCCGGTGACGCGGAGGACCACGCCGCTCGGCACGGTCAGGGTGGCCCCGGAGTTCACGGTGATGCTGGTGAATTGGAGGTTGGCTCCGGGCGATGCGGCCGACCAATCCGTGTTCCCGCTGATGACCAGGGCGCCGGCCGACCCGTCACCATAGGCGCCCAGAGACCCCGCGGGCCCCTGGGGACCGTTGGCGCCGGTTGGACCCGTCGCGCCCGCTGGACCTGTCGCCCCCGTCGCGCCCGTAGCCCCGGTGGCACCAGTCACTCCAGCCGCCCCGGCGGGGCCCGTCGCGCCTCTCTGCGCAAGCAGCGCCCAGGATGCGGGGCTGCTGTCAGGGGTGTTGTTCAGATTCACGCCGGCCAGGGCCACGTAGCTGGACCCGTTGAAGGACACCGCGTCGCCCGCCGCATAGACCGTCATGCTGGACCAGGCGCCCTGGAAGGAGGCCGGCGGCCCTTGAGGGCCTTGGGGGCCCTGGGGACCGACAGCCCCCGTGGAGCCTGGGGCTCCCTGGATGCCTTGGGTGCCCTGAGGTCCTTGGGGGCCCTGGGGACCGGCAGCGCCCGTGGAGCCTGGGGCTCCCTGGATGCCTTGGGCGCCCTGAGGTCCTTGGAGGCCCTGGGGGCCTGCCGCTCCCGAGGCGCCGGCCGGACCGGCGAGGCCTTGGGGACCCGTGAGGTTGGCGATGGGGGAGCCCCAACCGGAGAGAGCCTTCTGGTAGAGGCTGCCACTGCCGGTGAGGAAGAAGAGGTCGCCCGCGCTGCCGAGAAGGGCGCCGGGGGCGGCGTCGCCGGTCAGGATGGTGGCCCCGTTGAGGCCCGGCGCGCCCGTGGCGCCCGTGAGGCCGATGGCGCCCTGAGGTCCCATGGCCCCCACTGCGCCAGGAGCTCCGGCCGGTCCCTGGATGCCTTGGGGCCCTTGGGGGCCCTGTGGGCCTTGAGGCCCTTGAGTCCCCTGGGGGCCAGCGGCGCCCGGAACGCCCGGCGCGCCGGGATCGTAGGCGATTTCAAAGACAGACGTCTCGCCGGAGGAACGGGTGAGTTGCAGTGTGTAGGTGCCCCGGCTCAAGCCGGAAGGCAGGGTGGCCACCACTTTCTGCGCGGTGGCATCGAAGGCCGCGACCACCTTGGTTCCGTTGAACACTGCGGTGGGGGAGCTGTCTCCGAAATTCGCGCCGTATACCGTCAAGGTGCCGAGGACATAGTCCACCGTGGCGCTTCGGAGCGTCGGCGGCGGCAGGGGGGACCTCGAGATTCCCGCAGATCCGCCGCCCCCGGCCGTGGCGCATCCGCTCATGAACAAAGGAATGAAAAGGCCGAGCAGGACTCGGCCTCGGGATCGATCAACCACGCATAACCTCCAAAGCAGGTGCGATTCTCATCATCAAGCGTGGCGCCAGCTGACTCAAGACTGGATTTTCTAGGCTGGGGCGCGCTATTGGGGCGTGTCATGGGGTCTTCCCGGAAGGCAGGCAACCAGCCGATGATCTCTGTTATGACTTCCATGACCGAACCCCGATCCGCCCCCCGCCGGGGGGCCTTCCTGCGGAACCTCCGCCGCTTCCACGCCTGGGTGGGCCTGACGGGGGCTTCCTTGGGCCTCCTCTTCGGTGTGACCGGTTTCCTCATGAGCCATCGCGCCGTCATGAAGATCGAGGCGGGCCAGGTGGAAGCGCACAAGGTTCAGATTGAGCTGGAGCAGGTGCCGGCCACCATCGAGGCCCTTGCCAACGCGCTATCGGCCAAGTTCGGCGTGCCCCTGTCCCGGATGCGCTGGCGCGTGCAGGCCCCCAAGGCCGCGCGCTTCGGCGGCCAGCAGGTGACCGCCGCGCCTCAGTGGACGGTGACGGTGGGCGGCCACGCCCACTTCGCGCGGGCCACCTACCTTCCGGGCAACCGCACCGTGGATCTGGAGCGCAGCGATGCGAACCTCATCGAGGCTCTGGAGCGCATGCACAAGGCCGAGGCAGGGCAGGCGGGCCTGATCCTTTTGACGGATTGCTTCGCCGGGGCCCTGGTCTTTCTGGCCGTGAGCGGGACCTTGCTATGGACCCGGCTGGCGGGGCCGCGCCTGCTGGCCTTGGGGCTGGCCTCGGCGGGGCTGCTGGCCCTCGTCCTCGTCGCCTCCCGGGCCTGGTAGCTCCCATGTTGATTTCCCGGGAGATGGTGCTGGATCAGGACATCGGCCTCAATGCCGCGCTGTTCGGCGGCGACATGATGGCCCGCATGGACAAGGTGGCCGGGATCGCGGCTTCGCTGCTTTCCCGCAACCGGCGGTTCCTCACGGTGAAGGTATCGGAACTGCTCTTCCACAGCCCGGTGAGGGCCGGAGAGATCATTGAATTTCACATCGCCATCGCCCGCCAGGGCCGTACCAGCCTGACCCTGCAGATCCAGGTCGAGGTCTACGATCCCCGATCGGACGCGCGCCGGGATGTCACCAGCGGCGAGTTCGTGATGGTGGCCGTGGATGCGGAGCTCCGGCCCGAGCCCATCCTGTGGAAACCGGACATGGTCCGGGCGGCCGAGGAAGCCCACCGGGCCCGCAGCGGTTTCCGGGCGGACCGGGCCTGATCCGCTATCCTGATGCCATGACGGAACTGATCAAGGCTCACCTCGACCACAAGCGCGTATGGCGGGATTTCGACTACTGCTATCCCGTGATCTCGCGGCGCAGCCACGGCGTGAGCCTGGGCGTGAACCTCAATCCGGACAAGGTGTGCAATTTCGATTGCGTGTACTGCGAGGTGGACCGCCTTTCGCCCCCCAAGCGGAAGGATCTGGACCTCGACCAGCTGGACCGGGAACTGGGCGTGCTGCTGGACCTCACCGCCAGCGGGGGGATCTACGACGTTCCTCCCTTCGATTCGGCTCGGCCGGAGCACCGGCGCCTGAACGACATCGCCTTCAGCGGGGATGGGGAACCCACCACCGTCCGCGAATTCCCTGAAGCGGTGGCGCGGGTGGCCCGTCTCAAGGCCCATCGGGGCCTGGACCAGGTGAAGCTGGTGCTCATCACGGATTCCAGCCGCCTCCAGGCGCCGGAAGTAGTCAAGGGGCTGGATACCCTCATGGCCAACCAAGGCGAGATCTGGGCGAAGCTCGACGCGGGCACCGAGGCCTACTACCGCGAAATCTGCCGCAGCAAGGTCCCCTTCGAGCGCATCCTAGACAACCTGTTGGCCACGGCCCGGCGCTGGCCTACGGTCATACAGACCCTCTTCCTGGAGTGGAAGGGGCAGGGCCCCGACGACGCGGAGCTGGAGGCCTACTGCCAGCGGCTGGAGCGTCTCCAGCGCGAAGGCGGCCAGTTGCAGGCGGTGCAGCTCTACACGGTGGCGCGGCCCACGCCGGAGCCCGAGGCCAGGCCTTTGCGCCGCCCGGACATGGACGCCATCGCCGCCCACCTGCGGAGCCGGATTCCTTGCCTGCCCCTGGAGGTGTACTACGGTCCGGAGGAATGGGCCTGATGCGACCGCCCATCCCAGCCTGGGCCCCGCTCCTGGGCCTGGCCTCCGCTCTTTCCGTGGGATTCCTGGGCTGCCGCGCCAAACCCAAGCCCGCGCCTCCGGCTCCCGTCAGCCTCAGTCTGGTCGCCGTGGGCGACATCATGATGCATCAGGATGTGAAGGCCTCGGCGACGCGGGAGGCAGAGGGGTTTCCCTCCCTTTGGGCTGACCTGGTGCCCCTCTTCCAGGGAGCGGATCTGGCCTTCGGAAACCTGGAAACCCCGGTGGCGCCCGCCACGGGCCGCCCCGGCGTTCCCTTCCAGTTCAACGCCCCGGAATCCCTCCCGGGGGCCCTGCGGGCCAGCGGTTTCACGGTGCTTTCCACCGCCAACAACCATGCCTTCGACCAGGGCGCCAAGGGGGTGCGGGAGACGCTGGACCGGCTTCGGGCCGAGCATCTGGTGGCCATCGGCAGCGGCTTCGACCAGGCTCAGGCGGAGGCCCTCCACATCGTGGAACGGCAGGGCGTGCGGGTGGCCTTCCTGGGTTTCACGGATATCTTCAATCTGGATTTGAACCGCCGCGCCACGGAACCCTGGGTGCGCCCCCTGGACCTGGAGCCGGCCCTGCAGGCCGTGCGCGAGGCCCGCGCCAAGGCGGACCTGGTGGTGGTGAGCATTCATTGGGGCAACGAGTACCAGCACCTGCCCACCAAGCGGCAGAAGGACATCGCCCGCGCCATGGCCGAGGCGGGGTGCGACGTGCTGCTCGGCCACCATCCCCATGTCCTGCAGCCCATGGAACTGATCGAGGCCGGAGGCCGGAAGGTTCTGGTGGCCTACTCCCTGGGTAATTTCATCAGCAACCAGGACCGCATGTACCGGGCCGACCTGTTTCCGGTGGCGGGAGGGGACAGCCGGGATGGCGCCGCCTTGAAGGTGCGCTTCGAGGGCCGCCGCGAGGCCGGCGGCCGCCTGAACATGGGCCTGGCACAGGTCGAAACCGAGCCTCTCTGGACCGAAAACAACTGGGGCGCTCCCCAGGGCCAGCGGAGCATCCGCGTCATCCGGGTGGCCGCGGCCGAGGCCCGCGTCCGGGCTGAACTGGACTGGCTGGCCGGCCCCGTTCCGGGAGCGCTGCCCCCGTCGCAGGACCTGGGGAGGAAGAAGGCCATCATGGAGAAGCAGGAGTACCTGCGAACCCTCATCCTCCGCCGCCAGCGGGTGGCCAGTATCCTTGGAGAAGCCTTTGTGTTTCAAGGAATCCAGGGGTCAATCGGAGCACATTCTCACTAGACTGGTGCCCAGGAGTCCCTTACATGGGAACGGAGCCCCTGAACCCCGGCGAAAGACGGGCCATCTGGCCATGGCTCTGGCTTCTGTCCGGCCTCTACCTGGCGGTGGCGGTCTCCGGTTGGCTCCCGGCGCGCCATCGCGCTGCGGATCACGGAGCGCTCTTCCTGGGCTACCTGGGCGCCAAGAGCGCCATTGAATGCCTGCTGATGTTCTGGGCGGCCCGGCGCCTAAGTCTGATTCCCCGGCTGCGGCAATCCCTGCGCGTTTCGGGTTGCGCCTTCGCCCTGAGTGCCTTCAGCAGCCTTTGGCTCATCCCCAGCGAGGCCGGATGGCTGGGGCCGGTGCCCCCTGCCGCCGCCGCCGCGCTGGCCTTTTCGACCTACCTTCTGGGCTTGGGAGGCATCCTCTTGATGCCCACCCGGAGGAGCCGCCCTTCAGCCTGGTGGGAATTCTTTCTCGACACGGCGGCTGCGGTGCTGGGCCTGTCGGTGGTGCTGATCATGGTCATCACCATGCCCCGGGTGGCCTCCGCGGCGGATCCGACCACCCGGGCCTACAACCTGGCCTACGGGGGGGCCCAGATCCTTCTCCTCATCGGCCTCAACGTCCTGGTGCTGCGGGGTGCCGCCCACCCGAGCCGCCGCGCTTTCTGGCTTTTCGTCACCATGGTGGTGCTGAACCTCTTCTCGCTGGTGGTCTACCAGCTGGAATCCTCCGCCGGGCCGAACGGTGTTTTCCCCTTTGGAGATTTGCTGGGCGGGCTGACTTCCATCTGCACCCTTTGGGCCGCGGCGGCCTTCCGTTTTGACCCGGTCCGCGCGGATGACCAGACTCCCGGGCCGGACTGGTTCTCCACGTTCAACCCCCTTCCGCTGCTGGCCACGGCGGGCATCGGGGGGCTCCTGCTCTACGGCGTCTTCGTGCCCGGCCATTGGAACCTGCGGTGGCTGGCCCCGGTGATGGTCCTCCAGGTGACGCTCATCCTGGCCCGCCTCTTCCTCACTTCTCACGAGAACACCCGGCTCCACCGGGCCGAGGCCGTCCACCAGAAGCGTCGCCAGGATGAGAAGGTGGCCGCGGTGAGGCGGCTGGCGGGCGGCATGGCCCACTGGTACAACAACCTTCTGACGGCCGTGGTGGGCCGGGCCGAGATGGGTTCGGCCGCGGCGGACCTCGATCCCTCTCTCAAGGAGGGCTTCAAGGTCATCCTCGAAGCCGCGGATCGGGCCGGGCGTCTCACCCATCAACTGCTGTCCTACGGAGGCGGTTCCTTCCTCACGCTCAGCGCCTTCGAGCTGGGCGAAACCGTGCACTGCATGGCTGAGCGTCTGAGGCCCACCCTTCCTTCGGTCGTCTCCCTGCAAGTTTCCACCGGGGCCGACCCCTTGCCGGTCTATGCGGATCAGCCCCGCCTGGAGTCCGTCATCCGCGAACTGGCCGTGAATGCCGTGACGGCCATGCCCAGGGGCGGCAGCCTCCTCATCACTGCCCGCCGGGAGCAGATCCTGATCCCTCTGGACGCCAGTCCTCTGCCGGTGGGGAAGGGCGCCTATGCCGTGGTCGAGGTGGCGGACACGGGCATCGGCATTCCCGCGCATCAACTGGCCCTCCTGTTCGATCCCTTCTTCACCACCCAGCCCATCCACGCTGCGGCGGGCCTGGGGCTGGCCGAAGTGTTCGGCGTGGTGGCCGAGCACGGAGGGGGCCTGACCGTTCAAAGCACGCCGGGCAAAGGCACCCGGTTCGCTGTCTATCTCCCCCTGAAGGGGTGAGCCTAGATCAATCCCAATTCTTCGCGGTGGGCATGCAGGGTGGCGATGATGCGCGCCAGGTGCCCGTCTTCGGCACCTCCCACGGCCTCCACGAGCATCCGCAGGCCTTCAGCCACTTCATGGCGGTCCACCCCCGCGGCGAAGGCCTTGTCCTTCAGCTTCTTCTTCACGCTCTTCGGCTCCAAGCCCTCCGTGCGGGTGGGTCGCACCAGGGCGCAGGCCATGATGAAGCCGGTGATCTCATCGGAGGCCAGCAGAGCCTTGTCCAGCAGGCTGTCGTAGGCGACGCCCCAGCGGGTGTAGTGGGCGCTGATGGCATGAGCGAGGTCCTCCTCGCCGCGTTCCCGCAGCCAGGCCACGATGCGCTTCGGGTGCTCCGAGGGCCAACGGTCGTAGTCCGCATCGTGCAGAAGCCCGGCCAGGCCGAAGCGTTCCACATCCTGGCCCAGATGCTCAGCCAGGTCCCTCATGACCAGCTCGACGGCCCGCGCATGGATGCGCAGCTTGTCCGAAGGGGTCCATTCGCAAAGCAACAGCCAGGCTTCGTCGCGGGTCAGCATGGGCGGCCTCAGGGGACAAGCTCAGGGAACAAGCTCAGGGGACAAGCTCAGGGAACAATGACGGTGGATTTCGGCGGGCCGGGTTCGGGATCGCCGGCGTAGCGGACGGTCTCGAGGAGGAGGCCCGAGGAAGGCGCGGCCTTGGCGGCCCAGAAAAGATTGGCGGCTTCGGTGGGACTCCGAAGATCCTCCATCACGCGCCGGGGCTCTTCCTCCCCGAGGGCGCAGGCCACAGAGGCGCCCACCATGCGCCGGACCTGGCGCCGGAAGAAGTGGGTGGCGCGCACACGCAACAGGACGAGGGAGCCGCTTTCCACCAGCTCGCAGCGGAGGATGCGGGAACGGCCATCTTCTTCGGCATCCAGTTCGGCAAAGGATGAGAACTCCCAGTCGCCTTCGAAGGAGGACCAGGCCCGGTGGAGCCGGTCCAAATCCAGGCTTCGCTTCACCCACCAGATCCAGGGTTTGGCGAAGGCGCTGCGGCGGCGGCTGATCTGATAGAGGTAGGTGCGGTCCACGGCGTCATGCCGCGCGTGGAAGCGAGGGGGGCAACTGCGCACGTCCCGGAGGGCGATGTCCTGGGGCAGGGCCGAGTCCAGCATCCGCCTCAGTTCGCCGGGCCGGGGCGCCCCCTTGGCTTCCAGGTGCAGATGCGCCACCTGGCCCAGGGCATGGACGCCCGCGTCGGTGCGGCCCGCGCCGCCGAGGTAGACCAGGCGAAGGCCCGCTTCGTGAATGACATGCTCAAGGCTGCCGGCCACCGTGCGGACGCCCTCGCGGGACTGTTTGGCGCCCTGTTTCTGCCATCCCTGGAAACGGCTGCCGTCGTATTCGATCAGCAGCCGGAAGGCGGCTGGGGGAACGGGTTTCGCCGCCATGTCAGGACGCGATGACGGCCTTGACCGCCTCGATCAGGGTTGCGGGATCATGGATCGGCTTGGCGATGTAGCCTTCAGCGCCGGTGAGTTCCAGATATTTTTCACGGTCGCCGAACATGGCGTGGGCCGTGGCCAGCAGCACCGGAATAGGGCGGGTGGCCTCATCCTTCTTCAGGAGCTGGGTGATGAAGATGCCGTCGACCTTGCGTCCCTCGTAGTTGGATCTTGAAAGGCTCACGTCCATGATGATGGCCAGCAGGTCCGCCTCGCGGGCAAGGCGGAGGATCTCATCCACTTCCTCTGAGACCAGTACCTCGTACCCGCCCTTCTTGACGAGAACGGTTTGGATGAATTTCACATTGATGGGATCGTCCTCCACCAGGAGGATGCGGTTGGACATGAACGCCTCGGCCTTTCCAGACTAGCGTTTCCTACCTGTAACTGCCAATTTTTTGCTGTGTTTCCAGGCGTTCCAGCAGGCCGTCCGGCACTTGAAGGCCGCCGCGGCCGCGGCCCAGGCGGAGACCGGGTTTGTTGCCCCCGTGGTAGTCGCTGCCGCCGGTCACCACCATGCCCAGGCTGGCGGCGAGGTTCACGAAGTACTTCTGCTCGGAGGCGCGGTACTCGCCATAGTAGCCTTCAAGCCCCTCCAGCCCTTCCCGCTGCAGCTCGGCCATGGCCTCCTCCCAGCGGAAGCCGCCGCCGGCGAAGCGGCCCGGATGGGCCACCACCGGCACGCCTCCGGCCTCGCGGATCCAGAGGGAGGCCTCAGCGGGACTCAATTCCTCGCGGGGAACAAACCCGGGGCAGTCGTCTCCGATGAGGCGGACAAAGGCTTCCTGGGGGCGCCGCACGAAGCCCCGCGCGGCGAGGGCCTTGGCGAAGTGCACCCGGGAGAGCAGGGGGGAATCCGCCTGGGCCTCGACATCCGCCTGGGTGACTGGGCAGCCCAGCTCCGCCAGGCGCAGGATCATCCTCCGGTTGCGGTCTTCCCGCCTCCCCCGGAGTTCCACCAGGCGGGCCTGGAAGCGGGCGTCGCCCGGGTCCACCAGCAGGCCAAGCACATGCAGCGACCGGTTCAGAAAGCTGCAGCTGAGTTCCGTGCCCACCAGCAGCCGCACCTTCACCTTTGGCTGCATGGCCAGGAAACCGGGAATGCCGTCGAGGGTGTCGTGGTCCGTGAGGCAGAGCGCCGAAAGCCGGGCCTCGTCTCCGAGCAGGGCCAGCCCTTCGGATGTATCAGTCCCGTCGGAGTGAAGGGTGTGGCAGTGGAGGTCGATCATCGCGGGGGCAGATCCTTGTTGGCTTTGTAGAGGGTCGCCAACAGCACCGCCACAGCCTGGAACAGTTCGGGCGGGATGAGCCGGTGCAGATCCAGGGGTTCGAGCGCCGCCAGCAGATCCGGATCCTTGGAGATGGACACCCCATGCTGCTTGGCCAGTTCCAGGATGCGCTCGGCGAGGAGGCCCTGGCCTTTGGCGACGAGTCTCGGGGCCGCGTCCTGGAAGGGCGCCTCCGGCCGGTACCGCAGGGCGGCGGCGCGGGGGCGGGTGGATCCGGAACGGGCCGTGGGACGAGCCATGGGCCCTTATCGGCGGGAAAGGCTACTGGACGAAGTTCGCCGCGTTCTGGGCGTCGTCGGCGGGCTCATCCATGGCCAGGCGCCGGAACAGCTTCACGTCGGCCAGGGAGAGGATGCTCATGTAGGAGAAGCCGCTGAAGAACAGCCAGAGGAAGGGCACGGAGGCCCACTTGCGGATGTAGACGGCCACCAGGACCGCGCCGAAGTAGTAGATGGCGAAGCCCAGCTCCAGGAAGGTCATGAGGCTCTTGGGCACCTTGTAGGCGCGCTTGGTAACCGAGTTGCCCTCGGCGTCCACGCCGTATTTGGGGGTGCGCTTGAATTCCTTGTCGTCGGTGAAGAAGCCTTCCAGCACGGCTTTGGCCTGGTTCAGGGCGAGGCCGATGCCCAGGCCCATGAGGCCGGGAATGTACTTCAGGCGGCGCACCCAGCCGGTGTTGTCGGTCAGTTCCTTCTGGGAGAGGCCGAAGTAGAGGCCCACACTCACGGCGTTCAACAGGAAGAATGGGCCGTCCGTCAGCAGGAGGATGTGCACGGGCGTGCCGGCCCGGAAGATCATGGCGGGCACCATGATGATGGAGAGCACCACCATCAGCATGTAGTTGCAGTTGGCGGTCAGGTGGAACCAGCACTCCATCTTGGTGTGCAGGCTCTCGTTGGATTTCCAGATGGTCTTCATGAGCTTGCGGATGACCTGGGCGTTGCCCTTGGCCCAGCGGTGCTGCTGGCTCTTGAAGGCGTTCACTTCCACGGGCAGCTCGGCGGGGACGACGAGGTCCTTCAGGTAGACGCCCTTCCAGCCCTTGAGCTGGGCGCGGTAGGAGAGATCGGCGTCCTCGGTGATGGTGTCGTGTTCCCAGCCCCCGGCGTCGGCGATGGCGGACACGCGCCACATGCCGGCGGTGCCGCTGAAGTTGAAGAAGGCTTTCGACCGGTGCCTCGCGGTGTGTTCGAAGACGAAGTGGCCGTCCAGCAGGATGGCCTGGACCTGGGTCAGCAGGGAAAATTCCCGGTTCAGATGGGCCCAGCAGCCCTGGACGAAGGCGACCTTCTCATTGGCGAAGTGGGGTACGGCCTTGCGGAGGAAGTCGGCGGTGGGGAGGAAGTCGGCGTCGAACATGGCCACCAGTTCGCCCTTGGCGACCTTGAGGCCTTCGGAAAGGGCGCCGGCCTTGAAGCCCGTGCGGTCCGTGCGGTGCAGGTAGTGGATGTCGAAGCCCAGAGCCTTGTAGCGGTCCACCACGGCGCTGGCCACCTTGACGGTGTCGTCCGTGGAGTCATCCAGCACCTGAATCTCGAGCTTCTCCTTGGGCCAATCCATCTTCACGACATAGTCCATGAGCCGCTCGATGACGTTCATCTCGTTGAACACGGCCAGCTGCACCGTGACCATCGGGAGATAGTTCTCATCGCCCTGGGGCTGGGGCACGTCCTTCTTGTGCCGGTAGTACAGCAGCAGCATCCAGAGGCGGTGAGCCCCGTAGATGCTCAGGATCGTGAGCAGGGTGAAGTAGGTGCCGAGCACGGCGGTTTTCACGACTTCCATCACGGAACGAATCCCCCAATGGCCCGGGTCGACGGGCCTGTTTTATTGTGTCAGCAGTTCTAGGAAAATCCATGAGAAACCTAACAATCTACCGCCACATCTCCGATGCGTCCGGTAGGATGGCAATCATGGGCGATCTCGACAACCTCAACCTCCCCAGCGCGATTGGCCGGTACCAGGTTCTCCGGCTGCTGGGAACCGGGGCCATGGGCAGCGTGGTCCTGGCCGAGGACCCGCGGATCAAGCGCAAGGTGGCCATCAAGCTCATGCGCTTCGACCATGTGCGCACCGAGGCGGACCAGCACGAGTACCTGGCCCGGTTCCAGCGGGAGGCCGAGGTATCCGGGTTGCTGAACCATCCCGGCATCGTGGCCATCTACGATGTGGGCGAAGTGGAGGGCCTGGGGCCCTTTCTGGCCATGGAATTTGTGCCGGGCAAGCCTCTGGACGGCCTTCTCAAGAGCGACGCCTCCCTGAACCTCAAGGAGAGGTTCCGCATCGCGGCGGGCCTGGCGGAGGCCCTCGACCACGCCCACGCCAAGGGCGTCGTGCACCGGGACGTCAAGCCAGGCAACGTCATGGTGGCCGAGGATGGGCGGGCCAAGCTCATGGATTTCGGCATCGCCAAAAGGGAGGATGCCAGCCTGACCCAAACCGGCACCTTTCTGGGAACCCCCAGCTACGCCAGCCCCGAGCAGATCAAGGATGGCTCTGTGGACAACCGCTCGGACATCTTCAGCTTCGGCGTGCTGGTCTTCGAGCTCATGAGCGGGCAATCCCCCTTTCCCGGCACCTCCATCAACACCATCCTCTACCGCATCGTGAACGAGCCTCCCGTCGAGGTGCAGCCTCCCGTGGTGGGGCTGCTTCCCGAGGGCTGGCGGAGGGTTTTCGACCGGGTGCTGGCCAAACACCCCGCGGACCGGCACCCCTCCTGCACCGCCTTCATCCGCGATCTCCTGGATGCGGTGGTGGAGCTGGGCAGGGATGACCGGCGGGAGCTGCTGGGGCTCATGGGCATGAGCCGGGACGCCGCCATTCCCGAGATCACTTCCACCTCCTTCGACGAGACGATGGTGGTGGGCCGCTCCGCCGCCAAGGCGCCCAGCCGGACCTGGATGGTCGCGCTGGGCCTCGCCGTGGCCCTGCCCATGGGCTGGTGGCTGTTCCTTCGCGGGCCCAAGGGCACCCGCCTGCAGATCAAATCCCGGCCCGCAGGGGCCGAGGTCTTCGTGAATGACCTGCCGGTAGGCCGCACGCCTGTGAGCCAGCCCCTGGTGCCAGGGGACCGGCTGCGCATCGAGCTGAAGGGGTATCGCGCCGCGACCTATGAGTTGAAGGCCGGAGCGGCCGCGCCGGCGGAGTTCCCACTCCAGCCCATCGTGACGGAAGAGCTGGTGGCTTCGACGCCGGCCGGAGCCACAGTCGTCTTCGATGAAAAGGCGGTCGAGGGGCAGACGCCCTTGAAGGTCCAGTGGAACCAGGGCCAGCCCCACCGGTTGACCGTCACCAAAGGGCAGTTGGGTTTCGCCGCGGATTTCGGCCCAGGGGAAACCCCGGGAGGTCGCGCCTTCGAGCTGAAAGAAGCCACCACCGCCGACACGCGGCAGGAACCGGCCCTGGATCCCAAGGCTCCCGGAGCCATCAAGCTCTCCGGCGGATTCAGCGTGAGGGTGAAGGCCGACGGCAAGGATCTCGGCGAGCTGGGCCCCGGCGCCAAGCTGCCGCTGGATCCAGGCGCCCATCGCCTGGAATTGTCGAGCGCGCGGCACTGCTTCAAGGACCATCGCAACGTGACCATCACAGCGGGACAAACGCTGGCGCTTTCCCTTCCGGGGCTGGCCACGCTCACGGTGGAAACTTTCCCGGGCACCGGCAAAGTCTTCGTGGACGATCAGGACATGGGCATCGAAAGCGATGGCAGCAGCGTCCACATCGCCCAGGGCCGCCATTCCGTCACGGTCCGGGGCCCCAAGGGAATCAAGCGCCAGACCGTGGAACTCACCGGCGACAAAGCCCTGAAATTCCCGCTGTAGCAAAGGGGGACCTGATGATCGGCGAGTCTCAGCCTTAGGGATTTCAAGACCTCCACAAAGGACACGAAAAGAAAGGCAAGGGCACGAAGAGGCCCCATCGCGCGGCTGGGAGTCACCCTGAGCACCTTCCGCAATGGGGATCTTTCCAGGCTGAGCCAGGCCGGCAAGCGGGGAGGGAGAAGCGTCAAACCTTCGGCCCGGAAAGCCCGCGCCGGGCGCGCAGGATGCCGACTGCGAGGGGAACGGTGAACATCGCCGCAAGGACGATGGCGATCGTCGTGGCAGGATCCCGGACGAGGGTGTTCAGCTTGAGCGTCGTGAGCGCGACGGCTCCGTAATACAGCATGTCTCCAGCGATGGCGAAGGCCCAGCCGGCCAGGAAGCCGTGTCCTGCGGCCAGGGCCGCGGCGCGGCCGGACATGGGATCCAGGCCGAAGGCGATGAGGATGAGGCCGATGGGGCCCGCGCCCGTGCCCGCGAACAGCGCCAGGCTGCGCGCCATGGCGGCTTTCATGATGGCCGCGGCCTGAGCCAGGACGGGCATCCGCGATCCCAGGCGGACCAGCAGCCAGAGGACAGGTTCCAGGGCCAAAGCCAGCATCACGTCCGAAAGCAGGTACAGCCCAGCCGTGACAGGCCAGGACAGGCCCTTCGCCTGAGCGAGGAGGACGCCCGCCGGAATGCCTCCCCCGAAGGGCAGCACGAAAAGCATCAGCACGGAAAACATGATCGGGGCAGTCCGGAGCGATGCTCGAAGCCGCTTGGCTCAGCGTGGATTGGTTGGGGAGGAAGGATTCGAACCCTCGATACGCAGGATCAAAACCTGCTGCCTTACCACTTGGCTACTCCCCAAACGGAAACACAAGCATAGCGCGGCTTCAGCTCCGGCCCAAGCCTGCGGTTCGGAACTCATACCAAGTTGTGTTCAAAGTGGGTTTATCAGCCAAGGATACGGCGATACGCGAGACAAAAAGAGACTTGGTGGTGAAAGCCCTTTTCTATTGGATTGAACACAACTTGGTATGAATAGGGCCTTCGAACACGGATTCGCGCCAATGAAAAGGAAACCCCCGCTCCATCCCGTTCATCCCCATCATCCCGGTTAACATCTTCTTTTCTTTTGCCGGGATGGAGGGAGGGAAGGGATAAGGGTAAGAGCCGCGCGGCTCCCAAGGGGCTGGGGCTGTGGTTCCATGGCTTTCAAAACGAGTTGGCCACGGATGACACGGATTTACACGGATTTGAATGCAAAAGATAAGGAACACCACCAAGACGCCAAGACACGAAGAAGAACAAGAGCCACTGTTCATGTATGTCTTCTCGGTAACGCCGACGGCGGTACACGAGGCAAAAAGAAACTTGGTGCCTTGGTGTCTTGGTGGTGAAAGTCCTTTTCTATTTGGATTGAACGCAACTTGGTATTCAGGGCCAGTTCAGGGATTGGGTTTGGGCGTGAATCCGAATTCTTCCACACTCAGCAGATCGGGCCGCACCTGGGCGGCCTCTCCCCGTTCGATGCGGCTGATGGCCTTGTGTCCCGTGGCGGTTTCATAGGCCAGCAGCACCTTCTCTTCGATCTGCTCCCGGAGGTTGTTGTTCAAGGGGTAGGCGATGTCCTTGAAGCTCCCGTCCCGCTTGCGCCGGCTGGGCATGGCCACGAAGTAGCCGTCTTCCCCCTCCACCACCCGGAGGTCGCCCACCAGGAAGCAATCGTCGATCACCAGGGCCGCGAAGCCCTTCAGCTTGTCGTCGCCTTCCACCTTGGTGATGCGGATATCCGTGATGTTGAGCATGGGCCGTCCTCTGTCGATTCAGACCGCGGCCTGCGGCGGCAGCGGTCCTCCAGGTTAGCCGATCTCGATCCAGCCCCACTGGCGGCTGGTGGTTTCCCCGCGGCGGTAGGAGTAGAGCAGGTCGGGGCGGCAGACGGTGCAGAGGGCGACGGTGCCTTCCTTCTGCGCGGCCAAACCCAGATCGAGGGCCTGGGCCCGTAGCAGGCCGTGGAGATCCAGGTGGGCTTTGCCCGCGGGGCCGACGCTGCGCAATCCCTCATGCCAGGCCGGGTCGAGTCTGGCCGCCTCGATGACCTCCTCCCCCACTTCCAGGTGGCAGGCCAGGATGGCGGGGCCGAAGGCCCACACCAACCCGGCCGGGTCTCCTCCGAGGGCCCGGTACCGGGCCACCCCCCGGCGGAGGATCCCGCCGCCGGGAGAGGGATCGCCATGGCCCGTGGCGCCCCGCCAGCCGGCATGCAGGGCCGCAATCCAGGGCGTTCCGTTCTCGAGCAAACCCGCCAACAGCACCGGCACGCAATCGGCCACGCGCACGCCGATGCGCCGCCCGGGCGTGGTGGTCCAGAGACCATCGCCCTCCACCACCGCATCGGAGGCTTCTACCACGCCGCAGCGATGCACCTGGTTCAGGCGTCGGGCCGGCAAGGATGCTTCCGGATCAAGGCGGGTGCTGAAGCCCCAGCTCAGGGGAAAGGGAGCGGCGATGCCGGGGGTCAACACCAGTCAGCTCTTGGGGCCGAGGCGGGTCTCCAGCCACTGCTTGATGCGATTGGCGTCCCCCAGGCGGCTGTACTTGCCCCAGGAGTCCAGCAGGATGACCAGCACTGGCCGGTTGGCGAGCATGGCCTGCATCACCAGGCAGCGGCCAGCTTCTTCGATGTAGCCGGTTTTGGAAAGGCCGATGTTCCAGCGGCCGTTGCGCACCAGGGCATTGGTATTGGGGAATGCAATGCTGTGCCGCCCCGCCTGGAGGGTCGTCTCGGGACGGGTGGTGAAATCGCGGATTTCAGGGTAGCTGTAGGCGGCCTGAAGAATCTGCGCCAAGTCCCAGGCTGTGGCGACGTTGCTGCTGGAAAGACCCGTCGGATCCACAAAGTGGGTGCCGGTCAGGCCCAGTTGCGCGGCCTTGGCATTCATGGCCCGGACGAAGGCGGGCAGTCCGCCGGGAAAGGTGCGCCCCAGCGCGTGGGCGGCGCGGTTTTCCGAAGCCAGCAGCGCCAGGAGGAGGGCCTGTTCGCGCGGCAACTGGGTGCCCACCGGCAGCCGGGAGCGGCTGTGGCGAAGCACGTCCAGATCGTCCTTGGTGATGGTGAGCTTCTCTTTGGGATCCAGCCGGGCATCCAGGAGCACCATGGCGGTCATGAGCTTGGTGAGGGAGGCGATGGGCAGGACAGCCCCGGCCTGCTTTTCAACCAGAGCCTGGCCGGTGCTTTGATCCAGCACCAGCGCCGAGGCGGATTTCAGGGCAAGACGGGCGGGGGGGCGAGTCGTCCCGGCGCCGAGGCACAGGCAGCCTGTGACCAGCAAAGAAAAGGCCCAGCGCATGTCCCTTCCGCAACCCATGCGAACTCCCGAAGAATCCGATTTTTACTACATCTTCCTAGTCTATCGGAAAAACCCGGTTTCTACTTAAGGCCAGAGCAAGCCCAGGAGACTCAGGTCCGTCACGGCCCAGGCAACCAGTCCCCAGTACATGCCTGCCTCGTGCTGGTGGTCGGTCCAGTTCCGCCATTGGCGGATCCAGGGGACCAGCACCCCGAGCCAGGCCAGGAGCGAGGGCAGGAGGAAGAGCGGCGGCCTTCCCTGGGCGGTCAGGGCTGCGAAGAAGCAGCCGTGGGCCACGAAGGCCACCATCAAGGCGAACCAAAGGCTGCGGCCCACGCCGACCTGGATGACGAGGGTGCGGTCCCCCCGCCGGGAGTCCTCGGCCACCTGGTAGATCTGGGTCATGGGGTAGAGGGTGCCGAACAGGAAGGCGAAGCCGAGGGCGGCCAGCAGGATGGCCCGGCTGAAGGGCTGCCCCGTGAGGGCCCATCCCGCCAGGGGCGTCAGCAGGCCGAAGCCCAGGCAGTTGATGATGAGATCCCACCCGGCCCGTGCCTTGAGACGGGCGGGGGGCACCGAATAGAGCAGGCTCATGGCCACGCAGGCCAGGTTGATGAAGGCGAAGGGGCGGGGCAGCAGGAAGCCAAACAGGGCGCTGGCGCCGAGCAGGACCAGGGAAAAGGCCAGCAGGTGCTCAGGCGGCTTGGGGGGCGCCTTCAGATAGCCGATGTCACCTTCATCCTTGTCGAAGGCGCTGTTGATGGCGAGGGTGCCGCCGTTCATCAAGGCCACGAAGACCAGCCAGCCCAGCACCGAGGGCCTGGCCCTCAGGCCCCATCCGGCGGCCAAAAGGGTGCCCAGCAGGAAGTGGGCGCTCATGATGGGCCACTCCAGGGGCCGCAGATGGAGCACGTAGGGCATGGCCCGCGGCCCGATGATCCGCTCGAAGAACCGTCTGACAGGGAAGGCCCCCCCTGTCATGCGATGCCCTCTTTGCGCAGGGGCTGGATCTCGCCGCCGGGACGGCGGGGTTCCACCAGCGTCTCCATGGCCGCCATCAGGTGGGGCACGCTGAAATCCGTATCCACGCACATGCCATGGGGCAGGACGAGCGGAATCACGTAGGAGGGGATCTCGGGCAGCTTGGTGAGGCCCTTGAGCAGCCGGTCCGTGCAACTCACGGCGACGATGAGATCGGGCCGGTATTCCCGCGCCTCGCGGTAGGCCTTGTGGCTGCGGTTGGAGATGCGCCCCTCCCAGCGGTTGAGAAGGGCGGCGGTCACATAATCGCCCACCGGGCAGAGACCGCAGTCGTAGCAGGACTGCAGATCATCCAGGATGCCCGCCTTGCACCGGGCCATCTGGATGCAGTGGGGCAGGAGGATCAAGGCGCGCCTGGCGCGCCGGATCCCGAAAGATTCGCAGACCCGCCGGTTGTTGTGGGCGCAGAAGGAGAGGATCCAAAGGTCCTCGTACCCCAGCCAGCGGGCCATAGGCCGGAAGGCATTGGCCCAGAGGCTGTCCTGGCGCATGATCCTCGTCCGGTTGCGGATAAAGGCCTCGCCCCTCAGAAAGCTGGGCCAGGCCGCCGCCAGGGCGCCCACGCCCGCCAGCATCCACCAGCCCCGCCCAAGCCCATGCATGGCCGCGGCCATGAAAGCCGCCAGGGCCAAGGCGATGGGCAGCCCCCTGCGCACCAGGAGGAACAGGAAGCCCGATTCCTCCGGCAACGGCCCTGGGGCCGGCAGGGTGCGCAGGGGTTTCACTTGGCGACCCCGGCGAGTCCGACCAGCTTCTTCAAGTCCTCGTCGCGCCAGCGCAGGCCGCCGCCGAAGAAGACGGTGCGGAGATCCTTGTTGCCGATGTCCTGGATGCCGGCCTGCACGTAGGCCCCTTTCCAGAACTGGTAGCTGGTGGTGAACCGGTAGCGGGGGTTGGGCTTGTCGTCGCGCTTGCTGAAATCGTAGGCCAGGACGCCCAGGCGCAGCCTGTCGCCCTCGAGGGTTCGGAACTCCAGGCCGCCGCCGCCCTTGCCTTCGACGATGCCCGCTGAGAAGACCGCGGGCCCGATGCGCTTGGCGAACTGGGCCGAGGCCGTGAGGGCGCGGTCGCTGGTGACGTACTGGCTCTTCTCCAGCACGGTGACGGGCTGGCCGGTGATGGGATCCAGCTTGGTGACCGTCCGGGTGCTTTCGGCGATCTTGCCATCGGGCGTGGAGCCCAGGCCGATGGCGTACCAGTAGTCCGGCTGGGGGGCGATCTCAAGGTCGAGGCCCACGCGGCTGTCCTTGCGCTTGTCCCACTGGGCCCCGTTCATGTCCAGGCGGAAATCCATCTTCCCCACGCCGCCCAGCAGGCCGTTGAGGTTGTCCACGGCCTCATTGATCTTCTTCACGGTGGTTTCGTCGTTCAGCAGCTTGCCGATGGTGCCTTCGCCGCGGTTCAGCTTGTCGGTCAGGCTCTTGATGTTGTCGGCGGAGCCCTGGAAGCTGGCGGCCAGCTTGCGGACGTCGCCCATGATGCCCTTCAGCTCGGGACGGTTCTCTTCCAGGATGGCGTTGAGGTTCTTGCCCACGGTCTCGAACTGCTGGGCCAGCTTGGGCAGGCGGTCCTTCAGCTCCGCGGAAATGGCTTCCACATTGGCCAGGGTGTGGTTGATGGCACCGTGGTTCTCCTGCGCCATGGCCCGCATTTCGCCCGTGAGCTGGCGGATGTTGTCCACGATCTCGTCGAGCTTCTGGCGGCCCTGCTCGCCGCCGATGGATTCGTTGAGGGCCTGGGTGACGCCCTTCACGTCCTTGCCGATGCCAGCCAGGGTCTCCATGAGGTTGTCGAGGCTCACGCCTGCCTTGCTGGGCAGGGGCTTGCCTTCAGGGAAGGGGCCCTTGGCGCTGTGGCCCGGATCCAGGTCCACGAACTTCTCGCCGAGGATGCCGATGGATCCCAGGGACACCGTGGCGTCCCCGTAGATGGGGCACTCGTTGGAGAGCCCGATGACCACCCGCGCCTTGCCGTTTTCCAGGGCGATGGTCCTGACCTCGCCCACCCTCACGCCGGCAACCAGAACCTTGCTCTGGAGGTTCAGGCCCGCGACCTGGTCGAAGTAGGTGAACCGTTCCGTCTGGTTCCGCTTGCCTCCGATCTCCAGCTTTTCCGTGCGGAAGATGAGCACGCCTGCGAGGGCGAGGGCACCGGTGAAAAAGAGACCGGCCTTGGTTTCGAGCTTCATGAATGGGCCTCCTGCCGGCTGCGCTTGGGGGGCGGCGGATCCTGCAGGAAGGGGCCGTCGGCATCCCCCCGCAGGAATTGTTGAATGACGGGATGGGGGTTCACCTTGAAATCGGCGGGTTTTTCGCAAGCGATGCACTCGCCCCGGAAGATCAAGGCGATGCGGTCGGCGATTTCAAAGGCGGACTTCAAGTCGTGGGTGATGGTGATGCTGGTGACGCCCAGCTCGTGCTTGAGATCCAGGATGATGCGTCCGATAACATCGGTCATCACGGGGTCCAGGCCCGTGGTGGGCTCGTCGAAGAGCAGGATCTTCGGCTTGAGCGCGATGGCGCGCGCGAAGCCCACGCGGCGCTTCATGCCGCCGGACAGTTCCGCGGGCTTCAGCTGGTCGGTGCCCTTCATGCCCACCATGGAGAGGCATTCCTCCACCCGGGCGCGGATCTCGTCCTCCCGCATCTTCCGGTGGCGGCGGAGGCCAAAGGCCACGTTCTCGAAAACGGTCATGGAGTCGAAAAGGGCGGCCATCTGGAAGCACATGCCGATGCTCTGCCGCACCTGGAAGAGCTCTTCGCGGGGGAGCTGGGCGATGATCTTGCCCTCCACCGCCACATGGCCCGAGTCCGGCGTCAGCAGGCCCATGATGTTGCGCAGCAGCACCGTTTTTCCGGTGCCCGAACCGCCCAGCACCACGAGGCTCTCGCCTTCCTGGACCTGCAGGTTCACGTTGGAAAGGACGACCTTGGGCCCGAAGGCCTTGGAGAGGTTGACGACGTCGATCACGGCCATGTCGTCACACCAGCAGCAGTTTGGTAAGGAAGAAGTCGGCGATGAGGATCCACAGCGAGCTGGTCACCACGCTGCTGGTGGGCGCGTTGCCCACGCCTTCGGCGCCGCCCTGCGTGCGGTAGCCCTTCCAGCAGCCCACCAGCGCGATGATGACCCCGAACACCAGGGCCTTGATGAGCGCGATCCGGAGGTCGCGGAAGGCCAGCAGCTTGTAGAACTCGTTGCCGTAGACATAAGCGCTCTGTCCCTCCACGCCCACCAGGATGAGGTAGCCGCCCCAGAAGCCGACGTACACCGAAACCACCGTGAGCATGGGCACCACCAGCATGGAGGCCAGGAGCCGGGGCACGAAGAGGTAGTGGATGGGATCCGTGGCCAGGCATTCCAGGGCGTCGATCTGCTCGGTCACCTGCATGGTGCCCAGCTCCGCGGCCATGGCCGACCCGATGCGCCCGGACAGCATGAGCCCGGTGATCACCGGCGCCAGTTCCCTCATGATGGCCAGGCCTTCCACCTGGGAAGCCAGGCCTTCGGCTTGGAACTGCTTGAACCCGAAAGCCAGCTGCACGGCGAAAACCATGCTCACCGCCAGGCTGGTGAGCACCACCACGGGAATGGAATTCACCCCCACGGACTGGAGCTGGTTCAGCAGGTTCTTCCCATCGAAGGGACGCTTGAAAATGGCAGTGAAGGTCCTGCCGGCCAGGACGGTGAAGTCACCAAAGGTGTCTGTGGCCTTCAGCACTGCCGTGCCGACCTTGTCAATCGCAGTCAGGACCATGGGGCTCCGAACTTAAAGAATCAGCTTACCCGAGTCGCTCTATTTCTTCAGTTGGCGGGCCCGGATGCGGGCGGCGCCCCCTTCGTTGGATGTCTGAGGCACGCGGCTGAGGGCCAACGCATCACCGGGAACATCGGCGGTAACCGTGGTGCCGGCTCCGATGAGGGCCCCATCGCCAATGGTGACGGGGGCCACCAGCTGAGTGTCCGAACCCACGAAGACATTACGGCCGATGCTGGTCTTGTGTTTATTCACCCCGTCGTAGTTGCAGGTGATGACCCCGGCGCCGATGTTGGTCTTTTCGCCGATTTCGGCGTCTCCCAGGTAGGCCAGGTGGTTGGCCTTGGCGCCCCGGTGCAGCTTGGCTTTCTTGGTTTCCACGAAATTCCCGATGTGCACCGCCTCGGCGAGTTCGGTGCCTTCCCGCAGGCGCGCGAAGGGGCCCACCTTGGCGCCTCGTCCCACCTGGGCCTGTTCGATCACGCAGTAGGGGCGGACCTCCACGTTCTCGCCCAGCGTCGAATCCGTGATGACCGTGCCCTGGCCGATGCGGGTGCCCTCGCCCACGCGGACGGCGCCCTCCAGGGTCACGCCCGCCTCCAGGAAGACGTCCTGGTCGAGGACGACCCGCGGTCCCACCTGAATGCTGTCGGGGTGGAGGAAGGTGACGCCTTCGGCCATCCAGTGCCGCTGGATGCGCCGCTGGGCCCAGGCCTGCAGATCGGCCTGGTCCAGCCGGGAGTTCATGCCGGCCAGTTCCTGCGGATCGCAAACATCCACCGCCACCCGCACCTCAGCCGCGGCGGCGGCCACGGCGTCCGTGAGGTAGTACTCTTTCTGCGCATTGTCATTGGTCAGGCCCAGCAGGGCCTTGCGGAGAGCGGGCCAGGGAAGGGCGTAGGCGCCGCCATTCACCCGTTGGACGGCCAATTGGGCCGGAGTGGCGTCCTTGGCCTCCACGATGCCCGCCAGGCGCCCGTCGCCATGCTGAAGCACGCGGCCGTAGGAACCGGGAACGGGCAGGTCCATGGCCAGCAGCATGGCCTCCGCGGCGCAGAGGCGGGAAACCGTAGCGGCGCTGGTGAGCGGGACATCGCCGGAGAGGATCACCACGCGGCTGGCGCCCAGACGGTCCAGTTCGGGAATGCAGGCCTGCACCGCGTGGCCGGTGCCCAGGGGTTGGCCCTGGTCCACGGTGCTGACGGGGCAGGGCAGGAGACTGGCTTTCTGCCAGGCTTCCAAAGCCGAGACGACCTGTTCCTTGCCGTGATGGACCACCACCACGGCCCCGCCCAGGCCCTGGGGCAGGGTGCGGAGCACCCACAGAAGGGAGGGATCGCCGAGGACGGGGTGCAGGACCTTCGGAAGCCGGGATTTCATGCGGGTTCCGAGCCCCGCCGCCAGAATGACCGCTACCGTGGACATGCCACCTCCGTTCGTGCGTTTATCAAACCCCGCCGTGGCGGAGGCGCCAGGCGGGCCCAGCTTGGAATTAAGCGTAGCAGGCCGGATCTCGGGATCGGGATCAGGCTCCAGCGTAGGGGGAGGGGTGATGCAGCAGGGCCAGGGCGGATTCCAGGAACTCCGCGCTGCGGAAGGGTTTCTCCAAGAACCCCAGGCGCCGGAGTCCCAGGGCGCCGGGGTTCACGGACAGGGGTTCGCCCATGCCCACGACGAGGGTCGGCAGCGGCTCCTTCTGGAAGCGGCGGAGCGTGTGTTGGAACCGCTCCAGCATCGGCGTGCGCTCCAGCACGAGCAGGTCCGGCGCCTGCCCCTCCCGGCTCAGTCTCAGGAGGCCGCGGAGATCCTCGAAGGCCCGGACCGTGCCCCCTCCTTGCCGGATGAGCGAGGCCAGCGCTTCCCGCGCCAGCGGATCCTGGTCCACCACCCACAGATGGCGGCCGGCCAGGGGGCGCTCTTCCCAGTTCAAGGGAAGGGGCGAGGGCGTCGGCAGGAAAACCTTTGGATGGAGCCCCCGCTGTTCATCCTGATCCAACTCCAGAAGCCCCCCCGCCTCCAGCACGGATTGCCGGAGCCAGGCCAGCCCGAAAACCGCCGGTACGGGTTGAAACCGCCGCGAGTCGCTCCGGACCTCCAGCAGGCCGAAGGCATGGCCCCCCAGGGCCACGGCCTCCAGGCGAAGGGCCAGCCGCCCCTCGGGCGCCCCTTCCAGGGCATGCAGAACCAGGTGGGTGGCAATGCGCTTCAGCAGTTCGAGATCCAGCGCCAAAGCCAGCTCCGCCGCCTCCACGCGGAGCGCGCCGCCAGCGGGCAAAACGGCGAGAAGGCCGGATTGGATCTCGGCCAGGGCGAGTCTGCCTTCCACCGGCCCCTGGGACGCCTTCGAAGCCAAGGCGGGCTCCAGGCGCGCTGCGGCGACGCAGGCCTGGCCCGCGGCGGCCCCCAGGGGGCCTTCCGGCAGTTCCCGCTGCAGCTGTTCCACCGCCGTGGAAAGGGCGACGAGGGCATTGGCCCTGCTTCTCCGGACCGTTTCAGCCCCCGCGGAGAAGACCCCGGCCAAGCTCAGGCCCAGAGATCCGGGCTGGCCCAAGCCCAGGGATCCGGCCTGGGCTTCCCGAAGCCAAACCAGGGCCATGCCGCGATCGAACGCGGCCGCTTCCAAATCTGCCTGCCTGAAGGTGCCGTCCTCGCTCACCTGGGTGGCCTGGACGGCGCCGGATCCATACTGCAGCAGCTGGCTCCGCAGCCCTTCCCACACCGGAGTGTCGCCGCCCTGGAACAGGGCATCCAGGGCATAGCCCCGCAGGAGGTGGCGGGGCAATCCCACCAGTTGGCTGAAAGGTCCGTTGGATTCCAGGATCCGCCCCTTGGCGTCCACCAGCCACATGGGCTGCCGCGCCTCCAGGCCCAGGCTGAGGGGCGGCGCCGCTTCCAGGCCCTTCTGCTCGATCACGGCGAGGGCCAGCCGCAGGCCTTCGCCCCGGCCCTCCACCCAGGCGCCCTGGCTCCGCAACCACTTCAGCTGCTGCAGGGCCACCAGGCCCAATAACAGCCCCGCCAGGAGGGCCGCCGCCCAGGGAAGGCGGGGGGTTGCCGGAGGCAGGAAGCCCTGCAGCAGGGCCCCAGAGCCCAGGGCCAGGGCGCCCACCAGGGGCATGCGCACCTCCAGGTGCCGGCCCTTGGCCCAGCGGTAGGCCAGGTCCGCGAAGAGCAGCCAGAGCAGTCCCTCCAGGATGGCCCCGATCCAGAACCGGCTCACCTCCTGCCAGGACAGATGGAGCCGGAGAAGAAGGAGGGCGAGGAAGGCGGTGGCCCCGCCCACGCCGAGGGCCAACCGGCGAATGCCCTGCACGCCTTCGCGTTGGGCCTGGAGGAACAGCGTGAAACCGAAGAGGGCGCCTCCCAGTTGCGGAGTGGGCATCGGCAAGCCGGCCAGTTGCGTCCAGGGCAGGGCCAGTAGGGCGAGCAAGCCCCCGAGGAAGTACCCGTAGCTGAGCCCCACCCGTCCTTTCCGGCGGAAGATCCAGAAGCCCAGCCAGGGCGGCAGCGGCAGCAGCAGGGCGGCGATCAGGTCTGCGACGGCCATGGGCGGCATCCTCGGGTCCAAGGTTTCGGCGAAAGCTGGCCCTAGCGTGTCACAAAAGCTGGGCCGGCCAGATGCCCCGCAGGGCGTTCAGGCACCAGAGCTGCCCCTGGCGGGCCTGGGCCAGTCCCAGGGAACCCTGCTCGATGCGCAGCCCCCGCTGGGTGGCCCAAGCGGGGAGGTCGAGCTGTTCGGCCAGGCTGGCCACCCTTCCTTCGGGAAGCGGAATTGTCAAGGAACCCTCCCGTTCCACGCCCACGGCCGCGATGGCGGTTTCGGCCAGACTGCCATCCGTCCAGACCAGCAGCGCATCGGCCGCCCCCAAGGAGCGGGCTTCCGCGAGGATGGCTGGACCCCAGGAGCCGCCGAGCCCTTTGTGGCGGAGCAGGGGATCGTTCTTTCGATGGGCCATGGGATGGGGCATCGGTGCCAGCAGGTAGGGCTGGGGGGAGGCGGGCAGGGGTTCCAGGCGCACCCTGAGAAGCCCCAGGCCCGGATGGAGCGCCAACCGGAGTGCCGACGCCTGAGCCGCGTCCGGCCGGTCCATCCAGATGAGGATCTGCGCTCCGATCTCCGAAGCGAGAGGCTCCAGCCAAGCCCCAGGCTGCTGGAGGGCCTCGGCGGCTCTCTGAAGGCGGCGGAGATGCGCCTGCAGGTGGCGCGGATGTCCCTTGAACACGGCCAAAGCCGTCCGGGGGCACCCCTCCATGGCCGCATCGGTGGTTCCTGAAAACCGGGGAAGGCCGGGGCCGAAGAAGCGTTCCAAGCTCAGCCCCGGGGCGACAGAACCGGCAAACCTTCCCGCCCCGCCAGTCGCACGGCCAATGCGGCGGCTTCCATGAAGTTCTCGGCCTCGGCGATCCACTTCCCCGCCTTGTCGAAGGCGGTGCCGTGATCGGGGCTGGTGCGGATGAAAGGCAGGCCGAGGGTGAGGTTGACGGCACGGGTGGGCTCCAGCAGCTTCACCGGAATGAGGCCCTGATCGTGGTACAGGGCCACCACCAAATCGAACTCGCCCTTCGAGGCCCTTTGGAAGATGCTGTCCGAGGGCAGGGGGCCAAAGAAGACCGGAGCGGGCCGCCCTTCCCCAGCCCCGCTGCCGATGAGCACCTCAAGGCCCCGCTGCCCGGGAGAATGCGGTTTCGGCTGATCCTCGCCAGGGTCCCCCGTGACAGGCCTCCCAGGCCCCGGCGTGAAGTCCAGGAAGGCGGCCTCCGCCTGCGCCAGGGCATCCTCGAGCAGACGTTCCTCCTGGCCGAAGGCTCCCTCCTCGCCGGCGTGGGGATTCAGGGCGCAGAGCGCCACCCGGAGATCCTTCTTCCCCGTGAGCCGGATGAACTGGTCCGTTGAAAAGACAAGGGTCTCCGCCACGGCATCGGCATCCAGGCTCTCCACCACCGAGCGCAGGCTCTGGTGCACCGTGTGAAGCACCACGTTGAGGCGCGGGCTCACGAAAGCCATCCGCGTCATGGGAGCGTCCGAGAGGTGTTGAAGGTACTCGGTATGGCCGGGAATGTCGTAGCCGGCCAGATGCGCGGCCGACTTGGCCATGGGCAGGGTTACCAGGGCATCGGCGAGCCCCGCCATGGTCATGAGGGCCGCCACGCGGATGGCCTCCACGGTGGCCCGGCCAGAGGCTGCCGAACCCGCACCCAGGCACAGCTGACCACGGGTGATCTCAGGTGTGGGATCCAGCCAAAGCACCTCCGCCAACAAGCGGTCGTCCGGAGCGGGCGCCGACACCTGCAGTCTGAGGGCCTGGCCCTGGAACCCTGTGGGAGCCTGCGCAGGAGATTCGATCCAGCGCCACGACACGGGCGCTCCCGGCAAGTCCTCGAGAAGGTCGAGGCCGGCCCGGCAGCCCACCACGGTGGCTTCTGCCCTGGCCAGCAGGGCGGGGAGGCTCGTGAGCAACAGCTCAGGGCCGATGCCACAAGGATCCCCCAGGCTAATGGCGAGGCGGGGACGGCGGCTCATGGGACTCCCGGAAGGACGGCCAGGGCTTAATCGTAGGCGGCGAGATCCACCTCGGGCGACACGGCGGACTCTTCCTTCTTGGAGGTCCGGCTGCGGCGGATCCGCGGCTCCTCTTCCTGCTTGTAGATGTATTTGATGTTGTGCTTGGGCACCAAGACGTTGGGTTCTTTCACCCGGTTGATCTTCAGGCAGTGCTTGTCGTACCACTCGATGACGCCGCGCACTTTCTCATCGTCCTGCAGCACGATCACCATGGGCGTCTTCGACTGCATCTGCTTCAGGTAGTAGAAGCTTTCGGCGTTGGTCTGTTCCGGTGGCGCGATCTTGCGGCGGGGACTCCCCAGCCCCTGCGGCGCCGTCGCCGCCGAGGGGTTGACTGCCGGATTGGGTTCGCCGCTGGAGGTGGTGGCAGGAGGCAGAGGCGTCATGACCTCCCCGCCGCCCTTGGCGGAGATTCCAAGCTTGTCCTTCAGTTCACTGAGGTTTGGTCGGATGAGCTTCCGGTTCATGGAGAATCCTGGCCCAATGGGCAGTGCGGGGGGACGGTACGGGAATGTCAAAGGCATCGGCCGTTGGCCGGCTTCCGCTCGAACCTGGACAGCCAGACATGGAAGAGGGCTGGACTGGACACGCTGATCGGGAATGAACCACTGTGGCAGGTGCCTAGCGGCCCCTGCAAGAGTGGATGCCTAAGTTGCGTCGTGACGGGTTTGAGAGCTTCGGCAAGTCTAAGGCTGATCGTGCGCCTGCGCCATCGCCTCTTCCGCCCGGAAGCAGGGGAGCAGGATCTGGACACTGGTGCCCAGGCCTGGACGGCTCTCCACCTCGATGCGCCACCCCATGGTTTCTATGAATTTGTAGACCAGGCTCATCCCCAGCCCGGATCCCTCCTCGAAACTGCCCGCGAAGGGCACGTAGAGGCGGTCCAGCTGGTCATCGGTCATGCCGCAGCCATTGTCGGACACCGACAGGCGCAGGCCGCCCTCCGCCTCCACGCATGAAAGCCTCACGGCGGGCGCCAGGGTTTCCTTGACGGCTTTCCGGGCGTTGCTCAGGAGGTTCATGATCACCCGGTGGATGCCGGTCGAATCCGCTTCGATCCACACATCAGGAAGGGGACCCATCTGCAGCGGCAGGCCCTTCGTCCGGGGGTCCATCTCCCAGCTGGAGCGGATTTCCTCCAGCACGCGCGGAAGGTGGAGCCTGGAACCGCGAGGCACCGCGACCTTTGCGAAATCCAGAAAGTCGGAAACGATGGCCCCCACCCGCTGGGTTTCCCGGTCGAGAATGCCCAGCACCCGGGAACGGACTTCCTCAGGGGAAGCGGACCGGTGGAGCAGTTGCACGCATCCGCTGATGGAAGCCAGCGGATTGCGGAGTTCGTGGGCCAGGCCGGCAGTCAGCTGCCCAATGGCCGCCAGGCGCTCGCTGATGCGGGTGCGTTCTTCCAGGGCCTTGAATTCCGTGAGGTCCTGGAAAAGCAGCAGCTGCCCCGATTCCACCCCCGAGGCATCTCGCATGGAGGCCAAGTGGCCACCCACGATGCGGCGGCTCGATTCGCCGCCGGAGAGCGTCACCTCGAACCGATGCTCGCGCCCCGGCCGGAGAGACGAGGTATCGCCGATGGGCAGCACCTCGTGAATGGGCCGCCCGGGAACGGTTCGGCAGCCGAGAATGGCCTCGGCCGCGGGGTTGGCCGAAGTGATGCGGTCCTGGGAGTCGAGGGTGATCAACCCGGAAGTCATGGACTCCACCACCCGCTGGTACAGGGCCGACAGCTCGTCCACTGCGGCCTCGCTGACGCTCAGATCAGTACGGAGCCGCTCCAGGTTGCGTCGGATGAGCACCACCAGCAGGGTCGCCGCGAAGACTTGAAGCGAGGCGATCCCCAGAAGGAACGAAAGCTGGCTCTGGTCCGGCTCAGGACCCGCTCCAGAGAGGCCGAAAGCCGGGACCCAGCCGAGGGTGAAGGCCAGCACGAGCAACAGGTGGGCCATGGATGAAGCGACGCCCACCCAGACGATTTCCACCGTCCGCAAATAGAACGCCGAAGCCAGGACCGGAAAGATGTAGAGGGTGGCGAACCGCTCCTGGGCCACGCCGTGGAAGGCGATGATCAGAGACACCAGCCCCAGATCCAAGGCCAGGTTCCAGCGGATCCAGGTGAGACGGGGAATGGGAAACAACTGGCCTGAGGCCCGCAGGCCACGTCCCGATTCCCACAGGGCCTCCACCAGCATCAGCCCGAGGATTCCCAGATAGACCGGCACCCCCGGTGCGTCGGCCAGGCCGTCCAGCGGAAGCGCTGCATGCAGCACCAGCAGACCGAAGGTGGCGAAGAGGCGGAAGGAGAGGGGCAGAAAAGGCGCGGTGGCGTCCGCGGCGCCCAACCGGCCCAAGGTGCGCTGGAGCATGGCCACCATGTTGCCCGAATCTGCCATTCTATGGGCGTGTCCAAAGCCCATGCCTCATCCACCCCCTCTCTCCGTGCCGCAGGCATGCGGCAGACGCCTCAGCGCGAAGGCATTCTTAGGGTGTTGAAGGAGTCTGACCGGCCCATGACGGTGGAGGAGATCTGGGAGCGAATGCCGGAAAGGCGTTCGGGATTGCCCACGGTCTACCGCAACCTGGAGCGTTTCGTCCGCGAAGGATGGGCGGAGAGCATCCTGGGCGCCGACCAGGTGATGCGGTTCGTCCGCTGCGATTCCCGCCATCACCATCATCACCTTCAGTGCGAACGTTGCGGCCGCACCGCCGAGGTGGATGCCTGCGGGCTGGAGGAGTCGCTCAAGAACCTGGAGGCGCTTTCCGGCTTCCAGATCACGCGGCATCAGCTCATGCTCTTCGGCCTGTGCGGGACATGCGGCGCCGAGGCTGCCGATGGCGCGAGCAGCCATCGCCGCCAAGGCGGAGCGAAGGATGCTGCCGGCGAAATTGACAGTTGACCCGAAGCCCCGCCATTGTTAATCTTGATGTCTCAAGCGGGTGTAACTCAGTGGTAGAGTGCAACCTTGCCAAGGTTGAAGTCGTGGGTTCAAATCCCATCACCCGCTCCACTTTGCCGGGCCGCGCAAGCGGCCCGCATTGTTTGACAGCAAGCTCTTCACGCAAGGCGCCGTAGCCAAGTGGTAAGGCCCGGGACTGCAAATCCTGTATTCATCGGTTCGATTCCGATCGGCGCCTCCAGACTGCCCCCGAAAGGGGGCTTTTCCGTTTCCTGATGATCCGGGCTCAGCCTCATGCAGAGCGTTCAAGGCCCACACGAAGGGGGTCTAACCACGCGGTCGTGAGTCCACCCGGGCCTGCGGCTCCCGCCCCCAAAGGGGTGACGGGGATGGAAAGCGCCCCTTCGTGGGGACCTTTTCAATCTGCGCCAGGCCGACAAACAGGTTTCGGTTTCGGGAATGCGCCGGGAAGGCCGATCAGGCGCTTTTGCGGGCCGAGGCGAGGCCCAGGATCAGCCCCAGGGCCAGGGACCACAAGGCCGCCAGGCCCACCTGGAAGTCCACCGGCAGGCTGAAGGTCAGCGTGTGCGCGGGTATCCAGAACCAGACGAGGGTCTTGATGGCCGGAGCCATGCCATCGAACCCCCGGCGCCGCAGGATGAGGTTGTCTTCCAGCCGGTGGAACAACATCATCTGCGGGCCGAAGAACACGTTGGTCAGCGTGGACAGAGCAAAAGCCCAGCCCAGGCCCGTGGCGAAGACCGCGGGCAGGATGTGATGCTCCAGCAGGGCGCGGGTGAATCCCTTCATGCCCGCGAAGCCGGCCTTGATGACCAAGCCCAGGAGGGCCCAGGCGAAGGCCTTGGCCGCCAGTTCGAGAACCGAGCAGGGCAGGGAGAAGCGCCGGGCACGCAGGCTGGAGGCCACCACTTCGCCGAGGGTGCCGAGAAGGCCGAACTGAAGGGCCGCGGAAAGAAAGGGATGGGCTTGAACCCAAAGTCGGTAAGCGTTCATGACTGAAGGCTAACGGCCTCGGAGGCGGGCGGGGATCACAGCCGGGTGTCGATCCAGCCGCCGCCCAGCACTTCGCCATCCCGGTAGAAGACGACCGCCTGCCCAGGCGCGATGGCCCGCTGGGGCTCCGCGAAGGCCACCTTGACTCGGCCGTCCGGCAAAGGGATCACCAAGGCCTCGGCCTCAGGAGAGCGGCTGCGGATGCGCGCCTCGCAGGCGAGAGGCCCCTCCGGGGGTTCATGCACCCAGCTGACCTCGCGGGCCACCAGGTCTGTGGACATCAGATCGGATTCGGAACCCACCCACACGGTGTTGGAAGCGGCCTCCACCCGGATGACGTACAGAGGTTCGGCCGCGGCGACCCTCAGACCTCTGCGCTGTCCCACGGTGTGCCGCCAGAAGCCCCGGTGGCGGCCCAAAAGACGGCCGTCCAGATGGCGGATATCCCCATCGCCCAGACCAGGGTCCCGGCCTTCGGCCTCCAGGAAAGCGTCATAGCGATCCTGCGTGACGAAACAGATCTCCTGGCTTTCCGGTTTCTCAGCCAGGTGGAGGCCCAATTCCGCGCCCAGCGCCCGAACCTCCGGCTTGGAGAGGTGGGCCAGTGGAAAGAGCGTGCGGCCCAGGGTGGCCTGCGTGTGATGAAAGAGGAAGTAGCTCTGGTCCTTGGCCAGGTCGGCCGCCTTGCGCAGCTGCCACCCCCCAGGCCCGAGCGAGATGGCGGCGTAGTGGCCCGTGGCCACGAAGGGAGCCGCCATGGAATCGGCCCGCTCCATCAGCGCAGAGAACTTGAGGTGTTGGTTGCATTGAATGCAGGGACTTGGCGTTTCTCCGCTCAGGTACCCCTGGATGAACCCCTCTATGACGGTGTCCTGAAAGCGGCTTTCGAAATCCATCACATAATGGGAGAACCCCAATTCGTAGGCGACCCGTCTTGCATCCTGAAAATCATCCAGCGTGCAGCATTTGCCATCGGAAGATTGGGTGGTCTTCTTGTCGAAGAGCTGCATGGAAACACCTATCACCTCATACCCGCCCCGGTGCAACAGGGCGGCCATGACGGAACTGTCCACGCCGCCGGACATGGCCGCCACGATGCGGTCCCCGGGCTGAAGGGTGGGGTGGGATCGCAGCAGCCCCAGGGTGTGTTCCAGCAGTTGGCTCACGGTCAGGTCCTCAAGCGACGAAGCCGCAGCAGTGAAACGGAAAGCAGGAGCAGCAGCGGCGCCAGGGCGCCCCAGTAGGCAGGGATTTCGGCCGCCTTGGCCGCTCCGCCGAAGAGGGTCTGGAACCCAAGGAAAAGCAGCCCGGCCACCAGGCCCGCGCCCAGAGCCTGCCCTCGTCCCTGCCGGGGCCCGGGAAAGGCGAAGGAAAGCATGGCCACCACGAGGCAGGGCCCCGCCAGCCAGCCCAGGATGCGCCCCCACAGCATGTAGGCCCGCTCTGGATCCGGCGCCCATTTCTGCCAAAGCAGAAGGTCGGTCGTATGGGCCTCTTCGGCGCTGGCTGCCCTTCGCAGCGCCTGAGCGGGGAACAGCCGGTCGGCCGAGGGACCCTGAACCAATTGGAGTCCTCCCCAGGCCAGGGCCTCGGAATGCAGGTCTCCCATGCGCCAGCGAAGCAGAATCGGCGCCTCCCCTGGTTCCTTGAGGGGGAACCCCCAGCGCTGGTCCCCCTGGAGATGCCAGAGCACGCCAGTGGATCCGAGGTGGAGCCAGGGATGGGTGGCGGCCGCGACGGGCGGTCGCTTGAGAATTTGCCTATAAAGACTGTTTGCGCGCGCCATGGCGATGGGCGCGATCCCCAGTTGAAGCACGAGGGTCAGCAGGGCCACCACCCCCCAGGACCACCGGCTGCTCCAGAGCCAACGCACGAGGCTCACCCCGCCGGCGCGAAGGGCCAGCCATTCACGGTTCAGGGCCGCTTCCGACAAAGCCAGAAGGGTGCCCAGAAGGAAGGCCATGGGCAGGGCCACGACCAGGAAGGGAGGCAGATTCCAGAACCAATATCGAATAAAGACATGAATATGAACGTCATTCCTAGACAGGTCTCCAGCCAGATTGGCGTATTCCACGAGCAGGTTCAAAACCAACAAGCTGCCCAAGGTCGAGGCCCAGTTCCGCCACCAGGCGAGGCTGGCCCAATGGCGCAGAATGCCATGCTGAGTGCCCTTGCCGTGCATCCAGCAGGTGAACGAGCCCTTGACCTTTCGCACCCGTCCCATCAGCGGGAGACAGGAACCTAGGAAGGGGCGGGCCAGCTGAGTGTAGCTGGTGCCCAGCCGGCTGGAGCGGTGGGGCCTGAGCTTGGACTTCAGCAGCAACCATCCGCCGATCAGAAAGGGGAAGGGCAGCAGCAGGAGCGGGATAATCGATTTAAATTTCTCTCCCATCCACAGGTTTTCAAGATACTTCATGATCAGGTAGTAGAGGATGATGACGCCCATGCTCTTGAGGATGGCCCCACCCTTGTAGAACCGCGGATGCCCAAATCCAAGCGCGATCCCCAGAAGGAGGAGGGCCGCCGCGGACAGGGGCAGGGTGATCCTGCGGCAGAATTCCTGGCCTGCCTGAAGACGCCATTCCTTGAGTTCAGGGGTTGAATCGCCCTCGCCAGAAGGCGTCCACAGGATCTTCCAAAGGGCGGCCGAACCCTCATAGCGGAGCGGCGTTCGCGGCAGCAAACGGGTTCCCGACGAAACCGAGAACCGGAGAACCTGCTTTTCCTGGCTGAGGTGGATCACGCTTCCGGTCCCCGCCGTCTGGAAGAGCGCCCCCTGAAGGCCCGTGAGGCTCAGCTGTAGTTCCGAAGAACCATCCGGCTTGGCTTCCACCGCATAGGTCATGGAGGAGGCAGTCAGGTGCTGGACCCCCTGAGGGGTCGATTCCATGACGTGGATCTTGCCTTCGGGCGAAACCCAGAAGGCCGTATTGGGCGCGCCGGGAGGAAACCACGGCGGGGCCCCTGGACGCAGGAACCGCGCCTTGGCCTCTTCGGTCATGCGTCCTCGGACCATCTGCTGCAGGCGGTTGGAGGTGGGAACCAGAATGTGGGCGTTGAGGGCCGCCAGCACCACCAGCCAGGCGGACATGCGCAGCCAGGGCGTGATCCAAGTGCGCTGGCCGGCTCCAAGTCCCTGAGCTGCCAATAGTTCAGAGCCTTCCATCAACTGCTGAGTGCCCAACAATCCGCCCAGGACCGCCGCCATGGGAAGCACGTATCCCAGGTTCTCCGGCATCGAGGTCAACAGCATGGGAACCAGCCAGCGAAGCGGCGCGCCTTCCGAAAAGATCTCCTTCGAGATCAGCACCATCTCCGAAGACAGCAGAAGAAAGCCATAGAACAGCAGGGCCCCCAAAAACGGGGTTGCCCAGCGTCGAAGGACATAACGGTTCAGCACAGAAGACACCTGGAAGCGCGGTTAGAACTTTCGATAATGTATATTATGTAACATTAAATCCAAACCAAGACATCCGGCCAGGACTTACAACACCTTTGATGCCAGCAAATCATGGATGTGCACCACTCCGCAGGCCTGCCCCTTCCGGGTGACCATGAGGAAGGTGATCTTCCGGCTCTCCATGACGCCAGCCGCTTCCACGGCCAATGACTCCTCATCGATGGAGGCCGGGCGCCGCGTCATGATCTGCTCGGCCGTCAGCGCCAACGGGTTCCGGCTTTCCGATTCAGCCTTTCCCAGAGCCCGCCGCAGGTCCCCGTCTGTGATGACCCCCAGAAGCTCCTGGCCCGTCATGACGCTGGTCATGCCCAGATGCCCATCCGTCATCACCTTGAGAACGTCGACCAGCCCCAGTTCTGGCGAGACAATCGGCCAGTCTTTGTGCATCAATGAGCCTGTCTTCAATAACTTGGCTCCAAGACTTCCAGCTGGATGATTGAGCGCGAAAAGATCCCGGGTAAACCCCCTTCGGGCCATCAGGCTTGCGGCCAGAAGGTCTCCCCAGATCAGTTGGAGGGTGGTGCTGGCCATGGGGGCCAGCTCCAAGGGGCACCCCTCGCCCTGGGGCAGCTGGTATCCGAAGGTCCAGGTGGCCGCCTGGGCCAGGCTGCTCTCGGGCCGGGCCGTGATGGCCGCGATGGGGATGCCCAGGCGGAGGAGGCTCGGCAGTAGGCGCACCACCTCCTCGCTTTCGCCGCTGTTGGACAGGGCCAGGATCGAATCCTCGCGGGTCACCATCCCGAGATCCCCGTGAAGGGCTTCGGCCGGATGGAGGAAAAAGCTGGGGCTGCCCGTGGAGGCCAGCGTCGCGGCGATCTTCTGGGCCACCAGCCCCGACTTGCCCATGCCCGTCAGGATCACCCGGCCGCTGCGGCCCACCACCATGCCGACCCAGTCTTCGGTTTTTTTCCGATCCCAGGTCCTGCGCAGGTGTTCGAGGGCCCCGCCGGCGGCGTCCAATACGGCGTTTCCGGCACCCCCCGCCGTATCAACCTGGTTCTCATCCTTCACAGTTCCGACTCCGATGGGTGGCTAAGGTGTTCATGCTACCAGCCATTCTCCCCCTATTCCCCCTGCCCCAGGTGGTGCTGTTCCCGCAGACCTTCCTCCCGGTCTACATTTTCGAGCCCCGGTACCAGGAGATGACCATCGAGGTGCTCAACTCGCACCACCACTTGATCCTCGCCCTCATGCGGCAGCCTCCCGAACCCGGCACCCTGGGCGAAACGGCCCCCATCTTCGAAGTGGGGTGCATGGCGGAAGTGGTGCGGGCCGAACCCCTCACCGGCGGAAGGTGGAACCTCCTGCTGCAGGGCAAGGCCGCCGTCAAAATCACCGGAGAATGCCCCGGAAAGCCCTTCCGCCAGGCCGAATACGAAGAGCTTCTCTTCGATTCGGCCATGCTTTGGCCGGGCCCCCACCGGCGGCGGCTCATGGAATCCCTGGATGCCTTCGCCGCCTCCGAAGGCATCGAAGCCCAGCTCAAAGAACTGCTCGACCTTCCCTTGGAAGATGCGGACCGGCTGAACACCCTGGCCATGGCGCTGGATTTCGAGCCCACGGAACGCCAGTTCCTCCTGGAATCCCCGAACCTTCCCACCCTGGCCGACCGCATGCGGCAGCTGCTGGATTTCGCCGTGGGCGGGCGATCTCTCTAGTCGGTCAGATCTGGCTGAGCGCGCTTCATTTGCTACACTGGCCCTGGCCCTGTAGCTCAGCGGTCAGAGCTGGCGGCTCATAACCGCTTGGTCGTGGGTTCGAACCCCACCGGGGCCACCAACCAAGGCCTGCGCCACCCCTGCGTGGCGCAGGCCTTTGATTGAGCGGCAGTCTGCTGATCACATCTGCGCCATGTCCCCCTTGCCCTTCACGGAATCAAGGACCGGTCAACGTCGTTCGTTCGCCAACTTGACAGGCGCCCCCTGATGCGCATAATTAATGCGCATCAGGGGGGTGCATCATGCAGATCTATTACAATACTGACGCCCCCAAGAAACCGGTCAACCTCTCCCTGAACGCGGACTTACTGAGAGTAAGCAAAGACCTTGGCCTCAACCTTTCTAGTCTCGCCGAAGAAGCCATTGCCAAGGCTGTCCGGACGCGTCTTGCCGCAGATTGGCTCTCAGAAAATGCTGATGCCATTCAGACTTATAATAAGCGCGTTGAAGCCCAAGGGGTCTTCAGTGATGGACTTCGGAATTTCTGATGGACTCCTTCACCGTCTACACCAACCCGGATCCGAGATCCCATAAGACCATTCCCTTCCTTCTCGATGTCCAAAACGAACTCCTTTCACCCCTCGATACTCGGGTGGTTGTTCCCCTCTATCTAAAATCAACTGCAAAGACCCACCCGATTTCACGCCTTACGCCAGTCATTGCTTTCCAAGGTAAGTCGCTGGTCGCCATGGTCCCTGAGCTGGCCGGTGTCAGCAAACGCCACCTTGGCTCCGTTGTTGGCCAGCTTCCCGAGATTCGTCCAGAAATGCTCGCGGCGATAGATCTCTTGATTACAGGCTTCTAATTAATCGTTTCGGGTCGTTGGCTAACCCTTCGCTCAAGTCGGACCCCGCCAGCATGGCCTTCCGCTCTCAATATTCGGCTGCCTCGGCTCCGCTCATCGTCTCGGTGTAGGAGGGGCTCGCCTCGGGTCTGACCTGTTGGGGCGAACCTTTGAAGCGAGGCTTCATCATCCGTCCGGCCGGTTCTTGGCCCTACACAATCCACTTGCGCAGTTCGCCTTCGGCGAAGATCAGGTGTTCGAGCATGGCCTTGGATGCGACTTTGGGGGACCTTGAGCGGATCGCGTCGAGGATTTCCGAATGCTGGTCGATGATGCGCTGGGCGTTCTGGACGTTGTCGTGGTACAGCTGGCGCCGGGCCACGGAATTGGCCTTGGCGAATTCCTCGGAAACGGTCTTGAACAGCTTGGTGAGCAGGCTGTTGTGGGTGGCCTCGGCCACGGCGTAATGGAAGGCGGCGTCGAACTCCTCCCCCTTCTCAGGGTCGAGGACGTTCAAGCGCTCCCGCATCTTCTCCAGCATCGCTCCGATGTGATCCAGCTCTTCTTCCGTGGCCCTTTCGGCCGCCAGGCTGGCGGTGGCGGTCTCGAAGATGCGCCGCATCTCGAACATGTCCAGGAGTGAACTCCGCTCCACGGCCAGGAACATGGCCAGGGGCCGGATGATGTCGTCGGTTTCCGTCCCGCGGACGAAGGTGCCTTCGCCGGGCCGGATGTCGATGACCCCCAGCATCTCCAGGGTGCGGATGGCTTCCCGCACCGACGCCCGGCTGACCTGGAACTGTTCCGCCAGTTCCCGTTCGGCCAGGAGCTTGTCGCCGGGCTTGAGCCGGCCGTCGGTGATGAGCTTCTTGATCTGCTCCACGATCTCCTCGTAGAGGCGTCTGGTTTTGATCGGCGTGAATTCCATAGGCTCACTCTAGGCTGTATTTCAAATGTTGAAACAGCGGAACATGGAAACTGTGACCAATTTAACCATTCTTCAGCATGGTCTGACCACTAGACCCATTGTAACCTTCGCCCAAGCTCTTTTAAAAATCCCTGCCCGTCGTTTATCACCTACCCCTTCAAGGAGGCTGCATGACCCCCTGGACCCAAGTCTATTCCCCTGTCATGGGGAACATCTTCCTATCAGCGCTGGTGGCCGCCCTGCCCGTGGTCGTCCTGCTGGGCCTGTTGGCCTTCATGCACGTCAAGGCCCATATCGCTGCCCTTCTCGGCCTGATCACGGCCCTGGTGGTGGCCATTCTGGTCTACCACATGCCCGCCTCCATGGCCGGCATGGCCGCGGTCAATGGGGCCCTCTACGGCCTCCTGCCCATCGGCTGGATCGTCCTGAACGCGATTTTCGTCTACGACATCTCGGCGAAATCAGGCGACTTCGAAATCGTGAAACATTCCATCGCCGGCCTGGCCGAGGACCGCCGCATCCAGGCCCTGATGATCGCGTTCTGCTTCGGCGCCTTCATCGAGGGGGCCGCCGGATTCGGCACGCCGGTGGCGATTTCCGCGGCCATGCTGATCGGCTTGGGCTTCGATCCCCTGAAGGCCGCCGGACTGGCGCTCATCGGAAACACCGCTCCCGTGGCCTTCGGCGCCCTCGGCACCCCCGTGGTGGTGCTGGCCGCCGTGACCGGGCTGCCCCTCGGGCCCCTGAGCGCCGCCGTGGGCCGCATCCTCACCCCCTTCTGCCTCATCGTTCCCTTCTGGATCATCTGGGTGATGGCGGGCCGCAAGGCCATGATGGAAATCTGGCCCGCCTGCCTCGTTTCGGGCGTCAGCTTCGGCCTGGCCCAGTACCTGGTCAGCAACCATCACGGCCCCTGGGTGGTGAGCATCGCCAGCTCCATCTTCTCCATGATCTGCCTGGTGGTCCTGCTCAAGTTCTGGCAGCCCAAGACCACCTGGCGCTTCGAGCATGAGCGCGGCAAGGCCGCCGACGCCATCCCCGATCACGGCACCAAGAAGATCTTCCGCGCCTGGATGCCCTGGATCATCCTCTCCGTGTTCGTGTTCGCCTGGGGCATCCCCCAGGTGAAGACCGCCCTCAACGGCGGCACCAAGGCCAGCCCGAACGTCCTGATGGGCTACACCGTCAAGAACTACGACGTTCCCATGCTCCACAAGATGGTCGTCAAGGCGCCCCCGGTCGTCGCCAAGCCTACGGTGGAAGCCGCCACCTACACCGTGAACTGGCTGTCCGCCACGGGCACCAGCCTGCTGCTGGCCGGCGTCCTGGGCGGCCTGTTCCTGGGCTTCGGCCTCGGCGATCTGGCCAAGATCTTCTGGGGAACCCTCAAGCGCGTGAAGATCTCCCTCCTGACGATCATGGCCATGCTCGCCCTCGGATTCACCACCAAGTCCTCGGGGCTCGACGCCACCGTGGGCCTGGCCTTCGCCGCCACCGGCGCCGTCTTCCCCTTCTTCAGCGCCATGCTGGGCTGGCTGGGCGTGGCCCTGACCGGCAGCGACACCTCCGCCAACGTGCTGTTCGGCGGCCTGCAGAAGATCACCGCCACCCAGCTGGGTCTCAACCCCATCCTCACGGCGGCGGCGAATTCCTCCGGCGGCGTCATGGGCAAGATGATCGACGCCCAGAGCATCGTGGTGGCCTCCGTGGCCACGGAACAGCAGGGCCAGGAAGGCAACATCCTGCGCTACGTCTTCCTGCACAGCATCGTGCTGGCCGCGCTGGTGGGCCTGGTGATCGTGTTCTTCGCGAAGATCGCGCCCGGCTGGATGCCCATCCTGCCCCCGGAGGCTCCCGCCGCGGCGGAAGCCGGCGCCAGCCCTGCGGTTCCGTCCGCTCCGGCGCCCGGACACTAGGCCGGACACACGTTTGGTCCGGCCGTTCTGACCTCAGGCCCCTTCCCGCCGGCGGGCCCTTTGCCGGCGGGAAACTCCAGCGAACACCAAGTTTTTAGAGGACGTTTCTCATGACCACCGCCACTGCCTCCCTGAGGGATTCCATCGCCGCCATCCTGGGCCCGGACCGGGTGCTCGACCGCCCGGTGGATCTCATCGCCTTCGCCTCGGACGCCAGCTTCTACCGGCTCATCCCCAAGGCGGTGGCCTTCGCGGGCAGCGTCGAGGATGTGCGTGGGCTCTTCCGCCTGAGCCATGCGGAGAAGATCCCCATGACCTTCCGGGCCGCGGGCACCAGCCTGTCGGGCCAGTCCGTCTCCGACGGCATCCTCGTGGAAGTGGCCCGCCACTGGCGCGGCATCCAGGTGCTGGAGGGCGGGGCCAAGGTGAGGGTGCAGCCCGGTGTCATCGGCGCCCATGTCAATTACGCGCTGAAGGCCTTCAAGGCCAAGATGGGCCCTGATCCCGCCTCCATCAACACCTGCACCGTGGGCGGCATCCTGTCCAACAATTCCAGCGGCATGTGCTGCGGCGTCACCCAGAACGCCTACCACACCCTGGAGTCGCTGACCTTCGTGCTGCCTTCGGGCACCGTCATCGACACGGCCTCGCCCAACGCCGACGAGCAATTCCGGGCCTTGGAGCCTGCCCTGAGCGCCGGGCTGCTGAAGCTGAAGGCGGATCTCCTGGCCAATCCCGCCCTGGCGGAGCGCATCCGGGCCAAGTACCGCATGAAGAACACCACCGGATATTCGCTCAATGCCTTCATCGATTTCGACCGGCCCGTCGACATCTTCCGCAACCTGCTGGTGGGTTCCGAGGGCACCCTGGCCTTCATCGCTGAAGCCGTGCTGAAATCCGTGCCCGACCTGCCCGTGAAGGTGACGGCCTTCCTGCTGTTCCCGGACCTCCACGCGGCCTGCGCCGCCATCGTGCCCCTGCGCGACGCGGGCGCCGCGGCGCTGGAGCTGCTGGACCGGGCCTCGCTCAAATCGGTGGAGAACCAGCCCGGCATCCCCCCCAGCATCAAGACCCTGCCCGAAGGGGCGGCGGCCCTGCTGGTGGAATTCCACGGCCGCGATGAATCCGTCCGCGCCGAGCTGGAGCGCACGGCCCTGGCCACCACCGCCGGCCTCAGCCTGCTGGAGCCCGCCCGCTTCACCCACGATCCCGTGGAGCAGGCCCTCTTCTGGAAGATCCGCTCGGGCACCTTCCCCTCGGTGGGCGCCGTGCGGAAGCGCGGGACCACGGTGCTCATCGAGGACGTGGCCTTCCCCATCGACAAACTGGCGGATGCCGCGGTGGATCTCACCAAGCTCTTCGCCAAGCACGGCTACGACGAGGCCATCATTTTCGGCCACGCCAAGGACGGCAACCTGCACTTCGTCATCACCCAGTCCTTCAACGATCAGACCGCCGTGGACCGCTACGCGCGCTTCATCGACGACGTGGTGGAGCTGGTGGTGAAGAAATACGACGGCGCCCTCAAGGCCGAGCACGGGACGGGCCGCAACATGGCGCCCTTCGTGGAGGCCGAATGGGGCCCCGAGGCCAAGGCCGTCATGGAGCAGCTCAAGGATCTGGTGGATCCCCTGCGCCTGCTCAATCCCGGCGTGATCCTCAACGCCGATCCCAAGTGCTATCTGGCGGACCTCAAGCCCATGCCCGGCGTGGAAGAGGAAGTCGACAAGTGCATCGAGTGCGGCTACTGCGAACCCAAGTGCCCCAGCCGCGAGCTGACCCTCACGCCCCGCCAGCGCATCGTCGTGCGCCGCGAAATGGCCCGCCTGGAGGGCAACCGCGAGAACCCCGCCCTGCTCGCCTCCCTGCAGCAATCCTTCAACTACATGGCTGTGGAGACCTGCGCTGCCGACGGCCTCTGCGCCACGGCCTGCCCCGTCAGCATCGACACCGGCCAGCTCACCAAGCGCTTCCGCAAGGCCAGCCACAGCCGCCGCGCCCAGAAGATCGCCCTGTCCGTGGCCCGCAACTTCGCCACAGTGGAGCCGGTCATGCGCGTGGCCCTGCGCTCGGGGCACCTGGTGCAGAGCCTCTTCGGCTCCAAGGCCATGCCCTTCATCACGCGGATCATGAAGGCCTTCGGCGCCTCCCACCAGTGGAGCCCTGAAATGCCCAAGGCCGCCAAGGCCCCCCTGCCCGTCACGTCCAGGGAGAAGGCCCAGGCCATCTACTTCCCCGCATGCATCTCCCGCATGATGGGCCACCTGCCTGGCGAACCCGAGGAGCTGAGCCTGGTGGAAGCCCTGGTCAAGCTAGCCGAGCGGGCGGGCGTCCCCGTGCACATCCCCCTCGACGTGGAGGGCACCTGCTGCGGCGTGCCCTTCTCCTCCAAGGGCTTCGACCTGGCCCACGCGTTCACCGTGAACCGGGCCATCGAGAAGTTCTGGGAATGGAGCGACGGCGGCCGGCTGTCCATCGTCATGGACACCAGCCCCTGCACCTACGGCGTGGTCACCAGCCGGAATTAC
This sequence comes from Acidobacteriota bacterium, assembly GCA_016195985.1. GTDB lineage: Bacteria > Acidobacteriota > Holophagae > Holophagales > Holophagaceae > Geothrix. The sequence goes on along the minus strand of JACPYP010000011.1, from coordinate 169,634 downwards.
CTGAGCCCCGAGAACCAGGTGAAATTCGACCAGCTGAAGATCCTCGATAGCACCGCCTTCGCCTATGATGTGCTTCTGCCCCGCCTGAAGGTCAGCCGAAAGGTGAACTCCGTGGCGCTCCATCCGGTTTGTTCCCTCACCAAGATGAACCTGCTGCCCAAGCTGGAAGGCGTCGCCAAGGCCTGCGCCGACACCGTGGTGGTGCCGCGCGACGCGGGCTGCTGCGGCTTCGCCGGCGACCGGGGCTTCACCCACGCGGAGCTGACGGCCTCGGCCACCAAGCACGAGGCCAAGGAAGTCAAGAGCCGGACCTTCGACGGCCACTACGCCAGCAGCCGCACCTGCGAGGTGGGCATGACCCGCTCCACGGGCTCGGTCTACCGCAGCTTCCTCTACCTGCTCGAATCCGCCACCCGCCCGGAGGCCTCCAAGTGAACGGTTCCAAGCCCAAGAAGGTCTACTTCTACGGCACCTGCCTGGTGGACCTGTTCTTCCCCGATGCAGGCATGGCCGGCATCCAGCTCCTGCGGGCCGCCGGCGTCGAAGTCGTCTTCCCCCAGGGGCAGACCTGCTGCGGCCAGCCCGCCTACAACTGCGGCTACTGGGAGGAGGCCCGGGACGTGGCCCGCACCCAGGTCGCCCTGTTCCCGGAGGATCTGCCCGTGATCCTGCCCTCGGGCAGCTGCGCCGGCATGATGAAGGTGCACTACCCTGAACTCTTCCACGGCCAGCCCGACGAGGCGCAGGTCCGCGCCTTCAGCGGCAGGGTCTACGAGCTGACGCAGTTCCTCGTCCAGGTTCTGGGCGTGAAGCTCACGGATCTCGGCGAGCCCGTAAAAGTCACCTGGCACAGCTCCTGCCATGCGGTGCGCGACCTGGGCCTGAAGGGCGAGCCCCAGTCCCTCATCGGCCAGCTGGCCAACGTCGAACTGGCGCCCCTGGCGCGCACGCACGAGTGCTGCGGGTTCGGGGGCACCTTCTCGGTGCGCCAGCCGGAAATCAGCGGGGCCATGTCCTGCGACAAGGCCGCGGATGCCGAGGCCACCGGGGCCTCGGTTCTGCTGTCCACGGACGGCGGCTGTCTGATGAACGTGAACGGCACCCTCGAAGCCAAGGGCAGCGCCCTGAAGGTGCAGCACATCGCCGAGTTCCTCTGGGAGCGCACCCATGCACGCTGAGCTTGAAGTCCACTTCCGGGACAGCGCCGCCAAGGCCCTGCTGGATCCCCAGCTCCGGGCCAATTTCCGCCGGGCCATGGACGGCCTCATGGCCAAGCGCAAGGCCCAGTTTCCGGACCCGGCGGATCTCCAGGACCTGCGCGACCTCAGCACCGCGATCCGCTCCCGGAGCCTGCTGAACCTGCCGGACCTCCTCGAGCAGTTCGAGGCCAACTGCACGAAGAACGGCATCCGCGTGCACTGGGCGGAGACCTGCGAGGAGGCCAACGAGCTGATCCTGGGCATCCTCCAGTCCAAGGGTGCCAAGACCCTGGTCAAGGGCAAGAGCATGGTCTCGGAGGAGATGCACCTCAACGCCTTCCTGGAGCAGCACGGCATCGAGGCCCTGGAATCGGATCTCGGCGAGTACATCATCCAGCTGGACGGCGAAACGCCCAGCCACATCATCATGCCGGCCATCCACAAGAACAAAGACCAGATCGCCCGGCAGTTCAGCCAGAAGATCAAGGACGCGAAGTACACCGAGGACGTGGACGAACTCACCGCCATGGCCCGCAAGGTGCTGCGCCAGAAATTCCTGGATGCCGATGCCGGTCTCTCCGGCGTGAACTTCGCCGTGGCCGAAACGGGCACCCTCTGTCTGGTGGAGAACGAAGGCAACGGGCGCATGAGCACCCACGTGCCGCCCCTCCACATCGCCGTCATGGGGCTGGAGAAGGTGGTGGCCCGGCTTGAGGACGTGGCCCCCCTCTACGCCATCCTCACCCGTTCGGCCACGGGCCAGGCGGTCAGCACCTACTTCAACCTCATCACGGGCCCCCGCGGCACCGGCGAGAAGGACGGCCCCCAGGATGTGCACTTGGTCATCCTGGACAACGGACGCTCCCGCATCTACGCCGATCCCCAGCTGCGCGCCACCCTGCGCTGCATCCGCTGCGGCGCCTGCATGAACCACTGCCCGGTCTACACCCGCGTGGGCGGCCACGCCTACGAGGCCGTCTACCCCGGCCCCATCGGCAAGATCCTCACGCCCCAGATGGAGGGCGTGGGTGTGCGCCACGACCTCATCCACGGCTCCAGCCTCTGCGGCGCCTGCGGCGAAGTCTGCCCCGTGGAAATCCCCATCCCCGAAATCCTCGTCCGCCTGCGCCGGGAAGCCACCCATACCGATGCGGGATCGCAGGTCGCGGGCAAGGGCACCGGCCGCACCCGCACCGAGGATTGGGCCTGGCGCCTCTGGGCCGGCCTGCTCAAGCGGCCCCGGCTGTACCGCCTGGCGGCCTGGTTCGCCACGCGCTTCGGGAAGGCCCTGCCCGCCGGGGCTCCGCTCATCCAGAACTGGACCCGCACCCGCACCAAACCCGTCCCGGCCCGCCGCTCGCTGCAGGAGCGCATGCGGTCCGAAGCCCAATCCGGGGGAACCCGCCATGACTGACGCCACCACCTCCTCCGCCGCCTCTTCTAGCGCCCGGGCCGCCATCCTCAGCCGTCTGAGGGCCGCCGGGGGCGGCGGTCCCCTGCCCCCGCTCGATGTCACCGTGCTGGAGCGGCGCCAATGGCCCGCCCGGGAGCGCATGGAACGCCTGCGCAAGGGCATGGAGGCCGTCCACACCGAATTCCTCGAAGCCACCCCAGGAAATTGGACCGCCGTGGCGCGGGCCTTCTGCGACCGGGAAGGCCTGAAGAACCTGCTCTATGGCCCCGGCAGCGAAGCGGGCGCCCGCCTGGCCGCCGACTGGGCCGCTGACCGGGGCGCCGGTCAGGGCGCTGGCGGGACCCAGCTCATGCCCTACGACCGTCCCGTGGAGGCCTTCAAGGACGAGCTCTTCAATGGCGTGGACGCCGGTTTCACCGGCACCGTGGGCGGCGTGGCCGAGACCGGAGGCCTGCTGCTCATGCCCGATGCCGCCGAGCCCCGGCTCATGTCCCTGGTGCCGCCCATCCATCTCGCCCTCCTGCGGGCCTCCACCATCCAGGACAGCTTCTGGTCCGCCGTGAAGGCCCTGGGCTGGGGTCGACGCCTGCCGCCCAACGCCCTGATGATCTCGGGCCCCAGCAAGACCGCGGACATCGAGCAGACCCTGGCCTATGGCGTCCACGGCCCCAAGCGGCTCATCGTGATCCTGGTGGATGACCTGGAATTGGCCTGAAGGGGCCCAGGCGTAGACATTCCAGCATTAAAGACTTAAAGATAAAGTATTTGTTGAGCCCGGCCCCAGGGCGGGAGCATCCTTAGGTGTGTGGTCAGACCACCAGTCCGCACCCCAGTCATTCGGGAGTCTTCATGCACCTTCTTCCATTCCACCGGCGACCTTTGGCCATCAGCTGTTTCCTGGGCCTGCTCTTCGGAGCCTCTTTCGCACAGGCCGCCACGCCTCAGCGCCACGCCTTCCTGGCGGGCCAGCACGCCAAGAACGGCATCGCCTGTGCCGAATGCCATGGCAAGACCCGGCCGGTGAAGGTGGATGACAGCGAAGACGGTGTGAACCTGAGCTGCGTGCGCTGCCACGGCACGTTGAAAGAAGTGGGGGCCAAGGCCCAGGGACACGTCAATCCCCACGTCTCCCACCTGGGCGACATCCACTGCACCGCCTGCCATTCGGGCCACCAGGGCTCCCGGGTCTACTGCGCCAACTGCCACGGCTTTGAGCTCAAGATCCCCTTCCCCTCCACCTCCCTGGCGACCGCGCAAGCGGCTCCCAAGCCCCCTCGACCTGAGGCCCTGCGCCAGCGGGAAAGGGCCGACGTGGTGGTCATCGGTTCCGGCGCTGCGGGCATGGTGGCCGCGCTCACGGCCCACGACGCGGGCGCGAAGGTGGTCGTGCTCGAGAAACAGCCCATCACCGGCGGCAACTCCATGCTGGCCGCCGGGGGCATGAACGCCGCGGCCACCCGCTTCCAGGCCAAGAAGGGCATCCAGGACAGCGTCGAGCTGATGGTCAAGGACACCCTGACCGGCGGCAAGAACCTCAACGAGCCCGCGCTGGTGAAGATCCTCGCCGAACAGTCCGCGGCCTCCGTGGACTACCTGACGGAGCTGGGCGCCGATCTGTCGGATGTGGGCCGCATGGGCGGCGCCAGCGTGGACCGCACGCACCGCCCCCAGGGCGGCAAGGCCGTGGGCGCCCACATCGTGGACGTGCTGCGGGCCAACGCCGCCAAGCGCAAGCTGGACGTGCGCGTGAACAGCCGGGCGGTCCGCCTCCTGGAGAACCGCCAGGGCCGCATCACCGGCGTCCTGGTCCAGGGCCGCCACCGGGGCTTCTACCGCATCGATGCCAAGGCCGTGGTGCTGGCCGCGGGCGGCTTCTCCGCCAATCCCGATCGCGTGGCCCACTACCAGCCCGCTTTCCGGGGCATGACCTCCTCCAACCAGCCCGGGGCCACCGGCGACGGCCTGGATCTCGGCGCCACCGCGGGCGGCGTGCTCAAGGACATGGAGCAGATCCAGATCCATCCCAGCATCGCCGCGGGCAGCCGCATCCTCATCACCGAAGCGGTCCGCGGCAACGGCGCCATCCTGGTGAACCGCGACGGCAAGCGCTTCGTCAACGAGATCACCACCCGCGACGCGGCCTCCAAGGCCACCTTGGCCCAGCCGGGCCAGAGCGCCTTCATGGTCTTCGATGAAGGCGTGCGGCAGAGCCTCAAGCAGATCGACGGCTACTTCCATCTGGAGCTGGTGAAGGAGGGCGCCACGCCGGAGGCCCTGGCCGCCGCCATCCAGGTGCCGCCCCAGGCCCTGAAGGACACCATCGAGCGCTACAACCAGGCCGTGGCGGCCAAGGCCGATGCCGAGTTCAAGCGCCCCGACCTGCCGCGGGCCCTGGCCACCCCGAAGTTCTACGCCATCGAGGTAAAGCCCGGCGTCCACTACACCATGGGCGGCCTGAAGATCAGCCCCCGCACCGAAGTGATGGCCAAGGACGGCCAGCCCATCCCCGGCTTCTTCGCCGCGGGCGAAGTGACCGGCGGCGTCCACGGCGCCAACCGCCTGGGCGGCAATTCCATTTCCGAGACCATCACCTTCGGCCGCATCGCCGGAGCCGAAGCCGCCGCCGCGGCCCGTGCCTCCGCCAAGCCCTGAGCCCCCATTTCCGCCGTAGACGCAGCCCCAGGGCCGCGATAGACTGTGGGTTCTGGCTGGGTAGCTCAGGTGGTTAGAGCGAGGGTCTCATAATCCCTAGGTCGGCAGTTCGAGTCTGCCTCCAGCCACCAAACGACATGAAGCCCCGTGGATGCTGAGTCCTCGGGGCTTTTTCTTGCGTCACCCGTTCAACACTTACAAGCGGTTTGGACACCCCCAAAATACCCGCCGTAGCCATCCCGTATAATTTCAAACAAAAAAAATAGCGTGTGCCGACCTTCCATCACCCCCGATGGCGCTCAAGGTCACCTCCTGGCGAAGACCGTCACTCCCCTTCCAATTTGGTTGCCACGAACCTATCGGGGAAACCGAACAATCGGCACTGGCCAGGAAACCTGTTTCATCCGCAGGCCCGTGATTTCACCTCGTGCCACAGACAAGAGCCACTTTCGGTTCACAGCCAGCAGTTCGGCGACTAGCCCCATACCAAGAGCTTGGGCAATGTGTTGAGCCGCGATCTGGGCTGATTTGGAATTTTCGAAGTAGGTCGGGACACCGGGCGGTGGCTGGCTTGGAAGTCCCTCGATTCGGATGAATTGACCATCCACCCTAATCACCCACTGTTTCTTCATCGGGGATGGTGTTCCAGGGCGCACCCCAGGTTTTCGGCCCTCCATTCGCTTCCTCCTTAATCGTTCAAACCAGCATCCTTAGCACGGACCACCCGGCCCCGATGGTGGCCACCAGGACGCCACAGCCCAGCGATCTGCCCACCTTGCGCTGACGGCCGCTCCGCGAGAGGGGAACGCCGACCTTGCGGGATAGCTTCGCCTGCGCAGCGGAGACGCCCAGGGCGCGGCGCCAAGAGAAGCTGAGGCCAGGGATGCCAGAGCGCTTGGTCATGGCCTAGTCGATGCCGAAGTCGTAGAGGATTCCACCGCCGCCAGTCGGCGCGCCTGATGCCATCGCGCTGGCGAAGATGCCGTACTCGCCCGGCTTGAGCGGGGCCTTGGGGGTGATCTCCCACAGCCCATCGCCGTGGTCCTTGGATGTGAACGGCACTGTCCAGTCGGAATCGGGAACCATGATGCTGCTCACGCTGCCAAACCCGGACCGGCCAACCTTGACGGAACGATTCTGGGTCCGCTCATTCACCTTGGCTTTCACCAGGAATACGCGCCCCTTCGGGTTGGTATCAATGCGGATCCAGATGGTGGGGGTGTTCCCCGCAGCGCGGAACTCCGCGTGCTGATCAGGGAAGTCGGCATAAAAGAGCGCCGTCACGAAGGCGAAGGTGTGGCTGAAGTTTCCAGGGATGGAGGTTAGCTTGTGGTCACCCTTCCCATCGGACAGCGCCGCGCCTTCCAGGGCGTTGGGGAGGTAGGATCTACGCCCATCGATGAGCTTAATGAGGGCCTGGTCACGCGTCTGGGCGGGGGTCAGAACCGGGACCGGGACCGGAGCAGGCGCTGGTTCCGTGACGGGTGCGGGAGCAGGGGCTGGTTCCTGCCCAAGGGCCGAAAGGGAGAACACGCACGCAAGAATAGTCGTCTTCACACTACCTCCTCATCATTGATTCTCTGTCGATCTTCTACCACTGAAAGAACAGCCTGCCTAATAATTCCGGCCTATGTATATCGGGATGTTCACGAGGCCTCCTGTCTCCGGCGCTCTTCAGCCATTTCCCGGATGTAATCCAGGAGCCCCTGCCCCGGGAGGTACGCCTGGGCATGGGCGTAGACGAGCGAATCACCACGATCTGGGCTGCGTCCAATTCTGGCGATGATGTCGTCCTTAGCCTCCACCTGGATCCCGCGCGCGGTCACCTTCCACGTGGGAGCACAGAGGTCTGACTTGAGCTCGGGATCCGGCGGGATGGCCAAGTCCTCACCACTGGCAGGATCCAAGGCCTCTCGGAGCTTCCACCAATTCTCTGCGCGCAGGTTGAAGAACCCCAGTGCGCCGGAGAGGTCCTTACTCTTGCTTCCTGCTGCGCCGTTGATGGCCACTACCTCGATGCCGTCGCAATCCTTCAAGAAGTCGTAGACGCTCCCGCCCACGCCGATCACATCCACGTTGATCTTGGCTGGCCGCTGGTGGTGCTGGAGCACCAGGCCGGCGACGACGGGGCCGTCCGGTGTGCTTGAACCTGGATAGGCCCAGGCGCGGCCGAACCAGTTGCCATGCCGGGGGGTGATGACCGTCTTGTCCTTACCGCCGCGGGCCACATCGACGCCAAGGCAGGTCATCGCATTGCCCACGTGACCATCTTCGGTCCAGCGGTCCTGTGCCGCCTTCACCCACTCTGTAGGAATGACCTGGTTCCGGGCATCTTCAGCCCCGGCTTTGAAATCGCCGTAGAGCATCTTCGAGCGCAGCGGTTCTGGCAGGGCCTGGAGGGTCGCCAGATAATCGGTCCCGAGAAGCGCAGGGTTGTCCTGAACCCGAGCGGGGATGAAGGTCCGCGACCTTGGTGACACCAGTTCTCCATCGATGAGCACAGGGTCGCCGTTGGGCATCTCCTGGTCCTTGCCGCCGATGGTGGTGAACCAGCGAAGCTCACCGGGTAGGGCTGGATTCGGGTGATTCTCGTCTAGCCAGGGCGCCCAGAACTGGATGACCCAGGCCCCATCCTGGGATGTCGGCGGATTGCCTGTGCAAACGATGCGGCACCGCTGTCCCTTTTTCGTTGTGCGGTTCCAGCCAATCACAAAGCGAAACTGGGCCTCGGTGAACTCAGTGATTTCGTCGAATACATAGAGGTCATGCGGCTGGCCTTGGTAGTTCGTAACGTCCTTGTCGTATTGGAGGGAGCCGAATTCAATTTGGCGCCCATCCTTGAATTTCCAGCGGTGCAGAGACTCGTTGTAGCCCGTCTCCGGGGCATACATCTGCCGAGCCCGGGTTTCGATTCCACGAAGGCTCGGGAACACGCGCCGGAAGATGATGCTCTGGGAGTGCTTTCGCCTGGCCAAACCGAGGCCCAGGTCGGTCTTTCCGCCTCCTGCTGCCCCGCCGTAGAGGAGGATATCCGCCTCAGACTCAAAGGCCTGGGTTTGGGGCCCGGGGAAGGGTTTCCATCCTCGCTTGACCTGGAGGAGGGCCTCAACAACCTGCTGCTTCTGAGAGGGGATCAGATCGTTGAGCCGATCCAATTTCGCCTGCAATCTCTGCGATGAGCTCATTGAGTTCGTCCTGTGTGAGGGCTTTCTTGTTGGGGTCATCCAAGCCACGAATCTTCCTGATTCCATCGACAGCCTTGTCGATGGTTTCGGCCATAACCTTGGCCTTCTTGTCCACCAGGGGGTCTGTGACCTGTAGGCGATCCGCGGCTTGCTGCATTACGTTGAGGAGGCGCCGATACCCTGTGAGGCCTGTTTTCATATCCTCCAAGTCTTCCGCGATGGCCTTCTCCTGGGCCTTCTTGGTTGCTTCGGGTTTCATGCCGGGGATTACGCCGGCCTGGGCCTCGGCAACGATCTGTCGCTTGTTGGCCACGGCTCCTCGGGTCCACCGCCCAGCCCTGACCCGGCTTTGGATCGTGCTGGGCTTGGTGCCGTGGGTGGCGGCTATGTCCCGGAGGCTGAGGAAGGTCGTGCGGTACAGGCGCTCGATGGCCTCCCAGTCCACCCTTGTCTTGGGCTTAAGGGGTTCTACCTTGCTCATGGTTCTACTCTCACGAGGTCAGGGGCAAGCTCGCTCAGGGCGAAGAAGAGGGTGCCGCCTAACCTCGTCGCGATGCATTCCTTTTGAACCGTCAAGGTTCCATCTGGCTCACAGCGTGCCTGGAACCAGCCACCCTCTCCTTCAAGATTCCCAAGGATCTTGTAACGGAAGCCAGGCTCTTGCTTCGGCAGATCCAGGAGAAGCGCCCAGGCGACTGGGAGCAGATCGCGGTCCCCTTCGTTGTTCTGTGGGATTTCCATCAGGTTTGGAATGCGGATGGTGTTCACTTCGTCCTCCGATTCCTGATGGCGTCCTGAACGGTCTGGATGATTGGCCCTTGGTGCTTTTGCCAAAAGGTCGAATCGATCAACGTCCCGTGGAAATGGACATGGGTTTCGCCACCTGATTGCTGCCCCTCGCCTGTCTGGTGACTTGCGACCAAGCTTCGGAGGCCCTCGGCATAGCTGGCGGGGAGGACCTGCTCGTTCTTGTGGAGCTGGGCCACCTGGTCCGATGGCACGCGCTCCCACCCGCCTTCTGCGGACGCCAGGCCTGCGAAGGCAAGGCCAGCGCCATAGGCTTCGGCACCAACCCCAGGCGCAGCCGCCCACCCCCAGAAGGGAATGGCAGCCACGCTGGCCATAGCATTGATGGCGTAGACGGCAGCAGCCCCCGTGGCTTCCTCAGTCCGTCCAGTTCTTCCCATCGCCTCACTGGTGGCCCACTTGATGGCCTCCTCTTCACCCCAGCGCACGAAGAAGCTGATGAGGCCGTCCAGCCCTTGGTTCAACACCTCCTTGAAGGCATCCCCCCAAGTCAGAGTGCCGTGGATGAGGCCCTTGACCGCGGACTCCCAGCCACCGGTCATGCTGCTAAAGAACCCGTCCCAGCGGGTCTTGGAGCGGTTCACGGCCTCAATGTCGAGCTTTTGGATGTCTCCATCAGCCTTTCGACGAAGTGCGCTTTTCTGGTTCTCAATTTTCGTCCAGTGCACCAAGTCGCCCTCGGCGGCCTTCTGCTCTGTGTTCAGGGCATCTAACTGGGCCTTCAGTTCCTGCGCGACGCCAGCCTTCCTCATGGCTACCCACTGGTCTTCGTTGATGCGGCCAAAGGCCAGATCCTGATCCAGGACTCGCTCCTTGGCCTCCAATTCGGAATGCACGAGGTTCAATTTGTCCTGTGCGCCGCGCTTCGCTAATTCGAGGTTCTGCTTGCGCGCCTTTTCGGCCTCAGCATCGGTCTTTTCCTTGTCCTTGCGGGCCTGCTCAGATGTCTGGCGACCAAGCTCCAACATGGAGGCGCTGTATTGCTCCTGCGCCTGCTTCTCTTTGTCCAGGGTTGCCTTCAACTCGACAGGCATCCTCGCGTTGGCCTTCTCCTCGTCCTTCAAAGCGCTCATCACGGTGTCCAGGCGTTCCTTGGCAGCGCGCCGCAGATCCGCTTCCATCTCCGCTTGCGTCATGGCGCTTGAGGCCACGAGTTCCTTGTCGTTCTTCACCTGCTCCTGAAAAACGTATTCGGCGCTGCGGATGATGGCGCCATCCGTGAGCCGACGAATCGCCAGGCGGTCTGCGGCGGCCTTCTTGGCGTCATTTATTTCCTCATTGATATGAATTTTTTTGCCGACCTCCTGCTCATGCCCCTGCTCTCCAGGCATCTCGGGCGCCACCCCACCCATGGCTCGGATCTCTTCCTGTCCCTTGGCAATTTCCTTTTTCATTGCCTCAATTTGCTTTCGGATGGCGACATTTGGCCCATCGCCAAGTAGTTCATGAAGCCCTGCTGACCAGTTGGAAACGAAATCAGCCCATCGCTCCTTCGCGGTCACCAGGTTGTCGCCGAAGGTTTCGGCAAGTGTCTGCTTCAGGCCCTGGGTGGCGATCTTGACCTTCCCGGTCGCATGCTCGAAACGCTCCATGTCCTCGACGTTGTCCTGACCAATGGCCCGCCCGTAGCGCCGTAGTGTTTCAGGTGCGACTTCAAGCTGCTCCAGCATCTCCCGGATCTGCGGCGCCGCTTCCATGCCCGCCCGGCCCAGAGCCTCCTGAAGGAAGATCCCGCGCCGCATGGGATCGTGAATGCTCTCCGCAGCCGCCATGACCTTTTTCAGGTAGTCGGTGAAGGGCATGGCCATCAGCTCTGCTTTGCTGGCGGCGATGCCGTTCTCAACCAGCATGTCGGCGTTGGCCTTGATCGCCTTGGTGGCGCCCTTCATCCAGCCTTCAAGCTCCTGGATGGTCCCGCCCTCCAGGGTTTGGGCTGTATTGAGGTTGTTGAGTTCCTCGTGGCTGATGCCTGTTTGGTAAGCGAGATCCTTAAAGGAGCGTGCTAGCTCGTGCGTCTCCTCGATGGATTCCTTGATGAATTCTGCGGACTCCTTGAGCCCTTCAAAGGCCAGCCCTACAACACCAATTGCCAGAGATGCAAAACCCAGGTGCTCGAAAGACTCGATCATGCTGCCCAGGTCGCCTTTGATGGCGGCGGTGGACTTCTCGACGTTCTCAGAGGCCTCCTTCATGCCCTGAAGGAAGCTCTTGATGTCTGCGCTGATCTTTACATTTACTTCGTTGTCGGACATTTGGAATCTCCGGAAGGTCGGCTCAGCCGGCAAAGGAGGGGTTTCGAATCAGAAAACGGGCACCATCGGCCTGCACGAACCCGACGATGCCCGGCCCCGTTTCCTAGGCGGGATTCACGGAACAACGCTTCCAGTGCTGACATCTCGCCAACTTCGGCCATCGAACTGGATCACCTGCTCAGCAGGCGTCACCACGAAGATTTCTCCAATCCGCGGTTGAGCAGGACGAGCTTCTAGCCCCCCGCAATAGCCGAACAGGAGCCATCCATTGCACGCCAGAATCCGCGCATCCTCCATGGGGACGTCAAGCGCGGCGCCCTTCACTGAGTTGTAGGTGCGCCCTTCAATCGTCAGGCTTCCGGTCATGGGTGGGATCACCCGGCCCATCGGTGAACCTTCCGGAATCTTGCGCCAAGAAGCACGCTCGGCAGCTTCCTGGCGCGTGCGGAGCTGCTCAGGTGTGAGAGCAGGAGCTGGGACTGCGTCGATCCGTCGCCACCCCTGAGCCTCCAGGGTCTCCACATCCTCCAGGTGCACGGCTGCGGCAGCACCAGGGGACACTCTGTAAGATCGGCCATGTGTTGCAGGGAATGCCCCACCTGCTCCATTCGGCGGAATCATGCGGCAGGTAGGGGCACCAGGTTGAAAGAGGGATCCAGGCATCGACATTGGCAGGGCTCCTTAAACAGTGGTGCCAGTGGCATCGACCCACTGAGAGTTGGCGGCGTTTCGCCAGATAGGCTTGCCGAGGGTGGAATCGAAGAGGTTCATTCCAGGAAGTAGGTTCGTCGTCGGGCGCTTCGCGGTAGTGCACACGATGAGCTGGACGGGGACCATCACCGCAAAGCCAGATTCAAGGGGTGCCTGAATCGTGGACATATCCGGAACCGTGCACCATCCATTCGCATCCGGAATGAAACGGGTCCCGTTGAGGTCGGAAAATCCGTTGGGACTGAAGACGAGAAATGGCACGGGTCACTTCGCTTTCTTCTGAGCGGCCTGGTCGATCTTCGCCAAGGCCTGCTTAAGGGTTGGTGTGGTGGCGGCCTTCTGCGCGGTCTCACCGCCGTAACCGAAGGCCTTTTTGAGTGGTTTCTTGGTGGTCATGCAGTCTCCTCAAACCCAGCATGTGCGGGGCTTCAGGAATCGCCATGGGATCAGGACGGCAATCCCTGAATAGGTCGCCAATCACTGAATAAAGCAGGGTCACAAAACCGGTTCGCGGACTTGAGCAAGGACCAACGCCTCCACCGCAGGGCGCCAGACAAAGATCCGGCGCCCCCCCTTTGGGCCCGTTATCACGCGAATCCGGATCAGCGGTGTCTCTGGATTGCAGAAGATGCGACGGAAATAGTCGCCGCTGTAGCCCGCAAGGGCTGCGGCTTCCGAGATGCTGATCCACTCGGAGGAACTCAAGCGACACCCCCTGCGCGAGATGCTTGCCTAATGGGGAGCATGTCTACGTGAGGAAGTTCATCCACTCGCAGCAGCCACAACAACTCCATGCGAGCCCATGAGGGTGCCTTCAGATCTCTACCAGTCCGCAGGTCTACGATGGCAACCCGGACACCCCAGCGGACACCAGGAACCTTCCCGCTATAGCGCCATCCCGCAAGTAGATTCCAGGCATGAGCCATGCGTTCCTCAGCCGCCAGTTTGGCCAACTGCCCCGCTGTAGCCCTCACACCCCGCCCTGGGATATCGAATTGGACGATCTGCGCAGGCATGCGATGAGATGGGCGGAAGAAATCCAGCGACGATATGACTGTGGGCTGTTTGCGAGGCACACGCCCGAGTTCCACGAGGCGCTCATGAATTGCCTTGTGCCATCGATTGATTTTGGCCCGGTCGAAGCTGCTTGTCGGCTTGGTGGATCGGATCCAACCCTGGTCCAGGCGGAGATCCAGTCGAGTTATTAAGCGGTCTGCTTCCGCCCGGCGGGCCCGTGGTTGCTGATCGATAGGCTTCATGCCGCTCCTCTTGAGAGTGAGCCCAGGGCTGCCACCACTTCAGCCAAGACAGATGGCCAGTCCCCCGGCTTCGGCTGCCTGAAGATCCGCATGGTGGGGTACCAAGGACTGTCCGATCGGTCGAGCAGCCAGCGGAAGTCCGGGAAATAGGGCAGCAGCACCCACACGGGCACGCCCATGGCGCCCGCAAGATGGGCAATCCCGGTGTCCGCGGTGATCAGAAGGTCCATCTGGGACAGGGCGAAGGCGGTCTCTGACCAGGTGATTAGGGCAGCCCCTAGGTTGACCAGGCCGGGGAGATTTGGCGTTGCCTTCGGTTCGAGCTGGAAGCCAAACCAGGCGCACCCGGGAATGGATGCCAGGGCGTCCAGGGCGCCTGGTGGGATCGAGCGATTCTTGTCATTCGGGTGGGTTGGACTGCCTGCCCACATGAGCCCCACACGCCGGTATCCGTCCACCCGGGCCGTCAGGCTGACCAGCAGCTCACGGGTGCGGACGAACGGTGGAACACTCAGATATGGGCAGCTGCTGGGGATCGTGGCCAGGTCCGTCCTGAAGATGCGCGGCAGGGAGCACACCGGCAGGTGTAGGTCGAAGCCTGGGGTGGGCCCAGGACGGCCGTGGACGACTGGCCAAACCTCGTCGATCCCCGGGCAGGTCCCCAGGACATCCGCCTGGTCTGCAGTGCAGGCAAGGAGCACCTGGCCACCGCGGGGTTTCACCATTGAGGCAAAACGGATGAACTGGAACATGTCGCCCGCGCCTTGCTCGTAATACAGCAGCAAGGAGCGGCGCTGGAAGTCTTCGCCTCGCCACTCGTGCTGGGGTTGAAGGAAGGCAGGCTTGGACAATTCGGCCGTCCAGCGGTGCTCGTGTAGGTCCCAGCCGCCGGGCATCTCCCCCCGAAGCAGGGCCCAGTAGGACTCACAGTAATTGGCCCACTGGGTGGATTGCGCGGGGGTCACAAGGCCTCCAGGTCGAAGAGGGGTCGCCCCTTGGTGGCTTCCTTGGCCTGGCGCTGGGCATTCTCAGTCTCTCGGCGTGCCTGGGCCTCCTGTTCAGATGGGGTGAATAAGCCGAGGGCCCAGCGAATCTGCTCTGAGGTGGCGGGGTGGGAGAAGCCGGGGAGGGTCATCGGATGCCCTCCTGCGCACTGAGTGAACACGGGATGGACACGATGACCAATGGCCATACAGAAACACCCAGGCACGTGAGCGATTCATTGCGGTGGGACGGGGGATTGAAGAACCTACGGTCGCCGTTTGTGCGACTCGGATACATGGGTTCCGGACACCCTGACCACGCTGGGACAGCGTCAACTCTGGGACTTGGCCTTCGTACGCCGTGCGACCGTTCGTCAGGCATGAGGCCGTGAGGCGCTGTTTTCGCCCTATTGCCGCCCTTCCACCCATATAACCAGACAGTTGTGCAGCACACATGTGTGACGGGCTGCCGTTGCAAACCCGCGCCAATCCTCAAAACCACAGAACACAGCCCCCTTATAAATAACTCCGTGTGTGACGGCATCGCCAGGATGGTGGGTAGGGACTCCTTAGGTCGTCCCCTACCCCCATCCACTTCCGGGTGATCACACAGAACGGAACACAGATCGCACACAGCAGAACCCGCGCCAGTGTTGAAAATTCTGTAATTACGTGTTTTCTGTGTGACGTGTTGTGTGACGGTCTCAGGCAACATCGGACCCCCCATCGGCTTCGAGTAGTTCTTTGACGCGGCGGAGGCCGGCTTCAGTGAGGCCTCTCTTGTCCGCAGTGACAAGGCGGTCAGTGACAAGGCGGGACAGGTAAGTGCTGAGGCTTCCGGATGGCTTCTTGTGGTCCCCGAAGAGTTTGGAAGCCACGTCGGCGCGGTCGATCTGTCGGTGACACTGCTGCGCCTCATAGACGGCCATGAGCACGAGGTCGGCAGTGGTGGCCTTCTCGATAGCGTCACTGCCCCGCAGCCGCGCGAGGACCTCGGCACCGTTCGGGACTGGTGCCCACAGACCGGCGTTGGCTGTGTGCTCGAGGAGAAGCCAAGGGGTGGGCGGTCCGTCGTTGATCTTAGTGAGCCCCATGATGGCGTATCGCCGGGCGGCGCCGTCGGGTTCTAGTCCGACTTTGAGGGCCTCCTTGGGATAGATCCAGCCGAACTGGATCTGACCGCGGACAGCGCCAAGGATCGCTCCGCTTCCACGGCTGCCGTCGGGATCCATGCGTTCTGGGATTGGAGGAGCATTCCTAGCGGTGCCGGCCTTCTTGAGGTGGTGCAGAGCCCATACGGAGCATTTGAGGCGGGTGTGGAGGGCGTAGATGGCCGCGACGATGGGCCGAGTCTCCTGGGCGCTGTTCTCGTCGCCCCCATGGACGTTGTTGAAGGTGTCGATGAAGGTGGTTTGGAGCGGCGCTTCGCAGGTGTTCGCCTCGGCGATGATCTCTTCCATGAGACCCGTGAGTGCCATGTCATGGGCTGCGGGGGACTCGTAGGCGAGGGGGTTCTCAGACCGGAAGAGAACCCGGAGATTCATGTCCAGGAGCCTGTGGTGCTCTTCGGTGAAGGCCGCATCGTAGGATTCGACGGCCGCCTTGATGCGCCTGTGGAGAGTGTCCTTTCCGTCTTCCAGAGCGATGATGACCACGCCGCCTGGGGTCCCAGTCGGGAATCCGAAGAGGGGCAGCCCGGTGGCTATGGCCACGGCGATCTGGACCATGAGGATGGACTTCCCGTGGCCTGGCAG
Source organism: Acidobacteriota bacterium (assembly GCA_016195985.1). Classification (GTDB taxonomy): domain Bacteria; phylum Acidobacteriota; class Holophagae; order Holophagales; family Holophagaceae; genus Geothrix. The sequence goes on along the minus strand of JACPYP010000011.1, from coordinate 153,418 downwards.
GGAGACCAGGAGCCCGAAGGGGATCTTGGGAAAGAAAGGGTTCCAATGCCACTCGACCTTCGGGACGGCCATTCCGCGAATCGCCGACCACCTGAGGGAGTCGAGACGTTTGGCCGTCACAGCCTCCGCCATCGTGGCGGACCCGTTCCACGGCTGCGCCTGGTCGATGAGCTCCTGGAGAGTGAACGGCGCCACTCTCGCGGGCATCGGATCAGCCAGGTCGAACTTCGCCGGCCAAGCACTCGGCACCTCCACTACCCGGGCGATCACATCCAGGGCCTTGAGCTGCGCGTGCACTTCGGCGGCGTATTCCAAGCCCGGGGCGTCATGGTCGGGCCAGATCACCACCTGGCGGCCCCGTAGCGGCGTCCAGTCGGCTTTCTTGGCTGCTTTGGCGCCTGCGGGTGACGTCACCACGGCCATCGACGGGAAGAGGCGCGCAGCAGCATCAGCAGCCTTCTCACCCTCCACCACCAGGACGGTGCCCTTGTTCGCGTCCGCCAGGCGGTCCAACCCGTAGAGGGGGCGGGGTTCGGCGGGATACTGCCAGATCTCTTTCCCGCCCTGCACCATCAAGGGGCGGAATTCCTTTCCATCGGGGGTGTCGTACCTGCGGACCCGGCAGATCTCTTCGCCATCCAGGCCGCGATAGACCCACTCGGTGGTATGCCGGCCCAGTTTCGAGCCATAGGCGGGCTTCTTCCCGCTCCCGTTGACCGACTGGAGGGTGATTCCGACCTGCTGGGCGACCTCGCGGGCGGCCTCTCCCTGGCTCAGCCCAAACTTTGCGGCATAGAGTGCCACCAGGTCCCCACCATGGGCGCCACTGTCGGCGAAGTCGAGCCACCCACCGTCCAGCAGGTTCACTTTGAAGGATCCGAGCTTCTTATCTTCACGGGTCGGATTGAGGCAGACCCACCAGTCGCCCTCACGCTTCCCTTCGGGGAACCAGCTGCGGACCAGGCTCTCGCCTTCAGCCAGTGTGGCGGCCTTGAGGGCCTTGAATGGAATCTCAGGCACCGAATCCCCCTGGGCACGGTGCGCCCTCTTCCGGTGTGGTCGGCAGGGACCTGTGGAGGGCCTCACGCCACTCCCACGGCACGCCGGCCGCAGCTAGGGCATCGGCTTCCATTACGAGCAGATCCACGTCTTGGGGCCCGGGCGCGAACGCGCCGGCCCCGCTCACTCTTCCACCTGCTCCGGTTCACGCTCCAGGAGAGTCACGCGTTCCGGTGTTACGAGGAATCGGGCCAGGAGGCCGTTTCCGGTGTGGAGTTCGATTCCGCGCTGCCCATCGGGGGTGTAGAAGGCGCGGCAGATTCGTTTCGAGGGGGTCTTGGTGAGCGTGAGGGCGGCGTTCTTTCCGCAATGCTCCTGCCAAGCTTCGACGCAGCGCTCCAAGTCCCCCTGGTTGGGGTCCGAATAGGTCCAGTGGCGAGGCATGATCACCCCGCCTTCTGGATACTGGACCACCAGGCCTGTACGGAATCGTCAGGGATAAGGGTTTTGCGGCCCAACTTCAACCGCACCAACAGTCCAGCATCAAACGCGCGATAGACCGTCGCTCGGCTTACCGAAAAGTGGCTGCAGAAATCACGAACGGACCACGCGACCCGGGAAGGAATGGGAGCGTCAGACATTTGAGTCTCCTGGAAACGCCCTGTATCAACAGGACACTTCCAAGATCGCTAGGCGCTACTAACCGAGTAACCCCTCAACCGCCGCCTAATTCTGCACGGTCCAGGGACTGGCTAGCTTGGTCGGTCGGTCGCTTGCATACCCGCTCGGCGGCTTTGTCTGTCCATAGCGCCCCCTCTTCGCCTGTGGCGGCCTGGTTGATCAGGCCAATGAAGCAGCTTAGAGGTCCTCCTTTGCCTCCACCTGCTTTCCGCATCAAGACTCTCAAGGTGTGTCTAGCCACGAGGGCGAGCCTAGTTTGAGCACTCTTTCCTGTGGGGTCATGTGCCCAATTTGCAGCTCCGCCTTGGTCTTGGGGAACGACCGTCAATGAAAGGCGCGCCGCAGCCGACAGCTGAGCAAGGGAGTCTTCGAGCACCTTTGCATACAGGCGAAAAGCTCCCAACGTCTCGAAAGATGGCGGCAGGTCCTTGTACTCAGATTCAGCGAGCCAAGAAAACGCAATTGTGGTGCGAGTCAGTTGGTCCAACGATCTCCAGGCCCCGAGTAGTTCATTTGTTTTTTGGACCACCATGTCTAACTTGTCCCGCGACTCTTTTCCACGGGGGCCACGCTTTCCACGATCTAGGTCCACAAGAAATTCTCTTGCCATGTCTTCTGCGAGGAACTCGGCAAGCTGACGAGGAATGGGGGCCTCGGCTAACCAGTCGGTCGCCCGGCCAAGGGCTTCATTCGATTGAATTGTGAAAGCACTGCTCCACGCATAGGAATTGACCTTTTCCATACGCACTAGCTCCTCCCACCCGGTGTCCTGCCTCAGGTAGGCCCTCAATGCTATTCCGACCAAGTCTTGGCTCTCCATGATCACGCTGCACCCCCGTCGATGCCCCGCATAAGGGGCGCGGCAGCCGGTACGGGAACCGGCGATTCGGGAGCTACCCAAGCCACGCCTGTGGTGATTCTAGGCGGATTCTTCAGAACAGATCGACTCCATGAAGTCATCAAATTCCTTCGGATTGATCAGCACGTGCTGGCACCCGCCGAATTCCAGAACGTGAGTCGGCAGACCCATGAAGAGGAATGAATCCACCACCGATCCGTTATCCCAGAAACAATCCTCTGTGATGCACCACCTTTCGGACGTCTGGCAGAGCTGCGGAATGGTCAGCAAGTTGCCGACCAGCATCCCGGCGAGGGCCTGGTCAGGGGTGAGCTGATGGGTAGGAATGAGAGTTTGCACGACGGCTCCTCTAGTGCCTGTTTTGATTAAAAAAGATAGTCACTTAAATGGTTTTTAACGATTTCCGTGGCCTCACGGAAATGGATATATTTATTGTTGCCAATCGAGTTTCCCGGGCGGAGAAGCATGCGCCTAGGCCGTTTGATCCATCTTGGCGATTTCCGCAACAACAACATCCAGTTCCTCTCTCAAGGAGTCAGTGGTGAGTGGCATTCCATTACGGAATAACCTTTCCCCAGCTACGCCAAGGAACAACCGGACGCCGATACGAATGTCGGAATCAGAGCCAGGCGCCCTATTGGCTTTCATCCGGGTGGTGGTGTCGTCCATCAGGTGAATTTGAGCCATGCTCCAGCCACAAGCTTCGTCCCTTGAGGCGGCATGGAAAGGGCGGCAAGGATCCATCTCGGGTTCGTGGTTCTGTAGGTATTTCTTAACCAGGGCACTGATGCTACGGAACTCCGCATCCCGGCTCTGATCGCGCGCGGTGCTGTGTTTGATCTTGGCAATCCTGGCCATGGTCGGCTCCAGTTTTGCGAGGCGAGGCCCCGCGGGTGGTGGAGAGTTCAGCCCAGCGCCTCGGCGATCTTGGCGGTGATGAGCTGTGAGGCCTCCAGGCGGGGGTTCGCCGCCAGGTGGGCGTAACGGTAAGTCGTGCTGTCCTGCGCGTGGCCCAAGAGGGACCCCACCATGTGAAGGCTCACTCCACCGCTCACTCCGATGCTGGCGAAGGTGTGCCTGAGGTCGTGCAACCGGACGTCCTGAATGTCCACCTCCCCCTTTGAGGCCAGTTTCACGGCGCGCCGGATCCGGTCCCAGGTCTTCTGCAGGTTGACCAGGTGGGCGCCGTGCTTGTGGCCCTGGATGACCCAGGGGCCCCCCAGCCTGCGCGTGGGCAACTTGTCGAGGGCCTCGAGGATGGCGAGGGACTCCGCAGTCAGGGGCAGCTCCTTGGCGCCGGTCTTCCCGCTGGTCTTGTGCTGCTCCATCCGGATCACCCCGCGGACCTTGTCCACCTGGGACCACTTCATCTGGAGGACTTCATTCAGCCGCGCTCCCGTGAACATCAGGAGGCGGATGGCTGCCAGTGCGTAGATGCTGGGGACCTCGAGGCCCTTCCCCTTCTTGTCCCAGGCGTAGGGGCAGGCCTTGCGGTCGTCCCACTTCAGGGACTCCTCCAGCATCCTTCCGATCCAGCCGATTTCGTCCTGGGAGAGGAACCGCTCCTTGCCCTTGCTCTCCTGGTTCTTGTCCACCAAGACGCAGGGGTTGGTGCCCTGCGGCCGGAGCCCGTCCTTCTCGGCCTGGCCAAAGAGCTTTCGCAGGTTCGCCAGCATCCGGTTCGCCCGAATCGGCGTGGCCTCTTTGGGCTCTTCGCTGGGCTTCATCCAGGGACGCCAGCCGCGGGTGACGTCGTGGAAGAGCTTGCTCACCTGGGCCGTCTGGACGTCCGCGACGCGGAACTCTCCCAGCACCGGCACGACCAACTTGCTCAGCATGGAGTCGGCTGGTTTGTAGGAGCCGGGCCGCAGCCGGGTTTTCTGGAGGGCCAGGAACGTCTTCACGTATTCCTCCAGTTTGGGAATATCCAGGTGCTTCTTCCGCTCCACCTTGGGGTCCTGGAGGTTCTCCAGTTGCTTCTTGGCGGCCGCTGCCTTCTCCCGTGCCTCCTTGAGCGAATCCGGGCCCGTGTAGGCACCCAGGGGGATCCAGCTTCGCTTGCCGTCCGGGCCCACGTAGCGCATACAGAACTTCTTGGCGCCCTGCTCCAGCGCACCGGTCTTGGCGTTGGTCTGCACGGTGATGCGCAGGCCGAACCCGTGAATCAGCGAATCCCACTCGTAGCTCTGGCCCAGTTGGCCCGTCTTCTTGTTCGATTTCGCCTTGGCCCGGAGGCATCGGGTGTCGGTCAATTCGGTCTTCGCGTATCTGGGCATCGGTCCTCCGCCGTGTCCATCAAATATCCATCCAATCGATGTTCCTGCAAGTGCCTATGCGTCTCTTTTGCCTTAATTTTCAATACTTGCGACAACCAGAAACAAGCAGAAACGTCACGGATCAGGTCTCATAATCCCTAGGTCGGCAGTTCGAGTCTGCCTCCAGCCACCACTTCCAACACCGGAGCCGAGCGCTCCGGTGTTTTTGTAGGCCGACCCAAATCGTGTGGCGTGAACCAATTCATGTTGCGAACGACACGATAACCATATGGGCCAGAGCGAATCGCGCAAAATCACCGCCCCCGCTACTGGTGCGGGATATCGTGGCCTGAGGCATGCAACCGCAAGGATGTCTTAGAAATCCGAATCTCCGAGAGTTATCCTCAGTGCAAACGATCCCGTCACCACTGAGAAATCCCGCGTCTGACGGGCCGGAGGTCCGAACCGCCATGTCCTCGCGCAGCTTCCTCACCACCATGACCCGCGTCGCCCGCCAGATGGACCGGGCCGCCAAGGCCAGCCAGCGGGAGCGCGAGCGGCAGGTCCGCAACCAGATGCGCGCGGTTCGCGAGGCCGAGAGGGCACAGAAGGCCCTGGAAAGGTCCATCGCCGCGAACGAGCGGGAACGGAAGCGCCTTTACGTCGAGGCCCGCCAGGCCGAGGTCGAGGCCATGAACGAGGCCCTGGAGCAGACGGTCAGCGAACTTGAGGGGTTGCTCGCGAACGCGCTGACCACGCGGACAGCCATCGATTTCGAGTCCCTGAAGATGCGGCCGAAGATCTCCCCGCTTTCGCTGGGGGCCCTGGAGACCGTTCCGAAGGCGCCCACCTGGGAGGCGTTCGAGCCTGCGAAGGCGATGTCCATCCTCGGGTGGACGCCCGGGTTCGCCCAACGCGCGTATGACGAACGCCTCACCAAGGCCCGGCAGTCCTTCGACACGGCCAAAGCGGCCCATGAGCGCCAGGAAACCGCACGACTGAAGGCGATCGACGAGGCTCGGGAGAAGCACCGAGCCCAGGCCAGGCAGGCGCAGGAGGTGGCCGACGCGCACAATGCCGAGATCGACGAGTGGAGGGTGGCCTTCGAGGCTGGCGATCGCGAGGCCGTGGAAGGCTACTTCTCCGCGGTCCTGGGGAACAGCGCCTATCCCGAGGGCTTCCCGCAGGGCGCCAAGGTGGCGTTCGTACCGGAATCGCGGCAGCTCGTCGTCGAATACGACCTGCCTGAGATGGACGCCGTGATCCCCACCACGAAGGGATACGCCTACGTGAAAACCGGGGACCGCGTGAACGAGTCCGCACTCCCCGAGAAGCAGCGGAGGTCCATATACGCGGCCGTGGTGGCCAGAACGGCCCTGCGGTGCCTCCACGAGCTGTTCGCGGCCGACCCACATGGGAAGGTCGAGACCATCGCGTTCAACGGGTTCGTCGATACGATCAGCCCGGCCACCGGTCAGCCGGTGCGCCCCTGTCTGGTCACGATCCGGACCACGCGGGACGCGTTCCTGGTGCTGAACCTGGCGGCCGTGGATCCGCAGGCGGCGCTCCAGCCCCTGAGCGCGTCCTTCAGCAAGAGCCCGGCGGAACTGGCCCCCGTGAGGCCACTGGTCGAGTTCAACATGGTCGATCCCCGCTTCATCAAGGAGGCGGACGTCCTGGGATCCCTGGACCAGCGCCCCAACCTGATGGACCTGACGCCCAGCGAATTCGAGTCGCTGATCACGAACCTGTTCTCGAAAATGGGGCTGGAGACGCGGCTGACCCAGGCGTCGCGGGACGGCGGCGTGGACTGCGTGGCCTTCGATCCCCGGCCGATCTTCGGGGGGAAGGTGGTCATCCAGGCGAAGCGCTACAAGAACACCGTGGGCGTCAGTGCCGTCCGCGACCTGTTCGGGACGATGCAGAACGAGGGCGCCTCCAAGGGCATCCTCGTAACCACCAGCGGCTACGGGAAGGCGGCCTTCGATTTCGCCAATGGCAAGCCGATGGAGCTGCTCGACGGGGGGAACCTGCTGTTCCTCCTGAAGGAACATGCCGGATTGGACGCGCGAATCCTGATGCCCGAGGAGTGGAAGGATCCCGTCTGACGCTCTTTGCTCCCAGCCTGTTTTCGAGGGTCAGGAGTGGGGCCGTGTCCCTTCGGGCTCAATCGGTTGCGGTGAGCTGCGAGGGAAATCTCACGTTTCCCGAGCTGGCTGGATATGAGGTGCCATCCCACCTCATCAAGGAAAAATGATCGAGGAAAGGCAAATCCGGTGGGCACCAAGCACGGATGATCCTGCCTTCAACCCGGCGGATGATGACAGGTCGGCCAGCATTCAAGCCTTTCATAAGGCCATCGGAGGCATGTTCTGGGGACCGCGAATCGAACTCCCGGAAGCAACGCTGGCCATTCGAACTTGGATCGGGTTTCTGAACACCCCAAAGGTCCTTGAGCAGTAGACGGCTCAGGCCTCGGAGGAACCCGTTCCCGAGAGCGCGGTTTGTTCGCGCAGCTGGGCCACGTCCTTGGTGGGGGTGTTTCCGAAGTACCGGCCGTACTCGCGGGAGAACTGCGAGGCGCTCTGATAGCCCACCCGCTGCCCGGCCAGCCCGGCATCGAGCTGGGTGTGGAGCATGAGGCGTCTGGCTTCCTGCAGGCGGAGCGCCTTCTGGTACTGCAGGGGGCTCAGCGACGTGACGGCCTTGAAATGCTTATGAAAAGAAGAGGCGCTCATGTGAACCAGAGCCGCCAGCCGTTCGACGTCCAGCGGCTTGTCGAAGTTCGTCCGCACCCAGGCCACGGCTTTGGAAACCCCGTGCAGGCGCCCCTCCTCCTGGCCGATCAAGGCCACGCGGCGGCCCAGGGGGCTGCGCAGCAGCCGGATCAGGATTTCGTCGATGACCAGCGGTGCGAGGAGATCGGCTTCGCCGGGCTGGGAGGCCAGTCCCAGGAGCCTCGCCACGGCGTTGAGCACGTGGTTGTCCGCCTGGTCGACGCAGATGGCGTGGCCCTCCTCGCGGCGGGGGAGGCCGAGGGGATAAACCTTGGAGGTCAGCTCGGCGATCCGGGAGGGATCCAGATCCAGCCTCAGGCCCAGGTAGGGCCGGTCCAGGCTGGCCTCGGTGATCTGGGCCGCCACCGGCACGTCCACGGAATAGACGAGCATTCGGGAGGCGTCGTATTCGAAGACGTCTTGGCCCAGCACCACCCGTTTGGCTCCCTGGGCGATCAGGCACAGGGCGGGACTTTGCACCGCATGGTGGAAAGCCTTGTTCACGCCGGAGGCGCGGCTGATGAACACCCCGGGAAGGCGCAGCTCGAAGACGCCGTCGTAGGGCGCATGAGCCTTCAGCAGCTCCGCGAGCCGGCCCAAATCCGTCTGATGCGGATTCGGTTCACCGGCGCTCGGAAAGGGGACAGCCATCATCTGAGCCATGACTCATTGTCGCCTTTCGAACCCGTCCCGCACGCCAGAACCTGAGGCCCGCCGAAGCTCCCACCGCCCTGCCGCGCAGGGTGAGGTGGCATCATCGGTGGCCTGCAGGTCTCTGGCGCTGCGGACGAAGGGGACGCCGTCCTGTTTGCCGACCGCGGGACCAAGCCCGAAGCTCAGCCCCATGCAGCCAAGGCCATGGGCCGAATCATCCAGGTGGTTGCCGGGTGTCCGCTTCTTCATCGCGTTTCTCTTTGTCGGGGCGCAACCGCCAGCGGGGTGTCAGCCCTTCAGAGAAGCCATGTCGATGACGAAGCGGTATTTCACGTCGCTCTTGAGCAGGCGCTCGTAGGCGCCGTTGATGTCCTGCATGCGAATCACTTCCACGTCGGAGACGATGCAGTGCGCTCCGCAGAAATCGAGCATCTCTTGCGTCTCGGCGATGCCGCCGATCAGAGAGCCCGCCACGGTTTTCCGCCCGAGCACCATGGGTGCGGTGTTCAGCGCGGGCTCCAGCCCGCCCAGGTAGCCCACCAGCGCCAGCGTGCCGTCCGTGGCCAGGGTTGGAATGTAGGGGTTCAGATCGTGGACGTAGGGAACGGTATCGATGATCAGATCGAACCGGCTTTTCACGGCGGCCATCTGGGCCGGATCCGTGGATATCACGATCCGGTCGGCCCCCAGGCGGCGGGCGTCCGATTCCTTTCCTCCGGACCGGGTGAAGAGGGTCACTTCGGCGCCCAGGGCTTTGGCCAGTTTCAGCCCCATGTGGCCGAGGCCTCCGAGACCCGTGATGGCCACCTGGCTGCCCTTCCCCGCCTTCCAGTGGCGCAGAGGGGACCAGGTGGTGATCCCCGCGCAGAGCAGCGGCGCGGCAGCCTTGAGATCGAGGCTCTCAGGGACTTTCAGCACGAAGCGGTCCGACACGACGATGGCTTCGGAGTAGCCCCCCTGGGTGGGCCGGTGGTCATGCCGGTCCACGCCTCCGTAGGTGTAGGTGGAGCCCTCGGCGCAGTACTGCTCCGTCCCTTTTTCGCAGGGCGCGCAGTGGCGGCAGGAATCCACCATGCAGCCGACTCCGACAGCATCGCCAGCCTTGAAGCGGGTCACGGCGGAGCCCACCTCCCGGACGCGACCGATGATCTCGTGGCCGGGAACGATCGGGTAGCTGCTCCAGCCCCAGTCGTTCCGCGCGGTGTGCAGGTCCGAGTGGCAGACGCCGCAGTAGAGGATGTCGATCACCACATCATCGGGGCGGGGATCCCGCCGGTCGAAGCGGTAGGGGGCCAGGTCAGCGGCGGGTGATGCAGCGGCGTATCCAAGCACATTCATGGTCATCTCAAGCTCCAAGGAGGGGGCCGATTCCACCGGCCCTGCCCGCGCGGATTCGCATCCGGCCACCGTCCGCCATGAACGGCCTAGGAAAGCGTAGAAAGGTGAGCGACTGGCCGTTTGCCTATTGCTCCGGACTTCTGGCCTAAACCTGCAATCTGGAACGGAACCTCTTCTGGCCATTCGTCTAAATTTCGTCATACTGATTCTGAAGAGGCCACCGATGACCGGACCGACCGCCCCTCGCCGCATCGCGCACCTGGACATGGATGCCTTCTTCGCCTCCGTGGAACTGCTGGAGCATCCAGAGCTGAGGGGGCTTCCAGTGGTGGTGGGAGGCAGGCGCGCGAGCGTCCCCGCGCCAGGCGGCGCCCTCCCGAAACTGAAGCACTACGTGGGCCGCGGCGTGGCCACGACGGCCACCTACGAGGCCCGGGCCCTTGGCGTGCGCTCGGGCATGGGCCTGATGAAGGCCGCCGCCCTGGCGCCGGAAGCCATCCTTCTGCCCGCCCATTTCGAGGCCTACAGCCGGGTATCCCGGGCCTTCAAGGCCGCCGTGGCGGAACTCGCCCCCTGCATCGAGGACCGCGGCATCGACGAAATCTACATCGATCTGACGGAGCTGCCCGGCGAGTCCCGGGAGTTGGCCCTCCGGCTCAAGGCCGCGGTGCGGGAAACCACGGGCCTGACCTGCTCCATTGGCATCACCCCCAACAAGTTGTTGTCCAAACTGGCCTCCGAGCTCCAGAAACCCGACGGCATCACCATCCTGGGGCTGGAAGACATCTCCAGCCGGATCTGGCCCCTGCCCTGCTCCGCGGTGAACGGCATCGGGCCCAAGGCCAGCGCCAAACTTGAAGGTCTCGGCATCCGCACCATCGGCGAACTGGCGGCGGCTGCCCCCGCCTGGCTGGTGGAGCATTTCGGCGGGAGCTACGGAGTCTGGATGTACGAGGCCGCCCACGGCCGCGACGAGCGTCCGGTGACGACTTTCCGCGAGCCAAAATCCATCAGCCGCGAAACTACCTTCGAGCGGGACCTCCACCCCCGCCAGGACCGGGAGGCCCTCACCCGCATCCTCCTCGATCTCTGCGAACGTCTCGCCCAGGATCTCGCCCGCAAGAACTGCCTGACCGGATGCGTCGGCATCAAGCTCCGCTTCGAAGATTTCTCCACCATCACCCGTGATCACACCCTGGCCTTACCGGTCGCCAGCGCGGAGGCGCTCCGGGATGCGGCGCGGGCCTGCCTTAGGCGCGTGCTCCTGGACCGGCGGATCCGCCTGCTGGGCCTCCGGGCCGGGGCCCTGGTGCGGCCGGGGGACGCCCCACCTGCGCCCTCCGAAAGCGACAACTCGACCCGTGAACCGGGGCTGTTCGGCCTTTAACGCGCCTGCCAGTCGCACTTGTCAAGTGGACCAGTCGGAAATCTTGGAAGTGGATCTTGGCCTGGGCAGAGCCCGGCTTCAGAGTCCTTAAACCTCCCTAGAGCCAAAACACGCCGGACGTTCCATCTGTGGCGTGCGTTCGCCTGGAGTGTTCGATATTTCGTCCCAACCATCATCGACCCAAGGATGCGAACGTGACGGCTGTCCCCCCCCTGACCACGAAACGCCAAACCATTGCCACATCCTCGGCTCGGCAGGCGCGCATCCTTGGCTTGGTGGAATCCATCGCCGAGGCCCTTTGGGAAGCCCGGGATCAGTTGGGACCAAGCCTGACCTCGGGCCTGTCTGGCGCCGCGCTCCTCCTAGGCCACCTGTCGCTGCGCGACGGCTTCGAGGACATGCGGACGCGGGCGCAGGACCTGCTCGGCATGGCCGTGGAAAAGGTGGTTCAAGCCCCGTTGCCGATGCTCTATGGGGGTTACCTGGGCATCGCCTGGTCCATCGAACACCTGAACCGTCAGGTGTTCCTGGACATGGACGAGGATCCCAATGCCAGCATGGACGACATCCTTCTGGAACACCTTGAAACGGGTCGGTGGACCGAGGAATACGATCTCATCTCGGGCCTGGTGGGGTGGGGCGTCTACGGCCTGGAACGGCTGCCCAGGCCTTCTGGACGGCGGATCCTGGAAAAGGTGCTGGACAGGCTCGAGGCCAAGGCCACGCCCCGGGAACCAGGCCTCGCCTGGGTGACCCCACCGGAGCGACTGCCAGCCTGGCAGCTGGAGCAAGCACCCCACGGCTACCTGAACCTCGGATTGGCCCACGGCATTCCAGGCGTGCTCCATCTCCTGGCGGCCATGGCGGCCGCGGGCATCTCCCCGAACCGATCAGGCCGTTTGCTGACAGGGGGCATGGCCTGGCTGAAGACCCAGCTGCAGGATCCCGAAAACGGCGCCTACCTCGCGGGCTGGTGTCCGGTCGAGATGGATCAGGCCCCCCCAACCCCCAACCGCGTCGCATGGTGCTACGGCGACCTGGGCGCCTCCATGGCCATGCTGAACACCGCCCACCTCGCCGGAAATGTCCGCTGGGAGGCCCTGGCCTTGAGCCTGGCTCGGCTGGCGGCTTCCAGGTCCGTCGAGGACTCGGGCGTGATGGATGTTTCGCTCTGCCATGGCAGCGCGGGGAACCTTCACATCTTCAACCGTCTGCACCGGGCCACGGGCGACCCGCTCTTCCTGGCCGCGGGCCGGGCCTACCTCCAGCATGTGCTGGATTCCCATAAACCGGGAACCGGCTTCGCGGGTTTCCTGCATTTCAGTCCACCCGATCCGGCAAAACCAGGTCCCGTCCAGGAATACCACCCGGAGCCTGGCCTGCTGGAAGGCGCGACGGGTGTGGGCCTGGCCCTGCTCTCCCTGCTTGAAGGCACCGACTGGTCCTGGGACCGCTTCCTGCTCATCAGCACGCCGTCCCTCGTTCCAGCCCGCTGAACCTTCCCGGCCCCCCTCCCTGGCATCCACCCCAGAACCCGCCCCAGAACCCACCATGGCCCATCCCTTTCACTCCGATTCCCGCTTCGCGTTCCGCACACCCACCCTGCCTTTCGATGTCCTCTCCGGATGGTCCAGGGACCTCCGCGCCCCCGAGGCGCCCTGGTCCGAGTTGGAAGGAGCCATCGAATCCGACCAGGAAAACCTCCGGCAGCGCCTGCGGGAGGCCGCGCTCCGGCCGGAAATCCGGGACGCCCTGTTCCTGGCTTCGCCCGATCTGGACGAAATGATCGATCCCTGGCTACAGGGCGGCCTTCCCCGCGACAAGCGCACCCGCGTGGAGCAGAGCCTGGTCCGGTATCTCAGCCGCATGGCCTCCCGCCCCACTCCATTCGGCCTTTTCGCCGCCTGTTCGACGGGCCGGTGGGGCGAGAGTACCAAGCTCCAGGTGGAGGGAACCGCCCGTTGTGACCGCCGGACCCGGTTGGACATGGACTACCTCTGCGCCCTCGTGGAAGCCCTCGAAAAGGAACCGGAGGTCAGAAGGACCCTCACCTATCGCCCCAACAGCAGCCTCTACAAGGCCGCCGGCCGGCTCCGCTACGCCGAAGCCCGGCTCGGCGCGGAGCGGGGGCGGGACTATCATCTGGTGGCCCTGGAGTGCCCCGGCTACCTGGAGGCGCTGCTGGGCCTCGCCGCCGGGGGCGCCTCCTTCTGCGTCCTCGTCCACTCCCTCGTGGTGGCAGAAGGGGTCGACGAACAGGATGCGGCCGCCTACATCCACGAACTCATCGATAGTCAGGTGCTGGTCTCGAACCTCTACCCGGCCGTCACAGGCCGGGAACCCATCCACGGCGTGATCGCCCAGCTTTCCTCCCAGACGGAGACCCGAGCGCTCGGCGACCGCCTGGCCACGGTCCGCGATGCCCTTCTGGCCATCGATGCCGAGGGGCTGGGGCATCCGCCGAGCGGCTACCGAACCCTGGCGCAAAGCCTCGAAGCCCTGCCGGCCAAGATCAAGCTCAAACACCTCTTCCAGGTGGATCTCACCCGGCCTTCGCCCCAAGCCCGCTTGAGCGGGCGGGTCCGGAAGGACCTGGAAGACGGCATCGCCCTCCTCCATCGCATCAGCCCTCCAGCGGGCGATCCCATGAAGGCCTTTAAAACCGCCTTTCAGGAACGCTATGAAGCCCGCTGGGTGCCACTCCTCGAAGCGCTCGACGAGGAAACCGGCATCGGTTTCGAGGTCAGCGGCTCCGTGGCGATGGAGGTCGGGCCGCTGCTGGAAGGCCTGCCCTTCTCCGCCGCCGAATCCGAGCACCCGCGCTTCACACCCCGGGATGCCTTCCTCTCGAAACGCCTTCTGGCCCTTGGCAGAACCCCCGAGTGGGTGCTGACGGAAGAGGATCTCAAGGCCCTGGAGAACCCCACACCTCCGGCCCTGCCCGATGCGTTCTCGGCCATGGCCACCCTGGTCGCAGCGTCACCCCAGGCTGTGGATGTCGGCGATTACCAGTTCATCATGGGAGGCTGCTCCGGCCCCTCGGGGGCCCGGCTGCTCGGGCGCTTCTGCCATGGCGACCCCCTCCTTGAAGCCCAGGTGAAAAAGCATCTGGAAGCCGAGGCCCGTTTCCGCCCCGAGGCCATCTATGCGGAAGTGGTCCACCTTCCCGAAGGGCGGTTGGGCAACATCCTTTGCAGGCCCCTGCTGCGGGAGTATGAGATCCCCTTCTTGGGCGTGGGCGGCACCCCCGCTTCCAGCCAGATCGCGATGCAGGATCTTCTCGTCTCCGTGGTCGGCCCTCGCGTGGTGCTCTGGTCCCGACGGTTGAACCGGGAGATCATCCCCCGCCTGACGTCGGCCCACAACTATTCGCGGGGCCTGGGTGTCTACCGCTTCCTCTGCCGCCTGCAGGATCAGGATGGCTTCATCGCTGGTTGGGACTGGGGCTGCCTTTCGGCCATGCCCTACCTGCCGCGGGTCCGCATGGGCCGCCACATCCTGGCCAAGGCGAGATGGAGCATCGAAGGCAAGGAGATCAAGGCCATCCTCGAAGCCTCGGGCTCCGGGGCCTATTTGCGGTTCCAGTCCTTCCGGACCGTCCGGAACCTGCCGCGCTTCGTGGTGCTGGCCGATGGCGACAACGAACTTCTCGTCGATCTCGACCACGCGGCCTGGGTGGAGACGATGCTGCGCCTGGTGGCCAAGCGCCCCGGGTTCCAGCTTCAGGAGTTCCTTCCCTCTCCTCAGGAGCTCCTGGCCGAAGGTCCCGAAGGCCGGCACACCCACGAACTGGTGCTCACCTACACCCGGACCCCCGGGCCCCAACCGGAACCAACACCCGCGTCCGTTCATGACCACGCCCCGGAGGTGGTTTGGAGCAAACCCGTGCCTGGCGGCACCAACCCTCTGCGGCTTTACGCGCCGGGGTCCGAGTGGCTCTATCTCAAGCTGTACACCGGTGCCAGCACCGCCGACCGCATCCTGATTCAAGGCCTGGCCCCCCTCATCGAAGAAACCCGGGGCTTGTGGGACCGTTGGTTCTTCCTCCGCTTTGCCGATCCTGGGACCCACCTCCGCCTGCGGTTCCATGGCGACCCCGGGCGGCTGGTCGATGCGTTGATCCCCAAAGCCCACGCGGCACTCGCACCCCTCCTCGCGGAGGGTTGGTGCTGGAAGCTCCAATTGGACGGCTACGAGCCGGAATGGGAACGGTATGGCGGCCCTCACGGGCTCCACCTGGCCGAGGAATGCTTCTGGCGCGACAGCGAACTGGTGCTGGGCCTCGTGCAGGCTTATCCAGGGGATGCGGGAGGAGCCCTCCGCTGGCGCCTGGGGTTGAAGGCCATGGATGCCCTTCTGTCCGGGCTCGGCTTCGATCTGCCGGCCAAGCATGCCATCGCCCGGGAGGCGCGGACGGCCTTCGCCAAAGAATTCCGGGCGAACAAAGGATTGGACGTGAAGCTGGGGAACCGGTTCCGGCAATGGCGCAAGGAAATGGACGGCTGGCTGTTCTCGGGAACCGAAGTCCAGGAGGACCTCAGGCCCGGCCTGGCGCTCCTGGAGACGTTCACCCAGAGGACCACAGGCTGTTTCGAGGAACTCCGGCAGAGGGCCAGCGAGGGACGCCTGACCTTGCCCCTGGAGGCCCTCGCTCCCAGTTACATCCACATGCACCTCAACCGCCTGTTCCGGTCCTCCCAAAGAGCCCAGGAATTCGTCCTCTACGGATTCCTCGAACGCCTCTACGAATCCCGTCTGGCCCGCTCTGGAGAAGGGGTCCAGAAGGCCCTTTCCGCTTGAGTTCCACCCCCTTCCTCGGCCCAGGGGTCGCTGCCCCTGAGCCCACCCCTGCCGCCCCGGCATTTCACGGAGACCGCTTTTGGACTCCACCCCCAATCCCAAGGAATCCCTCTTCCGCAAAGAAGCCCTGGATCACCTGTTCCGGGAGGAGGAGCTTCACGAGCCTCTCCGGGTCTCACCGCCTTGGACCTGGTCGCTGCTGTGGGTCCTGGCCGCCATGGCCGTATCAGCCTTGGCCGGCAGCATGTTCGGGAAGGTGGAGATGATCTCGACGAGCCGGGGCATCCTCCAGCCCGCGGCGGGTGTGAGGCAGCTCCAGGCCCAGGTGGCCGGCGTGGTCAGCAAACTCTATGGGCACAGCGGAGACCGGCTCCGCCAGGGGCAGCCTGTGGCGCGCATCGATGCCGCGCAACTCCAGAGCACCCTTCTCGAAACGGACCGTCAGCTGGAGCTGCTGCAATCCGAGGGCAAGGGGTTCAACGCCAGGGAAGAAAGGCTGACCCAGGACCAGATCCAGGCCATCCAGGACAAGATCGCCAAGCAAAAGGCCCAGATCGTCAGCTACCGCAGTTCGGTCGAGCACCTGCGGGACAAGGCCCGCAAGGCTGAAAAGCTTCAAAAGGAAGGGTACCAATCTCTGAGCGATGTCGCAGAAGCCCGCGATCAGCTCAATGCCGGGCTGCGTCAGCAGGAATCGGCCGAGCAGCAGCTGGTGCAATTCAGGCAGGAATTGAGCGCCTTGGAGAGCGTCCGGCAGCGGCAGGTCTGGCAGCACTCCCAAGAGATGAGCGGCGTGAAGTCCAAGCGGGATGCCTTGGACGCGAGCCTGCGCCAGACGGAAATACTGGCGCCTGTGGATGGTTTCCTGGAGGCCCTGGTGGCCCGTCCAGGGGATGTTGTCCAGCCCGGCCAGACCCTGGCCAAACTCATTCCCGACCGCTCGCCCCTGCAAGTCGTGGCCTTCCTCGCGGAGAAGGACCGGCCCTACGTCCGCCCGGGAAACCTGGTGAACCTGGAGCTGGAAGCCTATCCCTTCGCCCAGCACGGCACCCTGAAGGGACGCGTGCTCCGCATCGGCAGCGACCTGGTGTCTCCCTACGAAGTCAGGGAAGCCTTGGGGGAAGAGGCCAAGCTGGATGCGCCTTCCTTCCGCGTGGAAGTCGAAGTTCTTCCGGAGCGTCCGAAGCGGCTCTCCCACGTGGTGCTGCGCCCGAACATGCTGCTCCAGGTCCGGTTCACCCTGAAGCGGCAAGCCATCATCACCTTGGCGCTGGATCCTCTCCGCCGCTGGATGGAGTAGCTCATGGGCCGCGGCCGGGTGCCCTACATCCCGCAGATGGAGATGGTTGAATGCGGGGCCGCCTGCCTGGCCATGATTCTGGGGCATTGGGGGCACCACGCGCCCTTGCCGGAAGTGCGGGAAGCCTGCAAGGTGTCCCGGGACGGCGCCAATGCCGCCAGCCTTCTGGAGGCCGCCCGGAAATACGGACTGGAAGCGGAGGCGGTCAAGGTGGAGGTGGAACACTTTCACGACCTCCCCCTGCCGGCCATTCTCCACTGGGATTTCAAGCACTTCGTGGTGCTGGAAAGGCTCACGAGGAAGGGGGTCAGGATCGTGGATCCTGCGGCCGGAGCCCGGCTTGTCCCCAGCCTCGAATTGGGCCATCGCTTCACGGGCGTGGCCCTGGTGTTCGCTCCCGATGATGGATTCAGCTTCCGGGCGCGCCGACGTCCCAGCCTGAAGCGGTATCTCGACATCATCCGCGAGCTGCGCCCTTCCCTGATCCAGGTCCTGGCGGCTTCGCTGATGCTGCAGCTGGCCGGGCTGATCTTCCCCGTGGCCAACCGGCTGTTGATCGACCATGTGATCCTGCCGAAGTACCTTCCATGGCTATGGGGCCTGGCCCTGGCCCTCGGCACTGCCGCTTTGGCCAAGACGTTGCTGACCCTGCTGCGCAGCTACGTGGTGCAGGGTTTGAGATACTGCATGGACCGCCGGCTGATGGAAGGCTTCGTGGGGCACATGGTCAGCCTTCCGCTCGCTTTCTTCCTCCAGCGCCCGCCCGGCGACCTGGTGAACCGCGTGGAGAGCCATGTCCACATCCGGGATCTCTTCTCATCCAAAACCGTCTCCTCCATTCTCGACGCCTTCCTGCTGCTGGGTTACGCAGGGCTCATGCTCGCCTACCACTGGGGCCTCGCGCTGACCGTGCTCGCCCTGGGCGGGCTGCGGGTGGCGCTGCTTGGTTTTCTCAGGAATCACAATGAGCAGCTGATGACCACGGAATTGGCCGTTTTCGGCCAAGAGCAAGCCATCCTTGTGGAGGCTCTGGCGGGCATCGAAACCGTGAAAGCCACGGGCTCCCAAGGGCATGTGCTTTCGCGATGGACTCCGCGGCTGGTCCGCAGGATGAACGTGGGCATGGAGCGGCAGAAGCTCCGCATCGCATCGCAGCAAGCCATGAGCCTGCTGCAGGGGGCCACCACCATCGCCGTCTTCTGGGTGGGGGGCCGCGAAGTCCTCGCCGAACGGATGACCCTCGGCGTGTTCACCTCCTTTCTCACCTTGCAGGGCCTATTCATGACGCCCCTGGAAGCCCTGCTGGGAGCCTTCACGGATCTGCAATTCCTGGCCAGCCACCTGGTCCGGCTGGATGACATCATGGAACATCCGGAAGAGCCCTCAGGCACCGGGGACCCAGGCCGGCTGAGCGGGGCCATCTCCCTCGATGGCGTGGGATTCCGTTTCTCGGAGGGCTCTCCTTGGATCCTGCGGGACATCCATCTCTCCATCCGTCCCGGTGAAAAGGTGGCGCTGGTCGGCCGCACCGGGGCCGGGAAGAGCACCCTCGCGCGCCTGCTCATGGGAATGCACCTGCCGACGGAGGGGCGGATTTCCTTCGACGGCGAGGATATGAAGAACCTCGATCTGGCCCGGCTGCGTTCGCAGCTGGGCGTCGTGCTGCAGGATTCCTTCCTGTTCGATGACACGGTCCGGGCGAACCTGAGCCTCCGCGATCCGGACATGCCCATGTCGCAGATCCGCTGGGCGGCCGAGATGGTGCAGATCCACGGGCGGATCCTGCAATTGCCCATGGGCTACAAGACGCGCCTGGGAGAGAATGCCCGGATCCTGAGTGGAGGGGAGCGGCAGCGGCTCTGCCTGGCGCGGGCAATCGCGGCCAATCCGGCGATCCTCCTGCTGGACGAGGCCACCAGTTCCCTGGATCTTGAAACCGAGGCCCTGGTCCATGCGAATCTCACCGCGCTGGGATGCACGCGGATCATCATCGCCCATCGCCTGGAAACCCTGAAGGATGCGGACCGGATCCTCGTAATGGAAGGAGGCGCCATCGTCCAGCAGGGCACGTACGACCAATTGGCCGAACAGCCCGGAGTGCTCCAGGATGTGGCCCTCGCCCGGGAAGAGAACCGTGTCTGAGCCCATTCAGATGGTCGGTCTCCCCGGAAACCTGGCCCTGTGGCGGTTCCTCGCCCTGAAGGGCATTCAAGTGAACCTCCAGGCCCTGGATGAAACCCTGCTCTGGGACTACAGCCAGGAGAATCTGGTCCAGGAACTTCATTACCGCGGATTCGAAGCCCGCGGCATCTCCATCCAGGAAGGCGATCTCCAGCATCTGGAGCTCCCCACCCTGGCGCAGCTGTCCAATGGCGGCTGGATCATCCTCCGCAAGCGGAGCGCCAGCGGCTACCTGGTGGAACAGGGCATGGGCGGCCAGCAGTCGGTGCCTCTGGAACACCTGGGCAAGGGCCTCGCCGGCCCTGCCATCGACGTTTCGGAGCCCCTCTCCGCCACCGGCTCCCTCTGGAGGCGGATGAGCAAGGCCTTGCCGAGGCACCGCAGGACCCTTCTACACGTGGCGGCCATCACCCTCACCGCCCAGGGGCTGGCCCTGATGGCGCCCTGGCTCACGGGCCAAGTGGTGGACCAATCCCTTTCCCGGGGCGTTCCCAGTTTGCTGCCGGTCCTTTGCTTGGGATTGCTCCTGGCCTCTCTGTTCCAAGCCTGGGTGGGCTGGCTCAAGGAGACCAGCCTGCTGGCTTTGTCCACCCCCTTCGAGGCCACTCTGGAAAAGGGGCTTTTCGAGCACCTGCTGGCGTTGCCCTTCCGCTACCTTCAAGGGAGGACCCTGGGCGAGCTCCTGCAAGCTTTCCATGGCCTCCGGCGGGCCCGCACCCTCATTCTGGAAGAAGGACTGGGGGCTTTCTTCAGCGGGGTCAGCGCCTTCCTGTACCTTGCCTACATGGCAGCCCTGATGCCCGGCCTCGCGGCGGCCGTCCTGCTCGCGGCCGTGCTCATGAGCCTGCTCGCCTTCGGCGTCGGCTGGTTGCAGGCAGCGGACCAGCGGGACGAGGTGCGGGCGGCCCAGGATGAATCCAGCGCCCTGGTGGAACTGCTGACCGGCGCCGCCACGCTCAAGGCCACGGCCAGCCAGGTTTGGGCCTTCGACCGTTGGGCCCACCGCCTGAAGCTGCAACTGGGCCATGCCCTGCGCCGGGACCGCCACGGCTTATGGTTGGAAGTGGGCAATGAAACGCTCACCCAGGGACTGCTGGTTGTTCTGCTCATTTGGGGAGGGCGCAAAGCGCTGGCCGGAGAGCTGTCCATCGGCAGCGTGCTGGTGTTCGTGCAGCTCAGCGGCGCATTCACCACAGCATTCGTGGCCCTGGCCCGCACGGGCGTGTCGGCCCTCACCCTCCGTCCCCAATTGAAGGCCGTCGAGGCCGTCTTCAGCCAGAAGCGTTCGCCCGTGCCTCCCAGGCGGGGAGCCAAGGAGCTCAACGGTCCGGTGAGGGCCGAGGATGTATGGTTCCGTTATGAGCCGGATTCACCGTGGGTTGTCCAAGGCGTCCATCTCACGGTCCAGCCTGGGCAATTCCATCAGGTGAAGGGGCCCTCGGGGTCGGGGAAAAGCACTCTGCTCAAACTATTGGCGGGCCTTTACGAACCCGAGAACGGCCGCATCAGCATCGGCGGGCACGAGGCTTCTTCCGCAGGTTCCCTCCTGGCCTTCCTTCCCCAGTTCCCGCAACTCTACGGAACTTCCATCCTTGAAAACCTGCAGCTTTTCTCGGCGGGGGCCGATCACAGCCAGCTGATAAAAGTGGCGAAAAGCACGGGGTTGGACGCCTGGGTGGCCACCCTGCCCATGGCGTACCAAACCATGCTGGCCAGCGGAGGAGAGAACCTTTCCGGGGGCCAGCGCCAGCTGATTGCCATCACCGCCTTGCTGGCCTCCGACCGGCGCCTGCTCCTGCTGGACGAGGCCTTTTCCAACCTGGACTGGATCAGCCGGAACCGCGTTCTCCAGAGCCCCTTTCTGGCGGGCCGCACCGTCATCTACGCCAGCCACGAGGAAGTGCTTCCGGCCACCCCATGACCGCTGGAGCTCCGGGATCTCTCAGTGGGCCCCCAGCGCCTGCTTGAAGGTGGGAGTGTGCTGGCGGCTCACCTCCAGTTCGAGACCGTCACCGAGACGCGCCAGACAACGGCCACTGGGAAGGGACCTCATTCCAATCACAGTTGTCATCCGTAGCAGCATGTTCCGTTGGATGCGGATGAAGCCCATCCCATTGAGTTCGGATTCCACCTGGGAGAGGGAAGTCCAGAAAGTGCGGAAACATTCGCCGTCGAGCCAGGCCCGTACGATTTCCTCTTTCACTTCAAAGTAGGTGATCTTCCGGAACTCCAACAGCAGCTGGCCCCGGCCCGCCCGCACGGGAAACCGGGCGCCGGGCTGGGTCCCCCCACGGGCGTTGAATTTCGGTGGTTCTTCCCGCCGGAATCCATCCACCCTCCGGCTCAGGCGCGCCAGGGCATTCTGCAGCCGGTAGATCTTGACGGGCTTCAACAAGTAGTCCAGCGCCTCGGATTCGAAAGCCTGCACGGCATGGCTGGGGTAGGCCGTCACGAAGACCACCGGGATGGCCGCGGGCAGTTCAGCCATCAATTCCAATCCACTTCCGCCGGGCATCTCGATGTCCAGGAAAACGCCGTCCGGGTGACCACCACCGTTCAACCATTCCATGAAATCGGGACCGTTCCCCATTTCGGCGAGAACTTCACACCCCAGTTCCTTCAGCAACCGCACCAGACGGCTCCGTCCCAGCGGCTCATCATCAACCACTGCCACCCTAAGCGGCATGGTCTTGTTCCAGCGTCCAGAAGGGAATCCTTACCTGTGCCACGGTCCAACCGTCCTCAGCCTGGAGACTGAAGGAGGCCCGTCCCTGGTAAGCAGCCAGGAGCCGTTCCCTGAGGTTGCGAAGCCCTACGCCAGTGGCCACTCCGCGGGTTTCCAGGCGGCCGCGGTTCCGCACTTCCAGCAACAAGCCGCCATCTTCGGCGCGTTGGGCGCGCAAACAAATCGAATGCCCGGAGCGGGCGCTGCCCCCATGCTTGAGCGCGTTTTCGAGCAGCGGTTGGAGGAGCAGGGTTGGAACCCTGCATTCGTTCAAGGATTCGTCCCACTCCCACTCCACTCGCAGGTGGCTGCTCACGCCCAGACAACCCAGGTCAAGGAAGGCCTCAAGCAACCCACCTTCCTCTTCAAGGGTATGGGTCGGATGGATACAGGCCTCGCTGACTTTCCGAAGGAAATCAGATAGATCCAGAATGGAATGCTCGATCTGCTCCGGCTGCGTCTTGGACAGTTCGGCCAGACCATTCAGCGCATTGCAAAGCAGATGGGGACGGAGTTGATTCAGCAGCGCGCAGCCTCGGTCCTGGGACAGCCGCTCCGCCATCTGGCCGTGATCGGACCGGGGGCGGCATAACTGCGCCAGGGCGGCTCCGCAAACGACCATGGCCGGAATGGACACCAGTAAATCGCCGAAAAGGGGCGACAGTGGAATCGGCCTGCCTGAAACCGCGAGGCGGAGGGCGCCTTCCACCCCCCACAGAAGGGCAAAAAAGACGAGGGCGCAAACGAGGCATCCGAGAATGCGTTTCCCTCCGATCCAGGGTGAGGCGCTCCAAATGGCGGGCGCCAAAACAAAGAAACCCCAGAGGGAAATCACGGGGTGGACCACCATCTGGATCAATGAGACCAGCGAAACCAGCGAGGCCAGAGAGACCAGCGAGGCTTGAGTGCCCCCGGTGACTCCCCGAATCAAATCATGGGCGATCCAGGAGAGCGCCAAGCCCATGCGCAGCTGCCGACACCCGCCCCGTTTTGACCATCCAGCCAGATGGACCCAAAGGATTTGAAACCAGCGTTCCCCCCCACGAAGAGAAACCCAGGCGTGGTGGCCCTTCCGTCTGGACGGCGCCGAGCCGAATGAATCCGGAATGGAGGAAAAGGATAGGAGGTCTGGCACATTCATGGGGACTCTCATTAGGCAGGCATGCATCCAGGATGTGGGCCGAATCAGCGACCCGCGTACGCCGGGCTTCGCCTCCAATGGGTCTGATAAGCGAGGAATAGAGGGCAGGTGCTGGTGGTGACTGAGAAGCATTGGTGTTGTCAGAGAGAAGTGGATCGATTGTTCGACTGATCGCAGGAATGAGGAAGGTCCACCCGACACATAAACCAATGGTCCAGTTTGAGTGCGGTTTTCTGCCAGTGGCGCATTGACGGGGCTCATGTTCCGATGAATTGATCATCCACTCGCAAAAAGAGCCCCCATCTTTCCCCGGGTTCCGCAAAGGATCATGGCCGATTTCCGACCCTGACTTTTGAGCTCCGCGCCAAGATAGAGTCCCCCCAGGAGGTTCTGTGCGCGCCTTTCGGTTCTCTTCCGTCCTCTTGTGCGCGGTGCTCTGCGCTTTTGTTTCCGCCCCAGAAGCCGCAGCCTGCACCAACATCCTCGTCACCAAGGGCGCCTCAAAGACAGGCTCCACCCTGCTGACCTATTCCGTGGACGGACCCTTCCATCCATCGCTGCGCTTCACCCCCGCCAAGGACCACGCCCCCGGCGCCACCTTGGATATCACCGATTGGAACGGGAAGGTGCGCCGCCAGATCCCGCAGCCCAGCCATACCTACGCCACATTCGGCATCATGAATGAGCACCAGCTGGCCATTGGAGAAACGACCTTCGATGGCCGTCCTGAGCTTGAGAACCCCGATGGCGCCTTCCCCTACTGGACCCTCATGGAGGTCACCCTCCAGCGGGCGCGCACGGCCCGGGAGGCCATCAAGGTCATGACTGATCTGGTGGCCGAATTCGGCTACAGCTCCACCGGTGAATCGTTCTCCATCATCGATCCGAACGAGGCCTGGATCCTTGAAATGATCGGCCCGGGGAAAGGCGGGCACGGGGCCCATTGGGTGGCGGTGCGCGTGCCCGATGGCGCCATCGCGGCCCACGCCAACCGGGCGCGCATCGGCGTCTTCCCTCTGAAAGATCCCGGGACCTGTCTCTATTCCCCCGACGTGGTGTCCTTCGCCCGGAGCAAGGGGTACTACGATCCCAAGCGGGATGGCGCTTTCAGTTTCTGCGAGGCCTACTGCCCGGCCACGGCGCAGGAGCTGCGCTACACCGAAACCCGGGTGTGGTCAGTCTTCCGCCGCGCGGCACCCTCCCAGGCATTCAGCCCTGACTACCACCGCGGAGTGCCCGGCGCGGCGCGCTATCCCCTCTGGATCACCCCTGATCACAAGCTGGATGCCGCCGATGTCGTGGCGCTCATGCGCGACCATTACGAAGGCACGCCCTACGACATGACCAAGGGCGTGGATGCGGGGCCTTTCGGATCCCCCTACCGGGCCCGGCCCATGGCCTTCAAAGTGGGCGACAAAGCCTACACCTGGGAGAGGCCCATCTCCACGCCCCAGACCGCCTGCTCCTACCTAGCCGAATGCCGGAGCTGGCTGCCGGATGCCATTGGCGGCGTGCTGTGGTACGGCCTCGACGACACCTACACCACCTGCTACTTCCCCCTTTATGCGGGCATCTCCGCCGTACCCCCCTCCTGCGCCGGAGGCAGCCTCAACCGCTTCAGCTGGGATGGCGCCTATTGGGTGTTCAACCTCGTCTCGAATTATGCCCAGCTGAAATACAGCCACATGGTGAAAGACATCCAGTCCGTGCAGAAAGATCTGGAATCCAGCTTTTTCCGCTTCCAGCCCGTGTTTGAAAAAGCGGCTTTGGAGCTTTACAAGACAGATCCCCAGGCGGCCGGCCAGATCCTCACGGACTACTCGGTCACCTCGGGAGAGATGGTGGTGAAACGCTGGCGGCAGCTGGGCGAGAGCCTCTTCGCGCGCTACAACGATGGCTACGTGCAGGACGCCAAGGGTCGGTCGAGAGAGTTGGGGTATCCCGAGGATTGGCTCCGCGAGGTGCTGCGCGCCAAACCCACTGCGTTCCAACTTCCGGAAAAGGACCGCGTGGTCCATCCCGAATCCTACTGAGGAACGAATGCGCCTTAGCATGGGGCCCTGAACGGCCCCATGGAGTCGATTCGGCTTCAAATTAAGTAGAACTACTCATGAGATTCGTGAGGGTTCCTCTATTGTATCTTCCGCGTGAACTGGCGAATTTTAATCACCGTCCACTTCAGGCTGAGGAGTCGCATCATGTCGAAGCAACGCGTTTCCCGATTCGGCCAGGGGCTGTTGGCCGTGGCCCTGGCCACGGGCATGCTCGAGGCCCAGGAACTTGGCTTCTCCAAGGATCTGAAGATCCGCACCGCCTGGGCTCCGGAAGCCAAGGACAACCTCCGCCAATCCTCCCTCGGCTTCGGGTTGAACTTCGCCTACACGACATCCGCGGGCACCTATGCCGCGGAGCTCGGCTACTACTACAAGACCGGCGATACCTTCATCGAGCCCGTTGCTGGGACCCCGCCCCTGGGCCTGGATCCGGTGGACCTGCCCAACTCCGGCGATTCCCGCAGGAATCAGCTCGACGGCTTGGCCCTCCGCCTCTCCTTCGCCCGGAAGATGAACGCCGATTGGAGCTGGCAGGCCGGCGTCATGCTGGGCGGCACCCGATTCAAGCATGAATACTTCGGCGATGTCCGCGGTCAGGACTGGATCGAGAGCAACCCCACCTCCTGGCGGGATACCTACTCGGGAACGCCGGTGGAAGGCGGGATCAAGGCCAGTCCCTACGCGGGCCTCAGCTGGAAGCTGAACGGCCATTCCAGCCTGGAGGTCAACCTCATGCTGCTGAACTACACGGCCCTGAGCTACCAGCACAAACCCGGAACCGGGCAGTACGCCCTGGACACGGATCCCGAGTCGGATCCCAGCGTGGGCCGCATCGCCCCTCACAATGCCTTCCCTTCGGATGGCCTGGTCAAGTCCAACCGACTCGTGCCGCACCTCGAGTTCGGCTACGTCTTCCATTTCTAGCCCATGGCCGCCGACTCGAGGAGGATGATCATGAATTGCCGAAGCCTCAGGAACCTCTCCACCCTCGCCCTGCTCCTCGCCGGGCAAGCCACCCTCACAGCCCAGGTGACCACCGGCGCCCTCAGCGGCCGCGTGACCGATCCCCAGGGCAAGCCTCTGCCCGGGGTTCGCGTCTCCCTGGAAAGCCCGGCCTTGTTCCGGCCCCGCGAGTACAAGACCGACGCCAATGGCGAGTACCGCGGACAGCTGCTGCCGGTAGGCACCTACTCGATCAAGGTCAGCGCCGAGGGCTGGCTGGGCAAGAGCGCCACGAATGTCCGCGTGGGCCTCGGCAGCACGCTGTCCATGGACTTCACGCTCAGCGCGGTTCAACAGGCCAGCGCCATGGTGGAGATCGTCGCCTCCGCCGAAGAAGCCAAAACCTCGGACAAGGTCAGCGTGAACTACTCGGCCGAGGAGCTGCTCCGCCTGCCCACGGACCGCTCCTTTGACGGCGCCCTCGCATTGGCCCCCGGGGTCACGGGAAACGGCCTCAACACCAGCAT
Source organism: Acidobacteriota bacterium (assembly GCA_016195985.1). Classification (GTDB taxonomy): domain Bacteria; phylum Acidobacteriota; class Holophagae; order Holophagales; family Holophagaceae; genus Geothrix. The sequence continues at coordinate 126,798 of JACPYP010000011.1, read as the reverse complement.
CCGCGGCGGCAGTTTCGGCGGCCAGACCAAGGGAGGCGGCGGCTACTCGCAGGTGATGTACCGCATCGACGGCATCGACGTGAAGGACGACTCCGGCACCCAGTGGGATGGCCCGGCGCGCGCCCAGCTCTACGAGCCGCTCCCGGATTCCATCGAGGATGTCCAGGTGGTGCTGTCCGCCCTCAACGCGCGCAACGGCCGCAGCCAGGGCGGCCAGGTGAATGTGGTCACCCGGTCAGGTTCCAACACCTTCGAAGGCAGCATCCGCACCACCCTGAGCCGCAATTCCTGGACCACCAACCTGCCCCACGGCCCGGTTCCCGACAGCGGCAATGCCTCTTTCGAAAGCAACGCCGTGGAAAGCTATTCCCGCCACACGGACATCACCCTCAGCGGCCCCATCATCAAGGACCGCCTCTGGTTCTACGTGGGCACCCGGCTCCAGCCCTCCCAATCCGGGACGGCCACCCTGGGCTGGAACGGCGAGCCGGTCCAGTACAACGCCGGACAGTGGGATCCCATTCCCGGCGCCACTCTTCCCAGCGTCATGAAGTACCCCTTGATCACCTGGGGCGCCTTCCCGAACGTCGACAATGTGCTGAAGGGGGTCGGCACCCCCTACCCCACCGGGTACGGAAATTTCGACCTAGCCAAGTACTCCGACTGGAACAAGGTCGTGCCCGCCGACACCACGTACCACAAATACGAGGGCAAGCTCACGGGACTTGTCAATCAGAACAACACCCTCTCCCTCACCTACCTCTACGACAAGATGGAGCAGGGCGGCCGCACCGGCGAACGCACCTATCCGCCGAACGTCGCCATCGATCAGGCCTTCGTGGGCACCCTCACCACGGAAACCAAGGCCTGGACCCTGGGCTGGAATTCCACGCTCAGCGACCGCTGGTTCCTGGAGGCCCGGGCCTTCAAAGCGGAAGTCACCATGGGGGATGTGTCCGGCCCCACCAAGTACCCCATCTTCGTCCAATCCCAGCTCAGCACCGGCGACCCCAACATCCAGATCCTGAGCACCGACGGCCAGGGACTCGCCTCAGGCAACGGGCAGGCCGCCTACTTTGGCGTCTTCTACAACCGGCGCTCCTCCAGCGACGTGTCCCCCAACATCCGGGGCAACCAGGCCTTCACCTTCAACATCAAGACCTTCCAGGAGGCCAACGGCCAGCACGACATCGATTTCGGAGCGGAGATCTTCCAGACCAAGCACCAGTTCGGCCGCGAGCGCAATGGCAACCGGGGCGTGTTCGAAGGCGGCTTCATCTACAACCCCGACACCAAAGACTTCCTGTACCCCACCTTCTACGCCAGCTCCGGCGTCCCCCTGGTGCCCGTCGACGCCAACGGCCAACCCGACCCTGCCCTCGTCCAGTTCAGCGAACTCCCCATGCGCGGCCCTGGCGCCCACATGGAGCGCTACTGGGCGGGCCAGGCGGCAGCCCGCAACAAGAGCAACGGCTTCTGGGTGAACGACAGCTGGACCCTCAGCCCCAATTGGGTCCTCATGGTGGGCCTGCGCTACAACCAGTTCAACATCCGCGACACCAGCGAGAAGGAACTGGCCAATATCAATGTCACGGAACCCCGCCTCCAGCTGAAGTGGAACCCCGACGGCAAGGGCAAGGAGGTCTACACCTTCACCGCCGCCAAGCTGGCCAGCGCCTACTCCGACGAAATGGCCGCCTGGTTCCGCACCAACGGATGGACCACCCGCACCGTCCATTCCTGGAAGGGCCTCGCGGGACAACCGGCCGTGGACAGCCCCGAAGCCGCGACGGATCCCACCGCCGGCGTCCGCTGGGTGGACTACAACACCCTCATCGATCCCAATAACTACGGACCTCCCAGCGCCATCATCGATCTGAGCCAGACGGCCAAGACCGACGGCCTGCAGGTGCCCTACGCCATTGAATGGTCCTTCGGCTACCTGCGGAACTTCGATTTGGGATCCGCCCGGATCAATTTCGTGCAGCGCACCTACAAGAAGGAGTGGCTGTCCTTCATCCACGACGGCTACTACGATCCTGCCAACCCCACCAAGTACCTCACCCTGGTCCACGATCCGAGCGGATCAGGCCTGGCAGAATGGCAACAAACCCACCGTTTCCTGAATTCCGGCCTGGACCAGGTCTACCGCGGGGTGGAGGTGGCCTGGAACGAGAACATCACCTCCCGTCTGAATTTCGGCGGGAACGTCACCTACTCGCAGATCACCGGCCGCAATTCCCTGGACTACTACAACTACCGGGATGAGAAGCTCCGCAACCACCTGAGCGAGGATGTGTTCGCCCCGGATGGCGTGCTTACCCGCTCCACCGTCCTCCACGCCTTCCTCACCTATGTCTACCCCGTGGGGAAGGGCAACATCTCCGCCTCCTTCTTTGGAACCTACGCCACCTCCGGCGTGCGCCAGCCCAATGGCGTCGGCACGCTGAGCGTGGCGGCCATCGACGAGTCCGATCCGGCCTTCGGCGGCCATGGCGTGGCGCCCATCGATGCCATCTCTGGGCAGAACATCACCCTGAACTACAACAAGTATCTCTCCCCCATGGGCGCCTTCACCCGGGGCACCGACATCAGCACCGTGGACTTCAAGCTTCAGGCCCAGCTGCCCTTGGCGGGCAAGCTGATGCTCACCTCGTACGTTCAGGTGAGGAACATCTTCAACCATATCCAAAAGGTCAGCGTCTACGACTGGAGCGGATCCCCCAACGGCTCGCCCGAATTCGGCACCGGCGGTTCCGTGGGCAGCAGCGTTCCCATCAATGGGCGTCCCCTGGGCGGCTTCAGCACGCCCTGGGGCTTCGCCGGAGACAACACCTACTACAGCGGCGGCCGCACCTTCACCGAGTTCAGCGTCGGCCTGAAATTCTGATCCTTGGCACAGGAAGGAGACCCCATGATCAAGACCCTTCGCACTTCCGTGCTCGGCCTGTTGGCGCTGCCCCTTGCGGCCCAAAGTCCAGGGTTCAGCCTGTCCGGCGGCCTGCTGGCCGGCAGCGATAGCCTCAGGAAGGCCACGAACCAGTCCTCAGGCTTCCTGCTGGGAGCGGACTACGGAGCCCGCGTCATCGGGACCGAGGTTCCAGCCCGCCTGGGCCTGGCCTTCGCCTCCATGCCCGGCAAGGAATCCAATGGGCTTAAGACCTCGCTGGCCCTCAGCCAGCTGCATGGCGACGTGTTCATCCAGACCGGATCGCCCGCGATTCATGGCCTGGTGGGCCTTTCCCTGAACCACTACAGCATGACCCGCACTGGCACCGAATCCGACGATCCGGCCGATGTGGACCACCACTTCCCCATCCGGGATGCCAGCGGCACGAAACTGGGCCTGCGCCTCGGCGCAGCCTTCGCCCTATCCGACCGCTGGAGCCTCGAAGTGCTCTACCAGCAGACGGAATTGGCAGGCAAGGATCTCGAAGATCCCATGATCCGCCGCGGGGGCGTGAATCCGGGCTGGTTCGAGTTGGACCTGCGCTGGCGCTTCTAGGCAGACACCCATATCCAGCAACAGGAGGTTTCCATGAGCGCCCGCGCGGTGCTGCTATGCCTATGCGCCACATTCCTTTCCGCCTCACCGGACCGGGTGCTTTCCCGCGGCTGGGCGATCCAGTCTTCGGCCAAGGTGGCCGCCCCGGCGACCGCTCTTTCACAGCCTGGCTTCGATGTGGGGCAGTGGTACGCCGCCGAGGTGCCCAGCACGGTCATGGGCGCCTTGACGCGTCTGGGCGTCCACAAGGATCCCTTGTTCGGCCGGAATCTGGAGGGCATTTCACCTGAGCCGTTCAAGGCTTCCTGGTGGTACCGCACCGAATTCGACGAGGCCCCCGCCGAGGGAGCCCACACGCGCCTCTGCCTTGACGGCATCAACTATCGGGCCGACATCTGGCTGAACGGACAGAAGGTCGCCGGCCGGGATCAGGTGTTCGGCGCCTTCCGAACCTTCAGCCTCGACATCACGCCCTTCCTGAAGGCCGGAAAGAACGCCCTGGCCGTGGAGGTGCACCCTCCCCAACCCGGCGACTTCACCATGGGTTTCGTGGACTGGAACCCCCTGCCCCCGGACCGGAACATGGGGCTCTTCCGCGAAGTCCGGTTGCGCCGCAGCGGCGCTGTCTCGCTGGAAGACACCTTCGTGCGCAGCACCGTCGACCTCAAGACCCTGGCCTCCGCGGCTCTCCAGATCGAAACCCGGCTCGTCAACCACGAAGACCGGCCCGTGGCCGGTTCGCTCCACGGAACCATCGGCCCCATCCGCTTCCAGGTGCCCTATCACCTGGCGGCCAGGGAGCAGAAAACCCTCCACCTGGGGCCCCGCGAAGCCCCCGGCCTGAAGATCCCGCGCCCCCGCCTCTGGTGGCCTCACACCCTGGGCAAGCCGGAGCTGTACACCCTGGAGGTGAAGGCCCTGGAGAAGGGTCGGCTCCTGGATGAAAGGAACGTGTCCTTCGGCATCCGGCAGGTGTCGGACTACCTCACCCCCGAGGGCCACCGCGGCTACATCATCAACGGGCGCAAGCTCCTGATCCGCGGCGGCGGCTGGGTGGACGACCTCTTCCTCCGCGAGGATCCAAAAAACCTCGAGGCCCAGTTCCAGTACGTGAAGCAGCTGAACCTCAACACCGTGCGTCTGGAAGGCTTCTGGGGCAGCAGCCAGCGCCTCTACGACCTGGCGGACCGGGAGGGCGTGCTGCTCATGGCGGGCTGGAGCTGCCAGTGGGAGTGGCCCGAATACATGGGCCACGCCATCGTGGAAAATGAGCAGTTCGGCGGCCCCAAGGATCCCAAGGACGTGGCCCTGGTCACGGCCTGCCTGCGGGACCAGGTGCGCTGGCTCCGGAACCACCCCAGCCTTTTCGTATGGGTGGTGGGCAGCGACAAGCTCCCCTGGCCCGAGGTGGAGGCCCTCTATGCCGCCGACCTGAAGGCGCTCGATCCCTCCCGGCCCCTCCTGGCCTCGTGCAAGGCACTGACCAGCCCCGTCAGCGGCCCCAGCGCCGTGAAGATGGCAGGCCCCTACGATTACGTCACTCCCAACTACTGGTGGGAGGACACCAAGAACGGCGGAGCCTACGGATTCAACACCGAGACCGGGCCGGGCCCCCAGATCCCGCCCCTGTCCTCGCTCAAGCGGATCCTCCCCCCCGACAAGCTGTGGCCCATCAACGAGGACTGGAACTACCACTGCGGCCGTTTCCAATTCGGGACTCTGGACACCTACCTGAAGGCATTCAAAGCCCGCTACGGCGAAGCAGCCTCCGTCGACGAGTTCGCCTTCAAAGCCCAGGCCGCCAACTACGAAGCCATGCGGGCCATGTACGAGGCTTTCGCCGCCAACCGCCCCCGGTCCACCGGCCTCGTCCAATGGATGCTCAACGCCGCCTGGCCCAAGTTCTACTGGCAGCTCTATGATCACTTCCTCGTGCCCAACGGCGCCTTCTACGGAGCGCGCAAAGGCGCCCAGACCGTGGCGGCGGTGTTCCACCCGGTGGAGCGCGCAGTGTACGTGCTCAACGATTCCATGCAGAACCTGGAAGGCGCCCGCCTGCGGGCCCGGCTCTATGATCTGAACAGCGTCCTGGTGTTCGACCGGGAGGTGGCGGCCGATGAGCCCGCGGGCGGCGTCCGCAAAGCCCTGACTCTGCCCTCCGCTCCCGAAACCCCGGTCTCCTTCCTGGATCTCCGCCTTACCTCGGCCGACGGCCGGGAACTGGCCGTCAACTTCTACTGGCTGTCCGCGAAGCCCGATGTGCTCGATGAAGCGGGAACCAACTGGTACCTCACGCCCAACAAGTCCTTCGCGGATTTCACGGCGCTGTCCCGGCTGCCCCAGGCGGAGGTGCGCCTGGAGGTGAGCCCACGCAAGGGCAAGGACTGGGAAGCAGACGTGACCCTCGCCAACACAGGCGACCGCATCGCCTTCTTCCTGGAACTCGGCCTGGTGGATGCCCATGGCGAACCGCTGGTGCCCGTCCTCTGGGACGACAACGACTTGTCCCTCTTGCCCGGCGAGAAGCGGAAGATCCATGTGCGCCTGCCGGGTGCGGATCTTCGCGGCGCCGCCCCCCGCATCACCCTGCGCGGCTGGAATACGCCGCCGAAATCCTAGACCGGAGCTGGACATGGCCCGCAACCGCTTCATGGTCCTGCTGGTGATGCTGACCTTTTTCGTCATCTCCTTCGTGACCAACATCCTGGATCCCCTGGAACCCAACATCCAGGCATCGTTCCAGCTCAGCGCCTTCGCCGTGGGGCTGATGCCCTTCGCTTTCTTCGCGGCCTACGGCGTCATGTCCATTCCTGCGGGCATGCTCATCGAACGATTCGATGCCAAACCCGTGCTCCTCGCGGCCTTCGCCCTGGCCTTTCTGGGCTCCAGCGTCTTCGCCCTGTGGCCCTCCTACGCCGTGGCTCTGCCCTCGCTGTTCACCATCGCCGTGGGTTTCGCCATGCTTCAGGTGGTCATCAACCCCTTGTTGCGGACTTCGGGAGGCGAGGCCCACTATGCCTTCTTCGGCAATCTGTCCCAGCTGGTGTTCGGAGCGGCCTCCTTCCTCAGCCCCCATGTCTACTCCTACCTGGTCCAACGCCTGAAGGACCCCCGCCTGCCCCGGGGCCTGATCACCGGGACCCTGCGGCGCATGGTGCCGCCGGACCTGCCCTGGCTGTCCCTCTACTGGGTGTTCGCGCTCATCATGCTGGCCATGATCGTCGTGGTGGCGATGGTCCGCATGCCTCGCATGGAATTGAAAGACGACGAGCGCGTGGAATCCCTCTCCACCCTGGCCACCCTCCTCCGGAACCGCACCGTCTGGCTCTACTTCATCGGAATCTTCTGCTACGTGGGCACCGAACAGGGCGTGGCCTTCTGGATTTCCAAGTTCCTGGAGACCTACCACGGAGTGGATCCATCCGGGGGCGGACACAGCGCCGTGGCCGGCTTCTGGGGCCTGATGATGGTGGGCTGCGCCCTGGGCTTGGTGCTGCTGAAGCTTTTCGACCAGAGGAAGATCCTCTTCGTGTTCGGCCTCTGCGCTGTGGCAACCCTGTTGGCCGCCCTCTTTGGCCCGCGGGCGGTGGCCCTGGCGGCCTTCCCCATGATGGGTTTCTGGTGCTCGATCATGTGGCCGCTCATCTTCGCCCTGGCCTTGAACTCGCTCGACAAGCACCACGGATCCTTCGCCGGGATCCTCTGCACGGCCATCGTGGGCGGAGCCTTCCTTCCGCCCCTCATCGGCCGCCTGGGGGATGCCTTCGGCCTCCGCTTCGGCATGCTCGCGCTGTTGGCGACCCTGGGCTACATCATCAGCATCGGCCTCTGGGCACGCCCCCTCATCTCCAACGCCACCCTGGGCCAGTCCAAGGATGCCCAGCCCGGTCCAGCCTGAGGTCGCCATGGAATCGAAAAGCCTCATCGGCGTGGATCTCGGCGGCACCAACATGCGTGTCGGCCGCATCAAGGACGGCCGCGTGGCGGCCCTCGCATCCCGGCCCACCCCTGCCACGGCCCCGGAGGAAGCGGTGCTGGAGGCTCTCGCCGCCCTCATCGCCGAGGTGTTCACCTCCGAAGTCGCGGCCATCGGCGTGGGCGTTCCCAGCGTGGTGGATGAATCCCAAGGCATCGTCTACCACGTGGAGAACATCCCCTCATGGCAGGAAGTCCGCCTGGGCGAGTTCCTCATGAAACGCTTCGAGCGGCCCGTGTGCGTCAACAACGACGCCAACTGCTTCGCCGTGGGGGAATTCCACTTCGGACAGGGCCAAGGCTTCCGCCATGTGATCGGCCTGGTGGTGGGAACGGGACTGGGAGCCGGCGTGATCATGAACGGGCAGCTCTACACGGGCTCCAACTGCGGCGCGGGAGAGCTGGGCACCATGCCCTACCGCGACCATACCTTCGAGTATTACGCCAGCGGCCAGGCCTTCGAGCGGGACCACGGCCTGGCTGGATCCGTCGTCCATTCCTTGGCCATGAAAGGGGACCCCAGGGCCCTGGAGATCCTGGCCTCCTTCGGGCGGGAATTCGGACAGGTGATCATGGCCACCCTGTACGCCTTCGATCCCGAGCTCATCATCCTCGGGGGATCCGTTTCCAAGGCCTTCCCGTTCTTCGAGACGGGCATGCGTCAAACCCTGGGCGCCTACTCCTACCAGCACGCGCTCCGCCGGCTCCTCATCCGGGTGAGTGAAGAGCCGCACATCGCCGTCCTGGGCGCCGCGGCCCTCTGCCTGGAGACCCGCCCAGGGGGATTGCCCGCGTCCGTCCTGGGGCGCTAGACATCCCTTCCGGATGGGCTGGAGCTTCACGCTTCACGCTGAGAGAATGGGGCACCCCACCCATGCCCCAGGCCCGGAGCCGCCGTGTCCGATTTGAATCATCCTGCCCACCCTGGGCCCGCCGCCGCCCCGCACCGGCCGGAGGCGGAGGATCCCGGTTCGGAGCGGCGCCTCCTCCGCACCGTCATCGACATCGTGCCGGACTACATCTACGTGAAGGACCGCCAAAGCCGCTTCGTGGTCAACAACGCGGCCGTGGCCCAAAACCTGGGCGTGACTTCAGAGCAGGTGAACGGCAAAAGCGATTTCGATTTCTTTCCCGAGGCCCTGGCCCGGCAGTATTTCGAAGACGAACAAAGGGTCATGGCCTCGGGCACGCCCCTCATCAGCCGAGAAGAACCCAACTACTACCCGTTGACGGGCACCTGGGGCTGGCATCTGACCACCACCGTGCCCCTGCGCAACCTGGAGGGCGAAGTCATCGGCCTGGTGGGCGTGAGCCGCGACATCAGCTCCCACAAAAAGATGGAAGAGGCGGTCCGGGAAAGCCTCGTCCACCAGAAATTCGCCCGCCAGCTCATCGATTCCCAGGAACTGGAGCGCAAGCGCATCGCCGCGGAACTCCATGACCACCTGGGCCAGAAACTGCTCCTCGTGAAGAACCACATGCTGCTGGCCTCCCGGGCGGCCCACCAAGGAGAGCCCGCTGTGGACCTGGACGAGGCCTTGGCCCTCGTGACCGAATCCCTCCAGGACGTCCGGGAAATCTCCCACAGCCTGCGCCCCCACCTCATCGATGAGCTGGGCCTGAGCAAGAGCGTCGAATCGATGGTCCGCCGCCTGGCTCGTGGCTCAGGCCTGGCAGCCACCACGGACATCGAGCCCGTGGACCGGCTGCTGTCCAAGGATGCCGAGATCAACCTCTACCGCATCGCCCAGGAAAGCCTCAACAACGTGGTGAAACACTCCGGCGCCAAGGAGGCTACCGTGGTGCTCCGGCGGATGGGCCACAGCGTGCTGCTCCGCGTGGTGGATGGCGGCTGCGGGTTCGATGTGGATGCCCTGACACGCGGGGCCGAGCGCCACGCGAGCTTCGGCCTCATGATCATGGCGGAGCGGGCGAACATGATGGGCGGCGAGCTGGAACTCAAATCCGGTCCTGGGCTGGGCACCACCCTGACCGTCATTCTGCCCATCGAGGAAGGCCGCCATGGAATCTAAAGTCACTGTCCTCATCGCTGACGACCATCCGCTGTTCCTCGCCGGCATCCGGCGGACCCTGGAGGAAGTGCCCACCCTGCAACTGGTGGCCGAGGCCTCCGATGGCGAATCAGCCCTGCGGGTCATCGAAGCCGAAAAACCCGCCCTGGCCGTGATGGACATCCGCATGCCCCGTCTCAGCGGCCTTCAGGTCGCACAGGAGCTGCATCGGCGCAACCTCGCCACAGACGTGATCTTCCTTACCATGTACGACGACGAGGAGACCTTCAACGCCGCCATGGACCTGGGCGTCATGGGCTATGTGTCCAAAGAGTCTGCTGTGAACGACGTGGTGGCCGCCATCGAAACCGTGAGGGGCGGGCGCCATTTCATCAGCCCTCTCCTCATGGATCTCATGGTGGCGCGTCGCTCCCAGCCCCTTCCGCCCCTTCGCCAGACGCTCCCCAACGGCATCTCGCCCACGGAACGGAAGATCCTGAAGCTCATCGCCGACTCCAAAACGAGCAAGGAGATCGCCGAAGCCTTCTCCATCAGCCAGCGAACCGTGGAGAACCACCGGGCCCACATCAGCTCGAAACTGGGCATCCACGGGAGCTACAGCCTTCTGAAATTCGCCCTGGAGAACAAAGCCCATCTCTGAGCGAGGCGCTTCAGCATCCGGGGCCCAGAGAGTAGGTCGGCAGCGGCCCGCGCCTGGGACTCCGTCCGGCCTGGATGGGCATATCGCTCTTTTTCTCCGGTGCCTGCCGTGCCTTCTCCCAGGTCACGAAAGTCATGTCATCGGTTTCAAAGTGGTAGGTGAAGCTGTCCTTCAGGTGCTGGATGAAGGTCGGCAGGGCCACCTGGCCCCGCGCCACCGTGCGCAGGGATTCGATCAGAGCCTTCCGCATGGCTTCGTGCTGCTCGGAATGCCGCGCCAGCTTCGGATAGCCGGCGATCCGCATGGCGTTTTCCTCCCGGGAGAAATGGGCGAAAGTGTATTCCAGCAGCTGGTCCAGCAGCCCGTTCAGGTCTTCAAGATCCGATTCCCTGCGATGAGTGGCCAGCTGGTCCAGGAGTTTGAACAGCGCGCGGTGGTCCTCATCGACCTGGGGATCCTGAGAGCAGAAGGACGGCTTCCACTGCCTCGACACGCACGCCTCCCAACGCAGAAGAATAAACAGCCTAGCCCCAATTGGCTACAAGTGCCGCAAAAAGGAATCAATGCCGCCAACGTCCAACTTAATTGTCGCGCGATAACCAATAAGCCAAAGGGTCTAGGTGGTGCATCCCCGCCGGTTCAAGCCTGCGGAGCGGATCACCCCTGGCCCAGCACCCTCCTGTAGAGGGCTTCGTACTGATCGACGATGGGGCCTTCGGCAAAGGTGCCCAGGGCGCGCTCCCGGGCGGTTTGGCCCATGGTCAGGCGGAAGTCTTCATCCCGCAGCAGCCGCACGGCGTCTGCAGCCATGGCGTCCACGTCTCCGAGCTCCTCAAGATAGCCATCCACGCCATGCCGCACCACTTCCGGCAGTCCACCCACGCGGCTGGCGATCACCGGCACGCGGTGGGCCATGGCCTCCAGGGCCGCCAGGCCGAAGCTCTCCGTGGCACTGGGCAGGATGAAGAGGTCCGAGCAGGCCAGCACGGTGCCGATGTCCAGCTGCTTGCCCGTGAAGCGCACCTCCGAGGCGAAACCGCGGTCCCGGCAGAAAGCCTCGGCCTCCATGCGATCCGGGCCGTCGCCCACCATCACCAGGCGGGTGGGAACCTCCTGACGCACCCGCTCGAACACCTTGAGCACGTCCATGACCCGCTTGACCGGGCGGAAATTGGAGATGTGGGTCATCACGAAGGCGGCCTTGGGGGCCAGCCAGGCGCGGCAGTCGGGCCGCTCCTGGCCCGGCGGCTCCACGAAATTGCCTATGACGTCGATGCGCGAATCCACTTCGAAGGTGCGGATGGTCTCCTGGCGGAGGTATTCGGAAACCGCGGTGACGCCGTCGCTTTCCCGGATGGCCATCTTTACCATGGGCAGGTAGCTGGGATCGCTGCCCACCACGGTGATGTCCGTGCCGTGGAGGGTGGTGACAACTTTCAGCCGGGGAATGGCCATGCGCGCCAGCAGGGCGGCCATGGCGTGGGGGATGGCGTAGTGGGCGTGGAGGATGTCCAGCCCGCAGTGATCGGCCACCTCCGCCATCTTCGAGCCCAGGGCGATGGAATAGGGGGCGTCCTCGAAGAGGGGGTAGGGGCTGGCCCGCACTTCGTGGAAATTGATGCGGTCCTCGAAGCCCACCAGACGCGGGGGGAGGCTGGGGCTCAGGATATGGACCTCGTGGCCCCGGGCGGCCAGGGCCTTGCCGACCTCGGTGGCCACGACGCCCGAACCGCCGAAGGTGCTGTAGCAGGAGATGCCTATGCGCATGGAATGGGTTCCCTCCCCGCTATGATGATCGGGTTCATAGGATCATGCCCATGCCTCTTCTCTTCACCATCGCCTACCACACCCTGGACGTCCTCATCTACCTGCTGCTGGCGGTGGCCATCCTGTCCTGGTTCCCCATCGACCCCAGGAACCGCTGGATCCGCCTGCTCCACTCGATCACCGATCCGATCCTCCACCCCATCCGGGCCATCGTTCCCCCCATCGGGGGCTTCAGCTTCGATATCCTCATCGCCGTGCTGCTGCTCGGCATCATCCAGCGGGTCTTCCTCCGGGCCCTCGTTTCCTGAGCCACTGAGGCGCGTCCATGAAATACACCCCCCTTGACATCCAACGCCGTGAATTTGAAAAGGCCTTCCGGGGCCTGGAAGAAGCCGAAGTCCGCACCTTCCTCCATGAGATCGCCGGGGAATGGGAAGAGGTCCTGGCGGAGAACCAGAAGCTCAAGGAAGAGATCCTCGACAGCCGCGAACGCCTGCGCCAGTACCAGGACCAGGACCGCATCTTCCGCGAGACCCTGCTCCAGGCCCAGCGCACCCGCGAGGATGTGCTGGACGGGGCCAACCGAGAAAAGGAATTGATCCTCCGCGAGGCCCAGTTCAAGGCCGAGGAAATCATCCGCGAGGCCCAGCAGCACGTGGTGGAAATGGAAGTCCAGCTGCGCAGCCTGAAGATGGAGCGGCTGAAATTCCTGAGGGAGGTGGAGTCGCTCATGGACCGCACGCGGCGCCACTTGCAGGAGGAGGCGCCGGACGTCTACGTGGCCGCGCCGCCGACCCTGAACCTGGAACACCTGGATCTGAGCGCCCTGGACGAAACCTTCCCGCCCAAGCGGCCTGGACCCTCCAGCTAGGAACCTCCAGGATCGAGGAGCAAGGCCATGGAACCGACGCCAGTCCAGCTTGAACCCTTCACCGTATCCGGCCTGGGGCTCCGCACGCGGAACGCGGCCGAAGCCGATCCGTCCACGGCTCGCATTCCCGGGCTCTGGGACCGCTTCATGGCAGAGGGCCTGGCGGAGCGGCTGGGGGGATCTTCGCCGGCCGTTCACGGCGTTTACACGGCCTATGAATCCGATCAGCACGGCTCCTACCAGGTCCTCGCGGGAGTGAAGGTCGAGCGTCCCGTGCCGGGCTTCGATTCCATCGACATCCCCCCGGGACGGTACCTGAGGTTTGACGGCCGAGGCCCCCTGCCCCAGGCCATCATCGAAACCTGGGCGCGGGTTTGGTCCCACTTCGAGAAACCCGGAGCCCCCGGGCGCCGGTTTCTGGCGGATTTCGAGACCTACGGCCCGGGCGAGGCCGTCTCCATCCACGTGTCCATCCACTGAGGGCCGCCACCTCCACCGAACCCCCGGGACGAATGCCATGAACCGCCCCTCTCCCGAGCCCCTCCCTCCCATCCGCCTCGCCTCCGCCGTGGATGTGGCGGAGATCGTCCGGGTGACCAACCGGGCCTACGTGGTCGAGCAGTTCTGCCTGCGCGGCGACCGCACCGACCTCTCGGACGTGGCCTCCCGCATGCGCTCCGGCCGCTTCCTGGCAATCGACGCACCCGGCCAGATGGGCACCCTGAGCGCCCTGGCCTACCTCTCCATCGAGGCGGACCGGGGATACCTGGGCACCCTCTCCGTGGATCCGGCCTTCCAGGGCCAGGGCCAAGCCAAGGCGCTGGTGCTCGCCGTGGAAGAGCGTTGCCGCCAGGAAGGCTGCCGCTTCCTGGACATCTCCGTGGTCAATCTGCGCAAGGATTTGTTCCCTTTCTACCTCCGGCTCGGGTTCGCGCCCGTGGCCATCCTGCCTTTCCCCAGGCCGGAAAAGGCCCTGCGGCCCCTCCACCTGGTGCAAATGACCAAGGCCCTGCTGGCACCTGAAGACCTGTAGCTCGGCTGGACAGAATCATCTTCTTCCGTCCTCACGCCGATCAGCCCCTTGGCCCACCCTGGCTCCCGGAGATGCCGTGCCGATCGACCCCCAGACGCTCGCCCTCGTGCTGGTGTTCCTCATGGCCCAGGCCACTGCGGCCCTGCTTTTCCTGACCCTGGGCCACCCGCACGAGCGGGGCATCCGGCACGCGGGATTCGCCGTCCTCACCCAGGCGCTGGGGGCGTCCCTGGTCCTGGTGCTGCGGAACAGCCTTCCGTCCGGCCTGGTCATCGGCCTGGGCTTCGCCCTGCTCCTGGGCGGCACCTGCTACCTGTTCATCGCAGTGCGGCTGTTCTACGGCCGGAGGTTCAGCTTCTGGCACCCGGCGGCAGCCGGGGCGCTGGTCTGCTTCGCCTTCCTCAAGATCGCCTTCCTGCACGGGGACCCCCTGGCCCGGCTCGCCCTGGCCAGCCTGATGCTGGGTCTCGTCTCCCTGGCCTTGGCCTGGGAGTTCGGCCGGAAGGCCCGCGACGAGGTCTGGGTCGGCCCCCGCTGGCTCTGCGCGGGCCTGTTCCTGGGCTTCGGCCTGGCCGTGCTCGTCCAGAGCCTCAAGCTCTACCGGATGCCCTCGCCCGCGGGCCCGCTGGATGTGCTGTCCATCAGCCTGCCCATGCTCGCCGCGGGCTTGGTTCTCTACGCCTTCATGGGGCTCGGGCTGGCCCTGGTGCTGGCCCAGCGGCTGGAAGCGCGGCAGCAGCGCTTCGCCCAGTCGGATCTCCTGACGGGCCTGGCCAACCGCCGCGGCTTCGAAGCCTATGCCACCCGTGTGCTGGCCCGGGCGCGCACCCAGGGGCAGTTCACATCCCTGCTCCTTCTGGACGTGGATCACTTCAAGCGGGTCAACGACGCCTACGGCCATGGCGCCGGAGACCTGGTGCTCGAATCCTTGGGGGATCTGCTCCACCAGCATCTGCGGGAACGCGATGGCGCGGGGCGCCATGGGGGCGAAGCACTGACCGTGCTCCTTCCAGACACCCACCAGTCCTTCGCCGCCCCCGTGGCCGAGCGCATCCGCCAGGCCGTGGAAGCCATGGAGGTCACCTGGGAGGGCCGGGTCATCTCCGTGACCATCAGCATCGGCGTGGCCAGCACCGCGGAAGTGGAATCCGACCTCGCGGCCCTGTACCAGTTGGCGGCCGCCCGCCTCACCCGGGCCAAGGCGGGCGGCCGCAACCAGGTGGTGGCGGACTGAGTTAGGAGCCTGTCCAAGTCATCGATAGGGGCTGCATTGACGGCAAAGGGCCTCCAGGCACGGAGGCGGGCGCAGGGCGGTGCGGGCACACCGTTCAAGTCCGCCGACACAGCATGGGGGCCCTTTGCTGCCAACCCTTCGGGCTGGGGCGGCAGCCGTCGGGATGCGGCGTCAGGCTCCTCGTCCTTGGAACCGCCAGATTTCTTTATGTCTCGCGTATCGGCGAAGCCGATACCGAGAAGGCCTTCGTCGCCTTCCTTCTCGGTATCGCCAAAGGCGATACCGAGACAAACAGATATATGCCTCCCTCGGATGGCGCCCCAGTGCAGCCCCCACCCATGACTTGGACAGGCTCCTAAAGCGTCTTCATGTCCAGCACGAAGCGGTAGCGCACGTCGTTCTTGAGCATGCGCTCGTAGGCCTCATTGACCTGCTGCACCGGGATGAGCTCGATCTCGGAGACGATGTCGTGTTCGGCGCAGAAATCCAGCATCTCCTGCGTCTCCCGGATGCCGCCGATGAGCGAGCCGCTGAGGGTCTTGTGGCCGAAGATCAGCGATCCCGCGGCCACCGGCGTGGGCTCCGGCGGCACGCCCAGCAGCACCATGGCGCCCTCGATGCGGAGGAGGCCCAGGTACTTGTTGTAGTCGTGGGGCGCGGAGATGGTGTCGATGATCAGGTCGAACTGGCCCGCCAGCTTCTTGAAGGTATCGGGATCCGAGGTGAGGCCGAAGTGCTGGGCCCCCAGCTTGCGGGCGTCCTCCTCCTTGGCTTTGGAGGTGCTGAGCATGGTGACCTCGGCCCCCATGGCCGCCGCCAGCTTGACGGCCATGTGGCCCAGGCCGCCGAGACCCACCACGCCGACCTTGTCGCCTTTCTTGGTGTTCCAGCGCCGCAGGGGCGAGTAGGTGGTGATGCCCGCGCAGAGCAACGGAGCGACGGCCGCCAGATCGAGCTTGGGCGATACCTTCAGGGCGAAGGCCTCGGCCACCACCACGCTGGAGGAATAGCCCCCATAGGTTGGCGTCTTGCGATCCATTTCCGTGCCGTTGTACGTGAAGGCCGCGCCCTTCTGGCAGAACTGCTCCAGGTTCCGCTGGCAGCTGGGGCAGGTGCGGCAGCTGTCCACCAGGCAGCCCACGCCGGCCAGGTCGCCCACCTGGAAACGCTTCACCTGCGCCCCCACGGCCGTGACTCTGCCGACGATTTCATGGCCCGGCACCATGGGGAACTTGGCCCCCTTCCATTCGTCGCGGACTTGGTGCAGGTCCGAATGGCAGATGCCGCAGTAGGCGATCTCGATCTGGACATCCTGGGGCCCGACCGCGCGCCGCTCGATTTCGTAGGGCCCCAGCGGAGTATTGGCGGAGAAGGCGGCGTAGGCTTTGGCGAGGCTCATGGGAACTCCTGGGTGGCGTACTACTCTAGCCCCACTCTCCAACAGGCACCTCCAAGTGCGCAACGGTTGGCAAGGGCCCGGTCCCAGGCGATCCTGGGGGCATGGTGCCCCTGTCGACCGAACGGCTGATCATCCGCCCCTTCACCCTGGAGGACGCGCCCTTCATCCTGCGGCTGCTCAACGAACCCTCCTTCATCGAGAACATCGCCGACAAGGGCGTGCGCACGGTGGAGCAGGCCGCGGCCTATCTCACCGATGGTCCCCTGGCCAGCTACGCCGTCCACGGCCACGGGCTTTGGATGGTTCAGCACCGCAGCACGGGCAACCCCATGGGCATGTGCGGCCTCATCAAGCGGGACAGCCTTCCGGAAGTGGATCTGGGCTACGCCTTCTGCCCCGAATTCTGGGGCCTGGGCTATGCCCGGGAAGCGGCCGAAGCCTGCCTGGCCTGGGGCCGCGCCCAAAAAGATCTGCAAACCGTGCTGGCCATCGTGTCGCCGGGCAACGCAGGCTCCATCCGGCTGCTGGAGGCCCTGCGCTTCCGCTACGAGAAAACCATGGAGATGTCGCCCGGCGATGAGGTGGCCGTCTACCGCTGGCAAGCCTGATCAGACCTTGAATATCAGGCTTCCTGTTTATCGGCCTCTCGGTTTGAAAAGATTATCTGCTTAACCGGCGATGCTGAGTGGCTTTTGATGGGTCATTACATCCGCGAGCAATCGATTGTGTGTAATTCAGAATTCGAAAGTTGAGCAGTAAGGAAATCGTTTCAAACCAAGTCCTGGTTAGGGGAAATCCGCCATTTCGACTGGTTTTGCAGTCCCTTAATACTATTTAATGGGTTTTGGATATCCACCGGCGGATGCCCTATTCAACCAGAAGGATCGCCTCGCATTTGAATCAACATCATTGATATTAAATTCATGAGCGAGTTGCCATTGCGACTCGGGTTCTCCATTCTCAGCAGCAATCATAAGCCAATACAGGTAATCATCACTTGCCCTCGGTCCTGGAAATCCCTGCAACTCTAGCATTGATAAGGCGATCCAATCGTACCCAAAAATAGATAATATTGAAGGTTCTGCTTGACATTTATGTAAATAGAGCTTCCAAATTACCCTGGCATCATTACCTGATCCCATAAGAGCCTTGATTGCATGTTTTCGTAAAATTTGAATTTCATTCGATGGCTTATTAATACCATTTAGTGCGGTAAAAATATATTCATCCCGTTTCCTCGGGTCCAAGATTTCTTTCCATTTCTCCTTTCTTAGCTTTTGAAGAGGCTGCCCATCTGGAATTACCAACCCTCCCCAGAAAGTTTCTTCGATTAAATCGATCTGCTTACCTTTGCACCAGAACACTGCACGTCGTTGATTGAATGGATTGCCAGACCAGTATAACCCCCTGGCAAAAAGTTGATCCGTATTTCCATTTTGTGCTGAGATTACTGCGAAATATTGAAGAGGTATGTGACTTCCAGGAACTTCGCCCCAAGCCAATTTAAATGATTCAGGACGCCCACCTTCTAACGCACGAATCAAGGTACTATCCAAATCTGGCAAAGCATCAGTTCCCATGGTTGATACTCCTTTAGCCAATGCCTGGGATGAAGGTGAGGTCGGGGGATGTTTAATAGAGCAGGAACATCCACTATCTTTAACCAAAATAAAGATTAGACACAAACAACTATAATAATTGCTAAAGTTAGTCACGAGCGCCTCCTGTTGTTTTATATTATCTATTTGGAACAACAAAACATCCGTATGGCACCTGTATTTCGCCAGAAGTGCGAGATGTTCCTGCTGTATAAGATAACCAATGAGTGGGTATCCATCCAGCATTAACAAACCAGGACTTGCCACCTAGGTAGGAGTCCAGCCTTGTAGTCGAACCACCACTCCAATTCTGCCGATGCAGGTATTGATCTCCATTAACCACCTGGTTTGGACCTAATGCATCCGCCACTCTCTGTGCTATAGGTTGAAGCCTGATACTCCCGTCTCGTCCCAAAACTCCGGAGCCACCATAGCAGACCGCCAGATATTTAGAAGCGGCTTCCCATCCCTTGAATCCTTTGGCATCACTAGCCATCTGTTCCGGGGTTACGCCCTCTACAACACCCGGAAGTCCGTGAGCCATCCAAGTGATGGTATTAGGTTCAGGAGTCATCATTGGCAGATCAGTGTAATTAATCACAATACCAGTCGTAGCGACGTCAGTTCCTGCAATCCCAGGAGAAACCGATAATTTAGTATTGGATGCTCCAGCAAAATCGGTGGAATCATCTTCTTGCGCAGTCAGATCGGTCTGTTGACTCTTCCACCTGTTACGTTGGTCCGCAACAAATTCGGATGCAAATTGTTGCATTTCACCGTATCCACCCTGATTCATGGAATTGAATATTTGTGTTCCAAGGTGAGCCAAGCTATGTCCAAAGGCTGAGAGCAGTCTCGGCAATGACCATGAGAACATCCCGCTCGGGTCAACTCTTGTGAAGGGGTTCCCTCCGGCATAGGCGTATTGGTTTCCTTGAGCTGGATCGGCGCCTTGATCGCTGTTGAGGAACTGATGCCAGGCTGGGCTGTAGAAGCGTCCGCGCATGTAGATCAGGCCGTTGGGTTCGGTTTGGATGTGGCCGGTGTAACCCGTGAGGGGGACGTATCCCCATCCTCCAATCGTTTCGCCGTAGGGTCCGTAGGTTTGTGAGCCTTCCACCGAGCCCGTGATTCCGTTGGTGATGAGTCTTGGGGTTCCTAGGTGATCGTTGTGAAGCTCGTGAACCAGACCTGCACTGTCCATCTCGGCAATGGCCCGACCATCCAAGTAAATTACGTCACGCGACCCTACCATTGAATTTGAAGATGTGGACAAACCTTTAGTGAAAGCTACGGTATCAAAACTGGCGATCGCTCCTGGATTGCATGGCCCACACTCAATATAGAAGAGAGCCTTCGTCGCTCCTGCAGGTGCGATGCCCATACACCCCAATCGAATCCGATCTGGGCTTATGGTCGAAGGCGGAGTTCCATCTCCAAGAACCTGAGACCACCCAATCCCTATCTGAGTGTCCGAATCAAATCGGATCCCGATATGAGCCGTTCCTGTAGTCATACCGACCGTGCGGACATAGGCCCCAGCATAGAAAACATCCCCCGGGACGCAAGCTTGCGGCGCCGGAGCTTGCCCAACCCATCCACTGGCGGGAATCGTAAATACCGCAGCGCTGCCGCCGGTCCATAGATCCAAGGGGATGGCCGCGCTAGTAGAAGAGAGGGGGCTCCCCTTGCTGAAAGCGATAGAGTCAATACTGGCCATCGCTCCTGGATTGCATGGCCCACACTCAATATAGAAGACAGCTTTCGTCGCCCCCGCAGGGGCGATGCCCATGCATCCCAATCGAATTCGATCTGGGCTTATGGTCGAAGGTGGGGTTCCATCTCCAAGAACCTGAGACCACCCAATCCCAATCTGAGTGTCCGAATCAAATCGGATCCCGATATGAGCCGTTCCTGTAGTCATACCGACAGTACGAACATAGGTGGTGGCATAGAAAATATCCCCGGGAACGCAAGCTTGCGGCGCCTGAGCTTGCCCAACCCATCCACTGGCGGGAACGGTTAATACCGCAGTGCTGCCGCCGGTCCATAGATCCAAGGGGATGGCCGCGCTAGTAGAAGAGAGGGGGCTCCCCTTGCTGAAAGCGATAGAGTCAATACTGGCCATCGCTCCTGGGTTGCATGGTCCACACTCAATATAGAAGACAGCTTTCGTCGCCCCCGCAGGGGCGATGCCCATGCATCCCAATCGAATCCGATCTGGACTTGTGGTCGAGGGAGGGGTTCCATCTCCAAGAACCTGAGACCACCCAATCCCAATCTGAGTGTCCGAATCAAATCGGATCCCGATATGAGCCGTTCCTGTAGTCATACCGACAGTACGGACATAGGCCCCAGCATAGAAAACATCCCCGGGAACGCAAGGTTGCGGTGCCGGGGCCTGCCCAACCCAGCCACTAGCGGGAACCGTCATCGTTCCACTGCTGCTGTTTGCCCACAGGTCTACCGGCGTGGCTGACTTCACAGCGTTGGCACTTGTGACGTATTCGCTAAGGAGTTGGCCGTTGGTTGTATAAATGTACGCTCTGTTATTAGACGCGTCCACCAAATCCATCGAGGCCACCCGCACCCCCGAGGGGGCGTAATGGTAGCCCTGGGCGGCTGAGGTCCGAGACTGCCCAACAGTGGCCAACCGTCCCAAGGGGTCCCACGCCATCGAAAGAGTTGGGCTTCCGGTCCCGATGGCCGTGTTGATTTGTGTAATCTCGCTGAATAGATCGTAGGTGGCACCAATGAGTGCGCCATTCTTATCGAATCCCGGAAGCTGATTGCTCACCAGGGGATTGGTGATTGAGAAATTGTTTATCGCGGCAGGTAAAGCGGCTGTCGACGTCGTGTTCGTATAAGTGTTGTTACTGAACGCATCCTGCACGAGGTCGTTGCTCAGTAGCCCCACATTGCTCTGGGTGGCATTCCCATTGCTATCCAGGGCCAATGCCCACGCTTGGGAAGCTGAGGTCAGCCGCCCCATCGAATCAAGGCCAAGGCCCCATTCCCCGGTGCTGGTGAGCCAACCTGTGGTTGGATCGTACTGGTAACTCCAACCAACGGGAGAACCTGACGCGGGGATGACGGTCGTACTGCCAAGACGGCCGTGGGCGTCCCGGCCCCATGTATCCTTGGCTCCCGACTGGAAGGTTATGGACCCGCGGTTGCCCCATTGATCAAAAGGGGATGAAGGAGGCGCGGGGATGATCGACTGCGTGACACCGTTCAGGCTGGTAGTCACCGTGATGGCCCGCCCGAGGTTGTCGAACCCGTAGTTCACCACCCGACCATCGGGATAGGTGAGTGAATTCAGAACTCCTAGGTCGGTGTAGGTGTACTGAATCATCGAGGTAAGACCAAGCTGTGTGGTGATTTCATCCTTTAGGAACGCGCCCTGGGAAGCCTCGAAGTAATCGAAATGCTGAGTAACCGTATAGGCATTGGCTCCAGTTACCGAGTTCGAGGAATCAGTGAGGAAAGCCCCTGAATAAGTAAAGTTCCTGGCGGCGGTCGATCCATTGAAGGTGGAACATTCGCTCAAAAGCCGCCCCAACCCATCCATGACAAGGTTCCGTGATCGAGAAGATGCTGAGGCCGAACCTGATGAGGTGGCACCTTCAATGCGGAGCCAGGGCTGGTTAAGGGCTGAGAATGAGGAATAGGACTGGTAGCCGGTTTCAGGCTCAAACTTCAAGTAGAGTCGCCCCAGGGTGTCGTAAAAGAAGCTTCTGGTCTGAACCGATGCGGGTGCCGCTGCCGCGCGATCATTCCTCCAACACCGACTGCCATCGGCGATTCAGTAGCCGCAAATGAATTGGTAAAGCCCACAGGCGTATTACTTGAAAGGCCCGAAAAACCTGACATAAGAACGCTAGGCCCTTGGTAGCCCACAAAATCAGCTCGAAGAAGGTCATGAACTGTAGTGGTATCACCCCAATTTGCGTACCGAACCGTTACACCTTGATTTCGCTGATTGAGGGCATCGACTCGGATGAGAGATGTCATTCCAGGGGGAATGGAAGACGAACTCATCGTCCACTGAAATGTCACGTAATGGCCGTATCGGTCTCCCCAATAGATAGGAAGCGAAATGGGTTTGCTGGTATCCCCAGTGGGGGTCACAATGACATAGATCCTAATTCGATCTTTGTCCATTACAACGCTAATATTATTACTACTTGTTGTTACAGGAAAACCGATAGGTAAGTGATTCAAAATCTGATTTAAGAAGGTAGCCGAGAAAGCGTTTAACGGAACTGCATAGGCCCACACTAAACTGGCATCGGAATTCATGGTCAATGTGAGAGGGCATGTAACGCCATAAACTGTTCTGAGAGCTGAAGCGTATTGACTGCCAGATGCAAGAGGAGCCCAGGGCCGAAAATCTGTTGATGCAAAAGTGCGCCCATCTTCGAGGACGAGCCACGAATTTGAACCACCAAAATAGCCCACGTAGCCAAAGCCCATAGTCCCAGCAATGCCACAATCGGTGTAATAAGGTGATGAATTGCCTGTGGTCGACATGAAGGTGCCATTCATTGCAAACGCCACAGGAATTGGCACCTCCCCTGGCACTCCACCAATCGGAATGGATAATCGTAAAGCACCTCTCCCTGGTTCCACACTCAAGCCAGGTGAGCTTGGGTCGCCCATCACTGGCCTTGTGATCTGTGCCGTCTGGCCGGGCAGAACCATTGAGGCCACGGCGAAAGTGACCGTGATCAAACACGAATGGACCTTGGAAAATAAACAAGCAGGCATAAATTTCATAGGCACTCCATCGCACAAAACAAACCATCCATCGTGCCCAAATCGAGGGCGGAGCGGATGTTAAATTATTAGAAATTTGAGTATTTGGGATTTCGATCACAAGGAGATTGTGCTAACCAGCCTAATCAGAGGCCTGCGATAGCACCTAGGAAATCCTGTTGCGCTTGAGCCATCTACGCCTTCCCCGCAGAAGCAAGTCCGTGCTGTTGAAAATGTCTCCGCTAAGAGTGGTGATTGGGAATTGGTTTATTTATGTGAGTTTATGCAGCAATTTTTAAATTTCCGGCCACTTCCACATAGGCAAGCGTCATTTCAGTGGATTTTACGGCGTTTGTAGTGTTGTTTTGCTCGTTCGACGCGGGCCCAGAACCGTCTCGGGACCCGGGTGTAGGATGCGGAATGGAGCCGTTTCCCCCTAGGAGGTCCCATGCCCCGCCCCGCCACGCTGCCCGTCATCGACTGGAAGGCGGTCTTCGATTCCGGTTTGGATTACAAGGCCTGGCTCGAGGCCGCGGAATCAGAGGATCAGCGCGGCAAGATCGAGGCCCAGCGGCAGGCGCTGAACCTGGAAAGGCCGGTGGCGGCCTACCTGGCCGCCCTGCCCCGGCCCGTCCACGTGGTGGCCATCGCCGAAGACTGGTGCGGGGATGTCGTGCGCCACGCCCCCGTGCTGGAGCGCATGGCCGAGGCGGGTCCGGCCCTGAAGGTCCGCTACATCAGGCGCGAGCAGCATCCCGATGTCTTCGTGCGGTTCCTCACCAACGGCGGCGAAGCCATTCCCAAGTTCATCTTCCTCAGCGAAGGGTTCGTGGAGTGCGGCCATTGGGGCCCCATGCCCGAGCGGTGCAAGGAACTCATCTCCCGCGGCAAGGCCTGCGGAGATGTGGCCGCCGCCCGCAAGAAGGTCTCAGTCCTCTACGAGCAGGACACCGCCCGCCGGGAAGTCGTGGCGGAACTGCTGCGCCTGGTGGAGACCGCCGTCTGTCCTGAGCCTTAGGGTCTGTGATGATGGGTCTGGAGCCTTTGCATGACGTCCAGCCTCATCTCCCATCTGCCCGCCGAAGGCGGGGCCAGCCCTGACGACCTCCTCGGCGCCTTCCTGGCCTACGCCGACGCCAAAGGCCTGAGCCTTTATCCGGCCCAGGAGGAGGCCATCCTCGAGCTGTTCGAGGGAAAGAACGTCATCCTGAACACGCCCACGGGGTCGGGCAAATCCCTGGTGGCCTCGGCCATGCACTTCGGCGCCCTGGCCGCCGGGCGGCGCTCCGTCTACACCTGCCCCATCAAGGCGCTGGTGAACGAGAAGTGGATGGCCCTGTGCCGGGAATTCGGCCCGGAAAAGGTGGGCCTGTCCACGGGGGACGCCACCGTCAACCGCGACGCGCCCATCCTTTGCTGCACGGCGGAGATCCTGGCCAACATGGCCCTGTGCGAGGGGGCGGAAGCGGATATCCAGGATGTGGTGATGGACGAATTCCACTACTACGCCGACCGCGAGCGGGGCTTCGCCTGGCAGGTGCCCCTGCTGGCCATGCCCCGGACCCGCTTCCTCCTCATGAGCGCCACCCTGGGGGACACCCGTTTTTTCGAGGCCGAACTGACCCGCCTCAACGGCCAGCCCACCGTGGCGGTCAAGGGCACGGACCGGCCCGTGCCGCTGGAATTCACCTATGCCGAACTGCCCCTCTCCAGCACGCTGGAGCGCCTGATCGAAGAGGGAAAGGGCCCAGTCTACCTGGTGCATTTCACCCAGGCCGAGGCCGCCACCAGCGCCCAGGACTTCACGAGCCTCAATGTCTGCACCCGCGAGGAGAAGACGGCCCTTGCCGCCGAAATCGGCGGCTTCAAGTTCAACAGCCCCTACGGCCCGGACCTCAAGCGCTGGCTGCGCCAGGGCATCGGCCTGCACCACGCGGGCCTGCTGCCGAAGTACCGCCTCCTGGTGGAGCGCCTGGCCCAGAAGGGGCTGTTGAAGGTCATCTGCGGCACGGACACCCTGGGCGTAGGCATCAACGTGCCCATCCGGACGGTGCTCTTCACCAAGCTCTGCAAATACGGCGGCCAGAAGACCACCATCCTCAGCGCCCGGGACTTCCACCAGATCTCGGGCCGGGCCGGCCGCAAGGGTTTCGACCGCGTGGGCTACGTGGTGGCCCAGGCCCCGGAGCACGTCATCGAGAACATGCGCCTATCGCAGAAACCCGGCAAGAAATTCGTCAAGCGCCCGGCCCCGGAACGCAACTACGCCCACTGGGACAAGACCACCTTCGAAAAGCTGCAGGCCGCATCTCCAGAGCGCCTGGCCAGCCGCTTCCAGGTCAGCCACGGCATGCTGCTCAACGTGCTCAGCCGCCGGGGCGACGGATGCCAGGCCATGCGACAGCTCATCCGCGACTGCCATGATACGGCGTTCCAGAAGGCGGCGCACTTCCGGCGCGGCTGGCAGCTGTTCAAAACCCTGGTGGTGCGGGGCATCGTCGAATTCATCCCGCCAGAACCCGCACATGGGGTGCCCGGACCCGCGCCGGGCACCCCCCACCGTTCCCGGGAAACCCGGAAGGTCCGGGTGAACGCGGATCTCCAGGCGGATTTCGGCATGGACGAGACTCTCAGCCTCTACCTGCTGGACGCCCTGCCCCTGCTCGATCCCCAGTCGCCGGACTACGCCCTGGACCTCATCACCCTGGTGGAAAGCATCCTGGAGGATCCCGACTTCATCCTGCGCAGCCAGCTCCACAAACTGAAGGGCCAGGCCGTCGCCGAGATGAAGATGGCGGGCATCGAGTACGAGCAGCGCATGGAGGAACTGGAGAAGCTCGAATACCCCAAGCCCCTGCGGGAATTCGTCTACTCGACCTTCAATGAATTCGCAGACAAACACCCCTGGGTGGGCCAGGAGAACATCCGGCCCAAATCCATCGTGCGCGAAATGTTCGAAAGCTACCTGAGCTTCGCCGACTACGTGCGCACCTACGAGCTGCAGCGGGCGGAGGGCCTGCTGCTGCGGCACGTCAACAGCACGTTCAAGGTGCTGGCCAAGACTGTCCCCGATGCCGCCAAAACGGATGAAGTCCGCGAGATGGAAGCCTACCTGGCCGCCATGCTGCGCCAGGTGGATTCCAGCCTGTTGGACGCCTGGGAGCAGATGCAGAATCCCGCCTTCGAACGCCAGGAACAGGCGTTGGCCATGCCCGGCGCCGAGGAGGCCGCCAGGGACATCACCCGCGACCGGAAGGCCTTTGCCGCCGCCATCCGGGCCCGGCTCTTCGCGCTGCTCCACGCCCTCCACGCCCAGGACTGGGAGGAGGCCATGGGTGTGCTGGAGGAGGCCTCCGGGACGGGAGGTGCGCCCTGCGACGGCGAAGGGGAACCCTGGACCGGCGACCGCCTGCGCACCCTGATGGCCGCCTACGCCGCCGCTCACGAAGGCCCCCGCTTCGACCCCGAAGGCCGCAACCTCCGCCACACCTATGTCCAGCCCAAGGCTAGCGATCCGGGCGCCCTCGTGGTGCAGCAGATGCTGGTGGACCAGGCGGAATTGAACGACTGGGCGCTGGAAATCGAGGTGGACCTCTCCGCCTCGCGCGAAGCGAAGCAGCCGGTGTTCCAGCTCATCCGGTTCGGGGAGTTCCGCTAGCGCCCAGCCCTATCCTTACTTGGACTGGGGGCCGCCGGTGGCTGACTGCAGCGCCTTGATCCGCGCGACGGCGTGATCGTTTTTCGAATCCAGTTCCAGGGAGCGCCGGTAGTTCGACAGTGCCGAGGCCCTGTCAGCGGCCGCTTCATAGGCCTCCGCCAGGCTGTCGTAGGCATTGGAGCTGCGGGGGTAGAGATCCGTGCCCAACTTGAAAATGGGGATGGCCTTCTCAGGATGGTGTTGTTCAAGCAGCCGGTAACCCCAGGCGATCAAGTCGTTCTCGGACGGCTGGAAGGCAGGATGTTTCTGTCTCGCCAGACGGAACACTTCGGCGGCATGCTCGAACCCTCGCTTCAACAGCTCGGTCCGGAGTTCGTACACCGCGAATCCGCTTCCGTTCACTTCACGCAGGGTCGGAAGGTAGAATCCCGCCACAGTATCGATCATCTTTTCTGGATCAGCCCCGCGGAGGTTGGTTAGGATCACCACCGCCAGGTCATCGTCGGGGTAGACGTAGAAGGCCGAACGGGCGCCGCCGATGCCTGCCACGGCCCGATGTGGAGACTGGCGGATGGCCGGCCATCCGAGGGCATCCGGCGCAGACGTTCCGTTATTGAATTTCCCCGGCGTCCAGAGGGCGCTCAGGCTGCTTTCACGCTTGAGAAGCTTCCGTTGCTGAAGCGCCATGATCCAATGCGCCACTTCTTTCGCGGTGGTGTTCAGCCCCGCCCCTGTGCGGAGAAAGGCCGGAAATTCTTCATAGACCGGAGAAAGGTGGCCCTCCCGGGAATACCGATAGGGATCGGCCTTGAGCGGAATCACATCCCGCGAATCGCCGAACCCGCTGCCAGGCATGCCCACCACCTGGAACTGCCCTTCGGTGATGAAGCGCACGAAGGGCATGCCGCTGACCTTGTCGATGACCTTGCCAAGCAGAAGGTAGTTCGTCTGGTTGTAGCTGTACCGTTCCCCCGTGGGGAAATCCATGGGAACGGTCTGGATGTGGGCCCAGGCCGCGTCGTCTCCTCCCTCGGTTCCCAATTTCCCCGAACGCTGGTTCACGATGTTGGGAATGCCCGAGACATGGATCAACAGCTGCCGGAGGGTGACCGGCTGCCAGGGGGCGGGAAGGCCTTCGAGGTACCTGGACACCGGCGCGTCGAGATCCACCTTCCCTTCCTCGGCCAGCTGCATCATCGCCACCCCAGTGAAGGACTTGGTGGCGGAATTGATGGAGAAGACCGTGTGATCGGTGACGGGCACCTGGTGCTGGAGGTTGGCCAGGCCGTAGGCGCCCAGCAGCGCGATCTTTCCGTGCCGCACCACCGCCACCTGCAAGCCCGGAATGCGGCGCTCCTGCATTTCACTTCGCAGGTAGGCCTCCACCTGCTTGGCCACCGGCGCGGGAGCCTCGCCCGACCGGACCCCAGGCCAGGCCAGGGGAGCCGCCATCAGAATCAAGCCATTGACGAAAAGGGCGCGCCTCAGACTGCCGGTCATGAACGCTCCTGGTTAGCCTTTGAAGGTCTAGGATCTTTTCGTCGATATCCTAACAAGCATTTTGATCGAGACAGGTCATATCCTTCGGGCAGAGGAAATCAGGCTTTCACACTCTGGTACATGGCCTCGATCTCGGCTTTGAAGGCGGCCTCGATGGATTTGCGGCGCAGCTTCAGCGTGGGCGTCAGCTCGCCCATTTCCATGGAGAAGGGCCGCTTCAGCAGGGTGAATTTCTTCACCTGCTCGAAGTGGGCCAATTCCTTCTGAAGGTGCTGGATGCGGCTCTCGAAGAACTCCACCACCTTGCTGTGCTCCACCAGATCCGCCAGGGTGCGGTATTTCAGGCCCATGGAGCGGGCATGCTCCTCCAGCCCCTCGAAATGGGGCACGATCAGGGCGGACACGAAATTCCGGGAATCCGCGATGATGGCGATCTGATCGATGAAGGCATCCTTGCCCAGGGTGCCCTCCACGCGCTGCGGGGCGATGTATTTCCCGTTGGAGGTCTTCATGAGGTCCTTGAGGCGCTCGGTGAAGATGAGGTTGCCCCGGGCATCCATGGCCCCGGCATCGCCCGTGCGGAGGAAGCCGTCGGCGGTCATGGCCCTGGCCGTCTCCTCCGGGCGCTTCCAGTAGCCCCGCATGACCGTGGGGCCCTTCACCAGGATCTCGTTGTCCTCACCCAGCTTCACCTCCAGCCCCTCGAGAGGTTGGCCCAGGGTCCCCATGGGCAGCTCGCCGTCGGGATAACAGGAAACCGTGGCGCAGGTTTCCGACAGCCCGTAGCCGTACTTCAGGTTGAGCCCGATGGCCTGGAAGAACACGTTCACGTCGTCGGCCAGGGCCGCCCCGGCCACCGGGAAGAAGCGGCAGCGTCCCCCGAACAGATCGCGCAGCTTGCGGAAGATCAGCCGCTCGGCCAGGCGGTGCTTCAGGGCCAGCCAGCCCGAGGGCCGGCGTCCCGCCAGCCGGAGCTTCACTACCTCGGTGCCCACGCCCATGGCCCAGCGGAAGAGCCTCCGCACGGGCCAGCCGGCTTTGGCGATGCGGCCGTGGATGCCCGCGAAGGCCTTTTCGTACACCCGCGGCACTGCGCACATGTGCGTGGGTTTCACTTCGCCGATGATCTGGATGACGGTCTGCGGATCCCGCAGATAGACGTTCACGGCGCCGCGGTAGAGCACGTAGAAGGTCCAGGCCCGCTCGAAGATGTGGCAAAGGGGCAGCATGGCCAGGGAGACATCGCCCCGGTCCAGCTTCAGGCGCAGGTCGTGAAGGCGCATGGCCTCGGAAAGGTTCGCGTGGTCCAGCATCACGCCCTTGGGCTCGCCCGTGGTGCCCGAGGTGTAGACCAGGGTGAGCAGATCATCCAAACGGCGAGAGGCTTCCCTTTCGGCCAAGGCCGGCCGGCAGGAGCCATCCACATCCAGGGCCAGCAGGGCTTCAAAGGACATGGCCTTCGGGTGGCCCTGGAGATCCACGGCCGGATCCAGGGCGATCAGGTGGTCGATGTCGCCGGAGGCCAGGAGGTGAAGCCCCAGGTCGGCTTCGGGCTGTTCACCTGCGAAGAGGATCCGGACGCCCGCGTCCCGGAGGATGAACTGCGCCTGCTCCGCCGTGTTGTTGGGGTAGAGCGGCACCGTGACGCCCCGGGCCGCCAGGATGCCCAGGTCCGCCTGAGTCCACTCCGGCATGTTCCGGGCGCAAAGGCCCACCGTGCCGCCCGGCCGGTGCCCCAGGCGGATGAGGCCCCGGGCCACGGCCTCCATGGCCGCGCCCAGTTCGCCCCAGGTGGTATCCCGCCAGGCGCCATCCACCTTCACCCGCTGGGCGGGCTGATCCGCCCATTCCAGGGCATGGCGCCGGAAGGTATCGATCAGGTGCTGATTGGGCATGATGCGTCCAAGAGAAGGCCCCCTCATGCCTCGAAGACGGGGCTTCGGGCACCTCAGGCTGGTCATGGCTCAGTCGCGGAAAACGGGGCTCACAAGATGTTCTCGCACGGGTTTGGCTGCAAAACGGATCCGGCTCCGGCATCAGCACTGGAGCCACATCCAAGGTAACGCAGAAGCGCCCCGCGGAACGGTGCCCGGCAAAGTCGGCCCTTTCGGGGCGGGATCTTCAGGGCATGGTCACCGAAGAGCTGAGCCCCCGGCGCCCCTTGGCATTGAAGGCCGCCATCCGGATGGTGCCCCGGAGATGGACCGGGGAGGACCACACGGGGCTCATGGGCCCCGGTTCGCTGCCGTCGGTGGTGTAGCGCAGCGTGAATCCCGGCATCTGCAGGTTGGCGTGGAGCAGGCCGTTCTCCACCTTCAGCCCCGGCGTGGGGATGTGGTAGCGGAAAGCCGGACCCTCCGCATCGAGGCGGGGCAATTCCCGCAGCCCCACGGTGCTGGCGAAGGCGCCCCAGGCCGTCTGGTACTGGGCTTCGGCCTTGGCGGCGTCCGGCTCCGTGGCCCAGACCGGATCCGGCGCCCAGGCGCGTTCGGCCAGGGCGAAGAGCTTGGGCACCAGCTGGTAGTCCAGCCGCTCGGGCGAGGTGAGGGTTTCCGACCAAAGACAGCCCTGGATGCCGACGACGTGTTCGGCGCCGTAGGCCGTGAGCCGGTCCTTGCCCACGAACACCTTGGGATTCACGGGCGCGCCGAAGCGGTCTTCCGTGGTGTTTCGGAGGTAGTCGAAGGGGATGAAGCGGAACGGCTTGTCCAGGTCGATGAAACCGCCCCAGTAGTAGCCGGCTTCGCGGGGATCGGGATCGTAGGCCATGTCGAAGTAGAGGTTCGACACTGGGCAGAGCACCACCGGATACCCCGCGTTGGCCAGCCGGTAGGCCAGATCCTCCGCGCCCCATCCGATCATGTTGTTCCAGACGTAGCTGCGCAGGTTCCGCGTGGCGAAGTCGGGATTGGGGATGTTGTGGGGCTGGCCGTCGAGGCTGGTGCGCCGCAGGGCGATCTCCTCCCACCCCGCGGTGGCGATGCCCCGCCGCTGCAGCAGCGCCTGCACGCGGCCGTAGAAGTCGTACCAGAGGTCGCCGGGGCCCTTCAATTTGGCTTCGGCGATGCGGCGCAGGGAGGCCGGCGAACCGGCCCAGGCCCCCGCCGGTAGCTCGTCGCCGCCCATGTGCAGGGTGCGCAGAGGGGCGCCGGCCTCTTGGAACTGGGTTTGGATCTCGTCCACCACGCGTTCGATGAAGGCGAAAGTCGAGGGCAGGCCCGGATCCATCACGTTGTCCGAGTAGAGCTGGACGGAGGTGTATTTGGACTGGTCGCCCGGGTCCTGCAGCAGGAAGGCCTCGGCCTGCGGATCGCCGGCCGCATGCAGCCTCCGCGCGCGCTCCTTCATGGACAGCACCGCGGCGCGGGCATGGCCCGGCATCTCGATTTCAGGAATCACCTCGATGTGGCGCACCGTGGCGTAGCGGAGGATCTCGATGAAGTCCCGGCGCGAGTAGAACCCGCTGCCGGGGGTCTTCCCAGCCTCCGGTCCCGACCCCCAGGAGGGCGGCAGCATGGCCCCGGCCCCGCCGAAGCCGCGCTGGGAGCCCACGGAGGTGAGCTCAGGCAGAGAGGGGATCTCCAGCCTCCAGCCCTCGTCGTCCGTCAGGTGGAAGTGAAGGACATTCAACTTGAGCTGGCCCATCAGGTCCAGCACCCGCAGCACCGCTTCCTTGGACTGGAAGTTGCGCGCCACGTCCAGCATGAGGCCCCGGTAGGCGAAGCGGGGCGCGTCCGTGAGCTCCAGGGTGTGCAGCGGCGCCTGGAGCGGCCAGAGGCGCCGCAGCGACTGAAGACCGTAGAACAATCCCGCACGGCTGGGCGCCGCCAGGCGCAGGCCAGCCTCGGTGACGCTCAGCCGGTAGGCCTCGGGGCTCGCCTGGCCCGGCACGGGCTCCAGCGCCAGCACCAGGCCGCGCCCTTGGGCAACGACGGCGGGCCTGCGTCCCAGCCGCGGCTGGAGCACCTCTGCGGCGAGTTGGGCCTCCTGCGCCAGGGACGGCTCCGCCACCACCTGGAAATCCGCAAAGGGCTTGAAGACGCCCTGCCCCAGGCTCAGCGACACGGGCGTGGGGAGCAGCTCCGCCGGTGCCTGCACGCCCTGCCGGGCGTTCTCGGCATGGCGCTGCTCCGGCGGGATGCCGGGCGTGCGCTGGCCAGCCGGGCGCTCCAGGGATTGAGCGCTGATGGGGGTGATCTCCAGGGCCAGCGGCTGCCCTTTCGCGGGGGCCGAATCGAAAACGAGAAAGGCTCCGCTGGGCGCGTCCGAATGCTTGATCACCCAGGGATCGCTGGTGAACTCCACCCGCAGGGTTTGGCCCGGGGCCAAGGCGGGCACCAGAGCGGGCCCGCCTTGGGCGCGCAGGCGGAACAGATCCCCGGAGACATGCTCGATGCGCAGGCCCGAGACCAGCGGCTCCTTGTGCATCGGCATGGCGAAATGGAAATACAGGGCCCAGCCATCCATGGCCCAGGGCGCCTTGCCCCCGTTGCGCAGGTGGAAGGCCATCCGCACGCGCTCCTGGCCCTGGTCCCGGTTGGACAGCAGTTCCCAGCGCACGGCCAACGAAGGCGACGGTGCAGGCGCGGCCAGAGCAGGCAGGGCTGCCAAAAACCAGAGAGGATTCATGGGGGGACCTGTGGGCAGTGGAGGCTCAGCATATCAAGGAACGGCGGGGCCCCGGACAGGTCCCCTTAGTGTCCGCGCCCGCTCAAGGCCTGCAACCCCACGCCGATGACGATGATCCCCAAGGCCACCCAGCGCATGGGAGTCATGGCCTCACCCAGGAAGGCCCGGGCCATGAGCGCGTTGGCGATGAAGCCGAGGGCGAGGAAAGGATAGGCGTAGTTCACCTGCACCAGGGACAGGGCGCCCAGCCACACCACCACGCTGACGGCGTAGCAGGCGAGGCCCGCCAGCACCCAGGGCTCCAGCATCAGGCGGAACAGGGGGCCCACCGCCACCTGCATGCCGCCCGCGGCCTGAAGGCCCTTCTTCAGGCAGATCTGGGCGGCCGCGTTGAGCAGCACCCCCAGCACGATGAGCGGGATGGCCTTCACATTGGGGCTCATGGGGCCTCCTGGCGGTCGGATCGGGAACGTTTCTTCAACAGCAGGATCTCATCCCCGCCCGTGGGAACGGAAAGGACCACTTCGAACCGGCCGCGGAATGCGGGCGTCATACCCCAGGCATCCTGCTCCCAATCGCCGCGGCGGGCCACCAGCCGGGCTTCGGGATCCATCCGCTCCAGGGCCTCCGCCGAGCGCAGCTCCGGCATGATATGGTCCGTGTAGACCATGAATCCGCTGCGGATGGTCTGCCAGGTGAAGACCTGACGGCCCCGGATATGCGGTTGGACAGCGGTTGTCCATCGGCGGTACGACTTCAGCGGGTCCAGGAGGCGGAAGCCCCAGGTGCCTCCAAGCAGGTAGAGCGATCCCAGGGTGAACGCCGCTCCCGCGATCAACCGCTCCCCCCGCCCGCGCACAGCCTGGGCCAGGACATAGAACGTCCCCGCCGCCATGACTGCGGCCAGGACGCACAAGGGCATCCTGAACGGGGCGACCTGGGCCTGAAGCCCGGAGCCCCCAGCCCCCAGGGCGAGGGCGGTCAGGGCGGCGGCCGGCAAGGCCAGCCCGCCCGCGAGCCATCCCCCCAGACGCCGCGCCCGGGCGGGTTCCGCCTCGCGCAGGAGATCCGCCACCAGCAGGGCCAGGAAGGGATACACCACGAGGAGGTACTTGCCCTGCTTGCTTTGCACCAGGCTGAGAAAGACCAGGGGCACCAGGAAGGCCAGCAGGAGGAACCGCCGGGACGGGTCCGCCAGCCGCTTCTCCCGCCGCAAGCGCAGGAGGGCAGCGGGCAGCAGCAGCACCCAGGGGAAGAAGTCGCCCAGGATGTACTCCCCGTACTTCCACCAGGGATGGATGTGGTCCCAGGCGCGGGTGGCTCTCTCGACGTTTTGGAAAATGATCAGTTCGTAGGCGTACCGCGCCCCGCCGCGCCAGCCTGCGGCCACGTACCAGGGCGCCACCAGCAGCGCGATGAGCGCCAGCCCCGCGAAGAGCCCTGCCCGTCGAAGGGCGGAGAAATCCCGCTGCCAGGTGAGGAAGGCCGCCAGGAGA
The DNA here is from genome assembly GCA_016195985.1 of Acidobacteriota bacterium. Classification (GTDB taxonomy): domain Bacteria; phylum Acidobacteriota; class Holophagae; order Holophagales; family Holophagaceae; genus Geothrix. The sequence goes on along the minus strand of JACPYP010000011.1, from coordinate 92,702 downwards.
AGCACGGACAACACGGGCGCCAGGGGGCCCTTCGCCAGGAAGGCCAAAGCCAGCCACACATAGGCCTTCAAGAACCAGCGGCGGTGCTCTTCCTCCCCCGCCGGCGCGGCGGAACCGCGGAGCAGGAGGTATCCCGCCAGCCAGCACAGCCAGCTCCAGGCCAGCAGCGCGGTGAACAGCATATCGATCTGGATGAATTGGCTCTGCCAGAACCAGAGGGGGGTGGTCGCAAGGATCAGCGCCGCAGGTCCGGACAGGCCCGGTTCCAGGAAGCGCTCAGTCCAGCGGCGGAAGGCCGATAGGAAGGCCACCGACACCAGCGCCGAAGGCAGGCGGAGGGCCCAGGCGGCGACGCCTTGGGTAAAGCCCAGGCCACCGGTCAGGGCGTCCATGAGCACCGCCGAAGCCTTCATCACCCAGTAATACAGGATGGGCTTCTCGCTGTAGGGCACGCCGTTCAGGTAGGGCAGCAGCCAATCCCCGCGGAGCCTCATCTCCTTCACGCATTGGGCGAAATCCGGCTCATCCGGGGTCCAGAGATCCCGCATGGGCAGGACCGCCAGAAGCAGCGCGGCCATGAGCAGCTCCGGCGCGTGGGCTCGCAGCCATGAAGCAAAACGGATGAGAAAGGACTGACGAGGGGCCATACCGTGCATGCTTCCATCTTCTCCCGGAAAAGGCTTCCCGCCCATCCGGTTAGAATGAGGCCATGATCCCCGCCCTGCTCTGCCTGTGCCTCGCCGCCTCGCCACGCTCCGACGGAGGCGATGGCGTCAAGGCGGAGATCAAACGGGCCGGCAAGGAGATCGGCCAGGGATTCAAAAAGGGAGGCAAGGCCGTCGGGCACGCCGCCGCCGAAGGGGGCAAGGCCGTGGGACGCGGGGCCAAGCAGGCCGGCAAGGGCATCGCCAAGGGCGCCAAGGAAGCGGCCAAAGGCGTGAAAGAGGCGGTGAAGTAGGAGTGCGATCTCAACGCCCATGGACACCACGGGGCGGGGGTCTGGGGGCGTGGCAGCGCCCCCAGCGGGGTGACAGCATGGGCGCGGTCCCGCGCCCATGCGCCAGAGGGGCCATGCCCCGATGGAAGTGTGCCTCGCCAGCTCCCCTGAATGGTCCAGTTATTTCAGGCGAGGCACACTAGCGCCGCTGCGCCACCACCGCTGCGGGGTTGCGGGCCAGCTCCACCCATTGGGCTTTTTCCGCCGCATCCATGCGCCGCCAATTGGAGGCCTTGGCCATCACCAGGACCGGCTGGCCCGGGTGCTCGGCCTTCAGGCGATCCGCCGTGGGGCCCAGGGCGGCCGGATCCTCCTGGAACCAGCGCGAAGCATCCGGCAGCCGGTCGCGGCCGAAGGCGAGTTCGCCGGACCCAGCCACCACCACCACCCGGCTGCGGGCATAAAAAGGAAGGCCCTGGAAGTAATTACCGTAACTGATCCATTGGGCATCCTTAGGGGCCTTGTGCACCAGGTCGGCCACGGACTTTCCGGGGCCGGCGGCGGATTGGGCGGCCCACACCAGCAGCCACAGGGTTCCGCCCAGGGCGACCTGGAGGCGCGACGCGGAAAGCCCAGAGGGCCGCTGGGCCCATAGCCCCAGACCCGCGACACCGGCCCCCAGGGCCAACACCCAGCCCAGGCCATCCAGGTCTTTGCGGAACAGGAAGGCCGCGAGCAGGAAGATTCCTCCAAGCACGAGCAGCTCCCGGCCCATGCGCCGCAGGGCCGCCCTTTCCTCGCCTTCGCGCTCGAAGGTGCAGGCCAGGGCTGCCAAGGGCACCAGCACGGGAAGGATGTAGGGGGCCAATTTGGAGCCCGACAGGCTGAAGAAGGCCAGGGGCCAAAGGAAAGCCAGCACGGTGATGCCGACAGCCCAGCGGGCCAGGTGATCCTGGCCCTGGGGGCCCCTGCCCTTCAGAAAGGTCCAGCTGCGCTTCAGGCCCATCACGGAGGCGGACAGCCAGGGCAGGAGACCCAGGGCGAGCACCCCCACAAAGTAGAGCTTGTCCAGCAGCCAGTTGTTCGAGCCCTGGCGGGCGTGCTCGTGGGTGAGGAAGCGGGTGAAGTGTTCGTGGATGAAGAAGAACTGGGCGTGGCCTGGATTGGCGCGGTTGACGGCCCAGAACCAGGGCGCGGCCAGCAGGAGGTAGAGCAGCCAGCCGAGGGGATCCAGCGCCGTGCGGAGGACGGCGCCCCGAAGCGCCCGGTCCTTCCAGGCGAAGATCAGGGAGAAGAGCAGGATGCCCCCGGTGAGGATCAATTCCGCCAGCCCCTTGGTGAGCATGGCTCCCGCCAGCAGGAGGAAGGTCAGCAAGGTCCAGGTCCGGGAGGGGGCGCCCTCCCTGCGGCGGGCCACGGCTTCCACGAAGGCGGCGACGCCCGCCACCAGGAAAGCGCTGAAGAGGGCATCCAGGGTGAGCAATTGCCCCACGAGAAAGGCCAGCAGGCCCGTGGCGGCCATGAAGGGGGCCCAGAGCGGATTCCGGGCGCCCAGCCGCTTGGCCAGACGCCAGGCGGCCCAGATCATCAGGCCCGAGGCCAGGGCCAGGGGCAGCCGCGCCGCGGCGCCGTTCAGGCCGAAGGCCTTCATGCTGAGGGCCGACAACCAGTACTGGAGGGGCGGCTTTTCGAAGTAGAGCACGCCGTTCAGCCTTGGCGTCAGCCAATCCCCCGTGGCCAGCATCTCCCTCGGGATCTCGGCGTAGCGGCCCTCGTCGGGCTCCCACAGGGGGCGGATGAGCAGGGGCAGCAGGCCCAGGAACACCCAGAGGAAGAGGAGCGTGGTGCGTTCGCGGCGAGTCATGGGTGCGCTCACAGGACGGTTTCGAAGGGTTGGGCGGAAGGCCTTCCGGCGCAGGCGGCCACCAGGGCCCGGGCCAGGGGCACCGGTTCCCCTCGCAGGGCGGCCCGCTCGGGCTGGAAGAGGGTGGCCAGGAAGAAGGGATGGCCGTCGCGCTCCAACGCCCGCACCTCCCCGGCCTCGTCCGTGGCGGCGGCCCGCAGGGGCCCAACCAGCAGCGCCTCCGCGAAGGCCGGGTTCAGGCCGAAGCGGCAGCGGTAGCCCTCCCGCACACGGTCCTGGCCGTAGATGGCCCGGAGGAGGGAACCCGCATGGAGCCGCACCTCGGCCTCGGTTTCCACCAGGGCGCAGGCCAGGGGCGCGATGACGGCCTGGGCTGCGCCGGGAGCCACTTCAGCGTGAGCCGCCCCGGCCCAGCCCAACACATGCCGCGCATGTTCCAGCACCGCGTGCTGGAAGCCGCCGCAGGTGCCCAGGAAGGGACGCCCCCCTTCCCGGGCCCAGCGGATGGCCGCCAGGGCGCCGGCCTCGCTCCGGTAGGGGCTGGCCGGCACGCACCAGAGGCCGTGAAAGCCGGCCAGGTCCTCCGGCTTCCGGATCGCATCCGTGCCCACCCAGGCAGGCTCGCAGGCCACACCGAGGGCCTGCGAGGCCTCCGCCAGGGCCAGGGGAATGGCGCGGTGGGCGGGCACGTCTGGATCGTGGTCGCCCACCAGGGCGAGTCGAATCGGGCCCGCCACGGACCTAGCCTTCGGTCTCGACGACCTTCTCGAGGGCCTTGTGCTCCTCGACGAAGAAGTCGATGGCCTTCTTCAGGGAATCCTTCATGGACACCTTGGGCTGGAAGGCGAAGGTCTCCTGCATGCGCTTGATGCTGGGCGTGCGGCGGGTGACATCCTGGTAGCCCTTGCCGTAGAACTCGCTGCTGCTCGTCTCCACCATGCGGCCCTCGGGGATGCCGCGCTCCTTGCGGAAGGGGTGGTCCTTCCAGATCTCGATCATCATCTGGGCGATTTCCCGGACGCTGTAGTCGTTGACCGGATTCCCGATGTTGAAGATGGCGCCGTCGGCCTTGCCGCCCTCATTGCGCAGGATGGACATGAGGCCGTCGATGGCGTCGGACACGTCGATGAAGCAGCGGCGGGCCGTGCCGCCATCCACCAGATTCAAGGGTTCGCCGTTGAACAGGTTCCAGCTGAACTGGGTCACCAGCCTGGAACTGCCTTCCTTGGCAGTGTTGAGGCTGTCGAGCTTGGGGCCCATCCAGTTGAAGGGGCGGAACAGGGTGAAGCGCAGGTTGTGCTGGAATCCGTAGGCCCAGATCACGCGGTCCAGCAGCTGCTTGCTGGTGCTGTAGATCCAGCGGTTCATGGGAATGGGGCCTGTGACCAGGGGGGAATCGTACTCGTCGAACGCCTCGTCCTGGCACATGCCGTAGACTTCGGAGGTGCTGGGGAAAATGATGCGCTTCTTGTACTTCACGCACTGGCGCACCACCCGCAGGTTCTCCTCGAAATCCAGTTCGAAGACCCGCAGGGGATCGGTGACGTAGACCTTGGGCGTGGCGATGGCCACCAGGGGCAGCACCACGTCGCACTTCTTGATGTGGTACTCGATCCATTCCTTGGAGATGGTGATGTCGCCCTCCACGAAGTGGAAGCGCGGGTTGGCCAGGTGGTCGGCGACCTTGTGGGCGCCCAGGTCCAGTCCGTAGACCTCCCAATCCGTATCCGCCATGATGCGGTCCACGAGATGGGAGCCGATGAAGCCGTTGACACCGAGAATGAGGACTTTCACGAGGACTCCTAGCTCAAACGTTCCAGTTTATAGCCTGAAGCGGTGCTTGAACATCCAGTTTGTCCCCTTTCCACGCCGGGTTTCCGCCTAGCCCCGGTATTCCGGGAAGAACCCCCCTTTCGGACTCCAATCGCGCCCCTGTGCGGATTCCCATTCTCCCCGGCGCTTCAGCAGCCGGTCGTAGGCCCCGGCATCGTGCACGCATTTCCCCACCCGGAAATCCACCGCTCCTTGAGGCGCGAAGGCCAGCTTGTAGGTGAAGATCCCATCGGCTTCCTGCCAGCCCCCGCCCAGCACGAATGAGCTCTTGCCGGTCTGCCTTCCCCACTCGATGACGGCATGCTTCAGCAGGTCGTTGGGGCGGGCATGGAAGGCCTCGGCCAAGGTTCCGCCGAGGAAAGAGTAGAGGTGGCGCTCTGATACCAGCACCAGTTCCGTGGAGACGATCTGTCCATCCAGCACCGCGTGGAAAAACATGAACTGGCCCTTGAGATCGCGCAGGATCGATTCAAAGAAGGCCCGGCCGAAGAAGTAGCCGTCCGAAGCGTCCCGGCGGTCCAGGGTGGATTCGTAGATCCTGAGGAAGGCGTCCAGGTCCGCGCCCTCCGGATCCATGCGGATCTCCACGCCCAGCTGCTTGGCCTTGTTGACGTTCTTCCTCACCTTGTGGGCGTAGTCCATCCACAGGGCCGATTCCTCCAGCTGCAGCGACCGCACGACATTGCTGCGGTCCACCACGGTTTCCATGGGCGTGTCGAGCAGCTGGCCGGGAAAGAGCGAAAGCCGCGCGAAGGTGGACACGATCTTCTGATCCGCCGCCCATCCGGAGAAGGCCTTCCAGAATGAATCAGCCTCGGCGCGGCCATCGCCCCACACGAAGGGTCCGCCGTAGCCGTAGGCCGTGACCGCGTCCCAGCCCTGCTCGTCGCCGCCCGCCCAGGGGACGGCGGCCAGGGGCCTGAGGATCAGCGGGAACAGGATGCCGCCCCCTCCGGTGGCGCGGACCACCCCCACCACCCGGTCATGGGCATGGGCGAACAGACGCACATAAGCGGGGTGGGCCGACACTTCCCGGTCGGGCCAGTGCCGCCACAGGGCCACCCATTCCTCGAAATCCGCCGCGGAAGCGGCATCCAGAACCCTGATGGATCCAACGGTCGTTCCGGATCCTTCCTTCAGCCCCCGGGGGCCGATGATTTTCCCCGGGGATCCCACGACCGTCACTCCGTCCGGGACATCCCTGATGATGGTGGAACCTGCGCCGATCATCACCCCGCTTCCGATGGACACGCACTCTTTGACCACGGCCCCGATCCCCACCCAGCTGCAGGCTCCCACGGACACGCTTCCCGCCAGCCGCACGCCCGGGGCCACGTGGACCCCGTCTCCCAGGATGCCGTCATGGCCGACGGAGGCCCCGGTGTTGACGATGGCCCCGCAGCCGATGCGCGCGCCGATGATGACCGCGGACTGGGAGCAGATGACCGTTCCCTCGCCGACGGTGGCGTAGCGGCTGACCGAGGCGTGGGGGTGGATCAGCACCGGAGCCTTGAACCCCTCCCGGACCAGCCGCTTCAGCATCTCGAGCCGGAGCGCGTTGGCCCCGATGGCCACGATGGCCTCGGGATGGCTTTCCTGGAACCGGTTCGCATCCTGAATCTTCCCGATGACTTTCCAGTCGCCCACCTGCGTCAATTCCGGATAGAGATCATCCAGGAAGGCGATGTCCTCCCATTGTCCCAGGGACAAGGCGATCTCCGCGACGACCTTGCCATGGCCGCCGGCGCCAACGATCAGTAATCCACTCATGAACGACCCTTTACTGGAAGCGCGCCTGCCGGCAGAGACCTGTTCCGCGTGAGGGGACGGGTCCATTCGACTCGCGCTCCCTGGGCATTGACCGATGGCTCTGCGGAGGTTCGCTCAGCAGGGCGTACCGCGATTCTAATCTGCTTCGGCATTTCATCAATGCCTGAAAACAGCGATGGCGCCACGCCGCCGCTTGGAGCAAATCGAGCCAAATCCCACCCTGCCACAGACGGCGTTTCACAAGAAATCTCCAACTTTCCGGTGGCCGGGGGGTCCGGCTTGGCCACAATCGAGCCATGCGCATCGCGGCCATCGACGTCGGGTCCAATTCCATCCACATGGTGGTGGTGGAAGCCGATTCCACCGGCGGGCAGCGGGTTTTGGCCCGGGACAAGGCCATGGTGCGGCTGGCCCGGGGCGAGGCCAAGTCCGGAGAGATCGGCCCCGAGGCGTTCCGGGCCGGTCTGGAGGCCCTCGCCCAAATGGCCAGGACCATCGGCGATTTCGGATGCGAAACCCTCATGGCCTGCGGCACCGCGGCCTTGCGGGACGCCAAGAACGCCCAGGCCTTCGTCCTGGAAGCGGAGGGCCTGGGCATTCCCATCCAGGTGATCTCCGGGGAGGAGGAGGCGCGGCTCATCCATCAGGCCGTCTCCCACGCCATCCCCTTCCCGCCCGAGCCCGTGGCCCTGGTGGACATCGGAGGCGGCAGCACGGAACTGACCTGGGTGCAGGGCGGGCGCGTGGCCGCCAGCATCTCCCTGCCCTGGGGCCTGCAGCGGCTGGCCGACGCGGCCCAGACATCCAACCCTCCCACGGCCCACGATCTCAAGCGGCTGCGCAAGATGATCCGCCGGATCCTCAAGAAGGCCCGGAAGGACCTGCCCTCGGAGCTTCCGGAGCCCACGCTGATTCTCGGCACCTCCGGCACCCTGGAGGATCTCGCCAGAGGAGCGGCCGCGGGCCAGGCCTTCTCGGCGGAACAGCTCCGCGACTTCGCGCTGAGGCTATGGCGCGCCGATGCCCAGCACAGGATCGAGCGCCTGGGGGTGGATCCCAAACGGGCCGAAGTGCTGCATGTGGGCGCCATCTGGGCCCTCTCCCTCATGGAATGGCTGGGCTGCCCGCCCCTCCGACACCTGCCGGTGGGCCTGCGGGAAGGCATGATCTGGGAAGCCCTCAAGCATGGCGGCGCGGCCATCCCGCCTCTGGCGGACCGGCGCAGGGCCTCCATCGAGCAGCTGGCCTCCCGCCTGGATCCCGACCCCGGCCACAGCCGCCACGTGGCCCGTCTGGCCGACGAATTGTTCACCTCGCTGCAACCCCACTTCGAGCTGGGCGACACGGAGCGCCAGTGGCTGGCCTATGCGGCACGGCTGCACGACATCGGCTTCTCCATTTCCGAGAAGGGCCACCACAAGCACGGCGAATACCTCATCCGCAACGCCGCCCTGCCCGGTTTCTGGCCCGAGGAGGTGGAACTGCTGGCCCAGGTGGTGCGGTTCCACCGCGGCAAGGCGCCCCACCACGCCAAACACGAGGCCTTCCGCGCCCTCGCCCCCTGGCACCGCCAGGTGGTGCGAAAGCTGGCCGCCATCCTCCGGGGCGCCGACGCCCTGGACCGCCGGCGGCGGCAATCCGTGCGCCATTTGGCGGTGGAGGTCCACGAATCCCGCCTCAACCTCATCATCGACGCCGCCGGCGACGTGGAGCCCGAGATGGCGGCCTTCCTCGAAAAAGGGGTCCTGCTGGGCACCCTGCTGGACCGCGGGATCGAAGTTACCGTAGCCTAGGCTACGATGACCCTGGACGAACTCATCAACGATTGGAACGGCCTTCCCACTGAGGACGACCGGATTCCCCTTCTGAACGACGAAACCCTGCGCGACGGGCTGCAGAGTCCTTCCGTGCGAGATCCCGACATCGCCGCCAAACGCGATCTCACCCACCGCCTGGCCCGCCTGGGCGTGGATGCCCTGGACCTGGGCATGCCCGGGGCCGGCCCCAAGGCCCTGGCCGCCGTCCGGGCGCTCATGGTGGAGATCCGCGACCACCGGCTGGCCATCTCCCCCAACGTGGCCGTGCGCACCGTGGAAGCCGATCTCGCCCAGGTGGCCGAGATCCAGCAGCGGGCCGGAACCCCCCTCGAAGCCGGCGCCTTCCTGGGCTCAAGCCCCATCCGCATGGACGTGGAAGGCTGGGATCTGGCCTTCCTCGTCAACACCGCCCGCCGGGCCGTGGCCTTCTGCCGCCGCCAGGAGGTGCCCGTGATGATGGTGACCGAGGACAGCACGCGAGCCCGGCCCGACGTGCTGAAGGCCATCTATTCCGCGGCGCTGGACGAAGGCGCCCAGTCCATCTGCCTGTCTGACACCTGCGGCCACGCGACTCCCGACGGCACGCGGCGGCTGGTGCGGTTCATCAAGGAGGAAGTGGTCAAGGACCGCTCCGTGCGCATCGACTGGCATGGCCACAACGACCGCGGCCTGGGCGTGGCCAACGCTATCGCCGCCTTCGAGGCCGGCGCCGACCGCCTCCACGGCACCATCCTGGGCATCGGGGAGCGCTGCGGCAACGTCGCCATGGATCAGCTCATGATCAACCTGCACCTCATGGGCTTCCCCAAGGGCGACCTCTCCGACCTGCCCGCCCTGGCGGAACGGGTGGCCGAGCTGTGTGATGTGGAGATCCCCGCCAACTACCCGGTGCTGGGCCGGGATGCCTTCCGCACCGGCACGGGCGTCCACGCCGCCGCCATCGTCAAGGCCCTCCACCGCGGCGACGTGGTGGTGGCCGACGCGGTCTACTCGGGCGTTCCCGCCGCCCTGGTGGGCCGCCGGCAGGAGATCGAAATCGGCCCCCTGGCGGGCCACAGCAACGTCGTTTATTGGCTTGAGATGAACGGCTACGACCCGAGCCCGGATCGGGTGGACCGCATCTTGAACACTGCCAAGAACAGCGCCCGAATCCTCAGCGAGGCTGAGATCCGCGCCGTGGTCTGAGCGGCCGCAGTCAGCCCAGGCCGTGGACTTCGCCCGCGCTCAGGCGCCGGATGCCCTCGGCGGTGGCGACCTTGAGGCGCCCATCCCGTTCCCATCCCAAGGCGGTGCCCTGGCCCTCCTCCCAGCGGAGGGCCATCCCCGCCTCCGGCCAGAGGAAGCGGGGCCGGAAATCCGCGTCCAGGTGCTCCCAGAACCCCGCGATCCGGAGGGCCAGATCCAGCGGCGGGGGCGCCGCCAGCCCCAGATCCCCCAGGCAGGCGGGAGCGATGGCCCGCCCAGGAAGGCACGGAGCGTCACTCAGGTTCACGCCCAGCCCCAGGATGAGCCGCCCTCCCGTCTGTTCTCCGATGATGCCGCCCAGCTTCACCAGCCTTCCATCCCGCCAGGCCACCAGGTCGTTGGGCCATTTGAGGCCGAGGGCGCTCCCCTCCGGGTCGAGCGCCTGGGCCGCCGCCGCCATGGCCCGCTGCAGCAGCAATCCAGGAGCCACGCCGCTCGGCGCGGGGAGCGCCGCCGACATCCACAACCCTGCCCCCGCCGCGCTTTCCCAGCGGTTGCCCTGGCGGCCGCGCCCCTCCGTCTGGCGGTCCGCCAGCACCACGCAAAACCCCAAGCGGGCGTTCCGCCGCAGGAAAGCCTGGGTGGAATCCACCGCGGCCAACTGGATCAGGGGCAGGTCCATCGGTCCTACTTCTTCCCGCCCTGGTTCCGGAACCAAAGGGTGCGCAGGCCGTCCAGGGTGAGGTCCGGGGCGATGTGCTTGATGTGCTTGGTGTGGGGCCCGATGACCCGGCCCAGGCCCCCTGTGGCGGCCACCTTGGCTTCCGGGCACTCCTCCAGCAGGCGGTCGAGGATGCCGTCCACCATGCCCACGTAGCCGTAGAAGATGCCCGACTGCATGGCCTGCACGGTGTTGCGGCCCACCAGTCGCTCAGGCTCGGCGATCTCCACGCGGGGCAGCCGGCTGGCCCGCTGGAAGAGCGCGTCGGCGCTGATCTTCAGGCCGGGGCAGATGAGGCCGCCCAGGTATTCCTTCCTGGCGTTCACCACATCAAAGGTGGTGGCCGTTCCGAAATCCACCACGATGAGCGGCGCGCCGAACTTCTCGATGCCCGCCACGGCGTTCACCAGGCGGTCCGCGCCCAGTTCCGCCGGATTGTCGATGAGCACCTTCACGCCGGTCTTGACGCCGGGCTCGACATAGAAGGCATCCACGCCGAAGAAATTCTTGGCCAGGCTCATGAGCACGGGATGCAGGGGCGGCACCACGCAGGAGATGGCCACATGCTTGATCTGGCCGGCCTCGATGCCCTGGTGGCGCATGAGCGCCAGCACCGAAAGACCGTATTCGTCCACCGTCCGCTCGCGGCTGGTGGCCAGCCGCCAGGAGCACACCAGGGGAGAATCGGGCCCTTTGGAAAGATCGAAGATCCCCAGCACCACATTGGTATTCCCAACATCCACTGCCAGCAGAAGACTCATGCGCAAGCTCCAAGCCTTCCAGGATCGCCGGAGGCGGTCTGCGCCGCCAGCCCCTTGTGGAGCCCTTGTGATGCGGATCCTGCCCGCCTTAGGTACCCTGAGGCTCTCTATGGAGCCCCCATGCCTCGCACCATGATCGAGCCATTCCGCATCAAATCCATCGAGCCCATCCGCATGACCACTGCCCAGGAGCGCCTGGGCATGCTGGAAACCGCCAAGCTGAACGTGTTCAAGCTGCGGGCCGAGGATGTGCTGTTGGATTGGCTCACCGATTCGGGCACGGGCGCCATGAGTTCGGCCCAGTGGGGCGCCATCATGGTGGGCGACGAAAGCTACGCCGGTTCGCCCAGCTTTTTCCGGCTGGAATCCGTGCTGAAAGACATCACGGGCATGCCGCACTTCATCCCGACCCACCAGGGCCGGGCCGCCGAAAAGGTGCTGTTCAGCGCCGTCTGCAAATCCGGCGACTACGTGCCCAACAACTGCCACTTCGACACCACCCGCGCCAACCTGGAATTCAACGGCGTCGAGGCCGTGGATCTGGTCATCCCCGAGGGGCTGAAGCCCAGCCTCATCCACCCCTTCAAGGGCAACATCGATCTCGTCCGCGTGGAGGAGGCCCTGAAGAAGGAAGGCCATCGCATCCCCTTCGGCATGATCACCGTCACCAACAACACCGGCGGCGGCCAGCCCGTGTCCATGGCCAATATCCGCGCCTACTCGCAGCTGCTCAAGAAGTACGGCAAGCCCCTCATCATGGACGTGTGCCGTTTCTCCGAGAACGCCATGTTCATCAAGCAGCGCGAAGAGGGCTACCAGAACACCTCCATCAAGGCCATCTGCCAGGAGATGTTCAGCTACGCCGACGGATGCACCATGAGCGCCAAGAAGGACGGCATGGTGAACATCGGCGGCTTCATCATGCTGCGCGGCGAGGAATGGCTGGATGCCGTGCGCAACATGCTCATCCTCACCGAAGGCTTCCCCACCTACGGCGGGATGGCCGGGCGCGACCTGGACGCCCTGGCCGTGGGCCTGGTGGAAGGCATGGACGAGGACTACCTGCGTTACCGCCTGCGCACCGCCGAGTACCTGGGCGAGAAGCTGGAGGCGGCCGGCGTGGGCTTCGTGAAGCCCACCGGCGGCCACGCCGTCTACATCGACGCCAAGACGGTGCTGCCGGACATGCCCGTGGAGCAGTACCCGGCCTGGGCCCTCTGCAACGCCCTCTACCTGGAAGGCGGCATCCGGGGCGTGGAAATCGGCTCCGTCATGTTCGGCAAGCGCATGGACGACGGCACCGAGACCTACCACAGCATGGAGCTGGTGCGCCTGGCCTTCCCCCGCCGCATGTACACCCAGAGCCACTTCGACTTCGCCGCCGAGGTGATCGCCGAGGTGAAGGCCAAGGCCAAGGAGATCCGCGGCGTGAAGATCGTCAAGCAGAGCAAGTACCTGCGCCACTTCACCGCCGAGATGGCCTGGGCATAAAGATCCACCACCAAGACACGAAGACACCAGGAACGGACAGAGAAGCCACCATGGCTTTTCTTGCTGTCTTGGTGGTGAATCCTTCATTTACCGGTAGGATAGGCAAACCCCACCCTTCGGGATTCCCTTGGCCTCCTCCCTCGAAGCCCTTTTCGCGCGCCAGCAGGCTGCCCGGTGGCGCGTGGCTGCAACGTCGGCGGACCAGCGCCGGGCGAAGCTGCGGGCCCTGCTGGAGGCCCTCGTGGCCCACCGGGGGGAAGCCCAGGCGGCCCTCGCAGCGGATTTCCGCAAGGCGCCCGAAGAGGTCGACCTGACGGAGCTTTATCCGGTCATCGCCGAGATCAAGGGCGCCCTGCGAAACCTGCCCCGCTGGATGAAGCCCTGGAAGGTGGCCACGCCCATGGCCTTCTTCGGTTCGGCCGGTTCCATCCTCCACGAACCCAAGGGCGTGACGCTCATCATCAGCCCCTGGAACTACCCCATCAACCTCACGCTGGGGCCGCTGGTCTCCGCCCTGGCCGCGGGCAACTGCGCCATCCTCAAGCCCTCGGAACTCACGCCGCACACCACGGCCTTCCTCCGCAAGCTGCTGGCGGGACTTTTCCCCGAAGAAGAGGTGGCCCTGGTGGAAGGCGATGCCGGGGCCGCCCAAGCCCTGCTGTCCCTGCCCTTCGATCACATCTTCTTCACCGGCAGCCCCGCCGTGGGCAAGGTGGTGATGAAGGCCGCAGCCGAACACCTGGCCTCGGTGACGCTCGAGCTGGGCGGCAAGTCGCCGGTGCTGGTGGATGCGGACGCCAACCTTCAGGAGGCCGCCCGCAAGATCGCCTGGGGCAAATGCCTCAACGGCGGCCAGACCTGCGTGGCGCCCGACTACGTGCTGGTCCACGAGCGCGTGCACGATGCCCTGGTGACGCAGCTGAAACGGGTTTTCGCCTCCTTCTACGGGAACACCCCCGCCGAAAGAATGGCCAGCCCCGATCTGGCGCGGATCATCCACGGCCGCCACTTCACCCGCATCCAATCCCTACTGGAAACCTCCGGCGCCACCGTGGCCTTCGGGGGCGACACGGACGAGGCCTCCCGCTACATCAGCCCCACTCTCCTCACGGAGGTCGATCCAGCCTCGCCCCTCATGCAGGAGGAGATCTTCGGCCCCCTTCTGCCCGTCCTCAAAGTGCCGGACATGGACGCCGCCGTATCCTTCGTGAACGCCCGGCCCAAGCCCCTGGCCTTGTACGTGTTCAGCGGCGACCGTTACCGGGCCGAAGCCCTGGTGGCGCGCACCACGGCGGGCGGAAGCTGCATCAACGACACCGTCACGCACTTCGCCCACAGCGGCCTACCCTCGGGGGGCGTGAACGCCTCCGGCTTCGGGAAGGCCCATGGCGTCCACGGCTTCCAGGCCTTCTCCAATGCCCGGGGCCTCCTGCGGCAGCGGACGCGGTTTTCCGCCATCCAGCTCATGTACCCGCCCTACACCCGCTTCGTGAGACGAATGATCGACCTGACATTGCGCTATTTCTGAACCTAAATCTGCGGGAACTCCGTGTTCCCGCTTGTTCGAGGCCCTCAGCTCACGGCCTTCCCACGAACTCGTCCATGCTGCGGTTCACGCCGAAGAAGCCCAGCACGGCGTCGAAGAGGAAGGGCGGCAGGGCGCGCACCACGGGCACGGTCCAGACGAAACGGGGCAGGATGAGCCTTGAGCGGTCGCCGGCGATGGCCCCCATGATGCGGCGAACCACGTAGTCGGGCTTCAGGATGGGCAGCAGCCAGGCGAAGCGGGTCCTCACGCCCTGGAACATGCCCGTGTCGATGAAGAAGGGGCACACCACGGTGGTGCGCACGGGGCTCCCCAGCCGCTTCAGCTCCATGCGCAAGGATTCGTCGAAGCCCACCGCGGCGAACTTGGAGGCGCTGTAGTCCACCAGCCGGGAGGTGCCCGCCAGCCCGGCCGCGGAAGCCACCGTGACGATGTGCCCCTTTCCGGCGGCCATCATGCCCGGGAGGAAGGCCCGCACGGTCCAGAAAAGGGCCAGGGCATTCACTTGGAAGGTGCGCTCGATGGCGTCGTCGCTGCATTCCAGCAGCGGTTTGCCCGACACGACGCCTGCGTTGTTGATGAGGATGTCCACCCCGCCCCGGGCCTGGCGCACCTCGGCGCAGGTGGCCTGGATGGCCTCCCGGCTGGACAGGTCCACCACGAAACCTTCGGCGTCTCCATGGAGGGCGTGGATCTCTTCGCAGACGAGGCCCAGGCCCCGCTCGTCCCGGTCCAGCAGGCTCACGCGTGCGCCGCGGCGCACGGCGTCCAGGGCCATGAGGCGGCCCAGGCCGCTGGCCGCACCGGTGATGAGGACGTGGGCGCCACGGAAAGCAGTCATGAAAGCCTCGGGGTTTCCCGATGCTAGCACTCCCTCAAACGCCCTCAACCCTGGGCTTCCTCCAGGGCGCCCTGGGCGGCTTCCCAATCGCTCATGGCGTAGGCCAGGTCCGCCTCCAGGGCCTTCTGGGCATCCAGCTTCGCGCTGAAGGCCTGCCAATCGGAGGGATCCATGGCGGCCATCTCCTGCTGGATCTCCGCCAGCTTCGCTTCCAGGCCGGCGACCTTGGCTTCGGCCTCGGCCACCTGCTTTTCGAAGCGCTTGATGGCCCGCTGCTTGTCCTTGTCCACCGGGGCTGGTTTGGGAGATGGGCTCTGCGGTTTCGCCACAGAACTGGGCTTCGCCGGCGGCGAAGCGGGTTTCTTGGCCGGCGGTTCGGATTCGTCTCCGCCAGCCTCATCTTCGGCACCGAGATCCAGGTCCACCCAGGCCTGGTGGTCCTCGTAGCCACCTTCCCGGAATTCGGCCCTGCCCTCGTGGATGCGCAGCAGGGAATCCGCCACCCGGCCCAGCAGGTAGCGATCGTGGGTCACCACGATGGCGGCGCCGGTGAAGCTGAGGATGGTGTCCTCCATGGCCTCCATGCTGGGGATGTCCATGTGGTTGGTGGGTTCGTCCAGCAGCAGCAGGTTCACGCCCTGGCGGATGAGGGTGGCGATGCTGAGACGCGCGCGCTCGCCGCCGGACAGCGCCGTGACGGGCTTGTCCACCTCGTCGCCGCGGAACTGGAACTTGGCGAGGAAGCCCAGCACGTCCTGCTTCAGGGCCTGCGGATTCACCCCGTGGATCTGCTGGAACACCGTGTTGCGGGAATCGAGGTTCTTGTGGTGCTGGTCGAAGTAACCCAGCTTCACCTGGCTGCCCAGGCGGGCCCGGCCGGTGATGAAGGGGATCTCTTCCGCGATGGCTTTGAGCAGGGTGGACTTGCCCGTGCCGTTCAGCCCCACGATGCCCACCTTTTGCCCGCGCTTGATCTGAAGCTGCTCCAGGGGCTCGTAGAGGGGCTGGCCGCCCCAGCCCACGCTGGCCTTCTCCAGCACCAGGGCCACGTCGCCGCCGCGCTGAGTCTCCGGGAAGGTGAACTTCACCTTCCGCCGATCGCGCAGAGGTTTCTGGATGCGATCCAGCCGGGCGAGATGCGTGCGCCGGCCCCGGGCCTGCTTGGTGTTCTGCCCGGCGATGTTGCGGCGGATGTATTCTTCCTGGTTCTTGATGTAGGCCTGCTGCTGCTCGTAGTGGCGCTCCAGCAGCTCCAGCTCCTGCTCCTTCTTCTCCATGAACTCGGAGTAGTTGCCCTCATAGACCCGCGAACGGCCCAGCTCCAGCTCCAGGATCTCGGTGGCGATCTTGTCCAGGAAGTAGCGGTCGTGGCTGATGACGGCCACCGTGGCGTCGGTGCCCTGGATGAAATCCTCCAGCCAGCGCAGGCTGGGCAGATCCAGGTGGTTCGTGGGTTCATCCAGCAGCAGCAGATCCAGCCCCTGGAGGATGGCCTTGGCCAGCATCACGCGGCTTTTCTGGCCGCCCGACAGGGTTTCCACCGGGCGCTCAAAGTCCGCGGAGCTGAAGCCCAGCGACTGCAGGATGCTCTCGGCCCGCGCGCGGATGCTGAAGCCGTCCAAGTGCTCGAAAGCCTCGGTGACCTTCTGGTAGCGCTCCATGATCTCGTCGAGGGCCGCGCCGGGCTCGCTCATGCGGTGTTCCAGATCGCGCATCTCGTGCTGCAGGCGCTCCACGTCGCCGAAGGCCGCCAGAGCCTCTTCCAGCACGCTGCCCTGGGTTTCGGGCACCAGATCCTGGGCGTAGTGGCCCATGCGGATGCCCCGCTCCTTCGTGGGGCGCACCACCGTGCCGCTGTCGGCCTCCAACTGGCCCAGCAGCAGCTTGAAGACCGTGCTCTTGCCCGCGCCGTTGCGGCCGATGACGCCCCAGCACTCGCCCTCCTGGATGGCCCAGGTGGCGTCCTTCAGCACCTCTTGGGGGCCGAAGCGGAGATCGACATGATTCAGGGATGCGAGCATGTCAGGCGGCTTTCAGGTGGAAGCAAGAAGGCCACCTTGCGGTGGCCTTCTGTTTGGTGGAGCCAATCGGGATCGAACCGACGACCTCTTGCATGCCATGCAAGCGCTCTCCCAGCTGAGCTATGGCCCCAATGGGGAAACATCAGTATCACACGTCTTCCGCGCTTCTGCAAGCGCAGATCCTTACCCTGATCAGGGAGCTGTGACGCGCAACTTCTGGCCCAGCAGGATCCGGTCGCCCTTCATCCGATTCCAGACCTTGAGATCCTTGGGATCCACGCCGTACTTGCGGGCGATGGAAGCCAGGGTTTCCCCCTTCTGGACCCTGTGCAGCGTGGCCGCGGCGGGCGCTGGGGCTTTCCCGTGGCGGGGGGCGGATCCCGGCAGGCGGACTTCGTCGCCGGGATGCAGCGCTTTCTTCGCTTCGGGATTCAGCTTCAGGAGCTCGCCGAGAGGCACGTTGTGGGCACGGGCCAGCTTGGCCAGCGTATCGCCCTTCTTGGCGCGGAGAACCGTCACGTCCTTCGCCGGCTCAGGCTTGACCGCAGCGGGGACAGGACTCTGCACCGGAGCGACAGGAATCTGGATGGCGGGAGCCTGGGCCGGAGCGGCCTCGGCGGGTTCCGCTGGCACAGCTGCCGCCGGCGCATCCAGCTCCCGGGGCGCCGCCGGAAGCGGAGCCAGGGGCCTGTCGCCCAGAGCCTTGGCGCGTCCGCTGCCAGAGCCGAGATCCCGGTCCTCCAGCGTCAGCGCGGGCGGCGGCGGCACCAGCACCCGCTTGCCCGGCCTGAACTGCTTGGCGGTGATGTCGTTGGCCTCCAGCAGATCCTCCGGCGTCAGCTTGAAGCGCTTCGCTACCTTGGCCAGGGTGTCGCCCTTGCGGATGGTGTAGTTCTGGAAATCCAGCCGCTTTCCGGCGGGCATCTTGGCCAGCTGCCGCAGGCAGTCCATCGCCTTG
Source organism: Acidobacteriota bacterium (assembly GCA_016195985.1). GTDB lineage: Bacteria > Acidobacteriota > Holophagae > Holophagales > Holophagaceae > Geothrix. The sequence goes on along the minus strand of JACPYP010000011.1, from coordinate 74,957 downwards.
CCCGGGGGCACGCGCAGGAGGTAGGCGCCGGGAGGCGTGGATCCGCGCAGCAGCTCGGGATTCAGCCCCTTCAACGTGGAGGCGTCCGTGTTGGCGCAGCGGGCCAGCACCGTAAGGCTGGTCATGCTGGCCACATTCACAGTTTCGTAGGCGTAGGGCGCAAGGGGGGCGATGCGCAGTCCGTAGCGCTCGGGATTGCGGCCCACAAGAATGGCCGCGCAAAGCTCGGGCACATAGTTCTTGGTTTCGGTGCGCAGCCAGCGGGAGCGCGCCAGATCCCAGAAATTCCGGGTGCCCAGGTTCTGGATGGCGCGGTCCAGGGTGAGGGGCCCCGCGTTGTAGCTGGAGGCCGCCAGGTACCAGTCGCCGGTGATTTCATAGAGCCGCTTCAGGTAGCGCGCTGCCGCGCGCGTGGCCTTCACGGGATCGCGGCGCTCTTCCACCCAGGCGTTGCCGTTGAGGCCGTAGATGCGCCCGGTGGACCGGATGAACTGCCACATGCCCACGGCCTTGGCGCGGCTCTTGGCCTCGTTGCGGAAACCGGATTCGATGACCGCGAGGTAGGCCAGATCCGAGGGGATGCCTTCCTCGGCGAAGACCTGGCGGATCATGGGCATGTACTGGGAGGCCCGCCCCAGCGCGTTCTCCATGAAACCGCGCTTGGTGGTGCTGAACAGGCTCACCCAGGTGAGCACCTTGTCGTTCAGGTCGATGGGGAAATCGTAGGTGGCGCCCTGCTCGGCGCCGCGGACCAGCTCCAGCTCCGCCCGCAGCTCTTCGCCGCTGATGGAAACCACTTCCTCCGCCGCCTTGAGGCCCGGCTCCGGTTCCGGTTCCTCCGCTCCGGAAAGCTGGTCCTGCACTTCCTTCAGGCGCTGCAGCAGCCCCTGCACCTCGGGCTGCTTCAACAGGTCCAGGGACCAGTCGGCGGTGAGGACATCGGCCTCGTCCGACCGGGCCTCCGCCGCATCCTCGTCTTCGGCCTCCAGGGCCTTCTCGGCGGCCTCCACCAAGACGCGGAGCCGCTGAATCCGGATGCTGTCGGATTCAGCGGCCCGGATGGGAGCCGTGGCCACGTAGGCCTGGGGAGTTTGGGCCGGGGCGGGCGCCGGAGCCGTCCCCCAGAGGAGCGTGGCCAGGATCTGGACCGGCATGGGCCTAGTGGCTTTCCGCGCTCACCAGGGCCTCGTAGGCCTTGGCATCGAGCAGGCCGTCGAGGCCGCCGCTCAGCTTGATCTTCACCAGCCAGCCCTTGCCGTAGGGATCCTCGTTCACGGCTTCGGGATGGTCGGCCAGGTTCTCGTTCACTTCCAGCACCTCGCCGGCGGCGGGCATGTTCAGCTCGGAAACGGTCTTCACGGATTCCACCGTGCCGAATTCTTCGCCTTCAGAAAAAGCAGCGCCCGCCTCGGGCAGGTCCACGAAGACCACGTCGCCCAGCGCGTCCTGCGCGTAGTTGGTGATGCCCACCAGGGCCGTGCCGTCGCCCGCGGGCTTCAGCCACTCGTGGTCCTTGGTGTATTTGAGATCGGCAGGGAACATGGTTCCTCCAGGGTTGGTTTGGTCGGGGGACGTTGTTTGGTCCAGGGGCGCTACTTGCTGCGCTTGTAGAAGGGGGTCGGAATGATCTCGGCGTTGACGGCGCGGCCGCGGATCTCGATCTGGATGGTGCCGCCGACCTTGGCCAGTTCCGTGGGCACGTAGGCCAGGCCCAGGTTGAAGCCGCAGGTGGGCGAGGGCGCGGCGCTGGTCACGAAACCGATCTGCTGGCCGTCCTTCACCACGGGCATGTGGTCGCGGGCGATGTCGCGCTTCTCGTGGGTCTTGAAGCCCACCAGCTTGCGGGGCGCGGGCGCGGCCTTGGCGGCCAGCAGGGCGTCGCGGCCGATGAAATCGCCGTGGTCCAGCTTCACGATCCAGCCCAGGCCCGCTTCCAGGGCGTGGATGGTGTCGTCGATCTCGTGGCCGTAGAGGGCCATCTTGCATTCCAGGCGCAGCGTGTTGCGGCAGCCCAGGCCCGCGGGCAGCAGGCCCTTGGGCGTGCCGGCGGCCATCACGGCGTTCCAGAGTTTTTCGGTGTCGCCCGCGGCGCAGTAGAGCTCGAAGCCGTCTTCGCCGGTGTAGCCCGTGCGGCTGATGATGCACTTGATGCCGGCCACTTCGCCGTGCGTGTAGAAGTAGTAGCCGATGGGATCCAGCGGGGTCGCGGTCAGGGGCTGGAGGATCTCCACGGCCAGGGGGCCCTGCAGCGCAATCTGGCCCGTGACGGGGCTTTCGTTCACCACGGTGCAGTCATAGCCCTTGGCGTTCTGCTGCACCCAGGCGAAATCCTTGTCGGAATTGCCGGCGTTGACCACCAGGAGGAATTCCTGCTCGCCCTCGCGGTAGACCAGCAGGTCGTCCACGAAGGTGCCGTTCTCGTAGAGGAAGGCCGTGTAGTGCACCTGGCCGATGGCCAGCTTGGACACGGCGTTGGGCGTCAGGCGCTCCACCAGGGCCAGGGCGCCGGGGCCCTTCACGCGGATCTCGCCCATGTGGCTGACGTCGAACAGACCCGCCTTGGTGCGCACGGCTTCATGCTCGGCGATGATGCCCGCGGGGTACTGCACCGGCATGTCCCAGCCGCCGAAATCCACCATCTTGGCGTTGAGGGCCCGGTGGGCGGCGTTGAGGGGAGTCTTCATCAATTCTGATGCAGCGGTCGACATGGGTTGCTCCGGCATGAACCCTCAGTCTAAGAGGCTGTCCAAGTAATTGGAATGCCCCGCGCCAATACGCTGAACAGGCCCCTAGCGGTCTAGCGGCGGGGAGCCCAGGGAAGAAGGCCCGGCAATTCCCAGCCAAGGGACCAACGGCCGCTGGTTTCCCGCCTTGTGACCAGACGCACAGCCAGGGGCAGCACGGTCACCCCGGCCTGCGCGGCCCGGTCCAGTTCGGCGGCATAGGCCGGATCGATGTGCCGGGCGGCGTCGAAGCGATCCACGTCCGTCCGGTGGACGAAGAAGGCGATGGCGGCTCTGTGACCTTCCCGGACCATGGCCTGCAGCTCGCGGAGGTGCTTGGTTCCGCGCTCGGTCACAGCGTCCGGAAACAGCGCCCAAGCGCCATCCTTCAATGTCACGTTCTTCACTTCGATGAACACCTGGCGCCCTTCCGCGTCCCGGGCCAGCACGTCGATGCGGCTGCGCTCTTCGCCGTATTTCACCTCAGTCCGCACCGCCCGCAGGCCGGGCAGGCCCGGCAGCGCGTCCTGCCGCGCCGCCTCAGCCACCACCCGGTTGGGCATGCCCGTCTCCACGCCCACCCATCCGCCGGAGCGCTCCACGGCCAGCCAGGTGAACTTCAGCTTGCGCTCGGGATTGGCGGCGGGCTCCAGCAGGACACGGTCGCCCGGTTCCCAGCAGGTCTTCATGGAGCCCGTGTTCGTGGTGTGGGCCGTGACGACGCTGCCGTCCTCCAGGCGCACATCCGCCAGGAAACGCTTGTAGCGCTGGATCAGAAGGCCGCCCACCAGCCCCGTTTTCTCGACAAGGATCATGGCCAGCTGGACAGGATGTGATCCACCACTCCGGGAAGGCTGTCGGCGACCAGATCCGCCTGGGAGCCATCCACGGTGGCGCCGTACCCCGTGCGGACCAGGGCCACCCGGCAACCGGCCCGGCGCCCGGCCTCGATGTCGAGGGCCTTGTCCCCCACCATCCAGGAGCGCGACAGGTCCAGGCCATGCTCTTCCGCAGCCCGCAGCAACATCCCGGGGTTGGGCTTGCGCTCGGGATGGTCGGCCACGGCGTACTCGCCCAGGGCCTGTTCGTGGTGGGGCGACGCGTAGACGGCGTCGATGCGGGCGTTCTCCACGGCCAGCAGGGTGCCCATGCGGCTCATGACCGCGGCGAAATCCGTCCAGCCGTACTTGCCACGGCCGATGCCGCTCTGGTTGGTCACCACCACCACGGGAATGCCCTTGGCGTTGAGGCGGGCCACCGCGGCGGCGGCCCCGGGGATCATGACCAGCTCGTCAGGGTCGCAGAGAAAATCCACTTCTTCGTTGAGGGTGCCGTCGCGGTCCAGGAAAACCGCTGGTTTTGTAGTCACTGAATCCACTCCGCAACGCATACATCGAACTGACGCGGGCCCCGGGGTTCGCGGCCGCTGATCCACAAGAGCTTCTTTCCGTCGGGGCTGAAATGGGGGAAGGAGTTGAAAACCCCCGTCCAGGTGATGCGCTCCAGGCCGGTGCCGTCCAGGTTGACGCGGAAGAGATCGAAGCCCCTGCCCTTTCCTCCGTTGTCGTGGTGGTTCGTGGCGAAGACCAGGCCCTTGCCGTCCGGCGTGAAGATGGGCGCGAAGGCCGCGCCGGGAAGCTTGGTCACCTGGCGCTTGGCGCTGCCGTCGGCGTTCATCACCCAGATGTCCATCTCCATGGGCTCGACCAGGTGCCGCTTGAGCAGCTCCCTGTATTTCGCCGTGGCCTCGTCGCCCTTGGGATAGTTGGTGCGCCAGGCGATGAGCCTCGAATCGGGGCTGAAGACCGCCCCGCCGTCGTAGCCCACACCGTCCGTGAGGCGCAGCAGGTGTTTGCCGTCCAGGTCCGCGCGCCAAAGATCCACATCGCCGCCGCGCTCGCTGGTGAAGACGATCCACTGGCCGTTGGGCGAGGTGGTGGCTTCGGCGTCGTAACCGGGAGAAGCCAGGAAGGGCTTGGCCCCGCTGCCGTCCGCGCTGGCGGTGTAGAGGTCGTAGCCCTGGAACACGGGCCACTGGTACTTGCCCGGCGTGAAAGGCGGGCCTTCCGGGCATTCGGGCCCGGCCCCATGGGTGCTGGCGAAGATGATTGCCTTGTCGCCCGGCAGGAACCAGCCGCAGGTGACGCGGCCCTTGCCGCTGCTGACCCGCTTCTGGTCCGAGCCGTCGGCGTTCATGGTGTAGAGCTGATCGCAGGGGTACCCATCGCGGGTGCTCTGGAAAACGATCTTCTTGCCATCGTTGGACCAGTAGGCTTCGGCATTGGACCCCACGCCGGTCAGCTTTTTCACGTTCTTGAGATGGGTTTCCCGGGCATCCTGCAGGCCTTCGGGCCGCGGCGCTTGCAGCGCCTGGGCGCCAAGGCCGGGCAGCGCTTGGGCGCCAAGGCCCTGGGCTCCAAAGATCAAGGGGCACACGGCCGCCACCAGCCAAGGTTTCATGGGCAACTCCCTTCGTGGTGCAAACAGGAACTGAAGCAGAATGCCAGAGATGGCACACTGATGGCACATCCCGAGGTCGCCCGCCATGATCGACAAGCGCGTCAGTTCAGCCCTGGAAGCCGTGAAGGACATCCCAGAAGGCGCCCATCTGGCCGTGGGCGGCTTCGGCCTCTGCGGCATCCCCGAGCACCTCATCGCCGCGCTGGCCCAGACCGGCGTGAAGAACCTCACCTGCTATTCCAACAATGCAGGCGTGGATGATTTCGGGCTGGGCATCCTGCTCCAGAACCGCCAGGTCAAGACGATGGTCAGCAGCTACGTGGGCGAGAACGCCGAGTTCGAGCGCCAGTTCCTCAGCGGCGAGCTGGAGGTCGAACTGGTGCCCCAGGGCACTCTGGCCGAACGCATGCGGGCCGGTGGCGCCGGCATTCCCGCCTTCTTCACGCCCACGGGGGCGGGCACCAAGGTGGCCGAAGGCAAGGAGACCAGGCTCTTCCGCGGGAAGGAATGCGTGCTGGAAGCCGGCATCTTCGCCGATTTCGCCCTGGTGAAGGCCTGGAAGGCCGACCGCCTGGGCAACCTGGTGTTCCGCAAGACCGCCCGCAACTTCAATCCGATGGTGGCAACCTGCGGCAAGGTGTGCATCGCCGAAGTGGAAGAGATCGTCGAGGTGGGCGAGCTGGATCCAGACACCATCCACACGCCCGGGATTTTCGTCCACCGTCTGGTGCTGGGAACCGGCTACGAGAAGCGCATCGAGAAAGTCGTGACCCGCTGAAACCCGCCAAGCGAGGCGGCTCTTCAGACTGAAGGCCCAGCACCGGCCGCGGCTCGCAGCCGCTGCTGGATCCGCTTCCGGCTGCCCCACACCAGCCAGGCCGACCAGGCCGTGAACAGCGTCACCCCCGCGAGGATTCCCGCGAGCCGGGACCAAGGCTCGCCGTAGGCCAGCCGCTCCTGCACGCGCAGCCAGGTCATGAACCCCCAGATGAGGGCGCCGACGCCCAGGGCCCCCGTCATCAGGGCCCGCACTTCCGCCCAAGGCACCAGCAGCGCCAGCATGAGCATCAGAGTGAGCGGAACGATGAGGATCAGGGGAATCCCCATCCGCATGAACAGGGCGGCCAGCAGGAGCAGCGAGAACTGGGCGGGGAGAAGGCAAAGGGCAGCCATGGGAACTCCGGTTGACGATAAATCATACCGTTTTATCCGAAACACAAAGTCACAACCCGCCGTCCCGGTTCCCGCCAAAACCCGGCGGTTCAGAAGTGGCAACCAAACCCCTTGTGCAAGGTCGCCGGGATGCATGGTGTCCTTGGATGGCACGTGCGATCTTGCCCACCGAGCTTTGGGATCGAATCGTTCCGCTTCTGCCGCCGCCGGTGGCAAAACCGGATGGAGGGCGTCCGCGTCTTCCAGATCAGAACGCGCTTCGAGGGATCCTGTTCGTTCTGAAGACAGGCATACGCTGGGCAGACCCTTCGAAGGAGATGGGTTGCGGCTGCGGAATGACCTGTTGGCGCAGGCTGAGCCGAGGAAGCGGGACGCTGAGAGAGCGGAAGGCAACGCAGGCGGGGTCTGCCTTGAGGGGAGGGTTCGGGCCTGGACCCTCAATGGACCAACGCTCCAACGAAACCGATCAACGTACCGATTTACGACACCACCTACAGAAATGCGGTAGGTCGTCCTGGAAAGCGCCTTCCCGGAGACTAAGGTCAGCAGCGCAATATTCTGAGCAATGATCCCAATGGTGAACACGATTGAATGAGGAAAAGCCAAGGCTGCGATGGCACTAATGACCAGGTTAGCTAGGCAGATGGCGAAAACCCATTGATGAACAAAATCATTGCCACGGATCAACCCGATGCCAAGGTAAATGGATATTGCTAGTCCGAGGACGTCCCCACCCCCGTGGCCGAGAGCCATCGAAATGATGGCTGGGACCACCGAGATGATGAAGAAGATGCCAACCGTATGTTCTGCCTCGTCGCTCCCGATATCTGTTTCACCTAGGACGGGTTCGATCTTTGGAATAGAAGGCATAGGAACGTGTAAAACTGGCCGCCCTTGGCGAGAGTATGAAATGTGATCTTCTCCAGTGGAAGCCAGGTTCAGTTCTATCTCTGGTGATTCGCTTGATTCGGGGGTTGCATGGTTGAGCCCTAACGATGTGGTCTGTTTGAAAGCATGGATCCGGGGGCTTCTCCTGCGCGGGCAAATGATCGCACAGGCACAACGCGAACCAAGAGAGCGGAAGGCAATGCAGGCGGGGTCCGAGTGCAGCGGAGGGTCAGGAGCGCTTGGGTGGATGGGCTTTGATTATTTGACGAAGTTCCTCGATAGAAGGACCATTCGCTCCGCCAAGGTGACCATTCGCATAGCTCGTTGCGTACCTCATTGATGCCGGAGAACCGACAAAGAAAGCAATTTGGCCCGCCTCATACTCTGTGTCGAGCTCTCGCATTCGGCCAAGCTCCGGATATTCATCGCCGATCTTGTAGTAGAACTTGGTGTTCGGTGTTTGCTTGAGTATTTCCACGATGATGCATTTGATGCGGCCGTCGGTTTTCTGGTACTCAGTCCGCATGATTAGAGAGGCGGATTCGACCTGCTTCGAAATTGGAAATGCATGAAAATCATTGAGCGGATCTTCAGATGCGCCCATTTGGTGAGTAGTAATCTGTTGGTTCAGTCTGCTTACGAAAAGAGATGGAGCGAGCCCAAGAAATACTGTTGCAATTAGATTGATGGTCGCAAGAACTACAAGGACTCGAACCAGGTTCGTCAGCTTCCGGGTTGAGGTATCAGTCGATCGATTGCTCGATTCTTGGATCATGGCGGGGGAGCTCCTAGTGAAGTTAAGCGGCCGCGCCTGCACCGAGACGATGAGCGGAGCCGAGGTAGCGAAATGTTGAGAGAGAGCAGAACGCAATACTGGCGGGGTCCGACTTGAGCGGAGGGTTAGACCGCGCCGACTCACGTTCAGTATTCATTTTACTTTCTCGGCTACGAATTCCGAGTCATCAGCCATATGGATATACAGATGGCCTACAAGCCGATCATCTTCAATGGAGGCCCACCCTCGGCCACACCCAGGATCTGTATCATTCTCGCCATCCCACGAGAACTCGATTCGAGTTTCTTTGCCATGTTGCTCAATTCGACAGTCCAAAAATCCATGGACAGTGCCGAATTGGAACTCACCAGAGTCCTCTTGATCGAATTCAATGAAACCTTCGGTGACGAGACCAACGTAATCCTGATCCCACTCTTCCATATATGTGATTCGCCACCGACCAACGAACGATTTGTCTTTTTTGGTTGCCATAGGAACTCTGCGTGGTTGAAAGCGGGCTAACGTATGAAGCTAACCGGCACCACCTGTACCGAGGCGATGAGCGAAGCCGAGGAAGCGGAAAGAAGAGAAAGAGCGGAAGACAATGCAGGCGGGGTCCGAGATGAGCGGAAGGTTCGGCGCGGGACACTTGTTATGGCCACTCAAAGCCCTCGCCGATTAGGGTGAGTGGACCACCAGTATGATAGATTTCGACCAATATCCGATTGGCCAACGACTCAATATTTGCCCCAGTGACCTTGATAAGGGGGCAACCATTTTCTGCCACCATCTCGATGGGTGTATGTCCATTCCGGTTCATAAAATCGATCACAACGAATTTGTCTTCGATGTTCTTCGGCGCAAGCAGGCACCAATTGAACTCCAACTGACCATCGGATACCGAGTAATCGAGTGCAATATCTGAGTCTTTCAGATTGGGATCGGTTACAGCAATGACTTGGGCCCAGGCTAAAGTGGAGTTACCTGACTTGAGCTTCGAAATCACATTTGGAATGTCCTCAGGCTGGATTTGCCACTCTTTCGCAACACGAGACCGAAAGAACCAAACGAGGCCGACAATCGCCGTTAGAACGATGACTACGGTGAAACCTTGGTTCATGTGGCCGCCTAACCATTAGAGCTAACCGGCGCCGCCTGTGGTGAAGCGATGAGCGGAGCCGAGGAAGCGAGACGAAGAGAAGGAACGGAAGGCAATGCAGGCGGGGTCCAAGTTGAGCTAGGGGTTAGGCCTGAGCTAGCACCTTGGAGTATTTCGTTCTCCAACGTGCCTGCGTTGCCAGAGCTTGAGAAGTGGAGAAAAGAACAGAAAGTAGTCCAAAACTGCGGGTACAACAACGAACAACCCAATCTGCGTAAAGAAGACAACCCAGCCAAAGTGCCAGGCCGTTTCGATATGAACCGAAATATCGAAGGTAACAAGGCTCCAGGGAAACCCGACCCATATTAGAGAACGTTCAATCCACCCAGGCCAGTGACCAATGAGGCCAGCGATGAAGAGCAAGAGCGGAATAGCCCAGAAGGACCAGTAAAGCGCCTTGGTTGACCTGGGGGTGACCATTCGGATTGGGGCTCCTTGGAAGATGCCTAACGATGAAGCTAAGCGGCCCAACCTGCGGCCGAAAAGCTGAACGAAGACGGGAAAGATGTACCAAGAGAGAGGAAAGTAGGCCGTGCAGGTTGGGTCCGACTTGAGCGGAGAGTTAGGTTGCGGGATTATTCTGGGATATTGGTGATCTGAACATTGCAGACCTTCCATTGACCGTTGCTGAGAGTATAAGTGTCGACATACCGGTAATAAGACTGGAAAGGGTTGCCCTTGTATGATCCTGTCATTTTTGTTCGTCCACAAAGCAGAGCACAATTGCCATAAACCCGAATATCAAAGTCCTCAACAGTGTAAGGATGGATAACTAAATCGGGCGAAACGATCTCTTGAAGGAATGTTTCCTTGTTTGAGATAGCACCTTTGTTGCTTATGTGACGGAAGTCTTCACTCATGTTTTTGGCAATCGCGGAGAGATCCTTCTTGATGATGTCCTGATCCCAGCGATCAGCCTGTTGCTTAAGCATGGCGGTGACCGTCTTGAGTTCCACCCCAGTTCGTTCATGCGCACATGAAATATGAAGCAATGTGAAACCCAGTAGCGTAGCCCCGAAGGCTGAGGATACTAGCAAATGTTTCGGCATGTTCATGAGGCACCCCGGTAACTAGAAGTGATTCTCTGACGAAGGGAAACAACCTAACGGTTGAAGCTAAGCGGCCACGCCTGCACCGAGACGATGAGCGGAGCCGAGATAGCGAAATGTTGAGAGAGATCAGGTGGCAATGCAGGCGGGGTCTGACTTGAGCGCAGGGTTAGGCCTCTTTGAGTAAAGTGAGCAATTCCAAATTTATTGGAGCAATGGGTGAAACGAGTGGAAATGGGTTTATTCGAGGAGCCGAGCTACCGGGATTAGGTGCGAAATGCAAAGCCTCTACTATCACGCCACACAAAACGCCGTCTGAGGTAAAGGCCGGGCCTCCACTGAATCCTTGTTCAATAGCGCCGCCATCAATAGCGACAAGGTTTTGGCCCCGGAGCCCTTTCTCGAAGAAAGCGACATGACCCTGACCGAAATATGTTCTTCCATCCTTTTGCCCAGACTCATTCATCAATTTGAGCGAGCCAATGTAGCCGATTGAAGTTCCCATTGTAGGGGTTTTATCTGCAAGCCTCGGGAAATCAGTTGGCTCCTCGATCTCATCCATTTTTTTTAGCAGGACATCTGCTTTCAGAAGAGCAATGTCTAGATTCGACCATTCTTTTACAACCGAGCATTTCCACACCCCACCACCAAGAAGGACTGCTGGTGACTTGTGCTGCTTATACACATGAGCAGCCGTGAGGATGAGACCGGGCCCGACTCTACAGCCAATACCATATGTCTTCCCTGTGCTGGAATCAGAGGTGCCTCCGACGTGGCAGTAGAGGGACCAGTATTTTGGTGCGGCGACTGAATACATGAGAGGCCTAACGATGTGGTCTGTTTGAAAGCAAGGGTACCAGCAGCTTTCCCTGCGCGAGCCAATGATCGCATGGCCCCAGCGCGGGCCAAGGCCGCAAGGGGTGCGCCGCAAGCTAGAAGTCTCCGAGCGGCGTGGCGGTGCGGCTGGTAGCCACGGCGGCCATGAACAGCACTGTCCAGGCATGGGCTCCGCCGATCCGGCACATGCGGGTGCGCCCTCGAACACTGCTGCCCGAGTCATAGCGTCGTGGGGAGACGCCGACGAAGGCGGTCAGCTGCCGCCCCCGTCTGAACGCCCGGAGATCTCCGGCCCCGCCCAGCAACGTGGCGGCCGTCACCTTGCCCACCCCGGGAATCGTGGTGAGCAGGTCAACGGCATGCCCCAGGTCCGCGACCTGGTGGAGCTGCCGCTCGATGGCCTTGTCGAGGGCCGCCACCTGGGATTGGAGGGCCTTCAGGACCTTCTGCTGGGCCTTGCAGGCGGAATGGCCCGTCCGCCCCTGGGCATCCTCCAGCCGCAGCCGGAGGGTGACCTGGAGGCGCATCCGTTTTGTCCGGGTACGAATCAGGTCCCTGGGTTCCGCGCGTTCGGGCGTCATGGGGATCCTGCTCAGGTACAGGGAAACATACTAGTGAAGCTAACCGGCCCTATTGCTGCGGGAACCTGATAGCAGAATTGTTTGAGGACACTAGCGCGCAGCGATAGGGTACGAGATGAGCGGAAGGTTAGGCCCAATTACCTTTGTGAAAGTTGCTGTCAATTCTGTTGGTAGAAATTGGGGGAACTCCTCGATTACTTGCATAACACCAAGCTTGAGGGCGGAGTCACCTTGCCCCTTTGAAATGGAGTTCAATTCCATAAATTTAGACTGAATTTTTGTTTCATAATTATGACCATGATGTAACAAGAAGGCCTTGGGATAGTTGATAGTCATTCCATTTTCAAGAACGATAGGACATAGATCATCAAAAGTGATTCCTACAACTGCGAGAAAATTTTCTACTATTGTTTGGCACTCTTGCTGTACAAGGCCAACTGCATCCGTGTATACATTTTTGCTGCCTACGCCAAAGTCTCCAAATGTCTTCTTTCCATGCCGAATCAGGGCAAGGCTCACATACAGCGGATCAAGAAGATAATTTTCAATAGCATACCTAACGCCGTCACCGAGAACAAAGATGTTCTCAGTCGTGGAATTTTTACAGTCGAAATCAATAATTCCCCAAACCAGGTCACTCCCAGAGGATCTAAGCTTTTCGATGATTGAGATAACGTCATTACAGTTGGATGAACCGCTGTGCGGCTCAAGAAAAATTGGTTGATATGTGAAGTTATACTTTCTACGAAGCAGATTATGAAGTCTTTGGAAGTACTGGACATCGAGTTTACTCTCGACAAATATTTGTTTTCTTTTTTCAAAAGAAATACGCAGAAAGTCAATACCTTCCGTCAGAACTTCAACAGCGTGGGCGTTGCTTACCATCCGCGGAATCTTGGTATCACGGTCAATTTCGAATACGGAGTTGTCGGGTGCCATGGCAACTGTTGAAGGGGAGTGAGTAGTAACAATGACACTTACACCAGCCTTCTTAACAATTGTTTCGTGAAGTGTATCAATTAAGAGTTTTGCAAATTGGGGGTGAAGTGGCGCATCTGGCTCATCAAGCAATAGTAGTTCTGGCTTCGACCCGCCCTCTTGGGTGTTATAAATAGCAAGAGCAAGTGACATGAGAACTTTTTCACCAGAGGACAGATCATTCACTGAGATTTCTACGTGCTTCTGTTTGTCGACCAGTCGGAGTCGGTATGGAAGATCATAATCTCCGAGTTCAGGGCTTGTAACTTCATATGGAAGGTTCGCCCGTTTTAAAATTTCGTTGATCAGTTCCCAAGGTGGCGGACCAAATTTTCGAAGGAAGTCCGCCGCACTTAAAAAAGGAATTGCCGGAGCACCATGCTTTGATGCGCGAAATTCGGCGAATTCATTCTTGATCTGTCTCGTGTGATAAGCCTTAAAAATCATCGCGCACTGAGAAAAAAAGAGCTGATTTTGAGCTATGTCAATAAAACTCATGTTATTCAACACGTCATCTTCAGTGATCTCGTCGAGCTTTTTACCTGATTGCTTCAGAACCTGAGCGACGATGGAGTGGAGCAATGGATTGTGGCCGTGCTGTGGCAGGTACTGAGTAATTACATCCGGGAATACCTGACCATTGCTAATTACTTGCTTGTAGTGCCTCGTAATTCCTTCAATTTGATTCCACCAGGATTTTACATTCGCTAATACTTGACTTGATTCACATTGTTCATCTACTTGCGGGTTGAGACCGTTGAAACCAACGTGATGGATCCGAGTGAATTCAACTCCATCATTGTAGGTCTTAACTGACATCGAATTAGCAATAGCTTCAAGAAGATGACTTTTCCCGCTTCCATTCTTGCCCGTAAGGACACAGAAACTGGGAAGGTCGAAACTGATACCTCTTGGAATTGATTTATGAGTGGCGTTCACTGTTACTTTCATTGATTACCTCTCGGATCAGAATTTGGCGATAGTTCACTTGCTAAGATGGCTGAGGGCCCAACGAAGTTAAGCGACCACGCCTGCACCGAGGTGATGAGCGGAGCGGAGGTAGCGAAATGTTGAGAGAGGTTGTCAGTTCGCCGTCAAGGTAGCACGATGCATTTCCTTCAGGGGGTTCGGGCGCTGGGAACCCAGTCATGGTCGGCCTTGATGACGGCCCGCATGAGGATGAGAAGTTTGCGCATGACCGCACCGAGAGCCAGTCGCCTCGCCTTGCCTTGCCTTGGGTGAGCAGGCGGTCGTAGAGGGCTTTCATGTCCGGGTTGAACCGGACCGCGGCGCTGGCAGCCAGGTACAGGGCGGCACGCACCCTGGTGCTCCCCTGCTTGCACAGCCGGGGCTTGCCGTGGACGGAGGTGCCGCTTTCCTTCCGCCGGGGGCTCATCCCGGCGAAGGCGGTGAGCTGACGGCTGCGGGCGAAGCGGCGCAGATCACCCAGCTCCGTCATGACCGTCACGGCAGTGAGGAGCCCCACGCCGATGACGGAATCCATGCGATCCGCCTGTTGAGCCAACGCTGCATGGGCCTGGAGCTGCTTCCGGATCTCGCCTTCCAGGACCTTGATCTGCGCATCCAGCGTCCGGATAACGCTGGCCATGGCCTTCGCCGCCGGTTTCGAGGCCCGTGCATGGTCCTTCAGGCGCAGGGCCATTGCCGTCCGGGCATGCACCAGGTCCATGCGGACGCGCGCGAGGTCCTTCAGGGTGGCCAGTTCGGACCTGGGTTTCTCCCAGGGGACGGGCCTGCGCTCGGCTCCGTAGTGGGCAAGGGCCTTCGCATCCAGGTTGTCGGTCTTGTTGCGCAGGCCCAGGGAGCGCAGGAAGGCGCTGGTCTGGAGGGGGTTCACGATGGCGACATGCAGGCCGGGGTCCAGGTCGAGAAGCCAGGTGCCCAGTTCCTCGGCAAAGGTGGCGGTGGCCTCCATGACGAGGCCGATGCGACCGCCCGGACCGGCCTGTTCGCGCAACCAGGCAAGGAGGGCGCTCGCGCCCTCCTTGCCTCGGGGGAAGGAACGTCCGCGCATCGTCCGGAATTCCTCGTGCCCCCATAGAGCGGCCTCAAAGGTCGCCTTGGCCAGGTCGATACCGGCCCAGAACAGGGAGTGGGGTGGGGGTTGCTTCTGCATGGGGCCTCCCATTCCGTCCGGGAAAGCCTATGTTTTCAAACGTGGGCGCCATGACCACTCTTGCGAATGCGGCAAGTCAACCAAGGTTGTCACCGGTCCTCTGGCGTGCCACGGGAAGGGGGATGGGCTGAATCTCTCTCTCGGCGATTATCTCAGCGCCCTGAACGGAATCGGCACCATCCCCCCGTTTGAAACACGGACCTCCTTCCGGCCGTCAGAAGCATCTGATGATCGAAAGGCTCCGGACGTGGGAAACATACAAGAGCGGAAGGCAATGCAGGTGGGGTCCGACTTCAGCGGAGGGTTAGGCCGCGTGGACACCTAATCATGGGTGGCAATATCGGGTGTAGTGAAGGTAGCTTTACCCTTGTTGCTGTAATCAGCAAGTACTGACATTCTCCGATAATGCGCTTGCAGGAGTTTCAATGAAACCTCTGGATCACCTGTGTGTTGGTGAAGCGCCTTGAGATTTCTATAGCCAAGGTTTTTGGCGGTCTCGGTTGCGATAGTGTTCATGGCTTTTAGCTGAAATGCATCAAGTTCGAGTTGTCTGACTTTTGCTTTAATTCGCTGTTCTTGGATATCTGATAGAAGCTTTTGTCCTTTCTTATATGCAGCAAGTGCGGCAGTGCCAGCACCGATCAAAGTTGTAACAGAGGCGGCAAGCTGAATTGCGACATTTTGATTAAGGAGTAGGTCAAGCCAGCCAGGGGAGGCTTTCTGAATTGATACAATTTTCGGGCGATCAAGGTGTGGGACTTGGTGATTGAGAACGGTGTAGATGTTGACGTAGCTGTAGCCACCACCCCATGGATATTCCTGCAGTGCTAAATTTATACGTTCACGGTTTCTTGGCTCTAATTCGCCATCAAGGCAATAAATAAATGAATAACATTGTGACAGCGCATGGGGAAATTCATATAGGTCCTCAAGGCCCCAATCCTCATTGAGCAAGATTCTATAAGTGAACTTTTGCAATTCGGCCCCCTATTCGATTTCTACAACTTGATGCCCCTTGCAGGTAAAGCGGCCTAAGAATTTGGACGACGACCGAAAATGCTTCGAATTCGCCTAATCCTACCGTTGAGAAACATGTAACTGCTGAACAAGCTGTAGGCCTATGAAACAGAATGCCGGAATAGGTAGACCGGAAATCGGCGGATCGTTTCGAGATTCATCATAGCGATGCCTTGAAGAGGGTTAGGGCGGTTCTTAAGCGGCTTCGGGCCTGCGGCGGACATACACAATGGTGACCGGAAGGGAACGAGCCCATCGAACCCCTCAGGCCAGTGCTGGCGAGCTGGACCGTCAATCGGTCAGAGGACCGAAAAGTCGGGATTTCGAAGCAACCGTTGCCGGCAGCCTGGCTTGGATGGGGGTTGCTCTCATCCGGCGACTGGTTCAGAGGTTTGGCGAGGTTCCTGTGTGATGTTCCCGACACCCTCAGTCCATGGGCAGGCTGAGGCGCACCAGGGAGCCCCGCTCCAGGGGCACGATCTGGACGGCGCCGCCGTAGGCGTTCATGAGCTGGGCGCAGGCGGAAAGCCCCTGCCCCGGCGTCCGCCCCCCGCCCTCTCCCTTGGCGGGGCGAAGGTCCTTGAAGGGTTCGAGGGCATTGACGAGCAACTCCGCGTCGATGGCGGCTCCGTCGTCTTCGAGCTCGATGCGGAAATGGCTGTTCCCGCCCCAGGTCCGCAACACCAGGTGTTGGGGCATCCCTTCGACGGCATGGGCAACCAGGTGGCCCAGGACTTCCGCGAAATCCGAATGCACCCCGAACAGGAGGTCCCGGGGCGCATGGAAGTTCAGTTCCACGGGCAGATCCTCAGGCAGCGCCTCCTCCGCCCTCAGGAGGTTCAATTCTTCGGCCATGAGCTCGTGCAGATGGATCCACTCCGGGGCGCTGGCTTCGCCCCTTCCCGCCCGGCGAAGCAGGGACCGCACCAGGCCATCCACCTGGGCCGTGGCGTGGCGGATCTGATCCATGGCATGCCGGCCCGCCGCGCGCTCTTCGGTCCGCGGCGGCTCGGGCTGGTCCAGGAACTGGGACAGCGCGACGCTCTCCTCCTTCAGGACCCGCACAGGGCCCTGCAACCGTTTGGCGGTGTTCATGAAAAGGCCGCCCAGGGCGGTTTTCTGGTTCTGGGTGCCCAGGGCTCGCTGGGCTTCCTTCAGGGCCTCGTAGGCCGTCTCCAGCCCCTCGTAGCTGGTGGCCAGGGCCTGGCTGGTCTCCGCGAGATGGGCGATCAGGCCGGCGTTCTCCAGGCTGACCTGCAGGATGCCTCCATGGAGCGCCGCCAACTCCGCTTCGAAAGGCAGGAAGGGGCGTTCGGCCCGGTCGGCCGCCAGGAAACCCCACAACCGGCCCTCTTCGGACCGGCTGCGCAGGGGCAGCATCAGGGCCTGATTCCTGGGCGCCCACAGCCCGAGGTCGATGCCCTGTTCCCAGGGCGCCGACTGATGGAGGTCCCCCCCGCACATCACCGCGCCCGGGGGCAGCGATTCCGCCCAGGCCACCAGGGGATGGGTCACGGGCAGGACAGGCGTCTCCTCGAATCCCCCGGGGCTGGCCTCCAGGCCTTGAAAGTAGACGCCGCTCCCGTGAACCCGGTAGGCCCGGATGCGGTCCAGCTGAAGCTCCCCCGCAAGCTGGCCCAGCACCCTGGATTGGATTTCCAGATCGCTGCGGATGGGGATGATGTCCTTGCTGAGCGACAGCAGCCGCGACAGATGCTGGCTCCGCTGTTCCAGTTCGAATTGCACTTCGGTCAGTTTCCGGTTGCCCTCCTGGGCCTCCCGGAGCTGGGCCTCCAGATGCACCACGACCTGCTGGCTGAACTGGCGCAGTGCGGCGCCTTCCCTGCCCTGTTCCAGGCGGTCCCGCTGCCCGCCCAGGTAGCCTTCCACCTGGCCCACAAACAGGAAGGGGTCGATGGGCTTGGAGATGAAGCCGTCGCAGCCCGTCACCAGAGCGGTCTCCCGGTCGCTCTTCATGGTCTTGGCCGTCAGGGCCACGATGAGCGTGCCGTCCATGCTGGCGTTCTGGCGCAGCTTGGTGGCCACCTCGAAACCGGACAGGCCCGGCAGGTTGATGTCCAGGAGGATGAGGGTGGGCTTGATGTCCAGGGCCAGCTCGCAGCCCTTGAGGCCATCCTCGGCCCAGTACATCTCGTAGCCGGCCTGGGAAAGCAGGCGCTGCACGAGACGCCAGTTCATGGGGTTGTCTTCGATGCAGAGAATGCGCACGGGTGCCAGGCTCAAGCGGCGCCTCCCTGGATCAACGGCATCTCCACCACGAACGTGCTGCCCTCCCCTTTGCGGCTGCTCGCCCAGATGCGGCCGTTCATGAGCCCCATGAACCGCTGGCTGATGGCCAGGCCGAGGCCGGTGCCGCCGAAGCGCCGGGTGATGCTGCCGTCCACCTGCTGGAAGGGCATGAACAGGCGGTTCAGCTCCTCCTCGGACATGCCGATGCCGGTGTCTTCGATGCGCACCTGGAAGCGGCCGGCCTCCTGGCGCGCGGAGATGCGGACGATCCCGGCCTCGGTGAACTTGATGGCATTGCCTGCCAGATTGGTGAAGACCTGCCGCAGGCGGTCCCGGTCGCCCATGACGCGGACAGCCTCATCCGGGCGGACGTACTGCAGATCGATGGCGCGGCCCTTGATGAGCCCGGCGGACATCGCCCTCACCTCGTCCAGCAGCTCCACCGGGTCGACCTCCTCCAGCTCCATCTCCATCTTGCCCGCTTCGATCTTGGAAAGGTCCAGGATGGAATCGATGAGCCCCAGGAGCGACCGTCCATTCTGGTAGATGATGTGCAGATCCTCCCTGGCATCCGGGCTCAAGGCATTCATCGGATCCTGCAGCAGCATTCCCGAGAATCCGATGATGGAATTCAGGGGGGTCCGCAGCTCGTGGCTCATGTTGGCGAGGAACTCGTCCTTCAGCCGGTCGACTTCCTTGAGCTTCTGGTAGCTGATGAGCAGGTTTTCGTTGAGCTCACGCAGCTCCTGGGTCTTCTCCTGGACCTTCTCCTCCAGGGTGCTGGCCCAGGCTTTCAATTCGGCGCGGCTCTGCTCCAGACCGCGGGTCCGGTCCTGGACCAGCTGCTCCAGGTTGGCCCGGATTTCCTCCAGTTCCCAGATGGTCTCCATGAGCTGCCGGGTGCGCTCCTGCACCCGGTATTCGAGCAGCCGGTTCTGCCGCTCGATCTCGTCGCGGGACACCCGGAGCTTTTCCGTCATCACCTCAAAGGACTGGCTGAGGTCCTGAATTTCATCCCGGGTATAGACCTTCACGGACACCGTTTCCAGATTGCCCTGGGCCACCTTCTGGGCGGCCTCCGTCAGCTGGATCACGGGACGCAGGTAGCGGTTCGACAAGAGGATGGCCACGGCGATGCCCAGGATCAAAGTGACGAGGCCCACGGCAAGGCTGGCCTTGATGTTGTCCCGCACGGCCTTCTGGGTGCCTTCGGTGGTGAAACCGATGATCAGGGTGCCCACCTGGTCCGCATGGGGCTCTTCGTAGAAGACCGGAGCCACCGCCACCAGCATGTTCTCGTTCCGCCGGGTGTAGGTGGTGGAGATCCCATCCATGAGGGCCTGCCCGCCCATGGCCCACTCGGGCGTGGTGGGCGTGCTGTCCAGGGCTTCGCCTTTGGCGCCGTAGACTGCGCTGAACCGGAATGCCGGAATGTTCTGGACCCCCTGGAGCACCTTCGCTATGTCGCGGTTGTTGCCGGTGCTCACCGCCGGGCCCAGGGCATAGCTCGCCGTCTCAGCCACCTGGCGGGCGCTCAGTTCGGCCTGTTTCTGGATCTGCTGCTCCACCCAGCGGGGGTAGTACAGCAGATTGAAGGCGATGAACGAGAGGACCAGGATGCTGATGACGGCGCTCAGCTTGGTCTTGATGGAAATGCGGTACATGGGCGGGCCTGGAAACCAGGCTCCAGCCTAGCAGCTACGGCCCCTAGAGCTTGAAGAGGTTGACCTCGCGGTTGAGCATGTGGACCTGGGCTCCCAGCTGTTCCACCGCGCCGCTGGAGGCCTCGATGGCCCGCTCGCTCTCCATGGCCTTGCCCAGCACGCGGTTCATGGTCTCCTTCAGCGAGATGACGTGGTCCTCCTGCCGGGCCAGGATCTCGTGCAGGTTGCTCGCCAGGGCGCGCACCTGCTCCGTGGCCTTGGCGATCTCGTCGCTGCCGATGCTCTGCTCTTTGGTGGAATCGCGCACCACCGCCGTGGCCTGCTGCACGTTCATGGCCAGGGACAGGATGTAGTTGCTCGTCTGCTGCTGTTCGGCGATGACGGACCGGATCGTCTCGACCTGGTTGTGGATGTTCCGGTTGGCCTCGTGGATGAGCGAGGCCTGGCCGGCCTGCTGGATCGTTTCGCTGAGGATGCTCTCCACCACGCTGTCCGTTTCGCTCACGGATTCCAGGATGGCCTGGAGGGCTTCCTGGCTCTGGCTCACGGACTCGGCGCCATCCCTGACGGCGTCCAGGCCCAGCTCCACCTGCTGGTAGGCCTTCCGGATCTCGGATTGCAGGGTTCCGATGATCTGCTGGATTTCCTGCGTGGATCTCGATGTCTGCTCCGACAGCTGCTTGATCTCGTCAGCCACCACCGAGAAGCCCCGGGCCTGGCCTTCCCCGGCTCCGCCGCCGCCCTGTGAGGCGATGATGGCGGCGTTCAGGGCGAGCAGGTTGGTCTGCTGGGCGTGGTCGCCGATGTAGTCGAGAATCTTCGCGATGTCTGCGCCCAGCTGGAGCAGGGTCCGGGTCGTTCCGTGGAAATCCTGCACCACCCGCTCGATGACCTGGATCTTCTCGCGGTTCCGGGCCACCAGTTCCATGCCGCGGCTCGCGTTGTGGATCACCTTCTTGGTGTACCGCTGGGCGATCTTCACGCTGTCGTCGATGGCCGAGGTGCTCTGCTCCAGGTTTTCGGCGAACTCCTTGGTGTGCTCCGCGTGACCCGCCAAGTGGTCCACGTTCTTGCCCACGTTCTTGATGGCGATGTCGAAATCCCGGATGGCGGAGGTGATGCCTTCCACCACCATCAACAGTTCATCCATGCTCAGGTTGATCTGCTGGACGCTGGCGGCCATCTCCACGATGGTGGTGTTGGTGCTTTCCGAAGCCAGGCTGAGCTCCATGGAGCTTGCGCTGATGCCGATGGAGGTGTCCGTCAGTTCGTTGATCTCCTGGTGGAAGGCTTCGATGAGCTCCCGCTGTCCATGGTTCGATTGGCGCACGCCATCGCCGGACTCGCGGATGAGGGCCGAGGCCTTGGCGAGGTCACGGCTGGCGGAGCGGATCTGCACCACCATGCCCCGGAGGCTGCCCACCATGTGGCCGAAGCCCACGACCAGGGAGGCCACCTCGTCGTCGCTGTAGACCGGCTCCAGCCGGTCGATGCGCCCTTCCCCCACTTCCTGGGTGTTTTGGCTCAAGAGCACCAGAGGATGCTGGACGTCGCGGAGGATGAGGGGGATGAAGTAGGCGAGGAAGATCGCCGCAAGCACCAGAATGGCGAGGTTGGGCCGCAAAGCCTTCCAGATGGCGTCGGCGTACTCCCCCTCCAGGATGACGGCCCTCAATTCCGATCCGTCGGACAGCGTCTGGACCACCAGGATGTCGCCCCCGCCCCTGGGCTGGATCTTGGAACCCAGGATGGCGCCCCCTTTGGAGGCGGGCAGCTTGAGCGACACGCCCCCGCCCGCGCCCAGCTTCAGGGTGCCCAGGAAGGCGTCCAGATCCTCGGGCGTGGTGTTCATTTCCGTCACGAAGGTGACGGAATCCGCCAGGTTGGTCAGCTCGTTTTTGGCGTAGCTGGTGACCTTGGTGCGAATCGAAGACTGCAGCGTGAGGCCGGAGACGAGGATGGAAAGCAGCAGCACGCCCCCGGTGATGCCCAGGATGCCGAAACCGAACTTGGCCCTCAGGCTGGTGGTGAACCGGGCGGTGGAATCCGCGAAGCCCGGCTGGCCGGCCAGGATCCGGAAGACCTTCATCAGGCTCTGCTTGGCCACGAAGTAGTGGCAGATGCCCCCAAGGCCCGCCAGCAGCATGAACATGGCCATGGTGATGAAACTCACCCACAGGCTCTGGGCGAGGTACAGCTTCACCCACAGGTAGGACGCAGCGCTGAGGCCCATGGCCAGCAAGGAGAACAGGATGGAGGAGGACTGGGGGAAGCGGGTGATGGGACGGTACAGATCGGGCCCCAGCGCCTTCTCCGCCAGGACTTTCCCCAGCTGGCTGATGTTGTGGAACGAGGCCCAGAGCACGCATCCCAGCAGCGCCAGCAGGACCGCCATCCCCTTGGCCGTGACGCGGATGCCCGGCGGGGCCGCCAGGAGGAAGAGGACCCCCGCCACGGCGAATCCCACGGCCCAGATGAGGCCCGCCCCCATCCTGAGGCGGCCGAGGATCGACTCCCGCCCTTCCCTGTCCAATCGCACAGGGGCGTTCGCCCTAAGTTCAGGCAGGGGTCCAGAAGTGGAATCGGGCAGCGCCATATTCGCGTGTTTCG
Source organism: Acidobacteriota bacterium (assembly GCA_016195985.1). Classification (GTDB taxonomy): domain Bacteria; phylum Acidobacteriota; class Holophagae; order Holophagales; family Holophagaceae; genus Geothrix. The sequence goes on along the minus strand of JACPYP010000011.1, from coordinate 52,656 downwards.
GCCAGGGTCCACCCGGGCTGTAATTCCAGCGCAGTATTCCTGTCCGTTTCGAAAACCAGGATCCCGCCGGGGGCGATCCAGGCCCTCAGCACCGGTGCCAGCCGGGCCCAGAGAGCCGGAGCCAGGTCGTAGGGCGGATCCAGGAAGATCACGGCCTGGTCCGCGAACGCTCCGGCGCCCAGTTTCCGGAGATCGGCCCGCACGGCCTTCACAGGCAGGCCCGACAGGTTCTCCCGCAGGCAGGACCAGCCCGGTTCGGCCGCCTCCACGCACACCACGGGGGCATATCCCCGGGAATGCGCCTCGATCCCCACGGCGCCGGTACCCGAGCAGAGATCCAGGAAAGCGCCGCCCGGCCATCGCAGGAGGATCGAAAAGAGGGCTTCCCTGGCGCGGTCCGCGGTGGGACGCACCCGCAAATCCCCGGGAGGGGGCGCCGCCAGACGGCGTCCCCTCAGAGTTCCAGCCACCACCCGCATGGGCCGGGTTTCAATAGGCCCAGCGGAGGAGGGTGGCTCCCCAGGTGAATCCTGCGCCGAAGGCCGCCAGCGCCACCAGGTCGCCCTTGGCCATGCGCTTCTGCTCGAAGGCCTGGTGCAGCGCCGTGGGAATGGTGGCCGTGGTGGTGTTGGCGTACTTGTCGATGTTGACCATCATGCGGGAGGGATCCAGCTCCAGCCGCTTGGCGGCCGCGTCCATGATGCGGATGTTGGCCTGGTGGGGTACGAAGAGCTTGAGCTGGTCGCCCGTGAAGCCGTTCCGGTCCATGAGCATGCGGCTGTTGTCGGCCATTTCCCGCACGGCATTCTTGAAGACCTCGCTGCCGGCCTGGTGCACGTAGTGCTCCTTGGCCGCCACAGTCTCGGCGGTGGCGGGCTTCAGCGAGCCGCCCGCGGGCATGTAGAGGAAGGCGCCGCCGGACCCGTCGATCCGGTGCTCGAAATCCAGGAGGCCCAGGCCCTCCTCCACGCGCTCCACGATGACCGCCCCGGCGCCGTCGCCGAACAGCACGGCCGTGGCGCGGTCCTCCTTGTTGATGATGGTGGACATGATGTCCACGCCGACGATGCCGATCCGCTTCACGCCGCCGGCGGCCACCAGGCTGCAAGCGGTGGTGAACGCGAAGAGGAAGCCCGAGCAGGCGGCGTTCAGATCGAAGCCGAAGGCTTTATCGGCGCCCACCATCTGCTGGATGCGGCAGGCCGTGGAGGGGAAGAGCGTGTCGGGCGTCACCGTGGTGACCAGGATGATGTCCAGCTCAGAGGCCTTGATGCCGCGGTTATCCAAAGCCATCTGCAGGGCGGGAGCGCCCAGGTGGGAAGCGCCCACGCCCGGCTCCACCCAGCGGCGCTGGCCGATGCCCGTGCGGCTGCGGATCCACTCGTCATTGGTTTCCATGATCTTGGACAGATCATCATTGGTGACCACTCGGGGAGGAAAGCACTGGCCGGTAGCGGTGATGCCAACGGGGGCGGAAAGACGACGGTTCAAGGGGCCTCCGGTACGAAACCCCAATCATCTCATAGACCAGCCCGGGCGTCAGTGCTCGCCCCTGAAGCGGCGCAGCAGCGCCACGAGGCGGTCCGCGTCCAGCAGGCGGAAAACCTGGCCTTCCTCATGGGCAACTCCTCCCAGCCAGGGAAGGGCAGGATCGCTTTCTTCCGGCTCGCGCAGGATGCCATGAGGCAGATCGGTGGTGCCGACGAGACGCTCCAGCGGAATGCCCAGGCGGGGCCGAAGCACCGCCAAGGCCTGGGGCCGGCCAGGAGGCGCCACGCAGCCGGGGAGCTCGTCCCAGGCCAGCACGGGAAGGAATTCGCCTTCGTAGACCACCACTCCCGCGATGCCGGCGGGCCGGCCCGGCAGGGGCGAGACTGGCGCCGAGGCCACCACTTCCCGTAGATCCGACGTGGCGATGAGCAGGTCCATGCCTGCGGCCTTGGCGTGAAGCCAGGTGCGATGCTCAGACATGGGCCACCCGCCTCATGAGGGAGTTCATGGCCAGGCTGAGCGTGGCCTCGGGATCCAGCACCCAGAGGATGCCGTCCTCCTGGGGGCTGCCCCCCATGATGCCCGCCGCGTGAGCCAGTTCCGGGAGGCTTCTCAGCAACACTTCTCCCCGGCCCAGGATGGCATCGACGCCGATGGCCACCTCCACGCTGCGAGCCGAGGCTCCCTGGGTGCTCAGCACCACGAAGGACCGCTGGCCGTCCGGTTCCGCCAACCCCAGACAGGCCTGCAGGGACTCCATGGGGATGGAGTTGCCGAAGACCGTCACCTGGTCTCCGCCCCGGTGGACCTGGTCGCCGGCCTGAACGCGGACCACGTTACCCAAGGGAATGCCGAAGGACTGGCGGTCGCAACGCACCTTGAGGCAGCTGACCACCGCGCGGCTGAGGGGAATGCTCAACCGGATGAGGCTGCCCCTGCGGGCCTCGCTGGAGAGGTGGATCTCTCCCCCCAGCGCTTCGATTTCGGACCGGACCACGTCCATGCCCACGCCCCGCCCCGAAATCTGGGAGGCCCGCTCCTGGGTGGAAAAGCCCGGCTCCAGCGTCAACCGGTGCAGACGCTCCGGCGTGTGCGCCTGTCCGGCCTTCAGGAGCCCCAGGGTCACGCCCCTGGTTTCGATTCGCGCCAGGTCGAAGCCGCGGCCGTCATCGCGGATATCGAAGCGGATGTTCCGCCCCCGCTGGGAGGCGGAAAGGCGGATGGAGCCCGCCTCGCTCTTTCCCAGGGCCAGGCGCTCGGAAGGGGGTTCCAGTCCGTGGTCCACTGCGTTGCGGACCAGGTGCAGGAAGGGATCTGTCAGCCTCCCCAGCAGGCCCCGCTCCAATTCCAGATCGCCGCCCTGGAAAGCCAGCTTCACGGGCTTCCCAGTGTCCCGGCTCAGGCTCTTCACCATGGGCTCGATGCGGGAGAAGAGGCTTTCCACGCGGACCATGCGCATCTGCAGCAAGGATTTCTGGACTTCGAGCAGGCCATCCTGGATCTGGTTCATCAGGGCCGCCGGACGGTCGTCCCGGATATCCATGCCCTTGTGCAGAAGCAGGCTCGCCGCATCCCTCAATTGGCCCACGGCCATGAGCCGGGCTTCCAGGGCTTCGACGCGGTGGGCGGGCAGGCGGAGAATCTCCACTTCCTGGACGGGGGGCCCCGGCGGCGGGGCGGCAGGCTCGGGCTCCGGCGCCGGGGGCAGCGCCTCTTCCTCAGGAGCCGCAGGCGGATTCCTCAGGCTCTCCGGAACCCGGCTGGGATCAGCCAGCAGGGCGGTTCCGACCAGCTCTCCTTCCAGGAGCGGGAGCATGGCCGCATCCAGCGACGGGCATCCGGCCAGCAGCAGGAAGCCCAGGCCCTCCCGGTCTTCCGGCACGTCGCAGGGCAGCGTGGAGACGAGTTCCCCCAGGGCCGCCAGCGCCTCGTTCAGCACCCGAAGGCGCTCGTCGAAGGTGGCGAACTCCAGGCAGATGGTGGCCCCGTGGATGGGCATGCCGCTCATGAGCAGGGCCGTCACCCGGGTCCGCTCGTATTCCGACAGAGCCTTCAACAGGTCCGGCGGCAGGTCCAGCAAGGAGGTCAGATCCTGGGAGCCCCCCTCCGTGGGGCGCGCCAGGGCCTCCAGTTCGCCGAGCTGCTTCCTCAAGGGGAACAAGTAGTCCTCGGGCTCAGGGCGTCCCCGGCGGAGTCCGTTCAGGCCCGCCTCCAGGGCCATCATGCCGGCCTCGAGGGTCTCCACCAGGGAATCCGTCGAGCGCAGCCGCCCCTGCCGCATGAGGTCGAAGATGTCCTCCATGCGATGGGCCGCGCGGCTGAAGCTGGGGAAACCCAGCATGCCGGCCATGCCCTTGAGGGTATGGGTGGTGCGGAACAGCGCGTTCACCGAAGCCTGCACCACGTGGGCGGGCTGGATTTCCTTCAGGCTGGCAAGGGTTTTCCGGGCCTGCGCGAACAGGTCCTCGCACTCTGCCCAGACATCATCGAAGGATTGGTCCAAAAGCTGCCCCCGCTCATGGTGGCATCGGCACCGGTCCAACGAGTCTGGAATCCGGAAGCGTCCCCCCATTCGGCCCCTGTCCTACACTGGCCCCATGCGAACCCTCGCCGTGCTCCCCTCCCGCTTCCAGGCCTCCCGCTTTCCGGGAAAACCCCTGGCTCCCATCGCCGGGAAACCCATGATCCAGTGGGTCTATGAGGCCGCCCGCCGGGCCGATGGGGTGCACCGGGTGGTGGTGGCCACCGACGATGGCCGCATCGCCGCCTGCGTGGAAGGCTTCGGGGGCGAGGCCGTGATGACGGACCCCGCCCTGCCCTCGGGCACGGACCGCGCCGCCGCGGCCTTGGAGGCGCTGGGGGAATCCTTCGACTGCGTGCTGAACATCCAGGGCGACGAGCCCGCCATGCACCCGGAAACCGTGGCCGCCGTGGTGGCCCTCATGCGCGACCAGCCGGACCTGCCCATGGGCACCGCCGCCTGCCCCTTCGCCCACATGGACGAGCTCTTCAATCCCAACGCCGTCAAGGTGGTGGTCAGCGACCTGCACCGGGCCCTCTACTTCAGCCGGAGCCCCATTCCCTACCTCAGGAACTCCACCGTTTTCGAGGCGGATTTCCGGCCCTGGCTGAAGCCGGATCAACTGGACTTCTTCCAGCGGCACCTGGGCATCTACGCCTACCGGCCTGACGCCCTGCGGGCCTTCACCCGGCTGCCGCCCCACCCCCTGGAGCAGTTCGAGATGCTGGAGCAGCTGCGGGCCCTGGCTTCGGGCATGCCCATCGGCGTGGCGCACACGCCCTTTCTCAGCCTGGGCGTGGACGTCCCCGCCGACGTGGCCGCCGCGGAGGCGCTCCTGCGGGAACGGGGGCTCACGGTCTAGGAGCCAACGTTTTGGGGGCCGGGGACGCGCTAGACTATCGGGCCGGGCCCCGTTCCCGTTCCCTGCCAGGAGATGTTGTGAGCCACCACAAAGTCGTCGTGATCGGTACCGGCCCCGCGGGCTACACCGCCGCCCTCTACACGTCGCGCGCCAACCTCGCCCCGCTGGTGTTTGAAGGCGTTCAGCCCGGCGGCCAGCTCACCATCACCACCGAGGTGGAGAACTTCCCCGGCTTCCGCAAGGGCATCGACGGTCCCGCCCTCATGGACGAAATGCGCGAGCAGGTGCTGCGCTTCGGCACCACCATCAAGTCCGAGACCGTCCTGAAGGCGGACCTGTCGGCCCGCCCCTTCAAGCTCAGCACCGACAAGGGCGAATACACCGCCGACGCAGTGATCATCGCCACCGGGGCTTCCGCCAAGTGGCTGGGCATCGGCAAGGACGAGCAGCTCTCCCGCACCGGCGGCGGCGTCAGCGCCTGCGCCACCTGCGACGGCTTTTTCTTCCGCGGCAAGGAGATCGCCGTGGTGGGCGGCGGCGACACGGCCATCGAGGAGGCCACTTTCCTCACCAAGTTCGCCACCAAGGTCCACCTCATCCATCGCCGGGACAAACTGCGGGCCTCCAAGGCCATGCAGGAGCGCGCCTTCAAGAACGAGAAGATCCAGCCCGTGTGGAACAAAGCCGTACTCGACGTCGTCACCGCCACCCATGAGACGCCCATGGGTGAAAAGGTGGAGAAGATCCGCTCCCTGAAGCTGAAGGACACCGTGGACGGCACCGAATCCGAGCTGCCCGTGGAAGGGCTCTTCGTGGCCATCGGCCACGAGCCGAACACCAGCCTCTTCAAGGGGCAGCTGCCCATGGACGAGACCGGCTACCTGCTGGTGGAGAAGGGTTCCAGCCGCACCGCCATCGAGGGCGTGTTCGCCTGCGGCGATGTGCAGGACCACACCTACCGGCAGGCCATCACCGCCGCCGGCAGCGGCTGCATGGCCGCCATCGACGCCGAGCGCTGGCTCGCGGAGAAGGGCCTGGCCGAGTAGTGAACGAAGAACACCTCGAACCCCTGAAGCGGCATCCCGAGGGCCGGGCCCTCCGGGCGGAAGTGGATCTGGGCCGCATCGGCCGGAACCTCGGCCGCATTCGCGCGGCCTCCGGGGGGCGGGATGTCTGGGCCGTGGTCAAGGCCAACGCCTACGGCCACGGCGCCGTTCCCGTGGGGCGCGCCCTGGCCGCAGCAGGGGCCCATGGCCTGGCGGTGTCCAACCTGGAGGAGGGCCTGGAACTGCGACGGGGCGGAATTCCAAGCCCCATCCTGGTGCTGGGCGGACTGCGCCCCGAGGCCCTGCCCGCCGCCAGCGCCGAGGGCCTCAGCATCGCCGTGGTGGGCCCCGAGCATCTGGGAGAGTACGCCCGTGCCCTGCCCGCCCACCCCGCGCGGCTGCACCTGAAGCTGGACACGGGCATGGGCCGCTTCGGACTGCTCCCTTCGGAACTGGGCGGCTGCCTGGAGGACCTGCGCCGCCTGTCGCCCTGGATCGAAGGCGCCATGGGCCACTTCGCCACGGCCGACGATCCGGACCAGGGCTTCGCGTCGAGGCAGCGCCGGGTCTTCGAGGCCTGCCTGGCCCAGCTGGCGGACGCTGGCATCCATCCCGCCCAGCGCCATCACGGCAACAGCGACGCCTGCCTGCGCGACCTGCTGGACCGGGATACGCACGTCCGGCCTGGCCTGGCCCTCTTCGGCCTGACCACGGTGCCCGAAGGCCGCGCCCTGGGATTGGAACCCGCCCTGGCCCTGGTGGCCGAGGTGGCCCGCGTCAAGACCGTGCCCGCTGGCACCACCGTCGGCTATGGCCGCACCTTCGTCGCGCCGCAACCCATGCAGATCGCCACGCTCGCCTGCGGGTACGCGGACGGCTACCGCCGCGACCTGGGCAACCGGGCCGTGGTGGGCTTTGCCGGACGGAGCTTTCCCGTGGTGGGCCGCGTGTCCATGGACTATCTGACCGTGGCCCTGCCCACGGACGTCCCAGTCGCCCCCGGGGATCCCATGACCCTCTTCAGCGCGGATCCCTCGGAACCCCACAGCGTCGAACGGCTGGCCCAGGCCCTGAACACCATTCCCTACGAACTCACCTGCGCCCTCCACCGGAGAATCACCCGGCGTTATTTTTCCTAAACCTGGCGAGTTCTGCACTACCATTGGGGACCCTCTTGGCCCCCCCCATGAACCTGCTGGTCATCTCCCAACACGTCGACCTTGTTGAACGTCTGCGAATGGCGTTCGAGGGGGCCGGGCATCGCATCCTTCATGCCGGCGATCCCCTGGAGGCCCTGGCCATGGATTCCTGGGGCGAGACCCAGGTGCTGCTGGTGGACGCCAGCGGCGACCCCATGGACGGATACCGCCTCTGCCGCCTCCTGCGGGGCGAAGCGCGGGTGCTGTTCCGCAACCTTCCCATTTTCCTCATCCACGACCACTCGGTGACGGACGAGGACGCCCGGTCCCTGCACGCCGCCGAGGCGGACGGATACATCCTGGCGGGCTACAGCATCCAGCAGCTGCTCAACCACCTGGGCCCCGTCATGGCCGGAGGCCGCTCCCGGGAGGAGGGCCAGCACCTGCCCGTCCTGGCGGTGGGCCTCCACGCGAGCCTGGCCCAGCGGACCCGCGATCTGCTCCAGCACTACGTCATGGAGGTGCATTCCCCGCCTGCCCGCAATGCCGGCGAGGCCCAGCGCGTCCTGAAGGCCCCCGTGCTGATCCTGGGGCTTTCCTCGGGCGGCGTGGACGGCGCGCTGGCCCTGCTGGCCCAATTCCGCGAACAGAACCGCCTTCCCTATACGATCCTCCTGGGGCAGGTGAAGGACGAGGCCCTGCAGCGGCGCCTGATCCTCGCGGGGGTTTCCGATTGGGTGCCCCTGCCCCTTTCCGGCCCTCGCCTGATCCACGCCTGCAAGCGGGCCATCGAGTGGGCGCATGCCAAGCGCATCCAGACCGAGTACGAATCCGCCATCCACGACCTGCGGGAACGCCGCGCCATGCTGGAGATCGAAGCGGCGGCCCTGCGCAATGAGGTGCTCACGGACCCCCTCACCGAGCTGCTCAACCGGCGGGCCTTCGACCAGAACCTGGAGCACGCCGTGCGGCAGTGGGAGCGCCACCGGCGGGCCTTCGTCCTGGTGCTGGGCGACGTGGACCATTTCAAGCTCATCAACGACCGCTTCGGCCACCCCGTGGGCGACGAGGTGCTCCGCCAAATGGCGGCCCGTTTCCGCGAGGCCCTGCGCAAATCCGACCTGGCCTTCCGCATCGGCGGCGAGGAATTCGCCGTGCTGCTGGCTGAAACCACCCTCAAGGGGGGTTCCGAAGTGGCCCACAAGCTGAGGAAGTGCATCGACGAAGAGCCCCTTCACCTGCCGTCGGGGCAGACAATCTTCCCCACCATGAGCTTCGGCGTCTGCGGGCCCGGAGCCTCCAACATCGAAGACCTCATGGCCCTGGTGGACAAGGCCCTGTACCAGGCCAAGAACCTGGGGCGGAACCGGGTGGTGGTGGCCAACGAAGGCGAGTACCCGCCCCGGGCCCAGTAGGCCCTTATGCCAAGCCGGCATCAAGGATAGGGCGCCATCGGGGATTCACGCAGACACGGATTCCGGAGCGCCGAGTGGCAGGCCTGCCCCTACCAACATCCCCTTCATCCAGGCAAAAGAAAAGAACAAGAGCTATTTCGCCAGGATGAAGGGAATGAAGCAGGCACCTTCATTCCTCCGCGTGAATTGCAGAACCTGTTGAAACCACGGATTGAACGGATTGACACGGATTCGAAAGACACGTGACCACCCCATTCAAATCCGTGTCCATCCACGCCATCCGTGGCCAACCTGTTTTGATCAATAGCGGTAGCTGAAGAGATCCCCCAGGCCCCGCAGCGTCAGGGTGAAGTCCAGGCGGTCCTCCCTCCCGCCGGAGACCAGGGTCGTGTTCAGGGCCACGTGGGTGTATTTCACGATGTAGGCCACGCAGGGCCGGACATAGGCCAGGGCCACCTGGCTGGAGGCGAAGCCCTTGTATTTGAAATCGTAGTTGGCGCTGAATTCCAGGCGGACCCGGTCGTCCCACAGCCGCTGGAGCCCGCCGACCTGCAGGCCCTGCTGGCGGACCAGGAAGCGGTTGATGCCCGTGGAGAAGTAGGCCAGGTTGAAGCGGCCGCCCTCCTGGGCCTTCACGTCCAGGCTGAGGGCGTTGTCCGAACCGCCGTTCCCCACCTCCGACGAGCGCCGCAGGCTCACGCGCCATGTCTCGTCCGGCTCCACGTCCAGATCCGTGTCCACGGAGGACCAGCCCTTCTTGTAGCGGCCATCGCTGAGGATGATGGGCGTGGCGTGGTACCGGGTGGCGACGCGCAACCGGGCGAGATCGGCGAAACTGCCCCCTGCGTTTCCCCGTCCCAGGATGTGCTGCTTGAACCCCACTTCGAAGCTGCGCTCGCCGGACGCGCTCTCGTTCACGCCCGGGAAGGAGTCCAGGATGTCGAAGCGCGGCAGAGAGCCCGCCTCACCATAGCCGCTGGTCTCCGTGAAACCGAAATAGGGTTCCACCACGTGCTTCAACTCGCCGGTGTAGCCCAGCAGGGACACGTTCTTGAAGCTGCGTCCCACCTGGGGCCCGGAGAACCGCAGGTGGCCGGAGAAGAGGAACCTCGTGGCGGCGTTCCCGTCGACCAGGAAGGGGCTGATGGCGGGGTTCACCACCGCCCCGTCGACCCCAGCAGAGGGATCGAAGACCGGCGCCTCCAGGGTGGCGCTGTAGTGCGTGGCCCTGCCCATCATTTCCAGATCGGCCCGGAAGGGCCCCCATTGGCCAAGGCGGCCGTGCAGCCGCGTATTGGCATCCTGGCGGTCCCAGCTGAAGGTGCGGCCCGGCGCCTCGGCGCTGCCTTCGATGCGGTAGGCGAAGCGCCCCATCCGCAGGCCGCCGTCCAGGTAGAGCGGGCCCAACGCAGCCACGGGAAAGAAGCGGAATTCCGCCTGAGGCAGGGTCTGCCGCCGCAAAGAGGCCGGAAATTCAGGGCTGTAGAAGGGGTCGCCCTGGTCCTTGGTGAAGAAGAAGCTGCGCTGTTCCGCCGCAGAAAGGCTGAGGCTGCCGAAGGTGAAGCTGCGGCCCAGGTAGAGGGCCGAATCGAAGCTGGTGGTCCCCAGGTTGCCGAGGCCCTTGCCGAAATCCGCATCCACCAGATTGTCCGAGGCCTGATTCACGTCGGCGGTGAGCTGCCAGCCGTCTTCCCGCTGCCAGACCTCCTTCAGGCTGAAGCGGTAGCGCCGGGTGTCCAGGCTGCGCTGGTGGATGGTCTCCCCCGAGAAGCTGCCCTGGTGGGTGAGATCCGGGTTCCAGCGCGCCTCTCCGCCCCAGAACACGCCTTCCTTGCTGAAGTACTCCGGCGAGAACGTGGCGTCCAGGGCGTCGCCGAACACCTTGTAGAGCGAGATCCCCACGGTGGCCCCAAGGGTGTTCGAGTAGCCCAGCTTGGGGGGCAACAACCCTGATGAACGCTCTGCCTGGGCCGGGTAGACCGCCCAGGGGACGAAGTAGGGCGTGGGGATGGATCCCAGGAAAATGTGCGCGTTGCGCAAAGTGGCGAACCCATCCAGATCCACCTTGAGGCTCGACAGTTTCGCCTTCCAGCCGGGCCGCTCTTCGGGGCAGGGGCTGAGTTCCACGGCGTCGAAGGACCAGGTGCGCAGAGTAGCGAAGGCCACGTGGCCCGAACGCAGGACCCAATTGGGCGGAAGCTCCATCTGAAGGGCCCAGGCCTCTCCGGAACGCTGCCGCCAGGCCATGCGCAGGCGTTCGCAGCGAAGCCGCAGATCCGGTCCCTCCAGGCGGATGTGCCCTTCGGCTGACAGCTCGCCTTCAGCGATCCGGTACTCGATGCGGTCCGCCAGCAGCAGCAGGCCCTCGGCCTGGATGGCGCCCTGTTCCAGGATCCAGGTCTCGCCTTCCTCCCGCACCCGCTCGCCCCGCCAGCTGAAAGGCACGCGGGAATGCCCCGGACCGGCCTCGATCTGGAAGGGGCGCAGCGGCAGAAGCTCCGCGGGCGTCGGGGCCTCCAGCGGCTCCAGGGCTGGCGTGCGGGGCAGTTCCTGGGCCGACACCCAGGTCGGCAGCCAGGCCGGCAGGGAGGCCAGCAGCACATGACGCCCCAAGGAACGGTTCCGCCCCATGGCTCAGTGATGATGCGGCAGCAGCCGCGCGCTGATCAGGAAGATCCCCACCCCGGAAAGCAGGGCGGCGGTGCTGCGGAAACCGGAGACCTTCTGCACCTCGGGCAGCAGATCGGAGCTGGCCACGTAGAGGGCCAGCCCGGCCGTGAGACCCAGGATGGGGCCTGTGGGAAGGTTGAGCAGGGATTGTCCCGCCGAGCCCAGCAGAGCCGCCAGGGCCAAGGTGCCAGCGGCCATGAGGGCGCCGCGGTTGCCGAATCCCCTCACCAGGAAGATGGAGGCGATGGTGCCGCCCTCAGGAATGCGGTGGAAGAGGATGCCCAGCAGCACCAGGGGCCCCAGATTGCTGTGGGTGGCCAGCGCCGCGGCAATGGCCACGCCGTCCATGAGGCTATGCAGCGACAGGCCCACGAGGGCCAGCACGCCGCTGAGCGGAGAACCGTCGGTGTGGGTTTCCTCACCGTAATGGAAATGCAGGGTGATGCCGTGTTCCATGACATGCACCAGCAGGTAGCCGCCCAGCACCCAGAGGGCATTGGCCTCCCCGCCCTTGGCTTCCAGGCATTCGGGAATGACGCGGACCAGGGTGACCGACAGCAGGTAGCCTGCCGCCACGCCCGAGAGCAGGCGCATGAACTGCGCCCGCCCCTGAAGAAAACGCACCACGCCCCAACCACCCAGGAGGGTGGCCAGGGACGCGAGCGGAGCCAGCCAGTAGAGGGACATGGGAGGCTACTCGGCCTTCGCCTTCTTCGCCCGGGTGGCCTTTGGTTTCGGGGCCTCCTCGGAGGCGGGCTTCTCCGTCTTGGCCTTCTTCGCGGCGGGAGCCTTGGGGGCCTTGGCCTTGGGCGCGGCCTTCTTCTTCCCGGGAGCCTCCACCATGGGCGCCTCGGCTACGGGCTCCGCCTGCGGCGCCGGAGCGGCCTCGGCCGTGGAAGCCACCGTGGAGGCTACCTTGGCCCGGGGGGTCCGCTTGGGCTTGGGGGCCTCTTCCGCGGCCGGAACGGCAACTGAAGCGGGCGCAGGGGCGGCCGGGGCCTGGCCGAACCTGGGCCGGGGATTGGGCGTGAGCAGGCTGGCGACCAGGTCCGGGGTGGCCTTGGGAGGCTCAGGCTGGGGCTCGAAGGCGCGGGGAGCCGGCTCGGGGCGCGTTTCCGGGCTCCCGGCCTGGATCTGGGTTTCGGCGCCGCGGTCCGCTCCGCCCTTGCGGCGGCGGCGGCGGCGCTTGCGCTTGGCACCATCGCCCTTGGCATCCTCGCCGCCCTCCTCGGCGCCGTCTTCGACTTCTTCATCTTCGGGTTTCGCGCTCTCGAAGAGGGCGCGGAGGCGCTCCCGCTCGTCGAGGGCCGCCCGCTGGAGGTCGCGGCGGTCGTACTTGAAGGCTTCCTTCTTGACCTCCTTCGGGCCTTCGCCGTGCACACCCAAGGCCTTGTCGAAGGAGATGGGGCTGTCGCCGCCCAGCACCACGGTCTCATCCTCCGGGGCGCCCTTCTCGCGGTGGGGCTTCGGAGCCGGTTTCTCGGCGGGAGCCTCTTCGCTGCGCTCGATCTCGGCGGACATCTCTCCGTAGCTCATGGACCAGTCGGCCTGGATCGAGATCTTCGCCTCGCTCTCCTCTTCCATCTGGGCCAGTTCGCGGCGCTTCTGGTTGAGGACCGCGGTGGCGATGGCCGGGGCCAGCTTCACGCGGATCTCGCCGATGCCGCCCTTGGCCAGGATGCCGTGCAGCTTGCGCACCACGGAAAGGGCCATGGCCTCGATGGTCTTCACCTTGCCAGTGCCCGCGCATGCCGGACAGGTCTCGTGGTTCACGTGCTGCAGGCTGGGACGGATGCGCTGGCGGGTCATCACCAGCACGCCGAAGCGGTTGATCTTCCCCACCTCCATGCGGGCCTTGTCGGCCTTGAGGCAGTCCACCAGGCGGTCCTGGACGGCGCGGATGTGGGTGTCGCGCTTCATGTCGATGAAGTCGATGGCGATGAGGCCCGCGAGGTCGCGCAGGCGCAGCTGGCGGGCCACCTCTTCCGCGGCTTCCATGTTGGTCTTGAAGGCCATGTCCTCCACACCGTCGCCGGATGTCTTGCCGCTGTTCACGTCGATGGCCACCAGGGCCTCGGTCTGGTCCAGCACCAGGGCGCCGCCGCTGGGCAGGCCGACCTTGCGGCCGTAGACGCGATCGATCTGCTCCTCCAGCTGGTGGCGGGAGAAGAGGGGCTTCTTGCCCGTGTAGTGCTTCAGCACGTCCAGGTGCTGGGGCATGGTGCGCCTGAAGAAGGACTGGGCAGCGTGGAAGGTGTCCAGGTCGTCGATCTGCACTTCCTCGACATCGGCGCTGAAAGTGTCGCGCAGGGTGCGGGTGACGACGTCATCCTCCTGCCACACCAGGCCCACGCCGTGCCGGTGCTTGTACCGGTTGAGCACTTCCTTGTAGGTGTCCAGCAGGTACTCGAGGTCGCGCTCGAAATCCTCCTTGGTCACCCCCAAGCTGGCGGTCCTCACGATGACGCCGATGTCCTCGGGAATGTCTAGGGTGTCGATGAGCTGCTTGAAGTGGCGCCGTTCCTCGGTGGCTTCGATCTTCCGGCTGATGCCGTTGACGGGATTGCCGGGGGTGATCACCAGGTAGCGGCCCGCCAGGCTCACCTGGCCGGTCATCATGGCCCCCTTGCTGCCCAGCTCCTCGCGCACGGCCTGCACCAGGATCTCCTGGTCCCGCTGGAGCACGTCCTGGATGCGGGCCCGGCGGCCGTCACCGCTCAGGTCCCGGGGCAGCTCGCCCAGGGGGAGGAAACCGTTCTTCTGGCCTCCGAAATGGACGAAGGCGGCCTGAAGGCTGGTGTCCACCCGGACCACCCTGGCCTTGTACAAATTGCCCTTGATCTTCTCGTTGTGCAGGAATTCGACGTCGTAGTCGAACAGCACCCCGTCAATCAAGGTGGCCACCCGGATCTCTTCAGGATCGGTGGCGTTGATCAGCATGGTCTTCTTGGAATTCAAGGAGGCTCCTCTCGGGGCCCAGGTCCTGGCTGCGGCTTACGCCCGGCAGGCTCTTCGGCCCTGGGGTTGGATGGCTTGGGGATGGGAGGTGGGAAACCGAAGGGGGCCCTGCCCTGGCTTCGGCCACCCGCAGTGAAAATCGGAATGGTCGTGATCCCCGGGAACGGGCGTTGCCTCGATCGACCCGCAGGATCTCCAAGCATTAAACCCACTTATTGGCGGAAGAGCAAGCTCGATCGGCGGGGAAGTTACAACGATGTCACAGTCCATCACAAGGGCATTCACCTCCGGGTCTCAGCATCAGAGGCATGAAGGAGGTATCCATGAGGATCCGCATCCTGGCCCAGACTCTGCTGGCCGCCCTGGTGGGAGTGACCGCCACCGCCCAGAACGTCAAGGTGGACCCCAAGGTCTCCACCTACAAAAAGGTCTCCGGCATCAACGGCAACCTGAATTCCATCGGTTCCGACACCCTGAACAACCTCATGGCCTACTGGGTCGAGGGTTTCAACAAGAAATACCCCAATGTCAAGATCCAGGTGGAGGGCAAGGGCTCCACCACGGCCCCTCCGGCCCTCATCGAAGGCACCAGCCAGCTGGGCCCCATGAGCCGGGAGATGAAGAGCGAAGAAGCGGACAAGTTTGAGAAGAAGTTCGGCTACAAGCCCACCAAGGTGGCCGTGGCCATCGACACCCTGGCCGTGTTCGTGAACAAGAACAACCCCATCAAGTCCCTCAGCATGCAGCAGGTGGACGCCATCTTCTCCAAGGGCCGGAAGGGCGGCCACGCCAAGGACATCAAGACCTGGGGCGAGCTGGGCCTGACCGGCGAGGCCGCCAACAAGCCCATCAGCCTCTACGGCCGCAACAGCGCCAGCGGCACCTACGGCTACTTCAAGGAGCACGCGCTCTTCAAGGGCGACTACAAGGATTCCGTGAAGGAGCAGCCCGGCTCTTCCTCCGTGGTCCAGAGCGTCGGCTCCGACCGCTACGCCATCGGCTACAGCGGCATCGGCTACGCCACCTCCGGCGTGCGCGCCGTGCCCATGTCGGACGAGGCCAAGAACGGCGGCGCCGTGTTCGAGGCCACCTACGCCAATGCCCTGAGCGGCAAGTACCCCTTGTCCCGCTACCTCTACATCTATATCAACAAGGATCCCAAGAAGGCCATCGATCCTCTCACCCGCGAATTCCTCAAGTTCGTGCTGAGCAAGGAAGGCCAGGAAATCGTCGTCAAAGACGGCTTCCTGCCCCTCACCGCCAAGATGGAAGCCGACGAAATCGCCAAGCTGAACTAGAAGCGCATGCCGCGGCCGTGCCGGAGAGGACCTCCGGCGCGGCCGCGCATTGAAGCAGGCCCTTCCCCTTGAGCCCTCGAAGAGACGACATGCCCAGCATCCCTTCCAAGCAGGCACGAGCCCGGCGCATGGACCGGTTCATGGCCTTCGCCATCTCCGGCGGCGGGCTCACGATCATCGGCGCCGTGCTGGCCATGCTCCTGTTCATCATGAAGGAATCCGTTCCCCTCTTCATCCCTCCCCACTCCAAGTTCCTGGCCACGGTCCAGGCGCCCAGGGCGGGCGGAGCCTGGGTGGATGAATCCGGGAAGGCGGTGGTGCTGATGTCCCACGCCGAGGGATTGAAGGCCCTGCGTTTCCCCGAAGGAACGGCCCTGCCGGTGCCCTCCGCCGCGGAAGGCCCCGCCCTGCCCTGGCGCGCGTTCACCCCTTTGAATGGACGGGGGGAATCCCTGGTCACGGGGGCCGATGGCCGCCTCTTCCTCACCCGCCTGAACTGGTCCAAACCCGCCGGTGAAAACGATCCCGCCCAGTGGACTCTGGAGCCCCGCTGGCAGGGGGGCCTCGCCATGGACCAGATCCCAAGCGAGCTCCTCCACTTCCGGGTCATGGAGGCGGGCGGCCTGGGCGGCGGCGCCACCCTCCGCATCGTGGCCCGCGCCGGAGCAGGTCTGGTCTGGTCCGAGGCTCCGCTGGACGCGCCCGCGCCCATGGCCTGGAAACCCCTTGCGCTGGACCCCGCCCTGCATGCCACGACGGCGGCTTGGAGCGCGGATGGCAGGAACCTCTTCCTCGGCACCCGCGAAGGGCGCCTTCTCCTCTTTGATCCCGAAGCCGGCCAGGTCTCGTCCCAGGCCGAATTCGGCGAACCCGTCGAATCCCTCGGCTTCGCCCTGGGCCAGTCCAGCCTCCTGGTGGGCGGCGCCAACGGCAAGCTGGCCGCCTACCAGCGGGTGCGGGTGAACGAGGTTTTCGCGCTGCAGGCCTTCCACGCCTTCCCCCGCCTGGGCGGGCCCGTACTCGGCTTCCAGCCCAGCCAGCGCGACAAGCGCTTCCTCGCCTGGACCCCCGCCGAAGCCGTGGTGGATCACCTGACCACAGAGCGCCGCATGATGTCGGTCCGCCTGGACGGCCGCGGTTCCGCCGCCCTGGCCCCGCGGGGCGATCTCATCGTGCACGCCAACGAAAGCACCGGCGCGCTGAAGGTCTGGAGCCTCGACGCGCCCCACCCCGAAGTGAGCTTCGGACTCCTCTGGGGCAAGACGCACTACGAGGGCTACGAAAAGCCCGAATACGTCTGGCAGAGCACCGGCGGCACCGATGACTTCGAGCCCAAATTCAGCCTGGTGCCGCTGGTCTTCGGCACCCTCAAAGGCACCCTCTACGCCATGCTCTTCGCCTTCCCTCTGGCGGTGCTGGGCGCCCTCTACACCTCCCAGTTCGCCACGCCACGCCTGAAGAACACCATCAAGCCCGCCGTGGAGATCATGGCGGCCCTGCCCTCCGTGGTGCTGGGCTTCCTCGCCGGGCTGGTAATGGCGCCCCTCCTGGAAAAGATGGCTGTGGAGGTCTTCATCTTCCCCTTCGTGGCGCTCCTGCTCGCCCTCCTGGCCGCGCCCCTCTGGGGCAGGCTGCCGCTGCCTTTCCGCAACGCCTTCGGCACCGGACGGGAGGTGCTGTGGATGGTGCCGCTGCTGCTGCTGGGCGTCTGGCTCACCAGCCTGGCGGGCCCCTGGGTGGAGCGGGTGGCCATGGGCGGCAGCTACCGCACCTGGCTCCAGACGGCCATGGGCGTCACCTACGACCAGCGCAACAGCCTGGTGGTGGGCTTCGCCATGGGCTTCGCCGTCATCCCCATCATCTTCACCATCAGCGAAGACGCGCTTTCCAGCGTGCCCAAGTCCCTCACCTCCGCCAGCCTGGCCTGCGGCGCCAGCCCCTGGCAGACGGCCTGGCGCATCGTGCTCCCCACCGCCAGCCCTGGCATCTTCTCCGCCACCATGGTGGGCCTGGGGCGCGCCATCGGGGAAACCATGATCGTGCTCATGGCCACGGGCAACACGCCCATCCTGGACTGGAGCCCCTTCAACGGCATGCGCACCCTCAGCGCCAACATCGCCGTCGAGGTGCCGGAAGCTCCGCTGCACGGAACCCTCTACCGGGTGCTGTTCCTGGCGGCCTTCCTGCTCTTCGTCCTCACCTTCATCCTCAACACCGTCGCCGAGCTGGTCCGCCAGCGCCTGCGCCGCCGCTACGAGTCCATCTGATGAGCCGTCTGGCCGACCGCATCCGACAAGGCGGGATCTTCGTGTGGTTTTCCGGAGCCCTGCTGGCCTTCTGCCTCGCCATGATCGTCAGCCTTGTGGGTTTCATCGTGGCCAAGGGCATGGGCTACTTCTGGCCCAGCCCCCTGGTGCAAGTGCAGACTGCGGATGGCCCGCTGCTGGGCGAAGTCACCGCTCACGAGCCCGCCCGCGGCGAGGAGACGGAAAAGATCCAATTCCGCGTGGGCAACCGCGACATCTACGGCCAGGATTTCCGCTGGGTGCCTGCCGCGGGTCTAGGCCCCCAGGAGCGCCCGAAGGACGCCGTCCTCGTCGAGCGCCTGGAATACGGCCCCTTCATCGGCCGCATCGCCTCGCTGAGCCACGAGGGCCAGGAAGTCGCCACCGGGCCCGCCGCCCTGGAAGAAGCCCTGAAGCGCCTTCCCGAAGCCAGCCGCCTGAGGCGCCACATCCAGTCCATCGAGAAGGGCCAGGTGGGCGACCTCAACCGGCGCATCGAACAGCTCCGCCTTTCCCGGAAAAGGCTGGAGGCCAAAGCCGATGCCGCCGGCCTGGCGGCCCTCGACGCCAAGGCCGCGGACCTGCAGGCCGCCTACGACCAGCTTCAGGGCAGCCTGGAGCAGATCCGGACCGAGGCGAAGGCCTGGACCCTGAACCTGCAGACCGCCGACGGCCAGGCCAAGGAATGCCCCCTGGGCGCGGTGGTGCGCATGGTGCCCGCCAACGCCATGGGCCCCCTCGACAAGCTGGGCGTCTACCTCTCTCGCCTCTGGGAGTTCGCCGCCGACGATCCGCGCGAATCCAACACCGAGGGCGGCATCTTCCCCGCCATTTTCGGCACCGTGATGATGGTGCTGGTGATGTCCGTGCTGGTGGTGCCCTTGGGCGTGGTGACCGCCCTCTACCTGCGGGAGTACGCCAAGCAGGGCTGGCTGGTGCGGGCCGTGCGCGTGGCCGTGAACAACCTGGCGGGCGTGCCCTCCATCGTCTTCGGCGTCTTCGGGCTGGGCTTTTTCGTCTACGGCCTGGGTGGCAGCATCGACAGGCTCTTCTTCGCGGACAGCCTGCCCACGCCCACTTTCGGCACCGGCGGTATCCTCTGGGCCTCGCTCACCCTGGCCCTGCTCACGGTGCCCGTGGTGGTGGTGGCCACGGAAGAGGCGCTGGGCGCCGTGCCGCGCTCCCAGCGCGAGGCCAGCCTGGCCATGGGCGCCACCAAGTGGCAGACCCTCTGGAATGTGGTGCTTCCCAGCGCCACGCCCGGCATCCTCACGGGCCTCATCCTGGCCATCGCCCGGGGCGCGGGCGAAGTGGCCCCCCTGATGCTCACGGGCGTGGTGAAGCTGGCCCCGGCCATGCCCCTGGACGGCACCTTCCCCTTCTTTCACCTGGACCGCAAGTTCATGCACCTGGGCTTCCACATCTACGACGTGGGCTTCCAGAGCCCGAACTCCGAGGCCGCCAAGCCCATGGTCTTCATGGCCTCCTTCCTGCTGCTGCTGGTGGTGGTGGTCCTGAACCTGTTTGCCCTGAACCTCCGGCGCAAACTGCGGGAGCGTCTGGGGGGGAGCACATTCTGAACATGAAACCCGGAGCCATCGACATGGAAATCGACGACCCCCGTCCCGTGGCGGAGCCAGCACCCTTCCACGCGCCTCCCCCCTCCTCCGCCCCTGGCCTTCGCCCGGCGGCATTCGCGCAGCAGGACCTGCCCCTCACCGACCCCTCGGTGCTGTCGGCGCCCACCATGCTGAGGGTGGAGCGTCTCAATCTCTTCTACGGGCAGAAGCAGGCCCTGACCGACATCGATCTGCAGGTGGCGCGCAACTCGGTGATGGCTTTCATCGGGCCTTCGGGCTGCGGCAAGAGCACCCTGCTGCGCTGTCTCAACCGCATGAACGATCTCATCGACAACGTGCGCATCGAAGGCCGCGTCCTGCTCGGCGACACGGACATCTATGCTCCCGAGACGGATGTCATCGCCCTGCGCAAGCGGGCGGGCATGGTGTTCCAAAAATCCAATCCCTTCCCCAAATCCATCTACGAGAACGTAGCCTACGGCCTGCGCATTCAGGGCCAGAGCGATCGCGCGGTGCTGGACGAAGCCGTGGAGCGCAGTCTCCAGGGGGCCGGATTATGGGAAGAGGTGAAGGACCGCCTCAAGGATTCGGCCCAGGGCCTTTCCGGGGGCCAGCAGCAGCGTCTCTGCATCGCGCGCGCCCTGGCCGTGCGGCCCGAAGTCATCCTCATGGACGAGCCCTGTTCGGCGCTGGATCCCATCGCCACTGCCCGCGTGGAAGAATTGATCCTCGAGCTGAAACGCGAGTTCACCATCGTCATCGTCACGCATAACATGCAGCAGGCCGCCCGCGTGAGCGACCACACCGCCTTCTTCTGGATGGGCAAGCTCATCGAGTCGGGGCTCACGGAGAAAATGTTCACCAATCCCGGACAGCGCATGACCGAGGACTACATCACGGGGAGGTTCGGCTGATGCGTCAATTCGACCAGGAACTGAGGGATCTCAGGGACGGCATCCTGTCCATGGCCGGTCTGGCCGAAGAGATGATCGATCTCACCATCCAGGCCCTCACCGAGCGTTCCAAAGCGAAGGCGGACCAGGTTCTGACCCTGGACCGCGGGCTGGACGAATGGGAGCTGAAACTCGACCGCCTCTGCGTGGACCTTCTCGCCCTGCGGGCCCCCGCCGCCGGCGACCTCCGCCTCATCGCGTCCAGCCTCAAGATCGTGCCTGAGCTGGAACGCATCGGCGACCATTGCTGCAACATCGCCCGCCGGGCCACCTACGTGCATCCTCCCATCCTCTCTACGGGTTCGCTGGAGCGGCTGGGCCAGGAGACCCGCGGCATGGTACGCATGGCCGTGGACGCTTTCATCGGCAGCGACGCGGGCCTGGCCCGGACGGTCATCCAGTCCGACGATTCCGTGGACGCGCTCTATGGCTCCATCTATCGCGAGCTGCTGCGGCTCATGATGTCCGATCCGCTTTCCATCGAGCGGGCCAGCCACCTCATCCTGGTCATCAAAAACTGGGAGCGCATCGCCGACCAGGCCACCAACATCGCCGAGGAAGTGCTCTTCATCCTGGAAGGCCGGAGCGCGAAACACCCCTATCTCCAGAATGGTCCAGTAGAATCGTGAAAAAGGGTTCCATGACGCGCATCCTGCTCCTCGAAGACGACACTGAAATCCGCCTGGGCCTGGAGCAGCACCTCCGCCGGGAGGGCTTCAGCCTCATTCCCGTGGGCACGGGCAAGGACGCCCTACTGGCCCTCAACGCCTCGGGCCCCAAGCTGGACGCAGCCCTGCTGGACCTCAGCCTGCCCGACATGGATGGACTGGACGTGCTGCGGGCCATCCGCACCCATTCCACGCTGCGCAGCCTGCCTGTGCTCCTGGTCACGGCCCGCAGCGAGGAGATCGACCGCGTGCTGGGACTGGAGCTGGGCGCCGACGACTACATCTCCAAGCCCTTCTCCGCGCGGGAGCTGGCCGCCCGGCTGCGCGCCATCCTGCGCCGCTCCACCCCCTTTGAAGGCACGGAGCGGACCAGCCAGCTTTCCTTCGGCCCCATCGCCGTGGACCTCGACATGCACACAGCGCGGGTGGACGGAAACCTCGTGGAGCTGACCCGCCGGGAGTTCGAGCTGCTGGCCTATTTCCTGGCCAACCCCCGCCGCGTGCTCACCCGCGAGAAGATCCTCCAGCAGGTCTGGGGGCTGGAATACCTGGGCGAAAGCCGGACCATCGACGCCCACGTGCGCCGGGTCCGCGCCAAAATCGGCGAAACCGCCGCCGAGTTCATCGAAACCGTGGTGGGCGTCGGCTACCGCATGGGGGGCCCGGCCGGGTCCTGAGAGGAAAGAACAGATTTACCACCGATGGAAAGCCGATAAAGACAAGTTTGGACCTAAGGCTGCTCTTTATCATTCTTTCATCGGAGTTCATCGGTGGTTAGAAGGCTTTAGCACGCAGGCTATCGCACTTTGATCACGACCTTCCCTTTCGTGCGTCCGGTTTCAACATAGTCCAGCGCTTGTCTGGTTTCCGCGAACGGGAAGACCCGATCGACCACAGGCCGGATGTGACCGGCTTCGATCAATTTGGTAATCTCGCCCAGTTGCTGGCCACTGGCGGTCATGAAGTGGAAGGAGTAGCTGGCGCCGCTGCGCCTGGCCGCTTTTCGGATGCCGAAACTGAGCACCCACATCACCAAACGGACAAAGCCGTTCACACCACGCAGCTTAGCGAAATCGGGGTCCGGCGGACCGGCGATGCCAATCAGCTTGCCGCCTGGCTTGATTACACGGAGCGACCGCTTCAGCGTA
This sequence comes from Acidobacteriota bacterium, assembly GCA_016195985.1. Classification (GTDB taxonomy): domain Bacteria; phylum Acidobacteriota; class Holophagae; order Holophagales; family Holophagaceae; genus Geothrix. The sequence continues at coordinate 30,622 of JACPYP010000011.1, read as the reverse complement.
TCCCCGCCCTGCGTATCGATCACGAGGTCGTAGCCTTTCAGCTTGGTCGAAAAATCGTCCTTTTTATAATCGATAACGATGTCAGCGCCCAGCCCCTTCAGCATGTCGGCGTTGGCTGTGCTGGCGGTGGTGGCGACCGTGGCGCCTAAATGCTTCGCCAACTGGATCGCGATCGTACCCACGCCACCCGAACCGGCATGGATCAGCACTTTCTGGCCCTTCTTTAGCCCGCCTTTTTCGACCAGGGTCTGCCATGCGGTCAGCGCCACCAGCGGGATGGACGCGGCCTCCTCCATCGACAGATTGGCCGGCATGAGGGCCAGCGAATCTTCTTTGACCGCGATGAGTTCGGCAAAGGTGCCGATACGTTCGTCGTCCGGCCGCGCGTAGACCTCATCGCCGACCTTGAAGCGGCGCACGCGCGGGCCGACGCGCACCACCACGCCGGCCAGATCGGCGCCCAAAATTAGAGGCATCTTATATGGCAACAGCAACTTGAATTCGCCATCCCGGATTTTATGGTCCACGGGATTGACGCCCGCAGCATGAATCTGCACGAGGACGTCATCGTCGCGCAGCGCCGGCTCGGGCAGCTCGCCGGAGGTGAGCACGTCCGATTTGCCGTAACGGTTAATGAAGAATGCCTTCATGTATGGCCCCTGTTTTCGAACATTAACGGAACGAGGCCGTGGCGTGTTTGCGCACCGCTGGCTGGGAATCAAGCCTCAGATCCCTGCGCACGCCAGCTTCAACCAGCGCGGCTGGCGCGAAGCGGCGCAGGAGGCGCAGGCGGCGTGCCAGTGCACCCGAGGTGTGGCGCACCTTCGGTGTCGCCGCCAATGCCACCTGCACCACAGTCTTGGCCACCACGCCTGGACCATCCGCGCCTTCCAGCGCTTCCTTCACGCGCAAATCCAGCCTCGCACGCAGGTCGCGGTATTCGTCGAGCGCCTCATCCGGCTGCAACTGATTGGCGTCGAATGCCGACTTGATGTAGGCCGGTTCGACCAGCGAAACGCGAATGCCCTGGGTGCGCAGCTCATGGTCCAGCGATTCCGAATAGCCTTCCACCGCATGCTTGGTGGCTGAATACAGCGCCATATACGGCATCGGCACAAAGCCCAATACCGAACTGATGTTGATGATGCGTCCGCTCCCGCGCTGCCGCATGTGCGGCACGACGGCACGGACCATCCGGACGATGCCGAAGAAGTTGGTATCGAAGATCGCCTGCGCCTGCCGGATCGAGCTCTCTTCGGCTGCGGCGGGCGCGACACCAAAGCCGGCGTTATTGACCAACAGATCGATGCGCCCTTCAAGCCGTAGAACTTCGTTGACAGCGGCCGCCACAGATTCGTCGCTGGTGACGTCCAGCGCCAGCATCTCGAACGTGCGCTTGCCACGTTGCCCCTGCGCGCCGCGGCGGCTGGTGCCGTACACCTTGTAACCCGCCCTGGCGAGCTGCTCGGCGGTGGCTTCGCCGATGCCCGATGATGCTCCAGTCACAATTGCAACCTTGCTGTTCATGGCGATCCTCCTTGCAGGGATCATTTAATATGATGATCATCATATTTTCAATCAAAAAAACACGAACCACCGGGCCGGCCCTATTTGCCGACCTCTGAAAAATGTTTGAGCGTCGCTTCGCGCAACGCCTTCGATAGCTTGGGATCATCGACGGCCCGCGCCATCACCATCGTTCCAATCATCGAACTAACTATGAACATAGCCTGTTCGTGCGCACCAGGCATTCCCCAGCCAGGCAACTGGCGGGCCACGACATCGATCATCTCCTTGATGTGGCGCGTGGCCGCATGCCGGACCTCCGGCGCCTGGCGGTGCATCTCGGAGCCAAGCGCAGCTACCGGGCAGCCATTCTCAACACCCTCCAGGTGCGCCTTCGAGAGATAAGCGCGCAACAGCTCTTGCAAGGATCGCCCCGGCGCCGCGGCGGCGGCGATATCGGCCGACAACCTGACCGCTTCGGCGCCTGCGCGGTCGGCCGCTTCGGCAAGCAACCTGTCGCGCGAAGCGAAGTGCGCGTAAAAGCCGCCATGCGTGAGCCCGGCTTCCCTCATGATATCTGCCACCCCGGTGCCGGCATAACCGCTGCGCCGAATCGCGCGCGCGGCCACCTCGACGATGCGGTCATGGGTAACTTCCTTGCGGCTCTGGGTAGCGCGCTTGGCGCTTGGATGGGCGGAGTTGCTTCGCATGATCATCATCATATGCGATTTTCAATAGAGCATACGCACCTGCATACCAATCTGTTTGACGGTCAGGCCTTGAGGGACACGACCCAGCACGATCAGCAGGCATCGCCACCCCGCACCGATTTTGAAAACGACCCCTGGCGGGGAGTCCCTTCCCCTTCTCTCCAGGGTACGGACTGCGCATACCGGCAGTACAACCAAATCCCCCAGCGGGGAGGGAGTCCCCCTAGCGCCCTGGACGTGATTCTGTCTGCGGCGATTCCTGAGTTTCCACCTGCGGCGGCAGGATCACCCGGAAGGTGGCGCCCTCGCCTGGGACGCTGGACACGGACACTTCGCCGCCCATGAGGCGGCAAAGGTGTTTCACGATGGCCAGGCCCAGCCCAGTGCCCGGCTTAGCCATGGAGGCCTTCGCCCGGTAGAAGCGTTCGAAGATGCGGCCCTGCTCCGCCTCGGGGATGCCCGGGCCCTGGTCCTGCACTTCCCAGATCTGGCCGTGGCTGGTGACCTTCACCCTGAGCGTCACGAGCCCTTCCTGCGGGCTGAATTTCAAGGCATTGGAGACCAGGTTTTCGATGACCTGGTGCAGCCGCAAGGGATCCGCGAGGATCGTCGCGCCCGCCGGCGCCTCCGCCTCCAGCGCCAGGGCCACGCCCAGGGCCTCGCCCCGGGGACGCAGGTCCCTCATGAGCCCCTCCAGGAAGGCGGCGAGATCGAGCTGGACCGGAGCCAGATGAAGGGCCCCGCTCTCGATGCGGCTCAGTTCAGAGAGATCTCCCAGCAGCAGGGTGAGCCGGTCCACGGAGCGCATGATGGATTGGGCGCTGGAACGAGAGGCCTCGTCCAGATTCTCCTCCTGGAGGTTCTCCGCGGCGATGCGGATGGCCGTCACCGGAGTCTTCAGCTCGTGGCTCACGTTGGAAATGAACTTTTGCCGGGTGGTCTCCAGCGCCTCCTGGCTGGTCACATCATCCAGGGTCAACAGCACGCCGCTCACGGATCCAAGCGGCGCAAAGGGAATGGCGCGCACCCTCAGGGTGCGCCCGGCCCGTGCGAGGCGCCATTCGCCGGGGACCCCCCCGTAGGCTTTCTGCACCAGGTCCAGGCCCTCCTGCCCCCGAAGGACCTCGCCCACGGCCATGCCCTTGGCCAGAGGCGCGCCCAGGCCCAGGTGCCGCTGGGCCGCCGGATTGAACTGCTCCAGGTCCCCCCGCGGGCCGAGCAGCAGCACGCCTTCTTCCAGGCGGGCCATGATTCCCGGCAACAGGCGATCCTCCCGCCCAACCTTCTCTTTCAATTCGGCGTTTTCACGCTGGAGGGCAAGCCAGGCCCGGGGCAACTCCGGCAGGGTCTTGGGCGGCGCATCCCGTTCCAGGGATTCTAGAGGCTCTGCCACAGCCCGCACCTGCCAGCGGGCCATGAGCACCAGCACCAGGGCCAAAGTGCCTAGCAGGCTCGCCGCCCACAGAACGGACACGCCCTTATGGAAGCTCATGCCCAGGCCGAAACCAAGGAACAGCATGGATATCAGGCAGATGATGGCGCGGCCGAGGAATACAGGCATTCCATTTCCATCCTGGCGCGGGGAGTCGGGCTGGTCCATGTGCTCCGACCATACACGGTCACAAGCTCTCCGCCCAGCCGCCATCTGTTGAATTTACGCTCCAGTTACCGCGCTGGACCCAGTACAGTTGAAGGTTGATCGCGGGAGAACCCAATGTCCATGAATGCCCTGATGCGCTGGCTGAAACCCCGGGAAATGGTGTTTTTCGACCTCCTGGAGAGCGCCGCCGGCAACGCCTACCAGGCCTCCCAGCTCTTCGACCGCGAGATCCGCACCGGCGACGCTGCCCGTTTTGCCGAACTCCGCCGCCAGATGAAGGATCTCGAGCACATCGGCGACGACATCACCCGCGAAATCCTGGACCGCCTGAACCAGACCTTCGTCACCCCCATCGAGCGCGAAGACATCCTGGCCCTGGCCCATGCCATCGATGACGTCGTCGACAAGATCCACGCCGTCTGCGAGCGTCTCATCCTCTACCGGATCGGGCCTGTGATGCCGGCCGTCACCGAAATCAGCTCCATCATCGTGGAAGGCGCCGGCGAAATCCTGCACCTCATCCGCTCCCTCCGGAACATGTCCAACCAGAAGGACATCCGCGACCGCATCCGGCGCGTGCACACCCTGGAGAACAAGGCCGATTCCATCTATCACGCGGCCCTGGCGCAGGTGTTTGAAGATCCGAAGGATCCCATCGAGCTCATCAAGTGGAAGGAGCTCCTCGAACAGATCGAAGACGCGACGGACAAGATCGAGCTGGTGGCCAAGGTCGTGGGTTCCACCGTCATGCGCAACGCCTGAGGACAATCCATGCTTCTCGCGCTCGCCCTGATCGTCCTGCTGGCCTTGCTTTTCGACTACATCAACGGATTCCACGACACGGCCAACGCCATCGCTACCGTGGTGTCCACGGGAGTGCTGTCCGCCCGGAACGCCATCATGATGGCCGGAGTGCTGAATTTCGGCGGGGCCCTGCTGGGCACCCAAGTGGCCACCACCATCGCCAAGGGCATCGCCGACAGCCAGTTCGTGGTGCCCGCCGTCATCGTGGCGGCCCTGCTGGCGGCCATCGTCTGGAACCTCATCACCTGGTGGTTCGGCATCCCCTCCAGTTCCAGCCACGCGCTCGTGGGCGGCCTCTCCGGCGCCGTGGTGGCCCAGGCGGGACTCGGGGCCCTCCACACCACCAAGCTCAAGGAAGTGGCCACCTACCTGGTGGTCTCGCCCGTGGTGGGATTTTTCATCGCCATGGCCATCATCATCCTGCTGCTCTGGATCTGCCGGCGCATGGCGGGACACCGCGTCAACGTGGCCTTCCGCAAACTGCAGCTCGTTTCAGCCGGCGCCATGGCTTTCACCCACGGCACCAACGACGCCCAGAAGGCCATGGGCATCATCGCCTTGGCCCTCATCACCTACGGGCACCTGACCCCTCACGGGGCGAAGGTGGACGTCCCCATCTGGGTGAAGCTGGCCTGCGCCACCGCCATGGGCATGGGCACCATGTCCGGCGGCTGGAAGATCATCCGCACCATGGGCAGCAAGATCGTGAAGCTGCGCCCCATCCACGGTTTCGCGGCAGAAACGTCCGCGGCCATCGTGCTCTTCACGACCGCCCACCTGGGCATTCCGGTCAGCACGACCCACGTGATCTCCGGCGCCATCATGGGCGTAGGCGCGAGCATGAACGTCTCCGCCGTGCGCTGGGGCGTGGCAGGGAACATCCTGGTGGCCTGGGTGCTGACCATTCCCATCAGCGCCCTTCTGGCGGCGGCCTTCCTCAAGCTGGTGGCTCCGCTGTTCTGATGGAAGTTCCGCGGATGTGACGGGAACGGCGACGTTCCGTCACATCCGCGCCTGATACTTGTCGTCCCTGCCTCGCGGATGCCCGTCACCGCTTGGTTTCACCCTTTTCCCGCGGAATTGGCAGCGCCGCCATGAGGCCGTCATCGCCGTGGCCGACCCTGGTTTCAGAACCAGGGAGGAACGGCCATGACGATCGAGACCCTTACACCCCATCCGGAAGGCGCCCGCTACACCGTCCGCCCGTTGGGCAGCTCCGATTTCGCCCACCTGCGGCGGCTGGAATCGGAAATCTGGTCGGGCGATGGCACCGGCGAGCTCTGCCCCCACTACCTCCGGCTCTGCACCGAGCTCTACCGCGACTGGTGCTTCCTGGCCCTCGACGGCGACCGGCCCGTGGGCTACGTGCTGAATTTCGTGGCGGGCACCACGGTCTACTGCGCCACCCTCGCCGTGCACCCCGAATACCAGAAGGGCCGGGTGAACTACCTGCTCATCCGCGCCATGGTCTCCAAGCTGCTCAACGAGAACGTGGACGAATGCCGCTTCCTGGTGGAGCCGGGCAACACCGATGCCCGCAGCGTCCACAACGCCCTCGGCGCGCGGGTGGTGGAGGAGGTGCACGACTTCTACGCCCCCGGCGACACCCGCCTCTGGTCCGCCATCACCCGCGAGGACCTGGAGCGCGTGCGGGCCCGCTACACCCGCCTCAAGCTGGTGAGCTAGTGTGCCGACCTCGGACGGCCGTGACCTGCTCCCGCGCCTTGATCGGCACACGCGGCAGGGGTTTGGGGGCGCGGCAGTGCCCCCAAGGGGGTGACAGCATGGACACGGCTTCCGTGGCCATGCGCCAGAGGGGGCCATGCCCCCATGGGGTCGCACCGGCTGTCCGGCCTCACCGTGCTTCCCCACAGCCGGTGCAGCCTTGAGCTGGGCCGGCGTCCTCTGGCCCACCTTCGCCCTTCTGCCCCGTCTGGCCGCCGGAGCGGAGCCGCAGCCCGGGTTGCACCGGTGGGCGCGGCGTCTGCTGCCGGCGCTGGGCATCGATCTCCAGGTCGAAGGGCGCCTCCGCGCAGACTTGCCTCTCTGGGTGGCCAACCACGTGAGCTGGGTGGATCCCGTCGCCCTCATGAGCCTGCGGCCCATGGGCACCATCGCCAAGGGCGAAGTGGCGGGCTATCCCCTCATCGGCCGCCTGGCCCAGCGGTCGGGCATCCACTTCGTGGAGCGGGAGGATCCCACCAGCCGCGCGGCCGCCCTGGCTGCTCTCATGGCCTCGCTGCGCAAGGGGCGACCCATGCTGCTGTTTCCTGAGGGCACCACCACCCGCGGCGAACGGCTGGCGGCGTTCTACGAGGGCGGCCTGCGCCTGGCCTTCCACCTGGGACTTCCCGCCCAGCCCCTGCGCCTGAGCAGCCCCGCTCCCCATTACCCCTGGACCGGCGACGAAACCCTGGTCCCGCACATCCGCACCCTCTTCGCCAACCGCACGCCCGTCGCCGTCGCCGCCGAAGAGCCTCTCCATCCCTCGGATTTCCAGGATGCCGAAGCCTGGATCGCCGCCTTCGAGACCGCCCTCGCCCCCAGGAGTTCCCATGTCCGCTGATGTGCTGTTCCAGGGCCTCCGCACGGGATTGACGCCCTTCCTGGGGCTGCCCCTCTGCATCGATCCCTGCCGCGCCGCCGGCGTGGTGCTGGGCGCGCCCTGCGATGCGGGCGTCATCAACCGCCCCGGGGCGCGCCTCGGCCCCTGGGCCATGCGCGCCGCCTCCATGGGCGTGGGTTCGCATCCCATGCCTGACAGACTGAGGGAAGGCCGCCCCGTCTTCGGATCCCCCGCCGCCCAGGGCTGGCTGGATGGCGGCAACATCCCCGCCCTGCCCTTTTCGCTGAAGGAGGCGCTGGAAACCGTTCAGGCCACCATCGGCGCCTGGGCCCTGAACGGCTGCCGCACCCTGATGCTGGGCGGCGACCATTCGCTCACCCTGGGCGCCCTGCGGGCCTTGGCGCGGCAGCATGGCCCCCTGGGCCTGCTGCACATCGACGCCCACCCCGATGCCGCCGAAGGCGCCGCCTGGGGCACGGACATCCATCACGGCACCTGGCTCCGCCAGGCCATCGAGGAAGGCCTGGTCGCTCCCGAGCGCACCATGCAGGCGGGCCTGCGCGCGCCGCGCTTTGATGATGATGAGCTGTCCTTCCTCTCCGCCGTGGGCGTGCGGATGTGGACCCCTGCGGATCTCCGTGACCCGCTGTTGTCCCTGCGCTTGAAGGAGGATCTCGCCGCCGTGGGCCAGGGACCCGCCTACCTGAGCCTCGACCTCGACGCCCTGGATCCCGTGCTGGTGCCAGCAGTGGCCGAGCCCGTGCCCGGCGGCCTGAACCTGGCCGAAACGGTCCGTCTCATCCATGGAGCCCGGCAATGGACCGAACCATGGGTGGGCGCCGACCTCATGGAACTCGCTCCCACGCTGGATGGCGCCGAAGCCAGCGCCCGCGTGGCCGTGCACCTCGCCCTCCACCTTCTCGCCTGAGGCTCCCATGACGCCCGCCAGCTCTCCCCTCGAAGCCTTCGAGAACCACATCGGCCCTCTCACCTGGGATGACCTGGTCACGGGCTACGATTTCGGTTTCCTCACGTCCCTGGAAATCCAGGTGACCGCCACCGGCGACAGCCCTGCCGTCGAGCGGCTGCGGGCCCTGGAAGGCTCGGCCCTGAAGAATTTCGAGGCGCACCTCTGGGCCGCCTGCGCCGAGGCCGTGGGCAAGACGCCCCGCCCCGGCAGTTCGCGCTGGTCCCAGGCCCAGGACCGCTGGCGTGAAGCCTTGCTGCGCGAAGCCCTGGCCACGGAAACCACCGCGGATCAGCTGGCCCGCAGCATCGAGCGCCTGTACGAGCAGGTGGGCTGCCCCGAGGACATGCTGATCATGCTGAAGCCCTCCCAGCGTTGGTCCGGAACGCCGGCCACCGTGGACCCGGTGGCGGTGGAGCAATTCCTCAACGGCACCCGGAAAAACCAGTCCCGGCGGTTTGGCGCCACGTCCTGAGACTGTGGCACCCTGAAGGCTCCCCTCCCGGAGTCCCGATGCCACTGCCCGACCCCAGGCTGGATGAGCTGCTCGCCAGCGAAGGACCGAAGCTGGAGAGCCTCCTGCGATGGCTGCTGGAAGCCTCCCCGCTCGAATCCGTGGACGGCGAAGCCCGGCGCACCAGCCGCCTGCGCCGGCTCCACGAGGCGCTGGTGGAACGGGGGCTGCTCGGCCCCCTGGCCGAGGAGTGGAACCATGCCTCGGCCATCCGCCTGCTGGCGGAAACGGGGCTGCCCGACCGCACCTCGCTGTTGGGCGAGGGCTTCCTCCGGGTGGTCGACCGCCTCATCCCGCGCCTGGACTCCGAGGGAGATCTCTACGCCCTGCTCGACCGCCTGGAACTGCGCGCCTCGGACGCGGAATGGATCGAAGGGCTGCCCCCGGATCTCAAGGCCACCTGGGGCCAAGTGATCTCCCCGCCGCGGGACATCTGGGTGCACGCGGCCCGCCTGCTTTCGCACCGGGCCTCCGCCGTGGGGCTTTCGCGGGACCTCCTGAACCTGGACGGGACCAGCACGGACGCCGACTCCCCCTTCTTCGACCTCGCCCACGCGGCGCGGGCCTGCGGCGAAGCGCCCGCGGACGCCCCGGCCCGGGAAGCCTGGGAGCGCTGCCGGACGGACTGCCTGCTCGCCCTGTCCCAGGCCCATGGCCACCTGGACGACCGCGGCGTGTCCACGGATCTGGTGTTCCGGCTGGAGCTGCTCGAAGCCCAGCTGAAGCGCATCGACCAGCTTCTCGCCTTCGCCGGCGGCCGGGGGGACGGCTCCGCCTTCGCCGCGGAGCTGGCCCTGGGCAGCGCCGACCAACACAGCCTGCGCGCCCTGGTCAACACCAGCGTGAAGCGCCTCGCCCGCAAGATGGTGGAGCACACCGGCGATACGGGAGAGCACTACATCGCCCGGAACCTCAAGGAATGGAAGGCCATGGGCTGGGCTGCGGCCGGAGGCGGGCTGCTGACGGCGGGCACCGCCCTTCTCAAGTACGGCGGCTCGGCCCTGCCTCTGGCGCCCCTGCTGATGGGCCTGTTCCTTTCCCTCAATTACGCCGTCAGTTTCTGCCTCATGCAGTTGCTGGGTTTCAGTCTGGCCTCCAAGCAGCCGGCCATGACGGCCTCGGCCCTGGCCCGGGCCCTGGAGAACGGCAACGGCCAGGAGCGGGAGATCGAACTGGTGGCGGCCATCACGCGCACCCAGGTCATCGCCACCATCGGGAATGTCTGCGCCGCCATGCCCGCGGCCCTGGCGATATCCGGCCTCTGGATCTGGCGCACGGGCCACGGCGCTCTGAGCCAGGAGACCGCGCTCCACAGCCTCCACGGCACCCATCCCCTCCACGCCTGGACCCTGGTTTTCGCCGCTGTCACCGGCGTGTTGCTGTGGATCTCCAGTCTGGCCGCCGGCTGGGCCGCCAACTGGAGCGCCTACCGCCGTCTGCCCGAGGCCCTGGCGCGCAGCCGGAGGATCCAGGCCCTTCTGGGCCGTCAGCGTTCGGCATGGCTGGGGCGCTTCATGCACCGGAACATCTCCGGTTTCGTGGGCTACGCCGCCCTGGGCGCCCTGCTGGTCTTCGTCCCCATGGCCTTCGCCTTCGCGGGCCTTCATCTGGAAGTGCGGCACGTCACCCTCCAGTCGGCCTCCCTGGCCCTTGCCGCCGCCAGCCTCTGGGCCCAGGGGGCCTTGCCCTGGAGCGAGGCCCTGTGGGGCCTGCTGGGCATCACCCTCATCGGCGCCCTGAACTTCACCGTTTCCTTCGCCCTGGCCCTGTGGACCGCGCTGCGCGCCCGGGCCTTCAACGGCCCCGCCCGCCGCCACCTCTGGTGGAACATCCTGAAGGCCTTCAACCGGCAGCCGGGGCGTTTCCTCCTGCCGCCAAGCAAGGGAGACGCCCTCGACTCCCCCCATTCCGGAGATGCCCATGCGTAACCTCGTCCTCCCCGCCCTCCTCGCCTGTTCTTTGGCCGCCCAGGACAAGCCCGTCCCCGTGCGCCTCACCCCCCTGCGGGTGAGCCCCGCGGCCACGATCTCGCAGGACATCGGCATCAGCCGGATCGATCTCTCCTTCGCGCGGCCCGCCGTGAAAGGCCGCGCGATCTGGGGCGGCCTCGTGCCCTTCAAGGAGGTATGGCGGGCCGGCGCCAACAATGCCACCGTCATCACCTTCAGCCACGCCGCCAAGGTGGCCGGCAAGGACGTGCCCGCGGGCAGCTACGGTTTCTTCGTCATCGCCAACGAAAAGACCTGGACCCTCATCCTCAACAGGAAAGCCAAGCAGTGGGGCGCCTACGAGTACAAGCAGGAGGAGGACCTGCTGCGCTGGGAAGCCGCGCCCCAGGCTGGACCCTTCCTCGAATACCTGGATTACCGGGTGATCCCCCAGGACATCAGCCACGCCGTGGTGGAGCTGGGTTGGGAGAAGCTGCGCGTGAGTTTCTCCGTGGCATTCGACACCAAGGGCATCTATTGGGCCCATGTCGAGGACAAGCTGAAGCAGGCGCCCGACACGGACTGGGTGCCCTGGTACCAGGCCGCCAAGTACTGCCAGGAGCAGGGCATCGAGCCCCAGAAGGCCGCCCTCTGGATCGAGAAGAGCCTCAAGGCCGGTGACAGTTTCTGGAACCACGAGGCCGCCGCCCGCATCTGCCGCGACGCCAAGCGCCTGCCCGAGGCCCTGGCCCACCTGCAGAAGGCCATCGACCTTTCCAGGCCCGGCGGCGCGCCCAAGGAATACACCGCCCAATTGGAAAAGGAACTGGCCGCCTGGAAAGCCTCGAAGTAGGCCCGGCTCACATCTTCACGGCCATCTTCAGGAAGGATTCCGGAAGGCTGACCCCGCTGCGTCCCAGGTTCGTCCGGTGGACGAAGACGGTCAGCCTTCCTCCGACGCGCTCGAAGGCGATGATGCCGCCCTCCGGGAACACCTTCCGGCTGTTGCACACCACCAGCTTGCCCTGCTCCGCGTAGAACCGGGTCTGCTCCGGCGTGAAGGACCAGGCCACCCGGGCCTTGGCATCCACGGAGATCTCCTGCTTCTTCAGTTGGGCGACCATGTCCAGTTCCTTGCAAGCCACCCGGCCCTCGGAACCCGCGCTGGCGGCCAGGATGAGCAGGTATTTGGCCGCCTCTTGAACGGGAACGCCCTCGGCCCCCAGCACGGGCTGCAGAAGAAGAAGGGCCGCGGCACCCCAGCCACGGCCTGGCAGGAAAGAACGGGACATGGCATCACCTCCGCCCCCCTGATCGGCGCCGCGTTCGACGCGCCGGGTGCCAGAAGGTGATGTCGAGGTGACTTTTTATACCAAGTTGCGTTCAAAGTGGGTTTATCAGCCAAGGATACGGCGATATACGAGCCAAAAATAAACTTGGTGCCATGGTGTCTTGGTGGTGAAAGTCCTTTTCTCTTTGGATTGAACGCAACTTGGTACCAATAGGCCCTTCGAACGCGGATTCGCACCAATGAAAAGGAAACATCCGCTCCATCCCATTCATCTCCTTCATCCCGGCTAAACAACTTCTTTTCTTTTGCCGGGATGGAGGTGATGAAAGGGATAAGGGTAAGAGCCGCGCGGCTCCCAAGGGGCTGGGCCTGTGGTTCCCATAGCTTTCAAAAATAAGTTGGCCACGGATGACACGGATTCACACGGATTTGAATTCAAAAGATAAGGAACACCACCAAGCACCCCGGCCACGCGGCCGGGGTGCTTGGTGGTGAAAGTCCTTTTCTCTTTGGATTGAACGCAACTTGGTATTCGCGTTTCGGTCAGTTCGTTTTGAACTGGGCCAGCGAGGCCGACAGGTCCTCGGCGATCCGTGAAAGGTGGTCCGCGGTGCGGTTCACTTCCTCCACCGTGTGGGCCAGTTCCGTCGAGGCCGCCGCGCTGCGTTCCGTGGACTGGGCGGATTCCTCCACCTGGCGGGCCACCTCCTCGGAGGTGCGGCCCTGTTCCTCCGTGGCGGCGCCGATCTCCCGCGCGGCCGCCACCACGGCGCCGATGTTTTCCTGGATGACGCGAATGGTGGCGTCCGTGGCTTCCACCGTGCGGATGCCGGTCACCATGGCATCCTCCGTGCGCTGGATCAGTTCGCCGATCTGCTTGGCCGCTCCGGCGCTGCGCTCCGCGAGCTTGCGCACCTCCTCCGCCACCACGGCGAAACCCTTGCCGTGAACACCGGCCTTGGCGGATTCGATGGCCGCGTTGAGGGCCAGCAGGTTGGTCTGCCGGGCCAGATCCTGGATCACCTGCACGGCCTTCACCATTTCCTGGGTGGCCTGCCGGATATCCTGCATGGCCGTCACCGTGGCCTCGCCCTGCCGGGCCCCTTCCTGGGCGGCCTTTACCATGGTTTCGGTGCCTGCCTCGCTGCTGCGGACATTGCCCGCCACCTGCTGGATGGAAGCCGAGAATTCGGTCATGGCCGCCGACGTGCGCTCCGAAGCCATCCGCTGTCCCTCGGCGAACCTGGCGATCTCGTTGGTGGCGCGGGAGACCTCGCCGGCCGTGGAGCTCAATTCCGTCGACCCCTCCGCCACACGGAGGCCCGCCCCGCGGAGCTGCGCGAAGAATTGCTGGAACCGCGACAGCATGGCGTTGAAATCCCGGGCCATGCGGCCCAGCTCATCCTCGGAGTGGACCTCGACGCCCCTTCTGAAATCCCCCGCCACCATGCGCTCCATCCCCTCTGACACCTCTTTCAGCGACCGCCGGATGCGCCCCATGACGGCGCCGGAAATCCAGATGCCGAAAACCACGCTGACCGCCAGGATGGCCAGGTTCAGGATCATGCCGAATCGCACCAGATCGGCCATCGCGCCTTTCTCGCGCAGCTCGATGCGCTTGGCCTCGGTGAAGGTGGTCTCCGCCAGGGCCTTGATCGCCTCGTTCATGGGCCGGTCGATGCCTTTCAGCTGCGCGTCCACCGTCCGGTAAGCCAGAGGGTCCCTGGCGTTCCAGGTGCCGAGCGCCTCCCGGTATTTCGCCCCGAGCGCATGGAGTTCTTGCAAAGTCCTGTCCACAGGCGCGGTGGAGATCCCCAGTTCCGTCAACAGCGCCCGGAGCTTCGCCAGATCCTTTTCAACCTCCTTTTCGGAGGTGTCGAAGGCGGCTCTGTACTTCGCCATCTGCTCCGGATCGTGGCCGCGGATGAGGATGTTCTTCCATTCCTGCACCTGGGTCTTGAAGTCGTTCTGGGCCTCCCGGGCCACATCGCCCGCGTGGCTCAGCTTCAGCATCGTCTCGGCCCATTCGCCGGACTGGGCCGTGAGGCGCTGAGCCACCCAGAAACCGGCTCCGCCCAGGGTCAGCGCGGCAGCCATCAGGCTTCCGGCCAGCAGCCAAAGCTTCGCGCGCACGGAAATCCGGTCGAGGAATGACGCGGGCATGAACCACCCCCAAAAGGAAGGTTTTCATGACAGGTATCGGCAGCCGCGGGAATTCCCGAAAATTCCTGTGCGCCGGGCGGGAAACGGGCAAGGACCAGCACTTTCACACCTCCTTCACCTGGCCGGTCCAGGAAGCGGCTGCAATAAAACCGAGGAGGGATTGGCCATGGCCCCGGTTTCGCTCTCAGCCACCTCGCTCCTGCGCCCCATTCCCGAGGATTGGGTCATCCGGCCCCGGCGGCCGGAGGACATTCCTGGCGTCATCGCCCTCATGAAGCGGGTCTATGCCGAACCTCACGGGCCTGAGGCCGTCTGGCCCCAGGAGACCCTGATGCGGCATCTCGAGGTATTTCCCGAAGGGCAGCTCTCCGTCCTGGACGGCCAGGGCCGGCTCATCGCCGATTCCACGGCCATGGTGGTGCGTTCCGGGAAGGCCTTGGAACCACACCGCTGGTCGGAGATCACGGCACGGGGCACCCTGGCCAGCCACGATCCCCAGGGCGACGCCTTCTATGGAGTGGATCTGGCGGTGGATCCGGAATTCCAGGGCATGGGACTGGCCCACCACCTCTACGCGGCGCGCATCGCGCTGGCCATGAGCCTGGGCTGCCGCCTCTTCGTGGCCGGCGCCCGCATGCCCGGCTACCATCTGGCCTCGGACCTGCTCCCGCCCCAAAGCTACCTCGCCCTGGTGGAGCGCGGCCTCATCTACGATCCCACCCTGTCCAAACAGCTCCGCCTGGGCTTCCGTCTTCGGGGCCTGCTGCCCGGCTATGTCTCCGATCCGGAAAGCGCGGACAACGCGGCCCTCATCTCCATGGAGCTGTGATGCGATTCTCCGCGCCCAAGCCAGTCATGTCCCGCCCCGTGCGGGTCTGCGCGGTACAGTACGCCCTGCGGACCATCACCAGCTTCGAGGAATTCTCGGCCCACGTGGAATCCTTCGTGGATGTGGCCGACGACTACGACGTGGACCTCATCGTGTTCCCAGAGCTGCTGGGAGTGCAGCTCATGGGCCTCATCAGCAGGGAGGGGGAGCCGTCGGACCTCATGCGGCGCCTGGCGGCGGAGCACACCGGGGCCTTTGACGACCTGTTCAAGCGCCTCTCCCGGGAATACGAGCGCATCATCGTGGCGGGCACCATGCCCCGCCTGGAGGCGGATCACCTGCTCAACGTGGCCTCGGTCTACTTCCCCGAGGCCGAGCCGGTGCATCAGGCCAAGCTCCACCTCACCCCCGCGGAGTGCAAAATCTGGAAATTCTCGCCGGGCCGGGACCTGGTGGTGGTGGATACGGATTTCGGAAAATTCGCCGTGGCCATCTGCTATGACGTGCAATTCCCCGAGCTGGTGAAGATCCTCTGCAACCACCACGGCGTCGAGCTGGTGGTGGTGCCGTACATGACCGACGACCGCCGCGGCACCTGCCGGGTGACCACCTGCGCCAGGGCGCGGGCCGTGGAAAACCAGATCTACACCGTCACCGCGGGCATGGTGGGCAGCCTGCCCCTCATGACGGACCTCACCAGCCAGTTCGCCCAAAGCGGCATCTTCACGCCGGCGGATCTCGCCTTCCCCATGGACGGCATCGCCACCGAAGCTGCCGCCAACGTGGAGCAGGTCATCGTGGCCGATCTCGACCTGGCCATCCTGGACCGCGTCCGCCACCACGGCAGCGTCCAGACCTTCCGCGACAGCCAGAGCGATTCCCTGCACACCCGCTTCGATGGCGAGGTGATCACCGTCCGGCGGCACTTCGGGGGTTGAGCCCAGATCAGCTCCGGAGCCCCTCCTGGCACCAGGCCTGGATCTCCCGGGCGGCGGCTTCAGGATCGTCCACCAGGCGCGGCGCGGCGAATTCGATCCGCACCCGGAGCGGCCCCGCCTTCAGCAGCCGGTACAGATGCGGCAGCAGCGCATCCTCCCCCAGAAAGGCCGCCTCCCTCAGCGGCTGGTAGGCCAGCCGGAAGGGTTGGATGGGAAAGCGCCCCTCCTTGGCGATGCGAAAGGCCCCGATGCGCCAGGGCCGCCCTTCGTCCAGCGAGGTGGTGCCGGAAGGAAAGAGCCCCAGACTCATGCCCCGCGTCCCCAGGCATTCGGCCACGGCCTTGAGGGCCTGGCGGCGGGAGCCGTCGGAATCCCGCCGGACGAACACCATGCCCGCGCGCCGGCCGGCCGCCCCGAAAAACGGCCACCGCGAAACCTCCTCCTTGCCCAGAAACACCAGGGGCACCTGGCTCATCAGCACGGGAATGTCGAGGTAGCTGAGGTGGTTGCCCACGAACAGCGCCGGGGTGCGGAGCGGCGGCGTGGCACCCACGCGCCGAACCCCGAGGTCAAGCTGGGACAGGGCCTCCCGGGCCCACTCCGTGAGCATGCCTCGAAGGGCTTCCGCCGGAATGCGCCCGCCGTGGCTGATCTCGCAGCGGGCGGCGCGGCGGTCGTGCCTGAGGATGCCCGCCAGAATCCGCAGCAGCCTGCCTAACGCCGAGTTCCGCGCCGAGTCCAACGCCGAGTCACGGAGGCTGGGGGACCTCAGGCCCTCGAACAGGGGCGGCCCTTCCAAGGGCCTGAAGATCGGGGGGTTGGCCTCGGCATCCATCGCAACTCACACGCTATCCAGGCCCTGTGACAGGAGCGTGTGAAGGCGGGTGCCAGGGCGTAACAGGGCATGACAGGCGGCCGGCCTACACGCCCTTGCGGTCGACGCCCCAGATCACCTTGTGCAGCTGCACCTGCACCCGCACGGGCAGCGCGTCGGCCACGACCTGTTCCGCCAGCCAGGCGGGATCGAGGCTGCCCCACACGGGGCTGAAGAGCACCTCCAGCCGGTCCCAGACGGCCCGCTCGGCGCACCAGGCCTTGGCCCAGGCGTAGTCCGCCTGGTCGCAGAGAACGAACTTCAGTTCGTCCTGGCCCGGCACCATGTGATCGAGGTTGCCCTCGAGCCAGCGCTCCCCTTCCCCGCTGCCGGGGGTCTTGCGATCCACGATCTTCACCACGGCCCGGGGCACCGGGGCCAGATCATGACTGCCCGCGGTTTCCAGGGCCACCTCGTAGCCTTCGTCCAGCAGGGCCTGCAGCAGTTGCGGCGCCTGGGGATGGGCTAGCGGCTCGCCGCCCGTCACCTCCACGAAGGGCGCATTGGGTCCCTTCCGCGGAGGCCCCAGGCGCCGCCTCGTTTCATCCAGCAGATCGTCGAGGCCGCGCATCGTCCCCTCGTAGAACGCGTACTCGGTGTCGCAGTACGAACAGCGCAAAGGGCATCCCGAAAGGCGGATGAAGAGGCAGGGCCGGCCGATGCGCGCGCCCTCTCCCTGGATGCTGTGGAATACCTCGTTGACCTTGAACTTCATGCCCTAGAACCCCTTCCCAGGCATTGTCCCACGGCGCTTCCCAAGAATCCGGTCCCTGTGGCAGCATCGATCTTTCCCCCGAGGCATCCATGTCCATGCGATGGTTCCTGCCGGTTCCACTGGCCTGCCTTGTGCTCGGCGCCCAGGCGCCCAAGATTCTCGACGCTCCGGAGTTGGTGCAGGCCCGCTACCGGAAGCGCGAGGCCATGGTGCCCATGCGTGACGGGGTGAAGCTGTTCACCTCCATGTACGAACCCCGGGACACCAGCCGCCCTCATCCCATCCTCATGTCGCGCACGCCTTACGGCTCCGGGCCCTACGGACCCGACGCCTACCGGCGCGGGGTGGGCCCTTCCCCCGCCTTCGCCAAGGAGGACTACATCGTGGTCTACCAGGACGTGCGGGGCCGTTCGCGCAGCGAAGGCCAGTTCATGGACGCCCGGCCCCACCATCCCGCCAAGGGCCCCCGCGACACGGACGAGGCCACGGACACCTACGACACCATCGCCTGGCTGCTGGCGAACGTGCCCAACCACAACGGGCGCGTGGGCCAGTGGGGCATCAGCTATCCCGGACACTATGCCGCCCAGGCCCTGCTCTGCGGCCACCCGGCCCTCAAAGCCGTCTCTCCCCAGGCCCCCATGATCGATCTCTGGGAAGGGGATGACAGTTACCACCGCGGCGCCTTCCAACTGCTGGCCAACGCCGAATTCTTCACCTTCTTCCGCAGCCGGCCGTCCACGCCGTCGCCCACGCCACCGCCATTGCCATTGCCGCCCCCGCAGCGCCCTCCCGACGACTACCGCTGGTTCCTGGAAGCGGGGCCGGTGCAGGCCGTCTTCCCGAAAATGGGCCAGCCCGCCGACCCCATCTGGGAGGAATACCTCCGGCACCACACCTACGACGCCTACTGGCAGGCCCGCGACCTGCGGCCCCACTTGAAGCAGGTGGAGCCGGCCGTGCTCACCGTGGGAGGCTGGTTCGACGCGGAGGATCTTTTCGGGGCCCTGGCCTGCGCCCAGACGCTGACCCGGCAAAGCCCCGGAACCACCTCCCACCTCGTCATGGGCCCCTGGTCCCATGGCCTCTGGGCCCGCGGAGACGGCGACCGGCTGGGCCCGCTGGAGTTCGGATCGAAGACCTCCGCCTGGTTCCAGCAGGAAGTCGAACTGCGTTTCTTCAACCAGCACCTGAAGGGAGAATCGGGCCAACCCCTGCCCAAGGCCACGGTGTTCGAGACGGGGAAGAACCAATGGCGCGCCTTCGACGCCTGGCCACCCCGCACCGCCCAGCCCCGCACCTTCTACCTGGAAGCCCAGGGCCGCCTTAGCGGCGTCAAGCCGGATGTCGGACCGGGCGCCCCTTCCGCCTTCGATGCCTTCATCAGCGATCCCGCGCGGCCTGTGCCCCACACGCAGGAAATCACCTCCGGCTTCTCCACCGCCTTCATGGCCGAGGATCAGCGCTTCGCCTCCCGCCGGCCCGACGTGCTGGTCTATGAGACCGCGCCCCTGGAGGCGGACCTCACCCTGGCGGGCCCGCTGAGGCCCGTGCTCCAGGTGAGCACCACGGGCACGGACAGCGACTGGGTGGTGAAGGTCATCGACGTCTACCCCGACGACGCCCCCGATCCCAAGGATTCCCCCGAAGGCTGGCACGCCGGAGGCGCCCAGATGCTGGTGCGCGGCGACATCCTCCGGGGGAAATTCCGCAACAGCTTCCAATCCCCCGAACCCTTCGTCCCCGGCAAGCCCACGGAAGTGGCCTTCACCCTGCCGGACATCTTCCACACCTTCCAGAAAGGGCACCGGCTCATGGTGCAGATCCAGTGCTCCTGGTTCCCCCTGGCGGATCGCAACCCCCAGACCTTCTGCGACATCCCCAAGGCCCCGCCCGAAGCCTTCCAGAAAGCCGAACAGCGAGTCTACCGATCCAAAGCCCTGCCCTCCCGGCTGGAGGTGCTGGCGCTGGAGTGAGGCGACCTAAACGGGGCGCTCAAAACCCAGGTCGAATCTAGCATCCGCTCTGCCTCAAATCCGCCCTTGGTGGCCTCATAAGCAATCAGACTTCATTCCCGAGTGATTAGATCAACTTACCGTTCGACCGATCTTTACGCACCATTCACGGGAACTTCGCTAACTGATGCGGAAGGCAATATAGGCTTTGCCCCTGGAATGCGTGTAGATTGATTTGCACAAGCCCAAAAAAATTCAATCCCATTAGGAGTTGGCGATGTTTCGCTGGCCAGCCATGCCCCGTAATCAGCATCTATGCCGCATCACGCGATTGGGGTCGATAAAAATGGGACTCTTATTCCTGCACTGCATCCTTCCCTGGTCTTTCAGCCTGATTGGTCTGGTAACTGCACTACAGGGTGGGCCGCCCCCGGTCAGTGTCGATTCAGTGGCTCCCGCGAATACCTCCATTTATCCGGGGACTTCAAGAGGCTTTTCCGCTGCGGTGAGCGGTGGGGTGACGAACGGTGTGAACTGGATGGTGGACGGTGTCCCTGGCGGGAATCCTGTCGTTGGGACCATCAACAATTCCGGAACCTATGTCGCGCCCTCAACACTCGCCAGCCACACGAACGGGTGCCCCTATTCGGAAGACCTGACTCAATCATCCCAGTGGCCGAGAACCGGCATACTAAATATAACAAGCGGATTCCCATCCCCCGATGGCACGTCCAGTCTTTGCCACGTCATTGAATCCAAGGCCAATGATCTTCATTACATTGAGAATTCAGAGGATATTCAACCACCATCAAACGGAAGCCTTGCCGCGACGTTTTGGGTGCCAAAAAACCAAATCCGAAGCATGCTGTTTCAATTCACAGGCTCTGCTTCAACCTGGGCTTCGGGTGGCAACCCCGCCGTTTACTTCAATCCCACGACCGGAGCATTCAGCAATCCGTCTGGGCTTAAAACATATACTGCCGTCGATCATAAAACCGGCTTTTGGTTCATCACATTGGTTACAGGCAATGCCCTGCCTGCCCCCGCGACCACGACCCTGGTCCTCATGGCCGCCAAGTCGGTCGGATCGCTTTCATATGCTGGCGATGGCTCGTCCTGGATATCTGTTTGGGGAGTGATGATATCCAATGGAACGGTTCCAGCAGCCTATATCCCGACCGGCGCGACGGCAGTGACAACGGCCCGGGAGATCCACATCATCAGCGCGGTTTCCACAGAAAATTCAGCAAAATCCGCAAGCACAACCATCAGCGTAGAGCCAGTCTCTGATTCGCCGCTGCCATCCATCGCCAGTTTTGTCGCCAATCCTCCAACCGTAGACCCAGGCGGCAGCACGACATTGAGCTGGTCGACAGCCAACGCGACAAGTTTGACGATTTCCGGAATTGGGACCGTCACGGGGACATCGCGAGTGGTCTCTCCAAGCTCCAATACAACCTATACGCTCGTGGCAACCAACGCCCAAGGAAGCCAGACGGCAGCAACATCTGTGTCGATATCATCCCAACCGTTGGCCATTGAACCCATTAATCCTTCAAACCCGACAATCCCATCAAACAGCAGTGTTCAGTTTTCGACCACGGTGACGGGCGGGGCAACGAATTCCACCTCTTGGTATGTCGATGGAATCAGCGGCGGTCATTCATCGGTGGGAACGATCAATGCAGAAGGGAAATACCTTCCTCCCCTTACACTGGCAAGCCACACGAATTTGATCCCGTTCTCGGAAGACCTGACTCAATCCACCCAATGGCAAAGGACGGGTGTCTCGAACGTCATGGGCGGATTTCCTTCGCCCGATGGCAAATCAACGCTCTGCCATGTCATAGAGTCCACGACCAACGGCCTTCATTGCATTCAGAATTCCGAAGAACTGCTTCCACCACCCGACGGGAGTCTCGTAGCAACCCTATGGGTTCCGAAGCTTCAGAACCGGATCATGCTGTTCCAATTCACAGGTTCTTCATCGACATGGGCTTCAGGCGGGAACCCATCCATATACTTCAATCCGGCGACCGGCACATTGACCAATCCCTCCGGGCTGAAAAACTATAGTGTCGTGGACCATAAGATCGGGTTCTGGTTCATCACTTTGGTCACCGGGAACGCGCTTCCCTCGCCTGCGGCCACCACCCTGATGGTCATGGCCGCCAAGTCGATTGGCACGCTTTCATACGCTGGCGACGGATCATCCTGGATCTCCGTATGGGGCGTGATGGCATCGAATGGAGCCAATCCCGGCGCCTATATCCCGACCGGACCCGCGTCCGTCACGACCCCAAACGAAGTCCACATCATCGGCGCCTCGGCCGTTGATGATCCAACCAAATCCACCAGCACAGGCATTCTCGTCACCCCCGCTTCCGCCCCAGCCCTGCCCGTCATTGTCAGCTTCACCGCCACGCCAACCTCCGTCTCTCCTGGCCAAGACGTCAACTTGAGCTGGGTCGTCTCGAACGCCTCCGACCTGAACATCAATGAAATCGGACCGGTCACAGGGTCGTCGAGAGTCGTGACCCCTGCTGCCACGAAGGCGTACACGCTTACGGCCAACAACGTGGCTGGCACCGCTTCAGCGTCCACGACCGTAACCGTGGTCCCTTCACCTATCGCCGTCATCACTGGCCCCGACATCGTTCAGAGTGGGAGCGCGGGCATGGCACTTTCCGTGCCGGCGCAGGAGGGATGCACGTATTCCTGGAGCCTGACGGGCGGCACCATGGCATCCGGGGCGACCAGCAACCAGATGACCTTCATCGCAGGCGCAGCTGGAACAATGGAGGCTCAGTGTGTCGTGACGAACATGCTCCAGAAAACCGTTACCGGTGTAAAAAGCATCCAGTCCATCCCACTGCCAGCCGTTTCCGGTTTTTCATCCGCGCAGAGCACCATCGGTCATGGGGCGAGTACCACGATCACCGCGACCTACACCGGCGGCACGGGGATCCTGGAGCCCGGTTCGCAACCGATCACCAGCGACGTCCCCGTGACAGTGTCCCCCAGCCAAACGACTACCTATAAGCTCACGGTAACCAATGCACTCGGCAGCGCCGCCAGCTCGGAGCTGACGATTAAAGTTGGACCCAATTCGACGATTTCCGCGCCGGACTGGACTTTGCCTGGAAGTTCCGACATCACCGCGAGTGTCCCGCTTCAAGCAGGCTGCACCTACGCCTGGATGGTTCGCGGAGGGACCATCGTCAGCGGAAATGGCACCAACTCCATTCATTTCTCCGTCCTGGCGCAAAATGAGGCCGTCATTGAGTGCACCGTGACGGATGCAGACGGCATCGCGCTTCACGGCAGCAGGACCGTCGCCATTTCGACACCGCCTGAGATCAAGGCTTTTGTCGTTTCGAAGAGCTCCATCGAACCTGGCAGCAAGACAACACTGACAGCTCTTTTCTCGGGCGGAGCGGGTTCCATTGACCAGGGAGTCGGCTCTGTTTCCAGCGGTTCTCCCGTGGTGGTCGAGCCGGGATCATCGATGACATTCCGCCTGACCGTCACGGGCCCAACCGGGTTGCAGACCGCGAAAGAGCTTTCGATCATTGTTTCGCCATCCGATCTCGATGCCGTAGCCGTCATTCCAGAAAAGGTGTATCTCAGCCCTGGCGGCACCTGCCTCCTGAAAGCCACGCTGGGTGGAGAGCCGGTCTACCCAAGAGGAGAAGGCCCGCAGGTTGCCTGGAGCATCTCGGATGGAACGGGCAGCGTTGACTATGGGAATGTCCTGGCTCCAATGGCTCCCGGGATCTACTTCGTAACCGCCACCTGTCCAAGGGATCCCAGCCGGACAGGCACGGCCACCGTTCAGGTGAATGCAGCCAATCCGCTCATTTCCATATCCATCACTCCAACCAATGCCACCATGCTGGTGGGCGAAAGCCGAAGTTTTACGGCCCAAGTGAGCGGTACCGAAGACCAAGGCGTGTCTTGGTCCATCGACGATTGGGGATCCGAAAGCCTGAGCTCACAAGACAACCGAGCGACCTTTCATCCAGTTTTTTCCGGCATCTATAGAATTCAAGCCGCGAGCAACGCGGATCCCAGCAAAGTCGCCATTGCGATCATTTCTGTGAATGATCCAGGAGCGCCCACGATTGAATCATTCAGCGCAAGTCCAACCCAAGTATTGGAAGGACGGGAAATCAGCTTTAATTGGATTGTGAGCGGAGCCGCCACCTTAGTGGTCAACGGCATGAATGTAACCGGACAATCAAGCCTGCAAGCGCTTCCGAACGAGGATGGTGTCAATTTTTTAATCGCCACCAACGAATATGGCAACTCTTACAGCAGCGCTGTGGTTGACATCCTTCGCCCCACCATCACATCCTTCACGGCGGATCTCCCCAGGATTGGCCTCGGCGACTCGTTCAATCTGTTGCCTGTCTTCTCCAACGGCACAGGCGTGATATCCGGAATGAACGGGGCGCCCATCCGCGTTCAGAGTGGAACATCGCTGCCCGTCACGCCAGGAGGCAGCAGGACCTATGTCCTGACCGTGACCAATGACTATGGAGTCAGCGTTTCAAAATCGGTATATATGCCGGTCTACTTGCCCGGCCTAGTGTCGAAAATCGGTCCAGTCGCTCCAAACCACGCGATCCCCAGTTCAGTTTTAAGTCCGGATGGACGTGTCATTTCATTCGGAGTCAGCTACACCAATCCAGCCTTACCCTCCATTCAACGTTTCGCGGCCACCGGATCAACGGTTTCAGGCGATGGAAGTGTGACCCTCCTGCCTGAATTCAGCCATGGGAGCGGAACGATCGATCATGGCATCGGCCCGGTCCTTAGCGGTGCGCCGATTAAGGTTCCGGCGGGGCAAACCTGGACATTTGTCCTGACTGTCACTGACGAGTTTGGGTTTATCACCAATCAATCCATTACCATCTCCAACGGCGAGATCATTCAGGCCTCAGAATCGGGGTCCAATGATCAATGTCAGCGCTTGCTTGCCAACGTGTTCCAACCGAAGACGGGCATTTCCACCGTGGTGGCAGGCCCATGTTCCGGAAACCTTGCCAACCCCGCTTCTGCCGCGCTTCCCGACGGCAGGGCGCTGGTTGGAGGTGGCGAGTACATAACCGGCGAGATAGATCCCCCACTGTCTTTCGCCTGGTACTTGTTCGACCCGCAGCGCCAGGCCTTCCTCGATGTTTCCGAACCCGACAAGCGCATGGTCTCAAACTCAATCACCACCCTTCGGGACGGACGCATACTGATCATGGGCGGGCAAGTTCCAGGTCATGGAGGAGGCAATGGGTGGCTTCACCCCAGAACCACCACCGCGCGTGGCTGGATTTTCGACCCGAAGGCAGTGACATCCATGCCTAATTCAAGAGCATCGTCACCTTGGCAGTTGCTGCCTGGTCAAATATCGGTTCCGCGCATGCAGCACTTTGCCACCTTGCTCCAGGATGGCCGCGTTCTCATTTCTGGCGGCATATCATTGCCCCAAGGCGACCCGATAGGTTCTCGGCCGACCGCCCTTGAGGTGTTTGATCCATCGAATAATTCCTTTCAAGTCATTGGCGATTTCAAGGATTTGATTTGTGGCGCAAGCCTCGACCCGCTTTGGCTGGACCTCGCTTACCTCACCGGCGCCAACGCCTCCCCTGGCTATCCTGTTC
The DNA here is from genome assembly GCA_016195985.1 of Acidobacteriota bacterium. GTDB lineage: Bacteria > Acidobacteriota > Holophagae > Holophagales > Holophagaceae > Geothrix. The sequence goes on along the minus strand of JACPYP010000011.1, from coordinate 5,605 downwards.
TCCTTGAGAACGGCCATGTGCTCTTTTTCTATATGGCCCGATCATCCGATGGAGGCACCCCTTGGGTATTTCCCCTCGCTGAATTCGACCCGGCGGCAAACCGCTTGACACAGCTGAAGGGTTCAAGAGCCCATGTCAATGGGGCCGGCCTCTTGAATGCCCATGCTCTCCCCAACGGGCTCATCAGTCTCGTAAGTGAGATGGGCTGGTCTGATACCAATGACACACAATATTACGATCCGAGCACGCACGAATTCCTTTCCATGGAAACCCCCGCCGTCGTCGTAAACAGTGTTTTTAAGCCCCAGGTCGGTTTTACGGATTTTGTTGCCTCCACCCTGCTTCAAAACGGGCAAATCTATTGGCCGGAAATCGGGCCGTTTGATTACTCCACTCAGTCAATGCAGCCAGGTACCGCTTTCGCATTCACCTATCCATACGACATCACGATCACTCCGTTTAAGTCGCAGACAACCATTGATACGCCAATCATCATCAGAGGGTCATGCCAGGCCGGGGACGCGCTCAGCTGGAGTTTGGATTCTCCGAATGCCACCTACGACCCCGCCTCCGGTGTATTTCTCGCCCATCGCGAAGGAACGTATCTGCTTAAGGCCACAGACGGACGAGGTCATGCCGCCTCCGCCACTGTGACCGTGTTGAAGATGCCGCAATTGAGCATTTCTCCCGAAACCACCAAAGTCAAACCGGGTGGCCGGATTCAATTCTCGGCTGCCTTGGATACAACCACCGACCAGCTGTTTAATTGGCGCGTTCTTCCTGGAGGATCCGGTGGCACCATATCCCCGGATGGCATTTACACCGCGCCAGATCAGGTGGGGACGGACCAGATCGTCGTGGAAAGCATTCAGTTCCCTGGCCTGACCGCCCATGCGCAGGTTTTCGTGACGCCTCTTTCGTTGAGCGTTGTCCCCGACTACCTGGAAATGAACATTGGAGGGTCGTTTCAATTCACAGGCAGTGCCACCTTCGGAGGCGTGGCATGGTCAGCTCCAGGTGGAGGAACCATCCAAGCGGATGGCCGCTTCTCTCCGCCCGCCAGACCCGGAACCTATACTGTGGTCTTGACCAGCAACCTCGACCCCACGGTGACGGCCTCGGCCACCGTGGTGGTTGGACCGCCCAGCATTTTGATCGCACCGAACCGGGTTGTCCTGGGTGTCTCGGGCTCCTATCAGTTCCAGTCCGCAGCGACAGCCGGGGGCATTGCCTGGAGCGTCGTCGAACCCAATGGAGGAACCATCACTCCGGATGGGATCTACAAGGCCCCAAACACCACGGGAGCCTTCACGGTCAAAGGGGTGAGCAACCTCGATAGCGCCGTCACGGCCAGCGCGGCCGTCGTTGTGATCAACTCGAACGGCGGAGGTCCCCTCACACCTGCGACACCGGTGACACCCATCATGAATGGCGTCCGGGTGACTCCGGGCCTCAGCCAGGTCCGGTCGGGGACCTACCAGGCCTTCAACGCCACCGTGTTCGGTCTGGCCGATCAGTCCGTCACCTGGAGCGTCGCCACAGATTCCAAAGCCGCCATCGATTCTCAAGGTGTTTTTGTCGCTACCCGTCCTGGAACCTACGAGGTGAAGGCAACCAGCCTCGCGAACGGCGCATACCAGGGCTCCGCCGCCGTGATCGTCACATCGAGCGTCGATACCCTTGAGGACAAAGCGCCGGCCGCCCTGAAAAGGGAAGGCTATTCGGTCACGGCTCTTCCGAACGGCAAGATCCTCATCGCGGGCGGCTGGGATGGCGCCAATTATCGGAGTGATTGCTACCTCTATGACCCTGGCACTCAAACCTTTTCACCCACCGGATCGATGGTGGAAACCCACTACACTGTCATAGATGAAAAGGGGCAGGCTATTTCTATGTCTGTTTCGGCAGGTCGCAGCGGCCATACGGCCACACTGCTGAAGGATGGCCGTGTGCTTATTGCCAACGGGGTGGGCCATTGGTCTAATGATGCATTACCCGCTCCGACAACATGGACACCTCTGCCTTTTGCTCAGGTATATGACCCAGTGAGTGGAACATTCCAAAACCTTCCAGGCCCATCAGTGGATTTACCCGTTCCGGGCTGGATGGGGGCCAGGGCATATCACGTCGCCGGAACAAGCGCCTCATTAGGGAATGGACAAGCCATTTTGGCGGGAGGAGATGCGCCGGATGCTGCGCATAGCACTGTGACGCTCTTCGATTCAGTCGGTGGGCTATTCAGCGCCCTCTCAACCTCTGGCATCGGGCTTCCGAACCTTGCGGTTCCTGGCTCCTATTTGGGAATCGGGCAGGATGCCGCCGCAACGACCCTGCAGGATGGAAGGGCCCTTCTCTTGGGCGGGTGGATCGGGCAATACCCTCTGCCCCCAACGCCTGACGCCAATTTTGATAACAGCGCCACCCTCTATGATCCGCAGTCCGGATTTACGCCGGTCGGCCAAATGATTAATAAACGGGCGGCTGCCACCGCCACAACCCTCGCGGATGGACGCGTACTCATCGCCGGGGGTGCCTCCACCGCAGTGGCGCATATCAATGGGAATGATTACTACGCTCCTACAAACACGGTGGAAATCTTCGATCCGAAGACCAATGCCTTCACCGCAGCCGCGAGCATGAAATGGCCCCGATCAGGCCACGCCTCTCTGCTTCTTCCCACCGGCCAGGTGCTTGTGGTGGGTGGGTTCACCTTCCAAACCATGGATGGATCAGGCACGGCCTATCAGAAGGGATTCCCGACTGAAACAGAACTCTACGATCCCGACACCAATACCTGGCGCGTCATGGATGACTTGGGCTATGGGCTCCAAGATCCAAAGTTGGCATTACAGCCAGACGGGAATGTGTTTATCACCGGAATTCAGATCACCTCTGATGCACCCACTGCTCAGGCTTCGCTGATGGGTGGTGGTGGGAAATTGAAATTGGCCGCTAATCGGGGACTGAATGCGGCTGCCGCAACCACATCCTCAACAACATCGACCACAGTATTTGGCGTAGTCAATGTTGGTGGCGAGATTGAAACATATCCTGAGGAGCCCGCGCTTCAATATTCGGGAGGGACTCTCAAAGCCTGTCTCGACGGGAATGGTCGTCCCGCCAAGGCCCGGATCTCTATCCCGATGCAGGGGGATGTCAATCGGCGGCATCGTTACTATGTGCTCCGTGTTCCAAAGGACAGCATGCCGGGGAAAGGCCAGGTGACGGGGATCTCTGTGAGGCTCCGGTTCTATGTGGATTACCTTCATCAAGACGAGTATGTGCAGGATGTCCTTGGGACTCTGACATCCCCAGAACCCTTGGCGACATCGAGCACCTTTTTCCTGGACTCCAATCCAAGGAATCCCACCCATGTGGAGTACGATTCACAGCAGAACGCTTTGGATGGATTTTCGGCGTCTTCCATCCCCAACGAAGCCAGCCGAGAAAGCACCCGCCTAGCATGGCTGACGGCGACCAATTGGATTGATTTGGATAAGTATCTGTATTACAAGGTTCGCGTAACCATGACGCAACCATCGCAGATTCCCTATGGGAGGGTAGTTGTGTATGGGCCTGACGGTACACCTTCCGGGGTCAATCTGGTTCCCGCCCCTGATGGACGCATGGCCTATAGCTTCCGTCTTTGGTACACATTCGAGGGCAAGGTGAATCAGTACCTGGATTTCAACTCCTCTGGGGCAACGAACTTAGTGCCGACCTATAACGCACGAGATTTCATGCCCTACACCTTTGGATTGGGAAGTCCCCTGGTAAAGATGCAGACCAACGCGGCGATGCTTTCTTGGGTGATGGGAAATGCGAGCGCCCTTGGCTCGGTGAATAATGCAACCCTGCTTGGGCCTGTCAACGAAATTACCCTGGAACATGGGCGGAACACTCCTCACCATGCCGAACACCTAAGAGGAGAGGCATTCGACATCTACCACATGGGCTACAGGGAACTCGCACCTGCATTGGCGAATGGAAACCCAAGCCAATCGGGAACGGTTTTCATGGATTCGACGGTGAGAGGAATTTTCAATCAGGCACTGAATACAGACCCAGCAGTGAGTGGACCTGCAAAAACAAAACTTGCAGCCTGGATCTATTCTGCGCGTCAAGGATTGGACCGATTAGCGGCAGTTACCACCACAAATTGGAAAGCGGATGGTAGTTACATTGGCTCAGGATTTTACCTTAGGGATAGCAATGTAGTATATGACCAGCCCACAAACACTTATATTTTCAGCACCGATGCCGTATTCCATTCCGCCGTTCGGGACTTACTTTGGGATGGAGTCACGGACCGGCCAGGAGCAAATCTGGACCTCACTGAATTCCAAGTAGATCTGATGGATGGGAACACCGTTCCTCTGGGTGAATGGGATCAAACACAAGGGGTTAAAGATTCAATAAAACCTGATAACAGTGGTGGTCATGACAGCCACATCCACATCCTTCCCCAAGGGAAAATGGAGGCCTACTGAAATGACGACGAATTTGGCATTTGAGCGATATCTGTTCAATCTGAAGTTAGGTTTGGCCACGGTGTTAATGATTTTGGCCGTTGGGCCTGTCCAGGCACAGAGCAAGGGACTTCCTAATGCATCCTCCCAAGAATTGGCCCAAGTTCGCCACCAAGCTGAATCAGGTGATCCTCGGGCCATGTTCCAAGTTTTGAAAAAATCCCCGACACTAAGTAAAGAGGAATATCGAAGGTGGCTATCTAAATCGGCAGAACTAGGGTACGGACCCGCGCTCTTTAGGCTTGCAAAGGAAGAGGCACCCGCGATCGCCCCTTCTGGAACTAGACCCATGCTTGCACCAGGGGTTCTGAGCCACAAGGACCGGATCAAACAGGCTCACGAGCGCCTACTTTCGTGGGCCCAGGAAGGGGATGTGGAATCCATGTACATGCTCGGTTCAGAAATGCAGACATTTAAAAAAATGAAGATCGCCAAATTTCAGGACGGAATTTATTGGCTTCGTCGCGCATCCGAAGCAGGTCACCCCGATGCCCCCCTCGAATTGGCCCTGACAATTTTTCATAATGGAGAGTCCATCTCTGAAAAATTGGAAGGATTTGAATTGGTAAAGGCGCAAGCCCTCAAAGGGAACTGCACTTCGCTTCATTTGGTATGTAATGCGTACATTTATGGCAAACCATCAATTGGATTAACACAAGACTTGATAAAGGCTCAGGAGTGGATCGATTTGTTGGCCAAACATTGTGGGGAGGATGAAACGGCCATTTTTCCAATCCACCCCCATCAAATCAAGTAGGTTCGCCAAGACCCAATGTTTGTTGAACCCAATGCCATTTTCCCTTTCCCACCTTACTTCCGGAGTTCGAGAGAAGACATCTCCCGTTTTTCGGCAATTCAAGAAAGGGGCCTCGGCCCCTTTCTGCTTTTCACCGTGCCGTTTTTCCCAGTCGTGAGCCCCCCCGTCATCGCGGGGGTGTAATGACCCACTAAAAAGCTGCTCAGGGGATACTCAAAGGAGACCCCCAAATGAGTGGACCAATGGACGACGAGATCAAACGGTGGACAGCCCGCCGGAAGGCGGCCCTGGTGTTGGAGATCATTCAGGGGAAGACGAC
>JACPYP010000009.1 GCA_016195985.1 Acidobacteriota bacterium | reverse complement strand
TTTGAGTCTTCGGCTTCGAAAATGGCTTCATCCGTACACCAGAAATCGCGGGGTCTCCCCTCACATTCTGGTGTACCAGATATGCCCAAAGTTCCCTTAAATCGTTGCTGAATCTACATCTGTGACTTGTTCAGGGCCGACGAATTAGGAGTAGACAAAGACTGTGATAAATCGTTTAAGCCAGAATGATTCTAGATTGCTAATGTATTATGACCGAAAGCATAGTGGGCTATGATTTATTTTTAATAATGTAAAATTGATTACCAATGTGTTTGAAAAATTAAGGTTCATATGTTTGCATTAGAGACCGCACGAACATTTTGTAAAATTTGGCTTTTTTATTGGTCGACTCAATATTTAACCAATAATTTATTTTTCCGTACAATGAATCTAAATAATATGTATCACGAATTTTAAGTTTTTGTAAATGACTTCGGATTCCAAATTTTTTAATGCAATACATTGCGAGTGATAATTCTCTCTTATAGGTGTTGCTGATTTTCATCGCACCATTGGAGATGTTTATGCCGGTTATAATTTTTTGTGATGATTGTGGACCCAATAATCTATATTTACTGGAGTTAATTAAAAAACCCTCTGAATTGATTATTTTAAGAATCATTTTGATTTTATGTGGTTCGATGTGTTTCGAGGAAAAGCATAAATCGTCTGCATATCTAGTGTAGTTAATATCATTTTTTTCTGAATAGCATGCAATTCTCTTGTCCAACCTATTGCAGATAATATTGCTTAAAGATGGGCTACTAGCGGCACCTTGGGGTAGAATATCGTTTAATGTACAAATTTTAGAAAGGGCTAATGAAACCTGCTGAGAGTAACCAAGATTTCTGAATACCGGGATAATTCGATTGATTGTGATATTTGGGAAAAAATCCTTAAGATCCAGTAGGAGTACAACATTATTTCCTAAGTGCGGCTCGACATGATCAATAATTGAGGTATTTTTTAAATAGCCCTTTGCACAATCATGAATTTTCACTATCGATAAAATATTATCATTAATCCATCTTTGACATTCAAGTAGTGATGGGTATGGGGCATTAATAATTCTATGAGCGCCATTTTTCTTTGGTATTTGAAATGATCTATAAAAATGTTCATTAGAATTGATAATTTTTGCTAAGTATCCGGTTTTCCGGCCAAGAAGACGCCCGAGATGTTCTAAATTAAAAATTACTGGAACTCTATTTTTAACAAGTGGTTTTATATAAATAAGCAATTCTTGAATTCGAGGCTCAGGGACGCCGCGACTAATAAAAAACTTCCTCCACTTGTGAAGTGAAGGAAGTGGTGCTGGCACGAAGTCATACATGATTGCTCTTTTCCACTCCGGGCTCATTTATGAGCCCGCTTCCGGACTTGTGGGACTTGCTTGCAAGTCACGCAAGTCCGGCACCGAGGGAGACGATGGAAATGTCGTTTGCGACAATTCCATCGTCTCCCTCGAATCCTTACGCAGGTTCCAACCGCGGGCCTTATGCGGTTGGAACCTGAAGGCTAATGAAAGCCTTTGTTCGACAGGGCAACTTGCCGAGGTCTATGAAAGATCATGCCAGCTTGAAAAGCGTAATCTACAATTATCGCTATGACAAGGGGGTGTTTTGATCTGGAATGAAAAGATCGCTAGGAGGAAATTGAGGTTGGGACACCTGGTTAATATATTGTGACCCCGACTTAGATGAACCTGTTTCCAGATTTGATTTATTGTTGTTAGATAAATGAAATTTAATTGTTTCTTTGTTTGGATAAATTTTACTATTCACGATTGTAACAAGCTCGAAAGACTGTAGTTTATTTGTTGAAATAACGAAAGTTTGGAGATCCAGTTGGCTTCTTCTTCGTAATAGTAAAATATCTATCCCAGGGGATTGTAGAATGATTTCTAGAATTTTTATTTCAATTTTACTAATATAACTTTTCATGATTCCACCCGTGAAAATGGAGTTGATCTTTCATTTCCATGAATATCTTGTGGCCACCAAAACATAGGAAAAACGGAATTTGGACAATTTCCAAATTCTCTTCCATAAAGTGCTTCAGCAAACCCATACCCATGTTTGGGTAATGGTTCGTTGTTGAAAACCTGGATCAAATTGTCTTCATGATTATTAACTGAAAGGTAGTGCCTCGAATGTTCTTGAATCGGAAAAATATCACGTATGCCATGCTTTAGTGTGACGCATGCAATGACCTTGTTCGCTTTACAGCTGAGTCGCCTCAAAGCTGAGTTCAATCCTGCAATAACGATAATATCAATAACCTTCGGAGCAATTTTTGATTGATCACAATCGATATTTATTTTATTTATACGGCCTAGCATGGATTGCCCGGTGCCTACAAATTCGTCGACGATTACTATCGTATTGATATTTAACTTTTTATCTTTAATGTGCCGGATGGCTTTATCGGCACGAGTGCAGGAATTGATTTTGCTAATTTTATGATTAATCCCAAGTATGGACCGGATGTCATTTAATACTGTTTGACCACTATCGGCACAGTTATCAGCTGAGGACGCGCATAACAGAGTTTTTTCGAAGTCGTAATGCTGGAACAGATATAGTGATATATCTTTGATATAATCAAAATATGCATTTTGACTTATAAAATTGTAATTTTTGATGAAATGCTCTAATAAAATAACCCCTTGATCGCCGGAATGTAATTTTAGTTCTTTGTAAATATTGATAATTCCAAAAATCACTCTGGGCGAGCAGTTTGGAACAGCCTTTAGGACCAGGGACTCAATAGCCTGCTCGCTAGGAGGTTGCACCAAGGACACCTAGTCACCCCATCGGCTCTTCATGCTTGCAGTTGGGGCAGATGAGCACCTGGATGGGGTCTTTCCCCCTGGGCTTCTTGGTCTTTTCGCCCATGGTGGGGTTCTTGCAGGCGGGGCAGGTGACGGGGACGGGCTTGTCCCAGGCGGTGTAGTCGCACTTGGGGTAGTTCACGCAGCCGTAGAAGACTTTGCCGAAGCGGGTTTTGCGGGGGCTGAGGCCGCCGCCGCACTTGGGGCAAGGCACGGCCAGGATTTCCTTCTTCACGGTCTTGCAGGTGGGGTAGTCCACACAGCAGATGAACTCGCCGTAGCGGCCGTGGCGCTTCACGAAGCCCTTGCCGCAGTTGGGGCAGGTCTCGCCCGTGGGCTCGTCCGCGGGCACGGGGATGCCCTTGGGATCGGCCTTCACGATGCCCTTGCACTTGGGGTACTGGGGGCAGGCCCAGAAGGGGCCCCACTGGCCCTTGCGCAGGTTCATGGGCGTGGTGCCGCAGAGCGGGCATTCGGGCGCGTCTTCGGGCTCCTCCATCTTTTCGAGATCGGCCGTGTAGTCGCACTTGTCCTTTTCGGCTTCGGCGCTGTAGTTGGTGCAGCCCACGAAGAGGCCGTTGCGGCCGATGCGCTTGAGGAGGGTGCCGGGGTGCTTCTTCCGGTCGCCGCACTTGGGGCACTTCTCCCCGGTGGGCACGCCGGCCTTGAGGTTCTGCATGTCCTTCCCGGCGGCGGCCAGGCTCTGCTCGAAGGGCCCGTAGAAATCCGTCATGGCCTTCTTGAAGGTGAGCTTGCCCTCTTCGATGCGATCGAGGTTGCCTTCCATGGCGCCGGTGTATTTGGGATCCATGAGATCGACGAAACCCTGCAGCAGCAGCTCGGTGACGGTCATGCCCAGATCCGTGGGCTTGAAGCGGCCTTCGTGCTTCTTGACGTAGTCGCGGTCCTGGATGGTGCTGATGATGCTGGCGTAGGTGGAGGGGCGGCCGATGCCGTCCTCTTCCAGCTCTTTCACCAGGGTGGCTTCGTTGAAGCGGGCGGGGGGCTTGGTGAACTGCTGGTCGGTGTCGAGCTGTTCGAGCCTGAGGGCCTCGCCCACTTTCAGGGCGGGCAGCAACGCATCATCTTCGTCCTCTTCCTCGGGCCCCTTGGTGGCGTCGGCGATGCCTTCGGCGTCCACTTCGGTCTTGTCGGCACGGTAGACCGCCAGCCAGCCGGGGAAGCGCTCGATTTCGCCCTTGGCCTCGAAGGTGGCCGTGTCCTTGCCCACGGCGGCTTCCGTTTGAACCACCGTTTCATCGAAGCGCGCGGCCTCCATCTGCGAGGCCATGGTGCGGCGCCAGATGAGGGCGTAGAGGCGGAACTGGTCGGGCTCCAGGTTGCCGCGCAGGCTTTCGGGCGTGCGGGTGATGTCCGTGGGCCGGATGGCCTCGTGGGCGTCCTGGGCGCCGGCCTTGCCGGTGTAGACGCGGGCCTTGGCGGGCAGGTATTCCTTGCCGTACTTCTTGGCGATCAGTTCGCGGGCGGCCTCCACGGCCTCGGGGGCCATGCGGGGCGAATCGGTGCGCATGTAGGTGATGAGGCCCACGGGGCCTTCGCCGAAATCGACGCCTTCATACAGGCGCTGGGCGTTCTGCATGGTGCGGCTCACGCTCATCTTCAGCTTCTGGGCCGCCTCCTGCTGCAGCTTGGCGGTGGTGAAGGGGGCGGCGGGGTTGCGCTTCTTTTCCTTGGTTTCCAGGCCCGTCACCTGGTAGTCGGCCTTCTCCAGTTTGGCCTTCAGATCCCCGGCCTCCTTGGCGTCGGCCACGCGGCGCTTGGTCTCCTTGTTGCCCAGCTGCAGGGGCTGGCCCCCCAGCTTCACCAGCTTCATCCAGAAGGAGGGCGGCAGCTTGGCGGCGAATTTCCCCTTCAGCACCCAGTATTCGACGGGGTTGAAGGCGAGAATCTCCTTCTCGCGGTCGACGATGATGCGCACGGCCACGCTCTGGACACGCCCGGCGCTGAGGCCGCGGCGCACCTTGTCCCAGAGCACCTGGCTCACCTTGTAGCCCACGAGGCGGTCCAGTACGCGGCGGGCCCGCTGGGCGTCCACCAGCTTCTTATTAATGGTGGTGGGCGCGGCCATGGCCTTCTGGATGCCCGCGGGGGTGATCTCGTTGAAGAGCACGCGGCTCACGGGCAGGCTCTTGGGCGGCTTGATGGCCTCCAGCAGGTGCCAGCTGATGGCCTCTCCCTCGCGGTCGGGGTCGGTGGCGAGAATCAGTTCGTTGGCGGTCTTGGCGGCGGCTTTGAGTTCCTTCACCACCTTTTCCTTGGCCGGGCTGACCTCGTATTCCTCCTGGAAGCCGTTCTCGATGTCGACGCCCAACTTGCGCGGCAGATCCCGGATGTGTCCCACGGACGCCATGACCTTGTACCCCTTGCCGAGGTACTTGGTGATGGTCTTCGCCTTCGACGGGCTTTCGACGATCACGAGCTTCTGACCGCGCGTGGCGCGCTCAGAACCGTCCGGCGTACTCGAATCGCCCTGGCTTGGCTTTCTGGTCACTGGGCACTCCCCTTGGGGGCTAAGGATGGAACCTAGGGGCGGGCCTTTGTCAAGTGACCCGCTGCGGGGAAAGCTCCCCTATAAGGTCGGAGGGTGATAAGCAAATATGTGCAGCGCCTTCTTTTAATAAATAATTCGGCCCTTCGGCCGAGGGATCCTCGGGAGCCCCCGGGCAGACCCAAAGCTCCTTGCCCAGGTCCAGGGCCAGGCGGGCGGTGACCAGGGAGCCGGATTTCAGCCGGGCCTCCACCACCAGCACGCCCTCGGTCCAGGCGGCCAGCAGCCAGTTGCGGCGGGGGAAATGCCAGCCGCGGGGCGGGGCCTCGGGGGGGAAGGGCGTGATCACGCCGCCTCCGGCCGCGACCATGCGGTCCATGAGGGCGCCGTGCTCGGGTGGGTAGGGATGATCCAGGCCCGAGCCCATGACGCCCCAGGTGGCGGCCATGCCGGAGGCTTCCGCGCTGGCTTCCAGGGCCCCGGCGTGGGCGGCGCCGTCGATGCCCCGGGCCAGGCCCGACAGCACGGCCACGCCCGCCTCCGTGAGCGCCCGGGCCCAGGCGCGGGCGCGGGCCTTGCCCCGGGCGCTGGCCTGGCGGCTGCCCACGACGGCGATTCGCGGGCCGCTCGTCGGCGGCAGGGTCCCCCGCGCCCACAGGGCCACGGGGTAGGGCAGGGGCGCCAGCAGGGCGTCCAGGTCCGGCCCATCGCCGGGCAGCAGCAGGCGGGCGCCGCGCTGGCGGGCTTCTTCCCGGCGGCGGGGCAGGTCCGCTTCCACCCGGACCAGGGCCTGGGCCTGGGTCCCGGTCAGGGGAGGCGCCGCCCCGGTCTGCAGGGCCTCCCACATCAGGGCCTTCTGGCGCTCGGGCCAGTCCAGCACGGTGAAGGCGAGGGCCCAGGGGCGGAGGTCCACGGGAATCCAGGGGGGGGAGGAGGTTATCCTGGCCAGGAGAGGTGGCGTCGCACAAGGGCTTTGTGCTTGCGTTCCAGCTTCGGTGGGCTACACTGGTTCTCTTGGCTGTTTTCACCTTTGGCTCGTGAGGTTCCCATGTCCCGCCAGTGCGAAATTTGCGGTAAGAAGCCCCAGTTCGGGAACAACGTCTCCCACTCCAACAACGTCACCAAGCGTCGCTGGAATCCCAACATCCAGCGCGTGCGCGCCCTGGTGGGCGGCGCCCCCAAGCGCCTGCGCGTCTGCACCTCCTGCATCCAGGCGGGCAAGGTCCTCAAGGCCTGCTAGGCTCCAGCCCGGCACTGGAAAGGCGGCCCCCGGGGCCGCCTTTTCCGTTGGGGTTCGGTCCCCATCTTCCGCGTTCTCCCGCCCCGGCGCGGAGCGCGATCCGGCAGGAGTCTCCATGGCCTACCTGGAATGGCAGCCCGCCTTTGAGGTGGGCCACGACAGGATCGACAGCGACCACCAGGCCCTGGTGGCGGCCATGAACCAGCTGCACGAAGCGGCCCAGCGGGGCCAAGGTCAGGACCAAGACCGGAACCAAGACCAGGACCAGGACCAGGAGGAGACCGCCAGGATCCTCACCTTCCTGCGGGACTACGCCGTGACCCACTTCGCCACGGAAGAGGCCCTGATGCTGCGCCACAAGTACCCGGCGGCTTCGGAGCACTTCGCGGCCCACGCGGAACTGCTCCTGCAGGTGAGCGATTTCATTGTCGACTACCGCGCGGGCAGGGTCGTGGGCGTGGATGTGATGCTGGGCTTCCTCCAGGCCTGGCTCATGAACCACATCCAGGGCCGGGACCGCGACCTGGGCGCCTACCTGCGGGGACGGGTGTAGACCCGTCGGCCCAGGTCCCCCCGCTACACTGACCCCATGCTGCTGGCCCTCGACACCACCACGGAAATCCTGCACCTGGCCCTGCTCCAAGATTGGAACCAAGACGGGCGCCAAGGCGGGCGTGTCTTCGCGCGGCGGGTGCCCGCGGGCGTGGGGCGGGGCCACAGCGAGCGGCTGCTGCCCACCCTGAACGAACTCATGGCCGAGGCGGGCGCGGGCCCGGCGGATCTCTCCGGCGTGGCGGCCTGCCTGGGGCCCGGCGGCTTCACCAGCCTGCGCATCGGCGTGGCCACGGCCGAGGGCCTGGGCCTCACGGGCCTGCCCACCTGGGGCTTCTCGGCCTTCGCCCTGCGGGCCGAGGCTCTACGTCAAGCTGGTCAAGCTGGTCAGCAGGGGCCCTTCTGGATCCTGCTGGACGGCCAGCGGGGCGAAGCGTTCCACCAGCGCTGGGAGGAGGGCCCCACGGAGCCCGCCGCCAAGCATCCCCTGGCGGACCTCCCCGCGCGGCTGGGGGCCGAGGCCTGGTGGGCTCCGGAAGCTTTCGCCCCCAAGGTGGAGGCCCTGCTGCCCGGCCTGGATCACGGCCAGCGCATCACCCTGGCCGACGAAGGCGAGGCCACCCTGGCGGGGTTGGCGGCCCTGGCGCTCCGGGCCTCCCAGGGGCCGCCCGAGGCGCCCCTGGTGCCCTTCTACCTGCGGGAGACCGATGCCGAAGTGAACTTCCCCCATGCCGCCGCCCACCTGCCCGCGGCGCTCCGGAAGGGACTTCCGCGATGAACGGCAAGGGCTTCCGCGATGAGCGGCCAGGAACCGGCGCGATGAACGGCCAGGAACCGGCGCGATGAGGGCCTGCGGGGACAGCGGCGTCTGGCGGCTGGAGGCGGGGGACCCTTTCCCGGATTGGGTGGCCCGGCTCGACCGCACGGCCTTCGGCGATGCCTGGAAGACCCCGGCCCTCCACGAGCGCATGTGGGTCATCCCCGAGCTGGCCTTCGCCCGTTGGTCCTGTGTGCAGGTGGCGGGCGAGGCCGACCTGCTGCGCATCGCGGTGGATCCCGCCCACCGCGGCTCAGGGCTGGGCCGCCAGCTGCTGGAGGTCTGCCAGCAGGAGCTGGCGGACGCGGGCATCGATCACCTGTTCCTGGAAGTGCGGGTGTCCAACGCTTCGGCCATCCGCCTCTACCGTGCCTGCGGCTGGAAGCCCTGTGGCCGCCGGGGCGGCTACTACTCCGACGGCGAGGACGCGGACCTCTTCCATTTCCGGGCCGAAGGGTAGCTTCCTTTCCGCCATAGGTGACCCAGATGTCTTGACCAATGGGACCCCGCCGCTCATATTTGCCTTCCAAGGCGGTGACCCATGCTTGGCATCTCGCGACAGACCGATTACGCGGCCCGGGTGGTGCTGCACCTGGCCTGTCTGGCGCCTGAAGCGAAGGTGCCCATCGCCGATATCGCCAAGCACCGCATGCTGCCCTTGGAATTCGTGCGGCGCATCGTGGGGGACCTGGTGCGGGCCGGCATTCTGGCCACCTCGCGGGGCTCGGGCGGAGGCGTGCGCCTGGCCCGGCCCGCGGCGGAGATCTCCCTGGGCGAGGTGGTGCACGCCATGGAGGGCGGAGTGGCGCTGAACCACTGCGTGAGCGACCGGCGGGTGTGCCCCCTGGCCGCGGCCTGCCCCGTGCAGTCCATCTGGGTGGAGGCCACCCACGTGCTGGATAGCTACCTGGCTTCGGTGCGCTTCGACGCCCTGGCCCAGCGGAGCGAAGCCCACCAGCCCGCCCACCTGCGGGTGCAGGCCATCGGCCGCGTACGCGGCGCGCGGGGCTGCGCCGGGCCCAAGGGCGCCCTGGCCTGAACGCTGGAATCTTATAATCCCAATGGGTCCGTTAAATTCATGACCTATGGGTATTGACCAAGGTTACCCAAACAGTCATCTTGGTTCGCAGACCCCCCGAGGCTTCATGATCGGCATTTCCCGGCAATCGGACTACGCGGCGCGCCTGGTGCTGCACCTGGCCTGTCTGCCGGCGGGGACGCGGGTGACCATCCCCGAGATCTCCCGGATCCGCCTGCTGCCCGCGCCCTACACGCGGCGCATCGTGGCCGATCTCGTGAAGGCGGGCATTCTTCAGACGGCCCGCGGCACGGGCGGCGGCATCAACCTCGCCCGGCCGGCCTCGGCCATCTCCCTGCTCGACATCCTCGAGGCGGTGGAGGGGGGCGTGGTGCTGAACGCCTGCCTGGAGGGCGGCAAGCCCTGCGTGTTCAGCCAGGGATGCAGGGTCCAGCGCGCCTGGGGCCAGGCCACGGACCTGCTGCAGCGCCACCTGGCCACGGTCACCTTCGACACCCTGGTGGATGATTCGCCGGAACATCAGGCGGCTCACCTCACCACGCACCAGGCTGGGGCCACCGAGGGGCACAAGGCCTCCCGCAGTCCCTCCTCCGTTTCCTGACCGGTCCCGCCGTTTCCTGACGGGCCCCGCCGGTCCCTTCCCAACACACCCGCCTTTCCGCCCCCTTTCCGCTCGTAGGCGGCGGGCCTGCCTCTGCCTTGCCTCATCCCCCCGGCCCACCGGCTTCGACCCGGTCGGGGAAGCCCTGCCTTTTCACCCGCTCCCGGGCTGTTCCGGGGGCCTTTTCTGGATGTGCCATGAAGACCTTTGCCCCCCTCGCCCTGCTCGCCGCCGCCCTCGCGGGCCCGGGCCTCCGCGCCGAAGAAGGCCCCTGGATGATCCGCCTGCGGGCCGTTCAGATCCAGCCTGCCAACAAGTCCGACGCGGCCCCGGGCCTTCCCGCCGACGCCATCCACGTGAGCGACAAGACCATCCCCGAAGTGGATTTCAGCTACTTCTTCAGCCCCAACCTCGCGGCCGAGCTGATCCTCACGGTGCCCCAGCAGCACGACGTGACGCTGGCCGGGACGAAGATCGGCACCTTCAAGCACCTGCCGCCCACCCTCACGGCCCAGTGGCACTTCCTTCCGGGCCAGACGGTGAATCCCTACGTGGGCGCGGGCCTCAACTTCACCCTCATCTCCGACGTGAAGCTGGCCAGCGGCGCGCTGGACCTGGACAAGAGCAGCGTCGGCCTGGCCGCCCAGGCGGGCGTGGATTTCAAGGTGGCCGCCAACTGCTACATCAACCTCGATGTGAAGTACGCCCAGCTCAGGACCGACGTGAAGACCGCCGCCGGCGCCAAGGTCACCACCGTGAAGGTGGATCCCTTCCTCTACGGCGTGGGCGTGGGCTACCGCTTCTAGTGGTGTCCGTGCGATCTCAACGCCCATGGACACCACGGGGCGGGGGTCTGGGGGCGTGGCAGCGCCCCCAGCGGGGTGACAGCATGGGCGCGGTCCCGCGCCCATGCGCCAGAGGGGCCATGCCCCGATGGAAGTGTGCCTCGCCAGCTGCCCTGAATGATCCAGTTATTTCAGGCGAGGCACACTAGGGTCTGTTTTCAAAGTGGGGTGTGGCCGCGCGGGGGGCGTCGCCCAAGGGAGGCAAGGAAAGTGACGAAGGCGATAGAGGTGCTATCGCCGAGGAACTTGACGCAGCATCGCGCCGGGCGCCGCCCCCCGCCCGGATCCGCCCTCTGCCCGGCGGAACGCCGGGCAGGAGCAGGCCCCATGCGGGGCCTGCGATAGGGAGAGGGGGACGTCGCCCAGCCGCACCCCTGGCTGCGTTGGGGGCCTCGAACGATGTCCCGCATCGCCCTTCGGCCCCCGCCTTGCCATGGGCGCGGCTGGGCGGCGTCGCGGCTCGCATCCACTTTGAAAACAGACCCTAGCGGCGGCCTTCCTGTGGTTCCGCGGGGGAGGTCAGCCTTTGGCCTTCTCCGCGCGTCTGGCCCAGAGCGGATAATCGATGCCCGCGAGGCGGTTCAGGATGATGGCCTGGACCGTCAGGAGGGCCACCGCGAGCAGCATGATGGCCAAGTGCTGGGGCTTCGTGATGATGCCCAGGGAGATGATCAGGGTGGTGGCGCCGGCCGGCGGGTGGGCGGCCTTGAAGAGGATCATCAGGGCCCCGGTGGCGGCCAGGGACAGGGCCGCGGCGCCGATGCGGGCGGGATCCACGCCCATCACCATGGCCGGGGGGGCATGCTGGAGCCCCATGAGCCAGAGCGCGCCGTAGCCGCACAGGATGCCGATGACGTGGCCGTAGATGGTGTGCCTGGGGCTGGCGGTGGGGAGCGTGGGCGTGAAGAAGAACAGGAAGGCCGTGGGCCCCAGGGAGGGGAACACCATGGGGGTGCGGGTGAGCATGGCCAGGCCCGCCAGCAGCCCGATGCTGAAGAGCCCGTTGATGAACATGAAGGCGGCCCAGAGCTGGCGCTCGGGGAACCGTCCCAGGAGGGCCGTGAGGCGGAACCTGGCCACCAGGCCGCGGGTGACGGAGGGTTCCAGCAGGTCCAGGGGTTTTCGGCGGTCTTCGGTCATTCAGGCTCCATCCTTCTTCCTGCCGTGCTCCACGGTGCTGCGGAAGGCCAGGAACAGCGCGATGAGGGTGAGGGCCAGCGACACGCCGAAGGCGCCGGGCAGGACCCCGCGCTGGCCGTCGAGCACGGCCCCCAGCACCGTTTCGAAGAGGTAGAGCTGGATCACGAGCAGCACCAGGATGACGCCCAGCACGGCCGGGGAGATGCGGACGGGCGTGTTCATGCCTGGGCCTCCGTGGACTCCCGGACGCAGCCCGCCCGGGGGCCGAGGTTCTCCAGCGCGGGCTTGGGCAGCTCGCCCACGGCCCAGAGGGTGCCGTCGGGCCGCTCTTCCAGGGCGATGGCGGACAGGGGCCGGGTGGGCGGGCCCTGCACGGGGAAGCCCCGGTCGGTTTCGAAATAGCCCATGTGGCAGGGGCATTCCAGGCGCCCCTCCGAATAGCGCACGGCGCATCCGAGGTGGGTGCAGGTCTGCCGGTAGGCCTTCAGTTCGCCCTTCCCGGTGCGCAGGAGGATGCAGGCGTCATGGGCGTCGCGGTATTTGAAGAGGCGGCTCTGGCCGGGCCGCAGGTCCGCCGCCAGGCCCAGGGCGACCGGATGGCCGGTGGGCCCGGATTCGGGATCGGGGGCCCCTTCGAGGGGTTTCTTCCGCAGCCAGAGAAGGCCGATGCCCGTGGTGAAGCCCGCGCTGACCAGGGCCAGGAAACGGGCGAATTCGCGGCGGGAGAAATGGCCCTCTTCGGCCAGTTCGAGGGGGAAGGCGCGGCGCCACCAGGTCATCAGAAGCCTCCGTCAATGAGAAGGGCCGCGTCCAAATGCAGGGGCGTTTCCGGGTCGGGCACCATGATGGCGTTCTTGGTCTTCACCCGGATGGTGCCGATGAGGAAGTCGCGCAGGGGCTTGTTCTTCCGCAGGCCCGCGATCTCGTCCTTGCGCACGAAGAGCAGGGCCTGGCTGGGGCAGACCGTGGCGCACATGGGCTTGTGGCCCACGGACGTTCGGTCGTAGCAGAGGTCGCACTTGAGCATTTGTTCCAGGCCCGAGAACACGATGGGCACGCCGAAGGGACAGCTCAGCTCGCAGTTCTGGCAACCGATGCAGCGGGGCTTCTGGGCCGCGTGGACGACCCCATCCTCGCTGCGCTTGATGGCGTCCGAAGGGCATACCTGGGCGCAGATGGGATCTTCGCAGTGCATGCAGACCGTGGGCACCGTTTGGGTGCTATCGAAGCGGTCCATCTCATCGAGGTGGATCATCGACCGGCCGCGGTGGGTGCCGCATTCGGCGCAGGCGCCCACGCAGGAGCGGCAGCCGATGCAGCGCTGGGGATCGATGAAAAAGCCGTAGTCCTGGGGCACCATCAGAACACCCGCTCAGGCATGTCGGTCTGGCCGCTGCGGGCCTCGAAGGCCATGCGCTGCAGCTCCGCCAGCTCGGGGGAGAAGTGGTCCTTGGTGGTCTTCTTCAACCGCACGGCGCTCACCTTGAACTCGGGGATCTTGGAGACCGGATCCAGGTGCCGGGCCGTGAGCCGGTTGGCGGACAGGGCCCCGGCCCAGTGGTAGGGGATGAAGACGGTGTCGGGGCGGATGGTCTTCACCACCTTGGCCGGCAGCACCAGGGAGCCGCGCCGTGAGGTGATTTCCACGGCATCGCCTTCCTGCAATCCGTAGCGTTCGGCGAGCCGCGGATGGATTTCGAGGTAGGGGTGCGGGCACTGCTCCACCAGGAAACCGATGCGGCGGGTCTGGGTGCCGCTGAGGTAGTGGAAGACCACGCGGCCCGTGGTGAGCCAGATGGGGTAGTCCTCATCCACCACTTCCATGGGCGGCCGGTAGGGCGTGGGATTGAACTTGGCCTTGCCGTCGGCATGGAAGAATTTCCCGTCCTCGAAGAGCCGTGGCGTGCCGGGATGGTCTTCGGTGGGACAGGGCCAGAAAATGCCCATGTTCTTCTCGATCTTCTCGTAGCTGATGCCGGCGTAGTCCGCCGTGCCGCCCTTCGACGCCACGCGCAGCTCGTTGAAAATGGCCTCGGGGCTCGTGAAATGGTCGAAGTATTTCCCCTGCCCCAGGCGGTTGGCCAGCTCGACCATGATCTGCCAATCAGGGCGGGCATCACCGGGGCATTCCACGGCCTTGCGGATGCGGATCACGCGGCCCTCGGCGCTGGTGGAGGTGCCCTCATCCTCCTCGTGCAGGGCCGAGGGAAGCACGATGTCGGCGTGCTGGGCGCTTTCGCTGAGGAAGAAGTCCAGGCAGACGAAGAACTCCAGCTTGCTGAGGGCCTCGCGGGTGAACTCGGTGTTGGGCAGCGACACCAGCGGGTTGAAGCAGAGCAGCAGCAGGCCCTTGATCTCGCCGGCGTGGATGGCGTTCATGATCTCCTGGGCGCTCTGGCCCACGCCGGGCAGCTCCTCGTCCGTGCAGCCCCACACGGAGCAGATGTACTTCCGGTGCTCGGGGTTGCTGATGTCGCGGTTGCCTGGCAGCTGGTCGCACTTGTGGCCGTGCTCGCGGCCCCCCTGGCCGTTGCCCTGGCCCGTGATGGTGGCGTAGCCGCAGCCGGGTTTGCCGATGCGCCCCGTGGCCAGCACCATGTTGATGCAGCCCAGGACGTTGTCCACGCCCTTGCTCTGGTGCTCGATGCCCCGGGCGTGGAGCAGGAAACTGGTGCGCGCCTCGCCCCAGATCCGGGCGGCCTTTTCGATGGCTTCCACGGGCAGGCCCGTGATCTGGCTGGTCCACTGGGGCGTGCAGTCTTTGACCGCTTCCAGGGTTTCCTCGAAGCCACTGGTGTGTTCGTTGACGAAGTCCCAGTCGATGAGCTTCCACTTGTGGAGCAGGTGCAGGATGCCATTGGTCAGCGCCGAGTCGGTGCCGGGCTTCAGGGGCAGCACCAGGTCCGCGGTGCGGGCCAGGGGGGTGATGCGCGGATCCACCACGATGAGCAGGGCGCCGCGGTCCCGGGCCCGCCAGATGTAGTCCGTGGTGATGGGGGAGCACTCGGCCACGTTGGAGCCGGCCACCCAGATGACATCCGCCAGCTCGATGTCGGCCCAGGCATTGGCGGCCCGGTCGACGCCAAACGCTTTTTTGTTGCCCGCCCCCGCGCTCACCATGCAGAGACGGCCGTTGTAGTCGAGGTTCTTGGTCTGCAGGCCCAGACGCGCGAACTTGCCCGCCAGGTAGCTCTTCTCGTTGGTGAGGGAGACGCCGGACAGCACGGCCATGGCGTCCTTGCCGTGGGTCCGTTGGATGCGCTGGATCTCGGCCACGGTGCGCTCCATGGCCTCGCTCCAGTCCATGGGCTCGAAGCCGTGTTCCGTGCGCTTCATGGCCTTGGTGAGGCGGTCCGGGTGGTTGCCCTGGAGGTAACGCTTCACGCCCTTGGGACAGAGCTTGCCCTGGTTGAAGGGGAACTCCTCCCAGGGATCGAAGCCGATCACCTTGTTGTCCTTCACCTTCAACTTGATGCCGCATTGCTGGCCGCAGAAGCAGCAATGGGTCTCGACGATCTTGTCCGGCGTGGGATCGGACAGCCAGCCCCCCGGCGGGGCCAGGTTGAGGTGGGGGCCGAACTGGGCGCGGAGCTGGTCCTGGGAAAGGGGAAGGGTGCTCATGACAACCTCAGGACTTCATGCTGGTGGGATCGGGGATGGGCTCGGCATGCACGGGAATCGTGGCGAAAGGATCGAAGGCGCCCTGCAGCCGCTCGCCCTGGGCCCTGGCGACCAGGCGCCGCTTGCACTTGGGGCAGAGATCCAGGTGGTGGATGTCCCGGCCGTGGCGGGCGCCGTCCAGGTCGAGCTCCTTCCAGAGGGCGCCCAGGTCCCGGCGCTGGTTGGCGCGGATGAAGGGCGCGCCGCAGCCCTTGCAGGCGAGCCGTCCCTCCGCCTCGCCCTCGGCCTTGTAGATCGAGACGCCCACCTGGGCAGGACGCTGGATGACGTGGAAGAGCTTGCCGAAGGGCAGGCCCAGCAGGAGCAGGATCACGGTCAGCTCGTGCAGAAAGGCCAGGGTGGCGAAATTGCGGCCCTGGAGCCATTTTTCCGAAGCCGTGAGCAGCAGGCCCGTCATGCTGACGGCGATGAGCAGCACCAGGGGGAGCAGGTCCAGGTCCACTCGCTGGGTGGCCGTATCGCCCTCGTCCTGCTTGCGGCGGATGAGGCTGAGCACGCATCCGGCGATGACCATGACCGCGGCCAGGTCGAGGATGTGGAAGCTGAGGAAGGCTGCGGCGCTGTCCAGGGGGAAGGCCCCGGCGGGGACTCCGAAGACCCAGGCCTGGTAGCGGTTGGGATTCAGACCCTCGCTGGTGAAGCGGACCCATCCGAATACCAGGGGGATGGTCACGGCGAAGCCGAGCATGCATCCCCAGGCCAGGAGGGCATGGGCCCCCCATCGGCGGAGGGAGCGCTTCTCGATGAAGCGCTGGAGGAACATCTGGTCCAGGGCCAGCAGGGCCATGCGGGGGATGGCCTTGAGGGCCCTGGCCGAAAGCAGCGTCTGGACCGTGTGCCGGAAGTACATGCGCGTGGCGGGCCGCTCGATCCAGGAGAAGTACCGGTACGCCACGCCGAAACAGGCGAAGAGGGTGGCCAGGAGGTAGCCCAGCAGGGCGGGATCCAGCCAACGCCCCCCGCGGTTGCCCAGGGCCACCAGCCCGCACAGGGCCAGGGTGCTCAGGCCGGCCCGGAGCAGCGGCCGCAACTCAAGGTCAAGACGGTCGGTCAAGGACATCGCGCATCTCCAGATATCCGGTCTCAGGTTCGGCGATCGGTGCCGCGGGAATGGTTCACGGGCCCTGCTTGGCGGCCCTAATTTCTGTATTTAGGATCAATGTTTCTGAATTATGAAGTCCGCGGCCATCGGATGACAGACCCTCCGCTGTGACGTGGATCAAAACTCGGCTGGGATCCGCGGGGTCAGCGGCGCTCGAACAGCACCACCCGGTTGCTGTTGGTGCCCTTGTCGTTGTTGCCCACGCCCCAGATGTGGGCGGTCTTGGTGAAGGCCTGGCGGTTCACCAGGATGCCGTGGGCCTTGAAGCCCGCACGCAGGCCCAGGGGCAGCACCACCTCGTCGAGGCGCAGCTTGCCGCGGCGCACCTCGCCCACCTCGAAGGCCACGAAGCCCCCCTTCCGGGTGAGGCGGTGCAGCTCGGCGAACACGGCGGCCATGGTGCCGGACCAGGCCTCCACGGTGCGGGGCGTGCTGATGCCACGGCCGATGGTCTCGGCGTCCAGGCCCGTGAACCAGCAGCGCAGCCAGTTGTCGCCCGCGTAATCCACCACGTCGAGGAAGGGCGGTGAGGTGACCGTCAGGCTCATGCATCCATCCATGAGGGTGCCCGTCTCCCGCGCATCGCCCGTGAGGAACCGCGCGTCCTGGGCGGCGAAGCGCAGGTGCTTGCGCTGGGCCGCCTCCAGGCCCTTGAGCAGCTGCTTCGTCTTCTTCAGGATCAGCTGGTGGGTGTCGCGGTAGGGCGGTGTCTGGCCGCGCTGGGCGTTGATCTGCCGCTGCTTGTCGGCGCTGAGGGCCTGGTTGGGGGGCAGGGTGTAGACGGAGAAGAAGCCAGGGCTGTGTCCCGTGAGACGGTTGGTGGCCACCATGCGGATCCAGGTGTCCAGGTCATCCAGTTCGCCGGCGGCATCGCGGTCCAGGAACCATTGGCGGAGGCCGCGGATCTCGGCTTCGGTGTCGGCGTGGAAGAACATGCTGAGGTCCAGGCCATCCGCGCCAACTTCGGCGGCGCCGGATGTGGGGATTTCGCCCAGGCGGGCCTGCACGGCCGCGGGTTCCGGCGGCCTCAGGCGCGGTTCGGCCAGCATGCGCGCCAGAGGGTTCACATCGTTGGCCGCCACCCGGCGTCCCAGCAGGGCCGCTTCCAGGGCCGTGGTGCCGCGGCCGCTGAAGGGATCGTAGACCCGCTCGCCGGGCTTCGTGAGCCGCTCGATGAAGTGGCGGGGCAGCTGGGGCTTGTAGCAGGCCCGGTAGGAGATCTCGTGGAGGTTCGAGGCCTGGCGCTGCTTGGATGTCCAGAATTCAGCGGACAAGCGGGGATAGGGGCCGCCCTCTGCGTCCACGTCATCCCAGCCGGCTTCGGCCGGGGGCCCTTCAAGCAGAGGCAGCTCCCTCTCAGGGATGAAGCCCGACAGGAAGGTCCGCCTCGTCGCCTCCGCGCCTTCCCTGGTCATCCGCCCCAACCTTTCGTGTGGGTTCCAGGATAGCCTGCTCATCATGAACCCCGCGCCCAAACGCCATCCCGAGCTGACGCGTCTCTACGTGGCCGCGGGGCTGGTGGCGACGATCCTCGTCATCATCCTGGGCTACAAGGCCCTGGGCAACCGAGTGGCGGAGGGCGGCCTGGACGCGCCGACGCGCTGGAGCCTGGTGGCTGTGGGGGTGCTCAACGCCTTGGCCATCGGCACGCTGCTGTTCATCGTGGCCCGCAGCGCGGCCAAGCTCTACTTCGAGCGCAAGAGCGGCATCCTGGGCTCGCGGCTGCGCACCCGCATGGTCCTCACCCTCTTCATCGTGGGCATCGTGCCGAGCCTGATCCTCTACATGGTGGGCCGCGATTTCATCAGCAAGAACGTGGAGCGCTGGTTCAGCCCCCAGACCGAAATCACCATCCGCGACGGCCAGAAGATGGCGGAGGATCTCCGCGCCGCCGCCCGCGGGCGGCTGGATTTCGGCGCGGGCCGCCTGCTGGCTTCCGCCTCGGCGGAACCCCAGGCCATCCGCGCGGCCTCGGGCCTGGACCTGGTGGCCTTCCTGGGGGGGCGCGGCGAGGGCGCCGAGAGAACCCTGGACCTGGCGCCGGGCCTGCCGCCGCCGGACCTGGCGGTGCTCGGCGGCGACAGCCTCCAGGAATCCAAGGAGGGCCTGTGGATGCTTCGCACCGTGGCCCGGGGCGATGGCGGCTGGGTGGTGGGCATCTTCATGCCGCGGGAAACCCTCGACCGGGTGCTGGCCCTGGAACAGCGCTACCGGGAGAGCCAACAGATCCGCGCCAACAAGGAAACCCTGGAGACCCTGCCCCAGAACACCTTCCTCTTCCTCACCATGCTCACGCTGTTCTTCGCGGTGTGGTCGGGCCTGGCCCTGGCCAAATCCCTCAGCGAGCCCATCCGCGCCCTGGCCAAGGCCGCGCAGCGCGTGGGCAGCGGCGACCTGGACGTGCAGCTGCCGGTGCTGGGCGAGGACGAGCTGGCCTTCCTGGCCCGCACCTTCAACGCCATGACCCGCGACCTGAAGACCAACCGCGCGGCCATCGAGGCCCAGGCCGGACGCCTGGAGCAGCAGCGGGCCTACCTGGATCAGCTGCTGGCGGCCCTGCCCGTGGGCATCATGAGCTGGCGGGCCGACGGCGAATTGCGCACCTTCAACGCGGCCGCCCAGGCTTGGCTGGGCCTGGAGGCCTTCGACCCGGCGGAATCCTCCTGGACCGCCGTGGCCTCTTCGCCGCGTCTGGGCCGCCTGCCGGAGCTGCTCAGCGCCGTGCGCGAATCCAAGCGGGGCGTCCAGGAGGAATTCCGCCTGGGCGGCGAGGGCGACGGAAGGCCCGTGCGGGCCATCCTGGAACCCCTGCAGGGCGGGGGTGTGCTGGCCGTGCTGGAGGACCTCTCCCTGCTGGCCCAGGCGGAAAAGCGGGCGGCCTGGCAGGAGGTGGCGCGGCGCATGGCCCACGAGGTGAAAAATCCCCTCACGCCCATCCAGCTCACGGCCCAGCGCCTGCTGCGCAAGCACCGCGAGGGCCGCTTGGACGGCGAATCGGTGCAGGAAGGCGCCGAGACCATCCTGGCCGAAGTGGCCAGCCTGTCCCGGCTGGTGGACAGCTTCAGCCGCTTCGCGCGCCTGCCCGTGCCGCAGTTCTCGCCCTGCGATCCGGCGGATCTGCTGCGGCAGGTGGCGGCCCTGTACGGCCCCAACCACCCCGACATCCGCTGGGAGCTGCGCCTGCCCGAAGGCCCCGTCTCCGCCCTGTGGGACGGCGACATGGTGAAGCGCGGCCTCATCAACCTGGTGGACAACGCCGTGGCGGCGGTGGAAAGCAGGGGCTCCGTGGCGATCTCCCTGGTGGCGGAGGAGGGCGGCGACCTGCGTTTCGAGGTGGCCGACGACGGCGCGGGGGTGCCGGAAGCGGACCGTGAGCGCCTCTTCGAGCCCTACTTCTCCACCAAGCGCAAGGGCACCGGCCTGGGCCTCGCCATTGTGCGCCGCATCGCCCAGGATCACGGCGGCGATGCCCGCTACGAGGCTCTGGAGCGCGGCAGCCGCTTCAGCCTGATCCTGCCCCGGCGGGGGAAGGGCTGACACTCGCCATCACCGATTCACGATGGGCCCGGTCTCCGGAAAGCGGGTTTGCCGCGGATGAACAGGGTGAATGCGAACCAACAGAAATGGGTCCGGCTTCCAAACCGGAAATCCGTGCCCGTGTGAACCCGTGGCTGAAACGTTTGCCCTTCTGCTTACCTCCGCTTTGAAAATCTCTTTTCCAGGGTTTGCATGCGGCATGGCCTCAATGGGAGGATCGTCGCCGTCGCTGCCTCAGCCAGATCCCCAGCGGCCCCAGCACCAGCCAGGCCAGCAGCACCAGTTTGAAGAGGGGGGACAAGGGCGCTCCGATGCGATCAGATCCGGGTCAGGACCCACCTCCAGCCTCTCACGGCTGCGCGTATGCTGGGCCCATGCAGATGCGCGGCGCGGCAGGCCAGGGCACCCTCCTCATCGTGGGCTGCGGCTACGTGGGCACCCGGCTGGCCCGGCGGCTGCGGGGGGAAGGCCCCCTGCTGGGCCTGGTGCGGCGCCGCGCGGCGGCGGACGCGCTGCTGGGCCAGGGCATTCCCGCCCTGGCGGCGGACCTGGAGTACGAAGCCGCGGCGGTTTCGCTGGGCCTTCCCACGACCCTGCGGGCCGTGGCCTACCTGGTTCCGCCCAGCGGGCCCGGAGCGGAGGACCGGTGCCTGGCGCGGTTCCTTGAAGCCATCGAGGACGCCGCGCCAGGGGTCTTCTTGTACGTCAGCACCACGGGCGTCTACGGCGATACCGGCGGGGCCGCGGTGGATGAGGAGAGCCCGGTGGCGCCGCGGGAGGACCGCTCGCGCCAGCGCCTGGACGCGGAGCAGCAGATCGCTCACTGGTGCGAGGTCCGGGACCTGCGCGCCGTAACCGTGCGGGTGCCCGCCATCTATGGCCCCCACCGCCTTCCCCTGGACCGCCTGAGGCGCGGCGAGCCCGTGCTGCGCGAGGAGGATTCAGGCCCCGGCAACCGCATCCATGTGGACGATCTGGTGGAGGCCTGTGCGGCCGCCCTGGAGCGGCCCGTGGCGGGCCCCTTCAACCTCACGGACGGAACCCCCGAAAGCATGACCGCCTTCAACCGCCGCGTGGCCGCCCTGGCGGGTCTCCCGTGGCCCCCCGAGGTGACCTGGACCGAGGCCGAGGGCCTGATCAGCCCGGGCCTGCTGGCCTTCCTGCGGGAATCCCGCCTCGTCGCCACCCGGCGCCGGGAGGAACTGGGCTGGTCGCCAAGGTACGTGAACCCCGACGACGGCATCCGCGCCAGCCTGGCGGAGATGGGCTGGACCACGGATTTGAATTCAAAAAGATAAGGAACACCACCAAGACACCAAGAAAACCAAGAGCCGCCATTCATGCAGTTCTTCTCGGTATCGCCTGCGGCGATACACGAGACAAAAAGAAACTTGGTGCCTTGGTGGTGAAAGCCCTTTCATCCGTGGTTTCCACGGCACTTCCAACCGCTTGGAAACGGGCCCCGGCCGCGGGTGATGCAGCCCGTGGTTCGTCGTGCTTGGGGTCAGTAGCGCAGGACGCTGAAGACGGGCAGGCCTTCGACTTTCTCGCGGCCGGGCAGGGAGGTCAATTCGATGAAGACCGTGAGGGCCACGGGCTGGGCGCCGGTGCGCTGCACCAGGCGCTGGGCGGCGGCGGCGGTGCCTCCGGTGGCCATGACGTCATCCACGATGAGCACGCGGTCGCCGGCCTTGAAGGCATCGGCATGGACCTCCAGGGCATCGCTGCCGTACTCCAGTCCGTAGCTTTCCGAATAGGTGGCCATGGGCAGCTTGCCGGGCTTGCGGGCGGGCACGAAGCCCACGCCCAGCTTCTGAGCCAGGGCGCTGCCGAAGATGAAACCCCGGGATTCCAGCCCCAGCACGTGGGTGGGTTGGAGGGTCAGCACCGGCTGGGCCATGGCTTCCACGGCCACGCCGAAGGCCTCGGCATTGGCCAGCAGGGGGGTGATGTCCCGGAAGAGGATGCCCTCCTTCGGAAAGTCCGGCACGTCTCGGACGAAGGAGCTGAGGGGGGTGGTCAGGGTCATGGCTACCTGCGGATCTGGAACGAAGGGGGAAGCGAGGATCGCACATCCAGGGGCCCCCAGTCCAGCCGCTCCCAGTCCAGGCGGTCAACCCGGGCGAAGGGAGGCCCCGCCTTCAGGCGGGCCTGGAAGATCAGCAGCGCGGCCCCGGGGCCCTCCACCTCGCCGCACACGGAGCCGTCCTCCTCGTTGCGCACCCAGCCGACCAGGTCCAGGGCTTGGGCTTCGCGGGCGGCGAAGCGGCGGTAGCCCACGCCCTGCACGGAACCGTGGACGCGGAAGGCCACCCGCACCGGATCATCCGTCGTTGGCATCGGAGCGGCTATCCGTTGAAGGCCGCGTCGAAGGCGGCCCGGCGGGCCAGCGTCTCGGGGCAGCCCAGATCCAGGCGCAGGGGCGTGACGCTGGCGAAGCCGTGGAACACGGCCTCGGCATCGCTGCCCGGCGCCTTGACGTAGGTGGGGCCCGCATCGCCGCCGATCCAGAAGTAGGGGGTGTTGCGGGGGTCCACCCGCCGCTCCACCAGATCGTGGTAGGCCCGGCTGTCCTGGCCCGTGAGGTGGTAACCCTTGGGCTCGCCCTTGGGCAGGTTCACGTTCCAGATGCGGTTGGGGGGCAGTTCCATGGTTTCCCAGCGGCTGAGGAAGCGCGTGATCCAGGGCTCGGCCTGCTCCAGGGAACCCGAGGGGTGCATGGAGAAGGCCGCGGCCTTGGCGCCCTGCAGGCGGCCCTCGAAGGCGGCGCCCACGGTGCCGGAATAGAAGACATCCTCCCCGAGGTTGAAGCCGTGGTTCACGCCGGACAGCACCCAGTCGGGCTTCCGCTTCAGCACCTCGCAGACGCCCAGCAGCACGCAGTCCACGGGGGTGCCGTCGCAGGCGTAGCGGTCGGGACCCACCTCGTTCAGGCGCAGGATGTTGTGCAGGCTCAGGGCCGAGGAGATCGCCGAGCGGTTGCGGTCGGGGGCCACGGTGACCACCCGGCCGAAGGGGGCGGCGGCCCGGGCCAGGGCGGCCAGGCCGGGGGCCCAGAGGCCATCGTCGTTGGTGAGCAGGATGAGGCGTTCGGACATGGGATCAGTCTACCCGGTGGGTCGTGGCCCCATTCGATGAGAGGATGGATTTCTCCCAGCGTTTACATGAACCCCGACGCCTCCGCCACCCCCGCCGCCACCCGCCCTGAAGCGACTGACCCGGCTGTATCCGGCCAGACGGCCCTCCTTTCCCGCATCCGTGAAAGGATCGTGGCCTTCGCGGCATCCCGTGGTGCAGGCGCCCATGCGGAGGATCTGGCGCAGGAGGTGCTGGTGCTCATCCACGAAAAATATGGCCACCTCGACCGCCTGGAGGATCTGCTGCCCCTGGCCTTCCAGATCCTGCGCTTCAAGCTGGCGGCCCACCGGCGCAAGGCGGCCCGCCGGGGCGAGTATGACGCGGTGGACGTGGACGCCTTCCCGCCGGCCTCGGACGCGCCGGACGCGGCCACGGTGCTGGAGCGCAAGGAACTGCTGGCGAGGCTCATGGGCGGCATCGCCCGGATGGGGGACCGCTGCCGCGAGCTGTTCCGCCTGAAGCTGCAGGGCCGCAGCTTCCCGGAAATCCGGGCCCTGCTGGGCGCCTCCAGCCTCAACACCGTCTACACCTGGGACCACCGCTGCCGGAAGCAGCTGTTGGAAACCCTGGGCGGGAGCTGGTCCGGAACCGGCCGAAGGGAGGGGACATGAAGCCAGCCGAGGCGGAAAAGCTGCTGGGCGGCTATGCCGCCGGAACCCTCACCGAGACCGAGCGCCAGGACCTCTTTGCGGCGGCCATGGACCATCAGGAGGTCTTCGATGCCTTGGCCGACGAGGAGATCCTCCGGGACCTGCTGGCGGATCCCGTGGCCCGGGCCCAGCTGCTCGCGGCGCTGAACCCTGCCGCGGACCCCAGGCTGGCAGCCCCGCCGAAGGTGGTTCCCTTCTGGCGGCGCACGGGCGTCCTGGGCGCCGCCGCCAGCCTGCTGGTGGCCGCCACGGCGGGCCTGGTCTACCTGCGCAGCCCGGACAAGGTGCCCCCCCCGCTGGCCTCCCAGCAGGCGCCGGCCCCCAAGGCGGCGGAAACCCAGGCGCCATCGGCCCCCGGGCAGGCACCCGCGATTGTGCTTCGGAAACGCCTTGAGGCAGGGGCGGACAAGGTACAGGACAAGGTCCAGGGTCAGGTCCAGGGTCAGCTTCAGGCCCGGGAGGAAGCCGCGCCGCTGAAGGCCAAGAAGGCCGAGGCTTCCAAACCCGCGGCTGCGGCGGTCCCGGAGGTGGTAGCGGTCCCCAAGGAAGAAGCGGCCCGGCGGGAGGATCGAGCCCCGGCCGCCAAGGCCGTGGGGCTTCCCCCGGCGCGATCGGCGGCGGGCATCGCCGGTCTCGCCAGCGGGGCCGCGGGCCCTGTCCCTGCTCCTGCTCCTGCCGCAGCTTCTGCGGCGATGGCCCAGGCTGACCGCCGGAATGCCAATGCCTACTCCCAGGACGGCGCCCCGGTCCGGTGGAGCCTCAGGACCCGGCCGGACGGCAGCACCACCGTGGAGGTGCGGGCCCCCCGGGAAACCCACTTGGTGCTGCTCAGGCGCGGCAGGGGCGGGGTGGCGGTGATCGCCCTCCAGTTCCAGGCCTCCGGAGGGGCGGGGCTCTGGCGGGGCGAAGCGCGGCTGGGGGAAGGGGACGCATTGGATCTGTACCGGCTGAACCAGGCCGTGGCCGATCCCGCCGCCCTTCCGGAGACGGGCCCCTTCGATGGTTTCCGCGCGCGGATCCACCCCGCCGCAAAGTAAAGATGCCGAGCCCTGAAAGGGATGTGACCTTCGCGGCATTCCCCCTAGAACCGCGCCATGAAGGCGCGGCCCATCGGAGGAACCCATGTCGCTGCGCCGGTCCACCACCACCCTGTTCGCCTGCTGCGCGGGGCTCGCCCTACTGACACAGAGCGGCGCCCAGGCCCGCGTCCGCCCCAAAACCGCTCCCGCGGAGGAGCGCGCCCAGGCCGCGCCCGCGGACGAATCCGGCGACCGAACCCTCTCTCCGTATTTCTTCGTGAAGGGCGGGGACAGCGCCGTGGATCAGTTGCCGCTGAAGGCCACCTCGGCCAAGGTGGCCATCGCGGGCGTCATCGCCGACGTGAAGGTCACCCAGGTCTACCGCAACGCCGGAAGCCGGGCCCTGGAGGCCATCTACGTGTTTCCCGGCTCCACCCGCTCGGCGGTCTACGGCATGACCATGACCATCGGCGAGCGGGTGCTGAAGGCCCAGATCAAGGAGCGGGGCCAGGCCCGGACCGACTACGAGCAGGCGAAGGCCCAGGGCCGCAGCGCCTCCCTGCTGGAGCAGCACCGGCCCAACGTCTTCCAGATGAACGTGGCGAACATCCTGCCCGGCGACGAGATCAAGGTGGAGCTGTCCTACACGGAACTGCTGGTGCCCACGGAGGGCACCTACGCCTTCGTCTATCCCACGGTGGTGGGGCCGCGCTACCCGGGCCGCGCCGGCACGGAATCCAGCACCGGCGAGGCCTGGGTGGCAAACCCGTACCTTCATGCGGGCGAAAAGCCCGCCACCACCTTCGATCTGGAGGTGAAGCTGGCGGCGGGCATGCCCATCCAGCGCATGAGCTGCGACA
Organism: Acidobacteriota bacterium; assembly: GCA_016195985.1. Classification (GTDB taxonomy): domain Bacteria; phylum Acidobacteriota; class Holophagae; order Holophagales; family Holophagaceae; genus Geothrix. The sequence continues at coordinate 46,505 of JACPYP010000009.1, read as the reverse complement.
CCCACAAGACGTCCATCGCCTTCGACGGCAAGGCCGACGCCACGCTGCGCCTGGATCCCAGCGAGGCCCAGGGCGGCAACCGGGATGTGATCGTGAAGTACCAGCTGGCGGGCGGCGCGGTGCAGTCGGGCCTGCTGCTGGACCAGTCGCGGGAGGAGAACACCTTCCTGCTCATGGCCCAGCCGCCCAAGCGGGTCACGCCCAAGGATCTGCCGCCCAGGGAGTATGTCTTCATCATGGATGTCAGCGGCAGCCAGATGGGCTTCCCCATCGAGGTGTCCAAGGTGCTCATGCGGGAGATGATTCAGGGCCTGCGCCCCCAGGATCTCTTCAACGTGATGGTGTTCGAGGGCAGCTCGGCGCTGTGGTCGCCCGCGTCGCAGCATGCCACGCCCGAGAACGCGCAGGCGGCCCTGGCCTTCGTGCGTTCGCAGAACGGGGGCGGCGGCACGGAGCTGGGCAGCGCCATGCGGCGGGCCCTGGGTCTGCCCCGGATGCCCGGCATCTCCCGCACCTTCGTGGTGTCCACGGACGGCTACATCAGCGCCGACGGCCAGCTCTTCGACATCATCCGCCAGAACCTGGGCTCGGCCAATCTCTTCGCCTTCGGCATCGGCAGCTCCGTGAACCGCCACCTCATCGAAGGCATGGCCCACGCCGGACAGGGCGAGGCCTTCGTCATCACCAAACCCGAGCAGGCCGCCGCCGAGGCCGGGAAATTCCGCGCCTACGTGTCGTCGCCGGTGCTCACCAACCTCAAGCTCAGCACCAACGGCTTCCAGATCCGGGACCTGGAGCCCACGCAACTGCCCGACGTCCTGGCGGACCGTCCCGTCATCTGCCTCGGCAAATGGACGGGCGAGGCCAAGGGCACGGTGACGCTCTCGGGCATCAGCGGCGCGGGCCCCTGGAGCCAGACCTTCGAGGTGGGCCAGGCGCGGGACCGCCGCCACGGCGCCCTGCGCCAGCTCTGGGCCCGCCAGCGCATCCAGATGCTGTCGGACCATGACCAGTTCGGCCAGAACGAGGGCCGCAAGATCGAGGTGACGCGGCTGGGCCTGGCCTACCACCTGTTGACGGCCCACACGTCCTTCGTGGCGGTGGACACCCAGGTGCGGAACGCGGGTGGCCAGAGCCGCACCGTGACCCAGCCTCTGCCCCTGCCCGAAGGTGTGTCCGACGCGGCCGTGGGCGGCCTTCCTCCCGCGGTGGCCTACGCCTCGGTGGCCAGGTTGGCGCCGAAAAAGGCGGAATCCGCTCCTGCCGTGATGGAAGTGGTGGCCCAGGACCGGGCGGACCGGCGCGAAAAAGAAAAGAACGCGCAAGAAGGCCGGGGTTCCGCGGGGCTCCGCATCCTCTCCTTCTCGGGCCCCAGGGGCACAGCGGATCCCCGGGGCCTCCGCCAGGAGATCCAGGCGCGGCTCATGGATCCGGCCCTGGTTTCGTCTTTGACGGGGTTGCCTGCGGGCACCCGGCTGGTGTTGAAGGTCGACGCCTCGGGCCAGGTGCGGAGCGCCGCCTTCGACCGCAGCTTCCCAGGCTCGTCCCAGGCGAAGGCCCTTCTATCCGCCTGGAAGCTGCGGGGATGGACGGGCGGCCGGGCGGGGCAAGTGGAACTGACCCTGGGCTGAGGCCTTTCGGGCCTTGGATGCGCGCCTCTCCTCGCGGGGAGGCGCGCTGGCATGGGAGGAAGAGTGGCCTATGTTCGTACCCATGACCGGGTGGATGGGAGCGATCCTCATGGTGGTGCTCGGAAGTGCCCAGCCGGATTCCGCCCCTCCGGCGGCTTTCCCCGAAACCCAGGCCACAGTGGCGGCCCGCGCCCGCATGGTGCGCGAGCAGATCGCGGCCCGGGGCGTGAAGGATCCCCGCGTGCTGGAAGCCATGGGGCGGGTTCCGCGCCATGAATTCCTGCCTCCGGGGCGGCGCTTCCAGGCCTACGAGGATGGTCCGGTGTCCATCGGCGAGGGGCAGACCATGTCCCAGCCCTACGTCGTGGCGTTCATGAGCGCGGCCCTGGAATTGAAGCCCGCAGACCAGGTGCTGGAAATCGGCACGGGCTCGGGCTATCAGGCGGCGGTGCTGGCGGAGCTGGCCTCCCAGGTGTTCACCATCGAGACCGTGGAAGCCCTGGCCTGGCGGGCGGAAACCGATCTCAAGCGCCTGGGCTATGGCCGGGTAAAGGTGCGCGTCGGCGACGGCTACCAGGGCTGGCCCGAAGCCGCGCCCTTCGATGCGGTCATCGTCACCTGCGCGCCCGAACAGGTGCCCGAGGCCTTGGTGAAACAGCTGAAGGTGGGCGGGAGAATGATCATCCCCGTGGGCCCCCAGAACGGCGCGCAGAAACTCCTCCTGCTGCGGAAGCACAAAGCCGGATTGGAGACGAAGGTCGTGATGCCGGTGAGGTTTGTGCCGATGGTGAAGGGGGGGTAGGGGGAAGGTTTGGTGGGGTTCGAACGGGGACTGAATGTGGCCCGCCGAATCCGGGCACCCCTCAGCCTGAGGTTCGAATCCTCTCGGTACGATGGGTCAAATGACCAGAAGGGCCCTCCGAAGAGGGCGCCGTTCCCTTGCCTGGATGTCGCCACATTGGGGCGGGATTCGAACGCACCCGGCTGCGCCAGCCGCGGTCTCGCTCCCGACACCACCCCGCGCTGTCTCCGCGATCCCACTCGGCCGAAGGCTAGAGGGGTGGTGAGTGCAGGCGACTGAATATCGCCGGCCGAATCCGGGCACCCCTCGGCCTGAGGTTCGAATCCTCTCGGTACGATGGGTCAAATGACCAGAAGGGCCCTCCGAAGAGGGCGCCGTTCCCTTGCCTGGATGTCGCCACATTGGGGCGGGATTCGAACGCACCCGGCTGCGCCGTGTGCCGGCCTTGTTCGGCGCGACATCAAGTCGCGCCTCGGCAAGTCCACTCGGAGGTTCGAATCCTCTCGGTACGATGGGTCAAAACACCAGAAGGGCCCTCCGAAGAGGGCCCCTCTGGTGTTTTGGTCGGCGCGAGAGGATTCGAACCTCCGACCCCTACCACCCCAAGGTAGTGCGCTACCAGGCTGCGCCACGCGCCGTGAACCTTTGACTGTAGACCGGGTTGGGCTCTAGGTCAAGGTTTGGGTTCGGCGCACAGGCGCTCGTAGAGGGCACGGACGGATTTGAGGATGGGTTGCAGGTCCGAGCTGGTGCGCAGCAGCCTGGGGATGGTGGGCTTGGGCTTCGGGGCGGGGGCTGCGGGCAGTTCTTCGGCTTCGAGGCCGAGGTCCAGTCGCTGCACCAGGTGCCCGTGAGCCAGCAGTTCTTCGCAGTCGGCGACGGTGAGCCCTTCGGCCAGCCAGGCCTTGATGCGGCGGAGGCGGGGCAGCTCGTCCACGTGGTAGTAGCGCAGGTTGCCCTTGCTGCGCCGGGGCCGGATGTCGGGGATGACATCCTCCCAGTAGCGCAGGTCCTTGGGCCCCACGCCGATCATCGCGGCGGCTTCGCCGATCTTGAACCACTTCTTTTCACTCACGGGGGCCTCCGTGAGGGTGTGGGGAGGGATTCACCACGAAGGCACGGAGAACACGGAGGGAAACACGGCTGTTCTCCCTCCGTGTTCTTTTCTCCGCGCCCTCCGTGTCTCCGTGGTGGATCGTCATCTCAGCTCTCCCGGGGCTCGATGCCCAGGGCCTTGAGGCGCTTGTAGAGGTTGGAGCGGTCCATGCCCACGCGCTCGGCCACGCGGGTCATGTTGCCGTTCTGGAGCTTCATTTCGCGCTGCAGGTACTGGCTTTCGAACCAGTCCTTGGCATCCTTCAGGCTGGTGAATTCGGGGAAGGAGAAGGGATCCGGCTCGGCCAGGTGGCGGGCGGCCAGGGGGCCCAGGTCACGGGGGCCGATCTCGCTGCTGCGGCCCAGGATCACGGCCCGCTCCATGAGGTTCTTCAGCTCGCGGACATTGCCAGGCCAGTCGTGGCGGAGCAGGGTGTCCTTGGCTTCCGGACCCAGGTGGCGGGGCGGGCGGCCGTACTGCTTGGCGATGCGGGTGATGAAGGCTTCAGCTAGGGGCAGGATGTCCTCGGCGCGTTCCCGCAAGGCCGGCAGGCGCAGGGGCACCACGGCCAGGCGGAAATAGAGATCCTCCCGGAAGCGACCGCGGGTGATTTCGCCCGGCAGATCCTTGTTGGTGGCGGCGATGACGCGCACGTCCACGCCCACGGCGCCACCGCCGCCCACGGGCTCCACCCGGCCCTCCTGCAGGGCCCGCAGCACTTTGGCTTGGGTCTTCAGGGACATGTCGCCCACTTCATCCAGGAAGAGCGTTCCGCCGTCGGCCTCGCGGAACTTGCCTTTCTGATCGCGCACGGCCCCGGTGAAGGCGCCCTTCTGGTGGCCGAACAGTTCGCTCTCGATGAGTTCTTCTGGAATGGCGGCGCAGTTCACTTCGACGAAGGGGGCCTCGCGGCGGGGGCTCTGCAGGTGGATGAGACGGGCCACCTCCTCCTTGCCGCTGCCGTTCTCCCCGGTGAGCAGCACGCGGCCCTCCGTGGGCGCCACCAGGGCCACGTCGGCCATGAGCCGTTTCATGGCGGGGCTGTCCGCCAGGAAGAAGCGGCCACCCTCCACTTCGGCCAGCAGGCGCTGGTTCTCCTGCTCAAGGCGGGACTGGCGCAGGGCGTTGCCCACCACCAGCAGCAGGCGGTCCAGGTCGATGGGCTTCTCGAGGAAATCAAAGGCGCCCAGCTTGGTGGCCTGCAAGGCGGTGTCGATGCTGGCGTGGCCGGAGATCATCACTACGGGCAGTTCCGGCCGCAGTTGCTTGGCCTGCTTCAGCGTCTCCAGGCCGTCGATGCCGGGCAGCCAGACATCCAGCAGCATGAGCTGGATGCCTTCGCCGTCGGGATTGTGCATCAGGTCGATGGCCTGTTCGCCCCGCTCGGCCTTCACCACGTGGTAGCCCTCGTCCTTCAGGGCTTCGCCCAGGGAGCGCCGGATGCCCGGCTCGTCATCCACCAGGAGGATGGTGATGGGGGTACGCATGGCTCCATGCTGGGCGCGGGACAAGCCTTTGTCCAGCAGGCGGTTGGCGGGATTTCCGCCACCACCTTATGGCTAACTGCCGGAAATCAGGAGATGTGGGCCAGGGCCTGGTCCAGATCCGCGATGATGTCTTCCACATCTTCGATGCCCACGGAAAGGCGCACGAGGCCGTCGGTGATGCCCGCGGCCAGGCGCGCCTCGCGGCCCATGCTGGCGTGGGTCATGGAGGCGGGGTGGCTGACCAAGGTCTCCACGCCGCCCAGGGACACGGCCAGCCCGGCCAGTTTCACGTGGTCCATGGCGATGCGGCCTGCCTCCATGCCGCCCTTCAGCTCGAAGGAGATCATGGAACCGAAGCCCGTCATCTGCCGCTTGCAGAGCTCGTGCTGGGGATGGCTGGGCAGGCCGATGTAGCGCACCCAGGCCACCTTGGGATGGGCCTCCAGCCAGGGGGCCACCTTGCGGGTGTTCTCCTCGGCCCGCTCCACCCGGAGCGCCAGGGTCTTCAGGCCGCGGCTCACCAGCCAGGCCTGGTGGGGATCCATGTTGGCGCCGATGTTCACCAGCATGGCGCGGATCTGCTTGTGCAGGGCCTCGGTCTTGGACACCACGACGCCGCCCACGATGTCGGCGTGGCCGTTGATGAACTTGGTGACGGAGTGCAGCACCAGGTCGGCGCCCAGATCCAGGGGCTTCTGCAGGTGCGGGCTGGCGAAGGTGTTGTCCACCACGAGCAGGGCCCCCTGGGCGTGGGCGATCTCCGCCGCGGCGGCGATGTCGGTCACGGACATGGCGGGGTTGGAGGGGCTTTCGATGTAGACCAGCTTGGTGTTGGGCCGCATGGCGGCCCGGAGGTTGCCGAGATCCGACGTGTCCACGTAGGTGGATTCCACGCCGAAGCGGCTCATGTGCTTTTCCATGAGCCCCCGGCTGGGGCCGTAGACGGAATCGGTGCTCACCATGTGGTCGCCGGCGCTGAGCAGGGCCATGTAGACCGTGGTGACCGCCCCCATGCCGCTGGCCATGGCCGTGGCGCCGAAGCCGTTTTCCAGCGAGGCCACGTTCTCTTCCAGGGCCACGGTGGTGGGGTTGCCGATGCGGGTGTAGATGTAGCCGTCGGCGACGCCCGCGAAGCGGTCGGCGCCCTGCTGGGCATTGCGGAAGGCGAAGGTGGACGTCTGGTAGATGGGCGTGACCACGCTGCCGTGGGCATCGTGGGGGATGCCCGCGTGGACGAGCCGCGTGTTGAAACCTTGGTTGGAAGTGTCCATGAATGCTCCTGGGGTGGCCGATCAGGCCATGCGGGTTTCGAAGAATCGGGTTCGGGCGGTGGTTTTTACCTTGCCACCCTGCTTGAGGCTGGCCGTCATGTGGTGGATCGGACCCTTGTGGAGCCGGCATTGGCCAGTCACTTCGGCCGCTTGTCCCAATTCTACAGGGAGGTGGAAGCGCACCTGGGGATCGGCCGTGACGGAATCAGTGGGCATGGCCGCCGCATCCACAGGTGCCTCCTTCCAGATCGGTCAAGCCATTCGAGGCGAGTCGAGCCACGGCTTCTTCAGGGGTGCAACCCTCTTCCACCTGGCAGACCCGGATGCCGGCCTGCCGGCCTGCCGGATGGCCTGGACGGCCCCAGCGCCCATGCCGCGCACCACGAGGACCTGGCAATCCTCGAGCAGCCGGGCGAAGGCTCCATGATCGTGGCCATGAGGACCGTTCCCGGACACGGGGCCGGCCCCGGGTTCGGCATGATCGTGACCAAGGGCAGGGACGGGGCGGGCTTGTTCATTCACGCGAACCTCACGGCGCCGGATGGCGGCACCCTGGATTTCGAGAACCAGGAAGCTCTTGCTCCGGCCGAAATGGGCCGAAATGGACTGTCCGTCCATGGTGGGAAAGGCGATCTTCATGGGAGGTCCTCCTCCGCCAGAAATGGAGTCCTGCCGGTTTCAAAATAATGCGCATATGCTCAATATATGACAAGATGATGAATGGCCTCCCGAGGCGAAACCTGGGCCGAAGCAGCGGGATGATGCAAATTCTTGAATGGTTATACTATCAATCGATTTGAACCTCTCTGCATCTTCTTCGAAAGGCCGCACATGTCTCCTTCCCTTCGGATCCTGGTTGTGGGTGGTGTCGCCGGTGGCGCCAGCGCGGCGGCCCGTGCGCGGCGGCTTTCGGAAGAGGCCGACATTGTGCTTTTTGAGCGAGGCTCCTACGTTTCCTTCGCCAATTGCGGCCTGCCCTATCACATCGGCGGCGTGATTCCGGAGCGGGGCCGCCTTCTGGTGCAGACCCCCGAGAGCCTGAACGCGAGGTTCGACATCGACGTGCGGATCCGCACCGAAGTGGTGTCCATCGATCCCCAGAAGCAGGTGGTGGTGGCGCGCGATCTGGATTCGGGCCGGGAAAGCGTGGAAGCCTACGACGCCCTGGTGCTCAGCCCGGGGGCCGAGGCCATCCGGCCGGCGCTTCCCGGCTTCCAGGATGAGAAGGTGCTCACCCTCCGCAACATGGGCGACATGGACCGCATCCTGGCCGCGATTCCGCCGGGAGGGGGAGGCCGGGCCCTGGTGGTCGGAGGTGGTTTCATCGGCCTGGAATTGGCCGAGCAGCTGCGCCATCGCGGGATGGCCGTGGCCATGGTCGAGAAACTGCCCCATGTGCTGGGCGTGGCGGATCCGGAAATGACGTTCCCGCTGCAGGAGGAATTGGGCCGGCAGGGCGTCGATCTGCGCCTGGGGCGCTCCGTGACGGCCTTCGAGCGGGAAGGCGAGTCCCTGCTGGCGCGGCTGGACGATGGGGATTGCCTCTCCTGCGATGTGGCGGTGATGAGCGTGGGGGTGCGCCCCGAGGCGCGCCTGGCCCGCGAGGCGGGGCTGGCCATCGGGCCCACGGGCGGGATTCGAGTGGACGACCAGATGCGCACCAGCCACCCGAACATCTATGCGGTGGGGGATGCGGTGGAGGTGCGCGACTTCGTGAGCCAGGATCCGGCTCTCATCCCCCTGGCGGGCCCGGCCAACCGTCAGGGACGGATCGCGGCGGAGGTCATCCTGGGGCGCGCCAGCCGCTACAAGGCGACGCAGGGCACCTCCATCTGCAAGGTGTTCGATCTCACCTTCGCCATGACGGGCCTTTCCGAAGCGGCCCTCCGGCGCAAAGCGATGCCCTACCAGCGCATCTATGTGCACCCGGCGGACCATGCCACCTACTACCCAGGCGCCCAGCCGATCTCGCTGAAGCTCCTGTTCGCCCCCGGGGATGGACGCGTCCTGGGCGCCCAGGCGGTGGGCGTGGCGGGCGTGGATAAGCGGATCGACGTGATCGCGATGGCCCAGCGGGGAGGCCTCACGGTCTTCGACCTGGAGGATGCCGAGCTTTGCTACGCGCCCCCCTACGGCAGCGCCAAGGATGCGGTGAACATGGCCGGTTTCGTGGCTTCCAATGTGCTCCGGGGCGACGTGGCGCTCTGGGAGCCGGAAGAGCTCGCGGCCCTGGATGGGAACCAGATGCTGCTGGACGTCCGGACCTTCCAGGAACATGCCGGAGGCAGCATTCCCGGAGCCGTCTGCGCTCCGGTCGATGAGCTGCGGGACCGGATCGAGGACCTGCCGATGGAGAAGGAACTGCTGGTGTTCTGCCAGGTGGGGCTCCGGGGCTACGTGGCGGCGCGCCTGCTCGCCCAGCGTGGTTTCCGGGTCCGCAACCTCTCGGGAGGGTACCGTCGCTACGCCATGTGGAAAGGCACCCACGCCGTTCCGCTGGCCTGTGAGACGCCTGCCCGCAGCGAAGACGGCAAGTAGCCTCCCCCGGAATCCGGCCCTGGTTCCAGTGGATCACTGCGGTGTCTTGGCGGCCCGCGCGGGACACTCCTCGCAGAGCGGTGCCTCACCGGAGCCGCCGTCGCCCCTGAGAGGGCAATGAACGCATCGCTCGGGGCCGGTCATGCAGAAGGAGCCGCCCTCGATGCGCAGGGCGCAGCCGTCCACCAGGGCAAGGGTCACCTTGCGGTGGGCTGAATCCAGGACCCGGCCGAAGGTGGCCCTGGACACGCCCATCCGCTCGGCGGCCTGAAGCTGGTAGAGCCCCTCCTTGTGGGCGAGCCGGAGCGCTTCCAGCTCCTCGACCGACAGGGTGACTTCCTCCAGCAACGCGACCGGCACTGCCCGGGGCTTGAAATAATTCACGCCAGGCATTCCCTCGACTCGCTTGCAGCTTGGGCGTCGGGCCAATGAAGCCTCCGGCCCCAGTGTCGGCGCAAGCGCGGGATCACCGCAAGCCGGCAGAGGCAGCCTTCATCCGGAACCTAGGCCGATGGCTCTTCGGAGGCCGATGCAGCGGCCTCTTCGTGTACCTCCTCATAGCCGACCAGCATGGCCTTCAGGTTGCTGAGGGGGCGATGCCCGGTCGTGGTGAGGTAGACATGCCCCACCAGGAAGGCGAGGAGGCCGAAGGCGCCCAGCACATGGAGGACGGCGATGAACCAGAGGGACGACGGAGGCCAGCCCGAGGCGCTCAAGTTGGGGTAGAAGAAGTAGAGGGCCCCAGTGCTGACCTGCACAGGGATGATGAGCACTTTGAAGCCCAGGTAGGCCAGGCGCTGCAGGGGGTTCAGCTTGGCCGTGCGCTCCTTGCGGACCGGGTGCGGCGCGTTCTTGAAGATGCCCGTGAGGTAGAAGGCCACCATCTCGCGGAGGAAGGCGCGGGTGGGGATGTACTGGCGCCATTCGCCCGTGGTCACGTGCCAGAAGATGGCGAACAGGATGAGCACCACCAAGGCCACCGCGAAGGTGTGGTGCAGGTTCACGGCGCGGAGGTAGCCGAAGAGGCGGAAGGTGCCTCGCACTTCGAAGCCCGTGAGCGCCAGCAGGAGGATCAGCAGGGCCTGGGTCCAGTGCCAGATACGGTTGAACAGCGGATAGAGGACGATGCGGCTCATGCGGGCCTCCTAGGAACGGCTGGAGAGGAAGCGGAAGGCGCCGTGCACGGCCACCGCGCAGAAGGTCAGGAGCACCGCGCTCCAGCCCAGAAAGTCGACGCCCGCGCCCCGGTCCCGCCCAGGCAGGTAGAACCCTGCCACCCGGTCCAGACGGCCCTGGCGGGAATGGCATTCGGTGCAGGCGAGAGCCTGCGTCTTGGGGGCCACCATGTGGGTGATGGGCCACCACATCTGGGTTTTCACGAAGTCGTATTTTCCGCTCCAGGGCAGGCCCGCCTTCTCCATGCCGAGCCGGATGGCGCGGTCCCAGTCGTAGTCGCCCCAGTAGGCGCCGGAGCCCTTGGGCCCGGCGGTCCACGGCGCGATGAAGCGGTTCAGGACCGGATCGAAGGGCTGGTCGCCGTCGTGGCGCTTGAAGGGCCAGATCTTGGCTTCGGGATCGGCATACGAGCCCTGCAGGGGATTCAGCACCACGGGGCGGGCGGGGGAGATGGTGTCCGTCAGCCGCGTGAAGGCCATGTGGCCGTCGTACCAGACGTATTCCGGCTTCACGTCCTTGGCCCAGACCATGTCGCCGTGAATGGTGTTGTAGGTCTCCAGGCCCTGGGCGTCGCGTTCCTCGTAGGGCCGCCCCTCCTTCAGCTTGCCTGCGGTGGACCAGGTCCAGGACAGGTTGCTGGCCAGTCCGCCCCGGGCGAAGGCGGGGATGTGGCAGGTCTGGCAGGCCACCTTGCGGTAGTGCCGGTTCAGGACGAACGAGGCGTGCGGGCTGGCGGTGTGGCAGGCGGCGCAGGACATCCGGGACATCGGCTCGCCGGGGAAGCGGGGCTGCTCGCGGCGGTCGGCGGCCTCGATGTAGCCGGGGCCCGCGATTTCATGGGCCTGGGACAGGTGGCAGTCGGTGCAGGCCATGCCCGCGCCCTGCTTCGACAGGTGCACGTCCACGGCGCGGGGGGCCTTGAGGATGGTGTCGTCCAGGTCGCCGTGCTTGGTGGCGTCGGCGCCGCCGCCGAAGAAGTGGCAGACGCCGCAGTTCTGGTTGCCGGGCCGTCCCACTTTCTGCGCGATGTCGGCCAGGGGCACGGCAGGATTGGGATAGCCGCCCTTGATCTTTTCGTAGTCGCCGGTGGTGTCGTGGCAGACCAGGCAGTCGACGTTCTCGGCCTTGGTGTAGTCGAAGCCGCTGTCCTTCATGCCGTAGCCCGCGTGACAGCGGGCGCAGGCTTCCTGGTTGCCGCCGATGGTGGAGATGCAGAAGTTGTTCACCAGGTGCGTGGACTTGCCGTAGCCTTCGAGCTTCTTGTCCGAGGGCCGCCAGTTCCAGTGCTTGGTGGCCATGACCTGGGCCGCCGCCTTGGTGTGGCAGCTGAGGCAGGCCCGGGTGACGGCGGAGCCGTCGCCGTCCTTGAAGGGCCCCTGGAGGACCTTGAACTTGCTGTGGTCCGCGGTGGCGCTCTGGCCCCGTTCGGCCCGCAGTTTCGTGTACGAACCGTGGCCCGCGGGCGCCGTTTGCTGGGCCATCAGGGGCAGCAGCGAACAGACGATGAGCCCGGTCAAGGCTTGGCGGAGCTGCCTGGATGGAAAGGGAAGGAGGGCGGACATGCGGGCTCCAGCGGAAGGGATGGCGCGGGCGGCGGGTCGAAACGGCCCGCAGGCCCGGAGGCCTGCGGGCGGGGCCAGATCAGAACTTCACTTCGAGGGAGGCGTAGGTGCTCTTCACGGCAGCGGGGAAGCCGTACTGCAACATCGGGTTCTTGGCCAGGTCATAGGCGTCTTCCCAGCTCTGGCCGGGCATGGAGGCCCCGGGGCTGATGTGCCAGCCGCTGAAGGCGTGGCTGTACTTGTAGTCGAGGTAGCCCAGGCGGAAGGCGGCGTTCTTGGCGAACTGCCAGTGGACGTAGCCCTCCCACACGTCGCCGCGGGTGCCCAGCTTTTCCGTGGCCTCGCCCGTGGCGGGGCTGTAGGTGAACCAGCGGGGCGAGCCATGGTTGAACTCGGCGCCGAAGCCCAGCTTGTCGGTGGCATCCCAGCGCATGCCCACGTAATAGGCGCTGGCCGTCTGGCTGTTCTTGGCGTCGCCCAACAGGCCGCCGAAGCCCGCCAGCTGCTGGGTGCCGCCCATGGCGGGGGGCATCGTCCAGTAGGCGCCGTACTGGCTCATCTTGCCATTGGGTTTGCTCTTGATGCGGCCGTAGCTGGCGAAATAGGTGAAGGCGTCGCCGATCTTGTGTTTCCAGGTGGCGGTCCATTGGTCCATGTCGCCCAGGTTGTTGGTGGCGGTCACGTACTGGATGGAGGGCATGCCGCCCATGCCGGGCATGGCGGGCACGGGGAAGTTGTTGGTGCTGCCGAAGGGGATGTCCGTCATGTTGCCGAAGCGGTTGAAGCCCAGGTAGAAGTTGGCGCTGTGGACGCTCTCGCCCACCTGGAAGAGCAGGGGCATGTCGTACATGGCGCCCAGGACGGTGCTGTCCTTGAGGGGGCCGATGCTGTTCACCTGCAGGGTGGCCGCCGCGGCATTGGGGCCCTGGGCGGTCCAGTTCACATTGGTGAAGTTGAAGCCCACGGGCGCGGCGCCGGACTTGACGCTGCCGCCGCCGCCGAAGCCGGACTCATAGCCCACGCCGTAGCAGAGACCCAGCAGGGTGTTCTCGGGCAGGCCCAGCTTGTCGAGGTGGAACTTGAAGCCGATGCCGTCCACCAGGGCGTTCACAGCCAGGGCCTGGGGCGTGGCCTGGCGCTCGCCGCCCTCGCGCACCTCGAAGGGGGGGCCGTCCGAGGTGTTCTGGCGGCCGATGGACAGGACGCCCACGGGGAAGTCGTAGACGAGGCTGGCGCGCTCCACGCGCAGCACGTCCGTGCCCGGAACCTTCGCGTCGTTGAAGGAATTGGCCACGGTGTTGGGGGAGCCGTTGAAGGTGGGCACGTCGGCGCCGCCGTGCACCTTGTACATCGTCAGGCGACCCATGATCTTGGCGTGCTCGTTGATGGTGATGCCCATCCTCAGCCTCAGGCGGGTGGACCACTGCACCGAGTTGGTCCAGTCCTGGGCGGGCACGTTCTGGGTGAGCGCCATGAAGGGATAGGGATAGCCGGGGGGCAGCGCGCCTGCCGGCGCCCCGGCAGCCTGCGCGAAGCCCATGAACTGCTGGTAGGGCTTGAAACTCCAGGTGCTGCTTTCGAAGCGGGTGCGGAGGTCGCCGCCCCACTGGATGTTGTCGCCGGCCACCTTGGTTTCGACCTTCACCAGGCGGGCGTCCACTTCCTGCGCGGCAGCGGCCTTGTCCTCCACGGCCTTGAGTTGGATTTTCAGCTGTTCGATCTGCTTCTGCAGATCCTGGTTGGATTGGGCGCTGAGGCCCGCGGGCGCCAGCATGGCCACGAGGGTGAGCATGATGCGGGAGTTCATGGGGGTGTCTCCAGAGGGTTCGTTGCGGGGGAAGGGGGGAACTGTCGCGGCATCAGCCGCCGCAGGTTTCGGGCTGCGGCGAATCCGAGGCGTGGTTCACCAGGAAGGCCTGCACGTCCTTGACCTGTTCCGGCTTCAGGAGCTTGCCCAGCGGCTCCTTGCCGCCGTTGTGCTTGGCCGCGGCGAAGTAGGCCTTCCACTGGGCCTGGGTTTTGGAGAGGGGCGTGACCTCTTTGGCGGAGGCTCCGGCGGCGTGGCAGGTCTTGCAGGTCTTCTTGAAGATGTATTTGCCCTTGATGTCGCTGCCGCCTTCGGCGGCCAGGGGCGCGGCGGCCAGGGCCAGGATCGTGAGAAATCCGAGGGTGTTCCGCATGGAGCACTTCCTTTCGTGGAAAGGGTTGAAGGCAGGGCGAAGCCGGCCCTGCGGAGGGATTGAATGCCCTGGATCCAAGAGGCTTGGTCCGCCCATGGCAGGGTCTTGAGATTGATGATGGTTGGGTGAATAACGAGGTCAAGTCGTTCGTGACTATTATCACTATTAATTAAATAACCAAACAGTAATTTAAAAGACGCCTTCAACCTGGCACGGATTTCGAGCCGTGCAGTCCAGTGGAGGCCGGTCTGATATGGTGGGTTCCCCGGAGGCCGCCATGGATGAGAACCGCCCGCTCCCCACGCCGGAGGAGGACGCCTCCCTGTCGCCCATCATCCGCCACCCCCTGCAGCGGCAGGTGCTCGTCTGCACAGCCAAGAGCTGCGCGGCCAATGGCTCGGAAGCGGTGCTGGAGGCTTTCAAGGCGAGGCTGGAGGAAGAGCAGCTGCTCTACTTCAAGGGCAACCGCGAAGGCGCGGTCCAGTGCCTCACCTGCGGATCGGTGGGCTTCTGCGCCATCGGGCCCGCAGTGCTCGTCTATCCCGATGGCGTGTGGTACGCCCACGTGAGTCCCGGAGACGTGCCCGAGATCGTGGAAAGCCACCTGAAGGGCGGGGTGCCCGTGGCGCGCCTGATGCGGAAACAGCTGGGCTGAGCGGGCCGGGTCCCCGGCCGGTCAGCCTCCCAGCTGCCACAGCCCCTGGGCCATCTCCAGCCTTCCACCCCGCTGGAAGGGATGGCAGGGGCGCTTGGCCTGGAGACCCTGGCGGATGAGCCGCACGAGCATGTCCTGGGGCGCGTGCCGGCGCAGCGGTTCCAGAAGATCCACCCTGGGCTGCCCGAAGCGGCAGACCTTGAGTTCGCCGCGGCTGGTGAGCCGCACGCGGTTGCAGTGGTCGCACGCATTGGAATGCTGGGCGGAGATGATGCCGACCTTGGCGCCGGCCAGGTCGCCACCCAGCTCATTGGCGCCCGAGATGCGGTACACCCGGGCGGGGCCGTCTTCGGGGTGGCGGGCCGTTTCCTCGACAAGATCGATGCCCAGTCCCTCGCGGATGATCCTCAGAATTTCCGCGGCGGCCACGAACCGGTCCAGCTCCCAGGTCTCGCCGCGGCGGGGCATGCATTCGATGAAGCGGAGGTCGAGGTTTTCCCGTTGGGCCAGGTGGACCAGGGGGAGGATCTGATCCTCATTCCAGCCCCGCACGACTGTCGCGTTCAGCTTCACCTGCAGTCCGGCGCTCCGCGCGGCCTCCAGGCCCGCGAGAGCCTTGCCCAGGGCGTCCTTGCCGGTGATCCGCTTGTAGGCGGCCCGGTCAGCGGCGTCCAGGTTGATGTTCACGCCATGGAGCCCGGCATCGGCCAGGGCGCGGGCCCGGCGAGGCAGCAGGGTGCCGTTGGTCGTGAGATGGACGCGGCCCTCCACTTCGGGGCTGATGCCCGCCACGATGGTTTCCAGGTCCCGGCGCAGCAGGGGCTCGCCGCCCGTGAGGCGCACCTTGCGGATGCCGAGGCTGGTGAACACCTTGATGAGATGCACCGTCTCGTTCCGGTTCATGGGCTTGACGGGGGAGGCGTCGGCGTCTTCGACCCGGCCCCGGATGCGGGCCAGGTTGCTCTGGCGCGTGAGGGACACCCGCAGGTAGGTCACGTCGCCGCCCAGCCCGTCCCGCAGCCCGTCCCGCACCCGCAGCATGCGGGGCCGGTGGTTGGGGGGTGGCGGGGTGAAAGGGGGGGGCACTGCGCGCTCCGATCCTCTTCAGAATGCAGGGGATTGCGGTCCGGACGGGGGCGTTCGTGCTGGAGGTCACAGGGGACAGCTTCGCGGTGGCGGGCTGGGGGGATTTCGGCGGCCAGGAGGGTTCGTGGGAGCATGGAGCCATGCTCGTGGACGCCCACTGCCATCTCACCGGTTCCTACCTGGCCTCGGACCAGGTGGAAGCCACCCTGGCCCGGGCGAAGGCGCATGGGGTCACCGGGTTCATCGCGGTGGGGACGGATCTGGATGACTCCCGAACGGTGCTGGACATGGCCCGCCGGATGCCGGGCGTACAGGCGAGCCTCGGCGTGCATCCCCACGAGGCGAAAAGCTGGACGCCGGACGTGGCCGCGGCCCTGGAAGGCCTGTTGCGCGACCCCGCCGTGCGCTTCGTGGGCGAGACGGGCCTCGACTGGCACTACGACCTGAGCCCGCGGGAGGTCCAGGAGGAGGTCTTCCGGGCTCAGATCCGCCTGGCGAGGGCCGTGGCCAAGCCCCTCATGATCCACACCCGGTCCGCCCCAGAGGCGACGCTCCGGGTGCTGGAGGAAGAGGGAGCCAGCGGCGTCCGGGGCATCATCCACTGCTTCAGCGAGGACCGCGCCTTCGCGGCGCGGGCCCTGGACCTGGGCTTCTACCTCAGCTTTTCCGGCATCACCACGTTCAAGAATGCCGGAGCCATTCGTGACGTGGCCGCCTGGGCGCCCTCCGACCGCATCCTGGTGGAGACGGACGCCCCCTTCCTGGCGCCGGTGCCCTACCGCGGAAAGCCCAACGAACCCGGCTTCGTGCGCTTCACCGCCGAAGCGGTGGCGGAGCTTCGCGGCATTCCTCCGGCCAAGCTGGCCCAACTGACCACCCAGAACCTGGAGGCCCTGTGCGGCTGGGCACCCTCTTCCTGAGCGCGGCGCTGCTGGCGCCAAGCCTTTCGGCCCAGGGACGCCCGCGTCTCGCCTGGGAGGGCCTGCCCCCCTTGGAATGGCAGAGCGGGGACCGGCCCCAGGCGGATTCCCCCGTGACGATGCAGCCCTCCACGGGGCCCATGGAGGCCCGGCTCACGGGGGATGGCACCCTGACCGTGCGGGATGCGCGGGGCATCGTCCGGCTGAAGGCGGGGCTGCCGGGGCGGCCGTTGAGGGCCTGGCGGGATGGAGGCATCGTTCTGCCGGAACCCTCGGGTGCATGGGCTTTCCCCGCGGATTCCCCCCTTACCCGAGGTTTGGGCGGGCTCCAGTGGGCGGCGGAGGATTTCCGTCCCTTCCTGAAGGGCCTGCTCTGGGTGCTGGAGGATGGGGAAGGTTTCCTCTCCGTGGTGCACCCCGCCACGGCCGAGACGGTGCATCTGCCGCTGCCGCCCGGACGGGACCTGCGCATCCGGTTCCTTCCGGACCGCCTGGAAGTGACGGCGGGGACAGTGGATAGGGGCTTCCCCACGCAGTGGTCCATTCCCTGGATCGCGCTGCTGCCGCGGCTGGCGCCCCTGGGCGTGCGCCGGGATCCCGCCAAGGCCGGCACGGCGCTGGCTCCCTTTCCGCAGGGCTGATCCCCGGTTTCGAGCGCCTAACCTCATGTTCATCAACGAAAAGACCCGAAGCAGCACAAGGGTGGGATCGGCGAATCTGCCAGATCATGATCCATCCCCTGGGTGCAAAACGGAAAAAGGCCTTTGATGAAACTCGTCCCGGTCGCGGAAGTGAAACGTCGTGCGACGGAAGTCATTGCGAGCTTGAAGAAAACCCGGGCAGCCGTGATGGTGACGGAGCACGGACGCGAAGCTGCGGTGATGGTGGACGTGGCCACCTGGAACTCGCTGCAGAAATCGAGAACGACAATCCGGACGCAGCGGCGCGCCTTCGGGCTTTCCCCGGCATGGAGCGCGTATCGCCTGAAGCGGGGCAGGTTTTGTCACTGCTCCCCCAAGTTGGCACGACCCTGGCTGCCCTCCCCACAGGAACCGATCCTCTGGGACGCGGCATCCTACCCACGGAGGGCCCCATGACCTCGACGTTGACTTACTCCCGGATGGCCGCCCTGCTGGTGCCCGCCGCCGTCCTGTTGGCGGGCCCGCAGGCGCCTCCCGCCGACGCTCCGGACGGGGACGAGTCCTACCAAGGCGAGGCGCCTGAGCGCTATGCCATGGTGCGGGCCTTGGAAGGCGAGGTCCACATCCGCAAGGGCGACCTGGATGAAACCCTGACGCGCGGGACGCCCATCGCTGAGGGCGATGTCGTGGAAAGCCGCGGTCGTGGCGTTCTGCAACTGGGGGACGGCACCCGCGTGGCGTTCGCCGGCGCCACCCGGTTTACGGTGGCCGCCCTGTTCACGGACAAGAAGGGCGAGAAGCAGGTGCTGCTCCGCCTCGACAGCGGCCGCCTCCGGGTGCTGCTGGGCGGCCAGTCGGACGCCCGCTTCCGGGTGGACACGC
Organism: Acidobacteriota bacterium; assembly: GCA_016195985.1. Classification (GTDB taxonomy): domain Bacteria; phylum Acidobacteriota; class Holophagae; order Holophagales; family Holophagaceae; genus Geothrix. Next base: position 28,578 of record JACPYP010000009.1, on the reverse strand, counting down.
CTTCGGGCACGGCCACCTGCTTCGACAAGGGCGGCTTCACCATCGAGGCCGAGCGCGACAAGGTGGTGCGCCTGAAGGTGCACAGCGGCCGCGTGACGTTCAGCAACGAGCGGGACGAGGCCCGCGTCGGCGCCGGGGAGCGCCTGACCGTCTACAGCCCCCAGGACGGCCTCGACCGGGTGCGCAGCTTCAACACCTACGATGGCGACGATTTCGACCGCTGGAGCGACCGCGCAGTCATCGTGGAGCGGGGCGAGAGTTGGAACCACGTGCCCGCCGAAATCCGCTACTACGCCGACGAACTGGACAACCACGGCCGCTGGGTCCACTCCGACGAGTTCGGCTGGGTCTGGCAGCCCAACGGCGTGGCCGAAGACTGGCGCCCCTACTACCAGGGCCGCTGGGCGCCGTACTCCGGCGGCATGACCTGGGTGTCGGACGAGCCCTGGGCCTATGTGGCCTACCACCACGGCCGCTGGCACTGGAGCGTGGGCATCGGCTGGTGCTGGATCCCCGGTGTCTACTACAGCCCCGCGTGGGTGGCCTGGCATCACACCCCCGGCTACTACGGCTGGGCGCCCCTGGGCTACTACAACACGCCCTGCCATTGGGGCTACGGCGCCTGGGGCGGCGGCTACGCCTGGAACGTGGTGGCCGTGACGAACATCAACATCGTGAACGTGCACCGGCACATCTACTCGGACGCGACCGTCCTGCGCACCTTCGGCGGCGGGAGCGGCGGCACCACATGGCGTGGCGGCAGCCGCGACCTGGGCGCCCCCTGGCAGCGCAGCCCCCTCATGGTTTCTCGCGCGGAATTCCGCAATCCCGGCCAGATCGAAACCGTGTTCCGCCGCGACGTGAACCGCGACCGCATGCAGGCCTATGAACGGCAGGCCCAGGTCACCACGGGCCGGGTGGTCCACCGGGACCTGAGCCCCAACCGGATCGTCCCCGGCGGCAGCTCCAATCCCGGCTCCCAGCGCGTGCCCTTCGAGGATCGCCGCGGCCGCGTCGAAACCCCCCGGGGCCAGGAGGTGCGTCCCATCGAGACTCGGCGCCCGGACGTGCCCGCGGCGCGAGAGCGCCGGCCCGACGAGCGCCAAACCGATCGCCGCCAGGAAACGCCCCAGCCCGTTCAGAGGCCGGAGGACCGGTCCAGGGCCCTGCCCGAGCGCCGGCCCGAACAGGCCCCGCCCGTCCAGCGCCCCGAGGAGCGCCCCCGGCCCCAGGAGCGGCGTCCCGATGTCCCTCCCGCCCGGGAGCGCATGGAGGAACGGCCGCGCCCGACTGAAGCGCCCCGTCCCGAACCGGCCCGCGAACGCGCGCCCGAGTTCAATTTCCGGGCCCCCCGGGAGGAGCGCCGCCCCGATCCGCCGCGCTCCGAGCCGGCCCGGGAAAGCCGTCCCGCGCCCAGGCCCGAATCCAGGCCCGAATCCAGGCCCGAGTCCAGGCCCGAGTCCAGGCCAGAACCAGCCCGGGAAAGCCGTCCCGCGCCCAACCGTCCTGAACCCGCGCGCGAAAAGCCCCGGGAGGAACGGAGGTCCGCCTCCAGCCATGAGATCCGGCGCTGAGGAAAGAACCGCCGCGTGAAAGGAGAGGGGCCCCAGCCGGGGCCCCTCTCATCATGGTGCACGCGGTTCAGAACACTTCGATGGGATAGGTCCCCTTCTGGATCAGTTCGCTGGCGATGCGGCCCCGCAGGCGGGCGCTGCTGGTGGGGTGGAATTCGGCGAAGGCCTTCACGCCGGCCAGGGCGTGGCGGAGGGCCTCGCCTTCCACCACGTCGGCGCAGAGCATGCGCGCGTCGCCGTGGACCTTGTGCCAGCTTTCATTCACGTAGAGCTCGGTCATGTCGCGGGCGATGGCGGCCCAGCGGTGTCCCGATTCCACCATGCGCTCCGCGCGCACGACCGCGCTTTCCATGGCGTAGATCTCCATGAGCATGTTGCTCATGCGGGCCATGACCTCCTGGTTGTCCACCAGCTTCTGGCCCAGCACCTGCACGGCCAGGCCCGCAGCCAGCATGCACTGGCGCTTGCTCAGCTCCACGCCATGCTTGAGGCGGGCCAGGGGGCCCGTGAAGCTGTCGGCCCTCACGGGGTTGGAGATCTCCTTGGCCACCTGCTGGCCGAACTGCATGAGGGGCAGATCGCCCTTCATGGCGCGCTTCAGCAGGGTGCCGGCGATGAGCAGGCGGTTGATCTCGTTGGTGCCCTCGAAAATGCGGTTGATGCGGCAGTCGCGCAGGGCCTTCTCGGGCGGGTACTCGGCGCTGAAGCCGTAGCCTCCGTAGGACTGCACGGCCTCGTCGGCCACGAAGAAGAGCGCCTCGCTGGCCCACACCTTGGAGATGCTGCACTCGATGGTGTACTCGTCGATGGCGGCCATCTTGTCGGCGCCGGCCGTGGGGCTGTCCCAGCTGGTCCGCTGGAGGGCCTCGTCGATGTAGCCCACGGTGCGGAAGTTCAGGGCCTCGCACACGAAGATCTTGGTGGCCATGTCCGCCAGCTTCTGCTGGATCATGCCGAAGCTGTTGATGGCCTTGCCGAACTGCTGGCGCTCGGTGGTGTAGCGGATGCTGTATTCGAGAACCCGCTTCATGCCGCCCTGGCTGCCCACGCCCAGCTTGAAGCGGCCGATGTTGAGGATGCCGAAGGCGATCTTGTGCCCCTTGCCGATCTCGCCCAGGAGGCGGTCCTTGGGGATGCGGCAGTTCTCGAGGATCACGGTGCGGGTGGAGCTGCCCTTGATGCCCAGTTTCTTTTCTTCGGCGCCAGTGCTGATGCCCGGGTCGATCTTCTCCACGATGAAGGCGCTGAACTGCTGGCCGTCCACCTTGGCGGGCCAGCCACTCGCCCGTGGCCAGCTTGGGCAGGTAGGCCTGCTTCTGGGCCTCGGTGCCGAAGTAGACGATGGGCAGGGTGCCGATGCCGGTGTTGGCGCTGTAGCTCACGGCGAAGCTGCCCTGCTTGCTCATCTCCTCCAGCACCAACATGGCCGTGCGCTTGTCCACATCCATGCCCTCGTAGGCCTCGGGCACTTCGAGGCCCAGCAGGCCCAGCTCGCCGGCCTTTTTCATGAGCTCTACGGTGAGGGGCAGGTTGAGCTTGTCGATCTCCTCGTCCCGGGGCAGCACCTCGCCCTGGATGAAATCCTTGGCGGCCCGGGCGAATTCCTTGGCCTCGTCGCCGAATTCCTCCGGCGTGAACTGGGGCAAGGCCCCGATGGGCGTCAGCAGGAAACTGCCTCCCTTGACTGCCTCAGCAGCAGTGGTGTTCATCTCGATCCTCCGGATTGGGGTTGGGTTCACGATGCAAGGCCTTGGTCCCTTTGGCTAGCCTCTACCTCTGGTCAGTGCTGTCCGGGGGACCGGCCTGCGGCCTACACCCCCGGAGCCCCCGCGTCCTGTGCGGGCGGAGCCCACCCTGGACTTTGGCTGTCCGGGGGATCGGCCTGCGGCCTACACCCCCGGAGCCCCCGCGTCCTGTGCGGGCGGAGCCCACCCTGGACTTTGGCTGTCCGGGGGATCGGCCTGCGGCCTACACCCCCGGAGCCCCCGCGTCCTGTGCGGGCGGAGCCCGCCCTGGACTTTGGCTGTCCGGGGGACCGGCCTGCGGCCTACGCCCCCGGAGCCCCCGCGTCCTGTGCGGGCGGAGCCCGCCCCGGACTTTGCTGTCCGGGGGACCGGCCCGCGGCCTACGCCCCCGGGCAGCACCAGTCATACTTGGGGTTAAACATCAGGCGTCCCGCGGGAGCATGGTGGGTGGAAGGTTCGGGAGGTTGGATGCCGGAAGGCAGGCAAGTGCAGCAGATGTTTTCGGCCATCGCCGGCAAGTACGACGTTCTGAACCACGTCCTTTCGGGGGGAGTGGATTTCTGGTGGTGGTGGCGCATGGCGAGGGCCAGCGGCGCCGGGCCAGGCAAGCGATTTCTGGACGTGGCGGCGGGCACGGGGGATTCCAGCCTGGCCCTGGCCCGGCGGGGCGCCGAAGTGGTCAGCACCGATTTCACCCATGCCATGCTGCGCCTGGGGCCGGCCAAGTTCGCGCGGAAGGGGCTCAGCAAGCTCATCTGGGCCTCCAGCGATGCCGACGCCCAGTGCCTGCCGTTCCGCGATGCCAGTTTTGACGGCATCACCATCTGCTACGGCATTCGCAACGTGGAGAACCGGGCCCGCGCCTACGCGGAATTCCTCCGGGTGCTGCGGCCCGGGGGCCGGCTCACCATCCTTGAGTTCAGCACGCCGGTGATTCCTGGCCTAAAGGCCCTCTACGATTGGTACAGCCTGCGGGTGCTGCCCAGGATCGGCGCCTGGATCAGCGGGGATGCCTCGGCCTACACCTATCTGCCGGAGAGCATCCGCGCCTTTCCCCATCAGCGGGCCCTGGCCGCGGAACTGGAGGGGGCCGGCTTCCGCGAGGTCCGCTGGACGAACCTTACGGGGGGCATCGCCGCCCTGCACAGGGCCGTGAAATAGCTCATACCAGATCGCCATCAACCATAGAGACCCACCACCGAGACACAGAGCCCACGGAGATGGTACGGAGGCCTCCGTGTTTCTCCGTCATGGGCAGGCCGGAGGCCGCTTCCGGCCAAGCCGGGAGCCTTCGCAGGCGCCAGGTCCGGATCCTCCTCAGGGCATCCGAGCCTGGCGCCTGCGAAGTGCCCATGCTCCGTGCCTCTGTGGTGGATCTTTTACGATTGCAGGCGAAACGGGATCAGGCCCTTCTGTGCCGCTCTTCGACCATGCGGTCGATGACCTGCACCACCTCTTCGCTGGCCTGTTCGGCGGCCTCGAAGCGGCCGAAGATCTGTTCCTGGATGGCCTCATCCCTGTCCCAATGGGTGCCCAGCAGGCTGACGGCCTCCTGGACGTTCTGGTGGACGCTGGCGTGGGGCGCCTCCAGGCGGTCGAACGAGGCGGTGTGTGAAAACGATTCGGCGCCTTGTCCTTCGTGGTACCAGACGCCCAGCCGGCAGGTCAGGTGGGTGGTCTGGACGGCGCGGGCCTCCGGGGAATTGGCGCCCTGGTGCAGCACCCGGTAGCCGTTCTGCTTGTAGAGGAAGTGGTCCACCTTCACCAGGGAGGCGAAGCTGAAATCCTGGGCTTTGCTGACCTGGGCGAGGGAGGTTTCGGCGGAATCGGCGAATTTCAGCACCTGGGCGCGGAAATCGATGACGGCGCTCCGGCTGCCCTCGGCGATTTCCTTCACCTGCTCCGAATCGCCGATCATGCGGCTGGTGGCTTCGCCGAAGGATTCGATGGTGGCGGCGATGGAGGCCGCCGCGTCCTTGGTGTTCTCGGAAAGGGTGCGCACTTCCTCGGCCACGACCGCGAAGCCCTTGCCCGCTTCTCCGGCATGGGCCGCTTCGATGGCCGCGTTCAGGGCCAGCAGGTTGGTGCGGTCCGCCACGTCGGTGATGACCTGGACGACTTGGTTGATCTCTTCGCCCTTCTGATGGAGCAGGGCGGTCTGGGCATTGGTCCGGGCGATCATCTCGGCCATGCGGTTGAGATCCGCCACCAGACTTTCGATGGTGGCGCGGCTGGCCTCGGCCTCCTGGGCGGTCTCCTTGGATATCTGGCCCACGATGCCCAGCTCCTGCGTCATGTTCATCAGGTATTCCTGGATGGACTGCAGGTTTCCGATGAGGTTGCCGGAGTTGAGGTTCGTGATGCGGGCGATGAGCTTCTCCTTGATGGCCATCTGCTGCACCTTGCCCAGGCTTTCCACGGATACGTTCACCCGGGTCATGGCGTCCTTGAAGGCGCCGTGGAGGCCTTGATCCATGGCCAGCCGGAAGGTCTTGCCCTGGCTGGCGTGCTCGAAGGCGGAGAAGACTTCGCGGAAGAAGGCCTCCTGCTGGTCCAGGAGGTCGTTCACGGCCCAGGCGGCCCCTCCTGTGGCGGCGCCCCGCTTGATCCGGGTGATGCGCTGGTCCAGGTCGCCGTTGGCCGCTTTCCGGATGGTGGCGGTGAGGTTTTTGATGCCCACGAGGATGCGGTGCACGGTGTACAGCAGGAGGATCAGGACCAGGGTGGTCAGGCCGAAGAGGGCCCAGGCGAGGGTGGAGGGTTTCTCCGGTCCGGAAACCAGGTAGCCGAAGATCAGGAACAAACCCAGGGCAGCGCCTTGCAGGTAGCGGACCTTAGAGCCCAAAGACAAATTCTTCATAGCTCATGTCCTTCTGCGCGAGGGTCTGGTGGAGGAGGGCGGTGGAGGCCTTCATGCCGGCCTGGCCATCGCCCGCCAGGCGCTCCGCTTCCAACATGGCCCGGTAGAGCCCGGCCATGGTCTGGACGGCCTCGGGCCGGGGCTTCCTCCGGACGGAGTAGTACCCGATGAGGTTGCCGTGGCGGTCGAAAGAGGGCGTGATGTTCGCGAACACCCAGTAGAAGCTCCCGTCCTTGGCGAGGTTCTTCACGTAGGCGCAGATCTCGCCCTTGGCCTGGATGGTGTCCCAGAGCAGCTTGAAGATGGCCCGGGGCATGTCGGGATGCCGCAGGATGCTGTGGGGCGAGCCCAGCAGCTCCGGTTCGGAATAGCCTGATATCTCGATGAAGATGCGGTTCCCGTAGGTGATGACGCCCTTCAGGTCGGTCTTGGAAACGATGAAATCATCTTCGCCCAGAACCCGTTCGTTCTGGGTGGGCTGGGGCCGGATCATCATGGGCGGATCTCCACCCGGCCCGTATCGGCGGATCATGCCCAGCAGGCTTAGTTCTGAAGAGCTGTGTCAGTTCCCTGCGGCCAGCGGATAGCGCCCCTGTTCCACCAAGACTTGCGCGATGCGGTGCCGCAGGACGGACATGGGCGCCGGGGCGGGGGCCTGCATGGCCAGAAGGCCGGCCATCAAGGTTTCGAGGACCTCCCCTTCGGCCAGCTCGCCCGCCAGCATCCGGGCTTCGGACTGCACGCGGTTCCATGCTTCCTGCGCGTAGACCATGGCCAGGTCCCGGGCCAGGCCGGCCCAGCGATGGCTGGCGGCGGCCAGCTTTTGCGCGCGGACAGCCGCGGACTCCATGGCGTAGATTTCAATCAACAGGTTGCTGATGTGGGCGGCGGCCTCCTGGTTTTCCAGGATCTTGGGCCCATGCTCGGCCTGGGCGCGGGCGATCACCTTGAGGGCGCGGGCCTTGGAGAGGGCCACCACGCGGAGCAGTTCGTCCTGGGGCAGTTCCTGCGGAGCCGCGGCGCGCTCGGCCAGGGGCAGGCCGTCGATGCCGCTGCAGCGCTTCAGGAAGGTGCCGGCCACAAGCATGCGGTTGATTTCGTTGGTGCCTTCGAAAATGCGGTTGATGCGGCAGTCGCGGTAGATCTTCTCGGCCGGGTATTCGGCGCTGAAACCCGCGCCGCCGAAGGTCTGCACGGCGTCATCGGCGGTGGCGAAGAGGGCCTCGCTGCCCCAGACCTTGGACATGGAGGCTTCCACGGCGTACTCGTCGATGGCCTTCATCTTGTCGGCGCCGCCAGTTTCGCTTTCCCAGCTGGTATTGGCCAGGGCCTCGTCCAGGTAGCCGATGGTGCGGAAGCTCATGCTCTCGCCCACGAAGATGCGCACGGCCATGTTGGCCAGCTTCTGCTGGATGAGGCCGAAGGCCGTGAGCGGCTTGCCGAACTGGGTGCGCTCCCCGGCGTATTTGAGGGTGTAGTCCAGCACGCGCTTGCCCGCGCCCACGGAGCTGGCGCCCAGTTTGAAGCGGCCCACGTTGAGGATGCCCAGGGCGATGCGGGCGCCCTTGCCCTTGCCGCCCAGCAGGCGGTCTTCGGGGATGCGGCAGTTTTCCAGGATGACGGTGCGGGTGGAGCTGCCCTTGATGCCCATCTTCTTTTCTTCGGCGCCGGTGCTGACGCCGGGATCCGTCTTCTCGACGATGAAGGCGCTGAGGTGGCTGCCGTTGATCTTGGCGAAGACCGTGAACACATCAGCGAAACCCGCGTTGGTGATCCAGGCCTTGGTGCCGTTCAGCACCCAGTGGCCATCCTGCAGCACGGCGGTGGCCTTGGCGCCCAGGGCGTCGGAGCCGCTGCCGGCTTCGGTCAGGGCGTAGGCCGCGCACCATTCGCCGCTGGCCAGCTTGGGCAGGTACTTGGCCTTCTGCTCATGGTTCCCGAAGTAGACGATGGGCATGGTGCCGATGCTGGTATGGGCCGTGTAGCTGGTGGAGAAGCTGGCCTGCTTGGCCATCTCTTCAAGCACGAGCAAGGCTGTTTTCTTGTCCAGGTCCAGGCCGCCGTAGGCTTCGGGAATCTCCATGCCCAGGAAGCCGAGATCGCCGGTCTTGGCCAGCAGCTCGCGGGTGAGTTCCAGATCGAGGCGGTCGATGGCTTCGTCGCGGGGGAGGACTTCACCGTTCACGAAATCCCGGGCGGCTTCAGCGATGGCCACCGCGTCTTCGCTGTTCTCCTCGGCGATGAATTGCGGCAGCGAACCCGCGGAGTGGAACATGAAGCTGCCGCCGCGCACCAGCTGGTTCTCGATCAGGGCCATGGGAGCCTCCCTCCCCTTCATGATCTACCTGGGGTAAGAGGCTCTCCAGAAGTATTGAGGAGATATGGGTCACAAACGATGGAAGCGGCGTCTATCCGGGCCTCAGATGAGCCGCTTCTGGCCCTTGGGATGGCTCAGCACCACTTGCTTGACCCGCTCGATCCAAGTGGGGCGCTTGCCCGGCTCCAGGCGCTCATGGGGCAGGGAGCGTTCCTCCAGCAGTTTGTCCACCAGCTGGTCCACCGCCTCGGCGAAGAAGGCATCCGTGTCGCGCACGCCGTCCGCCGCCAGCTGGCCGCTGAAGGGCACCTTGAAGAGCAGGTCGTAGCTCTTCATCCAGTGGTGCATGAACCGCTCGATGGGCATCTGGCGGCCGAAGGCCAGCATCATGTAGGCGTAGTTGTCCAGCACGCTGCGGTCGCAGACGAGGACATCGTGCTGGCTGCCGGAGCGGATCTCCTCCGCCATCTGGGTGAGGAAGATCCAGGTCTGGGCTTCCAGGGAGGTCTTCTGGTTGATGGGCAGCGGCGACAACCGCGCCACCTCTTTGACGATGTCCACATGGACCCCCTCCCGCTTGAGGGCGGCGGCCAGCTCGTAGCAGAGGGTGGTCTTCCCGACGCCGTGAGTGCCGATGAAGGCGATCTTCATCGGGCACATCCTGTGCCCGACCCTGCGGGCTTCGGCTTCGCCAAAGTGGGCCTTCGCTCCTGCTGCGGCCTCATTCGGCACATCCTGTGCCCGACCCTGCGGGCTTCGGCTTCGCCAAAGTGGGCCTCCATGTATCGGACAGCACGCAGTGCTGTCCTCCCACTCGCTGGGGCTCGTGGACATGGAGCCTCTGCTCCTGCTGCGGCCTCATTCGGCGCCTCCTGTGCCCGACCCTGCGGGCTTAGGCTTCGCCAAAGTGGGCCTCCGTGGGGTGGGCAGGTGGGGGACGGCGGCGGTCATGGTTTCAGTATTGCCGGAGGGGCTGCGGCGGGCCTGTGCGATCCATCACGTGAGGGGCTCAGGGATCCGGATCCTGGGGGCGCTCCATTCGCCGGGCGAGCATCTCGTCGCGGAGATCCCGGGCGCAATCGGGGCACACACCATGGCTGAAGGTGGCGTCGCTGTGATCGGAGATGTAGGACTCGAGGTCGATCCAGCGTCCTTGGCTGTCGCGGATCTTCTTGCAATGGCCGCAGATGGGGAGCATGCCCTTGAGGTGCTTGACCTCGGCGAGGGCCAATGTGAGTTCTCCGATGAGGCGGTCGCGTTCGGCCTGCGAGGCCAGGTGGCCGGCCCAGGCCCGGCGGGCCGTCCAGGCCATGGCGGTGGCGAGGGTGATGAGGCCCAGCGCGGCGGCGGAAGAAAGCACCGCTTCCCGGCGCCAGGCCTGCAGGTAGTCCGCCTGGGCCAGCCCCACGAGGATGTAGAAGGCGGCGTTGGGCAGGCGCCGCAGGGTGTAGGTGCGGGAATGCCCATCAACCCGCGAGGCGCCCGTGAAGTGGCTCACGTGCCTGCCTGAGCGCACCGATTCGAGGAAGTCGCCTTCCACATGGGTGGTTCCGATGAGGCGCTCCGAATCGGGGGACTTGGGGAACCGCGCCAGCAGTTCGACGCGGCTGCTCCACAGGGAGATGGAACCCTGGGCGCCCACTTCCAGCTCGGACAAGGTCTGCACGAGGGTGTCCACGTTGACCACGCCGTAGACCACCCCGGCGAAGCGATGGTCCCGGTGGTTCAGCCTCCGCGCGAACAAAACCACCCACTTGCCGTTGACGCGGCCCACCGCGGGCCGGGAGATGTAGAGCCCGCCTTCGGGACGCTCCTGCAGATGCTGGAAATAGTCCCGGTCCTGGACGGACAGGGGGCGGCCCGGGGTCATCTGGGTGCCTGCGCGGATGATGCCGTCTGTATCCGTGATGCGCAGGCCGCTCAGGATGGGGATGCGGGACATCTGGGCCTGGAGGAAGGGGGCCATGCCGTAGCCGGGGTCGCGTCCGGGATCCTGGCCGGGCCGGTCCCCGTTCCGCCGCTCGGCTTCGTCCTTGATGGCGAGCAGGGCCAGGTCGATCTGATCGACCATGCCGAGCACGTTCTGTTCCAGCACCTGGGCCAGGTTGTTGGTGTTGACCTCCGCCCGGGCCACGTACTGGCCCCGGCTCCAGACGAGGGTCCAGGCCGCCAGTCCCGCCACGAGGAGATCGAAGATCAGCACGCCCAGCAACAGGCTCCGGCCGGTGGACCAGCCGGACCGGGACGGGCCGGGGACGGACGCGGGCATGCAGGCTCCGGTCAGGGGTTCGCCTGGTTATCGGCGGCCGGCCGTCTGCGGTTGAACCCCGGAAGGAGGCGGGGTCTGCTTTAGAGCAGGCTCTTGCCGTCCATGGCCTCGGGCTGCGCCAAGCCGAACAGCTGCAGCAGGGTGGGTGCCACGTCGCTGAGGGCGCCGCCTCCGCGGAGCTGGCGGGCCTCGAAACCTCCGGCCACCAGCACCGCAGGCACGGGGTTGAGGGTGTGGGCCGTGTGGGGCTGGCCGCCTTCGTCCCGCATGCATTCGCAGTTGCCGTGGTCGGCGGTGATGAACAGGGCGCCGCCCATGGCCAGGGTGGCGTCGGCGATGCGGCCCACGGCGGCGTCCACGGCTTCGCAGGCGGTGACGGCCGCCGCGAGATCGCCCGTGTGGCCGATCATGTCGGGATTGGCCAGGTTGCACACCAGCAGGCGGTACTCGCCGCCGCGGATGGCGGTTTCCAGGCCCTGGCTCACATCCGCCAGGCTCATCTCCGGCTGCAGGTCGTAGGTGGCCACCTTGGGGGAGGGCACCAGGCGCCGCTCCTCATGCTCGAAGGGCACTTCCCGCCCGCCGTTGAAGAAGTAGGTGACGTGGGCGTATTTCTCCGTTTCCGCGGTGCGGAATTGCTTCCAGCCCTGGGCGCTGACGAGTTCGCCGAGGATCAGGTCCAGGCTCTGGGGCGGGTAGGCCACGGAAAGGTAGGGATCCAGCTCCGCGTCGTAGGCGGTGAAGGTCACGAGGTTCACCGCGGGCCGCTTTTTCGGGGTGAACCCGGCGAAGGCCGGATGCACCAGGGCATGGCAGAGCTGCCGGGCGCGGTCTGCGCGGAAGTTGAAAAACAGCACGCCGTCGCCATCGGCGAAGGGCTGGAAGGCGGGCAGCTTGGTGGGAGCCACGAATTCGTCGGTTTCGCCGCGCTCATAGGCGGCGCTGATGGCGCTCAGGGCATCGGGCGCGGACTGGGGCGCGTCGCCGTCCACGTAGAGCTTCCAGGCCAGCTCAGTGCGCTCCCAGCGCTTGTCCCGATCCATGGCCGTGTAGCGGCCGCAGACGGAGCCGATGCTCACCAGGGGGCAGGCCCTCAGCTGGAAGCTGAGCCACTGCAGGAACCCGTCGGCGCTCTTCTGGCCGGTGTCCCGGCCGTCGGTAATGGCATGGATGGTGGTGGACACACCCTCGGCCTGGGCCCACTGGGCCAGGGCCACCAGGTGGTTCTGGTGGCTGTGCACGCCGCCGTCGCTCACCAGACCCAGCAGGTGCAGGCGCCTGCCGGAGGCCTTGAGTCCGGCCATGAGGGCGGCCATGGCGGGATTCTCGCGGAAGGTGCCCCGGCGGATGGCGGCGTCGATGCGGGTGAGTTCCTGCCACACCACGCGGCCGGCGCCCAGGTTCATGTGGCCCACTTCCGAATTGCCGAACTGCCCGTCGGGCAGGCCCACGGCCTCGCCGCTGGTGAGCAGCTGGGTGGTGGCGTAGGTCCGGCGCAGCTCGTTGAAGCGCGGCATCTTCGCCACGAAGGTGGCGTCAAAGGGATTGCGCGGCCCATCGCCGAAGCCATCGAGGATGAGGAGGGTGACGGGGCCTTGGATCATGGGTGCTTCATCCCTTTCCAGCGATGCGTTGTTTGGCCTTCAGGCCCTTGGGCAGATCTTCGGCCACGAAGCCGATGCGGTGTTCCGGGTGGGCGTCCTCTTCCGCCTCGCCTTGGAGCGCGCTGATTACCATTTCCAGTTTTTGTTCCAGGGCCGCGAGCCGGGCGGAGAGTTCGGCCTGGGAGGTCAGCACGTGGCGGGCCTCCGCGAAGGCGGGCAGGAGGCCCAGCAGGGCGGGCTCCTTTTCCGGCAGCAGGCCCGTGAGCAGGGCGGCGCCGGCCTCGGTGAAGGCCAGCACGGGGGCGTCGGGGATCTTCTGGCGCTCTTCGGCCGTGAGGGGGAACACCAGGGATTCGTGGAAGCGCTCCGGGTGGGAACGCACCAGGGCCGCCAGGGCCGTGGGCTCCAGGCCCAGCTGGTCGGCCAGGGCCCGGTCGGGCAGGGCGGCGGTATCACGCAGCCAGAGAAGGCGGGAGAGGACTTCGACGGGGGCGCTCAAGGTTATCTCTTCGGGCGGAAGCCGATGGGCTTCTTGGCAGGGGTGGGGGGCGTCATGAGTTCCCGGATGGCCTCGAAGACCACCCGGAACTGACCATCGTACTTGCGTTCCAGGGATTCCATCTTGCGGGCGAGATCCGCATGGGCCGTGAGCATGCCTCTCAGCTGTGTGAAGGCTCTCATAATTGAGATGTTGGCTTGGATGGCCCTTTCGCTGTTGAGCACGCTCGAAAGCATCGCCACGCCCAGTTCGGTGAAGGCATAAGGCGCTGTCCGGCGGCCCCCCCAGGAACTTGAGATCACAGATTGTGATTTCAAGTCGGTCCACTCTTGATCCGTGATCTGGAACATGAAGTCGGAGGGGAACCGCTCCAGGTTTCGTTTGACCGCCTGAATAAGGACGCGGGTCTCCACGCCGTAGAGGGTGGCCAAATCGGCATCCAGCATCACGCGTTCCATGCGGATGTGGTGGATGGCTTGGAGAATCCGCTCCGCGGGGGCGCTCAAGGCACTTGCTCCCCGTGGGGATTGGACAGCAGGTAGAGGACGGCCATGCGTACGGGCACGCCGTTGGTCACCTGGTCGAGGATGAGGTTGTTGGGTCCGTCGGCCACGTCGCTGGTGATCTCCAGGCCGCGGTTGATGGGGCCGGGGTGCAGCACCACCACATCCTTCTTGGCCTGCTTCATGCGCGCGGGGTTCAGCTGGAAGAAGCGGCTGTATTCGCCCTGGCCGGGGATGTAGGCGCCGGTGCCCCGCTCGAACTGGGCCCGGAGCATCATGATGGCGTCCTGCTGGGGAATGATGGCGTCGAAGTCGTGGCTGATCTCAATGGATGGCCAGGTGGCCTTCATCTCCTGGGGCACCAGGGTGGGCGGGCCCACCAGGGTGACCCGGGCGCCCATGCGGGTGAGCAGCCAGAGGTTGGAGCGGACCACGCGGCTGTTGCGGATATCGCCCACGATGGCGACCTTCAGGCCGTCAAGGCGGCCGAAGTGCTTGCGCAGGGTGTAGGCGTCCAGCAGGGCCTGGGTGGGGTGCTCGTGGGCGCCGTCCCCGGCGTTCACGATGCTGGCCTTCATGTGCCGGGCCAGCAGAGCATGGGCGCCTGGGGCGCTGTGGCGCATGACGATGAGGTCCGGGTGCATGGCCTCCAGGTTCATGGCCGTGTCGATGAGGGTCTCACCCTTGTTGAGGCTGCTGGTGTCGGCGTCGAAGTTGATGATTTCGGCGGAGAGCCGCTTTTCGGCGATCTCGAAGCTGTTGCGGGTGCGGGTGCTGTTCTCGAAAAAGAGGTTCACCACCAGCTTCTTGCGCAGGGCCGGCACGATCTTGATGCTGGGCCGCTCGCAGACTTCTTCGAAGGCCTGGGCTTGATCCAGCAGGGCCGTGATGTCCCGGGGACTGAGGGGCTCGATGCCCAGCAGGTGCTTATGCGGGAAGATGTAACGTTCGGAAGTCATCAGCAGGCCTCCACGGTGACGCCGTCCACGCCGTCGATTTCCTTCACCCGCACGGCGACCCGGTGTCCCGGGGGGATCTCCACCCGGACGCCGGCCAGGTCGGCCTGGATGGGCAGTTCCCGGCCGCTGCGGTCCGCCATGACCAGGAGCATCACCCGCCGGGGCCGTCCGTGGTCCAGCAGGGCGTCCAGGGCCGCCCGGACCGTGCGGCCCGTGTAGAGGACATCGTCCACCAGGACGACCGTGCGGCCCGTCAGAGCGAAGGGGATTTCCGTGGGGCGGACAATGGGGCTGCCGACCATCTCCGTCAGATCGTCCCGGTAGAGGGTGATGTCCAGGGCGCCGACTGGCACCTGGGCGCCCGTGGCGGCCCGGAGCAGGGTGGCAAGCCGCTCGGCCAGGGGCAGTCCCCGGGAACGGATGCCAAGCAGGACCAGCTCTTCCTCGGGTTTCACCCGGGCCACCAGGTCTGCGGCCAGGCGTTGGAGGGTGGTCTCCATCTGGCCGGGGTCCATGGGGCAGGGGCCTTGGGCAGTGGGCATGGATCCTCCGGGGGGCGCTCCCAGCGGGCGCGCTCAGCGGTTTTCAGTCTAGCCCACCCAGGCCCGTGCCCGGGGTCACTCGGGGGTCCTTGGCCCCAATCGGGGCAGCTTTTGCAGGATTCAAGTCGGGACGCCAGGCCTCCGATGCCCCATTGTGAGGAAGGCCATGACTCAGGAACGGCGAAAATACCAACGGATCCCCATGGAAGCGACCCTGGGGTTCCAGGAATTGAGTTTCCACAAGGGCGATGCTCCCTCCACGAGCAGCTACAAAGATGTGTCCGCGGGCGGCCTGCTCGTGGATTCCCCCCGGAGCTACCCTCTGGGGACCCTGCTGAAGCTGGAGCTGCGGGTGCCCGGATGGGGCCGCTTCCAGAACCATTTCGGCCCCGTGCAGGACGCGGAGGTCCGCCCCCTGGTGGCCTTGGGCATGGTTGTCCGGGTCGAGCAGCTGGATGCCGGGGGCTACGAGCTGGGTATCAAGTTCCAAAACGTCTACCCTGATGATCTCGAAGCCCTCGTGAAGTTCCTGGAGGCGCACGCGCCTTCTTCCTCTCTCTGATTCCGTCCCACCATCCTTATCCAGGAGGCCCCCGTGAAGATCCTCATCGTGGACGATTCCTCGACGATGCGGCGCATCATCATCAACACCCTGTCCCGCATCGGCTACACCGATGTGGTCGAGGGTGAGAATGGCAAGAGCGGGCTGGAAAAGCTCGGCCAGGGCGGGGTGGAAATGATCATCACCGACTGGAACATGCCCGAGATGGATGGCCTCGAATTCGTGAAGACCGTGCGGGCCCAGAACGCGGGCATCCCCATCCTCATGGTGACCACCAATGCCGCGAAGGAGGACATCGTCGAAGCCCTCCAGGCCGGCGTGAACAACTACGTGGTGAAGCCGTTCACCCCGGAGACCCTCAAGGAAAAGATCGAATCCCTCCTCGGGTAGGGAGTGCGCCATGGACCAGTCTGAAATCGACGCCCTCCTTGCCGGAGGGGGAAAACCTGCCAAGAAAGGCAAAGCGGCCTCCAAGGCGGCGGAAGCGGATCGCGCTCCCGCCCCGCCTCCGCCGCCTGCGCCGCCCTCTGCACCGTCAGTCCGCGCCGAACCGCACAAGGACGGCAGCGGGCACGTGATCTCCGAGCTGGACACGGTCACCTCCGTGACGGAGCGCGAGTCCAACAAGGTGATGGACCAGCTGGACCAGATCAGCCGCCTGGTCTCCCGCCAGCAGCAGCTCATCACGGACATGATGCGGCACGAAGGCGCCCAGTCCCAGGGCGTGCAGAAGGCCATCCACGAGGTGATGACGGCCAGCAAGGAGATCCAGGACAAGGTCTTCGAGGCCATGGACCTCATGCAGTTCCAGGACATCACCCGCCAGAAGCTGGAGCGCATCGTCCACCACCTCCGCCAGATCCATGACTACATCGTGGATCTTCTGGGAACCGGCCTGAAGAGCGACTCGGAGCGCCCCTCCATCAGCCACACCATTGCCCAGACGGGGACCACGCCCGACGAGAACAAGGCCCACGCGGACGCGGTGATCGAGGCCTTCAAAACCCAGAAGAAGGGGTAATCCATGGCCGCCGAGTCCACCCAGGCCCACCTCGCCACGGAGCTGGTGCCCTCGGGCCAGCTGGTGACTTTCACCCTGGACGGGGTGGAATTCGGCCTGGACATCGACCGGGTGCAGGAGATCACCCACCGCAGCGATGTCACGCCGGTGCCCGGCAGCCCCAGCTTCATTCTGGGCGTCATCAACCTCCGCGGCCTTATCATCCCCGTCATCGACAGCCGGAACCGCTTCCACCTGGCCCCCCAGGAGCCCACCTCCAAGACCCGCATCATCGTGCTGCGCCTCGCCAGCGGCGCCACCGGGCTGCAGGTGGATTCCGTGGCCGAAGTGGTGCGCCTGGAGGACCACACGGTCCGCGAAACGCCTCCCCTGGTGGCCGGCATCCGCGCCGAGTACCTGGCGGGCATGGTGACCGTCGGCAACCGGCTCATCACCCTCATCCACCTGGAGAAGCTGCTGGACAGCTCCGAGCTGACGCGCCGCTCCGAGTTCGAGGAACTCGGCATGGCCGACACCTTCGCCGGTTCCGGCGAGGAGGGCGTCGAGGAGATCGAAGAGGATGGCCGCCCCTTCGTGACGTTCCGGCTGGGCTCGGAATCATTCGGTATCGCCTTGCACGAAGTGGAAGAGATCGTCGAGCTGCCGCCGGTGACCAAGGTTCCGGACGCGCCTGACTACGTGCTGGGCGTCATCTGCCTGCGGGATCAGGTCATGCCCCTGGTGGACCTGTCGGAGATCCTTTCCATCGAGCAGGGTTCCAGTGCACGGAAGCGGGACATGGTGGTCCTGCTGTCCTTCGGCTCCGCCCGCATCGGCGTGGTGGTGGACGAGATCCAGGAGATCCTCCGGGTGCAGGACGGCCAGACCCTGCCGCCGCCCCAGACGCTTTCCGAAGCCGAGCGCGAGCACCTGGAGGGCATCCTCCTTCTGCCCGGCCGCATGGTGAGCCTTATCAACGTGCTCAAGATCATCACCGGCGACGATCAGGAGAAGATCGCCGCCATGGGCCAGGGCCTGGGCCTCAACGACACCCGCGCCCAGGAAACCGTGCCCAGCCTGGAACTCGTCGTGTTCCGGCTCGGGCCGGAGAGCTACGGGCTGCGCCTGCACGAGGTCCGCGAAATCATCATGGTGGGCCAGATCACCCCGGTTCCCCGGGCGCCCCAGTTCGTCGACGGCGTGCTGAACCTGCGCGGCGAGGTGATGCCCGTGGTGGATCTCCGCACCCGGTTCGGGCTGGAGCGGGTGGAGGCCACGACCATTTCCCGCATCCTCATCACCAGCATCGGCGGAGTCTTCACCGGGCTGGTGGTGGATGCTGTGGACGAAGTGCGGCCCGTGGACCTGCACCGCTTCGGGCCCCCGCCCGCCGTCACGGCCGTGGGCGCCAACCGCTACATCGAGAAGGTGGCCCGCCTCGACAACGGCATGATCTTCCTTCTCGAGCTTCAACAGCTTCTGACCGACGCAGAGACCGAGCAGCTCCAGGGCCTCCAGGGGCGCCGCAACAGGACTGGTGAGCCATGAGCGACTTCGCCCTCGACGATCCCAGTTTCTACGAGGATTTCCTCGTCGAAGCCCAGGAGCATTTCGAGCAGATCGAGGCCAATTTCCTCGCCCTGGAGGAGGCCCCGGGCGACCTCGACCTGCTGAACGCCATCTTCCGCAGCGTGCACACCATCAAGGGGGCGGCAGGGTTCCTGGGGCTTCAGAAAGTCCAGGCCGTGGCCCACGTGGGCGAGAACGTTCTGGACGACCTCCGCAAATCCCGCATGGAGCTCACCGAGCGGGTCATGGAGCTGCTCTTCGAGACCGTGGACATGCTCAAGATCCTTGTGGACGACGTGCGCGTCCAGGTGCGGAAGCAGGGAGAGGCCGAGGATCCCGATCCCAGCGAATTGATCCGCAACCTCGAGGCTCTCAAGAAGGGGGGCGGGCCCGCTGTGCAGGCCAGCCGCGCCTCTGTGACGGGCCACCTGAACCTGCCCCCGGCCCTGGCCGGCGTGAATGAGGACGGCCGGCAGGCCGCCGCCGCCGCCTTGGCCGAAGGCAAGACCGTGCTGGCCATCCATGTGGAACTGGCGGGGGCCATCTACGGCACCGCCTTCAATCCCTTCTCCATGTTCCAGATGGTGGATCTGGTCGGGAAGCTGCTCCACCGCCAGATGATCCCCCGGGAACCCCAGGTGGATCTGGAAAGCTTCGAGGAAAGGGCTTTCCACCTTGACCTGGTCATGTTCATCGAAGCCACCGAGCCCATCGAAGAGGTGCGCAAGGTGTTCGGCGCGGTGGCCAACGCCGCCATCACCTTCCACCCCTTGAGCCTGGATGGAACCCAAGAAGGGGCCCAGGAAGGCGTTTCGACCGCGGAGGGCGCCGGCGACGGCCAGCCCGCCGCCGAGGACCGCCGGAAGGCCGGGCGCCGCGGTTCCGATGACAAGGGTGCCTCCGACACCATCCGCGTGAGCCAGGCCAAGCTCGAACAGTTCATGAACATCGTGGCCGAGCTGATCATCAGCAAGACCATGATCAGCCACCTGGTGGAGCGGCTGGTGGCCCAGGTCAACGGGCATCCCGCGGCCGCAGTGGCCAAGGAGCTGGCCCACGCTTCCGTCTACCTCGACCACGTGAGCAAGGAGATCCAGGCTTCGGTGCTGGGCATCCGCATGGTGCCGGTGAAGACCATCTTCTCGAAGTTCCCCCGCATGCTCCGCGATCTGGCCAAGGGCAGCGGCAAGAAGATCGATCTGCAGATGGTGGGCGAGGACACGGAAATCGACAAGAGCATCATCGAAGAGCTTGGCGATCCGATGATCCACCTCATTCGCAACAGCGCCGACCATGGCATCGAGATGCCGGAAGCCCGCGTGAAATCGGGCAAATCCGAGGTGGGCACCGTGATCCTGCGGGCCCGCCACGAGGGCGACAGCGTGGTGGTGGAGATCGAGGACGATGGAAAGGGCATCGATCCCGCCATCATCCGGGCCAAGGCCGTGGAAAAGGGCCTTCTCAGCCAGGACCGCGCCGATGCCATGCCCGACGACGAAGTCATCGAGCTGATTTTCGCGCCGGGATTCAGCACCGCCGCGAAGGTTACGGACATTTCGGGACGGGGCGTGGGCATGGACGTGGTGCGCTCCAATGTTCGCAAGCTCAATGGCCGCGTGGGCGTGCGCTCCACCGTGGGCAAGGGGTCGGTGTTCACCATCAAGCTTCCCCTCACCCTGGCCATCATCGACGCCCTGCTGGTGAAGAGCGGCAACCAGGTTTTCGCCCTGCCGGGGACGTCGGTGGAAGAGACGCTCATCGTGCCGCCGGAGAGTGTTTCCCACCTCACCAGCCGCCAGGCCATCAACCTGCGGGGCGAGGTGCTGGGCGTCTGCCGCCTCAAGCATCTGCTGAAGTCAGCCTCGCCCGACAACGCGGCCGAGGAGGCCGATGGGCTGTCCGTGGTGGTGGTGTCCGCCGCGGGCCGGCGCATGGGCATCATCGTGGACAGCTTCGTGCGCCGGCAGGAAGTGGTCATCAAGCCCCTGGCGCCCTACCTCGCCAGCCTGCCGGGCATCAGCGGCGCTTCCATCATGGGCGACGGCGGGGTGGTGCTGATCCTCGATCCCGCCGAACTGCTCCAGCTGGCCGTTCAGGAGGCCGTGTGAGCCTTGGCGCCGCGCCCTCGGCTCCGGCCCAGGTCCAGGGCCGGGACTCGTCCGTCCATCACCGGTTCATGACCTTCTTCCTCAATGACCGGACCTACGGACTGCCCCTGCGCCACGTGGCGGAGATCACTCCCTTCCGGGAACTGAACAGGCTGCCCCACATGCCCCGGGCCGTGGAGGGCATCCTCGACCTCCGCGGGCGCGTGGTCCCCGTGGTGAACCTCCGGCTGCGCATGTCCATGCCGGCCCTGGATGGGGAACGCGTCGGCACCATTCTGGTGCTCGATCTGGCGGGCACCGCCACGGGCCTGCTGGTGGATGCGGTGGACGCAGTGGTGAGCATTCCCGAAACGGACATCGTTCCCGCCAGTCCCCTGTTGGCCGGTCTCGACGGCGCCTGGGTGGAGGGGTTCATCGTCCAGGGCGAGAAAGTGGTGACCCTGCTGGATGCGGCGCTCGTGGCCAACCACGGCGTCGGCCGCGCCCACGGCAAGGAAATCCTCAAGGACATCGGCCTGGAAGAGCGCCTCGACGATGGTCTGCGGCGGCTCATCGACATGGCGCCCCCCAAGGAACAGGGCGAGCACCGGGTCCTTCCCCAGATCGAATCCTCCATCTCCTACACCGAACAGGAAATGGCCAAGGTGCTGGAGCGGGTGGAAGGCATGCTGGCCAGCACGGACAAGTTCTTTCAGGGGCTGGGCTACCTCAAGCAGGAGGCCGGCCTGGGCCGCCTGAAGGGGCACGAGAGAGACATCGCTGAGCTGGACCGCATCAACCAGGACATGCAGGACACCGTCTTCGCCCTCATCCAGCAGATGCAGTTTCAGGACATCGCCCGCCAGAAGCTGGAGCGGGTCATGGCCCACCTGAAGGGCATGCAACAGGCCATCTCCGGGAAGTTCAGGGGGGCATGGCCCCTCTGGCGCATGGGCGCGGGACCGCGCCCATGCTGTCACCCCGCTGGGGGCGCTGCCACGCCCCCAGACCCCCGCCCCGTGGTGTCCATGGGCGTTGAGATCGCACCTGGTATTTCGAGCGGACACCACTAGTGTCTGCTTTAAGGGCGGGGCCCTGGTCCGGAGTCTCCTTCAGCCACCGGGAGAACCAGGCGAGGTTGGCTTCGGCCGCGCGCTGGAGGGCGAGGGGCCCAGTCAGGGCGTGGCCCTGCCGGGGCAGCACCTGCATGCGGGTTTCCACCCCCTGTCCTTTGATGGCGCGGTACAGTTCGTAGCTCTGGCCGGGGGGCACCCGCAGATCCGCGTCACCATGCTGGATGAGCGTGGGGGTGGTCACGCCCTTGATGTGGAAGATGGCGGAGCGGGCCTGGTAGCGCTCCTGGATATCCCAGCTTTCCCCTCCGAAGTAATACGACAGGAAGCCAGGCACGTCCGTGGTGCCTTGGAAGCTGACCAGGTCGCTGATGCCCGCGCCCACGCTTGCCGCCTTGAAACGATGGGTCTGCGTGATGGTCCAGCTGGCCATGTAGCCGCCGAAACTCCATCCGGCGATGCCCAGGCGGCTGGGATCGGCGATGCCGAGGGCGATGACGTGGTCGACGCCGGCCATCATGTCCTGGTAGTCGGCGCCGCCCCAGTCGCGCATGTTAGCGAAGCGGAAATCCCGGCCATAACCCGAGGATCCCCGGATGTTGGTCCGCAGGGTCGCGATGCCCTGAGCTGCCAGGGCCGCCACCGGGTAGAAGATGGGGTTGGCCGCATAGGTGAGGGCGTGGGACTGGGTGGGGCCTCCGTGAGGCCATACCAGCAGCGGGACTTTGACGCCGGGTTCGCTGTTCAGGGGATAGGTCAGCAGGCCTTCGATCTCCAGGCCGCCGGCGCCCTTCCAGCGCACGACCTCGGTGCGGGGCATCGGGAAGGCGGGGAGATCCTCATTGGGCTTGCTCAGGATCCTCGGGGCGAACGGGGCCAGAGGACTGAAGGCGATGGCAGGGGGTTCGGCGTTCGTCTGCACCACCATCCCCACGTAGCGGCCCGTGGGGTCCAGCTCCACGAAGGAGCCGGAGCCCACCATGAGGCTGACGGCCACGGTCCACGGCTCCGTGTCCAGCCGCAGCAGGCTGCCTTCCGCCACGTCCATGGCGTAGATGGCGCCCTTCACGCGGAAGGGCTCCGCCACCAGGAGGTGCTTGCCATCCCCGGCCCAGCCCAGCAGCACCGGCACCGAGTCCGGCGTAGCGGGCAGCGTGCGGAGGCCGCCTGAAGCAAGGTCCAGCAGGGCCACCCGGTGGGCGTAGGCCCCGCGAGGCGGAGCATCGCTGAGGGTGAAGGCCAGGGTCCTTCCATCCCTGCTGAATTTTGGAGAGGCTTCGACTGCTGAGCTGCTGGCCAAGGGGCGGGTTTGCCCACTTCGCAGGTTCACCAGGGAGAGGTCCTCGGTGGTCCAGTCGTTCGCGGAGGCGCTGCGGGTGTGGGCGTAGGCGATGGCCGAACCGTCCGGCGCCCAATCAAAGTCCGTGACGTTCTGGGACTCCGGCGTGAGGAGACGCGGGGCCCGGCGGCCTTCCGGGCCTCCCCCGAGGGGTATCAGCTGGAGACGGGTCATCGGGGACTTCTCTTCCTCATGCCACCGGGCGCCTGCCTTTTCGGCCGTCTTGGAATCCTCCGTGGTGTAGGCGAATTGGCGTCCATCCGGGGACCAGGCGAAGGCGCGGACGTCCTCTTTGCCCTGGGTGACGGCTTCCGTTTCGCCTCCATCCAGGCTCAACACATGAATCTGCATGGTGCCGTCCCGGCGGCTCCGGAAGGCCAGCCGCTTGCCGTCGGGGCTCCACTGAGGATCGAGGCTGGATGCCTCTGCCGGAGTGAGCGCCCGGCGGCTGCTGGTTCCCGTGGTGGGCGACAGCAGAATTTGGGTGCGGAATTCGCGCGGATCGGGGCCGGCGGCCAGGGTGCGCACCGTGAAGGCCACCCAGCGGCCATCGGGGCTGGGCCTGGGGGTATCCAGGCGCTTGACCTGCATCATGGCCTCAGGGGTCCAGCCCTGGGGTTTTTCCTGGGCGCCCAGAGGCAGAGGCAGGGGCAGGGCCAGGGCCAGTGTCAGGGTTTGGGTCAGGGTCAGGGTTTGGGCCAGAGCTGCGAAGATGAGCGTGGCGAAGCGTCGCATGGCGGTTCCCGGCGTCTCAAGGCTTGCGATCGAAGATGGGGTAGAAGGCTTCGAGTGTTTTATGGCCATACACGCCGTTTTCGAGGGTCATCAGCTGGGCGCCGCCCCACACCGTCTCGGGGTGCTTCGTGATGTGGTCGATCTGGGCGCTGATGTGTGGGAACGATAGGGTTTCCATGGCTTTCGCCACCGGGAGCCACTTGGCATCCTCGACGCTGCCGGGAGCTTGAAAGGCACCACCCTTGAGACTCGTGGTGTAGATGAGCCGGGTCGACGTCTCATGCTCCGGCCCCTTCAGGGTGAAGACGCCATGCAGCACGGGCGGCGCAATTCGCACGCCATAGCCTGCGGCCTCCCCATCCAGGCCTTCTCGGATCGTCTGGCGGTCATCCTGGTACCAGCCTGGAGTGACCCAGCGATGGGCGCTCTTGATCTTGATGACCAGCAGTTCGTTTTTCTCATTGAAGATCAGCAGGCGGTGGAAGATCGACGGCCTGGGTGCCGTCTGCGCCGCAGGCAGGGATGAGACAAGAAGCATGAGGAGGAGGAAAACGGTTTTCATGGCTGGTCCTTCCTTGGGCTGGGGAGCGGAGCAACGGATGGAGCGGTATCATGCAAACTTTGGGGCTGAAACCCCCGAGAATAGAGGCGCTCTCTGACCTCAGGCTGTGAATAACCTGACCGTTCCATCAGGTTGGGCACAGGCCAGAAACCGATCAGGCAGATGCTTTTCCGCGTTCTTCCGCGCTTTTCGCGGTTCCCTGCTTTTCATCCCGGCGCTGGAGCCTCCGCCCCGGGCCGGGCACAATGGATGTTTAGCCATTGGAGCCCCCGTGAGCAGCCTGCCCTTCACCGAAGTCCGATTCCTCGCCGGCCAGGTCGGCGAGACCGTCCGGCTGCGGGGCTGGGTCCGCAATGCCCGCACCAGCAAGACCCGCTTCGTGGAACTGCGCGATGGCTCCGGCTTCGTGCAGTGCGTGGTGGGCGCCGCCGAGGCCGATCCCGAAAGCTACGAGCTGGCCGGCAAGCTCACTCAGGAAGCGGCCATCGCCGTGACCGGCGTGGTGCAGCTGCATCCCAAGACCGGCCAGCCGGAACTGCTGGTGAAGTCCCTGGAACTCATCGGCGGCAGCCAGGACTTCCCCATCACGCCCAAGGAGCACGGCACCGAGTTCCTCATGGAGAACCGCCACCTGTGGCTGCGCAGCCGCCGCCAGTGGGCCATCCTCCGCATCCGCCACACCCTGGTGAAGGGCATCCGCGATTTCTTCGACGAGGATGGCTTCACCCTGCTGGATGCGCCCATCCTCACGCCCAGCGCCTGCGAGGGCACCAGCACCCTGTTCGGCACGGAATATTTCCACGAGGGCATGGCCTTCCTCAGCCAGTCGGGCCAGCTCTACCAGGAGCCGGGCATCGCCGCTTTCGGCAAGACCTACTGTTTCGGGCCCACGTTCCGGGCCGAGAAGAGCAAGACCCGCCGCCACCTCACGGAATTCTGGATGGTGGAGCCGGAGGTGGCCTTCGCCCATCTGGACGACGTGATGGCGCTGGGCGAGCGGATGACCAAGTTCCTCATCCAGCGCGTGCTGGAAGGGCGCCAGGAAGAGCTGAAGATCCTCGAGCGCGATCAGGCCCCGCTGGAGATCGCCCTGAACAACACCTTCGACCGCATGACCTACACCGAGGCCGTGGACAAGCTGAAGGCCCTGGGCAGCGACATCAACTGGGGCGAGGATTTCGGCAACGATGACGAAACCATCCTCATGAACGCCACTGACCGCCCCCTCTGGGTGCACCGCTTCCCGAAGGCCTTCAAGGCGTTCTACATGGAGCCGGATCCGCTGGATCCGCGCCTGGCCCTGGGCGCCGACCTGCTGGCCCCGGAAGGCTACGGCGAGGTGATCGGCGGCGGCGAGCGCGCCTCCAGCCTCCAATACCTGCTGGAACAAATCGCCCATCACGAGTTGAACCGCGCCGACTACGAGTGGTACCTGGATGTGCGCAAGTACGGCAGCGTGCCCCACGCCGGCTTCGGAATGGGCCTGGAGCGCGCCGTGGCCTGGATCTGCAAGCTGCCGCACGTCAGGGAAACCATTCCATACCCCCGCATGATGGGGACGCTGCGGCCCTAATCGTCTTCAGTCTTCAGTCCTCAGTCTTCAGTGGAAAAGGATGCGCCCTTTGGGCCGCGTCCTTCCTCCGCCGGCAAACGCGTGCTCCGTGTCTGTGCTGCCACTGAGCGATTGCAGCAGCCGCGGCAGGAAAATGGTATTGCAGATGAGACGCCGGAAAGATGTTCGATTTCCCGGGGTCGGCGCTCAACTCATGTTTAGGATGATCTTACCGATGTGATCACCACCCTCCATCCGCGCATGGGCTAGTGCCGCATTGGTGAGCGGGAAAACACTGTCGATCATCGGAAGGCAGCGTCCGGCGGTAAGTAACGGCCATACGTTTTCGCGCAGTTGTTGGGCGATGGTGGCTTTCTCTTCCTTGGTGCGAGAGCGTAACAGCGAGCCTGTGACGATGGCGCGCTTGTCCATGATGGCGAGCAAATCGACATCAGGCGCATGGGTGCCGCTGAGTAAGCCCAGGATCACCAGGCGACCTTCCATGGCGAGTGCGGCGACGTTATTGTTGAAGTACGAACCGCCCAGGATGTCCAGGATCACATGGACGCCTTCGCCAGTCGTTTTTTCAGCGATAACCTGGTTGAAGGCCTGATCGTGATAGTTGATTGCCTCTGCACCCAATTCACGAATTACGGCACATTTTTCCTCGCTGCCTGCGGTGGCGAAGGCATCAATGCCGAACTCGCGACATAGCATTAATGCGGTGGTACCGATTCCGCTGGTGCCGCCGTGTATTAGCGCTCGTTGGCCTTGGGTGGCGCCGCCGATTCCGAACAGATTGGCCCAAACCGTGAAAAAAGTTTCTGGAATTGCCGCTGCTTGAATCCAATCCAAGCCTACGGGTATCGGCAGCATTTGACTAGCGGGCGCAACGCAGTACTCTGCATATCCGCCGCCACTGGTCAGCGCACAGACTTTGTCTCCCGCGACGAACTCGCTGACACCTTCACCGACAGCCACCACTTCACCGGCCACTTCCAGCCCGGGGATAGGACTCATGCCAGGTTTCATTGGGTAATTGCCAGTGCGCTGAATCACATCAGGGCGATTGACCCCCGCGGCGAATACACGGATCAGTACCTCGTCTGCTCTTGGTGCGGGAACAGGCCCTTGGCGAGGTTGCAATACTTCGGGACCACCCGGTTGAGTGATTTCTACCAGGGTCATGTGGCGAGTTGAGAGCATGTAGGTAGCCTTTGTGTAACGTGTTCAAGCAAATGAATTAACCTGCCTTTCATGTCAGTTGCTCAGTTAAATATGGGCTGCAGATGGTTCATGCGCTTGAGAAGAGCATGAATCATCTGTACCGGGTATTACGAAGGCTTCGCGGCGTTAGCGGCAGCCCACAGGGAGCCCGGATTAACCCGATCCGGGTAAAGCTCCAGCATGATGTCATAGAGGTCGCGCGCGCTCGCCGCCGATTGCAACGATTTGTTGAAATCGAGAATGTATTTCCGGGTTTCCTCAATGTGTCTCGGGTCGCTATCGGGATCGAGTACACCGTGTCCAGCGACTACCGCACGGGAATGCAGCGATTCGACCTTGTCGAGTGCCGCGAGCCATTCCTCACGAGCAGCCGCATCACATTCTGCCAGATAGAGGTGCGTGTTGTTATAGACACAGTCGCCTGAGACGACGAGATCGATCGAAGGAACATGAAGACAAGTCGTGCTGACCGTATCGGTGTGTCCAAGTTGCACAACCACCAATTTTTGCCCTTCGAGTTCCAGCTCGTTGCCCTCCAGAACATCGGGGACGACGAGTTCTTTTGGAATCTGACCGGGGAGCCGCGTTTCCCAGAAGGTCTTGATGAAATCGGGATCGACCTGCTTGCGGATACCTTCGGCGACAGCTGGACTGGCGACCGCCTTGGCATTCGGGAACCGGTCAAGCAACAGCTTTAGGCCGAAGAAATGGTCCCCGTGGGCATGCGTCACATAGATCGTGGTGAGATTCTTGCCGCTCTCGGCAACCCATTCCACCAGTTCCTTCGACTGTTCCTCAGAGAGGAAGGTGTCGACGAGGATTGCATCCCGCTCACTATAAATCAGGGTCACCGTACTGGTCACCCAGGCCAGTGCCTCTTTTCCCGGCGGAAGTCCCTGGGTTAAACTCCCGCGTTTCTTGGTCAGCAGCTTCCATTCTAGAGGAGCGTAGGCGATGTCTGTCGAGGTCATGATCTGCCCTTCTTACTTGTTTGCCCAAGGCATAAAGAGGTCGATGTCAGAGACCAGCTTTCCACCGCCGAAGCTCATGCTTTCCAAGGGAATGGCATACATCATCAGGGTGACATCGTCCTGGCTGACGCCAACCTTTTCTACTGCGTATCGGGTGACCAACTCCGCGAGCTTGCGTTTCTGCTCCACTGTCCTGCTCGTACCGGTCGTCACCGTTACGAGCAGGCGCTTGTCGGATCTCTTCAAGTCAGGAAAAGTCGGATGGATGAAGAATTCATCGTCCTTGTGCTCGCTGATGATAATGAAACGGTCATCCATAGGCGTATCCATGGCTTCATGAAGAGCGAGATTTAAGGCATCCGCCAGAGCCCGCTTCTCTTCGGTAGAGAACTTTTGAGCCGGAATATGGGCGTGAAATATTGGCATGAGTGTTTCCTCGGTTGTATTGTTCAGGTTAAATGAGGCGATGAAGTTGGTTGTTGTCCCGGCTTAGTTAAAGAAGTCCTGACCGAGGGTTCCTTCGAGTCGCTCCTTGAGGCCAGATGAGAATTCACGAACGACGGGAAACGGGCTTTGGAAGAGCTTGATGTTGTTGATGAGGCCAGACTCATTCCGAGTGATGATGGTGGCGCCGGCGACCGGCTTGCCAGCGTAGATGCCATTCCACTCAAGGTAAGTCTTTGTACCGTCGACCGTCTCTGCCGTGAACTCGATGCGTTCGTACATCTTGCTCGTCGCGGCAAAGAACGCCCCGATGAGTGTCGGGCCGACCACGGCCTTGCTAAGGGCGGAGGTCTGAAGGCAGGCGTCAGCGGCGAACGACGCCGCGAAGTCGCTCGTTCCTTTCTTCTTGACGATTTGCATCCATGCCGTTCCCGGCGGGTTGGCGAAGCCCGGAACCTGCTTGTGCTGCATCGGTGCTGCAGCTTGGGCCGGTGCTACAGCACCGAAGGTGCTGGCGAATGCTAGCGATACCGGGAACACGGTACGCGAAGTGATGGTGGAGAATTTCATGGTGTTTCCCCCTCT
>JACPYP010000010.1 GCA_016195985.1 Acidobacteriota bacterium | reverse complement strand
GTCGTCTTCCCCTGAATGATCTCCAACACCAGGGCCGCCTTCCGGCGGGCTGTCCACCGTTTGATCTCGTCGTCCATTGGTCCACTCATTTGGGGGTCTCCTTTGAGTATCCCCTGAGCAGCTTTTTAGTGGGTCAGTACATGATCGCCCAGGCCGAGCTGCGGTCGGAGCAGATCTGCGAGGCCTGCGGTGGCGACCACCCACGGGAGGAATGCACCTGCGGCCCAGCGTGAAAGAGCCCCGGAGATCCGGGGCTCTTCGTGCTTCTCATGGTGCAGCGCTGGCGAGGGTGAACCGGTGACGAGCCTTCCCCTGTCTACTCGAAATACTTGGATTTGATTGGCTTGAAACTGAACATCAACCGATTGAACAGATTGGAATCATCGATGAAATGTTCGCTGTCCGATTTGAGCCTGAACTCATACCAGATTCCGGGAGATCCATCCTTCGATTTCCGGAGAAGCCTTATGGCTTCATTCACCATTCCATCCTTGCCTTCATGGGATTGAATCAAAATTGCTCTGAATCCCATAAAGCCCAAAGCGTTGTAAGGTCCCCAGCTCAGGGTCCTCATGTTTGTGACCGATTCATCTCGCAACCATTCGTGGAAGGTCTCGGGCGTGTTCTCTTGGAAGGTCGCGTTGTAGCCCGCGTAGATCTCAATGGATCGATGTTTACCATCGATCTCTATCGAAAAGCCGTGGGCGGGCTGGGGTGGCTTTGGCTGAACAATGGTCAAACCCTTCTCATGCTTTCCAGGCAGATCAAGCGTGAAAAAATACACATGATTCTCATACTTCTTCGCTCCCTGATCACCGGAGAACAGGAAAGCTGACTGGATACAAATTACCAGAAGCATCAATAGTTTAGACATCATCCACCTATTGCGCCGGTTGGCAGTTGTCTACCATTTTCATGTAGTAGTTGTATTGGTTTATCAGCTTGTTTGAATACCCATTGGCATCAACGCTGTTGTATCGATAGGGGTCCGGCGATTGCAGTTGATTAGCAAACTGCTGAATCGTTGTCGCCCCATATACCTTGGTTGGATTGATTCCGTTCACAGCCGCAGCGTTAACGTAAGCGGTCCCCGAATCCGCCAAACTACCGAATGCGATGTTCCTGCCACCGCCCCTGGTCAAGCCGAAAAGGTTATTAAGGCCGGCATTGTGAGCATTGAGCCATCCACTCTCCATCGAGGCTTGAGCACCAACGAAATTCACGTTCGTATTCAGAGCAGTGGCTACCGATTGAAGGGTCTGTTGAACCTGCGGGTTGTTCAAGAATGCCTTCACGTTCGGCGGGCACGGTCCTTTGGTCTTCGGTGCTTGCGGCGCCACAGTTCCGCCACGCCCTCGTCCTTCTCCTACAGTTGAAATGGGTGTCACGGGGTCGGGGAACCCTCCTGGCCACCAAGAGATAACCGTCGTGGGGGTGTCTTTAGGCATATTGTCGACGACCTCAACGGTAGTGCCGGGCATACTGCCTCCCCCGCCGAGCCCAAATAACCACTCCCAAAACCCTGTCATAAACAACACGTTCCCGCTTGGATCCGTTGCCATGAACGGACTCCCACCCACATACGCCCTCTGGTTCCAGGTGTTGGGGTCCACGCCTTGGTCGCTGTTCACAAAGGCGTGCCAGGCGGGGCTGTAGTAGCGGCCACGCATGTAGATGAGGCCTGAGGCGTCGGTTTGGATGTGTCCGGTGTAGCCCATGAGGGGTACGTAGCTGCCTGTTTGTGAGATCAGTTCACCGTAGGGGCCATAGGCCTGTGTGGCCTCCACCGTCCCGATGAGACCACCATCCCAGGCGCCGTTCCCCCGGGTCACCAGCCGCGGACTGCCCAGGTGGTCGCTGTGGAGTTCATGCATGCCATTGGCATCCACCTCTGCGATAGCCAGAGATCCGAGGTAGATCACCTCTCTGCGCCAAAGACCTGGGTCCTCCTGGCCCAACGTTTCCTGAAACACGCCAGCAAGCCAAGTTGTCCATCCGCCTGGATCGCTAGAGATCGTAGCGGTGTACGGCCAGGATCCCTCGAATCCATCTTGGAGCACAACGCCCTGGATCGATCCAGTAACGAGTAAATCGTCATAAACAACTCCTGGATGGGGTACAGACGAATCGGTATCTGAGTAAACAATTACCCACATTTGGTCAGCATGCGTCATGGTGTGAGCCACAGACACCTGTTGCCAGTTGCCATTCCCCGTTTTTAGGACCACCGCCTGATTGTCATACGGGTCTACGCCACCAGCATCTCCAATATATATGGCTCCCACCACGCCTTTCGGCGCTTTAAACCAAACCGTTGCAGTAGCAATCTCTCCTACGTTGAAGGTCCCTAAATATTTTTCACAAGCACTTAGCCTTGTTGGATCGTGAGGAATTCGTAGCGCTTTTTGCCCCCATGAACACTCTGAACAGGTCCGTCCAGTTCCGACAGAAGCAGTCCACTCGAAGTGTAGGCGTACTTCCGGTTATTGCTGGCATTGACCACATCGACCGTACTCACCCGCATCCCCGAAGGCGCATACAGGTAGCTCTGGTTCCCTCCGCTCCAGGCCACGGAGGACAGCGCTCCCAGGCCATCCCAGCCCAGGGCCAGGGCGGTTCCGCTGGCCGTGGCGGTTCCCACTTGGGTGGCTTCTCCCCGCAGGTTGGTGTTCCAGCCGGTCAGGGCGCCATTGCTTTCCTGCCCGGGGATCTGGTTGTTGGGCGTGGGGTTGAAGGTGAAATTGTTGAAGGTGGCCGGAACGGTTGAACCATTAGGCGTCGCCAGATGGTAGGTGGCATTGCCAAAGGCATCGTAGCCGTGGGCGGTCTTGAGGCCGAAGCCATCCGCCTCGGTCAGGCGGCCCATGTTGTCGTGGACGAGGCTCCACTCTCCCGCCGTCTTCAGGACGTTCGTGGCGTCGTCGTAGAGGTAGCTGCGTCCATCGGGTCCACCTCCGACATAGCCGATGTTCCAGGCTTTCAGTCGCGCTCCGCTCAGATCCGCATCCCACTGGTCCTGGCTGCCGGAGGCGAACTGGGTCTGGTGCCGGTTGCCCCATTCGTCGTAGATGACGTTGTTCACCAGTGTGGCGCCGTTGTTCGAGATGCTGGTCACGCGGCCCAGCGCGTCGTATCCATAGCCCACCACCCGGCCGCTGGGATAGGTCAGGGCTTTCAGGTTGCCCGTGCTGGCGTCATAGTCGTAGCCGATGGTGGTGGTGAGGCCCGGTTGAATGGTGCTTTCCGAACTCAGGCGCCCGCCCGCCCCTGCGTAGGTGAAGGACTGCTGAACAGTGCTGCCCCCAACCGCGCGCCGCGAACTGAATGTGAGGTTTACCCCCGAATAATCGTAGGAGAGACGGGTTTCCCCATTTTCCATGGTCCGTAGCCGCCCGAAACCGTCGTACGTCAGGATTCGCTCCCGAGCGTCAGCGGTGCCATACGCTTCCGTGATGCTGGTGGGCTGGTTCAGCGCGTTAAAGGCTTTGAAGACCTGAGTGTTCGTCTCCGGTTCTGTCTTGGAGGTCAGCCGGCCGAGGGGATCAAAGGTCCAGGTCCTTGTTTGGCTTCCGCCGGTGATAGGCACCACGCTGAGAGTTGTCTGATTCCCAAACTCGTCATAGGTGGAAGCGTTTTGGGTGCCATCCGGTGTGGTCACCAAGACTGTCTGGCCAAAAGGGTCCTTGAGAACCGAGGTGGCCGTCCCATTCGATAGCGTTGTGGTTGTCTGGGTATTGATTCCCGAAGCCCTGTAGGCCGTGGTGGTCGCCGCCCCCGCCAATGGCGCATGGCTGATGGGCCGGTCGAGGGCATCGTAGGCCCAGGTTTCGTTTCGAGTGGAGCCGGCACTGGTGGTTTCGCGGAGGCTGACCAAACGCCCATACACGTCATAGGTCAGCTTCTGAACAATGCTGGTTCCGCTTCCGGTGGGCTTGGTGAGGCTTTGCAGCCGGTGAAACCCGTCATAGACAGAGATGGTGTCCAACCCATTGGCGGTCACCGTGGTGGTCCATTCATCAGGATAGGCGTAGCTAATGCTTGGCGAACCTGGGCGCGATTTGGAGGTGACGCGGCCCCGATCATCGAACGTGACGGTGGTGGTCACCCCAGCCGCGTCCGTCTGCGTCGTGGCCCGCCCCCAGCTGTCGAAACCGCCCTGGGACTGGCTGATGATCGGTGTGGGCCAGCCGGCGCCATTGTCGGCGGACGTAACCGAGGCCTGCATGCCGCTTTCGGAGTCGTACGTCATCACCTGGGTGTTCGGGCCGGCGATTGTGGTGAATGCCTTCCAAGTGATAGACATCAACGCTTGAGAGGCGTCCTTGGGCGTCGTAGGCATAGGCGGAACCGTGCCGTCCATTCTTCCCTGTATCCAGATAGCTCTTTTGCAATTGGAGAAGGGGCGGCCCCGAAATGGGCTCATCCCAAACCTGCTTCTGGACCACCGCAGGTAGCGCCGTGACGCCATCGGGTTTGTAGCGCGTGGTCATGGATTGGGTCAGCTGCCGCCCATCCAGCATGTCCCAGCGGGATCCGTAGGTATTGACCACCGAGGACACGTTGTAGACCTTTCCTGCGGCATCGGTCGCGGTCACATTCTGCGTGGTGGTTTGAAGTTTCGATGCTGAGTTGGCGTATCCGAAGCTGGTGGTGAGGGTCGGCGAGCCATCCCTGCTGATCCTGATGGAATCCACACCTGAAAGCCCGGCATTCAAACCCGCGCCCTGGGCGGAATAGCTGTAGGTGGCGGTGCTCCAGGTTTTCTCGCTGGTATCGATCAAAGCATCAGTCTGGTAGGCCCCATTGCCGTTGTTCAGGCTGCTCGTGGGAAAGGTGTACAGGTGGTAGCGATCCGGATTCGTCATCTGACTGGGATCCCACCAGCCTTCAAGCTTGACCGTGGCCGGGCTTCCGAAGGTCCGCGTCCAGCGCATGGAGCGCTTGAACTGGCCCCCATCCACCGAATCAACCTGGGTCACGCCCCGCGTGCTGGGCGTGTAGTTCGCATAGGTGAACTGGGTGGTGACCCCGAAAGGGTCGGTGCAGGAAGTCAGCTCCGCCAAAGCGCCGTCATAGGCAAAGCTCCAGGATTGAAGGGGGGCCTGGATGCTCGCTTGAGGAGAGCTGGGTGGAACCGGCTTTCCCGGCCCGGTGGGACTCGTCCAATCCGGTTGGGCGATGATGGAGGTCGGTCCCACCTGGATGGAAGTTGGCCGGCAGAAGGCCCCGACAATGCTCGGAACGAGCAGGAAGCTTCTGGAGGCGACATTCGCGGCCGCACCGGCCGGAGCGTTCGCTGAGGGACCGGGGTAGCCCCGGACCAGCAGGCTCGGGGCATCCAGCCCCACGTAATCCACGCGGAGGATATCTGCCGCCGATGTTCCAGAGGAATACTCCGACCAGCGAAGAACGACCCCTTTCCGCCGCTGATTGATCACGGTCACGCTGGAAAGGGCAGTCAGCGTGCTCGGACTTCCCGCGGGAAAACCCGACGTCATGCGGTCCCAGGAAAAGGTCACATGGTGACCAAAGCGATCAGCCCAAAGCACGGGCAACCAACTGGAGATGGCGGGCGCATAGGCATAGACCCTCGCCCGGTTCTTATCCAGCACCACTTTATAGGTTGGACTGGGGTTCCCAAACCCCGAGAGTGCCAGCCCTTGAACGATGGGTTTATAGGTTGCCCCAAGCCCATCCGTAGTCGTGGTGTAGGAGAGGTAGCGCGCCGTGGGATCCACCAGGGCTGTGGCCGTGCTCACCGCGGCAAAGGTGTAGGCCTGGGGCAGGTTCAGGACCCCGCCCAGTTCTGAATGAGTGGAAAAGACGGTCCAGTCCTGATCGGGGATCTGAGTACCATCCTCGAGAACCGTCAAGCCCTCGATTTCGTGCCCCAGAAACGGCCCATCTTCTTCATTGCCAATGGTAGCCCCGACAGTGGCGGGACTGGAGATGTAGCCAAAATGGATGGCACCAATCACCGGACGGCGCAGTTCGTCAGAGGTGTTGATCCTTCTTACGATGCTCCCGTCCGGCCGGTAAACGTAGCGTGAGGGACCAGGTTCCATCTTGGAGAGATAGGTCCCATTCATGCCAAAGGCCACCGGAATGGGTACCTCTCCCGGCACCACGGTCAGGGGAATGGCGAAGGTCAGGTTTCCGTTCTGGAGGGAAACGTCCCAACCGCTTCGCGTCATGTCGATGACGGGCGGCATGCGGGCATTCGCCGCGATCTGAGCGCGCAAGGCGCCCGCAGCGAGAATCACGCCCAGAGCGAGTCGGAAGATGCGGCCAGGATTCATGTCGGTTCCTGAAGGGATCATCATTGGCGGTGCAAAGAGCCCCCGGGTGAGCCAGATACCGGCCCATCCGTCCGGCTGAAGGCTGGATTTCGCCCGAATAAATCGGTGGCTTAAGGGGGGGCGCACCACAACGAATCGCATGCTGCGGCGCATGGCATTTCAATGTAGGACTATGGAGAGCCTACCTCGAAATGGGAACCAAGACCCCCGAACGGTGTCATTTTCGCCGCCGAACGGATGGACGACCTAAGCAACGCCTATCCCGGTCAGATCCAGGCATCCCTGGGGCGCCGCGGCCCCTGAGAATCAGTCCACCGGGCGGCTGCCGCTGGCGCCCCAGGGCTGCAGGGCCTGCAGGGCGGGTTGGACGGGCTTGCCTGGGCGTTGAAGGCGGGTGAGTTCCAGGGCTCCCTCCGCGGTCACCAGCCAGGCGCCTTCTTCCCGGCCCCAGAGGAGCTGGCCGGGATCGCGGTAGCACACGGGACGCAGGGCCCCCACGCCGCAGACCTTGAGGGCCTGGCCTTCCATCTGCAGCTCACTGCCCGGCCAAGGCCACAGGGCCCGGGCCTGGCGATGCAGGTCCACGGCGGGGCGCCGCCAATCCAGACGGCCCATCTCCTTGTGCAGCTTGGAGGCATAGGTGGCCCGGTCGTGCTGCTGCTCCATGGGCTGGCCGCTGCCGGACAGCAACAGGGGCAGCTGGTCCATGAGCAGGTCCGCCGCATCGCGGGAGAGATCCTCCAGCAGGGATTCGGCCGTGTCCTGCTGCGTGATGTCGCGGTGGCTTTGGGAAAGCACGGGCCCTTCATCCAACCCTGGCGAGATGCGCATGAGGCTGACCCCGGTTTCCTCGTCCCCAGCCAGCAGCGCGTGATTGACCGGCGCCGCGCCCCGCCAGCGCGGCAGCAGGGAGAAGTGCAGGTTCCAGGCGCCCAGCGGGCAGGACTCCAGCATCCACCGCGGCAGAATATGGCCGTAGGCCACCACCACCGCCAGCTCGATCTTCAGGCTTTCCCACCGTTCGCGCGCTTCCGGCGCCTTCCAGCTCCCGGGCTGCTGCAGGGGCAGGCCCAGCTCCTGAGCCGCGACCTTCACGGGCGGGGCCTCCAGGTGGCGCCCCCGGCCCGCGGGCCGGTCGGGATTGCAGAACACCGCCTCGACCCCCTCCCCGGCCAGGGCCCGCAACGCCGGAACAGCCGCGCGGGGGGTGCCGAGGAAGGCGATGCGGACCATGTCTATCCCTTCATCATCTTCTGGTATTTCCGCTGAAGCACTTGCCGCTTCACGGGCCCGAAGTACTCCACGAAAAGCCGGCCGCGCAGGTGGTCGATCTCGTGGCAGAAGGCCCGGGCCAGCAGATCCTCGCCGCTCAGCTCATGCCAGGTGCCGTCCTTGGCGCGATTGCGCAGGGTCACCCTCTGAGGCCGCTCCAGCACCTCCCGGATGCCTGGGATGGACAAGCAGCCCTCGGGACCCACCTGGGATCCCTCTTCCTTGATGATCTCCGGGTTGATGAGGATGATCTGCTCCGCCGGATCTTCCCCGCAGGAGCAATCGATGACCGCCAGGTTGAGGTTCACGCCCACCTGGGGCGCGGCCAGGCCGACGCCTTCTTCGCCCAGAGCGGTCTCGAACATGTCGGCCACGAGCTGTTCCAGCTCGGGGGTCCAGGCCCCGACATCCTCGCTGTTCTTCTTGAGGCGGGGATCCCCCCACGTGAGCACGGGTAAAACGGCCATTCAACCTCTCCAGCATTCCAGTGTAATCCAACGCCCCTCCCTTGGTAATCTGGGGGGTCCGTCTGGAGCCACGCATGCTTCGTTCCTTCCGCCAGGTCTTCAAATCCAACCGCACGCCCATGGCTGCGGTGATGATCGTCGTGCTCCTGGGCCTGGTGGCCTACCTGGCCCCTTCGGGGGGGGCGGTTTCCGCAGACACCGTGGTAGCCCGGGTCTATGGCCATGAAGTCACCATGCGAGACCTGGCGGAGCACATGCAGGAGCTCTACCAGCGCTACGGCAAGCAGGCCAGCCCCGAAGCCCTCAAGCCCTTCGTCCAGTCCCAGGCCCTGCGGGACCTCACCAACCAGAAGCTCATGGAGGAACTGGCCGACCGGCACCACGTGGTGGTGACGGATGAGGAAGTGGGCGCCCGCCT
Source organism: Acidobacteriota bacterium (assembly GCA_016195985.1). Lineage (GTDB taxonomy): Bacteria > Acidobacteriota > Holophagae > Holophagales > Holophagaceae > Geothrix. The sequence continues at coordinate 44,030 of JACPYP010000010.1, read as the reverse complement.
CCGGGCCTTTCTCCGCCAATACCCCATCTTCAAGGACGCCAAGGGCGACCTGAAGTCCACCGCCGAGCTGAAGCAGATCTTCCAGGAGGTCAACTTCAACCCGGCCATGCAGGAGCGGATGCTCCGCTCCGAGCTGATGCGCACCAAGCTCATCCAGCAGGCCGCCCTCCAGGTGCCCGTGGATGAAGCCTGGGTGAACCTGGAGAACCGCCTGCGCAACGAGAAGGTGGCCTTCCAGCAGGCCAGCCTCGCGGTGGATCCCAGTGCCGTGGCTGATCCGGGTGACGCCACGCTGGAGCCTTTCTACAAGGCCGGCGGCGACCGCTTCCTTCAGCCGCCCCGCCGCATCCTCCAGTTCGTGGCCGTGGACCGGGCTGCTTTGGGCAAGGACGTGCAGGTGGACGACGCCGCCCTCAAGGCCGCCTTCGCCTCCCGCAAGGCCGACAACACGGAGTTCAAAGCCCGCCACATCCTCTTCAAGGCCGAGGGGGAAGCCCAGGTCCAGGAGGCCATGGCCAAGGCCAACCTGTTGCGCGAGCGCCTGCTGAAGGGCCTCGATTTCGGCAAGACCGCCGAAGAGCAGAGCGAGGATCCCACCGCCAAGGGCAGCGGCGGCGACCTGGGATGGTTCAACGCCTCCAAGATGGTCAAGCCCTTCTCCGACGCGGCCGCCGCCCTCAAGGTGGGCGAGATCAGCCAGCCCGTGCGCACCCAGTTCGGCATCCACCTCATCAAGCTGGAAGGCCGCCGCGAAAAGACCTTCGAGGACGTGAAGGACAGCCTGGCCCGCGAGCTTTCCGAAAGCCGCTTCGCCTCCCGCGCCCAGGAGCGCCTGGAGCAGATCCGCAAGCGCGCCAACGGCGGCGATCTGGCTGCCGCGGCCAAAAGCCTGGGCAGCGCCGCCCAGCTCACCCAGCCCTTCAGCAACGAGCCCGGCGCCCAGTCCGAGGGCCTTCCCGAACTGCCCCAGCTGGTCAACGAGGCCTTCCGCCTGAAGGTGGGCGAAGTCTCCAAGCCCATGTCCTTCGGAGAGCGCTACCTGCTGTTCCGCGTCCAGTCCGAACTGCCCGAGGCCGTGCCCCCCTTCAAGGAAGTCCGCGCCAAGGTGCTGACCGCCTACCGCCAGGAAGAGGCCCGCAGGGCCGCTTTGGCCAAGGCCCAGCAGGCCCTGAAGGACGGTGGCCTCCAGGCCGTGGGGCCCGTCACCGATCAGGCCGCCGGCCCCCTCAGTGGACTGCGCGAGCTGGTGGCCCACCCCGGCATCCGCAAGGCGCTGCTGGAGACCGCCGTCGGCCAAACCACGCCCGTGCTCTGGACCCAGGACGGCAAGCTGTGGGTGGCCCGCATCACCTCCCGGGAACCCGCTCCGGCCCTGACCTTCGAAACCCGCCGCAACCTCATCCAGGATCTTCAGACCACGGAAGCCCAGAAACTGCTCTCTACGGAAATGCAGGCCCTCGACCAGCAGGGACGCCTGCGCCCCGGCTTCAGCAGCCTCTGGGGCCACTTCGGCGGCATCTACATCAACACCAGCGCCGTCCAGGTGCCCCTGGAAGACTAGGAGCGCCCACCGCGCCCCGAAGCGCAGCAAAGAAAGGAGCCCCAGCCGGGGCTCCTTTCTTTGGCCGGGCGGGCCCGCGGTTCCTTCAGCGGATCGCGTCGGCTCCCATGTAGGGCTGCAGCGCCGCCGGCACGCGGATGCTGCCGTCGGGCTGCTGGTGGTTTTCCAGGATGGCCACCCAGGTGCGGCCCACAGCCAGGCCGCTGCCATTCAGCGTGTGGACGAAGGCAGGCTTGCCTTCCTTGCCCTTGGCGCGGATGTTGGCGCGGCGCGCCTGGAAGTCGCCGAACCAGCTGCAGGAACTGATTTCGCGGTAGGTGTTCTGGGAAGGCAGCCACACCTCCAGATCGTAGGTCTTCTGGCTGCTGAAGCCCATGTCCCCCGTGCAGAGCAGCACGCGGCGATAGGGCAGCTCCAGCGCTTCGAGGATGGCTTCCGCGTCGGCGGTGAGCCGCTCCAGCTCAGCCTCTGCCTGATCCGCCAAAGCGAAGGTCACCAGCTCCACCTTGTGGAATTGGTGCTGGCGGATGATGCCCTTGGTGTCCCGGCCGTAGCTGCCGGCCTCGCTGCGGAAGCAGGGGGTGAAGGCGCAATGGCGCATGGGCAGGGCTTCAGCGGGCAGGATCTCGTCCCGGTAGAGGTTGGTGACGGGCACTTCGGCGGTGGGAATGAGGTACAGCGATCCTTCGCCATGGGGCGTCTTGAAGAGATCCTGCTCGAACTTGGGCAACTGGCCCGTGCCATACATGCTCTCGGCGTTCACCAGGTAGGGCGGGATGACCTCGGTGTAGCCCGCCCCCGTCTGGCGGTCCAGCATGAGGGCCGCGAGGGCCCGCTCCAGCTTGGCGCCCTGGCCCCTCAGCACCGCGAAGCGCGCGCCGCTGAGTTTGGCGGCGCGGTCCAGATCGAGAATGCCCAGAGACGCGCCCAGCTCCACGTGATCCTTCGGCGCGACGATGGCGGGGATCTGGCCCCAGCGCTTGGTCTCGACATTGGCGTGCTCGTCGCGGCCCGCGGGCACGCTGGCGTGAGGTGGATTGGGGATGCCCGACAGGAAGTCCTTGAAGGCCCCTTCCACCTCGCGCTCCGCCGCCTCCAGGGCCTTCAGCTTGTCGCCCACCTCCCGCTGCTGGGCGATGAGGTGATCCGCGTTCTCCTTGGCCCGCTTGAGACGGCCCACCTCGTCGCTCACCCGGTTCCGCTCCGCCTTCAGCGCCTCCGCTTCTTGGAGGACGGCGCGGCGCCGTTGATCCAAAGCCTGGTAGGCAACCCGGTCCAGCACGTAACCCCGCTCGGACAAGCGCGCCGCCACAGCGTCGAAGTCGTTGCGCAGAAGGTTGGCGTCAAGCATGGTGTGGTTTTCCCGGAAACCTCCATTCTAGCGGAGGCGCGGCGTGCAGCGCTGCCAAGAGAAAGGGCCCACAAAGTGGGCCCTTTCTCTTGGCACAGCCAGCTTCGACTAGTAGGCGAAGTGGTAGCGGGCGCTGACGCCCACCCAGCTCGGGTTCAGAGGATTGACGCCCTGGACCCTGACTTCCTTAGAGGTGGAACGCCATTCGGTGAACGTGTAGTCGACCGAAGCCGACCAGGTGGCGTTGATCTGATACTCCACGCCCAACCGGATGCCGAACTTGGGTTTGGAATCCTCGAAGGAGAGCTTCGGCGCCTGGAAGGCTTCCGACTTGCTTCCATCGTAAAAATTCACGTTCAGGCCGGCGTAGGGCATCAAACCTTTGACCGGGGTGGCGAAAGTGAGGTCAAGGCCGCCGGTCCAGGCATCCACATGCAGCTTCGTGCCGCCAGCAGGGAAATCACTTCCAGTGCGCCGGTCACCGAAGGTCCTCATGTAACGGGCATAGATCCGGGAACCGATGACATCAGTGGGAGGGGCCAGCTCGTATCCCGCTTCAAAGGCATAGGACATGACCTTGCCGCCGGCAAACTTCCGGAGATCCCCTTCGTTGAAGACGTAGGTCGCACCGAAATAGAGCGGCTTGGCGCTCGCATCCTGGGCGAAGGCGCTGACAGACGCAAGGCCAGCCAGCAGGCATCCTGAGAGTTTCATATTCACATCATCCTCCTAAGGATTTCAGCTGGTTGGATTAGAACTTGAGACCCATGTCGACGGTGAAGGACCGGCGGCCGCTCAGGTTGTTGGCAAGACCGAAGCCGGCGGGTGTTCCCACCTGCAGGGTGGGGTTGGCGTTCGGGTAGGTCTGGATGGTGCTTGAAGAATCCCGGTAGATGCCGTTGGCCGGACCGGAAGTCGTGTAGTTGGGCATGATCGTGTTGAAGATGTTGAACATGCTCACGTAGGTGAAGAACTGAAGCTTGCCCTTCAGGGGCACCGTGATGTTCCACTGCAGATCGCACTGGAAGAAATCAGGGTTGCTGAAGTGGCCGCGACCGTTCAGGTACTCAGGCATGGTCGTCGGAAGGCCCGTCGCTCCGCTGGTGAAGAAGCCCGTCGGCAGCGCCTGCGTCATGGAGAGGCTGTAAGGAACGCCGCTGGTGTAGGTGCCCAGCAGGCTGACCTCGCTCTTGACGCCCCGCTTGGACAGGATGGTGGCCGTCAGCCAAGCCTTCACGGCGTTGGCGGTGCTGAGGCCTTCCAGGGGTCCGTAGGGGTTGTAGGAGTCCTGGGGAACGCCAAAGGCATTGTACTTGTCGATGAAGCGGGCCGTGGAGCTGGCCACGTTGCCTTCACGCCAGGTCTCCGTGGAGTAGAGGCGGCTGAAGGTCCAGTTGCCACCGAAATCCAAAGAGGCCGTCGCACCCTTCACGACGGGGTACTGCCACTCGGTTTCCAGGCTGCGGAAGCGGCGCTTGCCCTGGGGATCGTTGTCCAGCTTGCTGAGGTAGCCCGTGGGCTGAACGGCGGCCTGCCCGGTGAAATCGGGAATGTTCACGACGGCATCGAAAGCGGTGCGATACCAGAGTTCCGTGAACCAGGCGTAAACGGCGGTGGCCCGGAAGAAGCCGCCCCCACTGAAGGCGCGGCGGTAGCCCAGCTGGAACTCGTGCCTGGCCTCAGGCTTGAGGCCACGGTTGACGGTGTAGAGCGCATCGTTGTCCTGCACCGTGTAGACGTAGCCGTAGTTGGCGGGATTGGTGATGTCCGCCAGGGTGGCCGTGGCCGCGGGCGTGGTGCTGCCCGCGTTCCAGAAACGGCGCGCCACCTGGTTGCCAGGGCGGTGGGCAAAGAGGCCGCCCAGGTTGCCCTGGCCGATGGTGCCGCGGAATTCCGCATAGGAGAAGTTCATCAGGTGCTGGTTGTTGCCCTGGATGTCGTACTTGAGTTCCACGCGCGGAGAAACGGCGTTGGACTTGATGTTGACGCCCGCACGGTCCTTGTCTTCCCAGCGGTCGAAGCGGAGACCGCCCATGAGGCTCCACTGGTTGTTGATTGTCCAGAGGTCGTTCACATAGATGGACTGGGTGGTGTCGTAGTTGTTCACATCACCGGTGCCGCCGTCCTGATACGTGCGCATTTCCGGAATGTAACCCGCGCCATTGCGCAGGGTGGCCGAAGCCATGGTCTGGGCCGTGGAGCCCACGTAGTTGTAGACCACATAGTTGCCATTCAGCGCGCGGCCAGGCATGTAGAAGACTCGGCGGCCAACGCCACTTGCCTCAGGCAGGAAGGAGGTTTCCTTCAGCATCTCAACACCGACATCGATGTTGTGCGCACCATTGAACCAGTTGTAGTTCGCGTTGGCGGTCTCAGCCTGCCGAATCTCGGCGGTAGCCCGGTAGGGATCACCATTGGTCAGGTAGGTGCCAGGGGTGCCGGTGGTGCCAAAGAAGGTCGTGGCAGCATTGGTCCACACACGGACGTTCACGGGATCCAACGGACCGGAAGAGAACATGACTTCCGACCGCTTCTTGCCGTATTTCACGTCCACGACGCTGTTGGAGCCCACGATTCCACGGTAGTTGATGCCGTAGAAGGGCCGCTTTGAGGTCTGGTTGGAGGCCGCCAGAGCCTGATTGGCCTGATCCAGGTTGCTGTACTGGGTGTCGAAGTACGGACCGAGCTTGTCGTCGGTGTAGAACACCTCGACCTGGTGGCCCTGAGCGGCTTGCCAGAACAGCTTGTACTGGTTGGTGGCGGTCTTCTGCGGGCCAGTGCCAGTCGCGGGATTACCGGCGGAGGCACCATAGGTCCAAGCGGTGGGTGTCGCAGCGCCAATCCCCGAGAACACGGGCAGGAAGTTGCGCCCATTGTCCACGATATTGATGCTCGTGGCGGTCGGGAAATTCACCGGGTTGATGCGGCCCGCATAAGTGAAAGTCAGCACGTCCTTGATGATGGGACCAGTGATGGTGAACTCGTAGGTCTTACCCAAATCGTCGGACTGCGCCGACCGGTTCGACAGCCAGCTGGATCCATCGCGCCCAGTCACAGGACCGTACAAGCTGGACCAGGAGCCCTTGTAGAGCTTCACACGGAGGCTTCCACCGAACTCATTGCCGCCGGTCTTGGTCACGGCGTTGACGATGCCGCCGGAGGCATTGCCGTACTTGGCATTCATGGGGCTCTGAATGACAGTGATGTCTTCGATGAGATCGTCGATCACCACTTCGGACTGGCGCCCCTGGCGCACCACGCTGTCGCGGACGCTGATGCCGTTCACGGTGAACTGGGTCTGTCCGGTCACGCCGCCGCGCACCACGGGATAGCCCGTGCTGCCGACCACACCAGGAGCAAGCTGAAGCGCTCCATAGGAATTGAGTGACGCCGCAGGCAAAGTCTGGAGGGCATCGGCCGTGATGTTGGTGGCCGTCTTGGTCTCCGTCTTGTCCACGGCGGCGGCGGCGGTGGCCACCACTTCAACTTCGGCGGCGGCGGTGGTGATGGCCTTGATCTCGAATTCTTGGCGCAGCGTCTGGCCCGCGCCCACGCGAATCTCCCCCTTGGAGCCGATGAAGCCGTCCTTGCGGACAGACAGGAAATACTCGCCGGGCAGCACCAGGGGAAGGCGGTACTCGCCCTTTTCGTTGGTGCTGGTTCCGCGCTGGCCGATGAGCTTCGGGCCCGTCAGATCAAGGCGTGCACCGGCGACGGGGTTCCCCTTGGCATCCCGAACAATGCCGACGATCGTGCCGACGCTTTCCTGCGCCATGAGCGAAGTGCCAACCAGCACCGCACCCAGCGCTGTCAGCCGCTGTAGCGTTTTCATATTCATACCTCCAAATAAACCGGAAATGTGGGGATGGGGTGCGGCTAGAAGCGGAATCCGACGTTGACATCGAGCGAGACCTTGAACTTATTGGTCGTCTCGACATAGGAAGCCTGGCCCGTGTAGGCGTGGGGCACGTAGTTCACCCACTGGTAGCCCAGACCGTTCAGATTCGTCTCCACGAAGAAGTTCGGGGAGATCTTGGCCTGGGCGCCAATGAAGAGGCCGGGGCGCAGGGAGGTCTTGCCGGGGGTGTAGTTGAGGCCCTCATGGTTGGCGTTGGTGACGCCGCTCGGCAAGGCCACGCCGGGCACCAGCTGGCCCGTGACTTCCTGCTGGGAGTTCATGTTGTTGAGGGAGAGGCCAGCCTGCCACCAGAAGATGGAACCGGCAATCTGCTGGCGGTAGCCGGCGCTCAGCGAATAGCCCTCAAGGTTGTCCTTGCGGATGTCCACCGAAGTGGCGGCATAGATCAGGCCCGTGGTGTTCGTGGGGGTATAGCCGAGCTGCCCGACGGGGGTGACATCGCGGTCCACGGAGCGGAACACGCGGTAGTTCACTTCACCGAAGACTTCCTTGTCCTTGCCGAGGGCGTACTCGGCGATGAACGCGGCGTTCATCGTGGCGCGGGAAGCCTGGGCGCCGATGGCGCCCACCACAGCGCCGCCACCAAATTTCACTCCGTAGTGGAGTTCCTGGGCCTGGAGGCCCAACGGCAATCCTGCTGCCATCAAGGCGAGCAAAGCGGTGTGCTTGAGGCTGACTTTCATTTGGACATTCCTCCTATTGGGGATGTTGGGGGAGCTGGGGGAGCTGCTTGAATCCCTCGAATGTTGAGGTCCGAAGATTATGCCCAGGTCCTCATCATTTTTCTAAAAAAAGTGTCATTCCAGTTTGAACCTTTTCAAGAATCACCGCACATTGCGTGCTTATAATCACAACATGGCGAATGACCGACAGGCAAATCATCGAGTCTTGTTTGAAAAATACGACAAGTAAGAGTTTTTTTGAGACCATAAGGTAAGCAATATCTGGGGCGAACTTGCGGACCCCCAACCCTGCCTCGCAACCTCAGGCTTGCGGCCAGGCCGATCCAGGCATGGGCTCGCCGGCCCATGAGGCCGCGAAGGCGGCTCGGGCTTCCTTGATGCCGCCACAGGCGCCCAGCACGAGGCCCAGCTTCGCCAAGGCCGCCCAACGGGTGTGGAGGCCGCCGGAGATGGCGCCCGTGGCTTCGATCTTCCGCCCCATCTCGTAGGCTGAGAGATCCACGCCCCCGAAGGGGCACTGGGAGGTCACCACCACCGGCAGCTGGCGCTGGCGGCAGTCCTCCAGGAAGGCTTTCAGATCCGGGCGCTCCATGGGCAGAGTGCCTGCACCGAAGGCCTGGATGAGCACGGCCTTCGCGCCCGCGGGCACAGGGAACCAGACCATGCCGGGATGCGGGGTCATGGTGCAGATCGCGAGGTCGAGCACCTCGCCCAACCCCGCGGGCACCTGGCAAAGGAATTGGCCCGCATCGCCGTGCAGGCGGATTTCGGCGCCGATTTCGGCCAGGGGCGGGAGGTTGGGGCTGTGGAAGGCCTCGAACTGGTGGACGCTCTGCTTGTCTGAAGCCACGCCGCGCAGCCAATGGGTGCCGAAGCAGATGCCGATTTCCGGAATGGCCCGGCAGGCCAGATCGATGGCATTGACCAGATTGCTCCGGGCGTCGCTGCGGACGAAGGCCAGGGGCCGCTGGCTTCCGGTGATCACCACGGGCTTGCCCAGATCCGCCAGCAGGAAGCCCAGCACGGAAGCCGTGAAGGCCATGGTGTCGGTGCCGTGGATGATCACGAAGCCGTCGAAACGGGCGGCGGCTTCGCGGATGCGCCGGGCCAGGAGCTGGACGTGGGAGGGCTCGACGCAAGCGGAATCCTGATTGAAGGGCACCTCCACCGACAGTTCCGCCATCCGCCCCAGTTCCGGAACCTGCTCCTGCAAGTGGTCCAGGAAGCGCCCCGGCGCCAGGGCCGCGGGATCGCCGCTGGGAGCCATACCCAGGGTTCCGCCGGTGTGGAGAAGCAGAATGCGTCGCATGGCGCCAGTGTACCGATCTCCCCATGAGGACACGGTCCCAACCTCCCGGCCTTGACAGATGGTGAAGTGGCCGCCTTATGACCCGGGCCTCAGAGGCCCTGCCGTAGACTGGATTGGAAAGCCGTTTTCATGCGCCGCATTCCCCGCACCATCCAGCTCATCGTGGCCCGCTACCTCCGGCGGCTGCTCAGGAACCGCCTGGACGGCCATCAGTTGCAGGCCGCGGTGGAATCGGCCCTGGCCACCCTGCCCATCCAGGAGAAGCTGCTGGTGCGGGAGGGCGCGTTCCGCTCGGAAACGCTCAACCGGCAGCTGGCCTGGGCCATGGCCTTCGTGGCCGGAGCGGTGAACGCGGGCGGATTCCTGGCCGTGAGCCACTACACCTCCCACATGACCGGCGTGGTGTCCTCCATGGCCGACGAGCTGGCCGACGGCGACCTCAACACAGCCCTGGCGGCTCTGGCCATGATGGTGTGCTTCCTGGGAGGCGCCTTCGTCTGCACCACCCTCATCAGCTTCGGCCAGCGCCACCGCATGCGCAGCCGCTACGCGCTGACCCTGGCCCTTGAGGCGGTGCTGATGCTGATCTTCGGCTTCATGGGCAATCGCCTGCAGCAGGAGATCAAGTTCACCCTGCCCATCACCGTCATGCTGCTCTGCTTCATCATGGGCCTGCACAACGCGGTGACGTCCATCATCTCAGGCGCGGCCGTGCGCACGACCCATCTCACCGGCACGGTCACCGACATCGGCATCGAACTGAGCCGCCTCACCTATGTGAACCTCCACAACCGGCACGGGCGGGAACGCATCGTCGCCAACCGCCAGAAGCTCACCCTGCTCCTGCTGATCCTGGCCTCGTTCCTTGGCGGCGGCATCGTGGGCGCGCTGGGTTTCCGCCACATCGGCTTCAAGGTGACCGTGCCCTTGGCGGCCTTCCTGTGTTTCCTGGCGGCCAGGCCCCTGCTGCTGGAGCTGCGCCTGCTGCTGAAGCGGATCCGCAAGCAGTGGGGCGCGGACCTTCCAGGCTAGAGCCCCTCCAGCCCGCCCAACCGTTCCACTCCGACGATCTTCCGGGTGCGCATGGCCCCCTGCCCTCCCACCAGCAGGCGGCAGCCCGCTGGCAGGCGTTCCTGCAGATCCAGCAGCAGTTTCCGGGTGGGTTCCCCGGCGCTCTGGATGGAAAGGCTCACGGCAACCCGGTCTGCCTTCATCGCCCGCGCCGCCTGGGCAATGCTTGACACCGGCAGGTCCACGCCCAGCAATTCGGTGCGCACCCCCTGGGAGGCGTAGGCCAGAGCTGCCAGCAGCAGGCCCAGGCGGTGGCGCTCTCCGGGGAGGGTGCACAGCAGCACGCGCCCCCGGCCGGGGTCCGTGTGGCACTCCAGCCGCAGCTGGCGGAGGAAATCCTCCAGCACCTCGGTGACAAGATGCTCATGGTGGATCCCGATGCTGCCTTCGGCCCAGGCCAGGCCCACCCGGTCCAGAAGCAGCGGGACCACCCGCTGGAGGAAGGGTTTCCAGCCCAACTGCTCCAGCGCTTCGCCGAGCAGGCGGCGGATGCGGTCCGTGTCCATGGTCTGGACGGCCAGGAAGAGGGCCTCCACCTGCGGATTCTCATGGGGCATCAGCAGGCGCTTCAGCGCGGCCTCGCCGGACCGGGCCACCACCGAGGGCCGGTGCCCCTGCGCCACGGCCTCCGCCATGAGGCGGAGCCGGTGGAGATCCTCCCGGAGGTAGCGCCGGTGGCCGGATGGCAGCCGAACGGGCACCGGAAAGCCGTAGCGGCGCTCCCAAACCCGCACCAGGTCAGGGGACAAGCCCGTCTCCGAGCAGATGTCTCCAATGCTCAGCAATTCAGGCTCGACCTTGCCCACGGGTTCCCCCTTGGTGGGACCAGGATAAGGGCCGAGGCTCTTTTGTCTTGTTTTTTATTTAAACAACCTAGGCAGCCACCACCGCCGCCTTCATCTCGTCGAAGCCGTGGTCGCTGGTGCAGCTCACCACCACGGCGCATTGGCCGGGCTGGCTGGGGGGAAGCTGGACTTCGCCGTAGAACTGGCCGTCCACGCCCGTGCGGCCCGTGAGAAGGGCCGTGGCTTTCTTGAGGCTGGACACCAGCTTCACCGTCACCTCGGCGCCGGGAACGGGGCTCTGGCTTTGGCACAGCCGCGCCCGGACCTGCACCCGGAACAGGCCGCCGAAAGCCGGCTTCAAGGGCTGGTCCAGAACCAGCTCCAGGGTGTCCACATCGCCTTCCTGCTGGAGGAATTCCAGGATGGCCTGATCCAGGGGGCGGTCGTTGAACGCCTGCTGCTCCATGAGATCTGGCGGCGTCAGGTCGTACTTCCCATTCTTGATGTCGCGGATGATGGCCCGGTGCTGCTCGTCCATGCGGCCCTGGACCGCCGTTTCGGCCAGAGGCGGCGCGGCCAGCAGGTCCTCATAGGAAGCGCGGTAGCTGTCCAGGATTTCCCCACCCACATAGATGAGGGTCTCGATGCGCGGATTGGCCACGCCCTTGTCCTCGGTCTGGACATGGAAGACTCGGTTCCCATGGCGCACATCGGTGTTGTAGCCAGTGATCATGAGAGAAACCTGCAGGGCGGCGTCGTGGGGAAGAGAACAGGGCGGATCATCCGCCTACCTTTGCAATCTTCCCGCCACATCCGGCATCAGCTCCCAGGCGATCTCGCGCAGCACCTGATCGCCCATGCGGGCCACCACGGCCTTGACCAGGGCATCCACCAGCACGGGGTCGGCCAGCAGGGCCTGAACCAGGGCCCGGCCCTGCTCCAGAGACACGGCGGCATTGGATTCGGAAGCCGCCAGGACCGGGGCCTGAGCTGGAACCACCGAGCCGTCCGCACCGTCGTCCGGGTGCCCGGGCACGGCAAGAGCCTGCCCACCTGCGGCAGATTCCCCACGGACGGCCTCTTCGGCCTGCGCCGGAGAGACCGGTTCTGAAACCGCGGGTTCGTGCTCTTTCTCCATGAGCGCCTGGGCCGCCGAACCGGCCATGGCCGCCGATCCCGCCGCGGCGCCGGCCTCCAGCAGGTGGTCCGGGGCCGAGTGCTCCGGAAGGGGCTCGGGTGTGGCCTCATGCACCGGCACGGCCACCTGGAAATCACTCAGATCGTCCAGGCCGGAAAGCGTGACCAGGTCCCCGTCCTCGTCCTCATCTCCGGGCAGCAGGGCTTCAAAGTCGAGGGCCGGGGCGGGTTCCAATGCTTCAATCGGCGCTTCAATCGGCGCTTCAACCGGCACTTGAACGGGCGCAGCTGTTTCCTCGGCAAGGTCCTGGAGGCTGTCCAGGTCCAGTTCCTCAAGCTCGAGATGCACGTCCGGCAATGGATTGAAGTCGGGTTCCGGAGCAGCCTGGCGGGTTTCTCCGGGCCACAGATCCTCGGCTGTCAGCACCAGCAGATCATCCTCCGGCGCGGTCAGATCCAGATCCACGCTAAAGATGGGTTCCGGCGCCTCGGCGGGGCGCAGCTCCGGCAGCGCCTGCTCAGCCTTTTTCACCAGATCCTGAGCGGGCGTGGCAGGCACGGTGCTGAAGGGGGACGGGCTTGGTGGAACCACGGGCGTGACAAGCAAGGTTTTCACCCGGTCGCCCAGTTCCCGCAGTTCGATGGGTTTCTTCAGGAACCCCTGGATGGGCGCCTTCGCCAGCTTGGCGGGGTCCACGGGATCGAGCACGCCCGCCATGAGGGCGATGGGCATCCGGGCCGTGGCTTCCATGGCGCGCAGGCGGCCGAGGAGCGTCCAGCCGTCCATGCCCGGCATGGCCGTATCCACCAGCGCCACATCAAAGGTTTCGCCCCGCGCCAGGCGGTCCAGAGCCTCAGCGGCCGAATCCACGCAGGTGAGTTCCACATCCGTGGGAGCCAGGAGGGATTCGGCAATCCGGTGGATGCTGGGATTGTCGTCCACGAGGAGAAGACGCGGCATCGGGAACCTCGGGAAGCCGGGAAGAGAAAAGAGTGGCTGGGCACAACGCTACCAGAAATGTGCACTTCGGTACCCATGGATCGATTCAGCGCAGCAGCTTCCTGAGGATCCGGACCCGCTCCACCTCCACAAGGCGCACCAGCAGGGCCCTGTCGCCCACCCAGATCCAGGCCGCTCCCAGGGGCTCCCGCAGGGCGATTTCGGGCCCCCGCGGCAGCCACCCCTTCACCGAGGCCCGCAGACCGCAGGCGGACCGCCACTCGGACCGGTAGGATTCGAAAAGGGTCTGGCGCTGGCGTTCAGGCGGCAGGGCGCTCTCGTTCCAGCGCTGGTCCCAGGCATCGAAGGCGCCCCAGCCCGATCCCTCAGCCCGCCAGGCCCAGGCCGCGTCCCAGGCGGGCCAAACCAGGGCGCCGGGGGCCACCTCGGTCCATTCGGCCTTCGCCAGGGGGCTGGTCTTGCGGACCATGCCCTTCTCCGCGCCCTCCTCCGCGCCCGCCGTCGCCAGTGGTTCCACCAGGGCCATGCGCTGCGGAGGCTGGGCGGTCAGCAGCCCCGGACCCGCCGCCAGGCGGCGCCATTGACCCGCTTCCAACCCCCAGGCCGTCCATCCGTACTGTCCTCCGTGCCACAGACGATCCGACCTCGGCAGCCAGAAACGGTCGCCTGGATGCCAGGGAAGCTCCACCCGCTGCCCTGGCAAGTCCCGGCCATCCTCTGAAAGAGCTTCGGCCTTGGTGGCCGTTCCCCGGGGCGCCGCGGGAAGACCGGGCTCGCCCCAGGCTGCCAGGGTGGCCTCTCCGGGCTCCTGATCGCAGGGCAAGGTGCTCAGAAGCAGGCGGGAATCGCTCCGGCTCTCCCCGGGCTCGAAGAATCCGATGAGCGCGGCGCGGCCATCCCAACTGAACCGGCTCCAGGGGCCGGATTGGGCGGACCAGATGACCCGGCCTTCAGGCACCTCCAGCAGGCGGGTCTCAAAGCGGGCCGCGCCCATCTGGAGCGTCACCAGCAGCCGGTTGCCCTTGGCGGGATCCAGACGGGCCGAACAGAGGGGGGCGTCGAAACGGTAATGGCGCCATTCCAGCCCGCGCCAAAGCACAACCTCGCTTCTTCCCCCGGGGCCGTTCAGAGCCAGCCCCTGGTCCGCAAGGTAGGGAGAGGCCGGCTCCCAGGGCGTGCCGAAGCCTCCCTCGAAGGGCCAGGCCTCGGACTGGTCCGGATCCTGGGCCCCCTGGAAGCGTGGCGCCCAGCCGTCCACAAGGCGGAATTCCGCCAGTGTTTCATAGCCTCCCAGGTTCATGACCGCCGGCGATTCCACCGCCGCGACGCCGCCTGCGTTGACCGGGCGTGGCGCCTGCACCACCGCGAAAAGCAGCAGCATGGCGGCGATGAAGAGAGTGGCGATGATGTACCGTTGGGGAATCACGATGGATCCGCTGAGACACTCCCATCATGACTCATCGGAGTTGCACCGCCATGAAGCACAAGCCTGTCCTGGAGACCGAATTGAAGCTCCGCATCCCCGCCACGGGCCCTTACCGCCCGCTGCTGGAGGCTCTGGGCTTTCGTGAAGCGATCTCGGCCCAGACCGAAACCAGCGTGCTTTGGGACCGCGACGGCCAGCTCCGCGCCGCGGGCTCCGCCCTGCGCACCCGCACGTACGCGGGCCATGCGTGGCTCACCTGGAAGGGCCCCAAGGTGCCCGATCCCATCCTGAAGATCCGCCCCGAACGCGAAACAGAGATCGCCGATGCCGCCGCCCTGGAGGCGATCCTGCGGGCCTTGGGCTTTGAACCCGTCATGCGCATGGAAAAGGTGCGGGCCGTGTGGGCGCGGGAGGAGCTGGAGGCCTGCCTCGACGAGACGCCCTTCGGCTCCTACTTGGAGCTGGAAGGCGAGCCCCAGGCCATCCGCGCGGCCATGGAAGGCCTGGGGCTCGCGCCCGATCGCGCCGAACCCCGCAGCTACCCTGAGCTGTACCGCGCGAACGGAATGGGCGGCCTCCCGGGGAAAGACAGTCCAGCCTAGGTTCAACGAAAAGGGGCGCAGCCATGAGGAAAAGCATTGTTGCCATCTCCGCGGTCTTTGCCCTGCTGGCCTGCCACTCCGACAAACCGGAGGACCAGGTCAAGCGGCGTTTCGAGGCCTGCCGCGCCGCCGTCGAAAAGGGCGATGCCGCCACAGCCGCCGAAGCCCTGGACCCCGCCTTCCGGGGCCCCGAGGGCATGGACAAGGCCACGGCCCGGCTCTTCCTGATGGGCACCCTCCGCCAGGAGAAGGTGGGCATCACCGTGGTGGACAACCACGTGGCCATCCGGGGGAACCAGGCTTTTCAGGAGGTGGATCTCCTCCTGACCGGGCGCAGCGGCGGCCTGCTGCCCCAGGACGCTTCCCGCCGGAGTTTCAGCCTGCGCTGGACGCGGACCGGCAGCGACTGGAACCTGGTGGAGCTTCAATCCCCCGGCGGTTGAACGCCTCGAGGCCTTCAAAGTCCGAGGTACTCCATGAACTCGCCGTGGAGGTCCAGGGGCAGGCGGCAGGCCGCCATCTCCTCCCGCACCACCTGTTCGCAGCGGGGAACGGCCTTCAGCAGGCTCGGATGGACGCCGTGGAGCTTGGCCAACCGGAGGGTCTGCATGAGAGCGTCCATGCGGCCCAGGCGGTAATGGGTCACCAGCAGCATGGCGTAGGCCTTGGCGTTGGTGGGATCCAGCTCCAGGGCCTGGGTCAGCTGGACCCGCGTCGTCTCCAGCACATCCCGGCGGACTTCTGTCCGTCCATGGGGCCCCGAACTGGCGGTGGCTTGCACGTCCCGCGCCGTGGGCCGGGAGAGCTTGCCGGGCAGGATGAGGGAGCCGGAACCGCCGGCGCTCGCCTTGGCCGGAGGCATCGAACGCAGCGCGGAAGGAACCCCTCCGAAGCCCCGGGGCGGCGTAGGCGTCTTCTGGACATGCTCGATGGGGGGGCGCTTGACCTTCATCGCCGCGGTGGGACGCTCCTGCTCCCAGCGCCAGCCCGCATCCCTGGCGGCCCGGAGGACGGTGGCCAGATCCTCGGCGGTCTGGAAGCGGTTGCCCGGATCCTTCGCCAGGGCGTGCTGCAGGATGCCCTGCACGTCCCGGCTGATGCCGTGGAAGGCCGTGGGCGGAAGCGGCCCCGGCGTTTCATGCAGCAGCCGGTAGATGACCGAGCCAGGGCTGGGTCCGTCGAAGGGAGGGATGCCCGCCAGGGATTCGTAGAGGATCACGCCCACGGCAAAGAGGTCGCTGCGGGAATCGGGCCTTCCGCTCTGCAGGTATTCCGGTGCCATGTAATTCACAGTCCCAAACACCGTGCCCTCATCGGTGGTGTCGGAGTTGATGACCTTGGCCACGCCGAAATCCAGCACCTTGGCCTGAAGGCTCTTGCCGTCCCACACCACGCGGATGTTTGAGGGCTTGATGTCGCGGTGCAGAATCTGATGCCGGTGGGCCACGGCCAGGCCGTCACAAACCTGGGCGAGCACTTCCAGGGTGTCGCGGGGACTCAGCGTGCCCGCGCGGATCAACGTGCCCAGATCCTCGCCTTTCACCAGCTCCATGGCCAGGTAGAGCACGCCCTGATCCTCGCCCAGTTCGTGGACGGTGACGATGTTCGGATGGTTCAGCACGCCCGCGGCGCGGGCCTCGGTGGCGAAGCGCTCACGCGCCTGGGGGCCCATGCCGGCGGACGTGTGGATCACCTTGATGGCCACTTCGCGGCCGATGATGGGATCGCGGCCCACGTAGACTTCCCCCATGCTGCCCTGAGCCAGCAGGCGGATGATCTCGAACTTGCCAAGGCGTGTCAGCACGGGGGGGTCCGGACATTCAAAATCCGATCATCGGATGCGGGTCCGGCCCCGTCCAGGCCTTTTTGGGATGGCGGTAGGCCGCGCTCCTCAGCCCTCCAGGGCGCGCAGCCAGGCCTCATCCCTCACCGGAATGCCCAGGGCCTCCGCCTTGGCCAGCTTGGAGCCGGCCTTGTCGCCGGCCAGCAGCAGGGTGGTCTTCGCGCTGACACTGCTCGTCACCTTCGCGCCCAGCCGCTTCAGCCAGGCTTCCGCCTCCTCCCGGCCCAGGGTGGGCAGGGTGCCCGTCACCACCGCGACCTCGCCCGCGAGGGGCAGCGCGGAGAGATCCCTGGGCGCCGGAGGCGCAGGCTGGATGCCCAGTTCCGCCAACCGGGCCGGAAGTTCCGGATGCAGCTGCACGAAGGCCCGCAACGCCGCGGCCACCTTGGGGCCCACCTCCTCCACGGCCTGGAGGCGGTGTTCGTCGGCCGCCCACAGCTCCGCCAGGGAAGGATAGGTTTCCGCCAGCAGCTCCGCGGTGCGGGCGCCCACCATGGGAATGCCCAGGGCATGGATCCAGCGCGACAGCGGTTTCACCCGGGCCCCATCCAAGGCCGCCATCAGGTTCTGCGCGGACTTCTCCGCCATGCGCTCGAAGCCGGAGAAATAAGCCAGCCCCGAGCGGGGGTCCTGCAGCAGGCGGAAGAGTTCCCAGGGCTGCTGGAAACGGCCTGAGGCCACCACCTGCTCCGCCAGCGCCTCGCCCATGCCCTCGATGTCCAGGGCCGGGCGCCCGCCGAAGTGCAGCAGGCGGCCCACCAGCTTCGCGGGGCATTCAGGGTTGAGGCAGCGGATGGCCACCTCCTCGTCGTCGGCCTTGCCCACCGGTCCCGCGCATTCTGGGCAGCGGGCCGGGATCTCCGGCGCGGGCAGGTCGCGCGACTCCTCGCCAGGCACCAGGGCCACCACCTTGGGGATCACTTCCCCGCCCTTTTCGATGAAGACGCGGTGGCCGATCCTCAGCCCCAGGCGCGCCAGCTCGTCGGCGTTGTGCAGGGTGGCGCGGCGCACCGTGGATCCGCCCACTTCCACCGCTTCGAGTTCCGCCACCGGGGTCAGCTTTCCAGAACGGCCCACCTGCCAGGTGATGCCCAGCACCGTCGTGGTGACCTGCGTCGACGGGAACTTGAAGGCCACCGCCCAGCGCGGCACCCGGTCCGTGGCACCGAGGCGTCGCTGCAGCGCGGGATCGAGCACCTTCAACACCACGCCGTCCGTGTCGAAGGGCAGCGCCAGCCGCGCTTCCTCCAGATCGCGGATGAAAGCCAGCACCGCGTCCAGATCGCCTTCCGCATGGGCGGGCATCCCCCCGAAACCCCAGGCGCCCAGCCGCGCCATGGCCCGCACGTGATCCGCTCCCTCGCCCTCGTTCCAGAGGGCCTGCCAGGGCAGGAAGGAGAGCCGCCGCGCGGCCACCTCGCGGCTGTCCAACAGCTTCATGGTGCCGCTGGCCGCGTTGCGCGGATTGGCGAAGCGGGGCTCGCCGCGCGCGTCCCGCTGGCGGTTCAGCTCCTCCCAGCGCTTGCGGGAGAGGAAGACTTCGCCCCGGACTTCCAGCGCCTCGGGGGCGTCCTCGGGCAACCGGAGGGGAATGTCCGCGATGGTCCGCGCGTTCTCCGTGACCAGCTCGCCGGTTTCGCCGTCGCCCCGGGTGAGGGCCTCCGCCAGCTCCCGGCCCACGTATTTCAAGGACAGGGAAAGGCCGTCCACCTTCAGCTCGGCGGCGTAGCGGGCTTCAGCCTCGGGCGCCAGCTTGCGCCACCGGGCTTCCCAGTCGCGCAGCTCCTCCTCCGAATAGGCGTTGTCGAGGCTGAGCATGGGCGTCCTGTGGCGGCGCTTCTCGAAGGCTTCCACGGGCGGCGCGCCCACGCGGCGGGTGGGGCTGTTGGGGTCCGCCAGACCGGGGTGGGCCTCTTCCAGGGCCCGCAGCTCGTGCTCCAGCGCATCGTATTCGGCATCCGAAACCGTGGGCTGGTCCAGCACGTAGTAGCGGTGCCGGTGCATCCGCACCTGTTCTGCGAGATCCTTCAAACGCTGCTGCAGCTCGCTCATTTGACCCTCGACCGGTGCAGGACGCCCATGATGATGCCCAGGGCCAGGAAGAAACTCAGGGTGCTGCTTCCTCCCGCGCTGAAGAAGGGCAGCACCATGCCCTTGTTGGGCAGGGCTCCCGCCACCATGCCCACGTTCACCAGCAGGTGCAGCGAGAAGATGCCCGCGGCCCCCGCGCAGAAGTAGGCCTCGGCGTTGGTGTGCGCCGCCCGGGCCGCGTCGAGGATGCGGCTCAGCAGCAGGCCGAAAAGGCCCAGGGCCAGCAGCACGCCCAGGAAACCGCGTTCTTCCGCCCACACGCTGAAGGCGAAATCCGTGGTCTTCACTGGCAGGAAATTCAGCTGGGTCTGCGAACCGCTGGTGAAACCCTTGCCGATGAGGCCCCCCGAGCCAATGGCGATGCGGCTCTGGTTCACCTGGTAGCCCTTGCCCTGCAGGTCGCTGGAAGGATCCAGGAAGATCATGACCCGCTGCTTCTGGTAGGGCTTCAGGACGAACTTCCAAGCGCCGAATCCGCCCAGGCCGACCAGCAGCAGCAGCGCCACCACCCAGCGGGCCCGCAGCCCCTTCATGAGCGGGATGATGAGGAGGATGGGCAGATAGCTGAGCGCCATGCCCAGATCCGGCTGGCGCTGGATGAGCAGCATGGGGAACACCACCAGCCCCACCGCGCCGGACAGCTCCAGGCGGCTGACCTGCTCCGCATTGCGGGAACCCAGCCGCTGCGACACGTAGAGCAGCGTCACCCACTTCATCAGCTCCGAAGGCTGGAAGGTCTGGCCCGCGATGACGAACCACCGGGTGGATCCGCCGATCTTCTTGCCCACCACCAGCACCGCCGCCAGGGCCGCCAGGCCGATGAGGTAGGAGGCGAAGCTGTAGCGGAAGATGCGCCGCGGGTCCGTGGTGGCCAGCAGCAGCATGAAGGTCAGGCCCAGCAGGTTCCACACGCTCTGGCGGAGCCAGATGGTGGCCTGGGGCGTCTGGCGGCCCGCGGAGAAAAGGGTCAGCGTGCCCAGGGCGATGAGGGCCAGCAGCACCCAAAGCAGGCGCGGGTCCAGGGCGCGGAACCGCTCCCTCATTCCGGGGCCTCCTGTGGCGCGGACTGCTGGGGCGCGAAGGGATCCACCATCTTGCCGCGGGGGGGCGGCAGGGGATTGCTGAGGCGGTCCGCGAACCAGTACTTCACGACTTTCGCGGCGATGGGCGCGGCCGCGGTGGATCCGAAACCCGCGTTTTCCACCACCACCGCGAAGGCGATCTGGGGATGCTCCTGCGGGGCGTAGCCCGCGAAGAGGGCGTGGTCCTTGAGCTTCTTGGCCTGGCGCGCGTAGTGGGCCTTGTCCACGAAGGTGGCCACCTGGGCGGTGCCCGTCTTGCCCGAGAAGGGCGTTCCCTTGGCGATCTCGCGGATGAAGGGATTGGCGGCGGCGGTTCCGTTCTGCACCACTTCCCGCAGGCCCTCATCCAGGATCGCCCAGTGCCTGGGATCCAGCGGCGTGTCCTTCATGGGAGGCACTGGCGCCGCTTCCAGGCTGTTCTTCTGATCATCCCGGAAGCCGTAGAAGAGATGGGGCGTGAGGAGCTTGCCCTTGGTGGCCAGCAGCGCGTAGAAGCGGGCCAGGCCCAGGGGCGTGACGCCCACGGCCCCCTGGCCGATGCCCACGCTGATGGTCTCGCCGCCGTACCATTTGGGATCCTTGGGCGCGGCCTTGCGCTTCCAGGCGCGGCTGGGAATGCGGGTGCGCTTTTCCTGGGGCAGATCGATGCCCGTGCGTTCGGTCAGCCCGTACTTTTCCGCCGTGGCGTAGATGTCGTCGATGTCCATGCGGGAGGCCAGCTCGTAGAAGTAGACGTCGCAGCTCTGCGCGATGGCCTGGATCATGGAGAGGCTGCCGTGGCCCGTGGGCTTGTCGCAGCGGAAATCGCGGCCGTAGAAGTTCTTCTTTCCCGCGCAGTAGATGGGCGTCTGGGGCGAGATGATGCCCCGCTCCAGGGCGGCCAGGGCCACCAGCAGCTTGAAGGTCGATCCCGGCGCGTAGATGCCCTGGGTGGCCCGGTTCACCATGGGCCGCGTCACGCTGTTGGCCAGGTAGCGGTCCACCATGTCCTGGCTGAGGCGGTTCAGGAAGAGGTTGGGATCGTAGGAAGGGCTGGAGTACATGGCCAGCACGCCGCCATCCCGGAGATCCAGCACCACCACCGCGCCGGATTCCTCCCCCATGGCGTCCTGGGCCACCTTCTGGAGGCCCGCGTCCAGCGTGAGGAAGAGGCTGCGCCCCGTCACCGCGTCGTTCTGGCCGAAGTTCGCCACTTCGGTGCCGAGCTGATCCACCAGGATCCGCTTCTGGCCGTCCACGCCCTTGAGCTTGTCGTTGCCGCTGGCCTCGAAGCCTTCTTTGCCGATGGTCTCGCCCAGCCGAAAGATGCCCGGCTTCACCTTCATCAGCTCTTCATCCACTTCACCCACGTAGCCCAGCACGTGCCCGGCCAGCTCGTCGCCCAGGTAGACGCGCCGGGGCGCCACTTCCACGCTGAGGAACGGGTACCGTGCCCGGATCCGCTCGGCGATGGCGATGCCCGCCTCGTCGAGGTTCTCCTTCAGCACCAGGGGGCGCCCCTTCCCCGCGAAACGGTAGCTCTGGATCTTCCGCGCCAGCGCCGCCGGATCCAGCTCCAGGGCGGATGCCAGCGAGGTGATCACCTCCGGCTTGGTGGGCAGGTCCTCTCGCTGGACCACCAGGTGCAGGGCCCGGCGGTTGTCCACCAGGCGATGGCCGTTGCGGTCCAGCACCAGGCCCCGGGGCGCGGGAATGGGGCGCACTTTCACGGCCTGCTGCATGGCCAGCTGCTTGAACTCCGAATGCCGGACCAGCTGAAGCCAGGCGTAGATGAGCACCAGCAGCGCCACCAGGCACCAAGCCAGGCCCCGGAAGACCCCGAGCCGCCGGCGCAGAATGGGACGATGCCGGGGATCCATGGTTCAGCGCCGCCCGGCCCCGGCGTGGAGCATGCGCCAGGCGAGCCAGCCCCAGAGCGGCAGCGTCGCCAGGACCAGGAGCCAACTCCAGCCCCAGGGGTGGGACACCGTCGCCAGGCGCACGGCCCCGTGCACCAGCAGGGTTTGCAGAACGCAGAAGGCCGCCAGGCGCGCCAGCCAGCCCTTCAGGCCCTCCAGGGGCCAGCGCCCCGCCATCCAGCCCGCCAGCAGGGCCACGCTCATATCCGCCCACGCAGTGCCGCCCAGGTGGGGATAGAGCCGCAGGGAGCCCTCCAGGGCCCAGCCCGCCGCCAGCGCCCACAAGACCGTGGGAAGGGGCGCCCCTGCCCGCGGCGCGAGGGCCAGCACCAGCATGGCGTGGAGGATCAGCTGGATGCGGGGAAAGGGCGCGCAGAGCAGCAGCAGGCCCAGCAGCAGGGCGCAGAAGAGGTTCTGGCGGGTGATGGAGGGCGCGGCCAGCCTCATGGCGTTCCCCGCTTCCGCGGCTGCGGCTTCTGATCCGGTTCGATGAAGGGCGGCTGCACTTCCAGGGGCGGCTGGGGGGGCAGCAGCAGCACGTGGCTCACGCGGTCCAGCGGCGCCGCGAGGTTGACGACGACCCGCAGTTCCAGGTCGCCCTGGGTCACTTCCGCCACATAACCCACCAGCAGGCCCCGGGAGAAGACGCGGTCCAGGCCGCTGGTCAGCACGGCCTCGCCCACCTGCACCACTTCCTGGTTGCTCACGTAGCGGATGAGGGCTCTCCCGGAACCGAGGCCCTGCAAGACTCCCGTCGCCCGGCTCCGCATGAGCATGACGGCCACGGAGGCGTTGGGCGCGTCCGCGGGCAGCACCTTGGATTGGGTGCCGCCGACGGACCAAAGCCGCCCCACGATGCCCTCGGGCACGATCACGCCTTGGTCGGGCACCAGCCCCGCATCGAGCCCCCGGTCGAGGATGAGGCCGCCGAAGGTCGCCGGGCGGGTGGCGAAGATCACCCGAGCCGAGGTCAGATCCAGGGGAATCTGCTTCTTCAGGGCCAGCAGGCGCACGGCCTCGTCGGCCTCCGCCAGCCGCGGCGCATTCTGGGCGGCCTGCACCTTCAGCTGGGCCAGCTCCGCGGACAGCTGGGCGTTCTCCGCCCGGACCTGGGCCAACGTGCGGCCGGCGTCACGCCGGTTGGCCCGCCAATCCGCCCAGTGCGCCGCCAGCCCCTGGGCGGGCCTGGATACGCTGCCGGTGAGGGCGGCCCAATGGCGGCTCGGATGAGGCCCCAGGAACACCCACACGCCATGGCCCAGCCAGAGCAGCGCCACGGCGAGGCGCTGCAACCCCGCGCGGCTCCAACTCCACCTGGCTGCGCGGAACGCCATGAAAAGGCTCCTCTAGTCGAGGATCTGGATGCGGCGCAGGAGCGGAATGTTCTCCAGCAGCAGCGCAGTGCCCCGAACCACGGCCGTCTGGGGATCCTCCGCGCGGAAGACCGGCAGGTGGGTCTCCTTGCGAAGGCGCTCGTCCAGGCCCTGGATGAGCGAGCCGCCGCCGGTGAGGCAGATGCCGCGGTCGATGAGATCCGCCGCCAGCTGGGGCGGCGTCTCGTTCAGGGCCTTGCGTACCAGGTCGATGATGGCATTGATGGGCTCGGCCAGGGCTTCGCGGATCTCGGCGTCGTTGAGCGTGAGCGTCTTGGGCAGGCCCTCGAACTGGTCCCGGCCGCTCACTTCCATGGTGCGCGTCAGCTCCGAAGGCGAGGCGCTGCCCAGGGTCCACTTCACCTCTTCGGCGGAAGCCTCGGAGATCAGCACGTTGTACTTCTCGCGGATGTACTTGATGACGGCCTCGTCCATCTCATCGCCAGCGATGAGGATGGAATCCGAGAACACCTTGCCGTTGTAGCTGATGACGGCCACATCCGTGGTGCCGCCGCCGATGTCGACGATCATGCAGCCGCGCTTCTCGTTGATGGCCAGGCCGGCGCCGATGGCGGCCACCATGGTTTGGTCGACGAGGAACACCTCGCCGGCCTTGGCGTCGTAGCAGACCTGCTTCACCGCGCGGCGGGCCACCTGGTGGGCCCGGGGCGGCACGCTGACGACGATGCGGGTGCGGGCGATGCCGCGGTTGGGGCGGGCCTTCGCAATGAACTGGGCCAGCATCTTTTCGGCGGCGTCCACCTCGAAGATCATGCCGTCCTTCATGGGCCGGATGGTGCGCACGCCCTGGGGTGCGCGGCCCAGCAGCTGCTTGGCCTCGTCGCCCACCGCCTCCACCTCGTGGGTGAGCGTGTTCACGGCGACGATGGAGGGTTCATAGATGACGATGCGCCCAGCCTGTTTGGTGTGGATCAGGGTCGACGCCGTGCCCAGGTCGATGGCCAGGTCCGAATTGAACAGGTTGGACCAGAATTGGCTGGAAAAAATACTGGCCACAGAGGACTCCCGGAGAACCTCTTAGGGTGCCACGAACCGGACGCAACGGCCACCACTGGCAGGAAATCGGGACACTCACCCCTTCGCCGCCTCCCGACCATGTGGGTCGCGGAGCAGGCTGCTGTGCAGCCTGCGAAGCGAGGCCCCACAGGGAGGGAATCACGAACGGTCGAGTCACCCCTTCGCCGCCAGCAACTCCTCCACCAGCAGGTCCCCGTCCAATCGCTGGGGCAGTTCCTTGTGGTAGCCCCGGCCCCGCACCGGCGAGCATCCAGCGCGTGTCTGGGGCGGGTTATCTCCCAACCGCCAGCAACTCCTCCACCAGCAGGTCCCCGTCCAATCGCTGGGGCAGTTCCTTGTGATAGCCCCGGACCCGCGAACCGGATGCGGGTCGCGGGCGGACAGCCGTGGGCTGTCCCGAGCGGGGCCCCGCACCGGCGAGCATCCAGCGCGTGTCTGGGGCGGGTTATCTCCCAGCCGCCAGCAACTCCTCCACCAGCAGGTCCCCGTCCAATCGCTGGGGCAGCTCCTTGTGATAGCCCCGGACCCAGCGCTTCCCATCCACCAGAATGTAAGGGATGGCCCGCTTCCCGGTTTCGGTCTCCAGTTTTTCGGCGGCTCCGTCCTCGCTTTCGATGTCCACCTTCCGGTGGGCGACCTGATGCTCGGCCAGCCAGGCCTCCAGACGGCGGCAATCCGGGCACCAGGTGGCGCCATAGACCGCCAGTTCCAGGCCTGCCAGCTCGTCAATTCGGCTCATTCGGATCCCCTTGGACCTGTCATTCTGGATCCTTTGATGCCTTTTGGGGAGATTCCATGTCCAAGATGATCCAGCATGCCGCCTTCCTCGCAGGTGCGGCGCTTCTGTTCTCGCTGGCCTGCAAGACGAGCAAGCCCGACACCAGCCGCGTGATCGCCAACGTGGGGGGCGAGAAGATCACCGAGGCCGAATTCCGGGAGGTGGTCACCACGCTGTCACCGGATCCCAAGGAGGCCCAGACCTTCCTGACCGACCCCGCCGCCCGCGAAGAGCGCGCCCAGCTGGCCAACCGCATCGCCATGTCCCGGGCCATCACCGCCTACGCCAAGCAGACGGGCCTGGACAAGGATCCCAGCGTCCAGCGCCAGCTGGAACAGCAGCAGGCCAACGTCTATTTCCAGGCCCTGGCCAAGAAGCGCATGGGCACGGCCGAGCCCACCGACGAACAGCTGCTGGCCTTCTACAAGGAACAGGTCGAACGCATGAAGGCCCAGGGCGGCGCCACCGTGCCCCCCTTCGAGGCCGTGAAGGCCCAGGTGGCCCAGGGCTACAAGCAGCAGCGCATGGCCACCATCAGCCAGGACATCCAGAAGGAGATCAAGGCCAAGGTGCCCGTCACCATGGCCGACGATTACCGCACCGCCACGGAATAGGCCAGGCGGAAGGCATCACCCGGGAAGGGGCCCCAGCCGGGGCCCCTTCCTCATTTCTGGAAGGTGACCTCTCCGGCCTTCACCTTGACCAGCAGGCTGTAGCGCCCCTGCCCTTCGCTATGGAAGCTGCGGAACAGGCCTTCCTTGTCGCCGCCGAAGGGGCCCGGATGGATCTCCCCGGCCCAGACCGAGGCGGACACGGGACCGTAGGCCGCGGCGTCGCCCACCTGGACCACCACCTCACCCGCGTGGAGGCGGAGGTCCTTGTCGCCCTCCACACCGCGGACCTTCACCTCGCCCGCGGACATCCGCAGGATGAGGCCGATGCTCCGGGGCACCTGGATCTCGCACTGGAAATCGTTGCGGGGCGTATCGGACACCCGCAGCAGGGCCGGGCGTCCCGAGGGCTCGAAGCGCAGGCGCAGGCGGGAGAGGTCCAGGTCCCGGTCGCCCGTGAAGCGCACCCGCACATGGCCGTCCTCGCTGGGAAGGATCGTGAGGCCCGCCGCTTCCGAATCCACCGAAAGCACGTTTCCCACGGGCTGCCCGAGGTCCCGCCAGGCGCGGGACATGCCGCGGGCATCCACGGGAGCCTGGGCGAGCAGGGAAGCCCCCGCGAAGCCTGCCCAGAAGACGAGGGATTTCCACATGGCCACCTCCGGCGCTTGTGCCTAGCTCTACGGGAGCCGGCCGCGCCCGTTTACCTCCAGTGGCTTCGCAAAACGGCGCGAGGTACCAAGCCGGATCCCGTTACCATGGAGCGCCCGGAACCCCCATGACCACCCCACTCCCCCCTGAAGCCCCGGCTATGCCCGACGCGGTGCGCGGCTCGCACGACCTCGCAGGCCGGCCCCCCGCGGCCGCCGCCCAAGACTAGCCTTGCCCGCCGTCGATACGGTACGCACCATCGAGACGCCGGAGGGCGTCGAGCTGCAGTTGCGCCCCGCGGGGCCTGTGGCGCGGCTCTGGGCCTATGCGGCGGATCAGGCGCTGGTCTGGACCGCCCTGATGTTCGTGGGCATCGGACTGGCTTTCCTGGGGCCCCTGGGCCTGGGCCTGTGGCTCATCCTCGCCTTCTTCGCGCAGTGGCTCTATCCCGTGTTCTTCGAGGTGCTGGGTGGAGGCCGCACCCTGGGCAAACGATGGGTGGGCCTGCGCGTGCTCATGACCGACGGCCGCCCCGTGGGCTGGAGCCCCAGCCTGATCCGGAACCTGCTGCGGGTGGTGGACGGACTGCCCGGAGCCTACACCGTGGGCCTGATCAGCGTCCTGCTGACACGGGATTTCCAGCGCATCGGCGACATCGTGGCCGGCACCCTGGTGGTGCACGTGGAAGCCAGCGTCCAGGCGCCCCACCTGCCCGCGGCCGCCCCCGTGGCGCCGCCCCAGGGCCTCACCCTGGAGGAGCAGTCGGCCCTCATCTCCTTCGCGGAGCGCAGTCCCCGCCTCACGCCAGCGCGCAGCGAAGAACTGGCCGACGTGCTCAGCCCCCTCAGCGGCGCCCGCGGCGCCAATGGCCTGGCCCGCCTGCTGGGCATGGCCCGCCACCTGTGGGGCGGCTCATGAAGCAGCAGCTTTTCGAGCAGCAGCACCAGGCCCTGTGGGAGAGCCTGCATGGCTGGCTGGAGGACCGGCCGGCCCTCAGCATCGAGGATGCGCCCGCGGCCTACCGGCAGCTCTGCCACCACCTGGCCGTGGCCCGGGAGCGGCACTACAGCCCGGCCCTGGTGGAGCGCCTCCAGCAGCTGGCTCTGCGCGTCCACCAGAAGCTCTACGGCGAACGCGGCGAGGGCCTGCTGAGCGCCTGGCGCTTCATCTGGCAGGACCTGCCCCGGCAGGTGCGGGAGGAATGGCGCCTGGCGGCCGTGTCCTGCCTGCTCTTCTTCGGCACCTGGATCGCCGCTTTCCTGGTGGTGCGGGCCCATCCCAACCTGGTGCACCTGCTGCTGAGCCCCGACGAGGCCGTGAAGTACGTGCAGATGTACGACCCGAAAACCCCCGTGGCCGGCGCCACCGGGGCCACCCGCGACGTCATGATGTTCGGCTATTACATCCTCAACAACATCGGCATCGATTTCCAGATCTTCGCCTCGGGCCTGCTGGCGGGAGTCGGGCCTCTGTTCTTCCTGCCCTTCAACGGCCTCCACGGCGGCACGGTGATGGCCCACCTCACCAACCACGGCCTCACGGCCACCTTCTACGGCTTCGTCAGCGGCCACAGCTCCTTTGAGCTCATCGGCGTCGTGCTCAGCGGCACCGGCGGCCTGCGCATGGGCATCGCCTTCATGCACCCGGGCCGCCGCTCCCGCCTCGCGGCGCTGAAGGAGGGCGCCCGGCGCGGCTCGCGGCTGCTGTTCGGCGCGGCCATCCTCACCTTCATCGCCGCCTGCTTCGAAGGCTTCTGGTCCGCCAATACCCTGGTGCCCTGGAAAGCCAAGGTGGCCCTGGGCCTCACGTTCTGGCTGCTGCTCGGTCTGTGGCTGCTCCTCGCGGGAAGGAGGCGCGCGTGAAGGCCGCCGCGAAGCCGAAGCAGAGGGGGGCGGGAGGCGCGGGAAACGTTGGAGGCGTGGGGGGCATGACCTTCGTGCCCCGCACCCGCTCCACCCTGGAGGCCGTGGACCTGGGCCTGAGCCTGCTCCAGGCGCACTGGAAGCCCGTGGCCGCCCTGTGGGCCCTGCAGCTGGGCCTGGCGTTGGCCCTGTGCCTGCCCTTTCTCCACGCCAAACCACTGTGGATTCCGCTCATCCTGTGGTGGCTGAAACCCTGGCTGGATCGGGGCGTGCTCTTCGTGCTCAGCCGCGCCGTGTTCGGGCAGCCCACCTCCCTGTGGGATGCCCTGGGGGAATGGCGGAGCATCCACCGCTCCGGCCTTCTGGCCTGCCTGCTCTGGAGGCGCCTCACCCCCATGCGCAGCTACGTGCTGCCCATCTTCCAGCTGGAGGGCCTGCGCGGCCTCGCCTACCGCCAACGCGCGCGGGTGCTGACGCGGCAGGGCGGTGGCACGGCCTTCCTCCTCACCTGCACGGGTTGGATCCTCACCCTCCTCAGCCTGGTGGGCGTCATCGCGCTCATCCAGGCCATGCTGCCGCCCGGCAGCCGCCTGCAGTTGTGGGACGGCTTTGGAACCATGTCCGCGCCCTTCCAGTGGTTTCTGCTCGGCGTGGTGCTGCTGGTGCTCACCCTCACCGAGCCCCTGTTCGTGGCCGGAGGTTTCGGCCTCTACCTGAACCGGCGCACCCACCTGGAAGGCTGGGATCTGGAGCAGGCCTTCCGCCGCCTGGCCGCCCGCCTCAGCGTGGCCCTCCTCCTGGCCCTCCTGGCACTGGGCGGCCTGGGCCTTCGCGCCCAGGAACCACCCGCCGCTGCGGAACCCGCCCAGACCGAAAGCGCGCCCCATCCGGACCAGGGCCCCCTTCGCCCCGGAGAAGAGGCCCGCTTCCGCGCCCAGCGGATCCTGAAGGAGGATCCGGCCTTCAAGCGCACCGAAGACGTCCGGACGCTCCGCTACGAACCCACGGGCCGGGAACCGAAATGGCTGCGCAGCTTTCTGGATTTCGTCTTCGGGAAGAAGGAGCCCGCCAAGCCGACCGCGCCGCGCAACCTGGATTTCCTGAAGGCCCTCTTCGACCTGCTGGCCGTGGTGGGCAAGGTCCTGCTGGTGGGCAGCCTTTTGGCCTTCCTCTTGTGGCTCGTCTACCGGTTCCGGCACCGCCTCGGGCTGCCCGGCGTGAAAGCCCAGCCCTGGGAGGCCCCTGAAGCCATCGCGGGGCTGGACATCCGGCCCGAGAGCCTGCCGCCGGACGTGCCCGCCGCGGCCCGCCTCCTTTTCGCCCATGGCGAAGCCCGGGCCGCGCTGGCCCTGCTCTACCGGGCCGCGTTGGCGGAACTGGTCCACCGCCGGGGCCTGGAGATTCCCGCCAGCGCCACGGAAGGCGATTGCCTGCGCGCCGCCGGGGAACGCCTGGAAGCGGATCCCGCCGCCACATTCCGGGCCCTGACCGCCAGCTGGCTTCGCCTCGCCTACAAGGACGAACGCCCCACCGCGGAGGCCTTCGAGCACCTTTGCGCCGCCTGGCCTGCGGCGTTCCGGGGCCAATCATGAGTCCCGGCATGAGTCCCGGCATGAGTCCCCGCATGAGCCCCGGCATGAGCCCCGGCATGAGCCCCCGCACGAGCACAGGCGTGAGCCTGGCCCGGCGTCTCCTGCTCGCCCTTCTCATCGCCCTCCTTGCGGGAGGCGCCACGGTGGTGTGGCTGAGCCGCCACTCCTTCCGGCGGGCGCCCCGGAGCATCGAGGTGGGCCTTCGCGGCGAGGCCCTGGAAAACCCCACCCTCCTGCTACAGAAATGGCTGGAGGCCGAGGGCCGTCCCGTGCAGCGGAAGGGGGGCGAAGTGCTGGCCCAGGAGCTGCCGGAGGGCGGCGTCCTGCTGCTGCTCCACCTGAGCCAGCCCCTCACCCAGCCTGAGGTGGACACGCTGCTGGCCTGGGTGCGCCGGGGCGGACACCTGCTGACCGACGGCACCGCCGCGCCCTTCAACGACGACCGGGGCCTGGCCCTGCTGCACCGGGCCCTGGATGTCACCCTGCAGAACAAGCAGGCCGGGGAGCCGAAAGTGGGGGGCCCGAAGCAGCAGGAGGACACGGACACCTTCCAGGAAGGGGAACAGCCCTACCGCGTGCGCCGGACGTCGCAGTGGCGCCTGGTGCCCGGGGACGCCAACGCCTGGAGCTACATCCTGGGCGACCAGGGCCTGGAGGTGCTGCTCACGCGGCCCGAAGGCAAGGGGCGCGTCAGCCTCACGCCGGACCTCAACTTCGTCTACCGCGAATCCCTGGGACAGCTGGATCACGCCGCCTACGTGCAGCGGCTTTTGGCCCTGCGGCCGGGCCCCGGGCCCGTGGTGATCTGGTCGCGCCCCGTGGAGCTGTCCCTCTTCAACTGGGTGTGGGAGCACGCGCGGGCGCCGCTGTTGGCCCTCCTGGCGCTCGTGGGCGCCTGGGCCTGGAAGGGCTGGCCCCGCTTCGGCCCCCTGCTGCCTGAGCCCAAACCCCAGCGGCGCTCCCTCATGGAGCATCTCCGCGCCAGCGCCCGCCTGCTCTGGCACGGAGGCGCCGCGGCCCACCTGGTGGCCCGCACCCGCGAGGCCATGGAGCGGCGGGCCCAGCGTCTGAACCCGGCCTATGAATCCTTGGATCTCGGAGCCCGGGCCGCCTGGCTGGCCCAGACCGCCGGCGGCAGCGCCGATGCCATCGGCGCCGCGCTGGATGCGCGGCCCGGCCGCTCCCCCCATCAGCTGGCCCAGGACCTCCTCACCCTCGAACGCCTGCGGCAGCGTCTCTGATCGCGCTTCTATTCACGCCCCTATTCACGCCCCTAATTCACGCCTCCAGCCGCCCCCTCACAGGACTTCCCATGACGACGCCTTCCATTCCCACGCCAGCTCCCGACCCAGGCCGCATTCAGTGGGCCGCCGAACAGGCCGAGGCCCTGCGCACGGAAATCCACCGCGCCCTCGTGGGCCAGGAAGCCGTGGTGAACCAGGTGCTGGCCGCCTTCCTGGCCGGAGGGCACGTGCTGCTCGAAGGCGTTCCCGGCCTGGGGAAGACGCTGCTGGTGAGGGCCCTGGCCACCACCTTCCGCGGCGATTTCGCCCGCATCCAGTTCACGCCGGACCTCATGCCCAGCGATGTCATGGGCCACGCCCTCTGGGACATGAAGAGCGAGCAGTTCCACCTGCGCCGGGGCCCGGTCTTCACGAACCT
This sequence comes from Acidobacteriota bacterium, assembly GCA_016195985.1. Taxonomy (GTDB): domain Bacteria; phylum Acidobacteriota; class Holophagae; order Holophagales; family Holophagaceae; genus Geothrix. The sequence goes on along the minus strand of JACPYP010000010.1, from coordinate 12,744 downwards.
GCTGCTGGCCGACGAAGTGAACCGCGCCCCGGCCAAAACCCAGGCGGCCCTGCTGGAGGTGATGCAGGAGCAGCAGGTCAGCCTGGAGGGCCGCACCCTGCCCGTGCAGGCCCCCTTCATGGTGCTGGCCACCCAGAACCCCATCGAACAGGAAGGCACCTACCCCCTTCCCGAAGCGCAGCTCGACCGGTTCCTCCTCAAGGTCCACATGGGCTATCCGGAAGTCCACGAAGAAGTGGCCCTGGTGCGCCAGGTCACCACCGGCACCGTCGGCGACGCCTTGCGGGTGGACAGCGTGCGCCCGCTCATGGATGCCGCCGAGATCCTGGAACTGCAGGCCCTGGCCGCCAGCGTGCGGGTGGATGACGCCGTGCTCGACTACGCCGTGCGCATCGTGCGCGCCACCCGCGAATGGCCTGGCATCGCCATCGGCGCCGGCCCCCGGGGCGCCATCGCCCTGATCCGCGTGGTGCGGGCCCATGCCCTCCTCGAAGGCCGGGACTTCACCACCCCCGACGATGTGAAGGCCCTGGCCCTTCCCGCGCTGCGCCACCGCCTCCAGCGCAGCCCGGAAACCGAAATCGAGGGACTGGGTCCGGACGACCTGCTGCGGGCCGTTCTCGCCAAGGTGCCGGCGCCCCGGGCATGATCCCCACCCTCCGCCTGCTCCGCCTCCTGGGCGCCTGGACCCTGCTGGGCCTGGCGGCCTCGGTGTGGCCGCGGCTGATGCCGGCCTGGCGCGCCTGCGGCTGGACACTGCTGGGATTCCTCCTGCTGGACCTCCTCCTCACCCGCTTCCTCATCCCAGGCCCCGGGCGCCTCAGCGGCGAGCGGGAAGCCCCCGCCAGCCTGGCCCTGGGCGAGTGGCGGGAGATCCGCGTGCGCCTGCGCAACCCGTCGCGCCTGCCCCTGCATGTGGAGCTGTTCGACCACCATCCCTCGGATTTCGACAGCAGAGGCTTGCCCAGCCGGCACCGCCTTCCAGCCCGGGGCTTTCTCGAACAGCCCTATCAGGTGCGTCCCACGGCCCGCGGCCATCGCGGCTTCGGCCCCATCCAAGTCCGCCTCCACACCAGCCTCGGCCTGTGGGCCCGCCTGATGAATCTGCCCGCCCCGCAACCCGTCCGGGTCTTTCCGGATTTTGCCGCCGTGGCCCGCTACGCCCTGCTCGCCACGGACCAGCGGCTGTCCATGCTGGGCATCCTCAAACGTCCCCGCCGGGGCGAGGGCCTGGATTTCCACCAGCTGCGGGAGTACCGGCAGGGCGACACGCTCCGTCAGGTCGACTGGAAGGCCAGCGCCCGCAGCCGCAAGCTCATCAGCCGCGAGTACCAGGACGAGCGGGACCAGCAGGTGGTGTTCCTGCTCGACTGCGGCCGGCGCATGAAGCCCCTCGACGAGCTGGATGATGCGGAACTCGGCCATTTCGACCAGGCCCTCAACGCCCTCTTCCTCCTCAGCTACGTGGCCCTGAAGCAGGGCGACGCCGTGGGCGTGGCCACCTTCGCCGAAGACCAGCCGCGCACCCTGGCCCCCCACAAAAGCCTGGCCACCCTCGAGCGGCTGTTCCAGGAGCTCTTCGACGTCCAGCCCACCACCCACGCGCCGGACTACCTCGCGGCGGCGGAGCGCTTCCTGAAGCAATTCCGCAAGCGCAGCCTGGTGGTGCTCATCACCAACCTCCGCGACGAAGAAGACGCCACCCTCCTGCCCGCCCTGAAGCTTCTCCGCGGCCGGCACCTGGTGATGCTCGCAAACCTGCGGGAGGGCGTCGTGGATGGCCTGCTGGCCCAGCCCGTCCAGGACATCGAAGCCGCCCTCGACCACGCCGCGGCCCACGACTACCTGGCCCGCCGCCGCCTCCTCTTCCAGCGCATCCACCACCATGGCGCCGGCGTGCTGGACGTCAGCCCCGCCAAACTCCCCACCGCCCTGGTGAACCGCTACCTCGAACTGAAGGCGGGCGGCGTCATCTAGGGGTCGCATCCCCATGAGGTCACGCGAGGGATCTCTGTCAGGATTGGCGACAGCCGCCGTCCTGCGAGGAAGCCGAAATGACAGAGAGCGAAACGCCAGACTCGCCTCAGCCGACAGCGGAGTTCCCGGACGAACCCATCGCGCCGCCTCGGGCGGCAGGGCAGCCCCTGTTCACCCCACGGCAGGTCTACGCCGGCTCCATGCTGGGAGGGCCGCTCGCAGCGGTCTACTTCATCTGGAGGAATTTCAAGACCCTGGGAGACGGACGCCGGGGCCGCCTGACGCTGGTCCTGGGCGGAATCATGAGCGCCCTTCTCGTGCTCATCCTGCCTTTCCTGCCGGAGAGAACCCCGAACCTCGTGATTCCCCTCGCCTACTCCTGGCTCGCCTTCTACCTGGTGAAGGCCTTCCAGAAATCAAAGGAGCAGATCGCCGCATCCGGGATCTTCACCTTTCAATCGAACTGGAAAGTGGCCGGAGTCACCCTTCTCTCCCTCGTCCTGCTGCTCCCGCCCACATTCGGTGTGGTCATTTGGGCGGAGCAAAGGAAACTTCCCCCCCACCAGGCCATCGCCGCGAAGGATTTGCGCAGGACCGTGGAGGCGCTGGAATCGCGGCGGAAGGAGAAAACCTTCGTGGCGTTCGCCCTGACACCGCCCGATGCCAAGGCAGGCGAGGATGCCGTGAACCTTGAATACAGGATCGTGGAAGGGAAACCCACGCTGCTCTGGGCCCTCCTGTCCAAACGCAACATCGCTGACAGGGACCAGATCACCCGTTTCGCCCAGGAGCGCGGGATCACCCTTGTCGAGATCCAGGACGGAAAGACGCGCCTGCTCTTTTCCCAGGACGCGGGAATCAAGGAACTGGGGGAGCAGATCCTCCGGGAGTTCTACCGGCTGACCCCCGAAACCAGAATCGAAGCATTCGAGGGACAGGGCTGAGGGTGACCTCGTGGACCTCCTGCGGGAGTGTGGCGGCTACCTTGTGCCCGACTGTCCCTGGTCCACTTGGCTTGATCGTGTCCGAGACGAGTTGATCGCTGCCCGGTCACACTGAAACCACCTCCTGGTTAAGCCCCAACCTGTCTCTGCAAAACGAGTCCTCAGTGGAACCACACGTCTCGATCCAAGCCTTCCTTCAGTTTCTGACGGACCCGCCAGCAGACCGGGTGGAGCGCGGCTTAGCGTTGGAACAGCATCTGGATCGCCTCGCGTGGGTCCGGCATGAGATGGAGTCAGCATTCGACGGGCGAGACCTTCCTGACCCCCCAGCCAAGGACTATGCCGCGACCCGGGCTACCCTCGAATCTCGTTTCCCCGGGTTCGGGTGGTATCACACCGTCTCAAAGGTCGGGCAGGAGGTCCGCGAGGCAGAGGTCGGGTACGGAGATGCCCTGGACGACCTCGCAGACATCCAGGGCGACCTGGAGGAGTTCCTGTGGCGCTGGGAGCACAACAGCCATGACGATGCCTTGTTTCACCTGCGGACACTCATGCCGCACTGGATGGGTCATGTGCGTGGTCTGCAGAGGTTCCTCGGGGACTGGCTGTGGTGAGGCTGCCGAAGCCGCCCATCCTAGCAGCCGTTACACACCTCCTGGTTAAGCCCTAACCCGTCTCTGGATTGGGCACTCCCGTACACCCACCCTCTAAGGCAGGTAGCCTGTGACCATGATCCGGAGCCTGCTGTTGCCCATCCTGCTTGCTCTGCCCGTCCTCGCTGTGGACCCGCCCAGGAACCTTCTAGGCACCTTCAAGGCGACCTCGTTCCAGAAGGTAGATCGTCTCGAAGGACTACCAGAACCCGTCCAGGAAGCTATCCACGACCTGTATAAGCAGAAATGCGATGCCCTACAGGAGCGCATGACGCGAGGGTCCAGAGACGAGATGGAGAAGGACCCCGATTGGGCGGCAATGTCGGAGCAGGAGAAGGAGGACTTCTTTGTGTTCGACACGCCTGGAATCGCAAACCCGGGGGAGAAGTGGACTACTGGTGACGCGATCCCCCGGAGCATGTTGCACCGCCCCCGCAGGCGCCTGATCTTTGGCGGCACCTCCCCGTCCCTCTGGTTCATGTATTACGAGCGCGGGGGCATCGGACGCCACCAACACCTCCTGGTTATCGGTAAGGGCGATGCTGGAGGGTATTGGCTGCGCTGGGTGAGGAACTCACACCTGGGCGAAAAGGGTGAGCCCATCTCACGGCTTATGAAGCAGGCTGCAACCATTCGCAATGAATTTCTCCACGAGGGGGCTGTTTGGTCAGCCTCGCAGGAAGTCGCTAAGTCTTGCCTGGATGGACTGCCCTCTCTTGTCTCCCTCTTTGTTTCCCTCCACAACTTGTATATCCATCCCCTAGTTCGTAGCGCCTCATCGCAACCATAACCAGGGCGTAGATAGCGAGGAGCAACAATGGACTCTCTTCTTCGGAGCTACTTGGTCGCCACACTGATAGCAGGCGCTTGCCTTGCATCCGAACCGCCGAAGGGATTTCGCTCACTTGGTTGGGGGTCCACTCCCCCTAAGGTCTTGAAAAAAATCGGGGGCACCACGAGCGATGGGACCTCTCTCTACACAACCAAACCTGGGGTGAAGCCAGCGGCGTTTATGGGGCTTCCTGTGGCTGAGGAAGTAGGACCACCAGACGCAGTCGTCAAAGCCGTAGCGGCTGGACTCCCCGAAGAGAACCCAGCCGCCCATCTATGCCGTCTTACCTTGGGTGTCGATCCTCTGGACCTAAACGCCCCTGCCTCCCTCGCCCATCAACAGCATCAGGTCCGACTCGTCCAATCCCTCCCAGGCGGCAATGCTGCCTCTGGTGACCGTCTTTCGGCGGAAGGGAAGGCGAAGGTGCAACGAGCCACTTCGTCCTTGAACTGGTAGACGACCTCCTCGCCGGGGAGCCGTTGCAGCTACTCGGTGAAGTAGTCGCTGTTGAAAGGCTTTGGCCCGCTACGCGGGCGAAAGCCCGAAGCCCTGCACAATCCACCTCGTCTTTCAACTGGTAGACCATCTCCTCGCCGGGTAGTCACTCCAGCGAACCGGTGAGGCAATAGATGCTGAAGAGGCTTTGGCCCGCTGCGCGGGCGAAAGCCATCCCCAATCCACCCAGGGTCAGGTTCTACCGTGAAGGACGGTAAAGAGATCGAGGAATGACGGGCATCTTTCTATTGACCGCCCCCGCCTGCTGCCTCTCAGACTCCCCACCCGCCAGTCTGGGTGGATCAAGGCAGCTCAAGGATCAGCACCAGTGTTGGTTCTACCTTCGAGGACGGTAAGGCAAGGGGTTTCGTCCAATCTCGGATTCAAGGTAGACCGCCCCCTGCCATCAAGAATCCAGGGGATGAACGCGGCAAACCCCCGCCCCGCCTACACTTTGACCCTGAACGAGTGTGGTGAATTTTGTGGGGAATCCCCCTCCAAAGATCTACACTTAGGGGTATCTCAACAGGCTCTTTGACGCGTGCCACCACACATCGAAAAACCCCCAAACCGAGTAGGCGTGGGGGTTTCACTGGTGCCTGGAGACGGAATCGAACCGCCGACACATGGATTTTCAATCCATTGCTCTACCAACTGAGCTACCCAGGCAGGAATGATCAGGATACCAGCTGGGGACGCATTTTCAAGTGCCGGAAGACAGAGGATTGGTGCATCCTCAAGGGTCTGGTTGATGTTTCATCCGAAGAGGTTCGTCATGGCCCGCCCCGACAAGACCCGCGAAATCCAAGTGCAGAAGCCCGCCCAAAGCCTGGCCCACTTCCAGACCAAGTTCAACCAGGGGCAGGAGGAGGATGGGGGGCTGCTGAAACCCATTCTCATCGGCACGGCCTCGCTGCTGATCCTGGGCCTGGCCGTGGGCGGGTGGAATCTCTGGCGCGCCTCCGCCGCCGAAAAGCACGAGGCCGCCCTTTCCGCCCTGCAGATGGAAGTGGAAGGAGATGGCGTCACGCCGCTGCCCGCCGCCGAGGTGGAGAAGCGGATGCGCGAGCGCACCGGCCGCCTCGAAGCCCTGGTCCAGGCGGCGCCGTCCTCCCGCAAAGCCGCCACGGAAGGGCTCCTGGCCACCTGGCGCCTGACCCTGGACGGCAAAGGCCAGGCCCCCGCCAAGGCCGAGGATGCCTGGGGCCGGATCCGCCTCGCCCAGCGCGCCCTCGCCCTGGGACTGGTTCAGGAAGCCCGGGCCCAGCTCGATCCCCTTCGCGCCAAGGCCCAGCCCGACGAGGCCTGGGGCGAAGCCTTCTGGGCCAGCCAGGTGGACGCGGACCGTCTCGCCGGCGACCGCGCCCAGGGGCTGAAGGATCTGGCCGACTACAAAGCGCGCTACAAGGGCCGAGGCGACGCCGCCGCCATCGAGAACCTTGTCCGCAGCATCTGAAGCCCATCTAAGCGAGGATTCATCCCATGCGGATGTACGACCTGATCTATACCAAGAAACTGGGCGGAGCCCTGTCTCCGGAGCAAATCGCCTTCTGGGTGAAGGGAGCCGCCGACGGCAGCATCCCCGATGAGCAGAGCAGCGCCCTGCTCATGGCCATCTGCTGGCGGGGCATGAGCACCGAGGAGATCCTGGCCCTCACCCTGGCCATGCGCGACTCCGGCAAGCGGCTGGATCTCTCCTCCGTGCCTGGCCTCAAGGTGGACAAGCACAGCACGGGCGGCGTGGGCGACAAGACCACCCTCATCCTGGGGCCCATCGTGGCGGCCTGCGGCGTGCCCTGCCCCATGTTCAGCGGCCGGGGCCTCGGCCACACCGGCGGCACGGTGGACAAGTTCGCCGCCATCCCCGGCCTGAAGGTCGAGCTGAGCGAGGACGAATTCATCCGCAGCCTCGCGGAGACCCGCTTCGCCAACTCCGCCCAGACCGGCGACATCGCCCCTGCCGACAAGAAGCTGTACGCCCTGCGCGATGTGACAGCCACTGTCGAAAGCATTCCCCTCATCACCGCCAGCATCATGTCCAAGAAGCTGGCCGGCGGCGCCGACGCCCTGGTACTGGACGTGAAGTGCGGCCCCACCGCGTTCATGAAGACACTGGAAGACGCCCGCGGACTCGCCCAGAGCATGGTCGACGTGGGCACCGCCCACGGCATGCAGATCCGCGCCCTCATCACCCGCATGGACGCCCCCCTGGGCTGGGCCATCGGCAACGCGCTGGAGGTCATGGAATCCGTCGAGATCCTCCGCGGCGAACACGGCGACACCGAGCTGGCCGAGATGAGCTTCCGCCTGGCCGCCGAAATGCTGATCATGGGCGGCGCGGCCAAGACGCTGCCCGAAGCCCAGGCCAAGGTGCAGGCCAGCATCCAGAGCGGCGCCGCCCTCGAAACCCTGCGCCGCTTCGTGGCCCTCAACGGAGGAGACGTCCGCGCCCTGGACGACTTCAGCCTGCTGCCCCAGGCCGGGAAAGTGGTCGACGTGCTGGCCGACCGCGACGGCTGCATCGCCGCCATCGATGGCCGCGCCCTGGGATTGCTCGCCATGGAACTGGGCGCCGGCCGCAAGGACCGGAACGACGTGCTCGACCTGGGCGTGGGCATCCGGGTTCGAATCCGGGTTGGACAGCAGGTAAAGCGCGGCGAGCCGGTGTTCACACTTTATATAAAAGCGAATCAAACCATTTCTGACGCTTTTTACCTGTCGACCCTCACGTTCAAAGACGCCCCCGTGGAGCCAGGGCCCTGGCTGTTGGCCAGCCTTGCCCCACCGGAAGCCCGGTCATAACACAAATCATAAAAAGAAATAATCCTTAGTCCGGAGCCACCGGGACAGGAGCGGGCAAATGTCCTGGCTCGATGGTCCGGCGTTAGCGCGGGTCCACCGGCCCAAAAACCCCGCCAGGAAAAACCACAGGCATAGATTCTCGCCTCCATTTTGAGAAACGTCTTCTGCGCCTATTGCACCGGTCAATAAGGAAAGATCCACCCTTTTCAAGTCCCCCGCTGAACCGTGCGGGCAGGGTTTTCGCGGGCCGGCAAAGCACGGGAAACACCGGGTCGATGGCGCGCAGAGGCCGTGGTGAACGGCGCATGAGATGAAGACCAGCTTTCAATCATCAGCTTTCGCCATGCTCAAATGGCAGAAGTAGCGATAAGCTCCATCCAGGTTTTAAAATTCGCGGCTAGACTGGATCCCTCCCCCCACCTCCAGGCCCCAGCTCTATAAACCGCTCGATTCTCCTTCGGTTCCTGGAGAATTGGATTTGACTGACCGTCTGGCCAGACTGCGCAACCTTCTTCCAGGAGTCGACATGCACTGGTTTTTAATCAGGGCTTTCTTCTTTGCCTTTCTGAGCTGCGCCTTGGTCACGGCCCAGAGCTACCAGACCTCGTTCTCCGAAGTGAAGTTCGATCGCGCAAAGGCCCCGGCCACCTGGCATGGCGGCTTTGAAGTCGAGGCTCCGACCGGGGCGGTGAACATCTCCCTGCCCTTGGGGCCAGGCATTGGCGCCCGAGGGGCCGTCTTCCAACCGAAGGCCACCGTGCGCTGGTCCCCCCAAGCATCGGCCTATTCAAGCTACGGCCCGGATCCCACGACCGGCGCCAACGTTTGGATGGGGGACTTCGTCACGCCCGCGATCCCCGAAGCAAGCCTCTTTCCCGGCTATCTGGACCTTCTTCTGTACTCGGGGGGCACCAAGGGACGGCGCATCAACACCCGGTTCGAGATCCTCAACGGCCCCTCCGGAACGATCCGGGGCCTCCTGCCCCAGGACGCCGTGGCGGGGACGCCTGCCATCGACGTGCCGGGCCTTCTGGCTGCATTTGGGCTCGATGCGGGGCTTGAGGTGGCCCCAGCGGCCTACGTCACCTCCCCCGTGCCTGCCCCCGGCGGACTCTTCGTCCAGATGACCACCACGGACGGGATCCTCATCGGCCTGAAGAGCGCCGCCAAGCCGCTGCTGGAACTCGTGAGCGGCACCTGCAAGGTGCAAACCGTATCCACCTTCCCCCAGGTTCTCCTGCTGGTCCAGGGGGACGTGGCCTACGAGTTCGCCTACAGCGGTCCCATGGAGATCGTGGGCTCCTGCCTCGGCACCAACGGCGACGCCACGCCAGCCACCCTGCGCGACGCCCACTTCGTTCTCAAGGCGATCCGGAACAGGTTCCAGGAATCCGTGCAGTTCACCTACGCCCAGGGAATCACGGCCACCTTCCTGACGGCCGGGAATGCAGGAACGGCCCCATCCGTGACCCTGACCCCGCAATCGAATGGAAGCATCAAGGTCGCCTACGCGAGTTCCGCCTCCGCCAACCCCAGCTACACGATCCAACCCACGCCCGCCTGGTCCGTCGAAGTTCCTGGCGCCGCCGACCCGGATCCCGAAACCATCGACGCCTGGATCGAGCGCCCCTGGCGGACCCTGGGCTACAAATCCATCACCCAGGATCAGACCGGCGAAAAGATCACCTTCACCTACGCCGCCGGGGACAACGGCATGATCGTCCTTTCCCGCCTGGCCTTCCCCACGCGCAGGGTGGATTTCAGCTGGACCTCCTATAGCTACGTCGGGGTGAACGACGACACCCAGAGCTACAGCCAGGGAATCCCCCTGAAACGCTTCATGATGGGCGTGACCAGCCTCAGCGAGCAGGCCTTGGCCAATGACACCAATGAAGGCGCGGCCCGCGTCACCACCTTCGACCGCACCCTTCCCGTGCGGACCACCGATTCCAACTATCCGCTTCGCTGGTCCGCCGACAACACCTACGCCTCCACCGACTTCTACGTGGCCATCCAGAAGGGAGGCGGGCCGGTCCAGCTCATCCGCCTGGCCCCCGCCCTGCCCGGACAGCTCACCCTCACGGGCGAAGATCCAGCCCAGGCCAACGGCTGGTCCGCCATCCAGCGGCTCATGCACGTCAAGCACCTGGTGGTCGAGGAACGCACCTACGAACCGGATGTGCGCTGGCAGTCGGACCTGGCCGCGCCCTGCGAAAGCAGCACCGCCTATTACCGCATGCGCCATCCCGTGGCCTCCACCGCCTGGAGCCTCCGCCGCCCCGGAAACCCGGCAGGGTTGCTGCTGAGCAGCGCCCTCCCCTATCCCCTGATCACCGAGACCTGGGAAGCCGTCGGGAAGACCGGCGCATCCGTCACCCGCCACACCACCAGCACCATCGGGGATGGGACCAACACCCTGCCCTCCTGGTCCAACACGGCCTTCACCTGGACTTCGAACACCGTCACCACCGAGCTGGCGGACCATTCAGAAAGCGTGACCCGCACGACCACGTCCAGCTTCGACCCGAAGCCGGCGCTCTGGCTTCTGCCCCGCAAAACCCAGGACGCCACCGTGGTCACCCAGGACACCACTGCGGGAGCGGCCACGGGCTGCACCTACCCCTTCGCCCTGCCGGTGCAGGGCAGGACCCTGGCCTCCGCCAGCAACACCCCGCTGACCGTCTACGCGGGCGACGTGACCGCCACCTTCACCTACGGTTCCACCGCTCCCGCCACCGCCCTGGCCCAGAGCGTCAAGCTCGAAAGCCCGGGCGCGATTCAAAGCGGCAAAGCAGGGGCGAGCTACCAATATGACGGTTTGGGCAACCTCACCTCCATCCAGAAAAGCGGCATGGACTGGACCGTCCAGCAGTCCTTGGACGGCCTCGGCCGGCCGGCCTCCCAGACCGATCCCAACGGGTTCACGACCTCCTTCGGCTACGACGCGGCGGGCCGCCTGACCTCCAGTTCTCCAGCCAACAGCGAGGAGGCGACCACCATCGCCTACGACGACACCAACCATCGGGTGGTCACGGTGACCCGGGGCGCCGGCACCTCCCAGAAAACGAAGTTCACCTACAACGGGTTCGGCGAATTGATCCGGGAACAGCGCAGCGACGGCACCACCTGGTCCAACAAGCTCCATGCCTACGACACCCAGGGCAGGCACACCGCGGAGTCCATTTGGCTCCCCGAGGCCCAGGTAACTGAATCCGGATGGTCCAGCCCGGCGTTCACGCCCGCCCTGAGCTACCAATACGACGCCCGGGGCCGGGTGACCGCCCTGACCAATGCGAACGGAGAGAAGACCACCACCGATTACTCAAACCTGGCCAAGGTGGTCAGCACCTTCCCCACCGACGCCCAGACCCTCACGACCACCTATGCCTCCGATATCCAGGGCCGGCTGGTCCAGGTGACCGACGCCAAGAGCCAGATCACCCGGTACCGCTACGATCCCGCGGGGCGCATCGCCCAGGTCGTCCAGACCGATCCCGGCACCCTCGCGTCCCAGACGAGGACCTGGACCTACGATGCGATGGGAAAGCTCACCGCCCTTGTGCAGCCCGAATCCGGACGGACCGAGTACCAGGATTTCACGGTCCTGGGCAAGCCGGCGACCGTGCGTTACGGCGTGGTGGGCACCACCCCCAAGGTGACCCTCAGCTACGCCTTCGACACCATCGGCCGCGTGACGGGCCTCAGCAGCAGCGACGCCTCCGTTTCCCAGACCTTCACCTACGACAACGTGGACGGCGGGAACAAGGCCAAGGGCAGGATGTCCTCCGCCACCGCCGACGGGGTGGTCCGCAAGTTCGAGTACCTCGGCCTCAACGGCCGCCTCTCCAAGCTGACCACGGAAATGGACGGGCAGCGCTTCGAACAGACCCTCACCTATGACACCTACGGAAACCTGACCGGCCGGACCTACCCCCACCGGACCCTTTCAGGGGCCACCGGCATCGCCCAAGGAAGCACCCAGGACATCCCGAGGGGCCTGCCCTCCGGCGAAAGCTACAACGGGAACAGCCTGGCCACCCTCACCTACGATGCCATCACCTGGGCCCTGACGCAGATCAGCCAGACCAGCGCCGCCGCGTCGCAGTTTTTCTTCTACCGGTCCGACCAGGTGGGGCTGGCCCGCACCGTCCAATCCGTTCAGAGCCAGACCGTGGCCGATTGGAAATACGCCTACGACGGGGCCGGCCGCCTCTCCAGCGATGGCGTGGACTACTACAGCTACGACGAGCTGGGGCGGCTGAACAAGGCCTACGTGCGGGATCCCTTCGATGCTTCCAGCGGCCAGGGACCCACGGGCATTCTGCAGAAGTTCACCTACGACGCCTTCGGCAACCGCATCGGCCTCGACTCCAAGACCGTCACCAACTGGACCGCCGCCGCGGCCCCTCCCGCCCCCGGAGCCGAGGCCACCACGCCCACGAGCAAGGCCCAAAGCTACAGCTTCAGCGCCTCGGACCCGGCCTTGAGCGGAAAGAACCAGCTCCCCGCCGGATCCGGCGTGGGCACCGGGGCCCTTTACGATGACCTGGGGAATCTGACGCGGCTGTATAAAGCCATCGGAGACAGCTCACAAGCCCTGAGCCTGACCTACGATGCCCTCGGCCGGGTCAAGACCATGACCGACTCCGCCCGGAATGCCGCGGAAGTCTACACCTACGACGATCAAGGCCTGAGGGTCCTGGTGGAGGTCTACCAGGGATCCATCACCCCCCCGAACCTTCAGAAAAAGCAGTACCGGATCTACAACGAAGCCCGCCAGCTCGTGTCCGAGTTCGAACTGGTGCTGGAGTAGCCATGAGCAGAATGACGAAGGCCCTCCACGCCATTCAGAAAGCCCTGCCGGCGTTCCTGCTCGCCTTGTCCGCGGGGCTGTCCTTGACCCTGCGCGCCGATCCGCGGGAAGCCACCATCACCTCGCCCTCGGGCGCCATCACCGTGGCCACGAACCAGTCCGTCAGCTTCACCGCCACCAGCGACGATTCCACGGCCCCCACCTCCTCGGGATACACGGTCAACAGCT
>JACPYP010000008.1 GCA_016195985.1 Acidobacteriota bacterium | reverse complement strand
TGGCTCGTGGACATGGAGCCTCCCCCCGGACCCCCGCGCCTCGGCCGGCGGAGCCGTCCTCGGCTGATGCTCTCCGGGGGTTCCACGCTCCGCTTCGCTGCGCGTCTCCATGTCACGCGGCGCGATGCGCCGCTCCCACTCGTCTTGGCTCGTGGACATGGAGCCTCCCCCCGGACCCCCGCGCCTCGGGGGTTCGTGCTGCGCGGGTTTCGGGACAGCCCTAATTCCTGAGTTCGATGGCCAGGTAGAACTTGTCGCCGGTGGACAGGCGTTCTTTCACCTGGCTGAAGTTCAGGTCGAAGGTTTCGGTTTCGCCGGGTTTGACGGTGCCCACCTTGGTGCCGCCGGAGGCCACGCCCAGAAGGCGTCCGTCCTTGTCCATCACGGCCACGGCGAAGCCGGGAACCTTGGGATGGCTGCCGGTGTTGGTGACCTCCACCTGGGCCCGGGTGCCGAACTCGGCGCCTTTGAGGATGCTGAAGAAACCCGGCTCCACGACGCGCTTGTTGAAGAAGATCTTGGTGACCTTGAGCCCATCCAGGTTGATGGACAGCGGGATGACGCGGTCCCACGCATAGCTGTAGCTCTCGGAGAGGAAAGAGAGCGGTGAGGCGGCATTGGCCGCGGCCTGGGGCGGCGGGGCAGGCGTGGGCGCAGGCTTGGAAACCCCGGGCGCCGGAGGCCGGGCTGCGTTGGCGGCGGGCTTCTCATCCTTGGGGGCCGGGGCCTCCTGGGGCGGGGGCGGGATCTGCAGGGGCGGCTCCTGGGTCAGGCCCAGCAGCGCGGCGAGGAGGAGGATCTGCATGTCAGTTCTTTCCGAACAAGCCGCCGAAGAGGCTCTTCTTGGGGGCGATTTCGCCGAGGCTCAGGCTGGGGGCGCCGCCACTGCGTTCCCGGCGGAGGCGCTCGAAGACGGGCCGCAGGCCGGGCACTTTATGGGCTTCCAGCCAATTCTCGCTCTGCTGCCGGGCGACGAGATGGTTCTCGAGGATGCGGCCCTCCTCGACCCAGGCGATGATCTGGGGCATGGTGAGGCCGCCGTAGATGTCCTCGCCGATCTTGAGGCGCAGCAGTTCTGCTCCGCTTTCCTGGGGGTCGTTCGTGGGCGTGAAGGCGGGGGATCCCTTGGCGGCGAGAAGGTCCGAGGCGCGCAGGGCCACGGTGGGCTCGGCGGCAGGGGCAGGCGCGGGAGCGGAAGCCACGATGGCCTGAAGGTCTTCCTGGGACAGGCGCATGGTGGAGGTGGAGGACCCGGCGAGATCTTCCTCTGTCAGGCCCGCGGCCGTGGGGCCATCGCCCGTGGATAGGGGGTTGCCGCCCGCGGATTCAGTGCCTGGGGCCGGGGGAGTGGGGGCCGTTCCCAGGGTGGTGTCCAGGGCGGACATGGTGGCTTCCATGTCCATGGCGCCGGGTTCCCGGTTCACCTTCAGGGCGCTGGCGGCCGCAGGCACGTTGCCGAAGAGCTTTTCGATGGCGTCCCGGGCGGAGGTGTAGCCGGAAAGGGTGGTCTCCGTGATCTCCGGAGGGAAGGGAATGGGGCCCCCGGGCTTGGTTTCGGGCAGGGACCCTGGGGTTTCCGCGAGGGTCTTCTCGAGGATCTCGGCATCGGCCACGTCCAGATCGCTCAGTTCCAGCGTGGGCACCTTGTCGGGCTCGAGCAGGGGCTCGGATTCCGGCAGGTAGGCATGGGCAGCGGCCACGTCATCCAGGGTGAAGCCTGCCGTCCCCCGATGTGAGACATCGGGCGAGACATCGGGCGAGACGTCAGGCGAGACATCGGCCGACATGTCGGGCAAGGCATCGGGCAGCGCGTCGGGCAAGGGATCCGGCTGGATGGCGGGCCGGAGGGCCAGCAAGCGCTGCACGACATCGCCGACCGGGAACACGCCGCCGCAACTGAAGCATTTGGCACGGCGGATGGCCGGCTTCAGCCGCTCGGGGCTGAGGCGGTAGCGCGTGGTGCAGCTCGGGCAATGGATCGCTTCGGCCACCTGGAACTCCTGGTGTTTCGAGCAGGATAGCACTGTGCCCGGGGTCTGTCCTCCGGGGCCGGGTATCCTCGAATCCAGGGAGGTTCTGTGCAGGGCGTGTTCATCACCATCGAGGGCGTGGAGGGGTCGGGGAAGTCCACCCAGCTGCTCCGCCTTTCTGAGCGTTTGAGGCGCTTGGATTTGCCCGTCATGGTATCGAAGGAGCCCGGCGGAACGGCCCTGGGCCGCGAGCTGCGCCGCCTGCTGCTGGAGCGCCACGGCAGTGGCGAAACCTGGTGTCCGGAGGCGGAGCTCCTGCTCTTTTACGCGGACCGCGCCCAGCATCTCGAAGCCCTCATCCGGCCCGCCCTGGCGGAAGGCAAGATCGTGCTGGTGGATCGTTTCGAGGATTCCACACGGGCCTACCAGGGGGCCAGCGGCGTGGCCGAATCCTCCATGGACCGCCTCAACGAGCTGGTGTTGCGGGGGCTCAGGCCCCATCTCACCCTGATGCTGGACATGGATCCCGAGGCCTCTCTCCAGCGCGTGGAGGTGCGCAACCTGGCGCTGGGCGCTGAATTCGCCGAAACGCGGTTCGATGAGGCCGAACTGGAATTCCACCGGCGGGTGCGGAACCGCTTCCTGGCGATCGCCCAGAACCATCCCAACCGCGTGGCCCTCATTCCCGCCCGGGACCCTGCGGACCAGGTGGAAGCCGCCATCTGGCAGCGGGTGGCGCCTTTGTTGCGCAGCTCCGGCTTCGGGGCCGACTGATGTACTCGCCTGGCATCGCGGGCCACCAGGCCATCCGCGAACGCTTGCTCGGACGCCTGAACGAGGGCCGCATCCGCGGTTCCTTGCTGTTCACGGGGCCCGAAGGCATCGGCAAGCGCCGCGTGGCCCTTGAGCTGGCCCAGCGGGAGATCTGCCTGCGGCGCAGCGCCTGCGGCCAATGCGAGGGCTGCCGGCTGTTCATGGAGGATGAACTGCCCTTCGAACTGCCGAACCTGCTCCGCATCGCGCCCGAGGGCAAGGCCGGCGTCATCCGCATCGATCAGATCCGGGAAGGGCTCGATTCCAACAACCAGCCGCGCTTCAGCCGGGGTGTCATCGAGTGGGCCGCCCTGGCGCCGCCCCTGGGCTGCCATCGCTGGATCCTGGTGGAGGAAGCCCACCGCCTCAACGAATCCAGCGGAAACATTCTGCTGAAGACGTTGGAAGAGCCGCCGCGGGACACTCACTTCATCCTGGTCACGCACCGGCCCGAAGCCCTGCTGCAGACCATCCGCAGCCGCTGCGAGCGGATTCCCTTCGCGCCCCTGGCCCCGCGGGAAGCCTGGGCCGTGGCCCAACGCCACGGCTGGCAGGAAGGCGATCATGACCGCTGGACGGCCCTGGGCGAGGGCAGCCTGCGTTTTCTGGACGAAGCCGCCTTCCGCCGCGCCGAAGCGCAGGTGGAGGCCTGGATCGCCCTTCTCGGAGGCCGTCCTTTCGCCGAATGGGCCGGGCCCCTGCTGCCCGAAAAGGATTCCGCCCTGGCCCAGGGAGAGCAGCTGCGCCAACCCCTGGAACTGCTGCTGCGCCTGTTGGCGGACCTGGCCCGCCTGCGGGCCGGCGAGGGCCCGGCCCTGGCCCCCTGGCGCGAGGAGCTGGCGCCGCTGGCCACCGCAGCCCGCGATTTGAAAAGCCCCCAGGAAGCGGTGCTGATGGCCCTGAGGCACCTGCCCCGGAACCTCAGCCCCGAGCCGCTGCTGCGGGAAGTGGCCCTGGCGTTGGGAGGGGAGCCGGCCTAGATCGATCCGGCCTAGATCGATCGGGCTTTGGTGCATGCGGCTCCCAGGGTCAACCCGGGCCCGGGGGCGGGGTCTATGGGATGTCTGCCCCCACCTTCCGCCAGGATCTGAATCCGGGCGCTGTCCTGCGAGGTTTCCCCGCCATGTCCCCGTCCAGCCTGCCCTGGGCCCATGTCCCGCAGATCAGCCCACAGATCAGCCCGCAGATCAGCCCACAGATCAGCCCGCAGATCAGCCCGCAGATCAGCCCGCAGATCAGCCCGCTGATCAGCCGGCGAACGGCCCTCGTGGCCCTGGCCAGCACCCTGGTGGCCGCGGCCTGCGGGGGGAGCGGGCCGGGCGGCCCCGGGCCTTCCCCTTCTCCGCCCCCGGCTGGACCGGCCCGCCTCACTCTGAACGGCTCGCAGATGCTCCTGCCCAGCGGGGCTCCCATCCTCCTGCGCGGCATGAATGAAGGCACCTGGGGCGAGATGCGGAGCACCGATGCCGCCACGATGGCGGTTCAGGGCGCGCGGGTGGTGCGGGTGCTCATCCGCTGGTGGGGGCTCTACGGAGGCACCGATGTGGAGAGCCGCCTGGATGGTTCCCCCGGGCACTTCGATCCGGCCCATCTCGCCCAATTCCTCAAGGAAATCCAATGGTGCCTCGATGCGGGGCTCTGGGTGATCCCCGCCATCGATTCGAACTGCGGCCAGAACGGCCTGCAGAACGCGGGCATGGTCGCCTACTGCGATCCCAGCGGCCGCTTCCCAGGCGGCCACAACTTCTGGACCGACCTCACCCAGCGCCAGCTGTTCAAGGAGGCCTGGGTCCACCTGGCGGGCCTCCTCAGGACCAAGCCGAACATCGCCTTCTACGAGCTGCTGCCCGAACCCCTGGCGGGCCGGGATGCCGCCGCCGCGGCCGAGGTCTCGGCCTTCTACCAGGAGCTCATGACCGCCATCGAGGAGGCCGCCGGAGACACCCGCACGCCCTTCCTCGTCGGCGCCCGGGATGCCTACAACATCAACCTCTGCGACGAGGCCTACATCGCGGCACCCCGGTGGGCCAACCGGGTGGTCTACACCGGCAACCTCTTCATCCATCCCAACGGCACCCAGGCCCAGAACCTGGCGACCCTCGATGCCCGGCTGGGGGCTCTGGCGGCCATGAAGGCCAGCCGCAACGTCCCTGTCTTCATCCAGCAGTTCGGGGTGCGCACCGCCGAGGATCCTGGCCAGTTCTACCTGGAGGCGGGGTTGAGCCGGATGAACGCCGCAGGCATCGGCTACACCGGCTGGCAGTGGCGGCAGAACACCTCGAGCCCGGACGAATACGCTGTGGTCCTCACCGATGCGGACACCGGGCTGGACGTGGTCAAGACCGGGGTGCTGGACGTGTATTCGAAGTCCTGGAAGGCCTGAGTGTCGTGACCGCCATCACCGGGGAAGGCCTTAGAATGAATTCAGGAGCCATGACTCCTGAACCGGAGACCACCATGTCCGAACCCCTCTACGGCCACGATCTGCTGGGCCTCCTGGTGGAGAAGGGCGGTACCTGCTCAGTGGAAGAGCTTCGCGCGGCTTCCGCCGCCGTTCACGGTCCTTCCGCCATCTACTGCAACTGCCACGGCGACAGCTTCGACTTCGACGGCGTCCTCGCCTTCCTGGGCAGCAAGGGCAAGGTCCGCGTGGTGGGTGGCTCCGTGAGCCTCGGCATGGCTCCGGCCTGCCAGCACTGAGGGGAGCCAGGAACCAAGAGCCAGGAGTCCGGAGTCTTGGAGTCCGGAGGCACTGCTTTCTGGGCGACCCTGAGGGTCGCGTCAGTGGCTTTAGGTTGGTCCACTTAGTTGGGTCGGCGCCGCATGAAAAGATCAGCGCGCCGCAAGCGGCGCCTCAAAAATCTGTACCTCCAGGCTCCAGACCCCGGACCCCAGCCCGATCCCCTACAATGCCTGAGGGAGACCTCATGCAACTGTTGCGCATCAACCACCTGGGCATCGCCGCCAGCGGCCTCGATGAGGCCATGGCCCGCATGGCGAAGCTCTTCGACATGGCTCCCGGGCATACGGAAGAGGTGCCGGATCAGAAGGTGAAGACCGCCTTCTTCCCCGTGGGCGAAAGCACCCTGGAGTACCTGGAGAGCACGGATCCCGAAGGTCCCGTGGGCAAGTTCCTGGCGAAGCGCGGCCCCGGCATCCACCATGTCTGCTTCGAAGTGGACGACATCGACGCCGCCGTGGCCGGTCTGCTGGCCAAGGGCGTGCGGATGATCGACCAGGCGCCCAGGAACGGGGCCCACGGTTGCCGTGTGGCCTTCATCCATCCGGCGGAAACCGGGGGCGTGCTGATGGAACTGAGCCAGGGCGGGGCGCACTCAAAATAGAACCCTCCAGGGGAATCCCATGCGCGACCTTCGCCAAGTCTGTCTGCTGCCCCTTCTGCTGAGCGGGGGTTCCCTCCAGGCCCAGCGGGTGGAAACGGGCTTCCTCGATCGCACCATCACGGCGGATGGCCGCGAGCGCCGGTACCAGATTTACGTGCCCGCCGACTACTCGGCGGACAAGGCCTGGCCCGTGATCCTGTTCCTCCATGGGGCGGGGGAGCGCGGAGAGGATGGCCGCGAGCAGACCGCTGTGGGCCTGGGCCCCGCCATCCGGAAGAACCCCAGCCGCTTCCCGGCCATCGTGGTGTTCCCTCAGGCCCGCCTGGATACCCAGTGGGTCGGGGCGGAGGCGGATTTGGCCCTGGCCGCCCTGGTCAAGACCCTCGGCGAGTACCGCTGCGATCTGAACCGCGTCTACCTCACGGGCCTGTCCATGGGAGGCCACGGCACCTGGCACCTCGCCTACCGGGAGACCAAGCGCTTCGCGGCGGTGGCGCCCATCTGCGGCTGGATCAAGGGCCGTCCCGGCTCTCCGCTGGGCGCTCCGGCCGTGCCCTTCGACCAGGGCCATGCCGTGCCGACCATGGCCCTGCGGCTGGCCAAGAAGCCGGTCTGGATCTTCCACGGCGATCAGGATCCTCTGGTGCCCGTGGAGGCCTCCCGCGAAGCGGCCGAAGCCCTCCGCGCCATCGGCGCCCCGGTGCAGTACACCGAGTACCCGGGTGTGGGCCACAACGCCTGGGATGCGGCGTATGGTTCCGATGCCTTCGTGCACTGGCTCTTCGCGCAGAAGCGACCCTGAGGCGTTCTCAGGCCATCCACCCCAGATAGCCCAGCCACAGCGCCCGGCCGAAGAACACGATCACCGGCGTGGCCAGGGCCAGGAAGCAGCCGAAGGGCAGCATGGTCTGGCCGGAGGCCTCCTGATGCCTGGCGCGGCGCAACAGCAGAAGGGGCACCCCCACGGCGGCGCCCATGGCCGCGCCGACGAAGAGGATGCCCAGCATGGGCGCCCAGCCCCAGAAAGCGCCCAGCCAGGCCAGCATCTTGAAGTCGCCCATGCCCAGACCATCGGTCTTGCGCATCCACTTGTAGATCTGGTTCACCAGGGCCGGCACGCCGTAGCCCACCGCCATGCCGATGAGGCTGGCCTCCCAGGTGACCGCGGGCTCGAAGCCCCTGTAGGCCGGCGCGGGCTGCAGGCCATTGTGGAAGGCCAGGGCCTGCAGAAGCGTGTTCTGGCCGGACCAGACCTTCACCAGAGCCTCGGGGCGGAAGATCTGCGGCAGGGTCAGCAGCACGCCCAGGGCCATCAAGGGGAACTGCAGGACATCCGGCAGCATCATTTCCGTGAAATCCGTGAAGAACAGCACGATGAGGGCGAAGCCGCAAACCAGGCCCTTGAACCAGATGAGGGTGCCGAAGGGGAAGACCCAGGGGGAGGCGGCGAAGAGCAGCCCCGTGACCAGTTCCACCAGGGGGTAACGAAAGGGGATCTTCCAGCCGCAGGCGGCGCACCTGCCCCGCAGCCACAGCCAGCCGAAGAGGGGGACGTTGTGCCAGGGCTTGATCTTCGCCTTGCAGCCGGGGCAGTGGCTGGCCTTGGTGATGACGTTGCGGTCCGCGGGTTCTTCCTGGGGCAGACGGTGGATCAGCACGTTGCCGAAGGAACCCAGCACCAGCCCGAAAGGGGCCAGCAGCAGGGAGATCATCCAGGGGGGCAGGTCGAAAAAGGACATGGCACCACGATAGCGGGGACCTTGGGCCGTTTCGCGGCAGAATGAAGTGTCCCTGCCCGGAGTTCCCGTGATTCGCACCCTGATTTGCACCATGGCCCTGGTCTTCCCTCTGGTGGCCCAGGCCCCGGCCACCCCGCCCGTCCAAGCCCCTGTGCCGGATGCGGCGGCGACCCCCGCCCCGGCGGCCAAGCCGCGGGTGCAGATCCTGACCAGCTACGGCCCCGTGGTGGTGGAGCTGGAACCGGAGCTGGCCCCCAAGACCGTGGCGAATTTCCTCCAGTACGTGCAGGAGGGCTTCTACAAGCGCACCATCTTCCATCGCGTCATCGACGGCTTCATGATCCAGGGCGGCGGCATGACGGAGAATCTCGAAGAGAAGCCCACCCACGCGCCCCTTCTCAACGAAGTGACCCAGACCTTCAAGGCCGGTCTCAAGAACAGCCGGGGCACCATCGCCATGGCCCGCACCGAGAACCCGCACAGCGCCTCGTCCCAGTTCTACATCAACCTGGCGGACAACCCCAGCCTGGATCCCAAGGGCGCCGAGAGCTACGGCTACTGCGCCTTCGGCCGCGTGGTTTCCGGCATGGAGGCCGTGGACAAGATCGGCAAGGTGCGCACCGAATGGCGCCGGGGCATGGGCGACATTCCGCAGTTCCCCGTGTTCATCAAGGATGCAGTGCTGCTGCCGGCCCAGTAGCGTCCATGCCCCATCGCCCCTGGCTGAGGCCCATGCTGATCTGGATCCTGGGGGGCCTGGCCCTGGCCCTGGCGGTGAGCCTGTGCTTCCTCCTCACGCCCTTCATGGGCGGCCGCCGGGCCTTCTGGCTGGTGGCCCCGCGCTACATCCGGCTCACGGCCTGGGCCTTCGGCATCCGCCGAGAGATGGAGGGATGGGGGGCCCTGCCCGAGGGGATCCGGAACGGCTCCCAGGCGGCCCTGTTCATCGGCAACCACGCCTCGCTCTTCGATCCGCCCCTGATGATCTCCACCCTGCCATGCCGTCCCGTGTTCATCGCCAAGCGGGAGCTGGCCCGGGTGCCCTTCCTGGGCTGGGTGATCTGGCTGGCGGATTTCATCTTCATCGACCGCGATCAGCGCGGCGCCGCGAAGCACAGCCTGGACAAGGCCGCGGACCGCATCCGCGCGGGGCAGAGCGTCGTGGCCTTTCCCGAAGGCACCCGCAGCCGCGACGGGAAGCTGCTTCCGTTCAAGAAAGGCGTCTTCAACCTGGCGTTCGCCACGGAGGCCCCCGTGGTGCCCTTCGCCATCGAGGGCGGGCTGGGCATCCTGCCCAAGGACACCTGGCAGGTGCGCGGCGGCCCCTACCGCATCCGCGTGGGCGTACCCCTGAATCCCGCCCAGTATCCCGACCGGGACGCGCTGCTGAAGGCCGCCGAGGAGGCGGTTCGCGGGTTGATGACCGTCAGGCGGCCCTGAAGAGCTCCATCAGCTCATTTTTGGAGCGATTTGGATTCGGATGGCAGGATCCCGATTTTCCATTGAGAAACATCCGGAGCGTCCTCAAGAAGTTTGATGGTCAGTCGTTGGGATCCTGAAGCATTCACCAGATCAACCAAGTAGCCATCTGTGCCAAACCATAATTCTAATTGTTCGGGGATTATCCAGCGGAATACGGTTTCATGCGCCGTGGATTCGGTTGAAAACCCAGGGGGATGATGCCGGCCAGAAAAGTCATCAGGCGTTTTTGTGATGAAGGACAGTTTCCAGGCTTCCCCGCGAGGCCTGATCGGAACCTTGAGCTCAAGCCAGAATCTGCCATCGATAAGCGCCACTTTTGCGAGAGAAGGGACGCTTCGTGAAGTCGAGGGCAGTTCGTCTGGGCCATGGCAGCCGAAAACAAGAAATAGCGATGAAATGAAAAATACGGCCAAATTCCTGAGGGTTGTCATGTGTTTGCTTGTTGATGCGACTTGGCCTGATGAATGGTGCTGCCACGCTTTGATGGAGGGACTATCACGGGCCATGCACAAACGAGGTCCATTTGCGCCATCTGTGGAATGGGTGGTTTCGGGTTATATCTTGAAAAGATCAGACCGGGTTTAGCCGACAGCAGGCAACCCGATTGACTCGAATTCAATCCTGAGGCCATGAGGCAAGATATCAAAATAGAGGTTTTCTCTGGCTGGATCGCGCGATTGACCGCCTCGCGGCCCGGCTGAAAGACACATTGAGGCCGATGAACAACACCATTTGATCGGCGGGCGCAAATCGTGAGGCCTAATTCACGACCTTGATGCGAGGCGCGGGGCCCTGGGGCCGCCGCCGGTCCTTGGGGATGAAGATGGCGCTCAGGATGGAGGCCACCACGCTGGAGACCAGCGCGCCGAAAAACCCCGCCCAGAAGCCGCTCACCGTGAAGTTCAGGCCCAGCCGGCCGGAGAGGGTGCCGGCCAGCCAGAAGACCAGGCCGTTGATGACCAGGCTGAAGCAGCCGAAGGAGCAGGCCATGGGCACGAAGGCGATGAGCTTGAGGAGGCTGCCCAGCGTGGTGTTCAGGGCCGCGAGGATGACGGCCACCACCAGCAGGTCCAGGAAGGTGCCGTGGCCCAGGCCGTGGACGAAAGTGCAGGCGACCAGCAGGCCGATGGCGGAGAAGAGGAAGCGCAATACGGTGTTCATGCGGGCATACCGTCCTTTTCGTTGGACTGGGTGATGACGCTTCCGGGCGGCACGCTGCGGGTGAGCCAGACGTTGCCGCCGATGGCCGAACCCCGTCCCAGCGTGACCCGGCCCAGGATGGTGGCGTTGGAGTAGATGATGACGTCATCCTCCACCACGGGATGGCGCGGCACGCCCTTGATGGGATGGCCTTCCGCGTCCAGGGGGAAGCTCTTGGCGCCCAGGGTCACGCCCTGGTACAGGCGCACGTTGCGGCCGATGACGCAGGTTTCGCCGATGACCACGCCGGTGCCGTGGTCGATGAAGAAGCGCTCGCCGATCTGGGCGCCGGGATGGATGTCGATGCCCGTGAGGCTGTGGGCCTGCTCCGTGATCATGCGGGGCAGCAGGGGCACGCCCAGTTTCAGCAGCTCGTGGGCCAGACGCTGGCTGGTGATGGCCAGCAGGCCCGGGTAGGAGAACAGCACTTCCTCGGGGCTCACGGCGGCGGGATCGCCCTCGAAGCCCGCCGCGATGTCGGTGCCCAGGAGGCGCCGCACCTCGGGCAGCCGGGCCAGGAAGGCGCTGGCCAGGTCGAGGGAGCGGGCGCCGCAGTCGCCGCAGGCGGGATCCGAGGCCATGAGGCCGCGCTGGATCTGATCGGAGAGCCCGAGGCGGACCCGTTCCAGCTGGGCGCCCAGGTGGTAGGGCAGGGTCTCCGCCTTTAGTTCCGAGGCTCCGAAGTAGCCGGGGAAGAGCAGGGCCCGCAACTCCTCCACCAGGACCGCCAGGGCTGTGCGGGAGGGGAACTTGCGGCGTCCCAGGGGCATTTCGGACAAGGCCGCGGAAGCCTCCGTGAGGGACTCGACGATGGCGTGGAGATCCGGCCGGGACTCGGAGCAGGGCTTCGACATGGGAGAGAGAATACTCGGTTCTCCCCTGGTTACGGAAAGGCTGGAACACAGAGGCCGCAGAGATCTGGGGAGGACACAGAGACCCCCATGCAGGGCTGCCCGGCCGGTGATCGCGGACCCGCGGCTTTCCGCAGCGGGCCCCCGACCGGGGTCGGTCCCTGTGCCCTCTGCGGCGCTCTGTGGCCTCGGTGTTCCGCTTTTTCGTCCTCAAAGCCCTCGAGCGAATCCGGAATGCGGGTGGGGGCTCAGTAGGTCCAGGTGAGGGCGCAGCCCGTTTCCTTGGCCAGCTTTTCCGCCAGGTCGGGGTCGTGCCTCAGGCGCAGATCGTGGCTGGCCTTCACGCGGGCCACCAGCCCCTCCTTCGATCGGTATTCGAAGGTCACGGGAAGCTCTCCCTTGTGGCCGGCCAGGATGGTGGCCATGCGGGGCGGGCACTCGCCCGGGGGCAGCCGCACGAGGGCCCCCGTGAAGCCCAGGCCCTGGAAGCCCTCCAAGGGCTCCAGCATGGTGGCGAAGATTTTCACCACGGTCTGCTCTTCGTCCTCTTCGCCTTCCACGCCGTTGCCTTGGCCATTGCCTTGGATGGTCTCCACCCGCAGCTCGCCCGTGATGCGCAGCATGGCCTCGGGCACCGCCAGGTGCCGGTAGCGCTCGAAGGGGCGCAGGCCGGGCTTCTTGGTGACGGGATCCCACTTGCTGGCCATGAGGAGGACTTCCATCTTTCCGGCCAGATCCTCCACCACGAGGATGGCCCAGGGCTCGCCCTTCTGGTTGGTCTTGAAGGCCACGGTGGAGACCATGGCGCCGATGGTGACCTCGTTGCGATCCTTCAACCGGCCGGAAGTGGCATCCTCCAGCACCTTGGCCAGGGTGCCGTGGGTGTGCACCTGGATGGCATCCTTGAACTCCTCCAAGGGATGGCCGCTCACGAAGAGGCCCAGCACCTCGCGTTCGGCGGCCAGGCGGGTCTTGCGGTCCCAGGGTTCGATGTTCTCGGGTACGCGCCAGTCGTCGCTGAGGGTGGCCATTTCCGCATCGTCGAAGAGGCTGGTCATGCCGCTGTCGTCGCTGCCGCGGGAGGCTGCGGAGACGGCGTCGGGCAGCCCCTGCAGCAGGGCGGCCCGGTTGGGCTCCAGGCTGTCGAAGGCTCCGGCCTTGATGAGGCATTCCCACACCTTGCGGTTGGCCTTGGAGAGATCGGTGCTCTTGAGGGCGTGGAAGAGGTCCTTGAAGCGGCCCTCGGTCTGGCGGGCCTCCATGATGGCCTGGAGGGCGGCGTCGCCCAGCCCCTTCACGGCTGCAAATCCGAAACGGATTTGCAGGTCCCCCGTCGCGGTGAAGTCGAGCGCCGATTCGTTGATGTCGGGGCCCAGCACCTCGATGCCGCCCTCGCGGCAGTTCTGCACGTACTTGGCCACGTCGTCGGTGCGCCCCGACTTGGTGGAGAGCAGGCCGGCCATGAACTCCACCTTGAAGTTGGCCTTCAGGTAGGCGGTCTCGTAGGCCACCATGGCGTAGGCGGCGCTGTGGCTCTTGTTGAAGCCGTAGCCGGCGAAGAACTCGATCAAGTCGAACAGCTCGGCCACCTTGGTCTTGTCGTACTTCCGCTCGGCGCCGCGTTCGATGAACTTGGTCTTCTCCTTGGCCATCTTCTCCTTGTCCTTCTTGCCCATGGCGCGGCGCAGCATGTCCGCTTCGCCCAGGGAATACCCGGCGATGAGCGAGGCGATCTGCATGACCTGCTCCTGGTAGAGGATCACGCCGTAGGTCGGGGCGAGGATGGGCTCCAGATCCGGGAACATGTACGTGACGGGTTCGCGGCCGTGGCGCCGTTCCACGTAGGTGGTGCCCATGCCCGCGCCCAGGGGGCCCGGGCGGAAGAGGGCGTTGAGCGCGATGAGGTCGTCGAAGCGGTCGGGGCCCAGCTGGCGAAGCAGCTGCTTCATGCCGCCGGACTCGAACTGGAAGACGCCGTCCGTGTCCCCCGCGGCGAAGAGCTCGAAGGTCTTCTTGTCGTCGAAGGTGCGGATGGACGTCATGTCCATGGGCTTCCCGTGGCGGCGCGTGATCACCTCCTGGGTCTTGGCGATCTGCGTGAGGGTCTCCAGGCCCAGGAAGTCCATCTTCAGCAGGCCCGCCCGCTCGGCCTCCACCATGGTGTACTGCACCATCACCTTCTTGTCTTTATCCATGCTCAGCGGCGCGAACCGGGTGAGTTCGTCCGGGGCGATGATGACGCCGGCCGCGTGCACGCCGGTGTTGCGGGCCAGGCCTTCGAGGCGTGCGGAGATGTCGAGGATGTTCTTCACCTCGGGATCGCTCTCATACAGCTCGCGCAGCTTGTCGCTCTTCTCGAGGGCCTCGCCCACGGTGATGGGTTTGCCCGGTTCCTGCGGCACCAGCTTGGTCAGGTTGTTGGCGAAGGCGAAATCCTTCTCGAAGACGCGGGCCACATCCTTGATGACGGCCTTGGTCTTGAGCTGGTTGATGGTGACGATGCTGCTGACCTTGTCCTGGCCGTACTTTTCGGTCACGTAGTCGATGACGCGCTGGCGCCCGTCGCGGCAGAAGTCGATGTCCACGTCGGGCATGGACACGCGCTCGGGGTTGAGGAAGCGCTCGAAGAGCAGGTCGTACTGCATGGGATCGATGTCCGTGATCTTCATGGACCAGGCCACGATGCTGCCGGCGGCCGAGCCGCGGCCGGGGCCCACGGGCACGCCCATCTCCCGGGCCTTGCGGATGAAATCCCAGACCAGCAGGAAGTAGCCGGGGAATCCCATCTTGAGGATCATGTCCAGCTCGAAGGCCAGGCGCTCGCGGTACTTTTCCTCGGCATGCTTGAGGGCGCCCAGCTGCCAGAGGGGGCGGCATTCCGTCAGCCGCTGCTCGAAGGTCTCCTTGGCCACGTGCACGAAGTAGGATTCGAGATCGTAGCCTTCGGGCACGGGAAAACGCGGCGTCACGGGCTTGCGGGTGATGGGGAAGAGATCCACCTTGGCGGCGATCTCCAGGGTGCGCTCCAGGTACTCCGGATGGCCGGGGAAGACGGCCCGCATTTCTTCGGGCGTCTTCACGAAGAACTGGTCCGTGGAGAAGCGCATGCGCCGCTCCTTGGCCTTGGTGGTCTTGGTGCCGATGCAGAGCAGCGTGTCGTGCAGGTCGGCGTCCTCATGGTTGAGGTAGTGGGCGTCGTTGGTGGCCACCAGGGGGATGCCCAGCCGCCCGGCGAGCTCCTGCTGGAAGGGGATGATCTCCTTCTCCTTGTCGAAGCCCTGGTCCTGGATCTCCAGATAGAAGTCTTCGCCGAAGATGTCGCGGAAATCCCTGGACACGCGCTCGGCCTGATCCAGCCGGTTCTGGAGGATGCGCGCCTGCACCTCGCCGCCGAGGCAGGCGGAGAGCGCGATGAGGCCCTCGCTGTGCTCGCGGAGGATATCTTTGTCGATGCGCGGCTTGTAGTAGAAGCCCTCCGTGAAGCCGGCGGATACGAGCTTGGAAAGGTTGGCGAAGCCCGTGGGGTTCTTCGCCAGCAGCACCAGGTGGTAGCCCGCGTCGCGGGATCCGCTGGGATCCACGCAGTCTTCCAGCCCCTCGTCCCCGGTGGCGTTCTTGGCCTCGAGCTTGCGGTCGAAGCGGGTCTTCGGGGCCACGTACACCTCGCAGCCCAGGATGGGTTTCACGGCCCAGTTGCCTTCGGCGTCCTTGGTTTTCTCGCAGGCGTCGAAGAGCTTCATCATCCCGAACATGTTGCCGTGGTCGGTGACGGCCACGGCCGGCATGCCGGAAGCCCGGCACTTCTTCACGAGATCGGGAATGCGCGTGAGGCCGTCGAGAAGGGAATGCTCAGTGTGCAGGTGGAGGTGGGCGAAGCTCACGCGGCACCTCCGCCCAACGCACACTGCACGTGCTCCTGCGAGCTCCGCTTGCCGAGGCGAAGCCTCCCTGTGCTGCGCCCTTCGGGCGTCGGCTTCGCCAAAGTGGTATTTCGCTCGTGCTTCATGCTCATGAACCCATTCTCCGATGGATGGGCCGCTTTCGGGCAAGTCCACCAGCTTCAGTGCCGGAACCCCCGGGCTGGTTAGCGCCGGGAGAGCAGCTGTTCCAGGGCCAGCTGGATGACCTCCTGGGCTGCTCCCGGCTCCAGGCGCGCGTGGGGGCCCTTGGTGTTGGGGCCGCCGATCTGGATCCAGCGGGTGCGCCGCCGCAGCAGGTCATCCTCCCGCCATACGGCAAGGATGCTCGGCTCCCGGGCCCAGACCAGCACGCTGGGGTAGGGGCCCTCGCGGGGGGGCACCGTGCCCCACACGTGCACGTCGGCGCCCCAGCCCTTCAGGAGATCGTGGATCCGCGCGTGCTCTTCCGGATCATCCAGGCCCAGGCCCACGGTCCAGCCGGACAAGAAACCATGGTGGCCAGGCTGGGTGTCTTCCTGGCGGAGGTACCAGCCGATGCGCTCTCCCTGATGCAGCGGGCGGCTGCTGACGCGGTAGGTGGCGCCGTCGCTGCCGAGAAGATGAGCCTCGGGAACGGCCTTGATGCGATCCGCCCAACTGGGGCCGAACAGCGCGGCCATGGAAGCCGAGGGCCGGTCCGTGCGGAAGGCGTGCCCCGGCACCAGGCTCCGCCAGACTTCCACTTCGGATTCCGCGGCATGGATGCGGGACTCCATGCTGTTCACCGCCAGCCACTGCCAGGAGGTGCCGATGGCCATGGCGAGGATCATCAGGCTGAAACCCGAGAGACGGATCTTGAGGTCGAAGAGACTCAGGGCGACGATCTCCACCACCACTGGCAGGGTGAGGCCCAGGAAGCCCAGAAACAGCCTCCGGCCCATGGGATCCCGGTCCTGGTGGGCCTTCAGGGTCCAGATGATCATCAGGCCGCAGCCGGCGAGGTAAGTCAGGTTGGCGGCATTGTGCAGAAGGGAATCCCAGAAGCCCGGATGGGCCAGCATCAGGTTCCGGATGAAGTTCGGCACGAGCCCAAGAGCGACCCAGGCCGGAAAGGCCGGAGGGACATGCTTGGGAAAAAGGTTGGTGAGGGCCAGGCAGAGGGTGATGAAGCCAAGGGCCACCTCGAGGCTCTGCGCCCTGTCCACCAGATCCGGATTCATGGCGGGCATGGTGCCAATGGCCAGGGTGGCGTGGCGGAGGCCCACGAGGAAACAGGTGATGGAAAGCCAGCCCATCATCTTGTCCCGCCGGGTGATGGCGTCGCTGCCGAAGCTCACGAACAGGGCCGCCAAGGCCCCGGTCTGCAGGGCATCGAGAAATGGCCAGTCCAGGAGTTGCATGCGGAACTTTCAGTTGGATGGGAAGATGATGCCGTACAGCCTAATCCATTCGGGGGCCGCCTCGTAGCCGCCTTCATCCTGGAATCGCCGTGAACCTGAGCTGGAGGCCCTGTTGATTGCCTTCGAGAACCTGGAAGTCCGCTACGCCGCCGCGGCAACGCCTGCCCTGAAGGGGCTGACCCTGACGCTGGAGAGGGGCGTCGTGGGGCTGTTGGGCCCCAACGGCGCCGGGAAATCCACCCTCCTGAAGGCCCTTCTGGGCCTGCTCAAGCCCTCCCGCGGAACGGGGCTGGTGCTGGGCGTGCCGCTGGGGGGCGACGAATCCGCCAAACTGCGGTCCCGCATCGGGTACATGCCCGAGTACGACGCCCTCATCGAGGATGCCTCAGCCTACGAGCAGGTGGCCTTCTGGGGCGAGCTCAGCGGCCTGACGCCCGAATCCGCCCGGGACCGCGCCCATGAGGTGCTCTACTTCGTGGGGCTGGACGAATCCCGCTACCGGCCCGTGAGCGGATACTCCACGGGCATGCGCCAGCGGGTGAAGCTGGCCCAGGCTTTGGTGCACAGCCCCGAATTGATCTTCCTGGACGAGCCCACCAACGGCTTGGATCCCGATGGCCGCCGCCGCATGCTGGACCTGGTGCTGCGGGTTCACGCCGAACTGGGCACGGGTGTCATCCTGGCTTCGCATCTGTTGGGCGATGTGGAGCGGGTGGCGGACCAGCTGGTGATCCTCGACCAGGGGCAGATCAAGGCCGCGGGCTCCATGGCGGGTTTGCGCAGGGCCCTGGCCAAGCGCGTGGAGCTGCGCTTCCTGGACCCCCTCAGCCCGGACCAGGAATCGGACCTGGCCCAGCTGGGTTCGGTGCTGGAGGCCCGCAACGGCCTCTACGATCTGGAACTCATCGAAGCCGACCCCGCGGGAGCCTTCCGCTGGGCCCAGGCCCGGGGAGCCACCCTGGTGCAGGTGACGCCAAGGCATGATCGATTGGACGAAGTGCTGCTGCGGGCCCTTCACGGTGACGGCGCCGCCACGGTTTCGAGCCAGGGAGCCTGAACCCATGCCCATCTACGCCCCCACGCTTCCGCCGGCGCCGGACCTCCACCAGGGTCAGCCGCCCTTCCTGGTCCTCATGCGCTTCGATTTCACCCGCCTCTGGCGGCAGAAGATCGGCCGCTTCTTCAGCTTCGGGTTCCTGCTCCTCCTCCTGGTGAAGGTGGGGTGGATCTACGTGAAATTCCTTCTGCAGACCAACCCCGCCCTCAAGGGCGTGGAGGAATTGGCCCGCACCGTGATCAGCCAGGGGCCGGAATTCCAGGCCAAGCTGCTCGATCCCGCCACCTACCTGCTCTGGTTCCTGGTGGCCCTGGTGGGAGGCGGCCTGGTGGCCCGGGACACGCTCTACCGCGTGCGGCCGCTCATGTATGCCCACCCGGTCTCGCCCAAGGACTACCTGCTCGCCAAGCTGGGTTTCGCCTCCCTGCTGCCCTTCCTCGTCCTCCTTCCCTTCGCCATCCTGCCTTGGCTCTTGTCCCTGCTGCTGGCGGGCCTCCATGGTCCCGTGTGGGCGACGGTTCCCCTGCGCCTCCTGCCCGCCATGGCCATCAGTTCGGCCCTCATGGGCAGCTTGGCGGTGGGAGCCTCCAGCATGGCGGCCACGCCCCGCGCGGGCATCGGCTGGGTGCTGGGCCTGGTGCTGGGCTCCAGCACCCTGGCCTCGATGATCCACGGGCTCACGGGAATCACGGCCGTGGACGCCCTCAATCCCATCATGCTGGCGGAGACTTGGCCCCAGCTCCTGGTGGGCATGGACCATCCGCTGGTGGCCTGGCTGCCCGCGGTCCTGGGCACGGCCTTCCACATCTCCCTCTGGACCTTCGTGGCCGCCCGGCGCACGCGGCCCTCTGAAGCGGTGATTTGATGATCAGCCTCAACCGCGCCTCCCTCCGCTATGGCCCCATCCTGGGCCTCAGCCCCACCAGCTTCGAGCTGCCCGATGGCGGCGGCATCACGGGGCTGCTGGGACCCAACGGCGCCGGGAAATCCTCCCTGCTGCAGTTGCTCTCGGGCCTGCTGCCCCCATCGGGCGGCGAGGTGAGAGTCTTCGGCGAGGCCCCCTTCCGCAACCCGGCCGTGCTGGCCAGGCTGGGCCTGGTGCCCGAAGGGGACCGTCTGCCCACGGGCCTTCGCGCCGACCGCTGGCTGCGCATGATGGGCGAGCTGTCGGGCCTGTCCGGCGAAGCCTTGAATGCGGCGGTGGCCAGCGCCCTGGCGACCGTGGGCATGGCAGACCGCGCCCACCTCACCTTCACGCGCATGTCCAAGGGCATGCGCCAGCGCATCCGCCTCGCCCAGGCCCTCATGCATGGGCCGGAGCTGCTGATCCTCGACGAACCCTTCAACGGCCTGGATCCCGAAGCGCGGCTCACGCTCATGGCCCTGCTGCGCAGCCTGGCGGAAAAGGGCACCCGCATCCTGGTGTCCAGCCACATCCTGGGGGAGATCGCCCAGCTCACGGACCGCATCCTTCTGCTGTTTCGCGGAAGGCTCCTGGCGGAAGGCTCGGTCACGGAGATCCGCCAGCTGCTGGACCGCCACCCCGTGGAGCTGCGCCTCACGGGCGAGGCCCAGGTGCTGGCCCGCTGGGCGGTGGAACAGCCAGAACTGGCGGCCCTGCGCGTGGAGGACGGCGCCGTGGTGATCTCCGTGCGCTCGCCCCGGGAGATCCTGCCCCGCCTGCAGAAGGCCGCGGCCGAAGGCGGCATCCCGCTCCAGGCCCTGGATCCTCTGGATCTCAACCTCGATGCGGTCTTCCAGTACCTGACGAAAGATCACGCCTGATGCGCTCCGGGGTTCCTCGCTGCGCGAACACCCCCCGACTTGTTCCTCTCTGCTGCCATTCGAGGTGCCAATGAGCACTGCCATCCCGACTCCTCTGGCGACGATCCGTGCCACGGCGCGGGGTTACCTGCCCCGTGTGTTCCAGGGGCGCGGCTGGGTCCTGGCCGCCCTGGTCATGGTGCCCGTTGGGCTCAGCCTCCTCATCTACACCGTGGCCCAGATCAAGGGCGCGGGGGATAGCCACCCCCATCCGGGCGAGGTCCTCAAGATCTTCCATGAGGTGCTGGTGAAGATGATGCTGCCCATCATGGCCCTGGTGGCGGCTCCGGCGGGCATCCGCGAGGACATGGAACAGCGCACCTTGGCCCTCATGCTGGTGCGCCCCGCACCGGTCTGGGCCCTGCCTCTTGGCAAGGGATTGCCCTGGTTCTTCTGGGGCGCCGCCTGGCTCGTCCTCGGCACCCTGGGCCTCCAGGTCATCGGCGGAGATCCCGCCCTGCTGCCCGGCCGCCTGGTGGCCCTGGTGAGCGCCTGGTGGGGCGAATTGGCCCTCATGACCCTGGTGGGCCTCTTCTTCAAGCGGGGCACCCTTTGGGGTGCCCTCTACTTCTTCCTTTGGGAACCCCTCGTGAGGATCTTCCCGCCCATCCTGCAGCGACTCACCTTCACTCACCACATCGAAAGCCTGGCGGGCAGCCGGGCCGCCGAGGTGGGCACCAGCCAGCTGCTGGCCCAGGAGCAGGTGAGCACCCATCCCGCGCTGGCCTGCCTGGCCCTTCTCGCCTTCGGCGTCCTCTGCTGGGCCCTGGCGGGCTGGAAGCTGCACCGCACGCCCCTCGGACTGGCGGGAAGCGAGGCGGAGGGGTAGGGGGAGGGAAGCCCGGCACGACTAAAGTCGGGATCAGAGCCATCAGGACTTTCGCCGGATGGCCCCAGGGCGGGAAGGTTCCACATTCGACGCTGCAGCCAGAATTCCGGCGCTGCGGAGAAACCATGAGTCGCATGCCCTCTCTCCTGATCCCATCCCTGTGCCTTCTGTTCGGGGGGTGCATGGGACACCGTGCCGCTCTGCCCGCGCAGCCTGCGAGCCCGGTCCGCGAAGGGCCCGTTTTCCTGGCTTCTCCCGCGGATCAGAAGGTGAGGGCAGGGGAATCCGCCACCTTCACCTGCCTCGCCACCGGCCCGGGCAGCCTGGCTTATCAGTGGTACCGGAACAACGTGCCGATCCAGGGGGCGCAGTCTCAGCATTACAGGGTGGAGGCCGCCAGCCTGGAGGAGGATGGGGCCCAGTTCCGGGTCACTGCCACCAGTGGCCATCAGGTGGCCTGGAGCCTTCCCGCCACCTTGAGCGTGCGGATCTGGCTGGCCCAGGTGGCGATCGACGCCCTCCAGGCCCAGCTTCCCGAGGGGCCCGCCATCCTGCCGGGCCAACGCCTGCCCCTGGTCATTTCGGCCGTTCAGCCTGCGGGACCGGTGCTGGTCACCGAGGGGCGGGGCAAAGGGCAGGTGGGATGGGACAACTTCACGTTCCAGGCCACGGGGATCCAGGTGGATGCTTCCGGAAACGTGTCTCTGCCGGAGGATCCCCGAAGCAGTGACGGGATGCTGCCGCATCTCCGCGCTGAACTCGTGGGCCGCAGAGACCTCGCCGCCGAGTTGGATGTTCCGGTCCGCTACGACGGGGTCTTCCTTAGCGATCACTCCGGGGATCCAGGTGCTCCAGGGGGTAATGGACTCGATGGCATGTCCGGGTTTCCGGGCAGCCCCGGCTCCTGTGACCCGAACCATCTCCAGGCAGGCGGGAACGGATCCGATGGCTGGCCTGGCGGCACCGGCTGGGACGGCGGGCCCGGGGCCGCGGGGCCCGGTCTCCAGGTGTGGGTGGGGCTGCGATCCGGCGCCCATCCCCTGTTGCAGGTCAAGGTTGTCTCTCCCAGCCGGACCCAGTTCTTCCTCGTGGATCCCCAGGGAGGAAGTCTCCTGCTCCGGGCCGATGGCGGGCGGGGCGGAACGGGTGGCCGAGGGGGCCGGGGCGGCGCTGGTGGCTCGGGCGGGTCCGGCTGTCCGGATGGGGCCAATGGCTTCGCGGGGTCGGACGGTTCCAGTGGCCTCGATGGCCGAGGAGGTCAGGGCGGTTCCATCACCGTCCGGGTGGATCCGGCGGCGCGGCCCTACCTCAGCGCGTTGCGCTTTTCCAACAAGGGAGGATGGCCCGCCGGAGAGGATGGACCACCGGTGGCCATCCTGGCAGAAACCGTGGACCCCCTCTGGTGAGCTTCCAACTCGGGTTCAGGAACCACCCCTGTAAACTGCTGGAATGGCCGAAGCCCCGCTCCAAACCCTCACGCCCGAAGGCACCGAGATCCTGATCGAACCCTTGCCCCACGTGCGCAGCTGCGCGGTGGGGTTCTGGGTGCGGCGGGGGTCGCGCCACGAGGATCCGGCGGAGGAGGGGCTGGCGCATTTCCTGGAACACACGGTCTTCAAGGGCACCGAAGCCTACCCCACGCCCGACGAGCTGGCCGCGGCCACGGACCGCCTGGGCGGCCATGTGGATGCCTTCACCGGCAAGGAGGTGGCCTGCTTCTACGGCAAGGTTCTGTCCGACCAGCTGCCGGACCTGCTGCACCTGCTGGGCGAGCTGGTGACCTCGCCCCGCTTCGACGCGGAAGAGTTGGTGCGCGAGCGGGGCGTCATCCTGGAGGAGATCGCCCAGAGTGAAGACCAGCCCGACGACTGGGTCAGCGAGATGTTCTACGGCGGCTTTTGGGAGGGTACGCCCCTGGCGCACCCGATCCTGGGCAGCCGCGGCCAAGTGTCGGGCTATGGCCCCGCGGAGGCCCGGGCCTTCTTCGATCACACCTACCGGGCGCCGAACCTGGTGATCGCCGCTGCGGGCGCCATCGAGCCTGGCCTCTTTCTTGAGCTGCTGAAACCCATCCTCGACCGGCTGCCCAGGGGCACGGCCCATGCGCCGAGCCCGGCCGCCACCACCAGGCCCTTTCTTTTGAACGCGCCCCGCAAGGATCTGCAGCAGGCCAACCTGGTCATGGGTTTCCCGGCGCCGGACCACCACTCGCCGGACCGCGCCGCGGCGCACCTGCTCAGCCACGTGCTGGGCGGGGGCATGGCCTCCCGGCTGTTCATGGAGCTCCGCGAACGCCGCGGCCTCTGCTACCAGGTGGGCAGCTACGTGAGCCCCTATGCCGATACCGGCGCCCTGCAGATCAGCGCCAGCTGCGCCCCGGCTCAGCTGCGCGAACTGGTGCAGCGCACGGTCACCGAGTGCGCCCGCGTCCGCGAACAGGGCGTGGCCGATGACGAGCTGGACCGCGCCAAGCTCCAGGCCCGCACCAGCCTGGTCTTCAGCCAGGAGAGCAGCAGCAGCCGCATGTTCAGTCTGGCCCACCAGGCCATCCACCTGGGCGAGCTGCGCAGCCTCGATCAGCAGATGGCCGAGATCGAAGCCGTCACCACCGCTGACGTGCTGCGGGTGGCCCGGCAGCTGCTCGACCCCGCGCAGCTCGGCGTCAGCGCTCTGGGCACGCGCCGCGGCGCGGACATCCGGCCGAAGGATCTGGTGGCCTGAAGTCCGGAGGCAGGGGCTTCAAGACCGACACGAAGGGCGTCTTCGCGGGCTTCGTGGAGATCTTCGTGGAGATCTTTTCAGGCAGGGCCAGGTCGACATGCGGATTCCCTGTTCATCGGCCGGGCAGGGCCCTGGCCAGGCGGCGCACCGCCCGGTCCAGCTCCTGTTCGTTCAGAGAGGAGAACCCCAGCCGCAGGTTGGGCCGGGGCCGGCCCAGGAAGTCGAAGCGGCGGCCGGTGTAGATGGCCACGCCCTCCTTTTCCGCCCGCTGGGCCCAGCGGTCCACATCGATCTGGAGATCCACCTGGAGCCACAGGCTCATGCCGCCCGGGGGCACCTCGAAGCGCACCGCGCCGTGGAGGTGCTCCGACAGCGCCGAGGCCAGGGCGCCCCGCCGGGCGAGGTAGATCCGCCGCATCTTCCGGGCGTGGCGCTGGAGCAGGCCCTCCTCCAGCAGTTCCGCGGCCATGCGCTGGATGGCATGGTCCCCTTGGCCTTCGGAGGCGGCGCGGCGGGCGCCCAGGGCTTCGATGAGGGGCTGCGGGCCCGCCATGAAACCGAGGCGCAGGCCCGGGGCCAGGATCTTCGACAGGGTGCCCAGGTAGATCACCACGCCGCCGGGATCTTCGCTGGCCAGGGGCAACACGGGGCGGCCCTCGAAGTGGAATTCGTTGTCGTAGTCGTCCTCCAGGATGGCGATGCGGTGCCGGCGGGCGAGATCGAGCAGGCGCAGGCGGCGGGCCGCGCTCATGGTGACCGTGGTCGGAAACTGGTGGTGGGGCGTGAGGTAGACCGCCCGCACTGGGCCTTCCTCCAAGGCGGCTTCCAGGGGCTCGACCTGGAGGCCGGCTCCGTCCACGGGGAGGGGCAGCAGGGCCGCGCCGGAGGCCTGCAGGGTGGCCCAGGCCGCGGGATAGCCGGGATCCTCCACGGCCACCCGGTCGCCCGGCTTCAGCAGGTTCCGAGCCACCAGATCCAGCGCGCCCTGGCTGCCGGAGGTGACCAGCACCTGCTCTGCGGTCACGGCCAGGCCGCGCATTTCCGAAAGCAGGCGCGCCAGGGCGGTCCGCAGGCGCGGCTCTCCACGGGTGTCGCCGTAGCCGAGCAGCGAGGGCGCCTGGAGGGCCCGCCGGTAGGCCCGGGCCAAGAGATCCGTCGGCACCAGGCGCAGATCGGGCAGCCCGCCCCCGAACAAGAGGAGGTGGGGCGGAGTCTCGCGGAGGCCGGGCCGGGCCAGGGCGGACCCGGGCAGTTCCAGATCGAAGCCGGGCCCCTGTTCACGGCGGGCCTTGCGCGCGGGCGTCTCGGGCAGGTCGGAGGCCACCCGCGTGGTCCGCTGCGCGGAAGCCGTCCAGCCTTCGGCCTCCAGTTCCCGGTAGGCGGCCAGCACGGTGTTCCGATGGACGCCCAGGGTTTGGGCGAGGCTGCGGGAGCCGGGCAGGGCGTCGCCGGGCCTCAGCCGTCCCCGGCGGACATCCCCGCGGATGGCCTGGGCGATCTGCTGGAAGAGGGGGTGCCGCGTGCCGGCCTCGGGGCCGGTCTGGAGGGCGACGGGGAAGGTCCAGGGGCGCATGGTCTAATCCAAATTTCAAAAATGGATCTTTTCAATGGTCCATGCAAGCCGATTCTGGAGATGGCCCCTTGGCCTTGGAGTCAGCATGCGCACCTCGAAATATCACGGCGAATGGGCCCCAGCGGCCTACCAGGGCCTGTTGCAGGTCTCGAAGCACCTCCGCGCCTCGGGGTTGGAGCCCAGCCTGCGGGAACTGGTGCAGGTGCGGGTGTCGCAGCTCAACGGCTGCGTCTTCTGCATGGACATGCATGCCGCGGATGCCCTGAAGGGAGGCGAGTCCCAGCGGCGGCTGAACGTCCTGGCCGCCTGGCACGAAGCCCCACTCTTCACCCCCCGGGAACGGGCGGCCCTGGCCTGGGCCGAGGCCCTGACGCAGCTGGGGCGCCACGAGGTAGACGAGGCCCTGTACCAGGAGACGGCGCGGCACTTCTCCGAGCAGGAGCTGGTGGATCTCACCTACGCCATCGCGCTCATCAACGCTTGGAACCGCCTGGGCGTGGCTTTCCAGCCGGACCTCCCCCAGGTGCCCGCATGAGCGAGGCGCTGACCTTCCATTCGGACCACCGTCCCGGGGTGGAGGCCATCCGCGCCCTCTACGCCGCGGCTCCGCTGCGCCGCCCCATCCATGATCCCGAACGCATCCGGCGCATGTTCGAGGCCTCCAACGTGGTGATCTCGGCCTATGACGGCGAGCGCCTGGTGGGCCTGCTCCGGGGGTGGACGGATTTCGCCTTCGACGGCTACATCTGCGACCTGGCCATCCATCCCGCCTGCCAGAAAACGGGCGTGGGGCGGCGCCTGCTGGACCTGGCCGTGGAGCTGGGCGAGGGCGTGCAGTGGGTGCTGCTGGCCTCTCCCATCGCCAAGGACTACTACGCCCATGTGGGCTGGGCGAAGGTGGAGAACGGCTGGAAAGCGGTCCGCGAGGGCTGGAATCCCGGCCCCATCGAGGACTACCAGGCCGAGCACGCGGCTTTGGCGGCCAGGGCCTAGGGATGGAACCCCTCCTCCTCGAAGGCCGTTGCGTCCGCCTGGAACCTTTGCGTCCGGATCACCTCCCGGGCCTGCAGGAAGCTGTGGCCGACGGCGACCTCTGGAAGCTTTGGTACACGCCGGTGCCTTCGCCGGAGGCCATGGCGGCGGAGATCGAGCGCCGCCTGCGGCTTCAGGCGGAGGGGACCTGGCTGCCCTTCACGGTGGTCGAGGTTTCCTCCGGGCGCGTCGCAGGGCTGACCGGCTACCTGAATGCGGAGCTGGAACATCGGCGGGTGGAGATCGGCGGCACCTGGTACCGCCGCAGCGCGCAGCGCACGCCGCTGAACACGGAGGCCAAGCGCCTGTTGCTTGAACATGCCTTCGAGGCGCTTCAATGTGTCGCCGTGGAATTCCGGACCAGCTTCTACAACCATGCGAGCCGCCGGGCCATCGAGCGCCTGGGCGCCCATCAGGATGGGATCCTCCGCCACCACCGGATCAGCGCGGACGGAGTGCTGCGGGATACCTGCGTGTACAGCATCCTGGCGGCGGAATGGCCCGCGGTGAAGGTCCACCTGGGGCACCTGCTCCAGCCCCGGGACTGAGGCGGGCTAAACTGAAGCAATGACGAAGGTGGTCCAGCAGCCCTGGGATGCGCCCGCCCCTGAGCGGAGCGGCTTGCCCTCGGCCTGGGGCCTGTTTCCGGAGGATCTGGAAGCCCTGGGCTGTCCAGGCAGCGGCCTGGAAACCTTCAAGCGGCTGCATCGCCCCTGGACCTGGAAGGCGGGCGCGCCGGATCTGGGCGTGGGCATCCGCCGCTGGCTGGAGGGCGCGGCGGATCTGAGCCTGCCGCGCCTCGTGGAGCAGCAGCCTTCCGGCGACGGCTCCACCAAGCTGGCTCTGGAACTTGCCGACGGCAAGCGGATCGAGGCCGTGCACATGCCCCGTCGGGTGCGCAATCCCCGGGTGACCTACTGCATCTCCAGCCAAGTGGGCTGCGCCATGGGCTGCACCTTCTGCGCCACGGGCAGCATGGGCATCCTGCGCAACCTGCAGCCCGGCGAGATCCTGGGCCAGGTGCTGGCCCTCATGGCCCAGCTGGGCCCCGACCGGGGCCACCTCGTCACCCTGGTGTTCATGGGCATGGGCGAGCCCCTGCACAACCTCGACCACCTGCATCGCGCCATCCGCCTCATGTGCCATCCGGCGGGGTTGGGGCTTGGGAAGAACCGCATCACCGTGAGCACGTCGGGACTGGTGAGCGGCATCGAGAAACTGGCCCGGATGGAGCCGAGGCCCCTGCTGGCCCTCAGCCTCAACGCCACCACGGACGAGGCGCGCAGCCGCACCATGCCCGTGAACCGCGTGTGGAACCTGGCGCGGCTGCGGCAGGCGCTGGATGCCTGGGGGCCGGTCCGCGGCGAGAAGTTCTGTTTCGAATACGTGCTGCTGGCGGGCGAGAACGATACCGAGGCCGATGCCGATCGCCTGGCCCAGTGGCTGGGCGACCTGCGCCGCGGCCACAACCTGAACCTCATTCCCATGAACGAGCATGCGGCCAGCGCCTTCCGCGAGCCCGGGGAGGACCGCGTGCAGCAGTTCGCGGACTGGCTCAAGGAACGCGGCTGCTTCGTCACCGTGCGCCGCAGCCGGGGCCGCGATGTGCAGGGCGCCTGCGGGCAGCTGGTGAAGGGGGAGTGAGGTCCGCTTGAGCTGCCTGAGGCTCAGGGGATCTCTTCGGACCGCCTCCATCGCTGACGCAGCCGCAGCATCGCCTGGGGCGTGACGAACACCAAGGCGGCAGGAAGGCCGATCCACACGATTTCCGTGCCCAGGGAGAACAGCAGCCAATCGAGCAGCTTGCCCGAGAGGGGGATGGGGGAGACGAAGATGGGCTGCCAGGCGCCCACGAACCGCGCGTTGGAGAAGGGCAGCAGGAAGGCCACACCGGTGCCGCCGAAGGTGCAGGCGTCCAGGAGGCCATGGGAGAAGGCCGCCGCCAGCATGCAGGCCCAGTGGCGGACGCTGCGGAGCTGGGGCCGGAAGCCGATGAGCATGGCGGCCGCGGCGATGAACAGCGCGGCCAGCAGGGAATGGCTCAGTCCCCGGTGGGCGGGGCTGGCGCCCTGGGAGACCTGGAAGAAGTCCATGAACCAGTCCAGGTCCGGCGCCACTGCGCAGGCCACGGCGAAGATCCAGACCCGGCGCGGCGGGCGGCTCCGGGTGCAGGCGGCGCTGATGGCAAGGCCCGCGAGCGCGTGGCCGAAGAGGGAGGACATGGCGACTCTGGGCGGACTGTGAGGTTGCCGTAGGCGCGGGCGAGGGCCTCGATCGGCGACATGCGGATCCAGCATCGTACCATGCCCGGCGCGCCCTTCATTCCGTGATGGCGAAGACCACCTTGTCGTTCTTGAACCGGGGAAGGGCCAGCAACTCGATGGTGGCCACCTGGCGGTCGGCGCTGAGGGTCAGCCGGTAGTGCTCTCCGGCCGCGTAGGAGCCCGGAACGACGCTCACCTGGCCGATCTCCTTCAGGCCCAGATCCTGGGCCCGGATGCTGAGGCGGCTGCCCGCGCGGAGGTCCAGGTGCTGCGTGAAGGCCGCGTCACTCCAGTTGGGCCCCGAGTGATCCTTGCCGAAAAGGGGGACGACGATGATGCCGCCGGCTTCCAGCTGGTCCCGCACGCCCACCAGGTAGTGCAGGGAATTCAGGCGGGCCAGATCGCGGGCGTTCTCGGACTGGAGCGCGGTGCGTCCCTCGATGTAGCGGGCCCGCTCCGCCTGCATGCCGGCGACCTCCTGCTCGATCGAGCGGCGCTCGGTTTCCAGGGCGGCCAGCTCCCGCCGGAGCCGCTGGCCGACGGCCCGGGCCGCATCGCGCTCGCTGATGGGCAGGTCGGGGTCCAGGCGGGCGAAATCTCCGGGCGAGATGGCCGCCTTGCCCCGGGACACCCAGGTGCCGTAGGCGCCCTGGTGGAAGAAGTGGTAGACCTCGAAACCCGGCAGAAGCCGCTCGAAGATGGGCGCCCGGCTCAGGGTCTGCCGCGCCTCGGCCTCGGACTGCCCGCGGGCCCGGAGGAAGCGCAGGGCCATGCCGTAGTGGCTGTCGTTGGGCCGCACCAATTCCGGTTCCGGCAGGGCCGCCCGGAGGGCCGCCAGCTGGCCGTTCAGGGCCTGAAGCTCGGCGTCCTTCTCCAGGATTTCCCTGAGAAGGCCCTTCCGGGAGCTGTCCTTCTCGATCCTCACGCGGGTCTCCAGGGCCTGCTTCTGTTCCGCCGTGAGCAGCAGGAGGTTCGCCTCGGGGGGAAGGGAGCCGACTCGGGCGCGGGACAGCCGCTTGAACTGATCGCTCCAGGCCTGGCGCAGCTGCTGGGCCGCTTCGTCCGCATGGGCGGCCTGTTCCGTGAGGGTCCGGATCCGGGGATCCTCCCGCTTGCAGGCCAGGCCGCCTGCGAGAAAGAGGAAGGCCGCCGCCAGGGCCGGAAGGCGAAGCGCCTGCCTGGGATTCGACGGGCCGCGCCGGAGGCGGCGCGCATCCAGCGACCGCTGGTCCCTCCGGGCCATGGGCATCTCCTCTCCGTCAAAGACGGGGACCCGCCCCGCCGCTGCTTACAGGGTACGCGGGGCGGCTCCCCCGCGCGACGGATGGTGGAGGTCAGCGGCCGGCGCGGGTGCGCAGGCCCGAAGCGCCGGTCTGGAAATGGGCCACCATGGCGGCCAGTTCCTGGGCCTGGCGGTTGAGGGATTCTGCGGCGGCGCTGGCCTCTTCCACCAGGGCCGCGTTCTCCTGGGTGGCCTCGTCCATCTGCGCTACGGCCTTGTTCACTTCGTTCAAGCCCAGGCTCTGCTCGCCGGTGGCGCGGGCGATGTCCGTGATGAGTTCGGTGACGCGCTGCACATTCTCCACCACTTCCTGGATGGTGCGGCCGGCGCGGTTGGCGATGTTGGAGCCCTCCTTGGACCTGCTCACCGAATCGTGGATGAGCCCCTTGATCTCCTTGGCCGCGTCGCTGGAGCGCTTGGCGAGGTTGCGCACTTCGGCCGCCACCACGGCGAAGCCGCGGCCCATCTCGCCGGCCCGGGCCGCCTCCACGGCGGCATTGAGGGCCAGCAGGTTGGTCTGGAAGGCGATCTCCTCCACCACGGTGATGATTTCCTGGATGCGGCTGGCGCAGGTATCGATCTCGCCCATGGCTTCCGCCACCTGCCCCATCGCGGCGCCGCCCTCCGCGGCCACCTTGCGGGCCTGGACGGC
The DNA here is from genome assembly GCA_016195985.1 of Acidobacteriota bacterium. Taxonomy (GTDB): domain Bacteria; phylum Acidobacteriota; class Holophagae; order Holophagales; family Holophagaceae; genus Geothrix. The sequence goes on along the minus strand of JACPYP010000008.1, from coordinate 8,339 downwards.
GCGGTCATCGGCGCCCCGGGCATTCTCGGCGGTCATGTTGACGTTGGCAGTGATTTCCTCCATGGAGCTGGCAGTCTCTTCCAGCCCGGCGGCCTGAGCTTCCGTGCGCCGGCTCAAGTCGAGGTTGCCGGCGGCGATCTCGCCGGAGGCTGCCTGGATGGCTTCGGCGCTGTCCTGGATGCGGAGCACGATCTCCTTGAGACTCCGGGCCATGGTGTTGAAGGCGTCGAAATTGTCGGCCAGTTCATCGTTCCGGCGGTCTTCGATGCGGGCGGTGAGATCGCCTTCGGCCACTTGGCGCATCAGGGCCGTGGCGGAGGCCAGGCGGCTGAAGATCCGCCGTTTGAGGAACCAGGTGATGGCCAGGATGCTGAGGGTGCACACGATGGCGCCCAGGACCACGATCCAGCCTGTGATGCGGGCCATGTCGCGGTCCAGGGCCTCCAGGGAGGAGATCACCTCGAAGGCGCCGTGGATCTCGCCGGTTTTCCAGCCCTCCATGCGCACGCCGGTGGGATCGGTGCCGTCCTGCCTGCCCCACAGGGCCTTGCTGGTGGCTGGATCGCCGTGGCAGGCCAGGCAGTCCTGGGTGAGGCGGATGCCGCGGAAGAAGCGTACGGCGTTCATGGCGGAATCCTCGAACCAGGTGTCCGGCGTGCCCGGCTCCGCCTGGCGCGCGGCCAGCTTCCTGAGCACGTCCAGCTCCTTGGCGTCGGGCTGGTTCTTGGGATTGCGGGGGAACTCCTTGGGAACCCGGAACTCGAAGCCGGCCTCCTTGGCTTTCTCTCCGGCGGTCTTCATGGCCGTGACGATGGGCACCGCCTGGACCAGCAGGTTCACGTCCTTCGCCAGCTTGGCGTCGTCGTACACGCCCCCGGCCCTCAGCTTGGCCATGTAGTCCCGGGTGGACTCGGCCTGCAGGGTGATGGTGCGGGCCTTCACCAGTTCGCTGTCGATGGCCTTGGCTCGCATCTCGCTGCGGACCAGGGTGGCCACCACCGCGAAAGCGATCAGGATGACCAGGGAGACCAGGCCGATCACCATGGTCTGGAGTTTGCGGGCCTGGCCGAGTCGGCTCATGGGACAACCTCTCTCGCTCCCTGGCGCCGGATCCGGAAGGCCCGGCGCGGTCTGATCCGAGATCGGTCGTCCCGGCGCAGGGGATGATTTCCGGGTGGCTCAAGCCTGGCGGTGGGCAAAAAACGATGGCATGTGGGGATCTGGCCACCGTCCCCGGATTCGTGGGAAGGTCGAGAGATGCGCATACCCGTCCATCAACTTCCCCACGGCCTCGGCCTCGACCTTCCCGCCGCCGCCACGCCCCACGCGGCGGGCATGGACCTGCGGGCGGCCCTGCCTGAGGGCGAGACCTGGACGCTGGGCCCGGGACAGCGCCGCCTCGTGCCCACGGGCCTGGTCATGGCCCTTCCGCCGGGGTTCGAAGGGCAGGTTCGGCCCCGGTCAGGGTTGGCCCTCAAGCACGGCCTCACGGTGCTCAACGCGCCGGGCACCATCGATGCCGACTACCGGGGCGAGGTGCAGGTGCTGCTCGTCAACCATGGCGAGGCCCCCTTCGAGCTGCGCCGCGGCGAACGCATCGCCCAGCTGCTGGTGGCGCCGGTGGAGAGCTGGACCTGGATGCCGGAAGCCAGCGTCGAGGCCCTGGGCGACACCGAGCGGGGTGGCGGAGGCTACGGCAGCACGGGGCGCTAGTGTGCCTCGCCTGAAATAACCCGCTGGGGGCGCTGTCACCCCGCTGGGGGCGCTGCCACGCCCCCAGACCCCCGCCCCGTGGTGTCCATGGGCGTTGAGATCGCACCTGGTATTTCGAGCGGACACCACTAGCTTTTTGTGGAATGGACGTTCAAACAGCCATAGGATCGGACTCCCATCCCGGAGGTCCCATGCGTTCCCTTGCCCTGGTCCTTTCGCTCGGCATCCCCGCCCTCGCGGGCCAGCCCCTGTCCTACACCGAAGGCGCCACCAGGCTGGTGGGCTACGTGGCCCGGCCCGCCGCCCTGAAGGGCAAGGCGCCCGGCGTGGTGGTGATCCACCAGTGGATGGGCCTCACGGATCACGAACGCCGCGTGTCGGATGATCTGGCCAAGCTGGGCTACGTGGCCCTGGCGGCGGATATCTACGGCGAGGGCGTGCGCCCCGCCAATACCGGCGAGGCGGGCAAGCTCGCGGGCTCCTTCAAGGGGGACAGGGCCCTGTACCGCCGCCGCATCGCCGCGGCCCTCGAGGCGCTCAAGGCCCAGAAGGGCGTGGACGGCGGCCGCATCGCCGTCATCGGCTTCTGCTTCGGCGGCACCGGCGCCCTGGAGGCGGCCCGGGCCGGCCTGCCGGTGAAGGGGGTGGTCTCCTTCCATGGCGGCCTGGACGTGCCCGAAGGCGACGCGCCGGCCCCCATCGCCGCCAAGGTGCTGGTCTGCCACGGGGCCGACGATCCCTTCGTGCCCGCCAAGGACGTGGCCGCCTTCCAGGAGGAGATGCGCCGGTCCAAGGCGGACTATGTGTTCGTGGCCTACGCGGGCGCCGTCCACGCCTTCACCCAGAAAGAGGCCGGGAACGACAACAGCAAGGGCGCCGCCTATAACGAGGCCGCGCACCGTCGCAGCTGGCAGCACATGAGGGATTTCCTCAAAGAGGTTTTCTAGGGCTCGGACTGCTTCAACAGCTCCAGCAGCAGGTCCTTCCACAGCGCCGCGACCGTGTGGCTGCCATGTCCCCGGGTCTGTGGGCTCAGGGGCAGCACCACGGCGCGGCCCCTGGGCACGCGCTTGATCTCCTGTTCGAGGATGCCCAGCTCGGGCGGATTGATGAGATCGTCCGCCGTGTTCACGGCCAGCAGGGGCGCCTGGATGCGCTCCAGGCCCGGGCCCGGGTCGTAGTCCCAGGAGGCCTCCAGGGCGTACAGCACGTCATTGGCGTCGCCAGTCCTGAGGTAGCCGGCCACGTAGGTGTCGATGGCCGCGTCCGCCTTGGCCAGGGTGGGGGCCTCCGCCTGGCGCAGCACCGGATTGCCGCCCATGAAGTGGAGCATCTGGGCCGCCAGGCGCAGGGATTGGGGCTGCGTCTTGTACTCGCCGCCCAGCCATTGGGGATCCTGCCGGATGCCGTCGATGACCATGCGCCGCCAGACGCGGTTCCGCCCCGCGATCTGCGTGGGCAGGCTGGCCAGGGGCATGAGGGCGTCCATCATGCCGGGGTGGAGCTGCCCCCAGAGCCAGGTGTGCATGCCGCCCATGGAGGTGCCCATGACCAGGCGCAGGTGCGTGACGCCCAGGGTTTCCGCCAGCAGGCGCCGCTGGGCCTCCACCATGTCGGCGTAGCCGTAGCGCGGAAAGCGGGCGTGCAGGCCGTCGCTGGGCTTGCTGGACCGCCCGTGGCCGATGCCGTCGGGCAGCACGATGAAATACGTCGCGGCATCCAGCGGTTGGCCGGGGCCGAAGAGCTGGCCCGAGAATTCCGGCCGCAGGAACTGGGCCCCGCTGCCCGTGGTGCCATGGGTGATGAGGACGGCGTTCCGCACCACCCCCGACGCGTCGCGCCGGGGGGAACCGAAGGTGCGGTAGTGGATGCGGAGATCGGGCAGGACTTGGCCGGAGCGGAAACGGAAATCCTTGAGGTGCGCGTCCCCCTCCGCGGGCGCCTGGGCCTGGAGCAGAGTCTGGAGCAGGCAGGCGCAAAGGGCCGCCAGGAGGGGGAGGCGCATCAGGGATCTCACGCTAGAAGCCAGCGCGGTTGGGATAGGGCGGCTTGGGCGTGTGCACGGGCGGGTTCTTCTTGATGGCCGCCGCCACCTCCTGGATGGCGCGGTCCAGCTGGGGATCCTTGCCCTGGGCCATGAGCGCGGGATCGTCGATCACTTCGATGTCGGGGTCGACGCCGTAGCTCTCGACGATCCACTGGCCTTCCTTGGAGAAGATGCCGAAGGTGGGCACGGTCACGTTGCCGCCGTCGATGAGGCCGGGGGCGCCGCTGATGCCGATGAGCCCGCCCCAGGTGCGCCGGCCGATGAGGGGGCCCAGGCCCGTCTTCTTGAAGAGGAAGGGGAAGCAGTCGCCGCCCGATCCGCTCCAGCCGTTGATGAGCATGGCCATGGGGCCGTCATGGGCCACGGCGGGCCACTGCCAGTCCTGGCCGTCGCGCACGCCGTAGTAGTTGATGGTCTTCCGGCTCAGCAGCTCCACGAAACGGTCGGGGATCTGGCCGCCGCTGTTGAAGCGCTCGTCGATGACCAGGCCGGCCTTGTCCCATTGGCCGCGGAACTGCCGCACGAGGTCGTTCTGCCCGCCGATGCCGGTGTCGGGCACGTAGATGTAGCCCAGGCGGCCGTTGGTCGCCTTTTCCACGTAGCGCCTCTTGGCCTCGATCCAATCCCAGTAGCGCAGCTGGTAGTCGTTGGCCACGGTGTCGACCACCACGTCATGGGCGCCGGCGGCGGTGGGTTTGTCGTTGACGGTGAGCAATACCGTTTTGCCCGCCAGGCCCTGGAAGGCCGCCCAGGGATCCTTGGACGCATCCAGCGGAATGCGGTTCACGGCCAGGAGGTAGTCGCCCTCCTTCACCTTGAGGCCCGGCTGGGCCAGGGGGCCGCGCACCTGGGCGTCCCAGTCGGCGCCGCGCAGGATCTTCTTGATGCGGAAATGCCCGTTCTCCACGGCGAAATCCGCGCCCAGCAGGCCCGTGTTCATGCGGGCGGGCTGCTCCACGTCCCCGCCGCCGCGGTAGGTGTGGGAGGCGTTCAGTTCGGAGATGAGCTCGCCGATGACGAAGTTCACATCCTCGCGGGTGACGCAGTCCTGGATGAGCTTGCCGTAGCGGGCGCGCATGGTCTTCCAGTCCACCCCGTGGAGGCCGGGATCGTAGAACATGTCGCGCTCCAGGCGCCAGGCGTCGTTGAAGATCTGCCTCCACTCGGCCTTGGGATCCACGGTCATCATCAGTTCGCCCGTGGGCAGCTTCTTCTCGAATTTCTGGTCGGGCTTGAGGTCGACGAGGGCGTAGTCCTGCTTGCGGTTCACCAGCGCCTTGGCGCCGTCGCCGCTGAGCAGGGCGCCGTCCACGTCCGCCAGAACGGCCTTCTCCTCGCGCTCCTCGAAGTCGTAGACGTAGAGCGTGGTCTTGGTCTCGCCGTTGGCGTTCAGGTGGGCAGCCCGGCGGTAGGCCAGCTTGCCCTTGGCTGCGGCCACATCCGCGTAGTAGCCAGCGGCGGGCGGCAGCAGCACCATGCGGGACTCGATGCCGTCCAGGTCGATGTCGACGGCCTTGGGTGAGTCCGTTTTGTCCGCGCCCTCTTTCTTCTTTTCGTCCTTGCCCTTCTCTTCCTTGGGCGCGTCGAGATCATTCTTGGGCGCCAGCGGCGACACCACGTCCTTGCGCAGGGGCAGGGCGGCCAGGCGCGTGGAGGCGGTGTAGACCCAGGTGCTGTCCAGGTCGCTGTAGGTGGGGCTGAACTGCTGGCCCGTGGACAGGAAGAGGTAGTTGCCTTCGGGATCGAAGGCGGGATCGCCGGCGTTGTAGAAGGGGGAGGTCACGGGGTGCCGCTGGCCCGTCTTGGTGTCGTAGAGCACCACCACGCTGTTCTGGTTGGGGGTGTCGATGGGATAGGCGAACCATCGGCTGTCCGCAGACCAGCTGGCGCGGAAGGCCTCCAGCGGCTCCTCGAACATGAAGTGGCCCTTGTCCACCACCTGCACCTTGCCGGTGTCGAGATCGCAGAGGTTGATGCGCATGGTCTGGTCCGCGAAGACCACGCGCTTGCCGTCGGGCGACCAGCTGATGCGGTAGCGGAAGCCGGGCCCCAGGTGGGTGATCTGGCGCTCCTCGCCGCTGCCGTCCGCGGCCCGGACGCACAATTCATACTCGCCGCTGCGGTCGCTGAAATAGGCCACCTGCTTGCCGTCCGGGGACAGGGCGGGATGGCGCTCGGCGGCGCCGGGTGTGCGGGTCAGGTTGACGACGTAGCCCTTTTCGGCAGGCACGGAGAAGATCTCGCCGCGGGCCTCGAAGACGGCGCGCTTGCCCTGGGCGCTGAGACCCGGGTGCTTCAGCAACTTGGCGGCGTTTTCGCTGCGGGGCTTCAGGGTGGCCTGGTCGGTCACCGCTTCCACCTTCACCTCCACCATCTTTTCGGAGGGCAGTTCGATGCGGTGGAGGCGGCCGCCCGCCTCCAGCACGATGTCGTCAGGCCCGATGGCAGGGAAATGAACGTCGTATTCCTTGAAGAAGGTGATCTGCTTGAAGGCCTTGGTGGCCAGGTCGTAGGACCAGATGTTGCTGCGCTTCACGCCGTCGCGGTCGGACAGGAAGTAGAGCCTGCCGTCGTGCCACATGGGCATGGAGTCGTTGGAACCATCGAGGCTGGGCAGGCGCTCCGCGGTCTTCTTCTCCAGGTTGTAGAGCCAGATCTCCGATGCCATGCCGCCGCGGTAGCGCTTCCAGGTGCGGAAGTCGGTGCTGATGGGCTGGTAGGCGAGCACCTTGCCGTCCGGCGACAGGGCGCCGAATTCGGCGTAGGGCAGGGGCAGGGGCTGCGGCAGCCCGCCGCCCTTGGGAACGAGGAAGAACTTGTTGAAGCGGTCCTTGCCCGATTCCATGGGCGAGGCGATCAGCAGGGATTTCCCGTCCGGCGTCCAGTCCACGAGCCGGTCGGGCAGGGGATGGTGGGTCACCCGCGCGGGCACGCCGCCGATGACGAGCAGGGTGTACACGTCGAGGTTGCCGTCGTAGTTGCCGCTGAAGGCCAGTTCCTTCCCGTCGGGCGAGAAGCGGGCGAAGGATTCCTCACCCTTGGGGGTGGAGAGTCGCTGGGCCACCCCGCCGGTCTTGGGCACCAGCCAGAGATCGTTGGCGTAGGTGAAGACGATCTGCGAGGCCGACACGTCGGGATACCGCATGAGCCGGGCGTCGATCTGCGCTGAGGCGCTGACGGAGGCGGCCACCACGAGGGCAGTCGAGAAAAGGGGAAGCAGGCGCATGCGGCTCTCCGGGCTCATGAGGGGTCCAGGGATCATACGCGCGGAAGCGCCCGCCGGTTGAGCTCGATTGAGATGTTGCAGTATACAATTATTGAACCCATGATTCTTTTATCAAGTGATCCTATTATCCGGAATACTTCCATGGACTCGCTGTTCAGCGTTTGGCCTCTCGATGAGCGCAGCAATCTGAATTGGCGCATGGGGGAGCCTGTGCCCCACAGTCATCCCTTCCATCAGGTCTTCTTCGTCATCGAGGGCACGGGATCCCACTGGGTGGACGGAGAGGAGACCCGCATCCACGGGCCCTGGGTGATGCTGGTGGCCAAGGGCAAGAAGCACCTTTACCTGCCGGACATCCAGGCCGAGGGCTGGATGTTCGATTTCGACGAGGACTTCCTGGATGCGGATGCCTCCTGGGTGTTCTCGGATTTCCTGGCCGCGCCCAATCTCCCCCTCCCGAAGGATGACCTCTGCCGTCAGGCTTCCGACCTGGCCCGGCTCATATGGGACATCGGCAAGATCAAGGCGGATGGAACGCGCGCGGCGCTGCGGCACCTGATGTCCGCCTTCCTCCACCTCCTCCAGCCGCGCATCAGGGAGGAGGCCGCCAGCAGGCAGGCCCACCATACGACCGACTTCAAGCTCTTCCAGGCCTTTCTCCGCCAGCTGGACGCCAGCTTCGCCTCGGAAAAGGAGGTCGAGTTCTACGTCCGGAAGCTGCGATGCACCCCCCGCCGGCTGGCCTCCGCCTGCAGGGCCGTGCTGGGCAAGACGCCCCAGAACCTCATCATCGAGCGCTGCATGCTGGAGGCCAAGCGGCTGCTGCTGCATTCGGACCTGAGCATCCAGCAGATCGCCGCCGAACTGGGCAGCGAGGACCAATCGAACTTCACCAAGGCATTCCGGAAGGTCACCGGCGAGACCCCTTCGGGTTTCCGGAAGGCCAGGAATCTCGTCAAACCCCCGCCTTCCCCGCTGGACGAATCGAGGTGAGGCCCGCTCGGGCCCTCTGATCCGGGATTTACCAGAATTGGGCGGCCGGGTACCAGGAGAAACCGGCGGCCCGGGACTACTCTTGCCCATGCCCTGAGTCATTGAGTACCCACGGGTAATTAGTCATATAAACCGTTTAAAAGTTGCAACTAAGCAACCAGCCGGAGGCTTGCGATGAAATCCAGAACCCTGCTATTCACCCTGGCGGGAGCCTGTGCCCTGCCCTTCACTGCGGCGGCGCAGGCGAGCGAGGTGCAGATCTACGGCACCCTCCTGCCCTTCATGGATCACATCAAGACCAGCGGAGCCACGGCTCCCGGGCTGTCGCCGGCCACCGGAGGCGCCACGCAGGTGGCCGCC
>JACPYP010000007.1 GCA_016195985.1 Acidobacteriota bacterium | reverse complement strand
GGATCGTCTGGCTGGCCGATACCTGTATCGGGCTGGCGTAGCTGGTCGAACTGGTCGTGGGCGTGCTGCCGTCCGTGGTGTAGCAGATCGTCGCGCCAGTCGTCGCGGTGCTGAGTGTTACGGTCTGGGCGCTGGCATAGGCGCCCGCCGCCGGGCTGAAGGTGGGCGCCGCCACGGTCTGGAGCCCGTTCACCGTTACGACGCAGGTGGCAGTCTTGCCGCCCTCCGCGGTGACCGCGACGGTCGCCATCCCCTGGCTTCGGGCGGTGACCGTCCCATTGGTCACTGACGCCACCTCGGGCGCGCTGCTGGCCCAGGTGACCGCCGAGTTCGTGGCATTGGCCGGCAACACCGTGGCCATGAGGGTCTGGGCATCGCCCACATTCAGGCTCAGCGTGGAGACGTTCAGGCGGACTTCGGCCACGGGCACAATCGTCGAATCTGGAGACTTCGACCCGCCCCCGCAGGCGAGGGCGAAAAGCATGAGGAGGGAAACCCCTGCCTTCATAAACGGAGATCGGAACCCTGCCATGCCCCCTCCTGAAAACCCACCCCTTCGCCTCTGCGGCATCCCCAAAATAAGAAAAAAACGCGATTCGAGTGAAAACAAAAAACAAATAAACCCCACCACATCAATACTTATAAATACAAAGATTCGACCACAACGAGGCCGAAGTCGATATTTAACGAGTTCAAACTCAATTATTTAGGGGGGAGATACTCACATTCTACGGCCGGGCACTGCCCTCGGCCAGGGCCGACATTCGTTGTGGGTTTCCAATGAACATCCGCGCCTCACGCACCTTTTCGCAGGTCTTGCGCTTTTTTCAGGCTACTTAGGTCGCGCCGCAAAGTCCTGAAGGCCTCAAAGACAACATCTCTTTGGCCTGCCTGCCCTCTCCCCTCGCGCGGTCCAAACCCCTCCTCCCGTGGAAACGACGGAACACCGCTAGGCGCTCTGCAAGCGCCACCTGGTCCCGGGCCGGGAGGCCAGACATGCCGTGGAGCCAGAACCCCGGGCCTGGGATGTCACCGGCACCGAAGCCATCCATATGCAGATGGCCCGCTTCCGGGACGTGGAGGGGGTTTCGCTCTGGCCCGCCGCGCCGAGGCCGAGGGAGGTCCACTCGATGCCTCGGATCACCTGGGCCAGGTTTCACAACTCCGCACGCATCCTCGTTCTGGCGGCCTTACACGGATTTGAATTCAAAAAACCAAGGAGCACCACCAAGAACAGCCAGAGCCACTGTTCATGCAGTTCTTGGTGTCTTGGTGGTGAAAGCCCTTTTTCGATCAGCCTTCTTCAAATCCGCGTCACCCGTGGCCAACTTGTTTTTGAAAAGCCATGGCATCCATAGACACAGATCCCTGGCAAAAGAAGATGTTCAGCCAGGATGAAGGGATTCGTGGGAATCCGCGCTCCGCCTTCCTCCCTTTCCGGCATCACTCTGCGAAGGCTTCGTGCTCGGTGCGGCGGATGATTTCTTCCTGCAGGGCGAGAGACAGGTCGCAGAAGTAATCGGAGTAGCCCGCCACGCGCACGATGAGTCCGCGATGGGCCTCGGGGTGGGCCTGGGCTTCGCGCAGCTTGGCGGCGGTGACCACGTTGAACTGGATGTGGTGGCCGTCCATCTTGAAGTAGCTGCGCACCAGGTGGTGCAGCCGGTCGATGCCGCCCTCCCCTTCCAGCAGGCTTGGGGTGAACTTCATGTTCAGAAGGGTGCCGCCGGTCTTCACGTGGTCCATCTTCCCGGCGGAGCGCAACACGGCCGTGGGGCCGTTGCGATCGGCGCCCTGCACGGGGGAAATGCCCTCGGATAGCGGCTCCCCCGCGCGGCGGCCATCGGCGGAAGCCTGGCAGACCTGGCCGAAATAGACATGGCAGGTGGTGGGCAGCATCTCCAGGCGGTAGGCCCCGCCCTTGCCATTGGGACGGCCGTCGATGGCCTGGAAGAGGAAGCGGAAGACGCGGACCATCACGTCGTCGGCGGCGTTGTCGTCATTGCCGTACTTGGGCGCCTTGTTCAGGAGCCGCTGGCGCAGAGGCTCGTGGCCTGCGAAATCGCTGTCCAGAGTCACCACCAGTTCGGACAGGGAGAGATCGCCCCGCTCGAAGACCACCTGTTTGAGCGCCGCCAGACTGTCCGTGAGGCTCCCGATGCCCACGGCCTGGATGAAGGTGTTGTTGTAGCGGGCGCCGCCGGCGTTGTAGTCCTTGCCCCGCTTGATGCAGTCGTCCGTCAGCACGGAGAGGAAGGGCGCGGGCATGCGGGTGGCGTAGAGGCGCTCGATGATCTGGTTTCCGCGGATCTTGATGTCGAGGAAGTGGCGGGTCTGGATCTCGAAGGCTCGGATGACGTCCTCGAAGGTTCGGAACGCCGAGGGATCACCGCTGCGCGGGCCCAGCTGCCGCCCCAGACGGGGATCAAAACCATCGTGCAGGGCCAGCTCCAGCATCTTGGAGAGGTTGAAGTAGCCCGTGAGGATGTAGGCCTCCTTGCCGAAGGCGCCCACCTCTACGCAACCGGAGCAACCGCCGGCGCGGGCATCCTCCAGGGACTTGCCCTGACGCAGCTGCTCCTCCACGACCGCGTCGGCGTTGAAGAGCGAGGGAAATCCGTAGCCGTTGCGGATCACCTTCAGCGCGTGCTTGAGGGTGGCGTCCGGCGTCTTGCGCGAAACCTGCATGTTGCTGCTGGGCTGCAGCAGGTGCATCTCGTCAATGATCTCCAGAAGCAGGTCCGTCAGCTCGTTGCTGCCATCGCTGCCGTCGGGCAGGAGGCCGCCCAGGTTGAGGTTGGCGAAATCGGTGTAGGTGCCGCTTTCAGCCGCGGTGACGCCCACCTTGGAGGGCGAGGTGTGGTTGTTGAACTTCACGAAGAAGCATTCCAGCAGCTCGCGGGCCGCCTCGCGGGTGAGGCTGCCTTCCTTCAGCCCGCGCTGGTAGAAGGGCCAGAGGTGCTGGTCCAGGTGGCCGGGGCTGTAGGCGTCCCAGCCGTTCAGTTCGGTGATGACGCCCTGGTGGCAGAACCAGTAGTACTGCAGCGCCTCCTGGAAGTCCCGCGGCGCCTGGGCCGGCACGCGGCGGCAGACTTCGGCGATGCGGCGCAGTTCCGCGGCGCGGGCCGGGTCGGCCGCCGCGGCGGCCAGTCGATCGGCCTCCTCCGCGTGCCGCTCCGCCAGCAGGATGAGGGCGTCGCATGAGATGGCCATGGCCTCCAGCTGGTCGCGTTTGTCCTGGGCTTCGGAATCCTTCTCGAAATCCAGCAGCGCCATCGAGCAGGCGATGTCCGCCTGGAAGCCGCGCAGGCCCTTCCCGTAGATCTTGTCGTCAAGCACGGTGTGGCCCGGGGCCCGCTGTTCCATGAACTCGGTGAAGGCGCCCGCCTCGTAAGCCCCATGCCATTCCTCCGGCAGGGCCGCGAAGAGTTGGTCCCTCAAGCTCCGGCCCTGCCAGTAGGGGATGATGTCCTGCTCGTAGGCCTGGATCATCTCCTGCGCCACGGTGTAGCGGGTCATGGGGCGCGTGTCGAGGATGCGCAGATCCTCCGCGGTGTGGCAGGTGAGCTCGGGATAGGTGGGCACGGCCTTCGGGCGCGGCCCGCGCTCGCCCACGATGAGCTCGCCCTCGCCGATCCACACGGTCTTGTGCTGGCAGAGGTGCTTGAAGGCCAAGGCCCGGAGGATGGGCGTGGCGTGCTTCCCCAGGTGTTCGCGGTAGAAAGCCGTCATCAGCCCGGCCCGCTCGGAGCTGAGGGAAGGAGTGGCGTCGAGGCTTTCCTGGCGGAGCCGTGCGGTGCGTTCGTTCATGGGTTGCCTCCGATGTGGGCAGGAATGCCGAAAGCTTGGAAGAGGTCCACCAGGCTGGCCATGCGGGCCTCCGACGGCGGCTCCACCTGGTCCAGGAGATACTCCCGCCCGAGGCGGCGGAACTTCGCCGCTCCGGTGCTGTGGTAGGGCAATAGATCCAGGCGGCGGACGCCCGGAACGGAGGCCACAAACCGGGCTGTGGCCTCCAGGTTCGCCGGATCATCGTTCACGCCGGGCACCACCGGCACGCGGATCCAGATCTGCGGATGGCGGCGTCCCAGCCGCTCCAGGTTGGCGAGGATGGCACCGTTGCCCACCCCCGTCCATTTGCGGTGCTGCGCGTCATCCATGTGCTTCAGATCGAAAAGCACAAGATCGGCGAGGGCCGCGGCCTCCAGCAGGTCCTCCCAGCGTCCCAGACCGCAGGTGTCCAAGGCCGTGTGCACGCCCCGTTGGCGCAGCGCCTCCAGCACGGCGACGGCGAAGGCAGGCTGCATGAGCGGTTCCCCCCCCGAGAGGGTGACGCCGCCGCCGGACTGATCGAAGAAGAGGCGGTCCTTCATCACCTCCACCAGCAGCTCCTCCACGGCGACGTCGCGCCCCAGCAGCTGCCGGGCGCCGGTGGGGCAGGCATCCACGCAGGCCTCGGGGTGATCGCTGGGCACTTCGCCCTCGCCGCAGACCTTGTAGCAGGCGCCGCAGGCGATGCAGCGGCCCTCCTGCATGACCAGCACCGGCTCCGGCGACTGGCTTTCCGGGTTGTGGCACCAGGCGCAGGCCAGGGGGCACCCCTTCAGGAAGACCGTGGTCCGCAGGCCCGGTCCGTCCTGCAGCGAGTAGCGCTGAAGGTTGAAGATCCGGCCGGTGGGCGCCGGTGCCGGAACGGGTGCCGCGCTCATGCCGCACCTGGGGCGTCGAAGCTGCGCAGCCGCTTGAACAGGAGCAGGGTCAGGCAGGCGGAGAAACCCAGCAGGCCCGCCAGCAGCAGGTAGTACTGGTCATGGGGGAAACGCCCGTAGCTGCGGCCCAGGAAGCCGGAGCCGTAGGAGCCCGTGGCCGTGGCCGCGAACCAGCATCCCATCATGAGGCCGCGGTACCGGGGCGGCGCCACCTTCGAAACGTAGGAAAGCCCCATGGGCGAGATGAGCACCTCCGCCAGGGTGATGAACCCGTAGGCGCCGATGAGCCAGCCAGGCGACATGAGGGGCTGGTCCAGGTTGCCGCCCAGGCGGCTGGCCAGGGCCATCACGAGCATGGAGCCGCCCATGATCAGCATGCCCGACAGGATCTTCCCGGGCGTCGAGGGCTCGCGGTTGCCCCGCTTCATCCACGCGAACAGGGCCAGCATGGGCGGCGTGGCCACCAGGATGAAGGCGGGCTGGAAGAACTGGTAGGTCTCAGGGCGCAGCCAGCGGTAGGCCAGGGTCGAGCGCTGCGCGAAGAGCGTCATGGCGAAGCCGTTCTGATAGAAGGCTGTCCAGAAGAAGATGGCCACCAGGAACAGGCCTCCCAGCGCCAGAAGCCGGCGCTGGATATCCCCGGAAGCCATGGCGGGAGCCTCGGTTCCGGCCTCCGAATGGCTGTTTCCGGATTCGGGGAAGTGATGGACGCCGCGGAGGAAGAAAGCCTGGGCCAGGATCATGCCTCCCGCGGCGATCCAGAAGGAAACCCGGTAGCTGCCGAACCAGACGGCCATGGCGGTGGCCACGAGGGGCGCCACCGCCGCGCCGATGTTGATGCCCATGTAATAGAGGTTGTAGCCCGCGTCCCGCAGGTGGGGCCTCTCCTCGTAGAGCGTGCCCACCAGCACGGAGAGGTTCGCCTTGAGGATGCCCGCGCCGATGCCCACCAGCAGCAGGCCCGCGAAGAAGGGCGCCACCAGGGTGCGGGAGGAGCAGCCCAGGCTGGCGTAGCCCAGCGTCATGAGCACCGCGCCGGTCCGCACGGTGCCCACGCGCCCGATGAGCCGGTCCCCCATCCATCCGCCCAGCAGCGGAGAGAAGTAGCTGAGGCCCAGGAAGGCGCCGTAGATGCTGCCTTTGGTGGCATCTCCCCAGCCCAGTTCCTGATCCATGTAGAGGGTGAGGATGGCCATGAGGATGTAGAAGCCCAGGCGCTCCCACATCTCGGTGAGAAAGAGGGTGCGGAGCCCCGCGGGGTGCCTTTCAGAAGTGGCGGCGTTGGCGCTCATCCCTGCTCCGTGAAGTAGACCTGGTTCACGAAGGCTTCCTGCACATTGAAGCCCCAGTGCACATCCCGCAGGTAGGCTGCGGCCTCGGGAATGGCTCCGGTCTCCAGGAGGCGGAGCACTTCCTCGTGCTCATGGACGCCGCTGTTCTCCCAGTTGACATGCAACCGTTCGAACTTGCGGTTCCAGTCGTAGAGCTGCTGTTTCTTCGCGTGCACCAGAGCGGTGATGCGGCTATTGCCCAGGCGGTTCAGGAAGAAATCATGGAACGCGTAGTTGGTCTCGTAGAATCCATCCTTGTCGCCGGCATCGATGGCGCGCTGGGAGCGCTGATCCAGCTCCCGGAGATGCGTGATGTCTTCCGCGGTCATGGTGGGGCCCACCGCCATCAGCGCGGCCCCTTCGAGAGCGCCCACCAGCTGGTAGATCTCCTGGATGTCCTTGGGCTGGAGGCTGCGCACCGCCACGCCCCGGCGCGGCGCGATGGTGACGAATTCCTCCACCTCCAGCTGGATGAGGGCGTCCCGCAGGGGTGTCCGGCTCACCCCCAGATCCTTGGCCAGCTTGTTGAGATCCAGGAACGAGTCTGTGTCGAGGGCGCCCCGCTTCAGCTCGGCCTTCAGATACTCGTAGACCTGCTCCCGCAGGGACTTCACGATGATGGGCTTGCCGGGGACCATGCAGAGGCTCCGAAAGAGGTGGGACTGGCGATCAGGCGCGCAGGGCTTCCACTTCCGCCGCGGTGCGGGGCTTGGGGCGGCCGAGGCGGCGGCTGCCTTCGGGCGTCACCAGGAAATCCTCTTCGATGCGCAGGCCGCCGAAATCCCGGTAGGCCTCCAGTGCCGCGTAGTCGATGAAATCGAGGAAGCGGCCTTCGGCGCGCCAGCGGTCCATCAGGCCCGGCATGAAGTAGATTCCCGGCTCCACGGTGAGCACGAAGCCAGGCTCCAGGGGACGGGCGAGGCGCAGGGATTTCAGTCCGAACTGCGTGCTTTTGGACTGTCCCTGGTAGCCCACCCAAACCTCGCCCAGGTTTTCCATGTCATGCACGTCGAGGCCCATCAGGTGGCCCAGTCCGCAGGGGAAGAAGAGGGCGTGGGCTCCGGCGGTCACCGCCTCGTCCGCGTCGCCCTTCATGAGGCCCAGATCCTTCAGGCCCGAGGCCAGCGTGCGGCAGGCCAGCAGGTGCACATCCCGGAAATTCACCCCGGGGCGCAGCGCCTCCACAGCCGCCAGGAAGGCGCGCAGCACCAGATCGTGGATGTCCCGCTGCCGTGGCGTGAAGGCGGGAGACACGGGGAAGGTGCTGGTCAGGTCGCCTGCGTAGCCCGCGGGGGTTTCCGCTCCGGCATCCAGGAGGAAGAGCTGCCCGGGCTCCAGGCGATGGTGGTAGTGGTGGTTGTGCAGCACCTCGCCGTGCACCGTGGCGATGACGGGATAGGACAGGCCGCAGCCCGCCGCCTGGGCGATCTGCGTGACGCGCGCGGCGATCTCCGCTTCGGTCATGCCCGGCCGGGCCATGGCCATGGCCGCCAGGTGCATGTCCACCGAAAGGTTCACGGCCTTCTCGATATCGGCGATTTCGCCGGCGGATTTCCGGATGCGCAAATCGGTCACAGCCTGGATGAAGGGAACGGATGCCGCGGCGGCCTGCCCTGCCGGATCCAGCCCCAGCAGCTCCTGCAGCTTCAGGCGGTGCTCGGCCCGGTAGGGGGGGAGGAAGTGGATGGCGCGCCCCGCCTGCTGGGCCCGGCGCAGCGCTTCGTTCAGATCGCGGGTGGACGCCACCTGGGGGATGTCTGCAGCCACAGCCAGGTCCCGACCCGTGGGTTGCGGCCCTGTCCACACCAGATCATCCACGGTGGGATCGTCCGCGAAGAGGGTGGTCTGGTCCTCATCCAGATCCATCAACAGGGCGCAACCCGGCCTGGCGATCCCAGTGAAATAGAGGAAGGTGCTGTCCTGCCTGAAGGGATAAGTGTTGTCCCCATAGTTCATGGGGCTTTCCTCGTTGCCCAGCAGCAGCAGCAGACCTCGCCCCAGGTGGGCCTGCAACCGGTTCCGCCGTTCAAGGTAGAGGTGGGTGCTCGTCATCCTGGGCCTCCTATGAAGGGTCTTGATATCTAATATATCAGTTTGGGCACCTGGGTCTCCTAAAAAAGGACCCAAGGATAAACAAAAAGGGAGGCTGACCTGGGCCAAGTCTCCCGCTGGGCCTCCCCGCTGGGCGTCAGGCGCGCCGGTGGACCTTGTGGACGCTGGCCTGATCCGTGCACTTCACCAGGATCTCGTCGATGTTCACGTGATCCGGAAGCATGAGGCACCAGCGCACGCATTCGGCCACGTCGAAGGCCGCGAGGGGCTTCACCCCCTGGTAGACAGCCCTGGCCTTGGCCTCGTCCTTCATGCGGACGTTGGAGAATTCGGTTTCGGCCATGCCGGGATCCACGGAGGTGACGCGGATCTGCTCGCCATTCACTTCCAGACGGAGGGTCTGGGCCATGGCCTTCACGCCGAATTTCGAGGCGCAGTAGACGCTGCCCCCCTCATAGGGCTGATGGCCCGCTGTGGAGCCGATGAAAAACACATGGCCCCAGCCGGCCTTGCGCACGTGGGGCAGCCCGGCGCGGATGGTCTTCACCACGCCTTCCACATTGGTGCGCAGCATGGCTTCCAGATCCTCGTCCGGCGTTTCCCACAGCTTGAAGGTGCCGCTGGCCAGGCCTGCGTTGGCCACCAGTACGTGGAGGCCGCCGAGGGCCGTCGCGGCGGCCTCCACGAAGGCGTTCACGCTGGCGGTTTCGCGGGTATCCACGGCGCCCGCGAAAACCTTGATGCCGTGGGCCTTCACCAGCTCATCGGCCAAAACCCGCACGCGCTCCACGCGCCGGGCGCCCAGAGCCAAGTGGAAGCCATTGGCCGCCAGCAGGCGCGCCACGGCTTCGCCGAATCCGCTGGAAGCGCCGGTGATGAGGACGACAGGATGCTCGGGACGCATGGGGACTCCGTTCGAGGTTGAAGATTCACCACGGAGACACGGAGGGCGCTGAGGAAGCACAGAGAAAGCAAAGCGCCTTTCCCCGTGTTTGTTCTCCGTGTCTCCGTGGTGACCTACTTGAAGCTGCGGTGAAAAGCGCCGAGGGCCTCCACCACTTTCTGGATCTTCTCGGTGGGAGGCAGGATGGTGGTGCGGAAGTGGGCGGTGCCTTCGGCCTGGCCGAAGCCAGAACCGGGCACCACGCAGATGCCCGTCTGCTCCAGCAGCGCCATGGCGTATTCAAAGTCCGTGCGGCCCGCGGGCAGCGTCACGCAGGGGAAGGCATACATGGCGCCCGCGATGACGTTGCAGGTGATGCCTTCCACCTTGTTGAGACCTTCGGCCAGCAGGATGGCGCGCTGCTTGAGGGTGTCGAGGATGCCCTTCTTCTCGGCCGCGTACTGCGCGTAGGAAGGCATCCCCGGCTTGGGGGGGCGCACCATGGCGTAGGTGGCCGCCTGGCCCGCCAGGTTGGCGCACAGGCTCACGCTCTGCAGCTTGAGGATCTGGGCCGCGACGTCCTCCGGCACGTTGCGGTACTCGAAGTAGCCGCCGCGGACACCGCACTCGCCCAGGAAGCCCTTGGAGCAGGAGTGGAAGCTGAACAGCGACACGTCCTTCGCATCGGCCTGATGCAGCACCTTGGCGAAGGATACGAACTCATCGCCCGGCAGGTAGATGTTCTCCTGGTAGACCTCGTCGGCCAGGATCGAGAGGCCGTGGGCCTTGGCGAAGTCGATGATCATCGCGATGTTGGTTTCGTCCAGCACCGCGCCAGTGGGGTTGCCGGGGTTGATGACGCAGATGGCCTTCACCTCCGTGCCTTCGGCCTTGGCCTTGGCGAGCGAAGATTCGAGCATGACCCGGCTCAGCTTCCAGCCGTTGGCCTCGTCCAGGTAGTAGGGCACCATGCGCCCCTCGTAGAGCGTGATGGTGGCCGAGTAGAGCGGGTACTGGGGGATGGGCACCATGATGCCGTCGCTTGGCTTGCCGATGAGCAGGCGCAGGATGGTCTGCACGCCCTTGCTGGCGCCGTCCGTGAGGAAGATGGCGTCGGGGTCCACACCGATGTGGTCGCGCTCCAGGATGAACTCGGCCACGGCCTCGCGGATGAAACGCACGCCACGGCTTTCGCTGTAGGCGCCCAGGCCGTGCTTCGAGCCGCCCAGGATGGCCTTGGCGGTTTCCACCACGTCCGACGGGAAGGCGCCGGGCGCCAGCTCCATGAGCGCGGGATATTCGCAGAGCGCCAGGATCTGCCGGTTCCAGGTGAGCGCCTTCTGCCCCAGGGACTGGGGATTGCCGATGTTGCAGTAGATGATCTCGCGCCCCTGCTTCTCCAGCTCCGCGGCGCGGGCCACGATGGGTCCCCGGACCGCGTATTCGGTCTCAAGAACGGCTTTTCCAAGATCGGTCAATCGAATGGTCATGGGGTCGCTCCAACGCATAACTTTACCCCGGTATCACCTGCGGACCGGGCCAATCCTACTTTGTGTCAAGAGAGCCCAGCTCTTGGCGTGGCGCGCAGCGGCGATAGACTGGGAGTTCATTTCCCATTCAAGCCACCCACCCCACCCATCCCTCAAGAGGCGCGCATGCTCGGATTCTCCCTTTCTCCCGAACAACTGGCCGAGAAGGAGCGCGCCCACGGCTTCGCGGAAAAGATCATCCGCCCCGTGGCCAGGAAGTACGACGAGACCGGCGAATGGGCCACAGACGTCTACAAGGCGGCCTTTGATTTCGGCTACCTGCAGGCCCTGGTGCCCAAAGAATGCGGCGGCCCCGGCAATTCGCAGATGGAGGAAGCCATCGTCTGCGAGGAGCTCGCCTGGGGCTGCGGCGGCCTTTACACTTCGATCATGGCCAACGGCCTGGCCATGACCCCCCTGCTCATCGCCGCCAGCCCCGAACAGAAGAAGAAGTGGCTGGGCATGATCGCCGAGGAACCCAAGTTCGCAGCCTTCTCGCTGTCCGAGCCCAACGCCGGTTCCGATGCCGGCGGCATGAGCTGCCGCGCCGAAAAACGCGGAGACAAGTACATCATCAACGGCACGAAGTGCTACTGCACCAACGGCGGCTACGCTGACTGGTACGCGCTCTTCTGCAGCACCGATCCCAGCAAGGGCGCCCGCGGCACCAGCTGCATCGTGGTGCCCCGCGGCACGCCTGGCCTGGTGGTGGGCAAGGCCATGGACAAGATGGGCCAGCGGGCCAGCAACCAGGTGGAGCTCTACTTCAACGACGCCGAAGTGCCAGTGGAGAACCTTCTGGGCAAGGAGGGCATGGGCTTCGTCATCGCCATGAAGACCCTCGATCAGACCCGCGCCGCCGTGGCCGCCGGGGGCGTGGGCGTGGCCCGGGCCGCCTTCGAGATCGCCCTGGAATACGCCAAGACGCGCATCCAGTTCGGACAACCCATCTTCGCCAACCAGGCCATCAGCTTCATGCTGGCGGACATGGCCAAGAAGATCGAGGCCAGCCGCCTGCTCACCTGGCAGGCCGCCTGGATGACGGACAATGGCATCAAGAACTCCAAACAGAGCGCCATCGCCAAGACGTTCGCCACCGACACCGCCATGGAAGTCACCACGGATGCCGTGCAGATCCTCGGCGGCAACGGCTACAGCCGCGATTACCTCGTGGAAAAGTGCATGCGCGACGCCAAGCTGCTGCAGATCTATGAGGGAACGAACCAGATTCAGCGCCTGGTGATCGCAAAAGAGATCCAGCAGGGGAATTGACCAGAAGAGAACGGACAACCATGCGGGTCACGAGCGAACGCGCCTGAATGGCGCGTTCCGAGTGGGGACCCGCTGGTTCGTTCAAACCCCAGGTTGGCCACGCCGCCCATTCAAGGACATTCTGCAGGGCAACTAGGCCTGACCGAGGACAATGTCCGAAGGTGGATCAAGACCCCCATGAACCAACGCCTTCCCATCCCCTGGTGGACCCTTCTTGGGCCCATGTTTGCTTGGCTGCTGCTGGGCGGAACCGCGCTCGGCTGGGGCGGTCCCTTCCGGGTGCTGGTGGCCCTGGGCCTGGCTTGGGGCATCCTCGCTGCGGTCCATCATGCGGAGGTGGTGGCCCACTGCGTGGGTGAGCCCCTGGGCACCCTGGTGCTGGCCGTGTCTGTGACCGCCATCGAAGTGGCCCTCATCGTGTCGCTGATGCTGGCAGGCGGGCCCGATGCTCCGTCCCTGGCTCGCGATACGGTCTTCGCCGCCGTGATGATCATCCTCAACGGCATCGTGGGACTCTGCCTCATCGTTGGCGGGGCCCGTTTCCGGGAACAGCGCTTCGGCCTTTACGGAGTGAGCGCCTCCCTGGCCACCCTCGGCGCCATCGCGGTTCTGACCCTGGTTCTTCCCAACCACACCACCAGCCACCCTGGACCCGTCTACTCGGCCAGCCAGCTGGCCTTCGTCGCCATCGTGTCCGCTGGGTTGTACGGCGTGTTCGTGGTGGTCCAGTCGGTGCGGCACCGGGATTATTTCCTGGGTCCGACCACCGCGGACGGGGGCGATGAGCTTCACACCCCACCCCCCGCCAAGAGGACCGCTGCCCTGAGCGCCTGTCTGCTGCTGGCCTGCCTGGGCGCCGTGGTGCTCCTGGCCAAGGCCCTGGCCCCCAGCATCGAGGCCAGCGTGGCGGCGGCTGGCGCCCCCAAACCGCTGGTGGGCGATCATCGCCGGCGTGGTGCTGCTTCCGGAGGGGCTGGCCGCCTTCCGGGCCGCCCGGACCAACCGCCTGCAGACCAGCCTGAACCTGGCCCTGGGCTCGGCCCTGGCCAGCATCGGACTGACCATTCCGGCGGTAGCCGTCGTGTCCATCGCCACGGGCATGCACCTCACCCTGGGCATCGATTCCAAGTCCACGGTGCTGCTGCTGCTCTCCCTCTTCGTCACCGGCCAATCGCTTGGAACGGGGCGCACCACCGTGATGCAAGGAGCTGTGCTGCTGGTCCTTTTCGCCACGTACCTCTTCACGACCATCGTTCCGTGAGGGGAGTCCGGCCGGATTTTTGATCTTGAAGGCCCCAGATCCGGATTCTAGAATCCCTTCAACCCACCATCTTTTTCAGCCTGAGCATCGTGAAGGAGGGGGACCGTATGCGGATCCCTGGACTTCCCGGAGCCCGAGCCCCCGTGACCGCATGCCTGGTGCGTGTCGCGCGGTCAACCTCCAGGCGCGTGGGGACGCATCCCCGGAAAGAAAGGTCATGTCCGAAGGTACCGTGAAGTGGTTCAACGCTGAAAAGGGCTTCGGCTTCATCACTCCCGATGAAGGCGGCGCAGACATCTTCGTCCATTATTCCGCCGTGCAGGCCAAGGGCTTCCGCACACTGGAAGAAAAGCAGCGCGTCAGCTTCGACATCGTGCAGGGGCCCAAGGGCCCTCAGGCCTCCAACGTCGTCAAGGCCTGAACCGCACCTGATCCGATCGCCACCCGGCGATTCCCCGCGGGCCCAGGACGGGCTCATACTCGTCCCATGTCGATCCGCCGCGCCTGGGTGCCCAGGATCCTCCTGATCCTGCTGATAACCGCGGCGGCGGCGGCCTGCGTGGGCCTGCTGACCACATCCCCCGAAGGCATGTCTTTGCCGCTGGCTCTGGCCGCCACACTCGGCATCATGAGCCTGGGAAGCTGGCTGGGCTTCGCCGCCCGGAACCGCTGGGTGGATTACCCCCGGTTAATCCGGGCTGAATGCCGATGGGCCCAGGGAGAACCTCCCTACGACATCCTCCTGTCCCTGGGAACCCCTGTTTGGAACCGGGGCGAAACCAGCTACCGGATGCTCCTGTTGCAAAGCACCCTCCATCTGGCCCTGGGACAGCGGGACCGCGCCTGGCTGGTGGCTTTGGAAGCCCAACTGGCGCGCCTTCCCCTCTGGAAAAGCCTGCTGGTTTCCAGGGCCTTCCAAAAGGTGCCGGGCCTTCCCGGGGGCCGGCGCCTCACCTGGGGGCGGCGCCTCATCCGGTTGGCGCCTGAAGTGGGCCGGTTGAGGCATCTGCAGGGCATTCTGCTGCTGCGGGTGGCCGAACCCGCCGCGCTGCATCAGGCCTGGACCCACTTCGAAGCGGCTCTCCCCCGGTCATGGGACGACCCGCTTCTCCTGGAAGATCTCATGCTCGCGGGGCTTCAGCATGGCAAGGAGGACGTGGCCGAGCAGGCGCTGGGCATCCTGATGACCCGCCATGGCGATCCCCGGATTTCCTGGGACCGGGGAGCCGCAGGCATGCACCTGCTGCGGAACGGCCGCCACGCCGAGGCCCTCGCGCTGGTCCAAGCGCTGCCCTCGGATTGCCGGACTCATCCCCTGCACTGGCTCGCGGAAACCGTTTCCCGGCGCCAGCTGGGCGACCGGGAAGGCGCCTGGCGGGTGATTGAAATCGCCCTCCAGCACCTTCCCACCGCCTTCCGCCTCTGGATGGAGCGCTACCAGATCGCGCTCGAACTGCGCCGCGACCAGGATGCCCTGCACACCCTCGAACAGGCCTGGCTCACCATCCCTGAGGGCGACGAGGGCCGTTCCTTGCGGCAGGAATGGCAGCTCCGCCGGGCCGAGTTCGCCTTCTGGTGGGAAGACCGTCCCGCCTTCGCCCGGGAATTGCTGGAGGAAGTTCCCCTAGAAATGCAGGGCGACCATCACCCCCCCCTCAGGCTGCAAATCCAAGTGGCCGAAGGCGATTACGAGGCGGCCTACGCCGAGGTTCTCTTGCTTCTGAAGAAGCAGCCGGAGGATGTGGATCTCCTGTTGCTCCAGGCGGATTGCCTCGCCGGCATGGCCGCCTGGGAGGCCCTGCTTCCCTACCTGGACGGCCTCGGGGAAGCCTGCCGCGAACGCCCCGTCTACTGGCATCTCCGCGGGCTCTGCCGCGCCCACCAGGGAGACCCTCTGCCCGCCCGGCAAGATCTCGAACGGGCGGTACGCATGGATCCCCACGACCTGCGTTTCCTCCTGGACGCCGGCCACGCCTGCGCGGAACTCAGCGATTGGGACCGGGCCGAGAGCCACTGGCGGCAGGCGCTCCAGGTGGAGCCCCAGGCCGAAGAAGCCCTCATCCACCTCGCCGATGCCCGGCGGGAACTGGAGGACATCGACGGGGCCCGGCGCTACCTGCGGGAATGCCTGCTGCATCATCCGGACAGCGTGGAGGCCCAGAACCGCCTGGCCGAACTTGAAGTGAACTAGTGGTGTCCGCTCGAAATTCCTGGTGCGATCTCTACGCCCATGGACACCACGGGGCGGGGGTCTGGGGGCGTGGCAGCGCCCCCAGCGGGGTGACAGCATGGACGCGGTCCCGCGCCCATGCGCCAGAGGGGCCATGCCCCGATGGAAGGGTGCCTCGCCAGCTGCCCTGAATGATCCAGTTATTTCAGGCGAGGCACACTAGGTCGGAACGTCGCCCTTCAGGAGCGCCAGCTTGGTGTCGTAGCGGGCCTGCATGTCCGGGAGCGCCCATTTGCGGGCCTTCTCCAGCGACTTGATGGCTTCCTTCCTCTGTCCCTGGGCCAGATTGATGCGGGCCTGGATCAGATAGAAATCCGATTCCTGGGGCAGCAGCTTGATGGCCTGCTTGATGCGCTTCCCCGCCTCCTCCCACTGGCCCTCCTGGAAGGCCTCTTCGGCAAGGAAGGCGTTGAAGAAAGGATCCTTCTTGCGGATTTCCAGGCCCCGGTCGCGGTAGGTCTGGGCTTCAGCCATTCGGCCCTGGGCCCTCAGCAGGTTTTCCAGGTTGCCACAGGGAGCGCCGTCCTTGGGATCCGCCTGGAGAGCCTTCAGGAAGGACTGCTCAGCATCGCCTTCGAGCCCTTGCTTGCGCTGCACAACGCCAAGGATGTTCCATCCCACGCCCAAGGTCGGGTCCACTTGAATGGATTGATGAGCATGGATCAAAGCCTCGTCTGTCTTCTCATCCGCCATGAGCTCCACGGCCCGGTTGCTGTAGAAGAGAGCCAGCACGCGCTTGGGTTCCAATACGGCGATCAACTGCGATTCCCGGCGCACCTCGGGCAGAAAGTCCGCGATGAGCTCTTGCCCTACACCCGCTGGCACCACCGCGACAATATGGCGCTCGTAACGCACCGTGGCACCCACTCGCCGCCAACGGCTGATTCGAATGGATTCGCCGTATCGCGCATCCAGATCGATGGATTTGCATGCGGCCACGTACATCGTGGTGAGGGTGAGGCAGTTGGCTTTGCGGTCGCGCCAGGCCTCGATGGGCGTTCTCGTGTAGGCGTTGTCGTAGGTGATGCCCAGACCGCCTGCCTCCTGCGGCGCGAAGAAAGCTCTCACCAGAGCCGCCACCTTGCTCGTTGCCCCCTGCTGGTTGAGGGTGTGCTGCCGCGCGAATGCCTTCAATTCCGGCGGCGCCTCGAAGGGATCCTCCCCCGCTGCCAGAAGGACCGCGCCGAACAGGAGGGGAAGAATTCGCAGGCGCACAGTGGCACTCCCGATCACAACATAGGTCTACGGACAGAGGTTTCAAGCGATTATGCGATCCTTGAAGAACCGAGGGAACCTGATGACCAAGCCGACCGCCGTCGTTTGTGCCTATTCCAGCGTGGGAACCGCAGCCTTGGAGGGGTTGCTGGAGGCGGGTGTCGAGGTGTTGGCCCTCTATTCCTATCGCCCTGCCCCTGATGAAGGGTGGTTCACCCCACCTGCGGCCGTGGCGCAGGCCCACGGCATCCCGGTCCACCTGGCGCCATCCTTCAACGACGATGCGGTCTACGAGGCCATCCGTGCCCAGCGCCCGGACTTCCTGTTCAGCTTCTACTTCCGGGAAATGATCCAGGCCCGCTTCCTGGCTCTGCCCCGCCTGGGGGCCTACAACCTCCACGGCAGCCTGCTGCCCAAGTACCGGGGCCGGGCCCCCATCAACTGGGTGCTGGTGAGAGGAGAGACGAGCACCGGCATCACCCTCCACGCCATGACTCCCAAGCCCGACGACGGGGCCATCGTGGCCCAGGCCCCCATTCCCATCGACTGGGACGAGACCGCCCTCAGCCTCACCGAAAAGGCCGCCGCGGCGGGACGCGATCTGGTGAGGAAGGCCCTTCCCGGCCTGATGGACGGCTCTCTTTCTCGAATCGACCAGAAAGCCCTGGGGCCCTCCACCTACTTCGGCGGGCGGAAGCCAGCGGATTCGAGGTTGGATGCCGCCATGAACGTGGCGGAAGCCTTCAACCAGATCCGCGCCGTGGCGGATCCCTGGCCCAACGCCTTCCTGGAAACGGCCGAAGGGCCCCTCAAGGTGACCTGGGCCCTTCCAGCGGCGGAACCCTGCCCCCCCGGGCGCTTCCGCCTGACAGAGGGAGGCCTGCTGCTGGGCTTCGCCGATGGGGCGCTGCGCATCCATACCCTCAAGGCCCGCGGCCTCCGGGTAGAGCGGCCCACGGAGCAGGCGCAGCTCCTGCGCGAGGCAGGGTGGCCCGAAGCCTGAGCCCCGAACCACCCCGCGCCCTCGCCGCCCACAGGGCTAAAGCCTGATCAGGACTTGGGTTTGACCACCTTCCCGCCCTTGGGGGCCTTCCTGGCGGGCGCCGGTGCCTCCATCACGCCGGTCTCCGTGCGGATCTTGTCCACGGCTTGGGTGGTCTTCACGTCGATCTCCACGCGGCGGTTCCGGCTCTGGCCTTCCTGGGTCTTATTGTCCGCCACTGGCTTCTCGGGTCCGAACCCTTCGCAGGCCACTCGGCTTTCCGGAATGCCAGCGGCCACCAGAACGTTGGCCACGGATCGGGCGCGCCGGAGGGAGAGTGCCTTGTTGTGAGCCACAGAGCCCAGGCTGGAAGTATGGCCTCCCACCTGGAGGGTGTATTCCCCGGCATAAGCCTTGAGCTGCCGGGCCACGGCCTTGATGGCCTGAACGGCCTCGGCATCAAGCGCGTCGCCGTTGTTCGGGAAGTGCAGCACCGCATCGCCCAACACGATCTTGGCGGGCAGGGGCGCGGGAGACGGCTCCGGAGCGGGTGCGGGCGCGGGAGCCGGAACAGGGGGCGGAACCGGTGCGGGAGCCGAGACAGGTGCCGGAACCGGAGCGGGTTCCACCGGAGCCGGTAGGGGCGCGGGAACGGGCGCGGCCTTGGTTCGCGCGGTCCCGCCCCAGCGGAACCCCAGGCCCACCAGGGCCTCCAGTTCCTGCCTTTGGGTGGAACTCTCCACGGTGACGGAGCGGACTTCCAGCGACCCCAACCCCTTGGCGCCGAACCGCACCTGGGTGCCAGCGCCGAGAAGCAGGTTCAGGCGCGTCGAAGTGGATCCGCTCAGCGAGAGAGGGTTCTCCAGACGAGAGGCTCCGGCGCCCGCCCTCACGAAAGGAATCCAACGGCCCGTCTCCAGAAAGGGGCGGAAAAGGAGGGTCGCATCCAAGTGATCCTCCTTGGCCTTCCAGAGATGGCTGGTGGGCTCGATGCGGCTGTGGAGGTAGGCGGCCTCCCACCCCCAGCGGGGTTGCAGCCACTGTCCGAAGCCGAGGCCAAAGCCCGTGGAATCCTTCACGCAGGCGGAATTCTGCTGCGAAAGATAGCCCAGCTGGATCTGGGCCCAGGAGAAGCCGCCGGTCACTTGGGCTGCGCCGGTCACTTCGGCTGCGCCGAGGCCGGCAGACAGGGCCAGGAGGCTGGAAAGGGTTTTCAGGGTTCGCATGTGGGACGTCCTCATGGTCAGTTGCAATTCACGCCGTCGAGGTAGGCGTAGCCGCCGTGGCCGCCCTGGTTGCAGTCGCCGCCCACCACTCGGATGCGGAGCGTGTGGCCCTTGCGGCCGGTCAGGTCGGTGAGGTTCACCTGCTGCCAGTTGATGCCCCACCACTGCGCGGCGCCCGATCCGTTGCCGGCGATCCAGCCCGGATAGCTGGGGTCGTTGGCGTAGAAGTGCTTGTAGAAGACCCGCTCATTGGCATTGCTGACGTCTTCCACGATGATGTCCACGAAGGGCTGCTCATCGGCGGAGTGCCCCGCGTTCTGCATGACCGCCGCCCAGTAGAAGCTGAGCTTGGGCCAGGTCACATCGCCCGGCACCGTGATGGTCTGGGTGACCCGGCTGACATGGTACTGGTTGCCCACGTGGTTGGTGCGCAGGGCGTAGGATCCGTCATAGACGCGGGGGATGCTCGGCACGTTGGCATCGCTTCCGGGCGTCACCAAGGCGCTCATGGTCGCATCGGCCGACCAGGTCACCCCGTAGTTCGTGATCTCGCCGGTGGCGCTGCTCCAGGCCGGCGAGGCAGGATAGCCGATGCCGCTGTTGCTGCCGGTCTGCAGCACCCACGGCGCGGCCGCTCCCGATTCAAAACAGATGTTCGGGAACCACGGAGTGCGGCCGGTTTCCTTGATCATGAATTCCGTGTACCCCGTGGAGCTGAAGGTGGGGTCGCAGGGGTTGCCCGTGGTCTCCAAAGCGATGCGGGTGCCGTAGGGATCGTCCAGCGCGGGAATGGTGAAGGAGAATGTTCCCGAGCTCAGGGCCACGGGGGTCTTGGAGCCGCCGTTCTGGCTCCAGAAAATGTGGCTGGCGGAGGCATCGCCGTTGGTCACGGCTCCAGTCACGGTCACGTTGGCAGCACTGGGCACGGAGGCCTGGCCCCCCGAGGGCGCGCCGGTGGAGGCCACATCCGATACCGCCACGGTGGCGAAGGGCGGGTTGGACCAGCCTTCGTTGGCCCCATTGAACAGCCGCTCATAGTCGGACATCCGGTGGATGCTGGGCTGGCCCTCCTGGGCGTACTGGGTGAAGGTGGGCACGTAGCCTGCCGCGCGGTCGTAGGCCGTAAAGGCGCCCGTGCCGCTGTTCCAGGCGATGGTGAGGGGCATGCCCGGATAGTTGGGATCCAGCACGTTGAATTTGCCGGTGCCGGTGTTGTACCCCGTGATGAGGGTGGTCATGGCATTGCCCGTGGTGGAGCGGGCATCCGCCATGAGGAAGATCTGAGGCTGGCCCGACACCCGGAGTCCGGTGATGAGGGCCAGGCCCGTCTGGAGATTGGTGAGCGCGTAGCCCGACTGCTGCCAGACCTGGCCCCAGCTTTCGACGGTTCCGTTGCCGAGGCGGCTGATGAGGGCCCGGGCCTTCGCATCATCCGCAACCGAATTGAGGTCCCCTTCCTTGAGCAGCGTGAACAAGCCGGCGCTGGCGTTGTCCGCCTTCTTGAAGCCGAAATACCAGGCGGCATAGGCGCTCATGCCCAATCCGGCGCCGCCGGGAATGTTGAACACCCCCTGATTGGGCTGGAACCAGCTGTCCGTGCCGTTGGCGAAGCCGAGGCTCTGGGTGGCGAGGGATCCAGAGAGGCCGGGAATGGCCAGGACCGCGTACTGCCCGGGGAGCAGCGTGGTGAAGGTGATGCGATGGTTCACGGTGTCGATGGACTTCAGGCCGGCGGCCACCCACTTCCCATAGGCGGCATCCCAGTGGAACGGAACCGGCACATCATTCGCGCCGAGACCCGCGGCATCGTAGGGAAGGGTCACGGTCATGGGCACGCGGAAGGGATAGCCGACGGTGCTGCTGAAGGTCCAGGGATCCGTGACCGCCACGACGCCCGTTCCCAGGCTGCCCGGAAGGGATGCGCCCATCTCGCGGGTCACGGTCAACAGCGTGTCCGCGCAGACCGCCACCCCTTGGTTGGGCACGACAACGGAAAGGCCGTCGAGAGGGGCGCCAGGGTTGTGGACCGTGCTGGTTACGCCGCCGGTCGGCACGGTGATGGTGATGGAATTGGCCGGCGCCGACACCACCGTCACCGTCGCGGTCCGGGTGATGGAAGCCCCCGCCCCGTTCGTCACAGTCAGCGTGTAGGTGTAGGTCCCGGTGCTGCCGTAGGCGCCCGTGGGCAGGCTGCTGCCGGAGGAGACGGGACCGAAGCCTTGATCCACCACGCCCGTGCCCCCGGAGAAGAGGGCCGTGAGGGCCGTGGCCTGGCCCACCGACACGAGGCCGGGATTGGCGCTGAGGCTTCCGGTCAAGGGGGCGAGCACCGTGATGTTGAGCGTCTGATCAGCATGCCCCGCCCCGTTGGTCCCGGAAATGGTCACCGGGAAGGATCCGGACACGGTGGGCGTGCCGCTGATGACACCCGTGGAGGGATTCAGGCTCAGCCCCGCGGGCAGGCTGCCGCTGGCGATGGTGTAGCCCGTCGGCGTGCCGCCGGTGGGATTGGGATCGTTCGATGCGATCGGGAGTCCCGACGTGTAGGTGACGGGCGTGGCGTAGTTCAGGGCCGTGGGCGCCGAGAGGGTCACGGTGATGGTCACCGTGGAATTGGCGCAGCCGCCCGTGTTGCAGTAGCTCACCGTGTAGGGGCCGTAGGTTCCGACCGGCGTGGCGCCGGACTGGCTGACGCTGCCATCGGAGTTCAAGGTCAGGCCCGCAGCCAGGGGGCCGCCAGCGGTGACGGTGGCGGAGGTGATGGGGCCGCCCGTGTTGCCGGGCGTCAGCGTGGCGGTGGCGCCAAGGGCCTCCGTGACGGAAAGGGGACCCACCACCGGAACGGCATGCCTCAACGTGATGGTGACGGACTGCACGGTGCAGCCCCCCGCCCCGTTGCAGAGCTGAACAGCCAGGCTGTAGGTGCCGGGCTGGGTCGGGGTTCCCGTGATGCTGCCGTTGGAATTCAGGGTCATCCCGGGAGGCAGGCTTCCACTCAGCAGGGTCGACGACGTCACCGGACCGCCGCTGGCGATCGAAGGCGGAACCGCCAGGGGAGCTCCCAGCGTTCCCATCGCGTCCGCATAGGCGGCCACCAGGGCGGACCCCCCCGCGGTGTTCACATCGATCTGGACCGTCTGCGTGGTGCATCCGCCGGCCGCATTGCAGAGCCGGATCTGGGCCGAGTAGCTCCCCGCTTGGGTGGGCGCGCCGGTGATGCTGCCATCGCTGTTCAGGACCATGCCCGGAGGCAGGGTTCCGCCGAGTTGGACCGCGGTGGCCACTGGGCCGCCGCTGGCGAGGAAGGGCGCCACCGTGAGCGGCACCCCCACCTGGCCGGAACCAACGGGATAGGCGGCGGCGAGTACGCTGGCACTGGCGCTGACCGTGATCGTCACGGGCACCGTTTCCAGAGCGCCGGAAGCATTGGCCAGGGTGACGAGCAGGATGGAACTGCCGGCCGCCGTGGGCGTGCCTACGATGCTTCCATGCGAATCGAGGGTCATCCCGGCGGGAAGGGTTCCGCTCTGCAGGGTCGCGCTGGTGACCGGGCCTCCGATGGTCACCGTGGGCGGCACCGTCAAAGGCGCGCCGACCAGGCCATTGCCATCGGCATAGGC
This sequence comes from Acidobacteriota bacterium, assembly GCA_016195985.1. Classification (GTDB taxonomy): domain Bacteria; phylum Acidobacteriota; class Holophagae; order Holophagales; family Holophagaceae; genus Geothrix. The sequence goes on along the minus strand of JACPYP010000007.1, from coordinate 290,771 downwards.
AGCCTTCAAGGGCGTGGCCCCGTTCGCGTTCACGGTGATCACCGCCGCGGCCGTGGTCATGCAGCCGGTGCCGTTGCAGAGCTGCACCTTGAAGGGGAAAGCGCCGGCGACGCTGGGCGTCCCCGAGAGACTGCCGTCCGCGTTCAGAACCATCCCCGCGGGCAGCGGCCCTTGGGCCAGGGTGGCGGCCGTGATGGGACCTCCCGCGTTCTGGGGCGTCAGCGTCAGGGACAGGTTCACATTGGTGGTCACGCTCTGGTAGGCCCCTTGGGGTGCCATCGGGATCACGGTGTAGGTGGGTGTGGCCGTGGCCGTGCGGGTGCCGTTGGTGGCCGTCACGGTGAAGGTGGAGACGCCCGCGGTGGTGGGCTTGCCGGTGATGGATCCATCCGCGTTCAGCATCAGTCCCACCGGCAGCGCGCCGCCGGTGAGGGCGAAGGTGGTGGGCACGCCCGGGGTCTCGCTGGCCAGCGTGGGCAGCTGGGTGGCGATGGCCGTGCCCACGGCGAAGGTCTGGGGCGTGGTGTAGGCCAGGCTGAGGGCGGCCGCGGGCAGCACGGTGTAGTTGGCAGAGGTGGAAGCAGTGCGGGCGCCCTGGGCGACCACGATGGTGAAGGCGTAGAGGCCGGGCGCCGTGGGCGTGCCGGTAATGTCGCCCGTGGTCGAACCCAGGCTCAGCCCCGCGGGAAGGCTGCCCGCCGTGAGGGAGAAGGAGGATCCGAGGCCCGGCACGGCGTTGGACAACGTGGCGGGCTGGGTGGGGACCGCGGCGCCGGCCGTGAAGGTCTTGGGCGTATCGTAGGCCAGCCCCAGACTGCCTGCGGGCGTCACGGTGTAGGCCGCGAAGGCCGTGGCGGTGCGGGTCCCGTTGGTGGCGGTCACCTTGAAGGAGAAGACGCCCGGCGTGGCGGGCGTGCCTCCGATGGTGCCGTCGGCGTTGAGGTTCAGGCCCGTGGGAAGGCTGCCGCCGGTGATGGCATAGGCCGTGGGAATCCCGGGCGTGGCCTGGGCCAGGACGGGATTCTGGGGAGCGATGGCCAGGGCCGCAGGAAAGACCTGCGGCGTGGCGTAGCTCAGGCCCAAGGCCGCGGCGGGCAGCACGGTGATCTGGATGGTCTGGGTGGCGCTGTTGGCGCTGTTGGTGGCCCGCACGGTCACCGTGAACACGCCTGGCGCCGCGGGCGTTCCGGTGATCTGGCCTGTGACGGGATCCAGGTCGAGCCCTGCCGGCAGGCTGCCGGCGGCGATGTCGTAGGCCTTCGGCGTTCCACCCGAAGGATTGGGCGGATTGACGGGAATGGCTGTCCCCACCGTGTAGGTGTTGGCCGGCTGGTAATTCAGGCCGAGGATGTTCACGGCATGCTCACAATCGGCGCACCAACTGGAGCTGGTGCAGGAGACAGGGCCTATCGCCAAGGCCGTCAAGGCCAGGGCAAGGGGCAGGTAGATTTGAGGACGCATGAAAACTCCGCTGCACAGGCATTCAATGCCGGACCGGATAGGGCCGGCCCTTCCATGGGTGTTGGAGATATCGTCACAACTTCCCTTATTACATTTGCTTACACTTTCTTACAATCAATGGAATCGCGTGCGATGGTTCGATTTTGAATGGCGAATCGGGATCTCTGACGCCCGGAGAACCATTCCATCTCGAATCCAGAGATCGTCAAAAAGCGGCGTCCCACCTCAGGTGACAGGGAGGTTTGATATTCTGGTCGGGCCTGGGGAAAACGAATCGGCGGGCCCGCCCTGAGGTTTGAACGCCCCTTGCAACTCGATCTTTTTCTGGAAGGCCTGAATGACCCCTGCTCACCTCTCGACGGATGGAACCGCCTCCCCGGGCGCGCCGAAACCCATCCGAGTGGTGGCCTGCGAGGATCATCCGGTCATGAGGGAATTCCTCATCGAGGGCCTGGCCTCCTTCGGCATCGCCACCGCCGGCGTGGCCGACGGCCCTGCCCTGCGCGCCCATCTGGAGGCGCACCAAGCCGACATCGTCATTCTGGATATCGGACTGCCCGGCGAAGATGGCTACGCGATCGCAGCGGATCTGCGGCAGGTCCGCCCCCACCTGGGCATCATCATGCTCACGGCCCGGGATCAGACGGATGACCGGGTGCAGGGGCTGGATGCGGGCGCCGATCTTTATTTTTCGAAACCCGTCGATCTGCGGGAACTGGCCTCCGCCATCGGCAGCCTCCAGCGCCGCCTGGCCCTGAGCAGGCCCGAACCTTCGCCCGCCCGGTGGCGGCTCGACGGGTTGCGCTCCTCCCTGGTCACCCCTTCCGGCGTGGCCGTCGCCCTCACCGACAACGAACTGCGGTTTCTCACGCCCCTGCTGGACCAGCCCGGCGAAGTGGTGGACCGCGAGGCGCTTTCCCAGGCCCTGGAACACATTCACGACATCTACGCCATGCGCCGCATGGAGACCATGCTCAGCCGGCTTCGCGCCAAGGTGCAAAAGGCCAGCCCTGGGGAGCCGCTGCCGGTGCGCGCGAGGCACGGCCGGGGCTACGCCTTCCTCAGCGAAGCCGAGGGGCCGGTCCCGGACCAGGCCTGAACGGGCAGGCTACTGGGGGAGGATCAGTTCGGTGCGGCGGTTCAGGGCGCGGCCCTGCTCGGTGTCGTTGCTGGTGACAGGGTACTGGCTTCCGAAGCCTTGGATCTTCAGCCGCTCGGCGGGCACGCCGCGGCCGCTGAGATCGCTGGAGACCGCCCGCGCCCTGTCCAGCGACAGGGAGAGGTTGCGCTCCTGGGTGCCGGTGGAATCCGTGTGGCCGCACACGAAAATGTCGAGGCCCTGGAAATGGGTTTTCAGGAGGCCCGCCTGCCTTTCGAGGAGAGGCAGAAAGCCTGGTTTCAAGGAAGCCTGGTTCAGATCGAAGGTGACTCCCGCGCCGTAGTCGAAGACCAGGATCTTCGGCAGGCCCAGGGTCCGCGCCATGGTGGATTTCCCGGCGCCGAACACGAACAGGATTTCAGCCTGGTCCTGGGAGAGGAAGCGGATACGTTTCTCCACGACCACCTCGTTGCTCAGGGTGGCGCTCACCTGGAGGAGATCCTCGGCCGAGGCCACAGTCAGCGCGTGAGGCGCTTCGCCGATGGGGCGGCCAGCCATGAACAGGGCCGCTTTTTCAGGTTCTGAGGCCACCCTCACCTGGATGGCCCCATGGGGCATGGGCTTGGGCGGCGTGCAGGCCACGCCGAACAGCACCGGGAGACTCAGGATAAAAAGACGAGCCGTCATGTTCATCGCATCTCCGGAAAATCCACAGCGGCCGCGACGGTGGTTTGAAGGGGTTTGCCCTGGGCGTCCAGGGCCGGTTTGAAACGATAGCGCAGCGCCACGGCTTTGGCAGCCTCCGCGCACTCGGCGGGAATGGAAGAGAGCACCTTGCACTGCCGGACCGATCCGTCCTCCCCCACCACCAGGGAGAGGTTCACCCGCAGGCCCGAGCACCCGGCGGCCGCTGGCCCCGGACTCGACGCCTCCTCGATCAGCTGGGGATAGACCACCGCCCGCCGCTCAGGGACGGGACCGGGCACCGCGCCTGGCGGCTCGATGGCCTTCCGGGCCGGTCCCCCGGCGTCGCCGGGTTTGGGCGGGATTGGGGCTGCGGCCTGGATGGGCGGGGGGCCCGCCGGCAAGGCCGGCCGCGCGGAAGACTGGCGCAGCCGCGACCAGGCGAAGCCGCCGCCGCTCACCACCACCAGGCCCGCCGCCACGATCCAGGGCGTTCGGCGCCACTGGGGCGGCCGCGACCATTCGGCCGTGGGCGCGAAGGAACCGCGATCCGCCACAGGACCTGCCGCGGTCGTCTCCATGTCCGGAAGCGGCGTCCTTGGCGGAGGCCCGAAGCCTTCGAGCAACCGCGCAGAGCCGGGAGAACGGGCCGCCCCGGCCAGGGCGGCCGCCAGCGCCTCCCGCATCTCCTCCACGCTGGCCCACCTTTCGTTGCGGTCCCGGGCCAGGGCTTTCATGAGGACGCCGGACACCTCCGGCCCGAGATCCGGCCGCCGCGCCATCAGGGGCTCCGGCGTTTCGTTGAGCCGCAGCACCAGGGTCTGGAGCAGGTTGTCCGAGTGGAAGGGCAGACGGCCGGTCAGGGCCTTGTATAGCGTGATGCCCAGAGAATACTGATCCGTCCGCGCATCCACCACCTCGCCCAGAGCCTGCTCCGGGGACACATAGGCCGGGGTGCCCATGAGGATGCCGGTCTGCGTCTTCATGGCGTTCGCTTCGGATTTGGCGATGCCGAAATCCGCCAGGTAGGGACGGCCCTGCAGATCGAAGAGGATGTTGGCTGGCTTGATGTCGCGATGGATGACCCCCTGGGCGTGGCTGAAGGCCAGGGCCTCCAGCAGGGGCAGGGCCACCTGCGCCAGCGTGGGCCCGTCCAGCAGCCGCCCCTTGTCCACCAGGTCGCCGAGGGTAGGCCCGTCCACCAGCGCCATGGAATACCAATGGATGCCATCGTTCCGGCCGAAGGCATGGATCTTCACGATGCCGGGATGATCGAGGGAGGCAGCGATGCGCGCCTCCCGGGTGAAGCGTTCCGAAGCGCTGTCGTCCAGCAGCGTTTCTGAAAGCACCTTCATGGCCTCGCGCCGGTCCAGGGACAGGTTGCGCACCTCGTAGACCCGCCCGGAACCGCCTTCGCCCAACAGCGAAAGGAAGGTGTAGCGCCCCTCCATCACCCCCGCCAACCGGGTCAAGCGGAGATCTGGCCGGGATTTCAGGACCATGCACACTTTCCAGAGAGAAGGACCCATTCTATAACGGGGTGCCCCCCGCTCCGGATTCCCGTGCCCGACTACCTCATCCGCGCCACCGGCCTCCAGCCCTTCCGGCTGTCGAAGGCGTCCGCCTGCTGCCGGATCGGGCGGACGCCGGACCAGGATCTCATCCTGGAGGATCCCGCCGTCTCCAGGAGCCATGCCCAGATCCTCTGGCGGAAAGGGCGCCTCACCTTCGAGGATCTCGGCTCCAGACACGGCAGCTTCCTCAATGGCAAACGTGTCCATTCCCCCCAGGCGGTCGCGGCCAGGGATGTGATCCGCCTGGGCGGCATCGAAGTTCGGATCGAGGAAGTTGACGAGGCTCCGCTTCCCGGCGAGGAAACCACCCAGTCCCTGCCCATCGGGGATCTCCAGGGCTGGCGCCGCGATGGCGGGGCCGCCCCCATGGCCCAGGCGGCGTTGGACCTTTTCTACGAGTTCAGCCTGCTCCTTCTCCAGGAGCCCACCACCACGGGGCTGCTGGAGACGATGCTGGAGCGGTTGTTCCATTTCCTGGGCGCTGGGCAAGGAGCCATCCTGCTGCCGGATGACTCGGGGCAGCTGGTCCCGTTGGCTTCGCACAGCCTGAGGCCCGATGACACGTCGCCGCTGCGATGGGCGCCGAAGACCGTGCAGAGCGCCCTTGAGCGCCGGGAAGCCATGCTGCTGCGCGACGAGCCCGAAGCCGCTTCCCCATCCGGTGTGGCCACGTCGAGCGCCATGGCCATCCCGCTTGAGCACGCCGGCGAAGTGCTCGGTCTTTTCTACTTCGACGCGGGCCGCAGCCGTCCGCCCTTTTCCGAGAACGAGCTCCGCCTGGTGGCCTCCCTGGGCAACCTGGCCGCGGCGCGGGTGCTGCGACAGCGCCTGTCGGAGGAGCTGCGCCATAAGGAGACCCTCGAACAGGAGCTCAGGGCGGTGGAGGCGGCCACCCAGGCCAAGAGCGATTTCCTCGCGCGCATGAGCCACGAGATGCGCACGCCCATGAACGCCATCCAGGGCTTCCTCCATCTGGCCCTGAAGGAGACCCTGCCGCCTGCGGCGGAGGGGTACCTGCGGCGGGTCGAGCAGTCCGGCCAGGCCCTGCTGGCCCTTCTCGACGACGTGCTGGACCTCTCGAAGATCGAGGCGGGACGGGTGGATCTGGAACGCATCCCCTTCCGCATCCCGGATCTGCTGCTCCAGGTGGCGGATCTGTTCAGCCAAGCCGCCGCGGCGAAGGGCCTGGCACTGGCCATCTGCGGCGCGGAAAAGGCCCCCCTGGCGCTGCTGGGCGACCCGACCCGCCTCCGCCAGGTGCTGATCAACCTGGTGGGCAATGCCCTCAAGTTCACGGAGGAAGGCAGCGTCGAAGTCCGGGTGGATCCGTTGGCGGCGCCGGAAGGCGAGGCCGCATTCCGCTTCTCCGTCCTGGACACGGGCATCGGCCTTCGCGCCGACCAGGTGACGCGCCTCTTCACGCCCTTCACCCAGGCCGAAGCCAGCACCACCCGCCACTTCGGCGGAACGGGACTGGGCCTTGCCATCTCCAAGCAGCTGGTGGAACTCATGGGGGGACGGATCTGGGTGGAGAGCGGTCCCGGCCCCGGAAGCCATTTCCAATTCGCAGTGGGTTTTCCCCTGGCCCCAGAACAAACCCTGCCTGTTCCGGCATCCCCGCGGCCCCGTCGAGGCCGCCCCAATCTGGCTGGCAAGAGGGCGCTGGTGGTGGAAGACAACCCCATCAGCCGTGAATTGTCCGTGATCCTGCTGCGGGAGGCGGGCCTGCAGGTGGAGGCGGCCAGCAACGGCGAGGAAGCCGCTGCCCTCGCCCAGGCCACGACCTTCGACGCCATCCTCATGGATCTGGAGATGCCGGGCATGGATGGGTTCGAGGCCGCCCGGCGCATCCGGTCCCAGGGAAGGAACCGCGGCACCCCCATCCTCGCCCTTACGGCGCATGCCCTCTCCACCTACCGGGACCGGTGCCTGGCCGTGGGCATGGATGACTGCCTGACCAAACCCATCGCCCCAGGGCAGCTCCTGGACGCCATGGCCCACTGGATTCCCGGGGGCATCCTGCCCGCCGATGAAAACCCTGCCGACAGGCCTGAAGACGGCGCCTCTCCTGAGGATGGGCTGGATGGAATGGCGGAAGTCATGGATCTGCGCCGCACCCTGGTCCGGCTCGATGGAAAGCGGGATCTGCTCCGCACCTTCCTCAAGGCCTACGCGAAGGATCCTGCCGGTGCCGGGGCCATCCGCGCAGCCATGGCCCGGGGGGACCGCGCCAGGGCCCTGGGCGAGGCCCACGCCATGCGCGGAGGGGCCGCCACCCTGGGCCTCGTCCAGATCGCGGAGGCCCTCAAGGAGCTGGAGTCCCGCCTGCGCCAGGAGCCTGTGGGCGCCTGGGAACCCTGCTGCGAGGACCTGGACCGGGCCGTGGCTCAATTCCTGGAAGCCGCGGCCCACCTGTCCTGAAAACCCGTTTCCGCTCCGCCGCGCCCGATTTGCCTGTCCCCCCCGGCATTGGCTAGAATCCTGGCACCCCTCCGGAGTCCCCATGCGCATCGCCCCTCTGGCCCTCGCCTTGGCCGTAGCTGCCGCTGTCGGCGGCCCGGCCCCTCTGGCAGCCGCCTCCAAGCCGCACAAGCACGGCTCGGGGCCCGTCAAATCCGCCAAGGAAGCCAAGGCCATCGCCGAACAGGACACCGGTGGCAAGGCCGTCTCCGCCCGTCGCATTCCCCTCAACGGGGCTTCGGGAGGCTGGGAGGTGGATGTGCGCATGCCCCATGAAAGCCAGGGCTGGCGGTGCGTGGTGGATGCCGACACCCGCATGGTCCATACAAAGACTCGCATCAATCAGCCGGGCCGCATCAATCAGCCGGGCGCCAAGGCCGAAGGGCCCGTCAGGATGATCAAGGGAACCCGCTGAGGGCGGCTGCCCGGCCCAGGCCGTCGATTCGCCGGTTTTTCCCACGGATCGCCCCGTCTCGCTTGCCACCGGGCCTAGAATCGTACCTGTGGCCGATGCCACAAGGAGAACGACACATGGGTCTGATGGACTGGGGCAAAGCCCAATTCCTCGACATCCTCGAGTGGCTGGATGACTCCAACGACACCCTGGCCTGGCGTTTCCCCATGCGGGGCCAGGAAATCCAGAACGGCGGCCAGCTCGTCGTGCGGGAAAGCCAGGAGGCGGTCTTCGTCAACGAAGGCCAGATGGCGGACGTGTTCAAGCCCGGCACCCACCGGCTGACCACCCAGAACCTGCCCATCCTCGCCACGCTCAAGGGCTGGAAGTACGGCTTCGAAAGCCCCTTCAAGAGCGATGTCTATTTCATCTCCACCAAGCTCTACAACGACCTCAAGTGGGGCACCTCGAACCCCATCATGATGCGCGACGCCGATTTCGGCATGCTGCGCATCCGAGCCTTCGGCATCTACTCCATCAAAGTCGTGGACAGCGCCACCTTCCTCCGCCAACTGGTGGGCACCAACGGCGTCTACACGGTGCCCGACATCAGCGAGCAGCTGCGCAAGACCATCATGAGCCGCTTCACCGATGTGCTGGGCGAGTCCAAGGTGCCGGCCCTGGACTTGGCCTCCAAGTACGACGAGCTGTCGGACCTGGTGAGGCAGAAGCTGTCCGAAGAATTCAAGACCATGGGCCTGGAACTGTCGAAATTCTTCGTGGAGAACATCAGCCTCCCCGAAGAAGTGGAAGCCATGATGGACAAGCGCACGGGCGTGGGCATGATGGCCCCCGTCATGGGCGCCTACACGCAGATGCAGGTGGCCGACAGCATTCCCCTGGCCGCCCAGAATCAGGGTGGCGTCGCCGGCCTGGGCATGGGCATGGGCGTGGGTTTCGGCATGGGCAACATGATGGGCCAGCAGATGGCCGGAGCTCAGCAGCAGATGGGTCAGCAGACCTTTCCTGCCGGCAGCGCCCCTTCCGCCGCGGCCCCCGTCAAGTCGCTGAAGGAGGAGCTGACCGAGCTGAAGGATCTCTTCGACAGCCAGCTCATCAACCAGGCCGAGTACGACACCCAGCGCAGCGCCATCATGAAGAAGCACGGCATGGGCTGAGGGGCCTTCAGTCTTCAGGTTCCAGTCTTCAGTCTTCAGTGGAAAAGGATGCGGCCTCCGGGCCGCATCCTTTTGTTAAGGCGCGGGCACCGCCCGCGTTCCTGAAGACGGGAGACCGAACCCTCACTCGTGATGGTGGTCGTGGCCTTCGGCCTCATGCTCGTGCACGAAGCGGTGCTGGTGTCTTTCCGCCATGGCGAGGGTCTCGAAATGCAGGGTGAGGTGGCGGACGCCGAAATGATCCGCCAGCACGTGCTCGATGCGGTGCTGATGCGCTTCGGTGTCCTCCAGGCGCTCGGCCTCCACGATGATATGGGCCGAGCATACGGTCAGATGGCTGCAAAGGCGCCAGGAACGAAGATCCTCCACGCCCCGGATTCCCGGCAGCCGGAGCAGAGCCGCCTTGGCTTCCTCCTGGTCGAAGGCCGCCCGGTGCATGAGGATGCCCACCGCGTCCTTCAGCAGAAGGTAGGCCCCGCGGAGGATCACCGCCGCGATGCCCGCGGCCAGCAGGGGATCCACCCAGCGCCAGCCCGTGAAACGGATGATCACCATGCCCAACACGACCGCCACATTGGCCAGGCTGTCACCCAGGGCGTGGAGGTAGGCGCTGCGAAGGTTGAGGTCGCGCTCCTGCCCCGAGCCTTCGGCGGGCACCAGCACGAAGGTGGCCGCCAGGTTCAGCAGCAGGCCCAGAACGGAAAACCCGATGGCCCAGCCCAGCAGGATGGGACGGGGATGGCGCACGCGGTTCCAGGCCTCGAACAGCACGGCGCCCGCCAGCGCCACCAGCAGGAAGGCCCCCAGGAGCGTGTTGAAAATCTCGATGCGGTGCCATCCGTAGGTCCAGCGGTCGCATGGTTCGCGGCGGTTCGCCAGCCGGATGCTGCCCAGGGCCAGCAGGTTCACGGCCGCGTCGTTCAAGTTCTCCAGGCTGTCTGAAACCAGGCCCAACGAACCCGTCCACAGCCCACCCAGGCCCTGAACCAGGAAATTCAGCCCGAAGATCGCCGAACTGAGGGCCAAGCGCCCGGTGGTGGTGCCGTGGGAATGACTCATCACTGGCCTTTGTACCGCGGTTTGCGTTTTTCTCGAAACGCTGCCAAGCCCTCCAGCCGGTCCGTGGTAGGGAGGATCTCCGCGTAACAGGCTTCCTCCAGCGCCAGGCCCGCAGCCATGTCCAGCGCCAGGCCTTCCTGGATGGCGCGTTTCGCCATCCGCACGGCGATGGGGCCGTTGGGCAGGATCTCCCGGGCCAGAGCCAAGGCCGATTCCAAGGCCTGTCCGGCGGGAACCACCCGGTCCACCACGCCAAGGCGGTTCGCCTCCTCGGCGCCCAGCCGGCGGGCGGTGAAGATCAGTTCCTTGGCCCGCGAAGCCCCGATGAGGCGAGGCAGGCGCTGGGTTCCCCCGGCGCCGGGAATGATGGCCAGAGACGTTTCCACCAGGCCCAGCCGGGTTTCACTTCCGGCCACCCGCAGGTCCGCGGCCAGGGCCAGCTCCAGGCCGCCGCCAAAGGCTGCGCCCTCCAGGGCGGCCAGCACGGGCATGGGCAGCTCGGCCAGCTCCGTGAACGCGGCGCGAAGCCCCTTCACGAAACCAGTCGCCTCCTCCTGGGACATGCCCTCCCGTTCCTTCAGGTCGGCCCCAGCGCAGAACACGCCCGGCACCAGGCTGTGGACGACGACCACGCGCGCCGCCTGATCCGCGCCCAGGGCTTGCACAGCTCCGCGGAACTCCCGGAGGAGCTGGCGTCCCAAAGCGTTCTTGGCGGCGGGACGATCCAGGCCCAGCAGGACGATCCCCGCGTCCGCCCCTTCCAGGGGTTCCAGGCGGATCTCCATCAGCCCAGCTCGACGATGGGATCCCCTTCGTTGAGGAACTGCTCGGCCGCCACGAACACCTTCTTGACCGTGCCTTCTTCGGGGCTCCCCACCGGGATCTGCATCTTCATGGATTCGATGATGACCAGATCCTGGTCCTCGCCCACGGCCTCGCCTTCAGCCACGCAGACTTCCAGAACCTTCCCGGCCATCTCGGCACGCACCACGACCATCTGCCGCTCCTTGTTGAGATTGTTGGCTTCAGTGTATCCAGCCACCACGCCCTTCAAGCGGCCTGGCTTCTGGCCCGGGTTCAACCGGAGCCAGGAGCGGGGCTCCGGGGGGACATCGCGCGCAAAGCGAGCAGGCGGTCCCCCGGGACCGGCATCAATCCTCCCGGTCGGAATCGCCGATGACCACCAGATCGTCGTCCTCGTAGGCGAAATCCCCTTCTTCCAGGAGAATCTCCCGGATTTTGCCGCCTTCAGGGGCATTGATGTAGAACGAGGTGCGGGAGGAATCCGTGCCCTCGAGAATCATCAGGGGCTCATCCTCTTCCACTTCCTGGCCGGGGCGGACGAGAACGTCCACCACATAACCCGGCCATTCCGCCCGCACAATCATGCTGCCTCCCCTCAGTCCAACCGTGACCTTGGCGGGGAGAGTATGGCGCCGCACGGTCTCGCGCAAGCCCCGGAAGCAGTTCTTTTCGTCACATCTCGTCTCTGGGATACTGGAAGGCTTGGAGGATGGAATGGCGGTCGCTTGTGGCATCGTGGGCTTGCCCAACGTGGGGAAATCCACCCTTTTCAACGCCCTCACCCGGGCGGGCGCGGCTTCGGCCAACTACCCCTTCTGCACCATCGAGCCCAACACGGGGGTGGTGGATGTCCCGGATCCCCGGCTCCAGTTCCTCGCCGACATCGTCAAGCCCCAGCGGATCCTGCCCGCGGCCCAGGAATTCGTGGACATCGCGGGCCTGGTCCGGGGCGCCAGCAAGGGCGAGGGCCTGGGCAACGCCTTTCTGGGCCACATCCGGGAGACGGATGCCATCGTGCAGGTGGTGCGCTGCTTCGAGGACAGCAACGTCACCCACGTGGAAGGCGGCGTGAATCCTGAGCGCGACCTGAGCATCATCGAGACGGAGCTGGTCATCAAGGATCTCGATGCCATCGAGAAGGGCCTGGAGCGCCACCGGAAGGTGGCCAAAACGGGCAACAAGGAATCCATCGCCATGGTGGCCGTCCTGGAGCGGCTCTTCGCCGTCCTGAACGACGGGAAGTGGGCCCGCACGGCAGGACTGTCCGCGGAGGACAAGGCCCTGGTCAAGTCTTACGGCCTGCTCACCCTCAAGCCCACCCTCTTCGTGGGCAACATCGGCGAGGACGACATCCGGAATCCCGAGGGCAACCCGCATTACGTCAAGCTCCAGGCCTTGGCCGCCGAACGCGATGCGCCCTGCATCCCCATCTGCTCCAAACTCGAGGCTGAGATCCAGGATCTGCCTGAGGAGGATCGCCCGCTCTTCCTGGAGGAGGCCGGGCTGGCCGAACCTGGCCTGAACGTGCTCATCCACGCCAGCTACGACCTCCTGGGCCTCCAGACCTACTTCACCGCTGGCGTGAAGGAGGTCCGGGCCTGGACCATCCACAAAGGCGACACAGCCCCCCAGGCCGCCGGCGTCATCCATACCGACTTCGAGAAGGGCTTCATCCGGGCGCAGGTCATCGCCTATGAGGATTTCCTCGCCTGCAAGGGCGAGCAGGGCGCGAAGGATGCTGGGAAAATGCGCACCGAAGGCAAGGAATACGTCGTGAAGGACGGCGATCTCATGAACTTCCTGTTCAATGTCTAGGATTCATTCCTGATGCCCCTCCTCCCGATGCCATGGTCACAGGCGGGGCGATGAACCAGGTGAAGGCCAGCGGAGGGTCCGGGCGTGCCACGCCGGTAGAGGATCCTGTCCTCATCCGTCAGGCCATGCAGGATCTCCGGACCCATGAAGTGGAATTCCCCATCAAGGTGGAGGGCACCCATACCCTTCCCTACACGGCGCGGGTGCTGCGGGTGGACGAGGGCAAAGGCCTGATCCACCTCAAGCTCATCCGCCCCCTGCCCCACGAATTGGCCGTGGGCGCCGCCTTCGAGATGCTGTTCTCACTGATGGAACTGCGCTTCGAGGCCCCCACGGTGTTCCAGGGCAGGGAAGATTATCTGCTCTACCGTTTCAGCATCCCCATCCGCTTGCAGCCTTCCGACCGGCGGGTGGCCAAGCGCTATCCTTTCCGGCCCCGCGAAAAGGCCTACGTGATCGCCCAGGACGGCGGCGTTCCCGGGCACGGCCTCTCCGGCCCCCTGGTCAACCTCTCGGTCGGCGGCCTCGCCTTCCGGGTGGACCGGGTCATGCGGCTGGATGATCACATGCGCATCACGCCCGGCCTGGGCTTTTTCGAGCGCGGCAAGGCGCTCCCCATGCTCAAGATCCGCGACTTGCCCAACCTGCCCGTCTTCGACGCCCGCGGCACCCTGGCCAACGCCTGCGAGCGCGATGGGGAATTCATCATCGGCGTGCAGTTCGGAGAACTCCGGGAATCCGAGTTCAAGGAGATCCTGGATGTTCTGGCCATCCGGGAAAACATGCAGCGGGCGGCGACGGTGTCTTCCGGCGAGATCAGGCGGGATGCGGGTTCCAGGGGCTCCCGGGAAAACAAGGGACCTGCCGCGCGGATCTCCCCTGCCGGAACCCAGACCCCGGATGCCCTCCATCGCCTGGGACGCCGCTGCACCCGCATCATCCTGGCCATGGAGCCGGGTGCAGGCCGGGAACAGATCCAACAGGCATTCAGTTCGGCGGGGTTCCTCAGGATGGAAGCCGTGGACACCCTAGACCGCGCCCTGGCCGAAGTCCGGGCCGAGCGAAGCGCCGCCTGCCCCCTGCTCGTGCTGGAATCCGGCCCCGCCAAGGACCGCGCCATCTCCGCCATCCAGTCCCTCCAGAAGGACCTGGGCGAAACCCGGGAACTGACCGCCGCGCTGCTGGTCCGGGAGGAGCCCCTGCCGCCCACGGAAGATCCGCTCATCCGCCCGGTGCCCTGGCCCGACGCCGCCAACACCGCCTGGCTGCCCATTCTCGACGAGCTGGCCGGGTTGGAATACAACGCCTAGAGCGGCGCCAATCGCACCAAATTGCCGCCGGCATCCACCCGGAGGAAGCCATCCTCGATGCGGTTGCCGCCCCGAAGCACCGGATCCGCCGCCTCCTTGGCCAGCAGGATGCCGCCCCTGGCGTTGCGGTGGACCACGCATTCCTCCAGGGTCACCCGGGAATCCTCCAGCAGCAGCAGCCCCGTGTCCCGGCCTTCCTTGAGGGTGCAGCGGACCAGCAGCAGACTGCCGCCCGGCTCCACCTGCACGCCCGCGCTGCCGTTGCCCGAAATCTCGCAGGCCTCCAGCACGCCCTGGCCGCCTTCGGCGCAATCCACCCCCAGAGACTTGCCCTCGGAAAAAGAGCAGTTGCGGGCCTGCACGGTGGCCCCGTGGTGGATCAACAAGCCGGTCCCCCCATTGCCCAGGACTTGACATCCCTCCAGGGTGGCCAGGCCCCGGTCCATGATCGACACGCCGAAACCGGCATTGCCGTTGATCCGGCACTGCTTCAGGAAGGCGTTGGCGCCCGACAGGACGTGCACTCCGGAACAGACATGCTGGTCGATGTCGCAGGATTCCAACACCGCCTGGCTGTGTTCCAGGGCCACCAGGCCCGCGAAGCGGCTCTCCATGAGACGGCAGTGGCTAAGCTGCACCCGGCCGTCGCCCTCCACCTCCACTGAACCCGAGGCGGCCGAAATCGAGCACCCGTCCAGGTTGGCGTGGGCCCGGCTGTGGATCTTCAGGCCCAGCCCTTCGCCGGGTCCCACCGCCACGCCCTGCATCGATATTTGGGCGCCCTGCTCCACGGCGATGCCGACGCCTGGAAACACGAGCACGTGCCCGCCTTCGATCCGGGCCTGGGTGCCCACGCCGACGCGCAGGCCTCCGGCCCCTTCGGCCAGGAAGGTGCAATTGCGGAAGAGCGGCGAGGAACCCGCGCCTTCCAGCTCGGCGCAACGGGCCTGGGCCCGGATCACGCAATTCTCGATCAGGGGCGCTCCGCTTTGGATCCGCAGCGCCGGCGCCGGACCTGTGGACTGGAGCACGAGACCGCGGAGGATCGCCGCAGGGGTCTGGATGATCAGGGCGGAGGCCGCGCCGCCTTCGATGACCACCTCCCCCGGCTCGCCCAGGGCCAGGATGGCCACGTCCTTGTCTACCACGACCGATTCCCGGTAGGTCCCCGGGAGCAGGATGATCTCCGAGCCGTTCCGCGCCTGTCGCAGGGCCACCTTGAGGCTCAGGCACTGGCCTTGGCCTCCCTTGCCCACGCGGATGCGCTGGCCGGTGGCTTCCCGCTCCACCGGCGCCGGAACGACCAGGGGCATGGGGCGGACGGATTCAGCCGGTTCCGCCAGGGCCTGGCGGATGGCTGCGCCCAGGGCCTCCGCATCGGGAAAGCGGTCCTCGGGCCGCTTCGCCAGGGCGCGTTCCACCACGGCCTGAAGCCGCCGCGGAACGTCACGCAGATCCTCGGCCGCCAGGGGGGCATGGGGGTGCAGCAGGATGCGGTTCAGCACCGCAGAAGTGCTGTCGCCCTGGAAGGGCTTGCGGCCCCCGGTGAGGATTTCGTAGAGGATCACGCCCAGGGCGAACATGTCGGAGCTGGCATTGGCCTGTCCGGAATCCAGGTACTCAGGCGCCATGTAGCTCACGGTCCCCATCCAGGTGCCGGCCTGGGTCAGGCCCGAGGGCCCCAGCTGCGCCACGCCGAAATCCATGAGCTTGGCCCGAACGCGCTTGCCCTGCCGCGTCACCAGGATGTTGGCAGGCTTGATGTCCCGGTGGATCACGCCCCGCTCGTGGGCGTAGGCCAGGCCTTCGCAGACCTGGGCCAGCACTTCCAGCAGCTCGGCCTTGGGCACCTTGCGGGAGCGGATGATGGCCTCCAGTTCCTCGCCCTGGATGTACTCCATGGCCAGGTAGTGGGTGCCTTCATCCTCGCCGAATTCGAAGACCGTGACGATGTGGGGATGGTTCAACAAGGCCGCGGCCCGGGCCTCCCGCTCGAAGCGCGCGTTGGCCTCCTCGCCGAAGGCCGAGCCCGTGCTGATCACCTTCAGGGCCACCTCGCGGCCCAATTTGGGATCGCGGCCCAGGTACACCTCGCCCATGGCGCCCTTGCCCAGAAGGCGCACCACCTCGAATTTCCCGAGCCTCTCCCGCATGAACCCTCTATCGGCAGATCCCGGGCTGGCATTCAGATCGGGGATCACCGGGCCTCGACGGGCATGTTCCGCAGGCGCTCAATCCTGGCGGCCATGGGAGGGTGGGTGGAAAAAAGGCCCATGAGACCGCCGCCGCTGAGGGGATTCACGATCATCATGTGGGCCGTGGCCGGCTCGGCGCCGCGCATGGGCAGCTGCTGATTGTAGTTGTGCAGCCGTTCCAGGGCCGAAGCCAGCATGTCCGGCCGCCCGGTGAGATGGGCGCTATAGGCGTCGGCCATGTACTCGCGGGACCGGCTGACGGCCATCTGCAGCAGGAAGGCGGCGATGGGCCCCAGGATCATGATGGCGATGCCGGCGATGGGATTGGAGCGGCCCTCTTCGTCCCGCGCGCCGAAATACCCGGCGATCCGGGAAAGGAACATGATGGCCTGGGCCAGCACCGCGGCCAGACTGCCGATGAGGATGTCGCGGTGCTTCACGTGGCCCAGCTCGTGGCCGATGACGGCCTCCAGCTCGGGCCGGCTCAGCACCCGCATGATCCCTTCGGTGACCGCCACCACCGCGCGCTCCGGGTTCCGTCCCGTGGCGAAGGCGTTGGGCGTGTCCTCGGGGATGATGGCGATGCGGGGCGTAGGCAAGCCCGCCCGCTGGGCCAGGTTGGCCACGATGGCGTGCAGTTCAGGCGCCTGGGCCTGAGTGACGGGCTGGGCGCCGTAGCTGGCCAGCACAATCTTGTCCGAGAAGAAGTAGCTCACGCCATTCATCACCAAGCCGATGGCCAAAGCCAGCACCATGCCTGATTGGCCCCCCACCATCCCGCCGATCCACACCAGCAGGCCGGTCATAGCCACGATGATGAGCAGGGTCTTGGTCTGGTTCATTCAGGCCTCCAACAACCAGGATACGGAAGCCATCAAGAGCCGTCAGCCCATGCGCTTGATGACCACCAGCGTGACGTCGTCCCGGAACCGGCCCTCCTCCAGATGCTGGAAGGCCTCCACCAGCAAGGCCTCGAACAACTCGTCCGCACCAGCGTCGGGCCGGCGGAGCACCACGTCGGCCAAGCGGCCATCCCCCAGTTCCTCTCCCGCGGCATTTTCCGCTTCCACCACGCCATCCGTGAAGATCACCAGGGCATCGCCCGGATCCACGTGGGCCCGCCCCTCGGCGAAGCTGACGCCCGGCAGCAGGCCCACCATGGGGCCGGTGGGGGCCAGCCGGACCACCTCCCGGTTGGCCCGCACCAACAGCGGCGGATTGTGCCCGCCGTTCACGTAGCGGAGATCCCCATTCAAGGGGTTCAGGCTTCCGGCGAACAGGGTGGTGTAGCGGTTTCCGTCCCGGACATTGTTCATGCGGCGGTTCACCCGTTCCGCCAGCTTGCCCCAGTGGTCCACCCGGCGGTCCGCCATGGCGCGCAGGAAGGCCGAAAGCTGGGTCATCATGAGCGAGGCGGGCAGCCCCTTGCCGGAAATGTCGCCCACGGCGATGTGCAGCCGGTCGCCGTGGCTCTCGTCCCGGGCCATCCAGAGATCGTAGAGGTCGCCGCCCACGGCCTGGTAGGGCAGGTTGGCCGCCACGCACTGCCAGCCTTCGGGCTCGGGCAAGGTGTTGGGCAGCAGGCTGCGCTGGATGTTGCGGGCCAGATCCAGATCCTTCTCCATGCGCTCGGCCTGGTGGCGGGCCTCCCGCAATTCCAGGCTCGACAACTGGGAGGAGGTGAGGTTCAGCAGCGTGCGAAGGAAGACCAGGTCGTCCTCGGACAGGTGCCCCACGGCGGGCTCGGCGGCGTAGGCGAATCCGTGGCTGTGGGACTGGTCCCCCAGCTCGATGGCGTGGACGAGTTCCCGCGCCTGCACCACCTCGTGGAGCTGCTCGCCCTCCAGCACCTCGGGCACAGCGCCCAGGCCCTTGGCGTGGAGCACCTGGCCCTGGGCGTCCACCACCAGCAGCCGCATGATGCGGAACTCGCCCATGAGGGTGTTGGCCATGAGCCGCACCAAGTCGCGGCGGGTTTCCACTTCGCCTAGGCTGCGCGTCAGGTCGAAGACCGTGTTCAGGCGGGACAGCTGCAGGGCCAGCGACTGGTTCTGGATGCTGCGCACGGCCTCGGCCCGGCGCCAGGCCAGAAGGGGGGCGCTGATGGAAAGCAGGAGAGGCACCGCGTCCGGAGGCGGCTCCGCCTTCAGCACCAGGTGCCCGTACTGCTCGTCGCAGTACTGCCAGGCCAGCACCTGCCAGCCCTCGCCGGGATGGGTGGGGAAGGCCGGGGCCGCGCCGCGCAGGAACAGCCACTTGCTGCCGTCCCAGATGCCCCCCTGGCGGGCCTTGGCGATGCCCATGGCCGTGATGCCCACCAGGTGGACCAGGCCCTCTTCTGTGCCCTGCTCCGGGAAGGTCTCCAGGAAGTCGAGGAGCGGAAGGAGTTCCTGGGCGCCTTCAGGGATCTTGAGCGCCAGGAGGCGGAGGCGGTCGAAGGGATTGGTGGGCATGGGCGGCGAACCGGAGCGGTTCAGCTGATCTTTTTGATCAGACAGCACTCGTTGCGGCCGGAGACTTCGTCGGCCTTGAACTGGACCTCGTCCATGAAGCGGCTCATGAGCAGCAGTCCCAGCCCGCCTTTGCGCGGATGCTTGATGTATTCCTTCGGATCCGGCAGCACCACCTGGTCGCCGCGGATGCCCTTGCCCGAATGCCAAATGTGGATTTCCAGCGCGGCCTCCGTGAAGCGCAGTTCCAGCTCGACGCTGTGCTCGCCTTCGCCACCATAGGCGTGGAGGATCACGTTGGTCACGGCTTCATCGACGGCGATGCTCACCTTGGCGGCGGCGGCGTCGTCCAGTCCCGCCACCAGGGAGGCCCGCTTGGCCAAACCTGTCACCAGGTTCAGATAGCGGGTCTGGCTCGGAATGACGAGCCTGAATTGGGCGTGGTCCATTTTCGCCGCCACCCTCAGCCCTTCCGCTCCGGCGTCGCCGCCGCAAGGGCCTGCTCCTCTTCGTCGAAAACCCGGTAGAGCTGGGTGAATCCGAGGGTGTCGAAGATGGCGAAAACGTTCGCCTGGAGGTTGGAGAGCAGAATGTCGCCGCCGTGCTCCCGCACGGTCTCGATCAACCCCATGATGGCGCCCAGGCCAGCCGAACTGATGTAATGAAGATCCTTGCAGTTGAGCAGGATGGTGTAGCGCCCCTCTTGGACCAGCCCCTCGAGGCACTCCTCGAAGTCCCGGACGGTATGGGCATTGATGAAGCCGGCCGGAAGGACCACCGCCACATCCCCGACTTGCCTTACCGCAATAGAAAGATCCGCCATCCGCCGACTCCAAGGAACCTGCGCCATGCTATCGGCTCCCCGGGCCAAATGCCAGCAGACTGGAAACCGCCTGGAATCGGATACCCTTGAAGCCTACTACCGGCGAGCCACTGATGAGCGATCCCCGCCTTGCGGACCAGCCCCAGAACGAAGCCCTCCGGACCCGTCTGGAGACTTGGCTCAACCGCCAGAACCAGGCGCTCCTCGAAGAAGTCATGGCCTCTTGGCAGAAGGGGCTCAACCACTTCCGGCCTGACGCAGTCCTGTTGGCGGACCTTCAGGAGGCCATGCCCGCCACCGAGGCCGCCGCCCCCACCGGGTCGGCCGATCAGGATCTGGCGGCCGCCCTGGACCTGCTGGAGGGGGCCACCAGCCAGAGCGACCTGCTCAAGCGCCTGCTGGACGGCCTGGCCATCCTGGTGGAGCGGAGCGCCATCTTCATCATCAAGCAGGGCCTGGCTTCAGCCTACGCCCACCGGGGCTTCGAAGCCGACTCGCCCCAGAAGTCCGGAGCGGTGCTCCCTCCTCCCGAATTGGAGGGGCTCATCCACGGAAGCCTCAAGAATCTGCGGAAGAAGGGGCCCGCCTATTCCTCGCTGCTGGCCGCCGTCAGCGGGTTCGAGGCCGCGGACGTGGCCCTCTTCCCCCTGCTGCACAAGCGGCGGGCTGTGGCCCTGGTCCTGGTGGACAGCGGCCTCCGCCAGAAGCTCGACCACCCTGAGCAGGCCCGTGCCCTGGTCCTTGCCGCCTCCGCCATGCTGGGGCTCCTGGCCGCCGCCAAGGAAGAAGAACCCAAGGCCCAGACGGGGACTCAGATGGCCCCCGCCGCGAATCCCGGCTCCAGCGGCCCCACCCAGATCATTCCGGAACCCATCGAACCGCCTGCGCCGGTGGAGCTCGACCCCAAGTCCCGGGCCGCTGCCGAGCGTCTCGCACGGGTTCTGGTGGGGGATGTGGAGCTCTACTTCCCGGCCAAGGTGGCCCAGGCCCGCGCCCAGGGGGATCTCTACCGGCAGCTCCGGGCCGAACTCGAACGCAGCCGGGCCACCTTCGTGGAACGGTTCGGCGAAGAGGTAGAAAAGCGACACCGGATTTTCACCACCACCCTCGTTCAATTGCTATGCGATGGCGACGCCTCCAAACTGGGAGCCGCCCCCTGGGCCTGAAGTCCTGCCGCAAGCCAGGTGACATTCCTGTCGGATTCTGGTAAAACCTTGTTCCTTTGGGTTTGGACGGGGATGGCAATGGCGGACCTTGGCAAGAAATTCACATGTTTCCAGTGCGCGGGGAAGTTCTACGACTTCGGAAAGCCCGAGGCCGTCTGTCCCAAATGCGGGGCCAACCAGAAGGCCGCACCCGCCAAACCCAAGGCCGTGAAGAAGGAAAAGACCGTCCACGTCATCGAGGATGATTTCGCCGCCGAACCCGAAGCCGAGAACCTGGAAGAGACCTTCAGCGAGAGCGGCGTGGTTGTCGAACGCGGCCGCGGCGAGGGCTTCGATCCCGGCGACCTCCGCATGGACGACTACGACGAATAGGGCGAGTCGGGCGACCCGGCGAGGGTGAGCATAATGTGCGAGTGATTCTCCCCGCCCCCCCCGCCCTCATCGATCGCCACACCCATCTCGAAGGGTCCCTGGATCCACCTTGGGTGCGCCGGGAATCAGAGCGGCGGGGGATGGCCCTGCCCCGGAGTCTTGAGGCGCTGTGGTCCGGCGGAGCCGTCCCCTTCGAGGGATTCATCGAGGCTTTCCTCTTCGGCGCTTCCCTGCTGGATGGCCGGCTGGCCATCCAGCAGGCCGTGTCGGCCGTGGCGAGGCGCACGCAGCGCGCGGGCGGCTCGGGCTTCGACCTGTGGGCATCGCCCCATTTCCTGGTGGTCCACCGCGCCCAGATCCGCCTCGATGATTTCTGGCGGGGCCTGGAGGATGGACTCGCCGAGGCGGCCAGCCTGGGCCTGCGCGGGTGCCTGGTGATCGATGCCGTCAACCACTTCGGCCCCGCCCACGGCCAGGCCGTGCTCGACCTGGTGCTGCCCGGCCTGCCCCCCTTCGTGAAGGGCTTCTCCACCGGCGGCCTGGAGGGCACCCCCTTCCGCGAGTGGGCCCCTGTCTTCGACCGCGCCCGGGCTGCGGGCCTGCGGATCGCCGCCCACGCGGGCGAGAACGGGCCCGGCTCCAATGTGCGCGAAGCCGTGCTGGAAGGCGGTGTCGGGCGCATCGTCCACGGCCTCCGGGCCGATTCGGCCACCTTCGAACTGCTGGCGGAACGCCGCATTCCGGTGGATGTATGCCCTTCCTCCAACCGGGCCCTCGCCGCGGACGTGGTGCCTCATCCCCTGCCCCGCATGCTGGGCGCCGGCGTGCGCTGTGCCCTGGGCACTGACGACCCCGGAGTGGTTCCCTGCGACCTGGGCGCCGAGGCCGACGCCTGCCGCGCCATGGGGCTGGACGAGGCGGCCCTGGCCACCCTCCGGCGGAATGGGGCCGAAGATGCCTGGTGCCTCCAGGATTGACCTGGCCAGCAGGCTCCACGGGCCATTCGCAACCCAGGGGTCGATGCCACCCCCGGTTCCAGGTAGACTAGTGGATTCGGTGCGCGCCCATAGCTCAGCTGGATAGAGCATCAGGCTTCGAACCTGAGGGTCGGGCGTTCGAGTCGCTCTGGGCGCACCACCGGTTTGACAATTCGGCTTTGCGAGCGTGGCGGAACTGGTAGACGCACTGGATTTAGGTTCCAGCGGTTCACACCGTGTCGGTTCGAGTCCGACCGTTCGCACCATTCGTCAGGATTGACGAATAGGACGGAATGGACGCGCCAGCGGCCATTGCCGCCCGAAGTGACGAGGGCACAGGACGCGCCCGAGTCACCACGAAAGCCGAATGATCCCCACGCATTTACCGCATCACGGAGCATCCATGTCCGCCACCCTCCACCACCAGTCCGCCACCCGCAAAGCCGTCGAGGTGACGGTGCCCGCCGCCGAGGTGAGCGCCACCTTCAACGACGTGGTGTCGAAGATCGCGCCCAAAGTCCGCATCCCCGGCTTCCGCCCCGGCAAGGCCCCCCGTCCCGTGCTCATGCAGAAGTACGCCCGGGAGATCCAGTCGGACGTGGCGCAGCAGCTGGTGGAGCGGCATTTCTGGAAAGCCGCGCAGGAAGCCGGCGCCATGCCCATCTCCCATCCCTCCCTCGAAAAGCTGGATCTGAAGGAAGGCGCTGACGCCATCTTCCGCGCCCAGTTCGACGTGGCCCCCGAAGTGGCCCTGCCCGACTACAAGGCCATGATCCTCACGAAGAAGAAGCGCGCCCTCGACGAAACCGCGCTGGCCGAGCACCTGGAAGGCCTGCGTCAGCGTGCCACCAAGTTCCTGCCCGTCGATGACGGCGCTGTGGCCACCGGCATCATCGTCACCTGCGACATCCGCGTGAAGCCCCAGGGCCTCAAGGCCCAGTCCTACCAGGACCAGGTGCTGGAAATCGACGCCACTCGCCCCTTCGACGCCGAATTGGCCGGCATGAAGGCCGACGAGAAGAAATCCTTCACGCTGACCCACCCCGCCGACGACGCCAACAGGGTGCTCGCGGGCAAGACCATCGCCTACGAAGTCCACGTCAAGGATCTGCGCCGCAAGGAAGTGCCCGAGCTGGGCGATGAGTTCGCCAAGGACATGGGCGCCTTCGAGAACTTCGAGGCCCTGAAAACCGCCGTCCGCAAGGATCTGGAAGAAGCCGCCGAGCGCGACGCCGTGGCCCGCCTCCACGCCACCATGCTCGACACCCTCCTGGAAGCGGCCCCCTTCGAGGTGCCCCGCTCCATGGTGGGCCTGCAGCTGGACGACTACTGCCAGGAGTTCGCCCAGCACGTGAGCCGCCAGGGCATGGATCCCAAGAAGGTGAATTGGCAGGCCTACCGCCAGTACCGCCTCAACGACGCCGAACGCGCCGTGCGCAGCGGCTACCTGCTGCAGGCCGTCGGCAACGCGGAGGCCATCGAGGTGCCCGAGGCCGACATCGACGCCGAGATCCGCAACCTCATGGCCGAGCACCAGATCCAGCAGCCCTTCGAAGCCTTCAAGGCCGAGCTGGACAAGCGCGGCAATACCACCGAGATCAAGGGCCGCCTCCGCACGGACCGCATCTTCGACCACCTGCTCGCCACCGCGAAAGTGACCGAGGAGCTGCTGGACAAGGAGGCCTTCGAGGCCCTGGTCGAGCTTGAGCGCAAGCGCGAAGCCGGCATCCCTGTGAACCGCTTCGATGCGGGCGGCCTGGAAGGCGGCGATCTGGAAGGCCAGGAGGGCGGCGAGCCCGTCGCCGTGGCACCCGCGGGCCACGTCCACGGCCCCGACTGCGATCACGATCACGAACACGAGGCCCCGGCGGAAGAGGCCAAGCCCAAGAAGAAGGCCGTCAAGAAGGCCGAGGAACCCGCCGAGGAGTCTGCGGTGGAGAAACCGAAAAAGGCCGCCAAAGCCAAGGAACCCAAGGCTGAGGAAGCAGCTGAGGAAAAGCCCAAGGCCAAGAAAGCCCCCGCAGCCAAGAAGTAGTCGGCATCCGTTCATTGGGAGGGCGCCGCCAGGCGCCTTCCTGCTTTATCCTGAAGGTCCAGCCGGAGGGCCCATGCCCAGCAGCTACTATCCCCCCATCGTCATCGAGCAGACGCCCCGCGGCGAGCGCAGCTACGACATCTACTCGCGCCTGCTGAAGGACAACATCATCTTCCTGGGCACGCCCATCGACGACAGCGTGGCCAACGCCATCGTGGCCCAGATGCTGTTCCTCGAAAGCGAGGACCCGGACAAGGACATCCAGATCTACATCAACAGCCCCGGCGGCAGCGTCACTGCGGGCCTGGCCATCTACGACACCATGCAGTTCGTGAAGAACGACATCGTCACCTACTGCATCGGCCAGTGCGCCTCCATGGGCGCCCACCTGCTGTCCGCAGGCACCAAGGGCAAGCGCTTCGCCCTGCCCAATGCCCGCATCATGATCCACCAGCCCAGCGGCGGCGCCCAGGGCCAGGCCACGGAAATCGAGATCACCTTCAAGGAGATCCAGCGCCTGAAGGACAATCTGGCCGCCACCTTCGCCAAGCACACCGGCCAGCCCTTGAAGAAGGTCATCAAGGACATGGACCGCGACTTCTTCATGAGCGCCGAAGAAGCGCTCGAATACGGCATCGTCGACAAGGTGCTTTCGGAGCGGCCCGCCTGATGAATTCCAAGCTTTCCTGCGTCTCCGGCTTCGACCGCCTGTCCCGCATTCCCCTCTATGTGCCCGGCAAGCCGATCCAGGAGGTCCAGCGTGAGCTGGGCCTCAGCCGCATCGTCAAACTCGCCTCCAATGAAAACCCCTGGGGCCCCACCGAGGCTGTGAAGGCCCGCGTGGCCTCCGTCATCGCCGGTTCCGAATTCGAAGGCCTGGGCCTTTACCCGGTCAGCGACGGCTACTACCTGCGCAAGCGCATTGCCGAACGCAGGGGCGTGTCGGTGGACCGCGTGGTGCTGGGCAACGGCAGCAGCGAGATCCTCGAGATGGTGGCCAAGGCCGCCTTCCTGGATGGCGGCAGCTCGGTCATCCCCAAGCACAGCTTCGCCATCTACGGCATCGCCACTCAGACCGCCGGAGGCCGGGTGATCGAAACCCGCGCCAGCGCCACGGAACTCGATGTGGACGACATCCTGCGCTCCGTGGTGGATGACACCCGCCTGGTCTACCTGGGTCATCCCAACAACCCCACCGGCATCCGCATCGAACGCAGCGCCCTGGAGCGCCTCGTGCGCCAGCTTCGCGAAGACATCGTGCTGGTGGTGGATCAGGCCTACGCCGAATACGAGGACCCCGCGGAATACCCCGATGCGGCGGCCTACCTGGACGAGCGGCCCAACCTGCTGGTGCTCCACACTTTCTCCAAGATCCACGCCCTGGCCGGTCTGCGGATCGGCTACGGCCTGGGCTCCAATGAGCTGATGGCCTACCTCGACCGGGTCCGCAGCCCCTTCAACACCAACCACCTGGCCCAGGCCGCGGCCGAAGTCTCCGTGCAGGATCTGGCTTTCGAGGCCTTTTCCCGCCAGAAGAACGCCGAAGCCCGCCAGGCATTCAGCCTCGAAGCCGCAAACCACCGCTGCCAGCTTACAGGCACCAGCGGCAACTTCGTGCTGATGGAGACCGCCCTGCCCGCGGCCGACCTGTTCAAGGAGCTTTTGCAACGCGGCGTCATCGTGCGCCCCATGCAGGGCTACGGACTGCCAAACCACATCCGCATCACCTTCGGCAAGCCCGAGGAGATGCGGGCGTTCTGGGACGCGGCGGCCCCCATCCTCGATGGCGGCTGTTGATTGGCACCGGTCGCTGAGGAGATCAGCCTCCTGAAGGATCTCCTCCAGCGCGGGGAACGGCAGGCCTGCCGCCAGGGAATCGAAGCGCTCCGGGCCCGCTACCGGCAGGATTCCGGCGGCTTCGACGCCGCTTCCATCGCCGCGCTCAAGACCCTCGCCGCCCATCTGGAAGCCCCGCCGGATCTCGAATCCGCCCTGAAGGAAACCTTCGGCTACAGCACCTTCCGCCCAGGACAGCGGCAGATCGTCGAGGCCGTGCTCGCGGGCCGGGACGTGGTGGGCATCATGCCCACGGGCGCGGGCAAGTCCCTCACCTACCAGCTTCCGGCCAGGCTCATGGGCGGCGTAACCCTGGTGGTGTCCCCGCTGATCGCGCTCATGAAGGACCAAGTGGACGCCCTCACCGAAGCGGGTCTGCGCGCCACCTTCCTGAATTCCAGCCTCGATGCCGAAGCCCGCCGCGAGCGCATCCGGTCCCTCAAGAACGGCGAATTGGAACTGATCTACGCCGCGCCTGAAGGCCTGGAGCTCTACCTGGCCGACCTGCTGCGGGAAGTGGACCTTCGCCTCATCGCCGTGGACGAGGCCCACTGCATCAGCCATTGGGGCCATGATTTCCGCCCCGCCTACCGCACCCTCGCCGGCCTCAAGCAGCGCTTCCCCAAGGTGCCGGTGCTGGCCCTGACGGCCACGGCCACCCCCGAGGTGCGCCGCGACATCGCCGCCCAGCTGGAGATGCGCAGCCCCCTGGAAGTGCAGGGATCCTTCTACCGCTCCAACCTGCGCGTCAGCGCCTACCGCAAGGGCGCCGAGGGGCTGCCTCCGGTACGCGAGGCCCTGCTGCGCCTGGTGCTCGCCCGGCGCGGCGAGAGCGGCATCATCTACTGCCTGTCGCGGAAAGCCGTGGAAGCAACGGCCGCCTTCCTCTCGAGCGAGGGCCTGCGCGCCGCCGCCTACCACGCAGGCATGGACACAGCCGCCCGCTCAGCCGCCCAGGAGGCCTTCCAGCGCGACGATGTGGATGTCATCGTGGCCACGGTGGCCTTCGGCATGGGCATCGACAAGAGCAACATCCGCTACGTCATCCACCGCGACATGCCCAAGAGCGTGGAGGGCTGGTACCAGGAGATCGGCCGCGCCGGCCGCGATGGCGCCGATGCCGACTGCGTGATGTTCTACAGCTGGGGCGACGTGCTCAGCTACGATCGCTTCACGGAAGATCTGGAAACCTCCCTGGCCCAGGCCCAGCAGAAGCAGACCCGCGACCTCTTCCGGCTCGCGGAATCCCTGCGCTGCCGCCACCAGGCCCTGCTGGCCCACTTCGGCGAGAGCATGGCCGCCTGCGGCGGTTCCTGCGACATCTGCAGCGGCGCCGATCCCCTGGAAGCGGCTCCGAAACCCGGAAAGGCCAAGCGGGGTTCGCCTCGGGGCGCCCGCGCGCCGCTGCCCGAGGGGCCCGTGGATGTCGAGGAAGGGCTGTACCGCGATTTGAAGGCGCTGCGAAAGCGCCTGGCCGATGCAAACGGCGTGCCGGCCTACGTGATCTTCAGCGACGCCACCCTCCAGCAGATGGCGCGGTTCCAGCCTGCCACCGAAGCCGAATTCTTAGCCTTGAGCGGCGTTGGTCCGAAAAAGCTTCAGAAATACGGCGAAGCCTTCCTGCACCTGCTGCACCAGCAGGGGCGTTGAAAGCCGGTCCAAGTCAGGACATCTGTCACAACCTGGAACGCCCTTGATTGATATCAAAGCAGTTAACGCCTGAAATGCCCCGCGGCGGTCTTGCGGAAGCCCGGGGGTGGAAATTAGGGTTATCGAAGGCATTTCACACTCGGATGTCCTTTGGTATGCCCCGGCATTTTGGAGGTGGTTCATGGCTTTGGGAGAACGCGTCAGGGACCTGACCCGGCTGGCTTTCCAGATGGGCAACAACTGGATGACCCTGGCAGGCACCGCCCTGACCACCAGCTCAGCTTTCGTGCTCATCTGGTTCTGGCTCATGGAGCTCAGCAGCCCCAGGCAGATCCACCCCTACGCAGGCATCCTGCTGTTCATCTGCCTGCCCGCCCTGTTCCTCGTGGGCCTGGTGCTCATTCCCATCGGCATCCTGCGGGAACGCCGCAAGCACAGGGCCGCGGGCGAGTCTCCCTTGCCGCTGCAAGCCGTGGATTTCAAGCAGCCGGGCGTGAGGCGCCTGCTCACCGTGGTGGGCCTGCTCACCTTCATCAATGTGGGCATCCTGGGCACCGCCGGCCTCAAGGGCGTGGAGTACATGGACTCCAACCAGTTCTGCGGCCTCACCTGCCACACCGTGATGAGCCCCGAATACACGGCCTTCCTGGATTCGCCCCACTCCCGCGTGGGCTGCGCCCAGTGCCACATCGGCCACGGCGCCCCGGCCCTGGTGAGGGCCAAGCTCTCCGGCACCCGCCAGCTCTTCGCGGTGGCCTTCGGCACCTTCTCCCGGCCCATTCCCAGCCCCGTCGAGCACCTGCGTCCCGCCCGCGAGACCTGCGAGCAGTGCCACTGGCCCCAGAAGTTCTCCGACGACAAACTCATCGTGCGCACCAAGTTCGCGGATGACGAAGCCAATACCGCCACCACCAGCGTCCTGCTCCTGAAGATCGGCGGCCACACGCCCAACGGCACCACGGGCATCCACGGCCGCCACCTCGACGCCATGTCCCGCATCAGCTACGTGAGCACCGATCCCCGCCGCCAGGAGATCCCCAAGGTCACCTACCGGGAGGAGAACGGCACCCTCACCGAATACGTGTCCGACGACTTCAAGACCATGCCCAAGGAGAAGCTGGACAAGGCCAGCACCCGGGCCATGGACTGCATCGACTGCCACAACCGCCCCACCCACGCCTTCCAGCTGCCGGACCGCGCGGTGGACAAGGCCCTGGCCAACAAGCGCATCAGCGCCGACCTGCCCTTCATCAAGAAGAAGGCCGTGGAACTGCTCAAGGTCGAATACGCCGATCAGAAGGCCGCTGCCGCCAAGATCCCCGTGGAGCTGGCCGAGTACTACCGCACCACCTACCCCGAGATCTACAAGCAGAAGCGCGCGGCCGTGGACGCCGCCGGCGAGGTGGTGAAATCCATCTACCTGCGCAACGTCTTCCCCGAAATGAAGATCACCTGGGGCACCCACCCCAACAACATCGGGCACGAGGAAGCCGTGGGCTGTTTCCGCTGCCACGACGGCATGCACACCTCCGCCGACGGCCGCACCATCAAGGGCGACTGCGACACCTGCCACACCATCCTGGCCCAGGATGAGAAGGATCCGAAGATCCTCAAGGACTTCGGCATGAAGTGATGGAATGGCGGTTCGCGGCACTCCAGAATGAAGGAATGACCGCTTCCGCCCTTCCACTGATCGCCATCGACGGCCCGTCCGGCGTGGGAAAATCCACCACAGCCCGGCGGGTCGCCGCGCGCCTGGGCTGGCAGTACCTCGATACCGGCGCCATGTATCGCGCCGTGGCCTTGGCCATCCAGCGCGCGGGAATCTCCCTGGAGGATGCGCCCGCCCTGGAAGGCCTGTTGGCCAAATTGGATCTGGCCCAGGACGCTGGCCGCATGTACCTCGGGGACGAAGACATCAGCGAGGCCATCCGCAGCCAGGAAGTCACGCGGATGGTCTCACCCGTGAGCGCCAAGGCCCGGGTGCGCGAGGTGCTCGTGGATCAGCAGCGCCGCATCGGCGCCAGCGGCGGCTGGGTGGTGGACGGCCGCGACATCGGCACCGTGGTGTTCACCCAGGCCTGCTGCAAGGTCTTCCTCACTGCCAGCCCCGAAGCCCGGGCCCGCCGCCGCTTCCTGGAGCTTCAGGCCAAGGGACAGACCCCGGATTTCGGCGAGGTGCTGGCGGATCTCCAGCGCCGCGACCTCGCCGACAGCACCCGCGCCGTGGCGCCGCTCCGCAGGGCCGATGACGCCACCGAACTGGATTCCAGCGATCTGAGCCTGGACCAGGTGGTGGATTGGATCGTGGCGAAGCACCAGGCCCATGCCTGATGCCATTTCGCCTTCAATCTTGAGGACGAGCCGCCGATGAAGACGGGCCGGGCGTCTGAACCGGAACCCGCGCCCACATGTGAATTGTGGCTGCCGCTGGAAAAGCAGGTTGGCCACAGATGGCACGGATGAAAGGAAAGCACCGCCCATCCCACCCATCCCCTTCATCCTGGCTAAACATCTTCTTTTGCCAGAATGAAGGGAATAGGGATAGGAGCGGCCGGCATCGGCCTCAGTAGCCCTCGCCCTCCGCCGCCGCCTTCACCTTGCCCCTGTGGAAGCGGAAGAGGAAGGTCAGGTACCCGATGGCCAGGGGGAAGCCGATGAACCACCACACCAGGCCCGTGCGGAGACCGTGCTGGCCCACGCTGGCGTTGAGCGCCGTCAGATCGTAGGCGGGGTCGAGGGTCGATTTCAGCATCACGGGGTAGGAGCAGGCGGCACTGGCCGCCAGGATGCCGATGATGAAGGCGCCCGAGCCCAGGAAGGCCGTCAGGGGGCGCTCCTGCCGCAACCCGGCGAACACTGCTCCCAGCCCGCCCAGGAAGATGGCCGTGGCCAGCCAGGCCAGGGGCGCCTTCTGCCAGTTCACGAAGAGGCCGGAATTGACTGTGTAAGTGGCGAAGGTGGCCAGCGCCCACAGCACCAGCACTCCAAGCCACAGGGGCCCGGCCAGCTTCCGGGAGCGCTCGTGCACGGCTCCCGCGGTCTTCCAGGCGAGGAAGAGCGCGCCGTGGCCCGCCATGGTGGCCAATACCAGCACGCCCACCAGGAGGGTGTACCAATCGAGGATGCCGGGCTGGGGCCCCATGCGGAAATTGGTCCAAAGAGCCATGCCGAAGTAGCCGCTGGCATCCAGGGGCACGCCGCGCAGCACGTTGCCCAGGGCGGCGCCCAGCAGCACCGGCAGCAGGATGCTGGAGACGGCGAAGGTGCCATCCCAGAAGGCCCGCCACAGTCTGTCTTCCACGTGGGAACGGAACTCGATGGAGATGCCCCGCAGCATCAGGCACCACACCACCAGCCACATGGCCAGGTAGAACCCCGAGAAGCCCGCGGCCAGCACCTTGGGAAAGGCCAGGAAGAGGGAGCCTCCGCCCGCCAGCAGCCACACCTCGTTGCCGTCCCAGAAGGGGCCGATGGCGCCCAGCACCTCGCGGCGCTCCTCGTTGGTCTTCGCCACGAAGAGGTGAAGGATGCCCGCGCCGAAATCAAAACCGTCCAACACCACGTAAATGGCGATCATCACGGAAACCAGCCAGAACCAGAGCATTTCCATGGCGACCTCCTAGGCGTGGCGGGAAACGGGGCCGTGGGCGATCTCGCGGCCGATGAGGTAGAGCCAGAGGGCGCTCAGCACCACGAAGATGCCCGCGAAACCCAGAGTGGTGAACGCGGTATGGCCGGCGTGCACCGTGGGGGAGGCGCCGTGGACCGTGCGGAGCACGCCGTAGATGAGCCAGGGCTGGCGGCCGAATTCCGCCACGGCCCAACCCGCCGTGGTGGCGATGTAGGGGAAGGGAAAGGCCAGCATCAGCGCCCAAAGCACGGGCCGGTTGCCGTCCAGCTTCCCCTTCCAGAGGAGCAGCGCCGCCAAGGCCATCAGCGCGATCATGATCGTGCCCAGGCCCGCCATGATGTGGAAGCTGTAGTAGAGCAGCTCGATGTTCTGGGGCCACTGGTCCTCGGGGAATTCCTGAAGACCCCTCACGTTGCTGGAGAAGGTGCCGTAGGCGATGAAGCTCAGCACCGCGGGCACCTTCACGGGATTCTCGATCTTCCGCTGTGCCACATCGGGCTGCCCGATGAGGGTGAGGCTGGCCCGGGGCCCGCTCTCGAAGCGGCCCTCCATGGCCGCCAGGGTAATGGGCTGGTGCTTGGCCACCTGCTTGCCCTGCAGATCGCCCGTGGGAAAGGCCACGAGAACACTGAAGACAAGGCCCAGGATGGTGCCCACCCGCAGGTTCAGCCTGGCCTGTTCGCCATGGATGCCCTTGAGGGTCCAGAAGGCGCCGATGGCCGCCACCACGAAGGAGCCGGTGACCACGGAGGCGATCATCGTGTGGGCGTACTGCACGTGGGCCCAGGGGTTCATCAGGAAGGCCCAGAAGCTTTGCAGCTGAAGGGTGCCGTCGGGCAGCAGGGTGTAGCCCACGGGATGCTGCATGAAGGCGTTGGTGGCCACGATGAAGTACCCCGAGAGCCAACTGCCCAGCCACAGGGCCATCGCCGCGCCGAAATGTCCCTTGGGCGACAGTTTCTTTTCGCCCCAGATGAGCAGGCCCAGGAAACTGCTCTCCAGGAAGAAGGCGAACATGCCCTCCATGCCCAGCGTCTGGCCGATGATGCCGCCGGACAGCCTTGAGAAGCGCGCCCAGTTGGTGCCGAACTGGAACTCCAGGGGGATGCCCGTCACCACGCCCACGGCGAAGTTGATGCCGAAGATGCGGATCCAGAACCGTGCCGCGTCGTTGTAGCGGGCCTCGCCGGTCTTCAGGCCCATGGCCTTCAGCACCAAGATGATGAAGGCCAGGCCCATGGTGAGCTGGGGAAACAGGTAGTGGTAGGTGGCTGTGAAGCCGAACTGCAGCCTATGCCAAAACAGTGGATCGCCCACGGTGCCTCCCGGACCCGGCATCCACAGCTGACGCCGACGGTCCATTTTCCCACGGACGAGGCCTCCCCGGATCGCTCAATCTCAATTCAAACCATGCTTATGCACCGTTTATTCATTGCGTTCACAATGCGTCAAAGGGCGGCGCTCAGAACTTGAGTCCGGCCGACACCTGAACGGTGCGGGCCGGGATGTAGTCGTTGGAGGTGCGGGCCAGGCCATAGTTGGCGCCGGGCCTCCACGCGCCGCCCACCACCGAGGCCGTGGTGTTCCAGGTCTGCTGCAGCTGGTGGTTGGGGAAGTTGATCAAGTTGAGCTGCGTGAAGAAGGAGGCTTTCCGCCACACCGGGACTTCGTAGGCGATCTGCATGTCCACCCGGTAGGTGTCCGGGAAGCGGAAGGCGCCCCGGGGGGCGAAGTACTCGGTGTAGGTGCCGCCGAACACCGCCAGAGAGGCCGGCACGGGAGCTGTCGGAACGCTCTTGTTGTAGGGCGCGCCGGAGGTGTAGGCCAGGATGGCGCCGAAGTTCAGCTTCCCGGTTCCCAGATGGATCGAGTAGTTGGAGGTGATGCGGGCCCGGATGGGCACATCCGCGATGAGGTAGCCGTCCGGCCCCAGCTGGGCTCGGCTCAGCGCATCCGGCGAGGCGCCAGGCGCGCCCGCCATGGGACCGAAATTGTTCAGCTGCTCGGTGGTGCCGACCTGGCCGCCCTCGTAGTTGCCGCGCAGCTCGCTGAGGGTGACGCTGCCGCCCCAGCTGAAGGCTTCGGTGGTCTGCTGCTGGAACTGCAGCTCCAGGCTCTGGTACGTGCGCCAGAGGGTATGGTCATTCCGGATCACCGTCTTGATGAGATCCGTGGCATCCACGGGATTGGTCTGGAGATCCACCGCGTCATCGACGAAGTTCTTCCACCGGCGGCGGCTGTAGGCCAAGCTCCAGATGCCGCTCTGGGCGTCCGCGTGCTTGAGGCTGATGGACACCTCCTGCATGGTGGGCATCTTGAGGCCGGGGTCGATCGAGAAGGAACCGCGGTAGCGGTTCGGATCCACGACCTTGAAGGGGGTGGCCGAGAAGCTGGAGCGCTGCAGGGGGTCGCCGCCCAGGTAGACGTAGTCGTACTCGGCGGGATTGCCCACCACGGAGGATCCGTCCGTGGAGCCCTGAAGCACCTGCCCCGCGTACTCCCCGTAGGAAAGCTGGCCGATCCAGGCGCCGTCGCCCTTGAAATCCCAGATGGCCGCCAGGCGCGGCGTCAGGGTGGTCAGGGTGAAATTGTTGGTTCCCAGATCGTTGGTGGACTTGAAATTGTCCGCGCGCAGGCCCAGGTTGAAGCTCCAATTGGCATTGAGCTTCCACTTGTCATTCACGTAGGCGGCCTGGATGGTGTTCTTGGTCTTCGCCCCAAACACCGGGACCCAGATCTGCAGCCAAGTCGTGGTGGGGCTGTTGACGTCGAAGACGCGATTGGAAATGGCGGTGCTCCCGCCAGCGGCGGGATCCACGGTGAAGCCGTTGAAGTAGATGAAGGTGTTGGTGGGGCTCTGGGAATTGGCCGCCGCATGGGCCGACTGGTACCAGTCGATGCCCACCTTCAGCTCGTGCTCGCCTGCCCCGGTGAGGTAGTTCAGCAGGCTGATGGAACCGTTCTGGATGGGCCGGGAGTCACCGTCCGCGCCGAAGAAACCATTGTCGAAGACGTTGCCTGTCTGGTTGTCCGACATCAGCGGCGCCGAGCCGCCCTGGCCGCCGCCCCCGGGCCCGCCGAGGATCTCCTTCTTGTAGCCGTAATGCGCGGTGACAAGCATGCTCGACGTGAGCTGGCCCTGGTACCCCAGCGTGTAGTAGGAGAAGGTGTTGGGCTGGTTGCTGAGGGTCGCCAGGGAGGTGCTGCCGCCCCCCAGGAAGAAGCCGTAGTCCCGGCCCTTCTGATCGATCTGCGTCTTGTTGTACTGCCAGAACACGCGATGGTCCGTGTTGATCTGCCAGTCCAGCTTGATGTCCTTGCGGTCGTCCGTCTGCGCCAGGTAATACTGCTGCCCCCCGCCGTAGATGGGATCCGCCGTGGTCTGGTTCGCTGTGAGCCGTGCGAAGGGCGCCTGGGCCCGGTAACCCACCACGAAGAAGAGCCGGTCCTTGAGGATGGGGCCCGCAATCACGATGTTCTGCTGGACGCTGTGAGCATCCTTGAAGGTCGTGGTTCCCGCCAGGCCCCGTCCCAATGGGTTGTAGGCGTTCCATGCCGGATCGACCACGCTTAAACGGATGACACCGGAAAATTCGTTGGTGCCGGACCGGGTGACAGTGTTCACCACGCCGCCCGTGAAGCGGCCGTATTCCGCAGAGATGCCCCCGCTGAGCACCTGCACGTCGGAGAGCATGTCCTCGTTCAACTGGGCGGTGAATCCGCCGGTGACCGGATCGGCCACGTCGGCGCCGTCCACCAGGTAGAGCACCTGGGTGCTCTGGGCGCCGCGGATGGTCAAGCCGTTGGCATCGGCGCTCACGCCCGGCGCCAGAGAAGCGATGTTGTTGACCGTGCGGTTCTGGATGGGCAGATCGTTGATGTTCTCCAGGGCGAAGGTCTGGCCCGTCTTCGCGTCGGTCTTGTCGACGATGTTGGCGGAGGCCACCACCACCACCGTGGTCTGGGCCGCGCTAACGGACTTCAGGGGAAAGTCGGTGATGTTCGTGTCTCCCACGAGGACGCGGGCATTCAGGGAGGCGCCGATGAAACCGTCCGCGGTGACCTTCACCGTCACCGGGCCCGGGATCAGCAACGCGAAACGGAAGGCGCCCTGCGCATTGGTGGTGGTGACCCGGTCGCCCTGCTGTGTGGTCAGCACCACGCGGGCCCCGGCGATGGGCTTGTTCGTGCCGGTTTCCTTGACGATGCCGGCGATGTTGCCGGTCTGGGTGCCCTGGGCGCAGAGCACGGCGCCTCCCAGGGCGATGAGGGCCGTCAGCCGGCCGATGCGGTGGGCCATGAGGTTCATGGGGACTCCAGAAGCAGGGACGCTTGGGGGCGCGTCCCGGGGTGAGGGGGGCCTCCACCCGTGGGGGACGGATCGAGGTCAGGGGGCACCCCGCCCAGAAAGGAGCGAACCCCTTTCAGGTCGCAAATATCCAAACCTCCGCCAGGCCCTCAAAGGGGCCGGACAGAAGGTTCGACAGCCGGGGATGCGATGCATGGCCCCTCAATCTGGCTATCTCAGACCAGGCAGCCAGATTCCAGGGGCGGAGCCGCAGCCCCTGGGGGCGACCCGTTCCAGGGCCGGGCCAACCGTGGCCCGGCCCCCCCATTCCTTGTCCCTACACCTTCGCCCCGCCCGCCGGCCTGGCCGCCTCGGCGGAATCGCGCGGCACCTCCCTCAGGGGAGGAGGCTGGCGATGCGGCGCCAGGAGCCCAGGTTGGCCACCTCGGCGAATCCGGAGCGTTTCAGGAGGGCCACGGCAGAGCCGCTGCGGGCGCCGGATTCACAGCAGCAGAGCACGGGCCTCGACCGGTCCAGCTCCTCCAGGCGCTCCTGCAGCTGATCCAGGGGGAGGTTGACAGCACGGGGATGGGCGGCGGCCTGGAATTCGGCCTTGGTGCGCACATCCACGATCTGGGCACCCCTCTCAAGCAGAGCCTTCACATCCGACGGCGAGGCCGAACGGCGGCTCCACAGCAGGTAGCCCACGGCGCCCAGGGGCAGCAGGTAGATCCAGTACTCGCTCAGCGCATGAAGGATCGACACCGCCTTCACCGCGAGCATCCCACGGCGCCGCCCTCGGGCACGCCCAGCTTGCGCAAGATGGACGACATCAGGCACCAGTTGGTGAGGCCGCTCTGCAGCAGGTTGGCGCCCACGAAAGCGGTGAACCAGAGCCAGTTGGGATGGTGCAGCTTCGCCAGGGCGAGGCTGGCCAGAATGAAGGTTCCAGCGACGATATGGACGATTCGGTCAACGGTCATGTTTCACTCCTGGGCGGTTCGGATCGTGGCTTGGCGTTGCAGGCGGGCCGCGTGTCCCCTTCGGGCCACGAGGTAGTAGAGGACGGGCACGGCGATGCGGGAGAGCAGCGTGGCAGCCACTTCGCCCGCCATGAGGCTGATGGCCAGGCCCTGGAAGATGGGATCGGCCAGCATGACGGCGCTGCCCACCAGCACGGCCGCGGCCGTGAGCAGCATGGGGCGGAATCGCACCACGCCGGCCTCCTCCACGGCGGCTTCCAGGGACATGCCCTCCTTCAGCTTCAGCTCAATGAAATCCACGAGGATGATGCTGTTGCGGACGATGATGCCGGCCCCGGCGATGAAGCCGATCATGCTGGTGGCCGTGAAGAAGGCCCCCATCAGGCCGTGGGCCGGAATGATGCCGATGAGCGAGAGGGGGATGGGGACCAGGATCACCCAGGGGATCTCGAAGCTTTCGAACCAGCCCACCACCAGCACGAAGATGAGCACCAGCACGGCGGCGAAGGCTAGGCCCAGGTCACGGAACACTTCAAGCGTGATGTGCCATTCCCCGTCCCATTTCAAGGACAGTGATTCCGTGTTCTCCGGATGGGCCAGGCCCAGGCGCGGAACCGTGGCGCCCGCCGTGCCCTTCAGGGCGTCGATCTTCTTGTTGAGCGCCGCCAGGGCGTAGACCGGGCTTTCGATGGCCCCCGCCAGATCCGAGAACACATAGGTCACGGGCATGAGGTTCTTGTGGTGGATGGCGGGTTCTTCGACGCCTTCCTTCACCGACACCAGCTCCCGGACCGGCACCTGGCCGCGGGCGCCAGGCACTGTGAGCTGGAGCAGCTGATCGAGGTTCTGCCGCTTGCCTGGAGCCAGTCGCACCACCACTGGCACTTGGCTGGACCCGCGCAGCACGTGGAAGGCGCCGGCCTGGTGGCCGTAGCCTGCCATGGCCAGGGTCTGGATGACGTGGGCGGGCGCCACACCATGCAGGGCGGCCTTTTCCCGATCCAGGACCAGGCTGGTCTTCGGGCCGGTGGCGTTGAGGGTGGAGTCCACATCGACGATGCCGTCCACCTGCCGGAAGGCGCCCAGCACCTCCTTCGAGAGCCGCGATCTTTCCGCCTCGGTGGGGCCGTAGATCTCCGCCACAATGGTGTCCATGACGGGCGGCCCCGGAGGAATCTCCACCAGCTTCATCCTCGCCCCGGCAGGCCTGGAGATCTTCTCCAGCTCAGGCCGCAGGCGCACCACGATGGCGTGGCTCTGCTCCTTGCGGTCCGCCTTGGGCACCAGGTTCACCTGGAGGTCCACCATCTCCGCCTCCTGGCGGAGGAAGCTGTGGCGCACCATGCCCACGAAGGTGAAGGGCGCCGCCTCCCCGGCGTAGACCTGCACGTCCTTGACCGTGGCTTCCTTCAGCAGCCGCCGCGCCAGATCCTGGCCCAGGGCCAGGGCATCCTCCCGGGGCGTGCCTGCGGGGAGATCCAGCTGCACCATGAACTCCGACTTGTTGTCGAAGGGCAGCATCTTCACCTTCACCACGCCGGATCCCACCAGGGCCATGGCGCCGAGCAGCAGGGCGGCGACGCCGCCGAAGAAGGCCCAGCGCACGGAAGCGCGGGTCAGCAGGGCGTGCATGACCTTGCGGTAGAGGGCCGTCATGCGGCTGTCGGGGGCCACTTCGGGGTTCTTGTGGGGCCAGTCGTGGACGGGCTCCGCGGCGGCATTCTCGGGGGTGGCCGGGTGCAAGCCGCTGTCATCCACCTCCGGAAGATGGGCTTCCTTTTTGAACACGATGAGGCTGGCCCAGGGGCTGATGACGAAGGCGATAACCAGGCTGAACAACATGGCCAGGCTGGCGCCCACGGGGATGGGCCGCATATAGGGGCCCATGAGCCCGCGCACGAAGGCCATGGGCAGGATGGCGGCGATGACCGCGAAAGTGGCCAGGATGGTGGGATTGCCCACCTCGTCCACGGCCTCCACCACCATTGCGGCGAAGGATTTCCGTTGCCCCGGCAGGTGCATGTGCCGGTGGATGTTCTCCACCACCACGATGGCGTCGTCCACCAGGATGCCGATGGAAAAGATGAGGGCGAAGAGGGTCACCCGGTTCAGCGTGTAGCCAAACAGATAGGTAATGAGCAGCGTGAGGGCCAGGGTCACGGGCACCGCGATGCCCACCACCACGGCGCTGCGCCAGCCCATGGCCAGGAGGATCAGCGCGATGACGCTGAGCGTGGCGATGAGGAGGTGCTCGATCAGTTCGTTGGATTTGTCGCCGGCGGTCTCGCCGTAGTTCCGCGTCACGGTGAGGGTGAGGTCCCGGGGGATGAGGCCGCCCTTCAGGGCTTCCACCTTCGCTAGCACCTGTCCGGCCAGGGCCGTGGCGTTGGCGCCCGCCCGCTTGGAGAGGGTGATGCTGACGGCGGTCTCGAAGCCCTGGGCGCCGCGCCCTGCGAAGAGCGTGACCGGCGGTTCGGGGTCGGGGCCGTCCACCACCTTGGCCACATCGCTCAGGTAGATGGGCCGCTGGTTGCGCACCCCCACCACCAGGCGGTTCAGTTCGGCGGCCTGCAGGATGAAGCCCGTGGCTTCCACTTCCGTGCGGCGGCCGCGGTCCACCAGGGCGCCCGCGGGCAGCTGAGCCTCCGCCGATTGCAGGGCGGGTTGGAGTTCACCCAGCGAAAAGCCCAGGGCGCGCATGCGGTCGGGATCCGGCTCGATCCGCACCATGCGGCGGGCCCCGCCCAGCACCTTCACCTGCGCCGTATCGGGCACGGCGGACAGTTCCTGTCCAAGCACCTCGGCCACCTTGCGCAGCTGGCCGGGCGTTTGATCTTTGCCATGGAGGGTGAGCCCCAAGAAGGGCACATCATCGATGGTCTGCAGCTTGACGATGGGCTTCATGGCCCCGGCGGGCAGCAGCTCCGGGTGGGCCGCCAATTCCTGGTGCAGCTTCACCAGGCTGGGCTCCTGCGGCTCATTCACCTTGAAGCGCACGGTGATGAGGGCCATGCCGGGCCGGCTCAGGCTGTAGAGGTACTCCACGCCGGGGATGCCCCACAGGCGCCGCTCCAACGGCGTCGTGACCTGGCTTTCCACTTCCTTGGGACTGGCGCCCGGGTAGGGCACGTACAGATCCACCATGGGAACGACGATCTGGGGTTCCTCTTCGCGGGGCGTGAGCCATACCGCCAGGAGGCCCAGCAGGAGCGAGGCCAGCACCAGCAGGGGCGTCAGCTTGCTGCGGAGGAAGCCCTTGGCGAGCCTTCCCGCCAATCCGAGTCGGGGCTCACTGGCCATGGTTCACCCCGTCCCGCCTGATCTCGATGTGCTGACCATCCTGAAGGGCACCGGGCCGGTCGATGACGCGGTCTTCCGCCTTCAGCCCCGAGCGCACGGGCAGGCTGTCCCCGCTTCCTTCGCCGAGGGTGATCCAGCGCAGTTCCGCCCGCCCTTCCCTGGCGACGAACACGCCGGTGAGTTCGCCACGCAGTACCAGCGCGCTGCGGGGCACCATCAGTCCCTCTGTTTTGGCGCCGGGCACGAGGATCCTGCCGAAGGCGCCCTGGCGCAGCCCCTTGGGCGCCAGCACCCGGGCGCGCAGGGTGCCCTTGTGGCTGAAGGCATCGCCCCCGGGCGACAGGGCCGCCACCTGGGCCTCGCCCGTCACGCCCTCGGATTCGAACCGCACCTTCTGGCCCGGCTTCAGCAGCCTCCCTTCTGACTCAGATAGGGTGGCGACCCACTCCTGCTCGCCTTCGCCCACCAGCTCCACCAGGGGCATGCCAGGCCCCACGAAGTCGCCCTCGTTGACCTTGCGGGCCTGCACCACACCGGCGAAGGGCGCACGGATCTGCGTGTAGGCGATGGCCGCCTTGAGCGAGGCCACGCCCGCCTGGGCCTGGGCCAGCTGGGCCTGGGCTTGTTCCACTTCGGCGGCCGTGGCCGCCTTCTGGGCGAAGAGCGCCGTCATGCGCCGGTGCTGGGCTTCCACAGCAGCCAGGCCCGTTTCGGCGGCTTTGAACTGGGCCTGAAGGTCCTCGTCGCCCAGCACGAGCAGCAGGCTCCCCGCGGCCACGCGCTGGCCTTCCTGGGCCAGCACGCGCTTCACCTGGGCGCCCATGCGGGTGGACAGGTTTGCCGTGCGAGTGGATTGCAGGGTGGCGGCCACCCAGCTGCCTCCCTCTGAGGAACCACCCTCGGCAAGCGTGACGGCGGCTTTCGGCAACGCCTTGTCCTCTGAATGAGCCTCCCGGCGCCCACAGGCGAGGGCTCCGGACAACGCAGCTGTCAACGCAACCGTGAGGGCGAAGGCGCCCGTAGCCTTCAGATTCGACGTCATGGCTTCACTCCTTCGATGGGGGCGCCGGTGGCCAGGTCCAGGGCCGCCCGGCTGGTGCGCAGGTCGTAGAGGCTTTGCAACAGAAGGGCGCGGGCGCCCTGGCGGGCGGCTTCGGCGTCCAGCACGTCCGTCAGGGGCGTGAGCCCCTCCCGGTGCCGTGCCTCGCGGAGCCGCTTCGATTCTTCCGCCGCGGCCATGGCCTGGCGGGCCGCCGCCACGCGCGCTTCGGCGGCCAGAATGCCCTCCCGCGCCACGCGGACTTCGTGCTCGGCCTGCTGCTGTTTGAAGGTTCTGCTCTCTTCGGCGGCCCGGGCCTGGGCCCTCGCTGCGTTGGCCTTGGAACGGTCCGGCGCCGAGAAGACCCGCCACTTCACGCCCACCGCCGCCCAGGTCCAGTTGCCCTTCTCGGACCAGGATTGATGCAGGGCGCCGGCGCCCAGTTCGAGCCCCACTTCAGGCCGCAGGCTGCCCGAAGCCGCCTTGGCTTGTTCCTGGGCGGCCTGCGCCTGGAGGGAGGCGGCCGCGACATCCGCGCGCTTCCCCTCCGGCGCCGCTTCGGGGAGTTCTGAGGCCAACTGCGTGGCGAAGCTGCCCTGGAAGGGGCCGCTGCCCGTCAGCAGGCCCAGGCCCGAGCGGGCGTTGCGCACCCGGGCCTGGGCCTCGGCCCGCTGGGCCTCCACTTGGGCTTGGGCGGCCTTCAAGCGCTGGGCCTCCGCTTCCAGCATCAGGCCCTGGGCCACCCGGGCATCCACAAAGGCCTGAAGCCCCCGCACCCAGGCCAGGGTCTCGTCCGCCCAGGCCAGGGCCTGCTCGGCCGCCTGGGCGCCAAAATAGGCTTCCACCACCAGTTGGGCCGTCTCCTGCTTCCGGCGTTCCTGGCTGGCCTGTTCCGCCTGCGCCATGAAGGCCCCGGCCCGGCTGGCCGAACGGATGCGGCCGCCCGCGTAGAGGGGCTGCTGCACCACGAAGGTGCCACCGAAAGCGCTGATGGGATCGGGATGGTTCAAGGAGGCGGGGTTGAAGTCCGAGGCGGTGATGCGGGCCTGGTTCAGCTTGATGCCGAAGGTCTGCATGGGCTCATTGGTGCGCACGCCATTGGCGCTCAGGGTGAGGCTCGGCAGGCGAAGGCCGCGCAGGGCCTCCGCATCGGCCTGGCGGGCCTCCACCAGGGCCTGGCCGGCCCGCAGGCCTGCCTGGTCCTTCCAGGCCCGCTGGATGGCCTCGGCCACCGTAAGCGGTTCCTGGGCCAGAAGCCCCGCGCCGACCAACATCCAGGGTAATTTTAGCTTAATACTCATAAAGGAATACTCCGAATCAAAAAAAGGGCCTGGGGCCCGATCATTTCAGGGCCTTGTAGGTGAGCCGCGCCCGGTCACTGACATGGCCGCAGACGAGGTCGCACAGCTCGCCCACCAGGGGCATCACCGGGGTGAAATACACCGCGTTGCCTTCGGGTTCCCGCACCACAAGCCCCACCCGCACCAGACAGGCCAGGTGCTTGGAGGCATTGGCCTGGGACAGACCCGCCGCCTCGGCCACCCCGCCCTGGCTGAGGGGGGTCTTGGAATCCAGCAGGGAACGCAGGATCTTCAACCGCGAAGCATCCCCCAGCGCGCTGAAGAGGCCGCTCACTTCGTCGATCATGGGATTGCTCAGCTGGTGGTTCACGTTCAAAACTCCATGCGACTATAGTCATTCAGTTTTCAATCTTGTCAATACCCAAATATTCATCTCTTTCGAAAACTCTATACCCATCGGTTCATCTGGCCACCTAACTTCTGCCCAGCCCGGCCCCGTGAAAGCTGGACAGCGAAGGCATCTTCCACCGGCTCTTGGATTTGCTAGGCTGGTGCTGGAGATGCCCGTGGACGACCTGGACCTTCGCGCCGCCAAGATCCGCCTGTTGTGCACCGATATCGACGGCGTGCTCACCACGGGCGCCCTGCAGTACGGGGGCGCCCCGGGCCATGACAAGGCCTTCCACGTGCGGGACGGCGCGGCCATCAAGTGGCTGCAGCGCTCGGGCATCCCCGTGGCCTTCATCTCCGGCCTGGCCTCCAAGGCCACGGAGCACCGGGCCCAGGATCTGGGCGTGGCGGACTGCTTCGCCGGGCACCTGGCCAAGAAGCCCGTACTGGATGAACTCTGCGCCAAGTACGGCCTGGCCTACGATCAGATCGCCCACCTGGGCGACGACCTGCCGGATTTGCCGCTGCTGCGCCGGGTGGGTCTGGCCTGCTGCCCCGCCGATGCGGTGGCGGAGGTGAAAGCCGCCTGCCACTGGGTAGCCGACCTTCCGGGCGGCCATGGCCTCCTGCGGGCCGTGGCCGAGCGCATCCTCAAGGCCCAGGGGCGCTGGGCCGACATTGTGGCCAGCTACGAGGTTTGACATGAAGCCGCTTTCCACCCTGCTGCTCGGCACCGCCCTGGCCTTGGCCCTGCCTTTGGCCGCCCAGGATGCCTCCATCGGGGCCCGGGCCCATGTGGTGGGGCCCATGGGAGATCTGAACACCCTGACCAACAACCAGATCGGCATCGGCGGCGCGGTGTTCGTGGCCTTTCCCGTCAGCGAGGGGCTCGTGCTGCGCCCCCTGATCGGCGTCCAGTACATCCCCAAGGGAGACACCCTCGGCCTGACGGGCACCAAGACCCGCGTGGCCTCCATTGATTTCATGATGGAGGGGCTCTGGTACCCCGGCGGCGATCCGGAACACGGCGCCTATCTCGTGGGCGCCGTGGGCGGCCAGCAATGGCACATCGTCGCCACCGGCGACACCCCCTCGACCATCAACGCCACGCGGCTGGGCGTGAACGGCGGCCTCGGCTACCAGGCCTCTCTCCGGCTCGGGGTGGAAGTCCGGGGCTTCTGGAGCCCCGTCAACGCGAACCTCACCGCCACCGGACTCATGATCGGCGTCACCATGAAGTTCTGAGCCGGGCCCGGCTCACCTTCGGAGCTTGGCGCCGCCGCGGACAATGGCTTCCAGATCCTCCGCCCGCCGGGGCAGCCGGGCGCTGAGGTTGCGGGGCCCGTCGCCGGTCACAAGGATCACGTCCTCGATGCGGATGCCGATGCCCTGCCACCGGGCCTCGACGCCTTCCATGCCCTTGGGGATGTAGATGCCGGGCTCCATGGTGAGCACCATGCCCGCAGCCAGGGGGCGGGTGCCCGCGTGCTTGTGGAAGGTATCCACGGGGCCGTAGCTGCCGGCATCATGCACGTCCAGCCCCAGGTAGTGGCTCACGCCATGGGGCAGGAACTTGTTCCAGTCTCCCCGCTTGAAGGCCTCCTC
Source organism: Acidobacteriota bacterium (assembly GCA_016195985.1). Classification (GTDB taxonomy): domain Bacteria; phylum Acidobacteriota; class Holophagae; order Holophagales; family Holophagaceae; genus Geothrix. Next base: position 246,889 of record JACPYP010000007.1, on the reverse strand, counting down.
CTTGTCGCCGCTGATGAGGCCCAGCTCCACCAGGCCGTCGCTGATGACCCGCGCCGCGGCGCGCATGCTGGCCCCATGGGGCCGGCCCGGGCGCAGTTCCTGGATGCCCGCCTCCTGGGCTTTGAGCACCACGTCGTAGAGGGCCCGCTGCTCCTTGGTGAAGGTCCCTCCGGCGGGCCAGGTGCGGGTGATGTCCGAAGTGTAGAACCCGATCTCGCCGCTGGCATCCATGAGAATGAGGGAGCCCGGCGCGATGGGCTGGTCGCTGGAGGGGTAGTGCAGCACGCAGCCGTTGCTGCCCGCGCCGGCGATGGTTTCGTAGGAGAGGAACCGCGCCCCCAGGGCCCGCACGGTGCCCTCCAGGGCCGCCGCCACCTGGCCCTCGTTGGTGAAGAAAGCGCTGCCGCGCATGGCCGCCAGATGCCCCTCGATGCTGGCGTCCACGGCCCGCTGGATCATCTCCACTTCCACCGGCTGCTTGATCACCCGCATTTCGCTGACGATGGGGCGGCCGTCCACCAGGCTCTTCTCGTAGTCGGCCTTCCAGCCCAGGGCGCCGCGGGGGTAGACGGCGTCCAGCACCTTGATGCGGAAGGCCTCGTCGAAGTTGTCGATGAGGACCACGCGCTTGGCTTTCTGAAGGGCCTCGCTCAGGGTCTTTTCGGCGGCGGGATACTCCACGGCTTCGTCGGCGCCCTTGGCCTTGGCCCCGGCCAGGCCCAGGCGGGCTCCCGTGTAGGTTTCGCGGCGGGGATCGCGGGCCTGCACCAGCAGCGTGTAGGTGCCCTTATCCGCGTCGAGCAGGGCCACGGCCTGCTCCTCCTCCACGCCGGTGAGATAGTAGAAATCGGAATCCTGCCGGTAGGGGCGCTCGCCGTCTCCGGAACTGGGCTGGGCGGGCATGGACTTGGCCACGACCAGGGTGCCGGGTCCCATGGCCTTGGCCTTGGCCAGCAGTGCCGCCCGGTTGTCCGCGAAGAAACGGTTGGGCAGCCGCAGGCCATGGTAGGCCTTGGGAGCCTGCGGCGTTTGGGCGCCAAGCGGGGATGCGGACGGCAATCCGAGCAGCGACACCAGGGACAGGGCTGCGGGCAAACAACGCATGGGGGCTCCGGTGGGTGGAACCACTTTGCCACAGTCCCGCCCCGGGTGTTTCACCGCGGGCGCTGCTTCAGCCCGCGCTTCTCGAGCAGGGGCTCCACCTTTGGATCGCGGCCGCGGAACCGCCGGTAGAGTTCGGCAGGATCGGCGGTGCCGCCCCTGGAAAGCACCTCGGCGCGGAACCTGGCCGCGGTGGCGGGATCGAAGAGGTCGCCCTTCTCCTTGAAGGCCTGGAAGGCGTCGCTGTCGAGGACGGCGCTCCAGATGTAGCTGTAGTAGCCCGCCGCGTAGCCGCCCATGATGTGGCTGAAGTAGGGGCTGCGGTAGCGGGGCGGGATCTCAGCCAGGAGCCCCCACTTGGCCAGCGAGGCCTTTTCGAAGGCCGCCGTGTCCTGGGGCTTGGCGCTGGTCTGGGTGTGCCAGTCCATGTCCAGCAGCGCGGCGGCCATGTACTCGACGGTGGCGAAGCCCTGCCCGAAGGTGGCGGCCTTCTTCATCTTCGCCACCAGAGCTTCGGGGATGCTTTCGCCGGTCTGGTGGTGCTTGGCGTAGAGCTTCAGCACCTCGGGCTCCATGGCCCAATTCTCCATGACCTGGCTGGGCAGTTCCACGAAGTCCCGCGGAGTGCCTGCGGTGCCGCGGTAGCGCCCCTTGTAGAAGAGGCCGTGCAGCCCGTGGCCGAACTCGTGGAAGAGGGTGCGCACCTCGTCAGCCGTGAGCAGCGCGGGCCGGTCCCCGGCGGGCGCAGTGAAGTTGCAGACGTTCACCACCACGGGATCCATCTGCTTGCCGTCCCTCACCCACGCGGGCTGGTAGCTGCTCATCCAGGCGCCGCCGCGCTTGCCCGGCCGCGGATGATAGTCCACGTAGATCAAGCCCAGGTGCCGTCCATCCTGCTCCTTCACCTCGAAGCAGCGCACGTCCTTCTGGTAGACGGGAATGCCCTTCACTTCCGAGAAAGTGATGCCGTACAGCCGGCCCGCCAAGGCGAAGGCCCCCTGCCTCACGGCATCGACGGCGAAATAGGGCTTCACCGATTCCTCGTCGAAATCGTACTTGGCCCGCTTCACCTTTTCCGCGTAGTAGCGCCAATCCCAGGGCTCCAGTTTCTGGCCCGGAAGATCCTTGGCCATCATGGCCTGTAGCTCGGCGCGCTCCTTCTTGGCCACTTCCAGCGCGGGTTTCCAGATCTGATCCAACAGGCCGTAGACGCCCTTGGCGTTCTTGGCCATGTTCTCTTCCAGGACGAAATCCGCCCAGGTGCCGTAGCCCAGAAGCTGGGCTTTCTCCGCCCGCAGCGCCGCCACCCGGCTCACGATGGCGTTGGTGTCCGTGTCGCCACCCTGGTTGCAGCGCTCCAGATAGCCCGTGAGAATGCGCTTCCGCAGGTCGCGGTTCTCGGCGTATTCGAGGAAGGGCCAGATGCTGGGGCCATCCAGGCTGAACAGCCATTTCCCGTCCAGTCCGGCCTTGCGCGCGGCCGCCGCCGCGGCCATGCGGGCCCCTTCGGGCAGGCCCGCAAGATCCTTGGCCTCCAACACCATCTGGAAAGCCTTGGTGGCCTTGAGCACCCGGTCGTTGAAATCCACGCCCAACCGCGACAGGTCGGCATTGATGGCCCGCATGCGGCCTTGCTGCTCCGGTGTCAGGGCCGCGCCAGCCCGCACGAAGGCCTTGTAGCTGTTCTCCAGGAGCCGGATCTGATCCGGTGCCAGGTTCAGCCGGCCACGGGCCTCCCACACCGCCCTCACCCGCTGGAACAGCTTGGCGTTCAGGTGGATGTCATCGCGATGGGCCGACATCAGCGGCATCACTTCGCGGTTCACCGCCTGCAGCTTGGGATTGGTTTCCGCCCCTGTGAGGTTGAAGAACACGGAGCCCACGCGGTCCAGGAACTGGCCAGACAGCTCCAAGGACAGGATGGTGTTCTCGAAGGTGGGCGCGGCCTGGGCATCGAGGATGGCGGCCACTTCCGCCTTCTGCCGGACCATGCCCTCCTTGAAGGCGGGCAGGAAATGGTCCTCCCGGATGTCCTGAAAGGGCGGCACACCGAAGGGCGTCTTCCATTCCGCGAAGAATGGATTCGCGGCTTGGGCGGGATCGGCGGCGAGGATGGGCAGGGTCATGAGGGCAGTCATAACAGAAAGCGGGCGCATGGGAGCTCCGGGAGTCATTCATGACTCTAGCATCATCATACGAGGCACGTCAGTCGCTCATTTCCGGGAAGGCTCCTCGGGCGCAGTCGGGGCAGATACCGTGGCTGAATTCCGCGTGGGTGTGGGCGCTGATGTAGGACTCGATGCGGGTCCAGGAGCCCTGCTCATCCCGGATTTTGTTGCAATGCGCGCAGATGGGCAGCAGGCCCGAAAGGGTCCGCACCTGGGCCAGCGCCACCTGGAGTTCCTGGATCAGCTTTTCCCGCTCCAACTCCACCCGCTTCCGTTCGGTGATGTCCTTCGAGATGCACACCACGGAAGTCACCCTTCCCTGTGCGCCCAGAATGGGCCGAACCGAGGTGATGTAGTGGCGGTCGCCCACCCCGGTGGGCACCCGCACATCGAAGACGATGGTCTCTCCCGTGGCGAACGCCCGGCCGACCACGGCCATGCGCTTTTGGGCCTCCGCCCGGTCGAAGAGGTCCCAGATCTGTTTCCCGATGATCTCCGGTGGCGTCTTCCCGAAGGGGCCGGAGAAGGCGCCGTTGACATAGCGATAGGTGCCGTCTTCCAGGATGTTGAAGATGGGATCCGTGGATGCGTCCAGCACGGTCCGCATCACTTCGGCCTGTTCGGGCCAGGGCCAGCCCGCGGCATCGCTTCCGGGATCTCCGGCGTCGGTCATGGGCGCTCCGGTGGACTGGCCACCTGGATCAGTGGCACGTCTCAGGGCTTGGACAGCATGAGCTCCCGGATGAACTTCACGGGGGCGCTGCCGTAGCCCAGGAACTGCTCGTGGAAGCGCTTGAGGTCGAAGGCCGCCCCTTGGCGGGTTTTCAGCTGTTCCCGCAGATCGTAGATGGCCGCGTAGCCCGCGAAGTAGCTGGAGAGCTGGACGGAGGTGACCTGGGCCCGGTGCCACTTCTCCCGCGCCTCGGTGTCCTGCTGGAAGGCTTCGCGCACCAGGAGCTTCATCGCCTGTTCCTCGGTCATGCCCTGCACATGCACGCTGTAATCCAGAATGGCGTTGCAGACCACCCGCAGATTCCACTTGGAATACATGAGCCACATTTCGGGCGTGTTGCCGCCGTAGCCGGATTCCAGCATCATCCGCTCGGAATAGACCGCCCAGCCCTCCACCATGGCGCCATTGCCGAAGATGGCCTTCACCAGGCTGGGGGATTTGTTGGCGTGCAGCAGCTGCACGTAGTGGCCGGGAACAGCCTCGTGGATATTGAGCACCTGGAGGATGTACTCGTTGTATTCCCGAAGGTAGCTTTCCTTCTGGGCCGCGGTACCCTCCAGAGGCGTGACGTTGTAGTAGGTGTTGGCTTTGGGATCATAGGGCCCGGGAGCGCTGATGCTGGCGCCGGCCACGCCCCGCATGTACTCGGGCGTTTCCCGCACCACCAGGGGCTTGCTCGGGTCCAGCTCCACCAGGCCGTGCTCGCGCACCCAGCTCTCCAGCAGCGGGATCTGCCGCTTCACCTCGGCCACGAAGCCTTCGGCGGTCACGTGGTTCTGGGAGAGCTTTTCCACCATGCGGCCGATGAGATCCAACCTATCGGCAGGCATGGGCTCGGCGCCGAAATACTTAGGCCAGAGCTGGCGGGCCGTTTCCGCCATGCGGGCATGCAGCTTCTCCTTCTCCGCCAGGGCCCGGCGGTACAACTCCTCCGCCGTACAATCCGCCTGGATGGAGTGGAAGAAGGATTGCTCGAACAGATCCTTGCCGATGCGGAAGGAGCGGGCCCCCGAAGCCTTCAGTTTCGTTTCCAGACCCTCCAGGTGGGTGATGTAGTCCTGGACGGCCGCCTTGGCCCTGCCGGCGTCTTCCTTGATGCGCGCCTTCTCGGCGGCGGAAAGCTGCGAGCCGTCTACCTGCTTCAGGAAGCCCTCTCCGAAGACGCCCAATGCCCCCTTGTTCTGAAGGATGGCCAGCTGCGTGTGCTCCAGCGTCGGGCCCTTGAGGTTCGCCTTGGCGGCGGCGTAGTAGGGCGCCACCTTGGGCAGGCGCTTGGCCACCGTCCGCAAGCGGGTTTCAAGCGGAGCGTACTCCGTTCCCAGCAGCAATCCAAAGGTGCCGGCCACGTTGTAGTTCGAAGGGTCCCATTGATGGCTCTTGAACGTGTTGGCGTACCAGTGCTCCGCCTCCAGCTGGCCGCGGATCAGCCGGAGGTCGATGCGCTCCGGAACCTCCAGGGCGCGCTCATCCACTTCCTTGAATGCCCTCAGCCACTGGGACGCGAAGGAGAAGCTCCTCCGCCGCTCCACCGCGTCCGGGATGGGCAGGCGGTCGGCGTATTTGTAGTAGCCGGCCCCCACCGCGCTTTCCGGGTTCTGCCGCCAGTAGGCTTCGATGAAATCCGCCTTCAGCCGGGAGAACGGAACCTTGGCCGGAGCCGCCTGGGGCGTTGGGGCCTGCGCCGCAGCGTGCGGAGCCGCCGCGAGGGCCAGGAGGAAGGGAACCATCAGGAAGCGCCTGGTCATGACGTGATCCTTTCTTGAATCAGCCTGCGGGATGGTGAAGGACTTGTCCGCCGCCAGCGCTGAGGCTATTTCCGGCTGATTTCAAGCTTGTAGGGCACGTCGATGGTCCCGATCATGCGGAGCACCACCTGGTAGGGCTCGCTGGTGGTGTTCATCAGTTCGATGGCCGATCTGCGAGCGATCTGCGGCATCTGGTTCGCCCGCTTGATCCCGGGAGTCAAGTCATCGGGTTTCACGGGAGGCGCGAAACTCATCACGATCTTGTCCGAGGGAAATGCATTGAGCTTCAACCTCAGGGTTTCCTTCGGGGCCATCGTGAACTGGTACAGGCGCATCCCGCGCTTCCCCTGGTCGAGATTGTCCGTGATGCCGCGCCCTGAGGACTTGCCCCCGGTCGCCTGAGCAGATGGCGCATTCAGTGATACATCCAGGGGCAGGCTCTTTTCCTCGATCAAGGTGGCGCCCGGAGGCACGTCCAAAATATCGCGGCTGCCCGCTCCGGCGGCCTCTCCCGGCGGCGGAGGCGGCGGTGGCGCCTGCGAGAAGGCGGGCGCACCCGACATCAAAAGCAACAGTCCAAGAACCAAGCGCATGATAGCCCCTCGCTGCATCGAATTCAGGGTCCGCTGTGGATGTGGATCGCGGTATGGAGCCCATCCTAACCCCAAGACTCAAGAGGTGACAACACGAGGGGGGCCACGGTTCAGCCCCCCCTCGCCTCTGTTGATAGCGCCGGTCTTGGTTTACTTCGCGGCTTTTCCGAAGGCCACATTCCGGATCATGTCCTCGGTCTTCCAGGGCGCCGCGCCGCCGCCCAGGTATTTCTGGAACCACTCCAGGTGGGCGTTGTAGTAGACGGGCATGGACTTCAGGTTATCGGGCCAGTGGCCGTCGTTCTTGAAGACGATGAGGCGGCTGGGCACGCCCATCTCCTGGAGGCCCGTGAAGAACTGCAGGCTCTGGGTGTAGGGCACCCGGTAGTCGCGCTCGCCGGTGATGACCAGGCAGGGCGTCTTGAACGCCTTCACGTGGCTGCTCGGGTTCATGCGGTCATAGGCCGAGGCCTTGTCCCAGGGGGTGCCCGTGAGGTCGTGCTCGGGGAACCACAACTCCTCCGTGGCGCCGTGCATGGAACGCAGGTCGTACACGCCCATCATGGCGGCCAGAGCCTTGTAGCGGGCCGTGTGCCCTTCCAGCCACATCATGGCGTAGCCGCCCCAGCTCCAGCCCATGGCGCCCATGCGGTCCTTGTCCACGTAGGGCAGCGCCGCGAGGTGGTCGGCCACCTTGTCGATGTCCGTCTGCACCTTGCCGTCCCAGTCGCCGCTGATGGCATCGGTGAAGGCCTGGCCGTAGCCCGTGGAGCCATGCGGGTTGGGGAAGGCTACGATGTAGCCCGCGCCCGGGTACACTTGCCAGTCGCCGCGCAGGGTATCGGACCACATCATCTGCGGCCCGCCGTGCACGTTCATGATCAGGGGGTATTTCTTGGCGGGATCGAAACCGTGGGGCTTCACCAGGAAGACATGGATGTCCTTGCCGCCGGCGCCCTTCACCCACTGCTCTTCGGCGGGACGGAAATCCACCTCATCGGCCACGGCCTGGTTGAAGGAGGAGAGCCGCTTCAGTTCCTTGGTGTCGAAACCGTAGCGCCAGATCTCCGTGGGCTCGCCCACGCGGTTCTTGGTGAGGAACACGGCTTTCTGATCCGCGCTCACCTGGAACTCGCGGATGCTCTGGCCTTCAAGCATGCGCACGGCCTTGCCCGTGGCGACGTCCATGCGGTACAGGGGCCAGCGGCCCTTTTCCTGCACCGTGAACCAGAGGGCCTTGCCGTCGGCGGACCACTGGAAGGCATCCACCCAGTTATCGATGCCCTCCGTGAGGACCTTGCGGCTCTTGGCCGCGCGGTCGTAGAGCGCCAGGCGGAAGCGGTCGGACTCGTGGCCCGGGCGCGTTTGCAGCTTGTAGGCGATGAAGCGGCCGTCAGGCGAGTACTTGGGCTCCTGGTCCGCGGCCGGGTTGTCGCCGGTGATGCGCTGCGGCGCGCGGTCGCCCCCCAGAGGGATGAGGAAGAGATCCTGGTTGGTGCTGCGGGCCGCCACCGCATCGGTATTGGTAGTGACGCAGACCTCCTTGCCGTCGGGACTCAGGTCCCAGCTCTGCCAGAAGGCGGGATAGTCCTGCTTGCCGCTGGTGATGGCCTCGACCTTGCCTTCGGGCGTGGCCGTGAACAGGTGCGTGTACTGGAAGTCGCGCCACTCGGTCCAGTGGCGGTAGAGCAGTGAATCCGCCATGTGGGCCTGCACGGGCCCGCTCTCCAGCTTCTCCCCCCACTCCTTCTGCTTGGCGCCGTCGGTCATGGCTTCGGGAAAGACCGACGCCTCGAACACCACCTTGTCCCCGGCCAGCTTGGGCGCGCCCACGCCTGGCTCGAAGGAGGTGACTTTGCGGGCCTCGCCCCCGCTGGCGTCCAGAGCCCACAGCTGGCTTCCGCCCGCGCGGCTGGAGAGGAAGTAGAGGGTCCTGCCGTCCTTGGACCACTGCGGCGCGGTGTCGGACTTGCCGGAATACGTGAGCTGCTTCGATTGTCCCGAGGCCACGTCCATCACCCAGATCTGGGTGTTGCGCGTGGCGGCCTTCAGATCCTGGCTGGACACCTCGAAGGCCAGCTTGGCGCCGTCGGGACTGAGGGCCAAGTGCTGCACCCCCTTGAGCCGGTAGAGATCCTCGATCTGGAAGGCGCGCTTCTCGGCGGCCGAGGCGGGCAAGGCGCCCGGCAGCGCGGCGATGAGGAGGGCGGGAATCAGGAACCGACAGGGCAGGGACATGAGGCCTCCAGAGGCGAAGGTCAAGAATCGCATGGAGGCGTGGGAACCACCACCCGCGGGAATCCCCGGCCTGGCCAAGGTATGCTGGCTCATGCTGAATCCCGAGCTCCCCGAAGTCCCCCGCGGCCGCGGGATTTTCTGCAACCGAACCCTGAACATGCGATCCGTGCAGGCCATCGGATACGACATGGACTACACCCTGGTGGACTACCGGGTGGATGCTTTCGAGCGCATGGTCTACGCCCAGGCCCAGCAGCGGCTGGCCTCCGAGGGCTGGCCCATGGAGGGCCTGGATTTCGATGCGCGCATGGTGACCCGGGGCCTGGTCATCGACACCGAGCTGGGGAACCTCGTGAAGGCCAACCGCTTCGGTTTCGTGAAGCGGGCCATGCACGGCACGCGGATGCTCGAATTCAGCGAGCAGAGGGAAGCCTACGCCCAAACACTGGTGGACCTCTCAGATCCCCGCTGGATCTTCTTGAACACACTCTTCTCCCTTTCCGAAGGCTGCCTCTATGCCCAGGCCGTGGACCTCATGGACCGCGGCGCCCTGCCCCGCCCCTTCGAATACGCCAGCCTCTACCGGCACGTGCGCGCCCGGGTGGACGCGCAGCACCTCGAAGGCCACCTCAAGGCCGAGATTGCATCGGCTCCCGACCGCTACGCGGTGCAGGATCCCGAGGCGGCCCAGGCCCTGCTGGACCAGAAGAACGCCGGCAAGAAGCTGCTGCTCATCACCAATTCCGAATGGAGCTTCACCGCCCGCATGATGGCCCACGCCTATGACAGGCACCTGCCCGGGGACATGACCTGGCGCCAGCTCTTCGACCTCGTCATCGTCTCCGCCCGGAAACCAGCCTTCTTCACCGAGTACAGCCCCTTCTTCGAGGTGGTGGACGAGTCCGGCCTCCTCCGGCCTCTGGTCGGCCCCCTGCAGCCCGGCGGCATGTATCTGGGCGGCTCCGCCGCCCAGGTGGAGCGGGATCTCGGCTTCTCCGGCGACGAGATCCTCTACGTGGGCGACCACATGTTCGGCGACGTTCACGTGAGCAAGCGCACCCTCAGTTGGCGCACGGCCCTGGTGCTGCGGGAGCTGGAGGCCGAGGTGCTGGCGCTTGAAGGCTACCGCCCCACGGAAGTCCGGCTCATGGCCCTCATGCGGGAGAAGGAAACCCTGGAGGCCCGCCTTTCCCGGGCGCGCCTGGTGCTTCAGCGCCTGTTCGGCCTGGGTTCATCCACCGGGGAGGAGGCGGTGGCGGAGGCGAGGGTCCACGACCTTCGCAATCAACTGGTGGCCCTGGATGCGGAGATCGCCCCCCTCGCCAAGGCTGGAACCGAGCTGACCAACGAACGGTGGGGCCTGCTCACCCGCGCTGGGAACGACAAGAGCCACCTCACCCGCCAGATCGAACGCTACGCGGACATCTACACCAGCCGTGTTTCCAATTTCCTCCACGCCACGCCCTATGCCTACTTCCGCTCGCCCCGGGGGAACCTGCCCCACGATCCGGCCGGAAGCAGGGATTGAGGCCCCCATGACCGCGGGCGTCTTCACGCATGCCTTCGCCGTTCCCGGAACCGCCATCGACGTGAACGGCCACGCCAACAACCTGGAATACCTGCGCTGGATGCAGGACGTGGCCACCGCCCACTCCGACGCCCGGGGCTGGACCCTGGCCCGCTACCGGGAAACCGGCACCACCTGGGTCATCCGCTCCCACGAGATCGAGTATCTTCGCCCGGCCTTCGCGGGCGAGGACATCACCCTGCTCACCTGGATCGGTGGCTTCGAGGCGCAATCCTCGCCTAGGCACTACCTTTTCCTGCGCGGCCGCGACCGGAAGATTCTGGCCCGGGCCCGGACGGTATGGGTTTTCGTGAACGCCGCGACCGGAAGGGCAGCGGCCATCCCGGACGCCTTCCGCGCCGCCTTTGAAACCATCACCGATGAAAGGGATGCCCTGAGTCGGTCACTTCGCTGAATACACGCTGATGCCGTAGTGCTCCTTGTCCCAAGGCGCATCATCGTTCCAGCGGCCGTAGGCATGGCTGTCATCGGTGCGGAAGCGAAGCGTGTAGACACCCTTCGGCAGACTCACCAACTCGTCAACCATCCGGTTCTTGGAGGCACCTCCGGCATGGCTGCTGTGTCCGGGGGACATCACCCAGACGCGCTTTCCGGAGGCATCTTCGATCCAGGCTTCGTCGGCCATCTCGTCGCCGCTGCCTTCGGCGACGGCATAAACCCGCAGGGACTGGGCGCCGCCCAGGGTGAAGGAGGCGCTGCGATCCTGGTCATTGCCCACCCGCACCAGCTCCGCCAGGGGAGGCCAGGCCAGGGACGCCGTCAGGGAGGCGGCAGAGACTTCGGCGTCCGACGGCACTGAGATGGTCAGGCCGTACATCCCGGGATCGCACGGGGGCGCCGCATTCCAGTCCGCGGGCGAGTGGGAGTCGTCCGTCACGAAGGTGGCCTCGTAGTCCCCGGCCGGCAGTTGGAGGGTCTCCACCTGACGGCGGTTCTTGCGGGCCCCGCCGGCGAACTGGGACTTGTCCATGGTCATCTCCCACACCCGTTCCCGGGTGCGGGCATTGGTGATCCACCCGTAGTCGTGCATGCGCCTCCCGCTGCCTTCGCCTTCTGCGTAGACGTGCAGGGTGGCGGGCCGGCGCAGGCGGAAGGCCTGGGCCCAATGCCCGTCGTCCGTGGTCGCGGGCAGGGACAGGACGATGTTCTTCCAGCGCAGGGGCGCTTCAAACGTGGCCACGTCCGAGGCCTGGCCGCTGGCCGCGTAGAGCTCCATGCCGTAGTTCCCCACCTGCTCCCGCCAGTGGCGCAGCAGGCTGGATTCGTCGGCGCCGATGGCCTCCAGGAAGCCGTGGGAGCGCCCTCTCCCTTCGTGCTGGATGGTCCGCCGGTCGATGTTCCGGTTCCACTGCGCGAACAGCAGGCTCTGGCCGAACCCGTGGTTGGCGAAGCAGGCCTCGTAGCTGCCAGCGGGCAGGTCGATGTAGCGGTCCGCCACCCAGTACTCCCAGTCCCGCTTGATGTTGGAGCCATCCATCTGCCACACCACTTCCCGGGTTGCGGCGTTCAGGATCCATCCGTAGGCGAAAAGAGGATGGCCGCCATCGCCATGGAAGATGCGGCGCAGGCCGCCGCCTTTGGCGTAGACGTGAATCTTCATGGCCCGCGGCAGGGTGAAGCCCTGCTGGCGCACCTCGGCGGCCTCAAGGCCATGCAGCCCCAGGATGCGGGGTTCCTCGCCGCGAAGGCTCGCGGGAGCGAAGGCGGCCATGATCACGAAGAGGGCCACGCCGTGGACGGCGCGCACCAGGCTGAACACTTCGGTCATCAGGAAGGAGAGCATCGGAACCCCCGGGCGGTGCTTTCAAGCTAGCCCTCCTGGCGGCGGAACCTGCGGGGGATCGGCGAACGGCGGACTAGCACCGGCGAACGGCCCCAAAGACGCGCCTACCATTGCTCCAGGAAGGCTTGGGCCTCGCGGCCCGCCTGCGGAGAGAAGTGGGCGAAGCGCATGAGGCGGTCGTTGAATTCGTAGTGCAACTCCCGGTTCTCCTCCAACAGCAATTCCAGTTGTTCACGGTGGATGGCCTCGTCCGTGAGGAAGCGCCAATAGATGGCGTCCGAAGCCTCTTTAAACCCCTGGCTCCGCAGCTCCCAATGGGCGCGGAGCAGGGTCCGCCATCCCACCTTCTTCATGCCGCTGTCCTGGGCGAGGGCCTCCTGCCAGACGGGGCCGGCCCAGGCCTGGATCAATTCCACGGCGCGGTCCTCGTTGTCCGCCGCGATGCTGATCACCAGCTCGCCCAGATCGTAGACCACGGTCTCATAGGCGAAGGCCGGCCCCTGGCGCGAGGCCAGCCGGGCGTAGTGCATCAGGTGCCGGACCGTGCCGTGCATGCGCTCGGGCGTGGCATCGAAGGCCTGGATGAGCAGCCGGTAGTGGTACGAGAGATTTTGGAAACGGCGGAGATCCTTCTGTTCCAATGCCTCCCGGAGCAGGGTGTTGAGGGTCATGACGTGGAGTTCCACCACGCCCTCCTCTCCGGCATCGTTGGCCAGCCGGGCCGTATCCACCAGGTGCGCCGCCATTTCGGAGAGCAGCTCGTGCTGCCTCCGGTTGGCCACCTCGGACACCTTCAGGGTCTGAGCCAGAATGTAGGCCTCGGGCCAGATCAGTTCCCGGGTGAGGTATTCCTGGCCCTCCTTCGCCAGTCCCGGCACGAACCAGGGCCGCGAGGCGCGCCAATAGGACGCCTCGGTTCCGACACAGCGGATGATGTCCCCCAGCAAAGTATGCAGGGACTTCAGCGAAAGCAGCACCAGCTGCCGGTCCCCGCGGGCCATCCCCGTCAGCGCCACGTTGGTCACCACGTCCACGGTCTCGAACAGCTCATCCTTGTTCGCCTCGATGCGGCGGCCCCGGGCCAGCTCCTTGAGGTTGCGGTACCCCTTCCGGGTGAGCATGGGCATGAAGTAGCTGGGGCGAAGGAAGCGGCTGATGCCGTAGAGGAAGGGCAGCGCGCCCAGCATCACCAGGAGGTAGATGAGGGCCAGCGCATCCACCAGCACGCGGTTCAGCAGAGAGCCCGCCGGAATGAAATTCAGGGACAAACAGATGATGTGGCTGGTCAACAGCAGCGAAAGCATGGCCACGATCAGGGGGTGGCGGACGTACAGGGTGACCAGCTTGGGCGTGTAGAGGTTGGCGGTCAGGGGCACGATGAGGGCGATGCAGGTGAGCACCACGGCCATGAACTGGTTCAGGGTCCGCCCCACCACCGGCATGGTCACGGAATCCACGCCCTGGTTCACCCCGTAGGCCGCGATGAGGCCCGCCAGGACCAGGGCCCCCAACATGCCCGCCCCGGTCAGGATCAGGAGGCCCTTGGGATTCTGCGGGTTCACCGGCATTCGGTTCTTCATGGCTCATCCGGTCTCGGGGCCCGGCGGCGGCCGGGCCATGCCAGCCTTTCGGCCGGGACCGCCTTCCCGGTGAATCTCTGCCTTGTCCCCCCTGTCCCCCTTGTCCCCCGGGGGCGGCCTCAGCCCACGGGCGCAGGGGCGTTCTGCGTGCCTTCGCCGGGCGTGATGAAGAGGATCCGGCACGGCACTGACGTACGGGCGGTATGCCAGGTGCCGGCGGGCACCTTGACCGCCGATCCGGGGGTCGAGAAGGCCATCTCCCGCTCCTTGCCGTCGAGGAAAAAGCAGAGGGTGGCTTCGCCTTCTAGGAGGTAGAGCACTTCATCGCCCTTGGGGTGCATCTCCCAGGTGTCCCAGTCCTCCTCAAATTGGTACTCCGAAATGAGGACGCAGGATTTGAAGCCGTCGAACTGGGCGTCCAGATCCTGGTACAGACTGGGGCTCACGGGCATCTCGGTGCAGGTCAGGGCCTGATCAAGGATCATGAAGGTGTTGATCAGCGCATGGGTCTTCATGAGATCTCCGGGTTCCCGGGCGCCCATGGGCGCCGGCTCCATGGTTTTTTGTCTCGACAGGCATCGGGCGGAACCCGACCAACGTCCTCCAGGAAGAGCCGCCTGTCAATGCGAAGGTTTCGCCCGGGGCGAAGGGCCTCAAGTGACGGACCCAAATTCAGACCGGCCTTGTCCAATCCGAAGGCCGCATCCGCGGAGCCTGGCGTGGTCCGGAAGGCCACCCCCAGCCGGTTCCAGCCGTTGTTGTTGATGATGATCAGGAAGGGGATCTGGGAGTCCCGCCGGGGCCGGTAGCGCGCGCTCGCCCGACAGATGCACACCAGGCCGCAGGCACGACGCTCGCTGAATCCATAGCCCTTCTGGACCCACTCCACCGGCGAACGCCGCACCGCGGCCTTCAGTCTTTTTTGAAAGCACTTCCTGCAAGATGTGCTTGTCGAGGCTCAGGTCTGCCACCAGGCGTTTCAGGCGGGCGTTCTCATCCCGAAGCGGCCTTAGCTCCCGAAGCTCGGAGACCCCGTGGCCCACTTACTGGTGCTTCCACCGGTAAAAGGTCTGATCCGAGATCCCCAGCTTCCGGAAGATATCCGGGATCTTTGCCCCGTTCTCCGCCTGCTTCAACGCGAAGACGATCTGCTCCTCATTGTGTCCCTTCCTTGGCATCTCTGCCTCCTTGGCTGGGCTCCCCTAGGATGCCTTCCCAAGGCCCGATTTCCACATAATCCCTGGCTTAGTTTTCGGGTTTTGGGTCAAAAACAGAAACCAGTCCCTGGTTTGCATTCAACCATATGATTGCATTGTTGGAGATCGGCATCGGTGTCCCACCTAACGAGAGAGGCCAACCGACCACACCTGCACCGAGGCGCTGAGCGGAGCCGAGGAAGCGATAAGTTGAGAGAAAGCGAGAAGCCAATGCAGGATGCATCCGAGTTGAGCTAGGGGTTAGGCCACCCAACATCAAAGTCTGCTGCCCAGGTGGTCAGACAATTGGCTTAAGAACCATGCGCCCATATGCGATAAATGCCATGAGAAGGCCCAGGAATATGACCATGATCAGAGTTCCCATCTCATGGTAATGGACGTGCACCCAGATGAACAAAAGGCTCTCAACCGCCAAAAGTGCCGCAGCCCAAATGGTCAGGTATGGATGCCAATGAAGGACTGACGGAAGGATTAGCCCGATAGTACATATGATTTCCAATACACCCAGCGCCATCCAAACGTCTCGGGGCAACGCGCCGAAGGATGGGACGTCTTTGCTTATTTTGTCGAAGAGGAAGACCTTCATGACACCTGACGATCCATACAGGAGCGCAGTCAGGATCTGAAGAACCCACAAAAGAATGTTCATCGTGTACCCCTCTGTTTGCAGGAAGACCTGGCAAATGGTACCCCAAGCCCATATCAGTTACGTTATGTGGTGTTCTTCAACAGGTAAAAAGGCCTAAAAAGGAAGCTAACCGGCCCTATTTTGTTTGAGGGCCCTCGCGCGCAGCGATGGGGTCCGAATTGAGCGAGAGGTTACCCCACCAACCCCGCCCACTCCGCGAGCACGCGCTGGGCCTGGAGCATGGGTCCCTCCTCGGGGCCCAGCGCGGGCAGCCGAACCGCACCATCGGGACTGAACTGGGCGCCCTTCTTCTGGCCCACCCAGGCCATGAGCTTGGCGGGATCCAGCGGCGTCTGGGGGCTGAGGCGGAACTTGAGCTGGCCCTTTTCCACGGCCACCTCGGATACCGCCAGATGCTGGGCGCAGAGCTTGACCTTCAGCAATTCGAAGAAGCGGATCGTGTCGGCATCGTCTTCGCTGATGCGGCCGAAGCGATCCTCCAGGTCCAGCTTGTAGAGCTCCAGATCCCTCTCTTCGCGCAGGCGCGAGATGCGCTTGTAGGCCACGAGCCGCTCGCTGGCCTGGTCGATCCAGCGGCGGCTGAGCTGAGCGCCGGGCGCCAGGCCGTCCAGTTTCACCTCGAAGGCGCCGCTGGGCTGGCCCTGTAGCTCCTGCAGCGTCTCCTCCAGCAGCTTCACGTAAAGCTCGAAGCCGATGTCGTGGATGTGGCCCGACTGTTCGCCGCCCAGCAGGTTGCCTGCTCCCCGCAGCTCCAGGTCCATGGCCGCGATGCGGAAGCCCGATCCCAGCTCCGAGAAATCCTCCAGGGCCTGCAGGCGCTTGCGGGCGTCCTCGCTGATCTCGTGCTTGGGCGGAATCAGCAGGTAGGCGTAGGCGGGCACGTCGCTGCGGCCCACCCGCCCGCGCAGCTGGTAGAGCTGGCTCAGGCCGAAGGCGTCGGCCCGGTGGACGATGAGGGTATTGGCGTTGGGCACGTCCAGGCCGTTCTCCACGATGGTGGTGGCCACCAGCACGTCGATGCGCCCCTCCATGAAGCCCAGCATGGCCTGCTCCAGGGCCTCGTCGGTCATCTGGCCGTGGCCCACGGCCACGCGGGCGTCGGGCACCAGCTCCCTTACCCGGGCGGCGATGGAGACGATGGATTCCACGCGGTTGTGCACCAGGTACACCTGTCCGCCGCGCCGCAGCTCGAACTGGATGGCCGTCTGCACCAGCTCGTCGCTCCAGGGCGCCACGACGGTTTCGATGGCCAGGCGGTCCTTGGGCGGCGTTTCGATGAGGCTGATTTCCCGCAGGCCCGTGAGACTCATGTGCAGCGTGCGGGGAATGGGCGTGGCGGAAAGCGCCAGCTGGTCCACGTTGAGGCGCAGCTTCTTCAGTTTTTCTTTGTGGCCCACCCCGAAGCGTTGCTCCTCGTCGATGACCACCAGACCCAGGTCCGCGAACTTGACCTTGGCGCCCAGCAGCTGATGCGTGCCCACCACGATCTCCACCTTGCCGTCGGCCACCTCCTGCAGGATGCGCTTTTGATCCGCCGCTTCCACAAAGCGGTTCATCATCTCGATGCGGATGGGGAACCCGGCGAAGCGCTCCCTGAAGGTCCGGTAATGCTGGAAGCAGAGGATGGTCGTGGGGCAGAGAACCGCGACCTGGCGGCCTTCGAGGGCCACCTTGGCCGCGGCCCGCATGGCCACTTCGGTCTTGCCGAAGCCCACATCGCCCACCAGGAGGCGGTCCATGGGCCGCGGCGATTCGAGATCCGCCTTCACCGCCTCGATGGCCTCGATCTGATCCGGCGTAGGCGTGAAGGGGAAGCTGGCGTCGAAGGCGGCCATGTCGGGGCCGTCGGACGGGTAGGCGTGGCCCTTCTCCAGCTTGCGCTGGGCGTAGAGCTTCAGTAGCTCGTCGGCCATGTCGCGGATGGCCTTCTTGGCCTTGCGCTTGACCCGCGCCCAGCTGGCGCCGCCCAGCTTGTCCAGAGGCGGCAGATGGCCTTCGGCCCCGCTGTAGCGCTGCACGAGATCGGCCCGTTCGAGACTCACGTTCAGCTGCCCGCCGTCGGCATAGCGGAGCTGCAGCACTTCCTGCTCCTCGCCGCCCACGGTGAGGGTGGCGAAGCCCACGAACTCGCCGATGCCGTGGTCCATGTGCACCACGCGGTCGCCGGCCTTGAGGTCGCGCAGGTCCGACAGGAAGGCGGAGCTGCGGGATTTCTTCGGCGCCGCCTGGATGGCTTTCCGCCCGAAGACCTCGCGCTCGGTGAACACCACAAGGCCCGGCTCTTTGAGGTGGAACCCGGCGCTGAGCGACAGGCGCAGCGTCCGGCAGCCGATCTCGGTGCCGTAGGCCTGGGGCAGCTCGTACTCGCGGATGAACTCCTGGAAGCGGTCCCGCATGCCAGGCGTGGAGCCCGCCAGGAACACGCGGTGGCCCGTGAGCGCGAGATCCTGCATGTGGTCCGCCAGCTCCCGCAGGCGGCCCTGGAATTCCCGCACGGGCTGGGCGGCCAGGGGCACCGTGGCCTCGCTCTGCCATTCCGTCAGCAGCAGGGTGGGCCGGCTGGGGTCCGCGGGCAGGAAGCGGTCCTCGAAATCCGGACACACCACGCCGCCCCGGCGCAGCATGGCCAGCCCCTCCTCGATGCGGGCCCGCTCGGCGTCCCGCAGGGCCTCTTCCCAGGGCGCATCCAGGCGCACCCGCAGGCAGGGCGGCATCCAATGCGTGAGCTGGCCCTTGGGCTGAGGCAGCAGCGGGTGGAACAGCTCCTCTCCAGGGAAATGGCCATGGGTGGCCAGGCGCGCCCGCCGGAAGGCGAGGTCGTCCTCGGGCTCCTGCGTGAGGTGGGCCCGGGAGGCCACCGCGGCCAGAAGGGTTTCGCCATTGCCCCGTTCGCCCTCGAAGCGGGGATAGAGCATCAAGGCATCCAGTGATTCGCCGGTGCGGCGCTGGCTGTCGGGATCGAAGGGACTGAGGCGCTCCAGTTCGTCCCCGAAAGTCTCGAGGCGCAGAGGCTGGTCCAGATGGTCAGGCCACAGGTCCACCACCATGCCGCGCGAGCTGAATTCGCCCGGCGCCGAGGCCATTTCAGTGCGCCGGTAACCCAGGGCCACGAGGGTTTCCAGCAGCAGCTCGCGGGGCACTTCGGCGCCACGGCGCAGTTCCAGCTTCTGCTTCTGGAACCAGGTGGGATGGGGCAGCCGCTCGCAGGCCGTCAGTGGTCCGGTCACCAGGATCTGGACCCTCCGCTCCAACAGTCCCACCAGGGCGGACAGACGCTCCCGCTGCACCATGCCCGGGGGGCTGCTCTCGCCGCCGGCGTAGGCCGTGTAGCCCGGGAAGAAGGCCACTCCCGCGGCCGGCAGCAGGGCCTGGAGATCCTGGGCCAGGTGGCGCGCTTCGGCTTCGCTGGGCGCGTCCACCCAGAGCGACTGCATCCGGCCGTCCTGCGCCGCCCAGCGGGCCAGAACCAGGGCCAGGGCCGCAGGCGACATCCACCGGAGCTTGGCCCCGGGAGCGCCCAGGCCCTCGAAGGGCGCTTCAGCAGACCGCAGTAGATCCCGCAGATCGTGACCCGTATCATTCATAGATCCCTACAGATTGCCCGATGATGCGGCGGGTGTCTTTCAGAAAGGTCAGGATCCATGACCCCCACGGGTCCGACGAAACGCAGATGGAGCCTTGGCGCCCACTTGACCTGGGTGGTGCTGCTCGCCCTGCTCCCCGCCCTGACCATCCAGTACGCCTCGAACCTCCAGCGCCGCCGGGAGGCCAAGGTGCGGGCCCAGGAACAGCTGCTCCAGATGACCAACGATCTGGCCCACCAGCAGAACCAAGTCACCAGCTCCGCCCGGGCGATCCTCACCACGCTGTCGCTCTTCCCTGAACTGCGGCGGGGCGATGGCCCCGCTTTCGGTCGCATCCTCCAGGCCCTTCACAAGGAGGATCCGACTTTCTCGAACCTGTTGGCCCTGGATCCGGAAGGGAACCTGCTCGCCTCCGCCGTTCCCACCGCCAACCTGGTGATGAAGGACCGCAAGTATTTCTGGGAGGCCCTGGAAACCAGACGCTTTTCCGTGGGCGAGTACGTTATCGCCCGGACCACGGGAGCCCAGGTGCTCCACTTCGCGCTGCCGGTCATGAACGAGCGGGGCGAGCCCATCGCCGTGCTGGCGGCGGCCTACGAAGTGGACAACTATGGCGACTTGTTCGTCCCCTCCAAACTGCCCGGCGAGACCTCCCTCCTGGTGGCGGACCATGCGGGCACGGTGCTCTTCCACCGCTCCCACATCGCCGGCCAGTACGGCACCCTGGTGGGCGGGAAGCTGCCGGGGGACCAGGGCGCCCACATCATGGGCTCCGAGGAGGAAGGCACCTACTGGGCTCCCAGGCGGGACGGCCGCAACACGTTATTCGCTTTCCGGCAGATCCGGACCACCGGCCAGACCCGGCCCTACCTGTACATCCAGGTCGGCCGGCCTGAGTCCCAGGTGCTCGGCGAAAGCCTGAGGGCCGACCGCCGGAACATGCTCCTGCTCCTGGTCACCGGCGCCCTGGCCCTGCTGGCCGCCCGCGCCATGGGGACGCGCGTGATCGCCACGCCCATCCGGCAGCTGGTGCAGGCTTCCCGCCACATCGGCCGCGGAGATCTGTACCACCGGCCCGAGCTCCGCGCCGCCTCCCGCGAAGTGGCCCAGCTGGGCGACGAACTGGGCCGCACGGGCCTGGCTCTGGCCCAGCGCGAAGAGGAGCAGCGCCGCACCCAGGAGGCCCTGCTGAACTCGCAGCGCCTGGAAAGCCTTGGCGTGCTCGCGGGCGGCATCGCCCACGACTTCAACAACCTTCTGGCCGCGGTGCTGGGCAACCTGAACCTCGCTCAGGCCCAGATCGATCAGAGCGGACCGGCCCGAAGGCCGCTGGAACAGGCGGAAATGGCGGTGCAGAAGGCCGCGGACCTCACCCGGCAGATGCTGGCTTATTCCGGGCGCGGGCATTTCCTGGTCAAACCCCTCAACCTCAATCTCACCGTCACGGAAATGAGTCACCTCCTGCACGTGACCCTCTCAAAGAAGACCACCCTGGCCCTGAGGCTGGCTCCCAATGTCCCACCCATACTCGCGGACGCCGCCCAGATCCAGCAGGTGATGCTGAACCTGGTCACCAACGCCGCCGAAGCCATCGGGCCGCACGAAGGCACCATCACCCTGAGCACCAGGGTGGAACACCTCGATCCGGCAGCCCTGGAAGCCGTCTGTCCCACTCAAGGCCTGGAGCCGGGCTCCTTCGCCATCCTGGAAGTCTCGGACACAGGCTGCGGCATGGAAGCCGAGCTGGTCGAGCGGATCTTCGACCCATTCTTCACCACCAAGCAGACCGGACACGGGCTTGGCCTCTCGGCCATCCATGGCATCCTGAAAACGCATCGCGCCGGCATCCACATCAAGAGTTCGCCGGGGAGCGGAACCCTCTTCAGGATCTTCTTCCCGGCCACCCAGGAGGTGCTGCCCGAACCGCTCACAGAGGAATCAGGCCCGCGCCGGATGTTCCATGGCCTGGCCCTGGTGGCGGACGACGAACCCATGGTGCTCGATTTTGCCGTGGCCGCCCTCGAATCCATGGGCTTTGAAGTCATCGGCGCCAGAGACGGCGCCGAGGCCCTTGCCCGTTTCACCGAAGTAGGGGACCGGGTCCAGCTGGCGCTGCTTGACCTGACCATGCCGCGCATGGACGGCCTGGAGGCCTTCCATGAAATGCGCCAGTCCCATCCTGGCCTGCCCGTCATCCTCAGCAGCGGCTACGATGCGGACGCCGCTGCTCAGCGGCTGGTGGAGCTCGGGCAGGCGCGCTTTCTGCCCAAGCCCTACCCCGTGCGGGAACTGCGCAAGGCTGTGTTGGAAGCCATGGCCGACGCGGAAGCCCGGCAAGCTTCCGAAAACTGACGGAAAGCCAAGGGCAAGAACCACCACCGAGGCGCCAAGAAAAGCGGGAGATGGTCCGCGGTTCTTGGCGCCTCGGCGGTGAAAGGGCCCTTATCTTCTCGATGAAAACGCTGGCATCAGGCCTCGGGGGCCTCCGGCTGAGGCTGGATGGCGGCAGACTCGGGCACTTCCATGCCCAGGCGCCGCCGGACCCAGTTCCAGCCCTTCACCAGGCTCAGCTCCTCGATGAACTCGAAGAACACGGGCACGACGATGAGGGTGAGCAGGGTGGAGGTGATGAGGCCGCCCACCACGGCGCGGGCCATGGGAGCGCGCATTTCCGCCCCCGCGCCCAGAGCCAGGAACAATGGCAGCATGCCGCCGATCATGGCGAAGCTCGTCATGAGGATGGGCCTCAAACGCACGGTGCCTGCGCGAATGATGGCCTGGCGGCGGGAGATGCCTTCCTCCCTTTCCAGATGCAGGGCGTGGTCCACCAGGAGGATGGCGTTCTTGGTCACCAGGCCCATGAGCAGAATCATGCCGATGCTGGTCATCATGGACATGGAATCGCCCGTGACGAGCAGCATGAGCACCATGCCCACCATGGAGAGCGGAAGGCTGGCCATGATCGCGACCGGCAGCTTGAAGCTTTCGAACTGGCTGGCCAGCACGAAGTAAATGAAGAAGACCGCCAGCAAGAGCGAGGTTCCCATGTAGCCCGCGGTTTCTTTCTGATCGCGGGTCTGGCCCAGGAATTCCACGCGCACCCCTTCGGGCAGGCGGCCGCTGGCCTTCAGCTCCGCCACCTTCTTGGCCGCAAGGGCACTCACTTCGCCCAGGGTCGAACCGTCGAAGTTGGCATCGACTTCCACCTCGTCCATGAGGTCATGGCGCTGCAGCTTGGCGGGCGCGATGCCCTCTTCGAAGCGCACCACCTGGTTGAGGCGGACCAGAGGATGCTTGCCGCCGCCCAGGTCCTTGGTGCTCTGCACCGTCATGTTGGCCAACTGGGTGGTGAAGCGTCGCTGCTGGTCCTCCAGACGGACGCGCACGTCGCGCTGCTCGCCCTTTTCGTCCTCGTACTTGGCCACCTTCTCGCCATCCACCAGGGGACGCACCATCTGGGCCACCAGGGCCGGGCTTACGCCCAGATCCGACGCGGCCTTGCGGTCGATGACGAGCTTCAGTTCCGGCTTGCCGCTGTCGAGGCTGGTGGTGACATCCACGGCGCCCGGCACGCTTCGAAGCGCCTCCTTCACCAGGGGCACGGCCTGGATCACCGCATCCCGCTCGGGAGCCTGCACGGCCACCATGATGGGATAGGCCATGCCCCAATCGCTCACGGCGCCCACGGCCGCGTCCACGCCTGGAATCGAACGGAAGCCTTCGCGGATCTGGCGGCGGATGGTGATCTGGCTGGGGCGGCGGCCCTCCTTCAGCTTCACGTAGATGCCACCGGAATCCACAGTGCCATTAAGCCCCGTGCCGATGGTGGTGTAGGTGAGCTCCACGCCCGGAACGGCCTTGATCGCGCTTTCCAGGGCCAGGGCTTTCTGACGCGTGGCATTGAGGCTGGAGCCGGGCTCGGCCTTGAAGGTCACCTGGAGGTCGCCCCGGTCATAGTCGGGCATGAAGTTGTTGCCCAACAAACCCGACAGGCCCATGGCCAAGATCCAGGTGCCGAAACCCAGGCCCAGGACAGTCCAGCGGTGGTTGAGGGACCACTCGATGGCTTTCTTGTAGAGGCCTTCCCAACGGTCCAGCATGCGGCCGAAGGCCTCCACGCTGCGCATGATGGGGTTGCGGCCCTGGTAGTGCACGTGGCCGTCGGCGCTCTTCTCATGCTCGGGATCAGGCCACACGGCGCTGAGCATGGGATCCAGCGTGAAGCTGACGAACAGCGACACGGCGACGGCGAAGGCCACCACGATGCCGAAGGGGAAGAAGAACTTGCCCACGATGCCGCCCATGAAGGCCACGGGCACGAACACCGCGAGAATCGACAGGGTGGTGGCGATCACGGCGGGACCGATCTCAGCGGTGCCCTCCCGAGCGGCCGTAATGTGGTCCTTGCCCATCTCCGCGTGCCGGGTGATGTTTTCACGGACCACGATGGCGTCATCGATGAGGATGCCGATGGCCAGGCTGAGACCCATGAGGGTCATGGTGTTCAGCGTGAAATCCAGGGCCCGCATGATGATGAAGGTCGAGATCACGGACACCGGCAGGGTGAGGCTGGTGATGAGGGTGGAGCGCCAGCTCTTCAGGAAGAAGAAGACGATGATGACCGTGAGGATGCCGCCCACGTAGATGGAGACATTCACGTCATCCACGTTGTCGATGATGAAGCGGGCGTTGTCCTTGGCCTTGACCACTTCCACGCCCTGCTTTGAAAGCTCGGGCTTCAGCTCCTCCAGGGCCTTCTCCACGGCCATGACCATGGCCACGGTGTTGCCGCCGGTCTGGCGCTGGATTTCCAGGGCCACCACATCCTTGCCGTCGAGGCGGGCCAGGCTCCGCTTCTCCTTGATGCCATCCACGATCGTGGCCACTTCCTGCAGCTCGATGGGACGGCCTTCCTTGTTGCCCACGATGACGTGGTTGAAATCGGACACGGACTTGGCCTTGGCATCCACCTTCACGGATACTTCGCGGTTGCCCTGGAGCAGGTTGCCGCTGGGAATGGCCATGGTGTCGCTGCCCAGGGCGCTCTTCACGGCCTGCAGGGCGAGCCCCTGGGACTCCAGCTTCTGGGGATCGATGTTGACGAGGATCTCCCGAGTGCTGACGCCGGCGGGATCGACCTTGCCCACGCCGTTGATGTTCTCGATGCGGCGCTTGAGGAAGTCTTCGGCGATGCGCGTGAGTTCCCGGTCACTCATGTCCGCGTGCTTGGCATCGGGCTTCACCACCAGGGACAGCACCGGCAGCTGGGCCGGATCGAACTTGGAGATGACCGGCTCCTCGATGTTGCTGGGGAGGTCCCGGCGGATCTGGCCGATCTTGGTGCGCACATCGTTGAGGGCGTTGTCCACGTTGCGGCCCAGGTGGAACTGGACCACGAGGGTGCCCAGGCCTTCCTGGCTGGTGGAGCTGATCTCCTTGATCTTCTCGATGGGATTGACCGCTTCCTCGATCTTGCGCACCACATCCTGCTTGACGGATTCGGGGCTGGCGCCGGGATAGATGACGGAAACGGTGACGGTGGGGATGTCGGTATTGGGGTACTGGTCGATGCCCAGGCTCTTCACGGAGAAGAGCCCCAGCACTACCAGCGCCAGCATGATGCAGACCGTGAATACAGGCCGGCGGATGGAAAGGTCAGACAGGAACATGGATCACTTCCCTCCCACGCTGGAGCCGCTGGCCGCGGCCGAAATGACGCGCAGGCGGCTGCCTTCGCCCACGAGGTCCTTGCCGTTGTCGATCACCTGATCGCCGACCGTGAGTCCGCTGACGGGACGGAAGCCGTCCTGCTCGGGGCCTAGCACGACCTTGCGGCGCCGGGCCACGGACTGCTCGGCCACGAACAACTCCGCATCGCGGTCCTGCGCCTTCAGGAGCGTCGAAGGCAGGGCCGGCCGCTTGGCCTCGCCCTCGCTAAGAATGACGCCCTCCACAAAGAGGCCGCCCTTGAGCTGTCCGTCGAGATTGGCGACTTCGATCCGCACCCGCAGAGTGCGTCCGTCCTGCGAAAGGCTGGGGCTCACCTGGGCGACTTTTCCTTCCACGGGACGATCCAGGCCCACGGCCCGGAACGTGGCCTTCTGGCCGGCCTTCACGGAGGCCATGGCCTCGGTGGGGAGGTCGGCGCGGATTTCCAGCTTGCGGTTGTCCACCACCTCGAAGGCCGTCTGGCCTGGGTTCAACATCTCGCCGGGCTGGACGGCCCGGCGGGCCACCTGGCCGGCGAAGGGCGCCACGAGGCGGGCCTTCTTCAGCCGGAGGCGGGCCATGCCGAGGTTGCTTTCGGCAGCCTGGGCCGCCGCCTTGGTGGCATTGTAGGCCGTCTCGGCCTGCTGGGCCGCCTGTCGCGTGATGCTGCGCTTCTCCAGCAGCGCCACCGAGCGATCGTTGTCGCGGGCGGCCTGCAGGGCCTGGGCCTTCGCTTGGGCCAGCTGGGCCTCGGCGGCCTGGACGCCCAGCAGGTAGTCATCCTCGTCCTGGGCGCCCAGCAGGGCGCCGGCGGCGACCGTATCGCCTTCCTGCACGGCGACGCGGGTCACCCGGCCGGTGACTTCCGCCTTCAGCTCGGCGCGGTTCACGGCCAGCAGGGTTCCGGTGAAGGCCACGGCGGAGTGAAAGCTCCGCTCCTGCACGGGCACCAGCGTGACGGGCACGATGCCTTCGGATTTCACCGTGGACTGGTGGTTCAGTTCGTTGTTTCGCTGGCCGCGGTGGTAGGTGGCCGCGCCAGCGATGACCACCACGGGCAGGGCAACGTAAAGAAGAAGGGCTTTGCGGTTCATGGTCTGCTCCAAAGAATGCTGTGATGTCAAAGAGGGGGGAGGCCGAGGGACCGGCGCTGATCGAAGCGGGCGGACCAGAGGCCCAGCTCGGCGCGGCGCCGCTGGCTCTCCGCCTGGCGCTCGGCGCGTTCAGCCTGGAGCAGATCCAGGGAGGTGATGAGCCCCTGCTCGAAGGATTCGCGGCTCATGCGCAGGGCCTCGACAGCGGCGTCGTGGGCGCGCCGAGCCGCCTCGTTCAAAGCGATGGTCTTCTCCAGCTCACGGTCGGCCGTGCTCTGCTCGATGGCCACAGAGCGCTCGCGGTCGATGCGCGCCTGCTTCACCTGTTCCAGCTGGGCCGTGTTCTGGGCCCGCTTGCCCGAGCTGCGCAGCCCGTCGAAGATGGGGAACTTCATCGTGACGCTCACCTTCCAGGTGTCGTAGGGCTCCTTCCAGAGGTTCTCGGTCTTGCCCGCCTGGTAGCCGTAGCTGGCGCTGAGGTCGAACTTGGGCCGCAGATCCGAGGTGATGATCTTCTCGTTGGCGCGGTACATCGCTTCCTGCTGCCTCAGCTGGGCCAATTCGCTGCGCTCATTCCCGGCGGGCTTGGGGCCGGTTTCCGGCAGGCCCAGCTGGGACAGGGCCAGGGGCGTCTTGGGATCCAGGCCCAGCTGCCCGTTGAGGACTTCCAGAGCCCGCTTCACCTGGGCCTCGGCCTGCAGGGCTTCGGGGATGACGGCCAGCAGCTCGCTCTCGGCCCGGAGGCGGTCGAGTTCCGTGGCGGTCTGGGCTTCCAGCTTGGCCTTCACGTCCGACACGAACTGCTCGGCCGTGCTGCGGCGGGACTCGATGACTTCCCGCTCCGCCTGGGCGGAGAGAACGCCCAGGTAGGCCTTGGCCACGCCATGGAGGATATCCAGCTCGGAAGTGGTGAAGCCGAAGGACGCCTCCTGCTCGCCCATCTTGGCGATGTCGATGGCGGTGCCCAGCTTGCCCCAGTAGAACAGGGGCTGGGTGAGGTTGGCCTGGCCGGTGTAGATGCTGCGGGCCCCCACCAGGGAATTGGGCGACAGGCCGAAGGCGGCGGCGCTGTCCGCGAAGCCGCTGTTGAGGATGGACACGTCGCGCGCCCGGGTGAAATCACCCACGAGGGTCAGCTGCGGCAGGGCATCGGCCCGGGTGCTGGTGATGAGGCCGCGGCGCTCTTCCACCCGGGCCTTGGCCGCCCGGAGCATGGGGTTTTCGTTGCGGGCTCGGGTGAGGGCGCCGGAAAGGTCCAGCGAAAGCGGGGTCTGGGCCTTGGCCCCTTCGGGCGGAGGCGTCAGGGCCTGGGCCTGGAGCGCGGGTGGAAAGATCAGGAGCATGGTTGGATCCTCGGCTGCGGAAAGGCCTCGGGAACGCCAAGTCCCCGCAGGCTGAAATCAATGTGGTGTTGGACGACCCTCTCGATGTCTTCGGGATAGGCCGGGTTCCCGCGGATGAGTCGGATGATCCCCAGGGAATTCCGGAAATGGATGATCTGGCCCTGGATGCTGACGCCCATGGAGAAGAGGGCCTCCTCGTCCAGATCGGGCCGCAGCACCTGGAGGCAGTTCGTCAGGTTGGTCACGTAGGGCTTGATCTGCTCCATGAGCAGGGGCACCGAGGCGGCCCTGGGCGACTGCATCTCCCGGGCCATGAGGATCATGGCCGCCTCGCCCACGGGATCCTCCGATCCGGTGGAGGACATGAGTTCCTGGAAGAAGGCCCGGATGTAGTCCTGGAATCCGCGGAGGGCGGCCTTCCGGGCCCCGGGGGTGCCGGCCGGGGGGATTTCGGCCAGTTCGGCGACAGCGCATGGCTTGCGGGCAAAGATGGCCTTGAGGACCTCCTGGTAGAGCCCTTCCTTCCCGCAGAAGTGATAGGCCACCAGGGCGGAATTGGCGTTGGCGCTCTTGGCGATTTCCCGGATGCCCGTGCCATCGAAGCCCTTGGCGGCGAAATGAAGGATGGCTGATTCGAGGAGCCGGGTTCGGGTGTCTTGGGGCAAGACTGGAGGTGTCATCGGAGCCGCCTCAGAGCGAATGAATCAATCGAATGATTAATCCAAACCCCGATAGTTAATCAATCGTTTGATGTTGTCAAGGTGGGAATTTTGTCTCGAATCATCGCACTCAACATTGCCTCATGCGATTCTGGTTCCCTTGGAGTGACTCATGCTCTTTCTCGTTTTCTACTTCATCTTGTTCATCACGTTGATCTTCCAGGGCACTCACATTGCCGGGGAGGTCAAGACCCCCCTCGGCACCCTGCCTGAAGAGGTGGGCCAGAACCCCGTGGCTGCCGCCCGCTGGGGCATTCTCTTGATCACCGTCGGCTTCTTTGGCTCTGCCCTGGGACTGCTGGGCTTCCGCTCCGCCTCCGTGGCCGCCATGCGCCCCGCCTTCCTGGCCGCGGGTGTCGGCGTCCTGGCCCTCTATGGCCTGTGGGTCGTCCTCCTGGGCCGCAAGCCTGAATTCATCGGCAAGGCCGCCGTGGCTGACGATCATGGACACGCCCATCACTGATCCGGATTCCTTCCACGAAAAAGCGGCCCAATGGGCCGCTTTTTTTGAACCGTGGAGAGGTACTAGAGCTTCTGGACGTTGGTGGCCTGGGGGCCCTTCTGTCCCTGGGCGACTTCGAAGCTGACGCGCTGGTTCTCGTCGAGCGTGCGGAAGCCGCCGCCCTGGATGGCGGTGTGGTGGACGAAGAGGTCAGCGCCGCCCTCGTCGGGGGTGATGAAACCGAAGCCCTTCTCAGCGTTGAACCACTTGACGGTGCCTTGAGCCATGACTGTTTCCTGCAGAATGTCTGGTGATGTTGTAGCGATGACTTTCCCCAGACAAGGCCGTCATTGCGTGTGTGAGGTCCGCCCCTGGCGGGTCACGCGGACAGCATGACAGGATTGGCGGCGTCCATCCTTTTTTTTCTGCGCTCAATCGCACCCGGATCTCAGTTTGAGGCCAGGAAGCCGGATCAGAACCGCAAGACGGCCCCCAGGCCCGCCCCCTTCCGGTCCAGCTGGAATTCCAGATCATCCTTGATGGAGCCCTTGGGCACATCGAAACGGCCTCCTTCATAGAAAGCGCGAAGGCCGAACCAACTCACGGGGAATACCCGCAGATCCACGCCATAGAGGGTGTATTTGGACCGTTTGTAGGGCAGGTAGTGGATGTAGGCCTTGGCTTCCATGGCCCCGTTGAAGGCCCTGGAGCCCCCGGAGAGACCCAATTGGGGGATGGGGGCCTTCACCTGGGTGCTGGCCGTCCTGGCGGTGGCCGGGGCCAAGGGGGCATCCGTGGCATCCAAATCGACGGTCCACACCTGGGCGCCCAGGTCGAAACCCAGCCAGGTGTCCGCGTCCTGGGCGAACTTGATGGTCCAGACGCCGTCCACGCTGGCCAGCTTCACATGGGACTGGACGCGGCTGTTGGCGGCGTAGGTCTGGCCATTGACCGTGATGGCGCGGGAAACCGTGCGATCGCCCCGGTACTCCGCGGAACCGCTGGAGAGCTGGAACCCGTAGCTGGTCCCTTGATAGTCCAGGAAGAAGCCCGGCGTGGTCTTGTCCTTGCCCAGGCCTAAATCCGAATCCAGGTCCACCAGGATGGGCTGCCCGTCCTGGATGCCCTGGAAATGCCCGGTGAGGGTGGGACCGTAGGTCTGCGCCCCCACGGTCCAGGTGGGCTGGAACCCCTGGGAGGGCCGGTAGGGCGCCCCCAACTGGGCGAAGGCGGACGTGGCCCGGAACGCGAGACAGAGCGCGAGGATGATCGGCAGGATCCGCATGGCCCCTCCAGAAAGCAAGCCCATCCTAGCGCCTGTGCGTCACGGCCAGGTGAAAATCAGATGCCGGCCAGTTTCCGGTAGGCCTCCAGGAAGTCCTTGGGCTGCGGCAGGATCTCGTCCTCCAGGGCCGGGTAGTAGGCCACCCAGGTATCCTTGGCCGCCACGCGCCGCACGGGCGCGTCCAAGTGGAAGAACAGCTCGTCGGCGATGCGGGCGGCGATCTCGCTGCCGTAGCCCCAGCTCAGCGTGTCCTCGTGAGCGACGATCACGCGGTGGGTTTTTTTCACCGTACGCTCGATGGCCTCCCAGTCGTAGGGGTTCAGGCTGCGGAGATCGATGATCTCGACGGAAATGCCTTCCTTTTCCGCCTCCCGGGCCGCTTGCACGGCCCGGTGGACGGTGCAGCCATAGGTAATGACGGACAGATCCGTGCCTTCGCGGACCGTGCGGGCCTTGCCGAAGGGGATCATGAAATCGGGGCCTGGATCGTTGCCTTTGTTGTGGGTCTGCCGATAGAGGTGCTTGGGCTCCAGGAACAGCACCGGGTCGTCGCAGCGAATGGCCGTGCGCAGCAGGCCCGCCGCATCCAGGGCGCTGCTGGGGCAGATCACGCGGAGGCCGGGGATGTGGGTGAAGGTGCTCTCGCCGCACTGGCTGTGGTAGGTGGCCCCGCCCATGAGGTAGCCCGCGATGGGCACGCGCACCACCATGGGGCTCTTGAAGGCGCCGTTGGAGCGCCAGCGGATGTTGGCCAGCTCGTCGCGCAGCTGCTGCATGGCGGGCCAGATGTAGTCGAAGAACTGGATCTCCACCACCGGCTTGAAGCCCCGGGCTGCCAGGCCGATGCCGCGCCCGATGATGGTGGCCTCGGCCAGGGGGGTGTTGAACACGCGGTGGGCGCCGAACAGCTTCTGCAGGCCGTGGGTGGTCTTGAAGACTCCGCCCTTGCCCTTCACTTCGTCCAGGATCTCCGCGCGGCTGGCGTCGGCCACATCCTCGCCGAAGACAAGGATGCGGGGATCCCGCGCCATCTCGTGCTTCAGGGTGGTGTTGATGAGGTCGAGCATGGTCTTGGAGCCGGTGGTCTGGTCCCCGGCCGCATCCTCGGTGTCGAAGGCCGCCGAAGTGGGATCCACCTCCTCGCTGTAGAGGTGCTGGTAGTAGCTGCCCGGCTCGGGCCGGGGCGCAGCGTCCGCCTCTTCCCAGGCGGCGTCGATCTCCGCCTGCACATCATCCTTCAGGGTCTGGAGCTGGGCTTCCGTCAAATCCCCGCCATCCACCAGGTGGCGGGCGTAGGTGACGACGGGATCCCGCTCCGCCTCGGCGGCGCGCTGGGCCCTGGATTTGTAGAGCTGCTCGTCATCCGACAGGGAATGGCTGTAGGGCCGGATCACCTTGGCCCGCACCAGGGCCGGGCCCTTCCGCGCGCGCGCATGGTCCGCGGCGGCTTTCAGGGCCTCGTAGCTGGCCAGGGGGTCGCATCCGTCCACGTCGTCGAGGATCAAGAGGCCGTGCTGCGCGAAGCCCTGCAGCAGGGCCGCCACGTTGCCTCCCGCGTACTGCACTTCGCTGGGAGTGCTGATGGCGTAACCGTTGTCCTCCACCAGGAAGACCACCGGGGCTTTCAGGTTCACGGCGTTGCTGAGGCCCTCCCAGAACTCGCCCTGGCTGCAGGTGCCGTCGCCGGTGGTGACCAGGGCCACCTCGTCGGCCTTGATGCCCAGCAGCCCCTCGATGCCGCCCTGCTCGGCGCGCACCACCGCCTCCACCGCGCCCACCGCCTGCAGGAACTGGCTGCCCGTGGGGCTGGACGTGGTGAAGATGTTCAGTCCCTTGTGGCCCCAGTGGCTGGGCATCTGGCGGCCGCCGCTGGCGGGATCGTCCACGGCGCCCACGGAGCCCAGGAACATCTCCTTGGCGGTGTAGCCCAGCCCGTAGGCGAGGGCCCGGTCCCGGTAGTAGAAGAAGAACCAGTCGTGGCCGGGCCTGAATACCAGCGCCGCGGCGGCCTGGACGGCCTCGTGGCCCACGCCGTTGATCTGGAAGAAGACCTTGTTCTGGCGTTTGCCTGTGATCTCTTTGTCGTCGATGCGGCGGGCGGCGTAGATGGTCCGGAACAAGCCCACGCGCTGCTCGCGGGACAAGGTGGTGGGCGACGTGGTGGGCGACGTGGTGAGCGACGTGGTAGGCGACAGGGACAGGTTGGATGGCGCGGCCAAAGGCTCTCCTCGAAAGGGGTCTGTACCACCAATAGAATCTCAATCTAGCATGCGCTTCCAGGCGGCCCGGTCCACCCGTCTACACCGGTATTCCGGCGGCAGCAACGGCCCCCAAACCGGGATTAGCACAGACCAGTGCAGATCAATAAGTGACTCTATCATCATGAAACGCCCTGGCGCCGGCAGGCCGGTTCTTCATACCTTGAAGGAGGCCGTCAAGGCGCTGAGGCGTTCCGCCAGCGAGGCCAGGTCCGCCGTGGTGCGGCCCACTTCCTGGATGGTGGCGGAGCTCTGCTGGGTGGCGGCCGCAGCTTGGGAGGTGCGGTCGCTGATGGTGGTGATGTTCCGGTTGACCTCCGCCGCGGCCACATTCTGCTCTTCGGTGGCCGCCCGGATCTCCGCCGCGCGGGAGGCGAGGGCTTCCACGCGGCTCTGGATCCCGGCGAAGGAATCCACCGCCTCCTTCACGGTGGTCATCCCGAGGCGCCCCGCATGTTCGCTGGATTCGATGAGGCCCTGAATCTCGTGGGCCGCGGCGCTGGAGCGCTCCGCCAGTTTCCGCACCTCTTCGGCCACCACGGCGAAACCCTTGCCCATGGCCCCGGCCTTGGCTGCCTCGATGGCCGCGTTGAGCGACAGCAGGTTCGTCTGGCGGGCGATGTCCTGGATGACGCGGATGGCGTTCACCATTTCCGTCATGGAACCCTGCACCTCGGCCATGGCTCCCGAGGCCCGGGCGCCGGCGGCCCCTCCGGCGCTGGAAGCTGTCAGCGCGTCGGCGCCCTGCCGCTGGGAATCCTCGGCGAGGCTGGCGATCTCCTCCACAGACCGGCTCATCTCGTGGATGGCCGAAGCCACGCGGTCGGTGCCCTCCCGCAGCCCCTCCAGGCTCTGCGCGTTCTCGCTGGAGACTGCCCCGATCTGCTGGGCCCCCGCGGCGAGTTCGGTGGTGCCGCTGGCCAGCGACGAGGCCGCCTGCTGGATCTCCCGCAGCACGTCGCGGAACCGGGCCGCTGTCGCGTTGAAGGCCCGGGCCATGCTGCCCAGTTCGTCCTGGGAAAGGACCTTCGCCGGCGCCGTCAGGTCGCCGCGCTGCATGGCCTGGGCCAGCGCATGGAGATCCTCGATGGATACCTGGATGCCGTGGAGGATGGTCCGGCTGAACACCACCCCGAGAATCAGCGCGGCGGCCAGCCCGGCAAAGGTCACCCAGCTGCGGGTGTTGTAGGCCTGCAGGGATTCCTTCACCAGCTCGCGGCCCACCCGGATCTGCAGATCCACGAGGTTGCCCACGGCCTCGGTGGCAGGATCGATGGCCGGGTACATATCCTGGGTCACGAAGGCCGTCAGGCCCGCGGCATCCTTGGCCGCCATCAGGCTTTCGGCCTTGCGCGCCGCGGCATCGGCAATTCCCTTGGCCGCTTCGGCCTTGGAGGCCAGGACCTTCTCCTCGCCGTCCATCCGCGTCTGGCTGTATGCCTTCCAATTCTTGTCCGCCACGGCCAGGGCCTCCCGGACATTCTTCTGCCCGGCGTCGAAGCTGAGGACGCCGCTGCGCACCTTGTGGGAGGTGTCCACCACGCTCACGGCGTAGGCATCTGAAACAGCCTTCAGCTGCTGGAGGGGCTCCAGCCGGTCCGCGGCCATGCTCTGGATGACCTGGTTCTGCCCGGCCATGCCCAGCACCAGCCACGCGGAGACCGCCACGGCCAGGAAACCCAGCAAAGCCACCAGGCCCCAGAGCTTCTTGCGGATGGTGAGGTTGGCCATGGCGCACGTCCAGGCGGTATGCGGCGGTATCGACGGGGGCCTCGACGCTCTTGAATCCTGCCTTTTCAAGCGAAAGGCGGCTCCTGAGAGCCGCCTTTCTGGAGGGTTTGAACCGCCCGGGCTATAGCCCTTGGGGATAGGCCTCTTCCCCGTGGAGTTCCGTATCCAGGCCCTTTTCCTCGGCCTGGACGCCCACGCGCACTGGCGTGATGCGGTCGATGATCCAGAGCATGCCGTAGGTGAAGCCGAAGGCCCACACAGAGGAGATCAACACCGCGGCCACCTGCTTGCCGAAGAAGCCCGCGTTGCCCAGCAGCAGGCCATCAGAGCCCGCGGGGTTCCAGGCCTTGGAGGCGAAGATGCCGAGGAAGATCACGCCGATGAGGCCGCCCACGCCGTGCACGCCCCAGACATCCAGCGCGTCGTCCCAGCCCAGCTTGTTCTTGAGGGCCACCGCGTAGTAGCAGATGACGCCGGCCAGGATGCCGATGAGGGCGGCGGTGCTGAGGGATACGTAGCCCGCGGCGGGGGTGATGGTGGCTAAGCCGGCCACGGCGCCCGTGAGCAGGCCCACGAACTTGGGCTGGCGGGCATTCATCCATTCCACGAAGAGCCAGGCTGCGGCGGCGAAGGAGGCGGCCACGTCGGTGTTGAGGAAGGCGCTGGCGGTGATGCTGTCCACCTTCAGCTCAGAGCCGGCGTTGAAGCCGTACCAGCCGAACCAGAGGAGGCCAGTGCCCAGGGCGATGAGGGGGATGTTGTGGGGGATGTTCTCCACCACCTTGCGGCGGCCCACATAGAGGATGGAGGCCAGGGCGGCGAAACCGGCGGTGTTGTGCACCACGATGCCGCCCGCGAAGTCCAGGACGCCCCACTTGGCCAGGATGCCCTCGGGGCTCCACACCATGTGGACGAAGGGGAAGTAGACGAAGATCAGCCAGCCCGTGAGGAAGAGGAAGTAGGCCTTGAAAGTCACGCGGTTGGCGAAGGCGCCGGTGATGAGGGCCGGAGTGATGATGGCGAACATCATCTGGTAGGCCACGTGCACGATGAGGGGAATCCCCGCGTCATTGCCCGTGAACATGGTCTGCAGGGTGATGCCCTTCAGGAAGGCGTAGTGGGCGGGGTTGCCCACGATGCCGTGCCACGTGGGGCCGAAGCACATGGAGTAGCCGAAGGCGAACCACAGCACCGTCGTCCAGCCCAGGCTGAGGAAGCTCTGGCTCATGATGGTGAGCACGTTCTTGCGGCCCACCAGGCCGCCGTAGAAGAAGGCGAGGCCTGGGGTCATCAGCATGACAAGGCTCGCGCAAAGCAGCATGAACGCTGTATTCCCGACATTCAGTGGCATGGGCGCCATATAACCAACCTCCGTGTCCAGATATCCCGGATCCCGGAAGTATGCAGAGCCGGGCCTGTGACGGGCGTCGGCCATGGCCACTTTTTACGCGCTTTTTATATGCCTCCCCGCCGTTTAACCTGAACCCCCATGGATGCTCCCCACCGGCCCGTTCTCGTGGCCCTCGGTTCAGAAGCCCGCGCGCTCCGCCTGATCCAGGCCGGATACCGCCTGGCCCGGGAAAGGTCCGCGCCATGGATCGCCGTGCATGTGGAAACCGGCGGGCATCCCACCGAAGACAGCGAACAGGTTCAGGTCTGGCTCCAGGAGGCCCAGCGCCTGGGCGCCGAGATCCGCGTCATCCAGGCCCCCACCCTGGCCCATGGCCTGGCGGAACTGACCCGCCGCACCCACGCCCAGGTGCTGCTCCTGGGCAGGTCCCGCGACCGGTGGCCCTGGGCCCGCGTGGGGCATTCCACCGCCAACGAACTGCTGCGCCGGGGCCTCGACACCTTCATCGAGGTGGTGGACGAGCGTTTGGACCACTCCCGAACCCAGGCCTTCCACGGCAGCGGGTTTGGGGCCATGGTGGGCACTCTCTGTGTTCTGGCCGCCAGTTCCGGCTTGGCCTGGCTGGTTCCGCACGAAGGCAACCTCGCCCTGGTGCTGCCCGTTTATCTCGCCGCGGTCACCTTCATCGCCCACCGGTGGGGTCAGGGCCTGGCAGTGCTCGCCTCCGTGCTGAGCACCTTGTTCTTCAGCTTCCTGTTGGAAACCCCCCGCTTCAGCCGCGGCGCCGCACCCTGGCCGAACCTGCTCTTCTTCCTGGCCATGCTCCTGGCCGCGCAGGCGGTCATGGGTCTGCTGCACCGGCTCCGCCAGCAGGCCCGCGAGGTGCAGCGCAGGGAGGTGCACACCGCCTCCCTCTACCTCCTGGGCCGAGCCCTGGCCCGCTGCCACGGCATCGATCAAGTCGGCGTCATCGCAGCGGAACACATCCGGCGCGTGTTCAAGGTGGAGGCCTGCCTCCTCTTCCCTGCGCAAGGTGACTGGAAGGCGGCGCCTCCACCCCCGCTCGACCCGGGCCTGCCGCCGCCCCCTGAGCTTCTGCCCCAGCTGGAAGTAGGCGAGCGGCTCGGCGACCCGCTGGAACCTCTGGCCATTGGCCGAACCTACTGCCTATCGCTTTCGGGCACAGACCGCAGCGAGGGCGTTCTCCAGATCCTGCCGCGGGATGGCGCAGGCCTTCCCTCGGAAACCTGGGAGCTGCTCAAGGCTTTCGCGGTGCAGATCGCCCTCGCCCTGGAGCGGCTGCGCTGGCTGGAGGAGGCCCGCAAGGCCCAAGTGGAGAACGAGACCGAACGGATGCGAAGCACCCTCCTGGGCGCCATCGGCCATGACCTGCGCACGCCCCTCGCCGCCATCCACGGCGCCGCCGGCACCCTGCTGCTGCCCAGCGAAGTCAGTGAATCCACCCGCCGCGATCTGCTCAGCATGATCCAGGATGAGAGCGAGCGCCTGGCCCACCTGCTGGGCGACCTGCTGGACCTCACCCGCCTGGAGAGTGGAGCCATCCACGTGCAAAAGGAGTGGCAGCCTTTGGAAGAAGTGGTGGGCTCGGCCCTGGGCCGCCTGGAGAAACGGCAGGGCCCCCTGCCCCTCCAGGTGGACCTGCCCGAAACCCTGCCCCTTGTGCCGTTGGACGCCGCCCTGATCGAACAGTTGCTGGTGAACCTGCTCACCAACGCACAGCGCCACGCGCCAGGACAGGCCATGGATCTCCGCGCCTGGGAGGAACCGGGCCAGGTGGTGGTCGAAGTGGCCGACCGGGGCCCCGGCATTCCCGAAGGCTACGAGGAGCGGATCTTCGATAAGTTCTTCCGCTTGCCCGAAGCCGGCGAGGGCGGCGTGGGCCTGGGCCTCGCCATCTGCCGCGCCATCGTCCAAGCCCACGGCGGCGCGATCCGCGCGGAGAACCGCTCTGGCGGCGGATCCAGCTTCCGCGTGGCCCTGCCCCTGGACGGCGTCCCTCCCCTCCCGCCTGAATCTGCCGAGGGCGCTTCATGAGCCAGCCCCTGATCCTCATCATCGAGGACGAGGCGCCCCTGCGCCGCTTCCTCATTCCCACCCTGTCGGGCCACCACTACCAAGTTCTGAGCGCCGCCACGGCCCACGAAGGACTGGCCATGGCCCGCACCCACAACCCTGACCTGATCCTGCTGGACCTGGGCCTGCCGGACCTGGACGGCATGACCGTGTTGAAGGAGCTGCGCACCTGGAGCCGCAAGCCCATCGTCATCCTCAGCGCCCGCGTCCAGGAGCGGGACAAGGTGCAGGCGCTCGATCAGGGCGCCGACGACTACCTGGCCAAGCCCTTCGGAGCCGCGGAGCTGCTGGCCCGGCTCCGGGTGGCCCTGCGGCACACCCTGCAGACGGACATGGCCGAGCCCGTGATCAGCGGCGGAGGCCTGCGCATCGATCTGGAACGCCGCGCCATCACGGTGAACGGACAGGCCGTGAAGCTCACCGCCCTCGAGTACCGGCTGCTGGAAGCCCT
Organism: Acidobacteriota bacterium; assembly: GCA_016195985.1. Lineage (GTDB taxonomy): Bacteria > Acidobacteriota > Holophagae > Holophagales > Holophagaceae > Geothrix. The sequence goes on along the minus strand of JACPYP010000007.1, from coordinate 209,433 downwards.
GGTCCGGCGCCAAGGCAAGGTGGCCACCCACGGGCAGCTGCTGGCGGAGGTCTGGGGGCCCGGAGGCGCGGGTAACACCCACTACCTCCGCATCTACATGGCCATGCTGCGCAAGAAGCTGGAGACGGACCCTACCCGCCCGAAGCATTTCATCACCGAGCCCAACGTGGGGTACCGGTTCAACCTCGAGGCGCCGGGCGAGGGGTGAGGCGGGTCACTTCCGCGGATCCTTTGCGGGCGCCTTGTAGACCATGTAGATGTCGGAGCGCTGGTAGTGGGAAGCGTGGGGGCGTTCTGCGTGCTCGAACCCGTTGCGCTCGTACAGCCGGATGGCGGCCCTCAGCTTGCTGTTCGTCTCCAGAAAGAGGATCCCTGAGCCGGATTGACGGAAGGCGGCGATGGCCGTTTCCAACAGCCGGCGCCCGATTTTCAACCCTTGGTATGTCTCGGTGACGGCCATTTTCGAAAGCTCGAAACCATGCTTGCCCTTGATCAGCGCGCAGGTTCCGACGATTTCCTCGCCCAGGCGGGCGAGGAAGATGTGGCCGCCGGGCTTCAGAATGGCCCGTTCGGGCTGGGAGAGCACCTCATGATCGATGGCCTCCACGTAGAAATGCTTTTCCAGCCATTCGATGTTGAGCCGCTTGAAATCGTCGCGGTAGCGGGGCTCGAAGGGGATCACCGCCACTGCGGCCTCCGCGCTCAAGCGGAGCCGGTCCTCGATCCGGCGGGCGAAGGTACGCTGCTCCAGGGCCTCCTCGATGCGGCCGACCGCCTCGCTGAATTCAGCGCCGGCCAGATCTTCCACCGCCCCCTCCACCGCCTTCCAGACCGTCGCCAGCCGGTCCATGAGGGCCCGGCCCTTTTTGGAAAGCGCCAGCAGGCGGCGCCGCTCGTCCTTGGGATCCGCCCGCTCGGACACCACGCCTTCGCTCAGCAGCTTCCGGCTCATCTGGCTGAGGGCGGGGTGGCTCTGGCCCAGGCGGCCCGCCAGGTCCGTGATGGAGAGCGCGCCGTTGTCCCTCAAAAGAAAGAGGATGGGGAAGCACCGCGAAGAAAGCTCCACCCCATTGGCGCGGTAGATGTCGTCCACGCCGAGATACATCGCCTCGCTCAGCCGCTTCAGCCGGGACCCCATCAACAATGAGCCGTAGTCGCCGAGTCCGCTCATGGAGCCCTCCAATATGAATGAATTTACGTAAGAACTTACATTTGTCAACCGCCATGCCCGGTCTGCCCATCGCCCCATCCCGCCTTCGCCATCCAGGCCGGGTTGCATTAGTCTGTAGCTTCACGTTCAAACAGGGTTCCCATGTCCACCGCCGCCGAGATCCGCGCCATCCACGACCTGCCCGTCCCGGAGCTGCTCTACCGGGCGGCCACGGCCCACCGGCAGTACTGGAACGCCGAGGAGATCCAGTTCTGCACCCTGGATTCCATCAAGACCGGCGCCTGCCCTGAGGACTGCGCCTACTGCCCCCAGAGCGCCCGCTACCAGACCGATCTGAAGGTCGAACCCTTGAAGGACGTCAGCAAGGTGCTGGCCGGCGCCGCCGAGGCCAAAGCCCACGGCAGCACGCGCTACTGCATGGGCGCCGCCTGGCGCGAGGTGAAGGACGACGCCAACTTCGACGCCGTGCTGGAAATGGTGCACGGCGTATCAAGCATGGGCATGGAAGTCTGCGTCACCCTGGGCATGCTCAACGAGGGCCAGGCCAAGCGCCTGAAGGCCGCGGGCTGCCAGGTCTACAACCACAACATCGATTCGAGCCGCGACTTCTACGAAACCATCATCCACACCCGCACGTTCGACGAGCGCCTGGAGACCATCGCAGCCGTCCGCGCCGCGGGCCTGGAAGTCTGCTCCGGAGGCATCGTGGGCATGGGCGAGACCATCGACCAGCGCATCCACTTCCTCCAGGAGCTGACCGAGCTGGAGCCTGCGCCCGAAAGCATTCCCATCAACCAGTTCGTGGCCGTGGACGGCACGCCCCTGGCGAACGTGGACCCGCTGCCTCCCCTCGAACTCGTGCGCATGATCGCCACGGCCCGCATCCTCTTCCCCAAGAGCCGCATCCGCCTCAGCGCGGGCCGGACGCAAATGAGCGACGAGCTGCAGGCCCTTTGTTTCTTCGCGGGCGCCAACAGCATCTTCACCGGCGAGAAACTGCTCACCACCCCGAACCCCGGCGGCAACCACGACCACTGGCTGCTGGGCGCCCTGGGCATGCGGGTGGAAGGCGCAGGGGCGAAGGTCTAGCCCGCATGCGTCTCATCGAGGATCTCCGCGCGGAACACGAACTCATCGAGCGGGTGGTGGGATCCCTGCGGACCTTCGTCACCGCGCGGACAGCCGGCCAGGGCGACCCCGCGGACGGCGCCCGGTTCCTGGCCTTCTTCCGCCATTTCGCCGGCACCTTCCACCACGACAAGGAAGAGGCGGTCTTCTTCAAGGCCCTGGCCGAGCAGGCCGAGCTGCCCGCCCACCGCGGCCCCATCGCCGCCCTCACGGGCGATCATCAGCGGATGGGCGCCCTGCTGGACGGCATGGAGGGCCTGCTGGACGGGCCTCACGAAACGCCGGAGGCGCGCCAGCGCCTGCAGAATCTCGCCATCGACTACAGCCGTTCCCTCTGGCGCCACATCGACGCCGAGAACTCCGTGATCTTCCCCGAAGGCCAGGAGCGGCTGCGGCGCTTCCATGTGCGCGAGCTGCCCTCCCGGCCCATGACCGATTTGGAGCGGGCGGCCCGCGACGCGGGCCTGGCCCTGGCGGCCGCCTACCCGCCCCAGCACGACGCGGAAGTCCACCGCGGCGACGGCTGCGTGGCCTGCCCCTCCTACGGCGCCACCTGCGACGGCCTGGAGCGCGAATGGTGGACCGACCTGGAGTGGGAGGACATGTGGGAACGCATGTCCAGCGACTAGGGCCTGTCCTTCATCTGAAAAGCTAAGCCCTACTGTGCGTCCGACCACTCCACCCGGGCCCGGATGCCCGAGCGGATCCTCCGGTCGGGGTTGTCCACCACCACCCGCACCCGCACTCGGCCCTCGGGGTCGGCGCATGGATCCACCAGGGCCACCCGGCCTTCCAGGGGCTCCGGCGTCTTCCGCAGGCTCACCTTCACGTGCCGCCCCGGCGCCAGGCTGCCCACAGCGTCGGAATCCACCGCCAGTTGGACCACCACCTTGCTCAGATCCAGAATGCGGAAGAGCGGCTGCCCCGTGGACACGGTCTCGCCGGTTTCCCGCAGGGCTGCCACCACCACGCCGTCCAGGGGCGCGAGCACCGTCCGGAGGCGCACCTGTTCGGCGGCGGATTCAAACTGGAGCCGCGCCAGGTCCAGATCGATGCGCGTTTCCATGGCCTTGGCCTCGGGAATGATCTTGTTGTCGTAGAGGCGCTTGGCCCCCTTGGCCTCGAACTCCCTCCGCTCCAGCAGGGCCTTGGCCCGCTGCATTTCCAGCTCCTCCAGCTTCCCGTAGAGCAGGGCCAGGGGCTGCCCCTCTTTCACCAGATCGCCTTCCTTCACCTTCAGTTCCGTGATGCGGCTGGACACGGGGGCGCTGACCTCCACCTGGCGGTAGGGCAGCACCCGACCCTCCACGGAGCCTCCGGCCAGGGCGCAGACTGCGCCTGTCAGGAAGGGGACGACAAGAAGGGCGGATCGCAATGACATGGGCCTCTCGCAGCAGACCCTTCAATCCTGTCATGCGGAGGGGGTCATTTGACCTTGAACGTGTACTTCCCCTGATGGCATTCCAGGCATTTCACCACCGGCGCCTTGTGCTGCCGGTGGCATTCGGTGCAGGGAATGGGCTCGTGGGGAGAGCCGTGGGGATTGGGCTTCACATCCTTGGTCTGGACCTTCATGGCCGGGTAATCGCCGTGGCAGACCATGCAACCTTCATCGGGCACTGCAGCCGAGGTGGGTTTTTCCTTCTGGTGGCAGTCGTGGCAGGTCAGCTTGGCCCGCAGGTGGGCCGGCGCCAAGGGCCTGCTCTCATCGGCGGCCGCCGCGGCCATCCCTGCGACGCTCAAAAGCCCCAATGCCACGATCCGAAGAAGACGCATGTGCCCTCCCGTCCCCGTTCCGGACGAATGGCGACCATGGTATCGCATTCCACAAGACCCCGGCGTCACCAAAGCCCCGGCTCGGCGTCTCCAGGGCCCGGCTCTGTCTGGAAGGCCTCTCCTTCCACGGGTACACTGATCCATTCGGCGAGAGGAGATCCCGCACCCCCGGGGATCCCAGGCCAGTCATACCCAAGGACCCCCATGCGCGAGATGGACAAGGCATTCGACTTCAAGACGGCGCAAACCCGCTGGTACTCGGTATGGGAGGATTCCAAGGCCTTCGAGGCCGCGCCCGGCAGCGGCAAGGAGCCCTGGTCCATCGTCATCCCCCCGCCCAACATCACGGGCAACCTCCACATGGGCCACGCCCTCGTGAACACGCTGCACGACGTGCTCACGCGCTTCAAGCGGGCCCAGGGCTTCGACGCCCTGTGGGTGCCCGGCACCGACCACGCGGGCATCGCCACCCAGATGATGGTGGAGCGGCAGCTCAAGGCCGAAGGCACGGACCGCCACCAGCTGGGCCGGGATGCCTTCGAGAAGCGCATCTGGGACTGGAAGGAGAAGAACCAGGGCGCCATCGAGCACCAGCTCAAGCGCCTGGGCTGCAGCGTGGATTGGACCCGCAACCGCTTCACCCTGGATCCGGCCCTCAACAAGGCCGTGCGGAAAGTCTTCGTCGAAAGCTACAAGGCCGGGCGCATCTACCGCGGCCCCCGCATGATCCAGTGGGACCCCGCGCTGCAGACGGCCCTCAGCGATCTGGAAGTGAAATACGAGGAGCGCAAGGGCAAGCTCTGGTACCTGCGCTATCCCCTGGCGGACGGCAGCGGAGAAGTCGTCGTGGCCACCACGCGGCCCGAGACCATGCTGGGCGACACGGCCGTGGCCGTGCATCCCGACGACGAGCGGTACCAGGGCATGATCGGCAAGCTGATGAACCACCCGCTCACGGGCCGCCAGATTCCCGTGGTGGCCGACACTTTCGTGGATCCCGCCTTCGGCACCGGCTGCGTGAAGGTCACCCCCGCCCACGATCCCAACGACTTCGCCGCGGGCCAGCGGCTGGGCCTGCCCTCCATCACCATCATCGGCTTCGACGCCAAGATGACGGCCGAGGCTGGCGCCTATGCGGGGCTGGACCGCTTCGAGGCCCGCAAGCGCGTGGTGGCCGACCTGGAGGAGCAGGGCTTCCTCCTGAAGGTGGAGGACTACGTCAACAAGATCAGCCTCAGCGACCGCAGCGGCGCCGTGCTGGAGCCCCTGGTCAGCGAGCAGTGGTTCATGGACGTGAAGGAGGCCGCCGCCAAGGCCCTGGAGGCCGTCAACAGCGGGGCCATCCAGTTCACGCCCGAGCATCACACAGCCGTGTGGAACCACTGGCTCACCAACATCCAGGACTGGTGCATCAGCCGTCAGCTGGTCTGGGGCCATCGCATCCCTGCCTGGACCTGCGGGAAGTGTGGCGAGCTTCATGTGGAGATGGAGCAGCCCTCCACGTGCAGCGCATGTGGAGATAAGGACCTGATTCAGGATCCCGATACCCTGGACACCTGGTTCAGCTCGGCCCTTTGGCCGTTCAGCGTGTTCGGCTGGCCGGAGGAAACCTCCGAACTGAAGCGCTACTACCCCACCAGCGTGCTCATCACGGGCTACGACATCCTCTTCTTCTGGGTGGCCCGCATGGCCATGGCGGGCCTCACGTGGATGGGCGAGGTGCCCTTCCGCAAGGTCTACTTCAACAGCCTGGTGCGCGATGCCAGCGGCCAGAAAATGTCGAAGACCAAAGGCAACGTCATCGATCCGCTGGAAGTGATGGAGGAGTACGGCACCGACGCCCTCCGCTTCTCCCTGGCCATCATGGCCGCGCCCGGCACCGACATCGCCATGAGCACGGCGCGCCTCGAAGCCAGCCGCAACTTCTGCAACAAGCTCTGGAACGCCTCGCGGTTCGTCCAGATGAATCTCGATGAATCCATCACGCTGGCCACGGCGCCGGAATTCGGCGAAGCCGAATTCTGGATGATCGGCCGCATGCGCGACAGCCTCGGCGCCGTCACCAAGGCCCTTGAGGAATTCCGCTTCCACGAAGCCTCGGACCTGCTCTACCACCTGGTCTGGGATGATTTCTGCGCCACCTACATCGAGCTGGCCAAGGTGCAGCTGCAGAGCGGCACGAAAGCCCAGAAAGCCGCCATCCTGCACTTCCTCGACATCCTGCTGCGGGCCCTGCACCCCTTCGTGCCTTTCCTCACGGAGGAGATTCACGAGGCCATGATGGACGGCCGCCTGCCCGCCGGAGAGCCCACCCTGTTGGCCCAGCGCGCCTGGCCCTCAGACGATCCCATCCTGCAGGCCAAGGGTGGCGACAGCACCATCATCCCTCGCTTCCAGGAGGTGCTCTCCGCCTTCCTGCGCCTCAAGGCCGAGCAGGGCGTGGATCCCGCCAAGCGGGTGCCCGCCTTTTGTTCGTTGCTGGAGCTGGAGCCTTTCAGCGAGGCGTTGAAATCCATCGCCCGCCTGGAATCCGTCACCTTCGGCAAGGGCGACCTCGCCTCGGCCACCCGTTCCGTGGCCGTGGTGGCAGGCGGCGCCGTGGCCCTGGAGCTGGCGGGGCTCAAGGATCCCGTGGCCGAGAAGGCCAAGCTGGAGAAGGAACTGGCCAAGCTGGAAAAGGAGCTGGAGCCCCTCCAGGCCCGCCTGGCCGATGAAAGCTTCATCACCAAGGCCCCCGAAGCCGCCGTGGCCAAGCTGCGCACCCAGGCCGAAGAAAAGGAACAGCGTCTGAGCCAAGTCAAAGCGCTGCTCGGCTGATGCGACGCGCGCCGCGCCTCCTCCTGATCCTGCTTGCGGCCGGAGGCCTGAGTGTGGGCGCGGGCCTCGCCGCCTACCGCCTGGCCCGGCCCAAGCCGAAACCGCCCACAGCGGACGCTCTCGCGGCGCTGATCCAGCATCCCGAGCCCGGGCCCCTCATCGCCGCGCTGAAGGAGGATCTCGACAGCTACCGCAAGCTGATCGTGCTCTTCGCCGATGAGGCCAAGCTCAAGCCCGAGGAACGGGCCGCGGCATCCCGCGTCGGACAGCAGATCCATCATGAGCGCCTGGCCAGGCAGCGCCAGGCCAACGAGGTGCTGGAAGCCATCCTTGCCTCCGGCAAGCCGGAACGCTTTCCCACGCTGGACGCCTGGCTCAGCTTCATCGAGCAGGGCGAGGATCTCTTCGACGCCGACCGACTGGCCTTCCGCGAGCCGCTGCGCGCCGTGGCCCAGGCCCTGGGCCGCGACGGATCGCTCACGGCCGTGAAGCTGGCGAAACGGGTCGCCGAGGATCAGGAGGCCCTGGACCGCATCGAGGCCCTCTACGAAAAGGAACTGAAGGCCATCTTCGAGCGCTTCGAGGACCGCGGCATCGAGCTGAAGCGGGAGCGCTGGGAGGACTACCTGGCCAAGCTGAAATCGCGCCACAGCCGCGAGGCCATCCTGCGCGACTACGGCACCATCCTGCCCTATGCCGGCGCGGTCACCGACGAGCAGAAGGAGCTCACGGGCCGCAGCCTGCCGGACAAGACGCTGGTGCTCACCTTCGACGACGGCCCTCACGGCGTCTACACGGAGGAGATCGCCGCCATCCTCAAGCAGTACCAGCTGCCGGGCCTCTTCTTCCACGTGGGACGCAACCTCGGCAAGGTGGACGCGGCCGGGCAAGTAAAACTGGGGCCCCTGGCCGAGCTGGACAGGAAGCTGGTGGCCCAGGGCTACGTGGTGGGCAACCACAGCTACAGCCACGCCCAGCTGAGCAAGGAAACTGGCAACCCCTTGAAGCTGGAGATCGGCGAGACGGACGCCTTGCTCAAAGCCATCCCGGGCGTGCATTCGGACCTTTTCCGCTTCCCTTACGGGGCCCGCACCGAGGTGCAGCTGGAGGCCCTCCAGCCCTACCACCTGCGCTCCATCCTCTGGAACATCGATTCCATGGACTGGGCGGATCCCCTGCCCACCTCCATCGTCAACCGCGTCCTGAAAGAAGTGGAACGGGAGAAGAAGGGCATCCTCCTCTTCCACGACATCCACGACCGCGCGGTGAAGGCGCTGCCCGCCATCCTGGACAAGCTCATTGCCCAGGGCTACGCCTTCGCCGGATGGGACGGCCAGGGCTTCAAGATCGTCCGTCCAGGCAGCACGCAGGCGGCCGCCTCCACGCCCACCGCAGGCTACCAGGAGAGCTGGGCCCTGGTGGTCGGCATCGACGCCTACGCCAAGTGGCCCCGGCTTCAGCATGCGGTGAAGGACGCGGAATCCGTCCGGGACCTCCTGACCACGCGCTTCGGCTTCGCCAGCGATCACATCCTCTTCTTCAAGGATGGCGAGGCCACCCGCGCCAACCTCCTGGGCGCCCTGAACGGCAAGCTGGCCCGGGCCAAGCGCGATGACCGCATCTTCATCTACTTCGCCGGGCACGGCGCCACCCGCAAGCTCAGCTCGGGCCGGGACCTGGGCTACCTCATCCCCGCGGATTCCGATCCCGGCGCCTTCGCCAGCGACGCGCTGCCCATGTCCGACCTGCAGACCGTGGCCGAAAGCCTCACAGCCAAGCACGTCTTCTTCGTCATGGACGCCTGTTACAGCGGTCTGGGCCTCACGCGCGGCGCCTCCGACGCCTTCCTGCGGGAGAACAGCAAGCGCCTGGCGCGGCAGATGCTCACCGCCGGCGGCGCCGACCAGTCCGTGGCCGACGACGGCCCCGGGGGCCACAGCGTGTTCACCTGGACCCTCCTCCAGGGCCTCAACGGCCGGGCGGACCTCAACGGCGATGGCGTCATCACGGCCACGGAACTGGCGGCCTTCACCGCGCCCATCGTCTCGTCCATGTCCCGCCAGACGCCCGCCTTCGGCAGCCTGCCGGGCTCCGAGGGCGGCGAATTCGTCTTCGAGAAGCCCGTGGAAACGGAATTCCTCAGCGACGGCAGCGCCCAGCTGCAAGGCCGGGACTTGAAGCTGGCCGAAGCCCTGGACCGCCCCGCCACCGGCCCCGTGGTCGTGAAGACGCTGGAAGGGGGCGAAACGAAGCTGGCCGCCGCCAAACCCACCAAGCTGGCGCCCCGCCAGGCCGCCCAGCGGGCCAACGACCTGGGCCTGCGCCACTACCGCGAGCAGCGCTACCCCGAGGCCGAGGCGCAGTTCACCGAGGCCCTGAAGTACAAGCCGGATTTCGCCCTGGCCGCCAACAACCTGGGCTTCATCTACTTCAGGCAGGGCAAGTACCCCGAGGCCGTGCGCTGGTTCGAGAACACGCTGAAGATGGATCCCAGCCGGGCCATCGCCCATTTCAACCTGGGCGAGGCGGCCTTCAAGGCCGGAGACTCCGCGAAAGCCAAGCAAGCGCTGCAGACCTACCTGGCCCTGGCGCCCAATGGAGCCAGTTCCGCCAAGGCCAAGGATCTGCTCAAGGGGCTCTGACCCCTTCCTTCCCCAGCGAACGCCGCCGGCCGTTTTGGCCAGCAATCAGCCAGGAATCAACACCTCCCGCCGCAGGCCGATGACATCCATGCCCCATTCGGGAGGTGGCCATGGCCTTCATCAAATGGAACCCCAAGTTCGGCGTGGGCGTGAACATCATCGACACCCAGCACCAGGAGCTCTTCGACCGGGTGAACGCTCTTTTCGACGCCATGCAGGCGGGCCGGGGGAAGGACGAGATCGGCCAGACCCTGGCCTTCCTGGCCCGGTACACCGGGGAGCACTTCAAGACCGAAGAGGACCTCATGCAGAAGTCCGCCTATCCGGGTTACAAGGATCACAAAGCGGTCCACGACGATCTCACCCGAAAAGTCCTGGAACTACAGGGCAAGCTCGACAAAGGCTCACAGATGCTGTCTCTCCCGGTCATGCACTTCCTCCGCGACTGGCTTTCGCACCACATTTCAGAGGAGGACAAGAAGCTGGCCGCGCACCTGAATCAGGCAGGCGCCCACTGACGGATGCTAGGCTGGAAGGCATGATGAAGACTTATTACGCTGGCCAGGATGTGGATGCGCCCTGTGGGCGTTGCGGCGGCGAAACCCGCCATCAGGTGCTCACAGTCACCAACGGCGTGCCGGATCGCCTCATCTGCGGGAATTGCCGGTCCGTCCACAAATTCCGCGCGGCCAAGCCCGAGCCCCTGCCCCGCTCCCCCCGCATCCCCTCGGCCGCCAAGGCCGGCGGCCCCCGGCCCGGGTCCCTGGTCAACCAGTTCCAGCAGACCCTGGCGGAGGAGCAGGGCGGCGCCCTGGCCAAACCCTACCGCGTGACCGAACGCTGGGAGGAAGGCACCTGGATGGACCACCCCAGTTTCGGCCTGGGCCGGGTGCAGCGGCGGATGGGCAAGAAGGTGGACGTGCTCTTCCGCGACGGCCTCAAGACCCTGGTCAGCGCATGACCCAACAGCCCCTCCTCGAATCCGGCTCGCCCGCCCTGCGGGAGCTGAGGTTCGCGGTGATCGATCTGGAAACCACCGGCGGCAGTCCCAAGGCGCGCTGGGGCAAAGATGGCCGGTTCCTCCAGCCCTCCGAGATCACCGAGGTGGGATTGGTGCGCCTCTCCGGCCTGGTGGTGGAAGACCGCTTCTCCAGCCTGGCCTCCATCCAGGGATTCCTGCCCGAGGAAATCCAGCGGCTCACGGGCATCAGCCTGCCCATGCTGGCCGGGGCGCCCCCCTGGGAGCAGGTGGCCCTCAAGCTGGCGCCCAGGCTCGAAGGCCGCATCTGGGTGGCGCACCACGCGCCCTACGACGGCAGCTTCCTCAAGGCCTGGCTGCCCGAAGGCGTCTGGCGGCGGCACCGCCTCATCTGCACCCGCCTGCTGGCCAAGAAGCTCATCCCCGACCTGCCCCGGCGCAGCCTCGCGGACCTTTGCGAGCACCTGGGCATCACCAACACCCGGGCCCATCGCGCGCTTCAGGATGCGGAGGCCACGGCGGAGGCCCTGCAGCACCTCGTCCGCCGCGCCGAAGACCAGGGCCTGGACGGCGAAGCCTTCCTGGCCGCCGGCGACGTGCCCTGGGGCAAGGTCTGATGCCGTTTCGCCTGCAACCGTAAAGGATCCACCAAGGGGGCGCGGAGCATGGGCACTTCGCAGGCGCCAGTAGCAGGCCCTATTTCCGGAACCCCACCTCCATCCTCAGGGCCGCCGTGAAGCGGTTGCCGTAGAGGCCTGTCAGCTGAGCGTACCCCGCGCTGCCCGTGGCGGTCTGGCTCTTGGCGGTATTCAGCGTGTAGGTGATGGGCAGGCTGATGCGGACGAATCCGCTTTTCCCGAAGGGCGCCAGGTAGCGCGGGGCGGCCTGGAGGCTGGCCTCGGTGAAACCCGATTTCGTGGCGTCCGCCGGCAGCAGATGGTACCGGTCCTGAAGCTCGAGGCCCTTGGCCTTTCCGGCCCTCAGTTCGACGTCGTCAAAGGCCAGGCCCTCACGGAAGGGGTTGCCCTGGATCCGCACCCGCAGGCCCGTCGCGGTGTAGGTGGCGGTGTAGAGCACGTGGTTCTCCACGGCGCCGGATTCGTACAGGCTGAAGGGCTTTTCGACCTTGTCCGAGTAGATGCCCAGCCAATAAGTCCGCGCATCCCGCTCGGCATCGCCGAACCGCCAATCCAGGCCAGCGCTCTTGACCCGGGTCCGGTAGGCGAAGCGCACATCATCCACGAGGCTCATCCAGCCCTCGCCAGCCTTGTCGAGGATCAGGGTTCCCTTGGGCAGCAGCGCCGTCAGGGACTGCTTCTCATCCGCATAGGCGAACTGGAGGGGCAGGAAGCCCTGCGTCAGGCCCAGGGCGAAAAAGGTCCGCTCCGAAAAGGCTGTGGCGGCATCGGACACATCGAGGCTGCGGCCGGGCTCCCCCTGCTCCTTGACACCGAAAGCGTTCCGGGCGGATTTGGCATAGCCCGCTTCCAGCCTCAGGGCCCCGGGCGCCGCCACCACTCCCAGGCCCACCACAGCATGGGATGAAGCCTCCACCCGGGCCGTGGGCGGCGTCGCCGCCGAGGCATTCTGATAGGCCACCAGCGCGCTGAGGGCCACCCAGCCTGGGGCGGGAGCCGACGCCGGCGATGAAGGTACCAGCGGAGCGGCCTCCGCCTCCGGCTGCACGGGCGGCACCTTTTGCTGGGTTCCAGATGGCTGGTCCTCAGGCGGAACAGGTCGCGGCGCGGGTTCGTCCTCGTTGGGATCCACATCCGCCGCCACCCCGGCCCCAGCCCCCGGATCCGGCTGGCTGGCCTTCCCAATGACCAGGGGATCGTAGGTTTCGCGGGCCATGGGGGGAACGGCCTGGGTGCGCACCCCGAGGATGCCCTGTCCCTCCAGGAGGCCCACCAGGGTCCGCACCCGGCCCTGGGTCACCGCGTCGGAGGCGCCGCCACCCCGGGGGATGCCGATCACCCAGACGCCCCCCTTGCCCCATTCCCGGATGAGGGATTCCAGCTTCCTGCGGCCCATGGGGCTCAGCTCCGTGGCATTCCGGTCGAAGTACAGGATTTCCTTCCGGGCCAGGGCGGCGGGCGTTTCCTGGGCCCCCACCGCGCAGGCCGCGGCCCACATCGGCAGGGCGAACAATGGCCGGGGCAGCTGCAATGAATCCTCTCGAAGCGCCAAACGGTTTCAGGGGCTTATTCGGGAATGCAATCCGGCACGAACCGTCCACCAGGGAAGGAAACCGGGCATGGATCTGGCAAGAAGCAATTCTCGAACCAACCTATACCACGCGCTTCGCAGCGAAGACCGGAACCACCCGCGACCTGCGCCCGTCCCACCGGGCATGGACTGCCAGGACTTGGGTTCCCCACTCCCGGGCCCGACAGGAAGAACAAGCCACACGTTTTGGAATGCCCCATGGGAAGTCCCTCAGACCACAGCCCTTCAAGAAGAGGCCGCCCGCGCTGGCCGGACTGCCTCTTCAGCTTCTGTCTCCTGGTGGCCTTTGCCTGCGGGGGCGGCGCCAAACCCGCTGAAGTGCTGGGCCCGGCCACGCCGGGGTTCGCCAGCCAGCCCGCCGCGCAAACGGTCATCCTGGGCCAGACCGCCACCTTTTCCATCACCTCCACCGGCTTCGCTCCCTTCACCTACCAATGGCTGAAGGACGGAGTCCCCATTCCCGCGGCCACCGGCGCCAGCTACACCACTCCTGCCGCGGCCAAGGCCGATGACGGCGCCCAGTTCTCGGTGCGGGTCACCAACCGGCTGGGCAGCGCCGATTCCGGCTCCGCGACCCTCTGGGTGCAGTGGGCGCCGGAGATCAGCAGCCAGCCCGGCGACCAGAGCGTGGTGGCAGGACAAGCGGCCACCTTCTCCGTCACGGCGGACGGGAAACCCGCGCCCACCTACCAGTGGCAGCGGAACCAGACGGACATTCCGGGCGCCACCGCGCCCGCCTACACCTTGAACGCCACCACCCTGGCCGATGACGGCGCCGCGTTCCGCTGCCGGGTCAGCAACGCGGCCGGCACCACGGACACCCGCAGCGCGCTCCTGGCCGTCCGGCCTGTGGTCACCATCCCATCCATCACGGCCTTCTCCGCCGCCCCGGGCACCATCACCCTGGGCCAAAGCGCCACCCTTTCCTGGGCGGTCACGGGTGCCACCAGCCTGGCGGTCGATCAGAACGTGGGCCCGGTCACGGGGCTTTCCAGCATCCCTGTGACCCCCGCCGCCGCCGGCACCATCACGTACACCCTCACAGCCTCCAATTCGGCGGGCTCCGCCGTGGCCACGACCCAAGTCACCGTCCAACCGCTTCCCACCTACGCCCTGACCGTCAGCCTCGGCAGCGGCGTCACGGGTTCTCCCACGGCCTCGGCCTCCTATGCCCAGGGCACCGCCGTGGCCTACGGCTACGCCCTGCAAGCCGGCTACCAGAACCTGCAGGTCACGGTGGACGGCACCCCCGCGGCCGCCTCGGGCTCCCTCGTCATGAACGGGCCCCACACCCTGGCCGCCACCGCGATCCGCACGTACACCATCACCGCGAGCGCCGGGGCCAACGGCAGCATCAGCCCGGCCGGCGCCACCTCCGTGGCCCAGGGAAACGGCCAGGCCTATGCCATCACGCCCAACGCGGGCTACCAAATCGCCAGCCTGCTGGTGGACGGCGCATCCGTAGCTGCGCTGCCCGCCTACACCTTCACGAACGTGAGTGCCGATCACACCATCTCCGCCACCTTCGCCCCGGTGCTGACGGTCTCCCTCGATGCGGGGGTGACCGGAACGCCCGCGGCCACCGCCGTCCAGGCTGCGGGCGCCGCGGTGCCCTACAGCTATGCCCTCCGGACCGGCTTCACAGGCCTGGCGGTGACCCTGGACGGAAGCCCCGTGGCGGCCTCGGGCACCGTGACCATGAACGGCCCCCACACCCTGACCGCCACCTCCGTGCCGCAGACCTTCACCCTCACCGCCAGCGCCGGGCCCAACGGCAGCATCAGCCCCGCGGGAATCACCACCCTGCCCTACGGCAGCAGCCAGGTCTTCACCATCACCCCGGATCCCGGATACCAGGTCGCCAACGTCCTGGTGGACGGAGCCTCCGTGGGGCCCCAAACCTCGTACACCTTCACCAGCCTGTCCGCCAACCACACCATCAGCGCCACCTTCCAGGTCCGCACCTTCACCATCACGGCCAGCTCGGGGCCCCACGGCAGCATCGGCCCCTCTGGGTCCGTCGTCGTGAACCAGGGCACGACCCTCACCTTCGCGCTCTCGCCCAACACGGGCTACCAGCTCACCAGCCTGCTGGTGGACGGGACCTCCGCGGGCACGCCGGGTACCTACACCTTCACCAACGTGGTGGCCGATCACACCATCGTCGCCACCTTCTCGCCCATCCTGACGGTGACCCTGGGCCTGGGCACCACGGGCACCCCCGGCGCCACTTCGGCCCCGGCCCTGGGCTCCACCGTGAACTACAGCTACACCCTGGCGACGGGCTACAAGAACCTGTCCGTGCTGCTCGACGGCAGTCCCGTGGCGGCCACGGGCAGCCTGACCATGAACGGCCCCCACACCCTGGCCGCCAGCGCCCAGATCCAGACCTTCACCCTCACGGCCAGCGCAGGCGCCAACGGCAGCATCAGCCCCAGCGGATCCACCACGCTGAACTACGGCGGCAGCCAGATCTACACCATGACGCCGGATCCCGGCTACCAGGTGGCCGACGTTCTGGTGGACGGGACCTCCGTGGGCGCGGTGACATCCTACGGTTTCGTCAGCCTTGCCGCCAACCACACCATCAGCGCCACCTTCAGCCCCCTGCCCCAGTTCGTGCTGACCGTGAACAAGACCAGCGGCATCGCGGGCGTGCCCGCTTCCACCCTGGGCTACACCCCGGGAACGGCGGTGCACTACGCCTACAGCCTGCAGCCCGGCTACCAGAACCTCCAGGTGCTGCTGGACGGCGTTCCCGTAGGCCCCACCGGGGACGTGACCATGGACGGCCCCCACACCCTCGATGTCAGCGCCCAGATCATGACCTTCACCATCACGGCCACCGCGGGGCCCAACGGCAGCATCAGCCCGGCGGGGGCCACTACAGTGAACTACGGAACCAGCCCGACCTACACCATCACGCCGGACCCCGGCTACGAGGTGGCCAACGTCATCGTGGACGGCGCCAACATGGGAGCCATCACCACGTACACCATCCTGGCCGTGGCTGAGGATCACACGCTCTCCGCCACCTTCATCCTGGCAGGCCCCAGCATCGTCGGGCGCTCGGGCCACTCCGCCACCCTGCTCGCCGACGGGAAAACCCTGGTGGCGGGCGGTTCGGGCCCGGATCCGTCGGACCCCACCTCCACCACTCTCGCCAGCAGCCTTCTCTACGATGGGACCACTCAGAGCTGGAGCCTCAGCGGCAGCCTGAGCACGGGACGGACGGACCACACCGCCACCCGATTGCAGGATGGCACGGTGCTGGTGGCGGGCGGGGTCCAAGGGTCCGCCTACTTGAGCAGCACGGAAATCTACGATCCCGCGACCGGTTCCTGGACCCCCGCGGGCAGCCTGGGCCTAGCCCGCTCGGGCCACAGCGCCACCCTGCTTCCGGATGGACGGGTGCTGGTGGCCGGAGGCCTTGACGCAGCAGGCCCCCTCTCCACTGCCGAAATCTATGATCCCGCCACCCGGCGGTGGACCCCGGCCGGCGGCCTGGCCACGGCCCGGTCCGGTCATTCCGCCACCCTGCTGGCCGACGGAACCGTGCTGGTGGCCGGGGGCCTGGCCGCCGCCGGAGCCGTGCTTCCATCGGAGCGCTACACCCCTGGCACAGGCGTCTGGACCGTCACCACGGGCGGTCTGGCCGAGGCCCGTTCCGGCCATTCGGCCACCCTCCTGGCCGACGGCACGGTGCTGGTGGCCGGGGGGACCGGAAATGTGGGCGCCCTGTCCAGCGCCGAGCGCTTCGATCCGGGCACGGGAACCTGGGCCCCCACGGGCGGCATGGCCTCCTCCCGCACCGGCCACCAGGCCACGCTGCTGCCCAATGGGACGGTCCTGGTCTCCGGCGGCAAGGATGGCGCCACGGTCCTGTTGACCACGGAAGTCTACGACCCGGCCAGCGGCGCATGGAGCCTCGCGGAGCCCCTGCAAACGGCCCGCTCGGGCCACACCGCCACCCTGCAGCCGGACGGCAGCGTGCTGCTGGCCTTCGGCACCAGGGAGACCCAGGCCCTGGAACGCTACGTGCCCTGAGAGTGCCGAACACCCCCCGCCCAAGGGGTCATCGGGGTTCTGTTCGGCACTCTGAGTCCCCATCCCCGGATTTCCCTTGGCCCCGGATTTCCCTTGGCCCCGGCTAAGCTGGTGCCCATGGATCTGGTCCGCTTTCTCGAACTCGTCCGCACCCAGGGCTGGCAGGGCTGGTCCCTCTGGGCGGTGCTGCTGGCCCAGGCCCTGCTTTGGGTGGGACTGGTGCGGCTGCACCTCTCGCTGCAGCGGGAAGAAGCGCCCTGGGAGGAATGCATCGGGAAGATCCGCTCCGCCTTTCTCCGGAAGATCAACGGCGAGGAGGAGATCCAGGAACTGAAGGTGCATCGCTACGCGCCCCTGGTGGATCAGCTGGTGGCCCTGCATTTCGTGGAGGAAAAGGCCGACCGCTTCGACCGCTGGCTGCTCCTGCGCTGGAAGGTGAAGGAAGGCCTGCGCCCCTACTGGATCCGCTGGGGCTACCTCATCATCGCCTTCGGGGCCGTGGTCTGGTACCTCCAGGGCCTGCGCCTGGACATCGGCACCGAGGCGCTCAAGCGCACTCCCGTGGACCCGCGCCTGCTGTGGGTCTGGCTGGGCTACGCCATGGTTCTGGCCTGGAAGATCGTGCGCATCCACGGCAACCTCGAACGCGTGCAGCGCAGCCTGCTGCTGCCCCGGCGGGACGAGTAGCCCATGGCGGCGGTCATCCAGCCCTTCCAGCCGGGCCAGGAAGCGCAGGTGCTCGACCTCATCCTGCCCATTCAGCAACTGGAGTTCGGCGTTCCCATCACCGCCGCCGATCAACCGGATCTGGCCCGCATTCCGGACGTCTACCAAGCAGGGCGGGGCGGGTTCTGGGTAGGCCTGGAACAGGGTCGCGTGGTGGGAACCATCGGCCTCATCGACTTCGGACAGGCCCCCGGCGGCGGCGGCGCCCTCCGCAAGATGTTCCTACGGAAGGATCAGCGCGGCTGCGGCCTGGCCCAGGCCCTGCTGGACGTTCTGCTGGATCACGCCGCAATCCATCAGCTGCCAGGTCTCTGGCTGGGCACTCTCCCCCACATGGGCGCCGCCCATCGCTTTTACGAGCGCAACGGATTCCGCCGGGTGAAACCCGGGGATCTGCCTCCGGACTTTCCCCGCATGCCCGTGGATACGGTGTTCTACGCCCTGGAGCCGCTCCGTGCCCCGGCGCGGTGAGGCGGCCCGCCGCCTGGGCCTGCGGGCCGAGCGGCTGACCCTCTGGCTGCTTTGGATCCGGGGGTGGGACCTGGTGGCCTGGCGTCAGAAACTGGGCCGCTGGGAGCTGGATCTCCTGCTGAGCCGGGGGCCGGAACTGAGGCTGCTGGAGGTGAAGGCGCGGCGCCGCGGTGCTTGGGTGGGCGCCGACACGGCCCTGGCCCCCGACCAGCGGCTGCGGCTCCAGAAGGCCCTGCGCGGCTGGCTGGACCGGGTGCCCTGGCCCGGCCCCATCTCCTTCCAGCGGGTGAGCTGGGCGGGGTGGCGTTGCCGGTTCCACCCGCCGGAGCGCTGGGACGCGCTGGGAGTCCCCCGGTGAGCCGCCTTCCGGCTGCCGCCCTGGGCCTGCTGATGCTGGGGCCCGCCTCCTCCGGCCCCCAGGATTTGTCCGCCGCGCTCCGGGACCTGATGGGCATTCCCTATGCCGAGGATGCGGGCCTGGATGCGGAGGGGCGCTTCGTGCGCTTCACCCCGCCCGGCGCGAGCCTGCCCGCGCCGGGGCTCAACTGCTCGGGCTTCGCGGTGGCGGCGGCCCGGCGCCTGCTGGGCTTCCAGGGCAGCCTTGCCGAGGCGGGCCGGGATCGCCTCGGTGACAGCGGCGCCGGGTCTCCTGGAGGCCAGGACTGGGATTTCGGCTGGGACCTGGTGCTGAACCTGAGTGAAGGCCGCCAGCGGCGCTGGGTGCTTCCGGAGGGGGACCGGCCGGCCCCAGGCGCCTCGGGCCGGGCCCTCCAGGGTTTCAGGGTCCAGGACAGGGAAGCCTGGACCCGGCTGTCAGGCCGCTGGCGGAAGGACCGCGTCTACTTCGCCACCCTCCACCGGGGGTCGGGGCGCGGCCTGCGCCACCACCACGTGGCCCTCCTGCTGCGTTCGGACGCCGGGTTGGGGTTCTACCAGACCCTGCCGGGAGGCCGGGTCCACCGCCTGGCCCTGGACACCCCGGAGGGCATGGATCGCCTGCGCGCCATGTTCGGCCCCGGCGAGCGCATCCTCATCCTGGAGATCCAGATCTAGTTTCTCCGGGGGTTCCGCGCTCCGCGCACACCCCCGGACCCCCGCGCTCTGCCCGGCAAAGCCGGGCTTCGCTTTTTCCGCTCCTTCCTCCGGGGGGTCCGCGCTCCGCGCACACCCCCGGACCCCCGCGCTCTGCCCGGCAAAGCCGGGCTTCGCTTTTTCCGCTCCTTCCTCCGGGGTTCCGCGCTCCGCGCACACCCCCGGGCCCCCGCGCTCTGCCCGGCAAAGCCGGGTCGGCTCGCCCCTGGCACGGCCCTCGCCCCGCACCCCGCGGGTGTCGGTATGTTGACCTTTCTAGACCGTCTGCTTCCTTTCATGGGCCGCCTGGCCAGGCGGTCGGATCTCGCTGCACCCGTGTTCGTCATGATCGTGCTGGTGGTCATGGTGCTGCCCATGCCCGCCTTAGCGGTGGACCTGCTCATCGTCCTGAACATCACGCTCAGCCTGGTGATCCTGATGGTGGGCATGTATGTGCGCCGCCCCAAGGAATTCAGCTCCTACCCCTCCGTGCTGCTGGTGGTGACGCTGTTCCGGCTGGCCATCAACGTGGCCACCACCCGCCGCATTCTGCTCTACGCCGGCGATCAGGGCGCCGACGCCGCCGGCCACATGGTGAAGGCCTTCGGCCAGTTCGTGGTGGGCGGCAGCTACGTCATTGGCCTGGTCGTTTTCCTCATCCTGCTGGCCATCCAGTTCCTGGTGATCAACCACGGCGCGGGCCGCATCGCGGAAGTGACCGCACGCTTCACCCTGGACGCCATGCCCGGCAAGCAGATGGCCATCGACGCCGATCTGAACGCGGGCTACATCGACGAGCAGGAAGCCCGCCGCCGCCGGAAAGACCTGCAGGAAGAGGCCGGTTTCTACGGCGCCATGGACGGCGCCGTGAAATTCACCCAGCGCGATGCCGTGGCCGCCCTCATCATCCTGGCCGTCAACATCGTGGCAGGCATCATCCTGGGCGTGGTCCGCTACAACCTGCCCGTCGCGCAGGCTCTGGAGGTCTTCACCCTGCTCACCGTGGGCGACGGCCTGGTGACGGTGATCCCCAGCCTGCTCATCAGTGTGGGCGGCGCCATCCTCACCACCCGCAGCGGGACCGACGCCTCGGGCCTCGGCAGCGAGGTCATGGGCCAGCTGGGCGCCGACCACCGGCCCCTGGCCATCGCCGCGGCCATCCTCTTCCTGTTCGGCGCGGTGCCGGGCCTGCCCCTCTTCCCCTTCTGGGTCATGGCCGCCATTTTCGGCGTCATGGCCTACGCGGCCTGGAAACTGCCCAAGGCGGAAGCCACCGGGCCCGAGGACGCGGCTGCCGCCGAAAAAGCCCGGACCGCGGCGGCGGAAAGCGCCGACCGGGTGGAGGGCCTGCTCAAGATCGACCCTCTCGGCCTCGAGGTGGGCTACAGCCTCATCCCCCTGCTGGACGTGAACCAGGGCGGCACCGTGCTCGAACGCATCAAGGCCGTCCGGCGGCAGATGGCCCAGGAACTGGGCATCGTGGTGCCGCCCGTGCGCATCCGGGACAACCTGCAGCTGGCGCCCCACGTCTACCGCCTCCTGCTCCGGGGCGAGGAGATCGCCCGGGCGGAGTTGCAACCCAACCAGTTCATGGCCATGAATCCCGGCACCGCCACGGAGGATCTCGCGGGCCTTCCCACTTCGGAACCGGCCTTCGGCCTGCCCGCCTACTGGATCCCCGACGCCCAGCGCGACCGGGCCCAAATGCTGGGCTACACCGTGGTGGAGCCAGCCACCGTGCTGACCACCCACCTGGCGGAGCTCATCAAGCAGCACGCCACCGAACTGCTGGGCCGTCCCGAAGTGCAGCACCTGCTGGACACCCTGAAGGAGACTTCGCCGAAGCTGGTGGACGACCTCATCCCCAACGTCATCAGCGTGACCACGCTCCAGAAGGTGATGCACAACCTCCTGCGGGAACGGGTGCCCGTCCGCGACCTGGGCCGGATCCTGGAGGCCACCGCCGACGCCGCGGGCATGACCAAGGACATCGGCTTCATCACCGAGTACGTGCGCCAGGCCCTGGGCCGGGTGCTCACCAGCCCGCACCTGTCCGACACGGGCGAGCTGGGCGTGCTGGTGCTGGACCCCAGCCTGGAGCAGACCCTCCAGGGCGGCATCGAGCAAACCGAACGGGGCAGCTTCCTGGCCCTGGAGCCGGGCCGCACGCAAGAGGTGCTCTCCCGCATCGCCAACGGCATCACGGCCATGCTGCCCGGCGCCCAGCCGGTGCTGCTCACCAACCCCGTGGTGCGCCCCCACCTGCGGCGCCTGCTGGAACGGGCCCTGCCCCACCTGGTGGTGCTGAGCCATAGCGAGGTTCCCATGGATGTCCGGGTCGTGAACCTGGGGACTGTGTCGTGAAGGATCAAGCATGCGCGTGAAAACCTTCGAAGCCGGATCCATGCAGGAAGCCCTGGACATCGTGAAGAAGGAGATGGGCGAGGAGGCCTTCATCCTGTCCACCCGCACCCGCCGGAAGCCCGCGGCCCTTGGCCTCGGCGAGGAAGCCGTCATCGAGGTGACCGCCGCCGTGGATGAGGCCCAGACCGGGGCCCAAATTGGGGCACAGACCGGGGCCCAGTCCACGGCGCCCTCCCTCACCTACGGCCTGCGGCCGCCCCTCGATCCGCCTCCCATGCGCCGGTCCGCCCGGGAATCCGCCCCGCCCTCGCCCCCTCCGACGCCACCGCCGGCGCCCGCCATGGATCTGCAGCCCCTGCGCCGGGAGCTGCTGGAGATCAAGGGCGCCGTGGCGGCCCTCAAGGACAACGACCTGCGCAACGCCTCGATCCTGAAAGAGCTGGATCAGATGAAGGCGCTGCTGAGCCGCATCCAGCGCCAGGGCATGCCCCCGGCCCAGCTGCAGCTCCCCCCCAGCCTGCTGGAACTCTACGGCGACCTGGTGGCCAACGACGTGGAACCCCTCATCGCCCTGCGCCTCTGCGAATACGCCCAGCGGGCCCTCACGGACCAGGACGGCGACGCCTCCGCGGGGGCCGTGGATCCTGAGCGGGCGCGCCTCTTCCTCCGGCGGGTGATCGCCGACTTCATCCCCGTGGCGCCACCCATCCAGCTCGATCCGGGCAAGATGCGGGTGGCGGCCCTGGTCGGCCCCACCGGCGTCGGAAAGACCACCACCCTGGCCAAGCTGGCGGCCTATGCGCAGCTGCACCTCAAACAGAAGGTGGCCCTGCTCACCCTGGACACCTACCGCATGGCGGCGGTGGACCAGCTGCAGCAGTACGCTCAGATCCTGCAAGTGCCCCTGCACGTGGCCCTCACGGTGGAGGACCTCCGCAGCGCCCTGCGCTTCTACCAGGACCGCGCCCTGGTACTCATCGACACGCCCGGTCACAGCCCCAAGGACACCGACACGCTGAACCAGCTGCGGGGCCTGCTGGAGGAACTTCCCGAGGTGGAAACGCATTTGGTGCTGTCGGCCACCACCAAGCCCCGGGATCTCACGGAGATCGCGGCCCGTTACGAACCCCTGCGCCCCACCCGCCTGCTCTTCACCAAGCTGGACGAAACCTCCACCTACGGCCCCATCCTCAGCACCCTCGCCCGCGTGAAGCGGCCCCTCAGCTACCTGGGCACGGGCCAAGAAGTGCCCGAGGCGCTGGAGCTGGCCACCAGCCGCCGGGTGGCCGACCTCATTCTTCCCACGACCATGAAGGAGGCCGAATGAGCAGCGACCAGGCATCCCGGCTCCGGGCCATGGCCCAGGGGCAGCGTCCCGAATCGCCCCTTTTCGCCGCCCGCGTGGTGGCCATCACCTCCGGCAAGGGCGGCGTCGGCAAGACCAACGTCGTCGCGGGCCTGGCCCTCTCCCTGGCCCAACAGGGCCAGCGGGTGGTGGTCATGGACGCGGATTTCGGCCTGGCCAACCTCGACATCCTGCTGGGCCTGTCGCCCAAGTACACCCTGGAGCACGTGCTCCGGGGCGAGAAGGTCATCGAAGAGATCCTGCTGGAAGGCCCCATGGGCATCCGCATCATCCCGGCCAGCAGCGGCATCCAGGAACTCACCCGCCTGGACACCATGAGCGAGCTGAGGCTGGTGCAAGGCTTGCAGCGCGTGGCCGAAACCGCCGACTGGCTGCTCATCGATACGGCGGCCGGCATCCACGACTCGGTGCTGAAGCTCCTCATGGCCGCTCAGGAGGTGGTGCTGGTGACCACGCCGGAGCCCACCAGCCTGGTGGACGCCTACGCCATGGTGAAGGTGCTGCACCTGCGCGAGGCCAACAAGCCCCTGTGGCTCCTCGTGAACAACGGGCAGAGCGCCGACGAGGCCCAGGAGACCATCGACCAGCTGCAGGCGGCCACGGAGCGATTCCTGGGCAAGCAGCTCAACGTGCTGGGCATGGTGCCCAACGACCCCCACATCCTGCAGGCCGTGCGCCAGCAGCGCGGCGTGGTGGATCTCTTCCCCCGCAGCCCCGCCGCCCAGGCCTTCCAGGCCGTCGCCCGCATTCTGCTGGGCCAAGTCTCCTTGCAGCCGGACGGCTTTGCGTCATTCTGGAGGCATCTCGCTTCCGATGAACCTCAATAGGTCCACGCATGCCTCCCACCCCGGACCAACCCGCCGATCACGGCCTGCCCCTCAGCGGCGAGGCCCTTCGAGCTGTGGAATCCGCCCCGGCGGCACTGCGCCCCTGGGCCGCCTTGGCCGCGGCCAAGGCCTACGGGAGATCCACCGCCCCCGGCCAGCCCCTCCCCGGCCAGCCCCTCCCCGGCCAACCCCTCCCCGGCGCCCCCGCTTCCGCGGCGGATCCCGCCCTGGCGCTGACGAGCACTGACTCGGCCGAGCCACCCGAACCCTTCGACCGCGACAACCGCGAGCAGATCATCAAGGACTACGTGCCCCTGGTGAAGTTCGTGGCTCACCGCATCGCCTCTCGCCTGCCCTCGCACGTGGAGCTGGACGACCTCATCAACAGCGGCATCCTCGGCCTCATGGATGCCATCGAGAAGTTCGAGCCGGCCCGCAACATCAAGTTCAAGACCTACGCCGAGCTGCGCATCAAGGGCGCCATCCTCGACGGCCTGCGGGATCTGGATTGGGTGCCCCGCAGCCTGCGCCGGAAGAAGAAGGACATCGAGGGGGCCTACCACACCCTTGAGCAGCAAATGGGTCGGGCCGCCACCGATGAGGAAGTGGCCGTGCACTTGGGCATGCCTCTGGAGGAACTGCACAAGAACCTGGACGATCTGAAGGGCGTCACCCTGGGCACCTTCGTAGAGGTGGGCGAGGACGGCGAGGGCGAAAGCCTCATCAGCTTCGTGCCGGATCCCGACGCGGAGGATCCCCACCAAACCTTCCAGGCCTCCGAGATCAAGGACATCCTCCGGGATGCCATGGACGTGCTGCCCAAGAAGGAGAAATTCGTGGTGCAGCTCTACTACTTCGACGAGCTGACCATGAAGGAAATCGGGACCCTGCTGAACATCACCGAATCCCGGGTATCCCAATTGCATACCAAGGCCATGCTGCGCCTCCGGGGAAAGCTCCTGGAGAAGCACATCGAAGGGTAATCCATGGCCAAAATTCTAAGCCAAGAGGAAGTAGACGCACTACTTAAGTCCCACACCAAGCCGGCCGGGAAGGCCGCGGCGGGGGGAGGCTCCGAACGGGGCGCAGCGCCCGCTCCGGCAAAAAAAGCCCAGGTACAGCGCAAGGTCACCCTCTACAACTTCCGCCGCCCCGACCGGGTCAGCCGCGAGCAGATGCGCTCGCTGCACTTCATGCACGACCGCTTCGCCCGAAACTTCTCCAGTTCCCTCAGCGCCTACCTTCGCACCATCACGGAAGTGAACCTGGTGAGCGTGGAGCAGCTCAGCTACCAGGAATTCCTCCTCTCGGTGCCGGATCCCACCTGTTTCAACGCCATCTCCATCAAGCCCCTGGAAGGCGCCCTGGCCCTGGAAGTGAACCCCACCCTGGTCTTCCCCATCATCGACAAGATGCTGGGCGGCCCCGGCGAGCCGCTGAAGAACCTCCGCACCATGACTGACATCGAGCAGAGCATCTTCGACGGCATCCTCAAGCTGCTGCTGGAGGACATGCGCGAATCCTGGCGCGGCATCGTGGATCTGGATTTCCGCATCCAGGCCCGGGAGACCAGCCCCCAGCTCATCCAGATCGTGGCCCCCAACGAAGTGGTGCTGCTGGTGGTCTTCGAAGTGAAGATGGGGCCCGTGAGCGGCATGATCAACCTGGCCATCCCGAGCATCATCCTTGAGCCGATCTCCAGCAAGTTCGACCAGGAGATGTTCACGGGCTACAAGAAATCCTCCACCTTCGAGGAGGCCCGCCTGCTCATGGCCAGCCTGAAGCGCTGCGGCATGGAGGCCGCCGCCGAGATCCGGGGCACCAACCTCACCATGGAGGAAGTCCTCCAGCTGAAGGTCGGCGACCTCATTCCGCTGACCAAGCGCTTCGACGCGGAGCTGGATCTCTGCGTGGACGGCATTCCGCGGTTCATGGGCCTGGTGGCCCTGAATCCCAATGGCAAGCGCGTGTTCCAAGTGACCGGCAGCCGGTCGGAAGGGTGAACCATGGATGCCCGTGATATGGAATTCTTCCAGAAAGTCGGCAGCGCCTTCGCCGAGAGCATGGCCTCGGTGTTCTCCATGCTCACGGGCCGCGACTTCCAGATGCAGTCCGAGCCCGGCAGCCTGATGGAAACAGCGGCCATCGCGGGCCTGCAGGACGGCCCAGGCATCCTGGTGAAAGCCAACTACCAGAAGGGACTCAGCGGCACCCTCTTCTTCACCCTGCCCCTCAAGGAGGGGACCATGCTGGTGGACCTCATGCTGGGCGGCGAAGGGGCCCCCGCCGAGGAGCTGGTGGGGGATTCCAAGGACGCCCTGGCCGAAACCTTCAACCAGGTCATGGGCAGCGCCAACCAGACCCTCTCGGATCTGGCCGGAGAGACCTTCGCCATCGCCAATGTGGAGATCGTGGCCATGGCCCAGGAAGCCGCGGCCTTCACCGAACAGATGGGCCAGGGCGGTTTCCAGGATCTCCGCCTGCACACCAGCCAGGATTCCCTGAACACGACGGTCCACCTCCTCTTCCCCGACCTCCTCCTGCAGCAGCTCAAGCGGAAGCTGGGCCTCGTGGAAGCGCCCGCCGCGGCGCCGGAGCCGCCCGCCCCCGCCTCCGCCTCCGTGGCCGCCACCATCGCGGCGCCCGTGCGTCAGGCCCCCGTGGCTTCCGGGCCGCCCACCGATGCCGGCAACCTCGACCTGCTGCTGGACATCCAGCTGCCCGTGGTGGTCCGCATGGGCCAGACGGAAATGCAGATGGGCGAACTCCTCAAGCTCACGCCGGGCGCCATCCTTGAGCTCAACCGCAGCGCCGACGCGCCCGTGGAGCTGCTGGTCAACGGCAAGCTCATCGCTAAGGGCGAGGTGGTCGTCGTCGAAGGCAACTTCGCCTTCCGCATCACGGAAATCGATACCCGCGCCGCCAGGATCCGCAGCCTGGGGTGAGCCCTGTCCCGGGGTTCCGCGCTGCATGATGCCTCCAGGAGCAGCATGGCTGCGGGTCTTCGCCCGGTGCGGCGGATCTGCCACAGGGTGTGTTTGAGGGGAACCTCAGGGCGGGTGGCCGGCACCACATTGGATCATGGGCTTGGGCTCGCTAGGGTGAGGTCAACTGTGGGAGCGGACCATGTGCGGAATCGTGGGATACATCGGGCAGCAAGGCGCGGCCAACATCCTGGTCAACGGGCTGCGGAGCCTGGAATACCGTGGTTATGACAGCGCGGGCATCGCCCTCTCCTCGGGCTCGGGCGCCTTCAAGCTCGTGCGGGCCTCGGGCAAGCTGGTGAACCTGGCCAACAAGGTGGATCTGTCGGACCCCACGCCCCTGGGCATCGGCCACACCCGCTGGGCCACGCACGGGCGGCCCACGGAGGAGAACGCCCATCCCCACAGCAGCGCCGACGGGCAGGTAGTGGCGGTCCACAACGGCATCTTCGAGAACTTCCTGGAACTGCGCAACGACCTCAGCGCGGCCGGGGAAACCTTCCGCTCCGAAACCGACACCGAATGCTTCCCGGTGCTGGTCTCCCTCCTGATGAAACAGGGGCGTCCCTTTTTCGAGGCCTTCCGCGAGGCGGTGGGCCGGGTGAGGGGCATCTACGCCCTGGCCTGCCTCCACGCCACGGATCCCGACCGCATCCTGGCCGCCCGCAGCGGACCGCCCATGGTGCTGGGCCTGGGCGACGGCGAGACCTTTCTGGCCTCGGACGTGGTGCCCCTGCTGCCCCACACCCGGCGTGTGATCTTCCTGGAGGACGGCGATCTGGTGGAACTCACCCGCGGCGGAGCCCGCATCTTCCAGCTGGACGGCACCGAAGTTCACCGTCCCGTGGTCGCCATCCCCTACGACCCCGTGGCGGCGGAAAAGGGCGGCTACAAGCACTTCATGCAGAAGGAGATCTTCGAGCAGCCCCAGGCCCTCTCGAACACCCTGCTGAACCGCCTGCCCCTGGATGGCGAGGAGATCCCCCTCGATCTGCCCTTCACCAAGCAGGAACTGGCGGACCTCAGCCGCATCCACATCGTGGCCTGCGGCACCAGCTGGCACTCGGGCCTCGTGGGCAAGTTCCTCATCGAACAGCTGAGCCGCGTGGCCGTGGAAGTGGACTACGCCAGCGAGTACCGCTACCGCGAACCCGTGATCCACCCCGGCACCCTCATCATCGGCATCACCCAGAGCGGCGAGACCGCCGATACCCTGGCGGCCATGAAGGAAGCGGCGGCTCGCGGCGCCCGCACCCTGGCCATCTGCAACGTCATGGGATCCACCGCCACCCGCCAGTCCGAGGCCACCATCCTCACCCACGCCGGGCCTGAAATCGGCGTGGCCTCCACCAAGGCCTTCACCACCCAGCTGGCGGTGCTCACGATGCTGGCGCTGCGCATCGGCGAGGCCAAGGGCACCGTGGACCTCATGCTCAAGGCCGAACTGATTCAGGGCCTGCGCGAGCTTCCGGCCCACCTGGAACGCCTGAATTCCCTAGAGCCGAAAATCATCCAGTGGGCCCACCGCTGGAAGGACGCCACGGATTTCCTCTACCTGGGCCGCGGCCCCTGCTACCCCATCGCCCTGGAGGGCGCCCTCAAGCTCAAGGAGATTTCCTACATCCACGCCGAAGGCTACCCCGCTGGCGAGATGAAGCACGGCCCCATTGCCCTCATCGACCAGACCCTGCCCGTGGTGGCCCTCATGCCCAAGGACGCCCACCGGGAGAAGACCCTCAGCAACCTGCAGGAAGCCGCCGCCCGCGACGGCCGCATCCTGGCCCTGGTCACTGAAGGGGATACGGGCCTGTCGGACATCGCGGAGGATGTCCTGGAGCTTCCGGCGGTCCATCCCTGGCTGGCGCCCATCGTCTACGCGGTGCCCCTGCAGCTGCTCGCCTACCACATCGCCGTGCTGCGCGGCTGCGACGTGGACCAGCCCCGCAACCTGGCCAAGAGCGTGACCGTCGAGTAGGCACCACCGAATTTCCAAAGCCTTCACGGCGGGCCCGGCGCGGAGACCGAGCATGGGGTGGACATCGCTGCCGCCCACCGGGAGGTCACCATGGCTGCCCATACCCTGCGTTCCGAAAAACCTCTGTCCGAGCGCTCCGCCCTGCTCAATTGGGCCCTCGTTCTGCTGGGTGTCCTGCTCGCCTGGCTGCTCTGGCCCGTCTCCAACCAGTAGGGGCGTCCAGTTTTCCGGGCGCGGGACACCCCGGGGAACCATCCTTGGGATGGACGCCCGTCCAGGAAGGGAGGTTCCCATGACCACCCATGCCCCGATCCCCATCCGCCGCTTCGCCGTGGGCCACCCCTACGCGCAGGAATGGGTGGTTCTCGCCGCCGCCACCCTGACCGCCCTCGTGCTTTGGCTGAGGAACAGCTGACCGAACCCCCGGCCCCCCGACCGCCTGGGGGCCGCTCCCGAGGCTCGACAGACGCCAGTTTTCCGCTAGAATGGAACCTCGCGCTGGCGCGTAGCTCAGGGGTAGAGCACTACCTTGACACGGTAGGGGTCGGCGGTTCGAGACCGCCCGCGCCAACCAGCAACTACATGAAAAGCCCAGGCTTAAAATCCTGGGCTTTCTCTTTTGTGCTGGCAAATCCGCCGCAGTGGCAAACGGCTGGCAAAGCGCATAACGCGAATTGAAGCGGATTTGGGTGAACTGTGGCGGTGCGGCAGCTTGCTCACCAGTTGGAGGTTCCCCGCTGACCCACGGTCCCGGCGGCTGTGCGGAGCCATCTTTTTGGCGATCCGACTGATGGAGCGGAATTGATGCAACGGTCTCCCGGATTCCAAGACATCGTTGGATCTTTGCGCCGATGCCTCACTTTGATCGTTGTCCTCGACTTCCCCCCTTGGGCTTTCCCGAAACTTCCGTCCTGAGGTCGGCCTCAAGAGCCTTGGCGCGGGTGATCTCTGTGAACGTGACAACCAACCCGCCAATGGCATTTTGGATCGTTCGATAAGGCAGGATTCGAGTCGAGAACCAAGCCTCACCTTGCTGGGCGGGAACCTCTCGCTCACTCAATACCAGGGTTCTAAGAACCTCAGTGGCGTCTCGCTCCAGCCCCGGATAGTCGAGATTGCTGACAATGTCCGTGATCGGTCGCCCCACATCGCTTTGAATGAGTTTGAAAATGCGGGTGGCGCCCTTGGTAAAGCGACGGACATGCAGGTGTTCATCCAGAAAGAGGGTCGCAATATCTGTGGCATCCAGGAGGTTCTTCATATCATTGTTAGTCGCCGACAACTCCTCAACCTTGGATTGCTGTTCTGCATTCACCGTCTGCAGCTCCTCATTCAGCGATTGGAGTTCTTCTTTGGAAGTGGTCAGTTCCTCATTGGTGGACTGCAGTTCCTCATTGGTGGACTGCAATTCCTCATTGGTGGCCTTCAGTTCCTCCTGGGAGGTCTGCATTTCCTCCCGATTGCTCTGAAGTTCTTCCAATGATGACTTCAACTCCGCCTCCAGTTCCGAAAGCCGGACAAGATTCGGCGGTAGACCCTTTCCCGCTTTTGAAAACTTAACCGGATGGGAATCGGTTTGATTTGAAAAGACAGTCATCACGGTTCCCTTCAACGCTTCAGGAGCTTGCAACGCCTGAACCGTAAGGTCCACCATTTGAGTGCCAGCGTTGGTGCCCACTCGAAGCCCTCTGACAATCACGGGGTCGGTCTGACCAAGGGCTTTGCGGAATGCCACTCCAAGTTCAGTGCGCAGCCCTTCCCTGGCCATGGCGAACAAGTTCCAGTTCGCTTTACCCATGGCGGGTTCCAAATAGTTGCCAGTCTTGCCGCTGATGTAGAGGATGTCGCCAGATTCAGAAGATAGAACCGCTGGAGGCGCGAACCGGTGCAGCAGAACCTGATCTGCAAGAGCCTGGAGATTGATCGGGGCCTTGGGCACAGTGGCCTCACGAGTGCTCTCCCTCGGAAGGGAAAGGGTGATGGGGAATGGGGCGAACCCGGGTGTCTGGGAATTCGCTTTCCGGTAGAAGAGCCTCGCCTTGCCCGGATGGGGGACAAACAAATCCGTGAATGGACCGATGCTCTCAGCACTCCCCAGAAACAAGCATCCGTTGGGGTTCAGGCTGTAGTGGAAAAGGGGGAGGACCCGCTTTTGGAGATCGGACGAGAAGTAGATCAGAAGGTTCCGGCAGAGGAGCAGATCCAGACGGATGAAGGGCGGATCCTGGATGACATCTTGAATGGCATACACCAGCATCTCCCGGATTTCCTTTCGCAGCTTGAATCCATGCTCATCTGGAATGAACCAGGCCAACCGCCTCTCGTCCGAGAGGCCGGACATTGCGGCCGGTGAATAGGACCCTTGGCGGCCCTTCTCAACAGCATCACGATCCAGATCGGTGGCAAAAATCTGGAGTGTGACGGGTGCCCTTGGACCCTGCTCCTTCAGAACCTCCATGAATGTAATTGCCAAAGAGCAGGCTTCCTCCCCCGTGGAGCATCCTGGCACCCAGGCGCGCAGCACACCGCCCTCGGGGCGGGCGGCAATCAAAGCGGGGATCACTTCTTCAGCCAACTGTTTCCAGGATTCTGGATCCCGGAAGAAGCTGGTCACACCGATGAGCAGCTCCTTGAAGAGCAACTCCGACTCTGGGGGGGTTCCTTCGATGAATTGCACATATTCGGAGATGGAAGCGATGCCATGAATCCCCATCCGGCGCTCGATCCGACGGTAGATGGTGCTCTTCTTATATAGCGAAAAATCGTGGCCGGTCCTGGCCCGGAGAAGGATGCATATGCGTTCGAATGAGCTCCGCTCCTGATTGGACATGAAGGGCTCTGGGAGCGGACATTTCAGTTTTCCGGCCAAGAGGCGGATTAGGTCCCCTGCCAGCTTGGCCGGTGTTCCCATCAGATCCGCGAGCCCCTCTCTGACCACACTGCCCGGCATGCCGTCGTAACGGGCAGAGGCTGGGTCCTGGGCGAGAACCATCCCGCCGTTTTCTTTGATGGCTTTGGAACCCCGAAGTCCGTCGGAGCCCATGCCTGAAAAGACAATGCCGATTGCCGAGGCTGCACGGTCCTGGGCGAGTGACTGAAAGAAGAAGTCAATAGGGAGCCGCAGTCCATGTGGCTCTGTGGGCGGAAAGAGGAATAGCTTGCCCCGCAGGATAGAGAGATCCAAACCCGGTGGAATGACATAGAGGTGCCCAGGTTTCACAACCTGACCATCCATAGCCTGCAGAACTTTAAACGGAGTAGAGCGCTGGAGCAGTTCCACCATCATCCCTGGCTGAGTCGGGGCGAGGTGCTGTACCACCACCAAGGCAAGGGGGCTGTCTCCCGGCAGATGGTTCAAGAATTCATCCAGGGCCTCCAAACCCCCGGCCGAAGCTCCAATACCCACAATCGGAAAAAAGGCTGGACCTTTCTGGATGGGCGACAGCTTCCCGACCTTGGCAGGTTGAGCCTTCTTTCCGCCAGAAATGGATTTTGGTCGCATTCCCTACCCCTAAACTCCTTCAAGACTTGCTCGCGGCATTCTTTCAGGCCCTTTTTGAGTTCGCCGAGCTAGGCCATGAGTTGGAAAATGAGAACCCGAACCTTTCTGCCCTTCCTAGATGTCACGAACCAACCTTCGGTAGAAAGACCCGCTGGCATGGCCTTCCGCCTCTCAGGAGACGCGGGGGCAACTGGATTCAAAACGATATCCCAATTCATGGAGAAACCTGCTGGCGTGAAGACCTCGAGAGGCCTGTTCTCAACCCGCAGGGATCTGCGCCTGTTGTAAGCGAGCCAACAGATCGGCCTTCTCTTCTTGCATGCTGCGTCGCTCGCTGATATCGCTCAGGATCAGGCGGGTTTCCCCAGCGCCGCCCGGCCCAGGGCGAGCCTCTGGAGGTGCCGAAATCAATTGGGCCCAAAAGAGGGTTCCATCCCGCTTGACCATGCGCAGCTCGCAGGATGACAACTGGTCCGAGCGGTGCAGCTGTTTGCGATGGAGGTAGTACAGATCCTGGTCGTCCTTATAGATGAACTGAGTGATCGGCTTCTTGACGAGGGTCGCCAGGGCCAGATCCAGCAGCTTCACCGCCGTGAGGTTGGCCTCCATCACCAGGCCCTCCCGAGAAAGAATGCAGTAGCCGATCGGGGCGAGATGGTAGAGATCGAAATAGTGCGCCCGCGCATCTTCCAGATCTGCCTGGAGCCGCGAAAGTTCTTCGTTTTGCATCACCAGCTCAAGTTGATGAACCTCCAACTCGTGGATGGTCCTCTGGGCCTCCTCCTGAGTCCACGATTGAAGCGCCCCGTGAGAAGAGGTGCCGCCCTTCTGGAGCCTGTCTTCGGCCCGGGTTCGAAGGCTGGCTGTAGATTCCAAATCCGTCTGCTTCTGGTTCATCGAATACCGCCTTTGCCATGGCAGAACAAAGCCAGTATCGCCCCTTTCCTCTCCACGAGCGGCCAAATTCGCGGAAAACCATCACGCGCCCTGCAACCGGAGATCCACTTGGGGCTCGCGGTTCACCTAGAGCGAGGCCCGATCCAGCTTCAACGCCACCGCCGCCGCCGGCTCCAGCACGCGGAATGTGAAAGACTCGGTGAAGTACAATTCGACCTCACGGGCCTGGTGGATCTTGTAGCCAATGGCTAGATCCTGACCCACCGACATCTCGAAATCGCCGCCCCGGCGGGAGAGCACCGCGCCCCCTTCGAGCACCGGGCTCCAGTGGATGCCGCCGGTGATGAGGGCCTCGATGCGTTTCCGAAGGGGATAGCTGTTGGATTCGCCCGCCATCAGCCATTTGTAGGGCTCGCTGCCCAGCACCAGTGCGTAGGGCCCTCCGATCTCGGCCTCCTGGATGGCCAACAGGGCGAGTTCCACAGATTCCGTGAGGCGACCCCGGTCAGGACTCAGCGACACGGGAGGGTGGCTGGAGCTCTGAAGCAAGCCCTGGATGCCTGCCTCCTCGAATCCCCAGTAGAGCGCCGATTCCTCGAACAGGGCCGCCTTCCGCGCAGCTGCTTTCAGGGATTCCAGGTCTGGGTTCTTCGCGCCTCGGGCCACATCATCCAGCTCCCAGATCCCCAACGTGAAGGGCACCCGGATTTCCACCAGGGGAAGCACCTTGTGCAGGCCCCAGGCCACACCATCTGTGGCGGATTCAGGGCCGATTTCCAGCCTCCCAAGATTTATGGCCGCATGCTTCCACCCATAAGGGCCCAGAAAATCGACCACCTTCCGGGCGGACAGGTTGCCCTTCAAGATGCGCGAGCTCTGAAGTTCAATTTCCTTCCAGGCCTCATCGACGATGGGGGCCATTTCGCGGCGCAGCAGGTCAGCCATGGCTGCATCTCCCGGACAAGGTCATTTCAAGTTCGCCAGGCCAAGGCCGCTTCCGCTCGTGGCGGAAGGTGGATCCCCCTTGGCGAGGGCAGTCAGATCTCCGGACATGAACAAGAATTTCTTCAACTGGAGATCGAAGCCGGGCAGGGTCCGGCGCAGCCACTCCAGCAGCATCGCCGCATGTTCCATCTCATCATCGCGGTTGTGCACCAGGATGCTCTTCAGGGCGCTGTCGGAGGCGGCATCCACCCGCTGGTGGTAATAGTCGATGGCCTCTAATTCCTCTTGCAGGCTGGCCAAGGCCCGGTGCAAGTCGAGGGAAGCGGCTGTAAGGCCCGATTCAATGAATCCCCCGCTCATGGAGCCCCTCCCCTGAATGGCGCAGCTTCGCGTTGGCGAATCGCCGGGAGACTTGACTCCACTTGATGTTCTCCAGGAAGGCATTGATGTAATCGGAGCGCCTCATCCCGAAATCCACCATGAATGCATGCTCCCAGCTGTCCAGGACCAGGAGCAAATCCTGGTCGATGGGCATGCCCAGGTGATGTTCTGCCACGAAGTAGGTGTGAAGTTTTCCATCCCTGCGGTTCTGGGTGAGCAGGGCCCAGCCGGGGCCACCGAGGGCCGCAGCTTTCAGATCCGCCAGGATCTTGTCCACACCACCCTGCGCATCCATGGCCTTCTCAAGCTCTGGGCTGGTCTGGGTATCGGCGCCCAGGTTCTCGAAATACAGCTCGTGGAGGAAGGAGCCGTTAAAGGCCACGGCTTCCCGACGCTTCAGCTCACTGTATTCATTAAAGGAGTAGTTGGGTTTGCTGTTGTTTGCCGAGATCAGCTTCTCTTCGATCTCATTGAGCTTGGTCAGATATCCTTTGTACAGGGTGAAGTGAAGCTCCAGTTGGCTGTCGCTGAAACCCTTGATCGCTCCACCCCTCAGGTATTCATAATTCATGGGCTCGTACGTCATTTCATCTCTCC
Organism: Acidobacteriota bacterium; assembly: GCA_016195985.1. Classification (GTDB taxonomy): domain Bacteria; phylum Acidobacteriota; class Holophagae; order Holophagales; family Holophagaceae; genus Geothrix. Next base: position 174,538 of record JACPYP010000007.1, on the reverse strand, counting down.
AGCGGATCGGGTGATCGGGATGAGGCTTCACCAAGGGACCGGGCCTCTTCCGCAATTTCTTTCCGCAATTTCTGGTCCAACACCTAACCAAGTTGTTTCCTATTGCCTTGTGGGAGTGCTCCGGCGCGGTGACAGGAAATCCCACCAAATTGAATGGCTCACGCCTTCAGTTCGACCGAGGTCCGCTGGGGTGGCCGAAGGCTCATCAAATCCCTCAATGTGGCGGGCGCCTGTAGTCAAATTGATGGATTCCGGGTGCCACGAATCCGCATCAACACGCTTCAATTAGCTAATTTTAAATAATTTAGTGATAGGCCCGAGAAATGCGTTGAGCCCCAGCACGAGGGGGCCCTTCGCAATGACCCAAACATCTGTTTATCTGCACGATTTCCAGATTCAGCCCGCGGCCTACCGCTCGGATCAGGGCGCCATCCTGGAATGGATTGCCGCCGCCCACGCCCAGGCGGAGATTACACTCCAGACACCGGCGACGGAGGAGGAACGAGCTGTCCTCATCCGGAGATTCCGGAAGCTGGTGCTGCGATTTGGATGCAGCACCGATCGCATCGCCTTCCGCAACTCTGCGCTGGAGGACTTCACCCATAGGGATTGGGATCGAATGCGGATCTTCCAGCTCAATGCCTTCCCCAGAGGCATGGACTGCGGAGAGCGGAGCCGCTTCTTCAGTGAGATTTGCGAGGAGGCCTTCGAACGGTTCTATGCCGAAGATACGTCTCCGCCGGATGTTCTCATCCACGTCACCTGCACAGGGTATGTCTCGCCCAGCGGCGCCCAGCGCCTGGTGGCGAGAAGGGACTGGGGAGCCAGCACGGAAGTGATCCACGCCTACCACATGGGGTGCTACGCCTCCATGCCGGCCATCCGGATGGCCGCGGGCTTTGTGGCACGCGGGAAATCCAGAGTGGACATCGTCCACACCGAGCTCTGCACCCTGCATATGGACCCGAGTCAGCACCTGCCTGAACAGCTGGTGGTGCAGACGCTGTTCGCTGATGGCCTGATCCGCTACTCCGTATCGCAGGCGGACACAGGCGAAAAGAACCAGAAGGGACTGGAACTGTTGGCCACCCATGAGGAGATCGCTCCAGGCACCGAAGACGCCATGACCTGGATGGTCTCGGAATTCGGGATGCAAATGACCCTCTCGCGGAAGGTGCCCGATCACATCCGCGCCGGCCTAGGTTCGTTCCTGGAGCGCCTGGCCGTATCCGCGGATCTGACCATCCCAGCGTTGCTTGAAACGGCCATTTTCGCCATCCATCCAGGCGGGCCCAGGATCATTGATGAGATCGCAGAGCACCTGGGTCTGCAGCCGGCGCAGGTGCAAGCCAGCAACGCCATCCTGGGCCAATACGGGAACATGTCCTCGGCCACCTTGCCGCACGTGTGGCAGCTCCTCCTCGAAGACGGGAGCGTGAAACCAGGGACGCTGATCGTCTCCCTCGCTTTCGGCCCAGGCCTGACCATTGCGGGCGCCATCCTCCGGAAATCCAGGTGAACAGCACCCTTCTCTGGTTTCTGCCCTTCAGCCTGCAGGGGCTGGCGATGGCCCTGGATGAGTTCGCGTTTCATCGCCGGCGGGTGATTCCGCGATGGGAGTGGCTGGGACACGCGCTGGACACCTCGGCTTTCCTGGCCTGCCTCGCTTGCCCCCTGCTGCTCACCCCGACCACGCCTCACTTGTGGCTGTTTGGAGGGCTGGCCGCCGCCTCCTGCCTCCTGATCACCAAGGATGAGTTCATTCATCAACGCCTGTGCAAGGGTGGAGAGCACTGGCTGCATGCGGCGTTGTTTCTTCTGCACCCCCTGGTTCTGATCTCAACGGGCTTCCTGTGGTTCCAAGTGGGTCCTGGCCCCTCTCATGAATTCCCCATGCCTTCTCAGCTCCTGGGCGAATGGATGCTCCTGCTGCAGGTGATCCTGGTCGCCGGATTCCTGGTGTTTCAGCTGGCCCACCGGCCTGGCCTCAAGCCCTTGGAGGAAGGCCTGCCAGAGATCAACAACACGATCTACGACGGCCTCGGAGAGCGCTGGTACGACGCCACCGATGATCCCGTGGCGCTGCTTAGGGCGGAGGCCCGGCTTCGAACCTCCTGGGTCATGGCCACGTTGTGGACCGAATTCGGACCGCGTTCCCTGGCCATTCTGGATGTGGCCTGTGGGGGCGGCTTCCTCAGCAATCCTCTCGCGGCGGCGGGCCATGTGGTCACCGGCATCGATCTTTCTGCAGACAGCCTCGCGGTGGCAAGAAACCACGACATCACGGATTCTGTAACATACCTCCCCATGGATGCCCGGAAGCTGTCCTTTGCGGATGGAACCTTCGACGTGATCTGCATGATGGATTTCCTCGAGCACCTGCCCGAGCGCGAGGAGGTCATCCGGGAGGCTTCGCGGGTGCTTCGCCCTGGTGGCTGGTTCTTCTTCCACACCTTCAACCGGACGCCACTGAGCTGGCTCCTCGCCATCAAAGGGGTAGAGTGGTTCGTCAAGAACACGCCCCGCAACATGCATGTCTATGGCCTGTTCCTGAAGCCGTCAGAGCTGGTGGCCATCTGCGCCCGGGAGGGCCTGGAGGTGGAGGTCCTGCGCGGGGTCCGCCCCAGGGTCTTCACCTGGGCCTTCCTCCGGATGGTGATCACCGGACGCGTGAGCGACCGGTTCCGCTTTGCCTTCACCCCTTCCCGCCAAGTCGGGTACTGCGGATGGGCCCGGAAATGAGCTGAAGGCCTTGCCAACGGCTTCAGTTGCCGTCCACAGCCAGCCTTGAGAAGCCGAGCCTCTTCCGCCGGCGACAGCGGTCAGAGCCGTCCGATTGCCCACCCAGCTACGCCACGGCCGAATGAGGCAGTCGGGCCATTTCGAAGATTTGTCCCGACGGCTCACCTGGGCTGGCGGGCGCGCAACCGAATGGGCTTCTTATCTCTGACTGCCCCAGGCCAGCCAATTCATCACGATTTGATTGAAGGTCTCAGCCTGCTCGAAAGCGACGAGCTGGCCCGCGTGGGGAATGAGATTGAATTGGGCCCCGGGTGCCGGGCTTGCAAAGACGAGGGATTCATCGATTGGAATACTGGGATCATCGGATCCAGCAACAACCAGAATCGGCACTCGCAGGGTCTCGATCAGGTGCCCCACACCGCCGGAGCCTGCTTTTTTTTCCCCTGCATCCATCTCCCAAGACACCCCATCCTTCCTTTGAAGGGGCCGAGCTCCTCCCCCCTCCATTCCAGGGCTCGATGCCGTTCCCATTGTCTTCTGCGCGGTGGAGGCAACCGTGATCACTTCAGCCATGGAGAGGTAAGGCCTGGCCTTTATCCCCACGAGCACCAAGCCACGAACCAGCCTGGGGAAAGCATGTGCATACGCAAGCGCCACAAGGCCGCCCATGGCTTGCCCCGCCAGGACGACAGGCCCGGTCACCAAATGGTCCATCAGGGCATGGAGATCTTCCGCGAAGTGATGGAGGGAGGTGGGGCCAAAGGAGGCTTCGCTCTCGCCAAAGCCCCTTAGGTCCGGTGCGATGACCCGGAACTGGGGCTTGAAAGCCTCCACCTGCTTCGACCAGACATCACGGTTATAGGGGAACCCGTGTAAGAAGATCAGCGGGAATCCGTGTCCTTCATCGGTAAATGCGATCCGGGTTCCATTCACGGTGGCCATCATGTCCTACCTCCTGTGCGCCGTCGTTGGCGGGACAAGAACCTCTATCGGAAGCCCTGCCGCAGAATCTGGGATGAGAAGGACGATCAGATCATGACTTTCAGAGGCGAAAGGAAGCCAATCCTGCGCCAATCACTAAATCCAAACGAATACAAGAAATCGCCAAGTCTCCCAGTCCATCAACGACCACGGTTGGATCAAGTTGAAGCAGGGCCTCCTTCAAACTGAAGGCCCACGGTACGGCATCGGATCATGTCCCGCAGGCACCTTCGTTTGTCATCGATCAATCCAATGGGTGCCAACCTCGGCCCCAGCGGCCCTTCGGCTCAGGCACGGAGAGCCGAGTATAGGAACCATCCATTTCGAACGCGGAAGACTATAGAGCTCTTGTCACACCGATGAGGCCGTAGCTCTTGAGCTTCCGGTAGAGCGTGGCTGTCCTCGGGCAGATCCTCCAACTCCACCCGGCTGCCTGGGGCCAGGGCCACGGCCCGCTCCATGGCATTCTCCAGCTCACGCACGTTACCTGGCCACGCATGGCGCAGAAGCTGGTCCGTGGCGCCCGGGGATAGGCCCGTGATCTTCCGCTTCATCTGCAGGGCCGATCCAGCCAGCAGCGCCCGTGCGAGGGGCAGCACATCGTCCCGGCGCTCGCGCAAAGGCGGCACAATGAGCTCCACCACCTTGAGCCGGTAGTAGAGGTCTTGTCGAAAGGTGCCGCTGGTCACGCTCGCGGCCAGATCGCGGTTGGTGGCGGCGAGGATGCGGACATCCAGCTTGCGGTTCATGTTCTCCCCGACCCGGCGGACCTCCCGCTCCTGGATGGTGCGTAGGAGTTTGACTTGCATGCCCGGGGATACTTCACCGACTTCATCCAGGAGGAGGGTGCCTCCACGGGCTGATTCGAAGAGCCCGGGCCGATCATGGGTGGTGGATTCCTCATGGATGAGCCGAGCGATGCGTTCCTTGCCAGAGCCGCTTTCGCCTGTGATGAGCACCGTCGAATCGACCTTGGCGACGCGCCGGGCCAGGTCCACCAGTTGGCGCATGGCCTTGCTTTTCGCCACGATCCCCAATTGGGGCTCATCACCACTCCAGGCCACCTGAATGAGGGCTTTACGATGCTCTTTGAGTTTCCGCTCTGCCGCCTTCAGGGTTTCGGTCACACGGTGGAGGGAGACCTCAAGACAGTCCGCCAAGCGGCCCTTCTCGTAGAACTTAAGTTCCTCCGCCCGCTCGTCGCCCCACTCCTCACGTGTTCGCGCGAAGAGGTGGCAACCGGCATCACCCTTGCCCAGGCAGCGGTCTTCGAGGACGAACACTTCCTTGCCTAAGGTATGGCTCAGGTGGCCGCTGATGAGGCCGCAGATGGTCCAGCACATGGGCGCATCCGCCCGGCCGAAGTGAAGGAGATGCTGCTCCGCCTCGTAGGAAGCGATGATCATCATCCCTTCTTTTGATCGGGGATCGCGGTTTTCCGAGCCCACGCCGAAGAGGCCTCCCAGCGAGTGGATGCGGGTCCCCGCGTGGCATCGCTCCCCGTCGTTGGCCCACTTGAATTCAGCCTGCATGGCCTCGGCCATGCGCCAGCCGTGGGCGAAGCCGAACTGAGTGAGTACGGTGCGGGCCGCTGCGTGGCCGAAGTTCTCTACCAGGTACTTTCGCAGGAGACCCATGGCGACGGCATCGAGCAGGAGGGCCCGCTGACCCGCGAAACGGATGGTTCCCTCTTCTGGGTCCAATTCCAGAAGTTCCTTGTGGTCCAGATCCTCGGCACGCATTGGTGGCCTTCATCCTTCGGACTGAAGGGGTGGGTCGTTCATCTTGATTGAAGATACCACCCCGGTCCTGATGGGCCTTTTATTTAAACGCTGGCAAGCAGTGTCTTGTGAAATGGCGCAAAACGTGCGCGGAAGGTTCCTAGATAAGGAGTCCTCCGTTGAGCACTCAAGATGCCCCCCTTCATCGGGTTGTTTTTTGGGCCGCCCTCCCGGCGGGGGCGCTTCTAGCGGGCATGCAGTTCAGTTGCAACCGAACGCCCACGGTCCTTGCCGCTCCAGGTTTCCCCCATGCGAGTCGCCGCGTGGCCCTCGTAAAGGAAGCCGTTCCACTTCCAGATCAGCCCAGTCCGGCCGGCTCGACAACCTCGCCTCCGGTGCCCGTGGTCGCCTTGCTGGTCATGAAACCAGCGCCGAAGGCCCTCACCCTTCCAATCAATTAAGGGCCCACCCCGGCCAATCAAATCCACTCAGGAGAACATCATGACATCGATGAAAGCCGCTGGAATGCCTGGTCTGGTGGCGCTCGCGCTCATTGCCGCACCCTCCGTCATGGCCCAGGATGCAGGCTGGTACGCGGGTTTCAACGTGGGCCAATCCAAGGCCAAGCTCGAGAATGACAAGATCATCCGCGGCATCGTGCCCACCGGGTTCACCATCACTTCGACCACAGACAACGATCACGGCACTGGGTTCAAGGTCTTCGGCGGTTACCAGTTCAATTCATATGTCTCCTTCGAGGGCGGCTACTTCGATCTGGGCAAGGCGGGTTTCAAGGCTGCCACTGTTCCCCTGGGTACCCTCAACGCCGAGATGAAGGTGAAAGGGGTGAGCCTTGACGCGGTGCTGAACATTCCCTTTACGGAACGGTTCTCCTTCTTCGCTCGAGTCGGCGCCGCCTCCGCGGAGACGAAGGACACCTTCGAACGAACGGGCGCGGTGCTGGTAGCCAACCCCACTCCCAATGATCGGGCGATCAACCTGAAGTACGGCGGCGGCCTCCAGTACGACTTCATCAAATCCTTCGGGATGCGGGTGGAGTGGGAGCGCTACCGGATCAACGATGCCGTGGCCAACAAGGGTGACATCGACCTAGCTTCCATCGGGTTCCTCTTCCGCTTCGGACGTCGGACAGATTCTCCCGTCGCCTACACGGCCCCTCCGGAACCAACCCCCATCACCGCCCCCGAGCCCTATGTGGCCCCCACTCCGGTGGTGGTTCCTGCCGTGGCCCGCACTCAGCAGTACTGCACCATCCTGGATATTCAATTCGAGATTGACAAGGGGGATATCCAACGCGAGGAATCCGAGCGGTTCGCAGTGATCGGCACCTTCTTGGCGAAGTATCCGGACACCACGGTGGTGATTGAAGGGCACACCGACAATGTGGGAGCACGTGAGCACAACATGGAGCTTTCCAGGAAGCGTGCTGAAAGTGTTGTGAACTACCTGGTGGAGACCAATCACATCGACCGCTCCCGGCTATCGTCCGTGGGCTACGGGGACACTCGCCCGGTGTCGGACAACAGCACGGAGCAGGGCAAGCGCGAGAATCGCCGCATCAATGCGGTGGTGTCTTGTGTGACAGACATCGAGGGACTTAAGGTCGCTCCAGCTCGGGTCACCATGGCCATGGAGATCGAGTTCGATTTGATGAAAGACGAGATCAAACCGGAACACCGCGACGACCTCCGCAAGGCTGCAGGCTTCCTGAAAGCCAACCCCTTGGTCACTGCCACGGTGGAAGGCCACGCCGGCAAGCTGAAAACCACGGATACCTCGGCCATGGCCATTTCCATGCGGCGTGCCCAAAACGTCGTGAACTGCCTGGTGGAGAACTTCGGCATCGAGCGCTCGCGGTTGACCGCCGAAGGCTTCGGCAAGACGCGCCGATTCGCCTACAGCACCACCCTTGAAGGTCAGCAGGAGAACCGCCGCGTCAACCTCATCATCAACTACCCAAACACCCCCAAAAGCTAGGAGCTTTCCATGCGACCCATCGAAATTCCACCGCCTAACCCCATGCCCACCCGAAATCCAGAGCCGGCCCATCCAGGCCTGGATTCGAGAATCGGAGATGCCCCCAAGCCTCAAGTGACAACCGCTTCCAAGAAAGTGGATGACCTTTCCCGACACGAATCACGGCAGGACAGGGCACCCAAGCATGCGCCCAGCCTCAATGCCCGAGATAAGGCGCCCAGAGCCCCCACGCTTTCAAACCCGGTGATCCCCGCAGGGCGGCCTTCGGGAAACACCTCCAAGAAGTAGCTCCAGCCGCGACAAACCTAGAACCAACAACCGTCTTGAACCCCGTCCCATCCATCCTTTACGCCCCTTGGGGCAGAAAGAGAGCCAGCCATGCGCCATTTCGCCTTGAATGCCCGCCACACCCTCCTGACTTCCGTGTCCCTGATCATGGTGGGGCTCCCGGCGCAAGCATCCGACCAGGACCGCAAGATCGAAGCCTCGGCCAAATCCAGCTACAACTTCATGACCTATCTGAAGGGCGACAACATCAAGGTGGACTCATCCGCCGGCGTCGTAACGCTGACGGGCACCGTCTCCCGCGATTACCATAAGTTTCTGGCACAGGAAACGGTGGCTGGCTTGGCAGGCGTGAAAAGCGTGAACAACCAGCTGACTGTAGCGGGGGATCAGCCCGCCGATCATTCGGACGGATGGATCACCATGAAGGTGAAAACGGTGCTCGCCTTTCACAAGCATGTGAGCGCCTCCGACACGGAAGTGAACACGGAGAACGGCGTCGTCACGCTGACCGGAAAGGCAGATTCTGCGGCCCAGAAACAGTTGACGGCCGAATACGCCAAGGATGTGGATGGTGTGACCGAGGTCCGCAATAACCTAACGGTGGCGAAGCTGCCTCCGCGGACCATGGGCGAGAAGATTGACGACACCTCCATCACTGCCCAGGTCAAATCCTCGCTGCTCTTCCACAAATCCACGCATGCCCTGGCCACCAAGGTGACCACCAGGGATGGGGTGGTGAGTCTGCATGGCGAGGCCAAGAACGGCGCTGAGCGTGACCTCGTGACCAAGCTCGCCGAGGATATCCATGGCGTCAAACAGGTCAGCAACAAGATGACCGTGAAGTGACCGCCAGCAACCGGCCCTGGCTCCAGGCCCGGCCTGGGCCGGGGGCTTCAATCCCAAAGGAGGAATCTCATGTTGTGGACTGTCGCCGTCGTTCTGGTCGTCCTCTGGGCCCTTGGCTTGGTCAGCGCCTACACCATGGGAGGCTTCATCCATGTGCTGTTGGTGATCGCCGTTGTGGTCGTGCTCATCCGGATCATCCAGGGCCGAAGGTTGGTATAGGAGAACGCCATGCTCGAAAACCGAAAGGTCTATGAAGGCCACCTGGAAGCGCAACTCGCTCAGTGGAAGGCCGAGATCGAAGTGATCCGCGCTAAGGCCAGCCGCGCTGAAGTCAGCGCGAAGGTTCAGTACGATCAATCCATTGAAAAGCTTCAGCGGATTCACGATGACGCCGAGCATCAGCTGTGCGTCCTCAGAGATTCCGCCGACGAGGCATGGGAGTCGCTGAAGCTCAGCACCGAGAAGGCCTGGACTCGCTTTCGGTCGCACTTTCCGAAACCTGCAACCCGCACCTAAAACCTGAACGAGCATCCAGGATTCCGCATCATCCCCTTGGGCATCCAAGCCCCTTGCAAGGAGAGCTACCCATGAGCAAGCACGAGAGCATTGCTGACCACGAACTTTTCGAAGGAAAGGTCACTGAAGAACTGGTGGCCATGTTGAACCAGTCGCTGGCCGATACGCTGGATTTGGCCTACCAGACCAAGCAGGCCCACTGGAATGTGAAAGGCCCCAACTTCTACAGCCTCCACCTTCTCTTCGACGCGCTCTATGCGCAACTTTCAACCTATGTGGATGATTTCGCAGAGCGGGCCGTCACCCTCGGCGGTCAGGCCCACGGAACCATCCGGGCGGCTTCGGTGGCCTCGAGCCTGGATGAGTACCCGATCGAAGCCAAAAAGGGCATGGCGCACGTGAATGCTCTGGTGGACCGCTACAGCGACTATACCAGCCGGGTTCGGCTGGGCATCCGGAAGGCCGAGAAGTGCGGCGACAAGGATTCGGCGGACCTCTACACTTCGGTGAGCCGAGCCATGGACAAAGCGCTTTGGATGCTTACCTCGCATCAGGAAGCGTGAATTCCTTGGGAGGCGCCGTGTCCATTGTTCTGGAGATAACCCTCATTCTGGTGCTAGCTGCCGTGGCCACGGGCACCGTGTCACTGCTCTTCCAGCTTCGAACCACGGCGCGGGGCCTGGATCAATTCCTGTTGTCCGCGCGGAAGGATCTTTCCCAGATCGCCGAAGACATTCACGCCTCCCGGCTGCGGATGGATCACCTGGCCGTCACCTTGCAGGACACCCTCACCGACCTCTCGGTGTTCACCCGCTCTATGGGCGAGGTGGGCCACACCGTGAAGGAATGGCATCAGCGATTTCGCACGACCCTTGAATCCGCCTCCCGCACCGTGGGGGGCCTTCTCGGAGGGCTCGGCTCCGTGCTGGCCTTCTTCAAAAGCAAGTCCACCGCCCAAGACACAGGAAAGGATCCTGACCATGAATGAACCTAAGACCTCCTCCTACGGCCCCACCCTTTTGACCTTCCTGGCAGGCGCCGCTGTCGGCGCAGTGGTGGTGGCGCTCACCACGCCGAAAACCGGCCCCGAACTGCGCGGCGATTTGAAGGATCTCACCCGGCGAGCCCGCCGCAAGGCTGGCGAGATGGCTGAAAATGCCAGCGACACCTGGGATGACCTCAAGGGCCGCACGGCCCTTGCCGCCGCGGATTTGAAACGCGGAATGACCGATGCCGCCCAAGATCTGAGAGGCTGAGGCCCTCACCACCCTGAAGACACATCCTGCCACCGCCCCTTCACCTCGGAGTGGCGGTGGGCCCTCCTATGCATTCCCAGAGAGGAAATCCCATGATCATTTGGAAAATCATCCCCCTAACCACCGCGGTGTTGGCGGCTCAGTCGACAGCGATCTTGGTGTCTCCGCCGCAGCCCCAGATCCCTATGGCCCAGACGACCTCGGTTCCGCTCTATCGAGTGACCGTCGTCCAGGGCTCTGCCCGCGCCATCAACTACCGGAACCTGAAACATTCGACGGAGATCGACCTGCTGGGGACCGTGCTCGTTGCCAATGCCTCGGGTGAAGCCCGTGTTAAAAGCGAGGACGGCGCCATCGAGATCACCGCCAAGTTCAAAAACCTGCCGCCCGCCACCACCTTCGGGGGCGAATTTCTCACTTACGTGTTGTGGGGCATCTCCCCTGAGGGACGCGCCAGCAACCTGGGTGAGGTGGTTCTCAAGAACGGCAAAGGCAGGGTCAAGGTCATCGAGAAGCTCCAAACCTTCGGCCTGGTGGTGACAGCCGAGCCCTATTTCGCCGTGAGCCAGCCCAGCAATGTCATCGTGCTTGAGAACGCCGTCCGGAAGGGCTCCAAGGAGCAGTTCGAGTTCATCGACGCCAAATACGAGCTGCTGAAGCGTGGCCAGTACACGTTGAACCTCAACCCCCTTGAACCGGCTGTGCTTGACAGCAAAACGCCCTTCGAGGTCTACCAGGCCCGCAACGCCGTGCGCATCGCCGCGGCTGCAGGTGCTCAGGGCTACGCGCCTGAGGCCTACGGGAAAGCCCAGGCCTACCTCATCCAGGCGGAGACCCACGATGGTGGCAACAAGGGCCGGATCATCGCCGCCCGCGAAGCCGTCCAACGCGCGGAGGACTCCCGCCTGATTGCCGTCCAGAAACAGGATGTGGAGCGCGTGGCCATGGAGCAGAAGCAGGCCCAGGACGTGCTCAGCGAGGCCAAGCGGGAAACCGCCGCGGCCAATGTCGCCGGAGAAGAGGCCCTTCAGAAGGCCCGGGATTCCGATACGGAAAATGCCGGTCTCCGTGCGAAGAACGAGGGCCTGCAGGTTCGCAACGATGATTTGAAAACGCGGCTGATGGCCGAGTTGAACGCTGTCCTTCAGACCAAGACCACGGCCCGTGGCCTGATCGTCAACATGTCAGGCATGCTCTTTGAAAACGGCAAGGCAACCCTCCTACCCGCTGCCCGCGAGAAGCTGGCCAAGATCGCCGGCATCCTGTCCACCCACAAGGGCCTGAGGATCGAGGCCGAGGGCTTCACGGACAGCAACGGTACTGAGGCTTCCAATCAGGTTCTCTCCGAGAAGCGTGCCCAGAACACCAAGGACTATCTGGTGCAGCAGGGCGTCAAGGCGGAGGCGATCACGTTCAAGGGCTTTGGCGAAGGACATCCTGTGGCCACCAATGATACGGCCGCCGGCCGCCAGGAAAACCGACGCGTCGAACTCGTGGTCTCTGGCGAGGGCCTCACCGCTCCCAAGGATGCGGGCCTGTAAGTTCAGGCCTTCCGTTCACGTCTTCCCTTCACCCAACGCCTTAGGCGTTTCAGGAGCATTTCCATGAGTCAGCTCGCCCTGTTTTCAAACTGCCCCGTGAAAGCTTCCAGCATCATTGGAACCAAGGTGGTTGATACCGCCGGCGAAGGCCTTGGCAACATCAAGGAAATCGTCATTGATCCAAGGACTGGACGCGTGGCCTATGTGGTCATGGCCTTCGGAGGCTTCCTGCATATGGGGGAGAAGCTGTTTGCCATCCCCTTCAGCTCCTTTGCATTCGATGAGGCCAACAGCCAATACTCGCTGAAGGTTCCCAAGGAGCGGTTAGAAAAGGCCCCCGGTTTCGATTCGGACCATTGGCCGTCCATGTCCGACGAGCAGTGGAACCGTGATCTCCATACCTACTACGGATACGCGCCCTACTGGGAATAACCGGCCGGTGAAGTGCGGAGCCTGACGTCATATGGCTCACGGCTCCGCGCCTTACCCGAATGGTGTGCTTAAACCGGGTACCGCTGACACCCCATTTCATGGAGCCTGGCGGACCTCCCCTCGCCCTGAAAGGACTCCAGACCATGAGCCAGCCCCAGCGTTCCCCCACTGCCACCTCCATCCTCATCTTTCTCGCCGGGGCCGCGCTTGGTGCCGTGGTGCTGGCGCTGACCACGCCTAAGACCGGTCCGCGACTGCGGGCCGAATTGAAGCGCCTCGCTGGGCGGGGACGGCACCGGGCGCGAATGGCCCTGGCCGGGTTTCGCGGGACCTCGGATCGGTCCAAACGCCGCTTTGTCTGGAAGAAACCTGATCCGGGACGCAGCTTTTCCGTGTCTGTGGATGACCTGCCCGGTTGAACTCCCATCTCAGAAGGACCACCCATGCGCACCTTGATCCATGGCCACCAGACCTCTTTTACGGACGAAGGGAAGGGCCAGGCGATTCTCTTCGTCCATGGCTTTCCCTTGAACCGGGGATGCTGGTCGAGCCAGGTGGATGGATTCAAACACAGGAACCGGGTCATTGCGCCCGATTTGCGGGGCTTCGGCGCCAGCGAACCCCGTCTGGGCCCCGCATCCATGGACTTGTTCGCGTCGGATCTATTCGCCTTGTGTCAGCACCTGAAAACCGGCCCCGTCATCCTCGTCGGCCACTCCATGGGCGGTTACGTCGCTCTGGCCTTCGCGAAAGCCTTTCCTTTGTTTCTGCGTGGGCTGGTGCTCGTGGGGACCCGGGCGGGCGCCGACCCGCCCGAGGTGGCCGAGGGCCGCATCGCGGCGGCTAAGAAAGTTCAGGCGGAGGGCATCGCGTCGGTGGTGGAGGCCATGGCCCCGAAGATGCTCGCCTCCAGTACAACCAATCCCGGCTTGGAAGGAACCATTCGGGAGCTCATGGGCTCGTCCAGTGCGGAGGGTGTCGCGAGCGCCCTGCTCGGCATGGCGGAACGCGCTGATCGGCGCGCGGACCTTGCGGATATCCGGGTGCCCACGCTGGTGCTGGCCGGTGCCGAGGATTCGACCGTTCCCCCCAGTGAATCCACGGCGCTCGCTGAGGGCATTCCGGGCGCGGAGCTTGTGATCCTCCCCAAGGCCGGCCATCTCGTGGCGATGGAACAGTCCATCGCTTTCAACGCGGCTTTGGGCTCCTGGCTGGATGCGAGCTGCGGCTTCTCTTGACTGGCTTGGGCCTCGGGCCAAAGTCTTCCATCCACACTCATGCTTAAGGAGTTCGACCATGAACGAGCGCAACGCGGTGGTAGGGGTGTTCCAATCCCATCTGGATGCAGAAAAGGGCATCAAGGAACTCCAGCGGGCGGGGTTCAACATGAAGAAGCTGTCCATCGTCGGTCGGGATTTCCACACCGAAGAGCATGTGGTCGGGTATTACAACGCCGGGGACCGCATGAAAGTTTGGGGGAAGCTCGGAGCCTTCTGGGGCGGCTTATGGGGGATGCTGTTCGGATCGGCCCTCTTCGTGATTCCCGGACTGGGGCCCCTGGTGGTCTTCGGTCCCCTGGTCACCTGGATCGTGGGCGCCTTGGAAGGCGCGGCCGTGGGGGGCGGCATCGGCGTCCTCTCCGCCGCGCTCTTCAGTCTGGGCATTCCCAAGGACAGCTGCCTGCAGTACGAAATCGCGGTGAAATCAAACCGCTTCCTTGTGATTACCCATGGCACCGGCGAGGAGGCCCAACATGCCAAGGAGCTGCTCGCGTTCTCGGGCGCCGCGCAGATTGGCATTTATGAAGAAGGCTGCCGGGAGCTCGTGAGCCAAACCTAGTTGTTTCCGCAACCATGGCGAGGCATCACAGGATGCGCCGGCACGGCATCCAGAGAAAGGAAGCTCCTTGCGAGCCCTTGTGTATCACGGTCCCGGCCAGCGAGCCTTTGAGGAAAGACCCGAACCCCGGCTTTCGGCTCCCACCGATGCCGTTGTTCGGATCACTCACACCACCATCTGCGGGACGGACCTCCATATCCTGCATGGAGATGTGCCGAGCGTTGATGCGGGCCGCATTCTTGGCCACGAGGGTGTGGGCATCATCGAACAGGTGGGAACCAGCGTTCTCGACTTTAAGGTCGGGGACCAGGTGCTGATTTCCTGCATCAGCTCCTGCGGAAGGTGTGTGAATTGCCGGAAGGGCATGCCGTCCCATTGCATGAACGGGGGAGGCTGGATTCTCGGGAACCTTATTGATGGCACCCAGGCGGAGCGGGTCTTGATCCCCTTCGCGGATCACAGCCTCTACACCATCCCGAACGGAACAGATGAAATCGGGCTGGTGATGCTCAGCGACATCCTGCCCACAGGGTTCGAGTGCGGGGTGCTCAGTGGTTGCATGAAGCCAGGAGATTCGGTGGCGATCATCGGTGCCGGTCCCATCGGCCTGGCGACCTTGTTGACCGCCCAGTTCTACACGCCCGCGGAAATCTTCCTGGTGGATGTGGATGACCATCGCCTGGAGTGGGCCAAAAAATTCGGTGCAACCCGTGTCATCAACAACAGCGATGGCTTGGCTGTGGAGAAGATCCTGGCCATGACCGGCGGCCGGGGTGTGGACGTGGCCATCGAGGCCATCGGCCATGCGGCCAGTTTCGATATCTGCCAGGCCATCGTGGCGGCCGGAGGCCACATCGCGAACATCGGCGTGCACGGCAAGCCGGTCCAGCTGGATCTTCAGCGGCTTTGGTCGCATAACATCACCCTCACCACCCGCCTGGTGGATGCGGTGTCGACCCAGATGCTCATCAAGGAGGTGGGCTCCGGGAGGCTGGATCCCAGGGATCTCATCACCCATCACTTCACCCTGGATCAGATCATGGAGGCCTATGACACGTTCGGTCAGGCTATGGACCAGCGGGCCCTCAAGGTGATCATTTCCAACGGCCCGTGAGCCAGTATCACCTGCGCTCGGCGGGCCGGAGGAGCGTTCTGGAAAGGAGCACCCATGAAGCGCGTCGACGAGGTGGCCACCAAACTGCTCGGCAAGGCATATACAGCTTTGGATGGGCGGTCGCAGAAGGTGCTCCATCACGTGGCCGAGGGCAAGCACATCGCCCGCGATGTCACGGCGGAGTACGAAAAGGAAACCACTTTCGGCCAGCGCTGCGCCGATCGAGTGGCAAGCTTTGGCGGGTCTTGGACTTTCGTCGGTTTGTTCGCGACGGCCATGCTGACCTGGGTGGGAATCAACAGCTTTCTTCTCCGGGGCCAGGGTAGGGCATTCGATCCCTACCCCTACATCCTGCTCAACCTGTTCCTGTCGATGCTGGCGGCCATCCAGGCCCCCGTCATCCTCATGTCGCAGAACCGCCATGCGGAGCGGGATCGTCTCAATGCGGAGCATGACTACGAGGTGAACCTGAAGGCCGAGCTCGACATCATGCTGCTGCACGAAAAAATGGATCTGCTCCGGAAAAAGCAGTGGGAAGAATTGCTGGCGATCCAGCAGGAGCAGCTGGCAATCCTGTCGGATCTGATCCGCAAGAAAACGCTGTCGCCATGATGATCGGAAGTGGCCCCAGGAGTGGTCAGGCCTGGAATCATGGATCTCCTTGGCTTTGGTTGCCGGTCTTGTGTCTTCTGGCCTTCGGATGCGCAAGGCTGCCGGATCTGAACTACCTGAAGGTACCCCTGAACGAGCCTCTTGCTCCGCGCATGGTTAACGGAAACGGGGTGCTCAGCGAAAAGGCATCGTCTTCCTTGCTGCCCCATCAGCCCGGCCACGCCCGTCTGGATGCCAAGGCCTCGGCGGCTCTGGAGGAGGCGGCCACGGGGCGCCCCCTCATCGCCGGGAACAAGGTGACCCTTCTTTTCGATGGCCCCAGCACCATTGCGGCGATGACAGCAGCGGCTTCGGCAGCCCGGGACACCATCAACCTGGAGACCTACATCTTCGACCAGGATGCCCTGGGCCTGGCCTTCGCAGACATGCTCATCTCGAAACAGCGGGAGGGCGTCCAGGTCAACATCATCTATGACTGCGTGGGCACACTGGGCACCCCACAGGCTTTCTTCGATCGCATGCAGCAGGCGGGTGTCCGCCTGCTGCCCTTTCAGCCCGTCAGTCCCATGCACCGGCTTGGACGCTGGCGCATCAACAACCGTGACCACCGGAAAATTCTGGTGGTGGATGGGGAGGTGGGCTTCGTCGGCGGGGTGAACATCGCCTCCGCCTATTCGCGCAGTTCCTTGTTCCGGTCCCACGCCAAGCCGGCATCGGGGGTGGGCTGGCGGGATACCCACCTCCAAATCGAAGGGCCTGCCGTGGCCGCGCTCCAGTGGATGTTCTTGGACAACTGGGCCAGCCAGAAGGAGGAGAGCCCGCCCGAGCGGGATTACTTCCCCAGGCTGACGGACCAAGGTGACAAGGTGGTGCGCGTGCTGCGCAGCCAACCCGGCAGCAACCGCGAGATCTTCAAGGCCTATTACTTGGCGATTCAGGGCGCGACAAAATCTGTCCACATCACGGCGGCCTACTTTGTCCCCGATGTGCAGATCATGAAGGCCCTCGTAGAGGCTGCGCGGCGCGGGGTGGAAGTGAAGGTCATCCTGCCCAGCGTCTCCGACAGCTGGCTCAATTCCCAAGCGGCGCATTCCTACTACCTGCAGATGCTGGAGGCGGGTATCCAGGTGTTCGAGCTGAAAACGGCAGTGCTCCACGCCAAAACCGCAGTCATCGATGGCAGCTGGTCCACGGTGGGATCCACCAACCTCGACATGCGGAGCTTCCTTCATAACAAAGAGGTCAACGTCGTCGTGCTGGGCGACGCCTTTGGCCACGACATGGAAACCGCCTTCCGGGACGACTTGAAGGATTCCACCGAGATCCACCTTGAATCCTGGAAGCGTCGACCGAAGCTCCAGAAATTCAAGGAATGGCTTGCGCGGCTTCTGGCCTATTGGCTCTAGGGTCGGGCGCTGCGAGCAGGTCCGTGCCAAACCTGCTTGCGGACGAGCTGCGGGTGCGACGAATCCAGGGAGACAACACATGGCCCCATCCGAAGCCCCCTCGCCCTCGCAACCTGCCGCAGCTGCAGCCTCTGGACGAGAAGGGGCGGACCTGTTGGCGACTTCCAAGCTCAGCGTCGAAGCCCTGCTGTCCAAGCTCGGCTCAAGGGCTACGGGCCTCGAACCTCCTGAGGCGGCCACACGCCTGAAGGCCTCTGGTCCCAACGAGATCGCCAAGGAACGGCGCCGATCCCTGCTGATGCGCCTGTTCGACAACATCAAGAATCCTCTGGTTCTGCTGCTCTCGGCCCTGGGACTGCTTTCCTTCCTCACGGGAGATGCCCGCGCCACGGCTGTCATCTTCGTAATGGTGGTCCTTGGCGTAGTGCTCCGGTTCTATCAGGAGTTGCGGGCGGATCATGCCGCGGCAAAGCTGCAGGCCATGGTCAGCAACACGGCCACAGTGCTCCGCGCCGGGCGGGAGGTGGAGGAACCCCTCCGCATGCTGGTGCCCGGCGACCTCGTGCGGCTGGCAGCTGGGGACATGGTTCCCGCAGATGTCCAGGTGATCGAGGTCAAGGATCTGTTCCTGAACCAGGTGGCCCTGACAGGAGAGGCCTTGCCCGTGGAGAAGCACGTCGAATCTGCCGCAGGCGCGGTTGAAAACCCCCTGGACCTTCCGAACCTCTGCTTCTTCGGGTCGAGCGTGGAAAGCGGCGCCGCCACGGCGGTGGTGCTTCACACGGGAGCAAGGACCTATTTCGGCGCCATGGCCAGCCACATCCTGGCGCCGCGACAGGCCACCAGCTTCGATCTGGGCATCAACCGGTTCACCTGGCTCATGATCCGTTTCATTGCCGTGATGGTTCCGGCAGTGTTTCTCATCAACGGGTTGAGCAAGCACAACTGGCTGGAGGCCTTCCTGTTCGCCATGGCCGTGGCGGTGGGGATGACGCCGGAAATGCTGCCCATGATCGTGACCGTCAACCTCTCCAAGGGCGCCTTGGCGATGTCGCGCAAGAAGGTGATCGTCAAGCGTCTCAACGCCATCCAGAATTTCGGCGCCATGGATGTGTTGTGCACGGACAAGACCGGCACGCTGACCCAAGGCAGGATCGTCCTGGAGAAGCACCTGGATGTGAATGGGGATCCCAGCGAGAAGGTGCTGCACTTCGGCTACCTGAACAGCTTCCACCACACGGGGCTGAAAAACCTGCTGGACAAGGCCATCCTCGACCATCAGGAGCTGAAGGACCACCTGCAGGCCGACGAGCGGTACCGCAAGATCGACGAGATTCCCTTCGATTTCATCCGGCGACGCCTATCTGTCGTGGTGGAGGATGAGACAGGGCTGAATACCCTGATCTGCAAGGGAGCTGTGGAGGAGGTGCTGGATCTCTGCACCCGTGTGCAGGTGAAGGATGAGGTCATCGAAGTCCTGCCCGAGCATGATGCCAAGCGCAGGCAGCTGGCCGACGAACTGAATGCCCAGGGGTTCCGGGTGGTGGCCCTGGCCTACAAGCAGATGCCGGGGGCCTCGGACGCTCCGGTTTACTCGATCAAGGATGAATCAGACCTCATCCTGTTGGGCTTCCTGGCTTTTCTGGACCCCCCCAAGGATTCGGCCGGCGAGGCCGTGGTGCGGCTCCGGGGTCTGGGCGTGGGGGTCAAGGTTCTTACGGGGGACAACGAGATCATCACCTCGTACATCTGCGGCAAGGTGGGCCTCCCGGTGGAAAAGCTGCTGCTGGGATCCCAGATCGAGGCCATGACCGAGGTGGAGCTGGCGGAAGCCGTGGGCGGCACCAGCGTGTTCGCGCGGCTGGTCCCCACGCACAAGGAGCGCATCATCCGGGCGCTGCAGGCCAAGGGCCACGTGCCCGGTTTCATGGGCGATGGCATCAACGATGCCCCGGCCCTGAAGGCGGCCGATGTGGGCATCTCGGTGGACAGCGCGGTGGACATCGCCAAGGAATCCTCAGACATCATCTTGCTGGAGAACAGCCTGCTGGTGCTGGAACAGGGGGTGCTGGAAGGGCGGCGGGTTTTCGGAAACATCGTCAAATACATCAAAATGGCCGCCAGCTCCAACTTCGGGAACATGTTCAGCGTGGTGGGGGCCAGCGCCTTCCTGCCCTTCCTGCCCATGCTGCCCATCCAGGTGTTGACCAACAACCTGCTCTACGATGTCTCGCAAACCGCCATTCCCACCGATGCTGTGGATGAGGATTGGGCCACGCAGCCGCGCCAGTGGGACATTGGCCGTATTCTGCGCTTCATCCTGTTCATCGGGCCCATCAGCTCACTCTTCGACTACGCCACATTCTTTCTGATGCTCCGGGTCTTCGACGGCTGGCATCATCCGGCCCTCTTTCGCACCGGCTGGTTTGTGGAATCGCTCTGCACCCAGACCCTCATCATTCACGTCATCCGCACCAACAAGATTCCCTTCTTGCAAAGCCGCGCCAGCTGGCCCCTGGCGATCAGTTCCCTGGTGGTCGCGGCCTTCGGTGCCTGGCTACCCATCTCGCCTCTGGCGGGCACCCTCGGATTCGTTCCCCTTCCGGCCCTGTTTTGGCTTTATCTGATGGGCCTGCTGGTGGGTTACGCGGTCTTGACTCAGGGGGTGAAGGCCTGGTTCCTACGCAGGTATGGTGCGTGAGACAGACGCGCCTCGAATGGAAGGGGCAGATGCTTCATGTTGATGGAGCGAGCGCCACCTGGAGAAAGGCTGACCCTTCAAGCCGATGAATCAAAGCGGCTTAGGGAGTGGCACGAAAACGGCTCTTGACCTCAGTCCCCGATGTTCCTTCCGGAACGCCTGAAGGGCGAGGGGCCGGGTTCAGGCCTTGTTTTCAAGATGCGAGGGGTGGGCGATCATGAGATGGCAGGCGCGCGGTTCCAGGCTGGGCAAGGGGCGGAGATCGCGAAAAGGCAATTCGCCACCCGAGAACGGATGGCGCCGGGTCCGATGGATACGGCACCTCCTCATTGGGGGCGTCTTTCTCGGCCTGCTGTTCTTGCTCGCTTCCTGCTCACCGCGATGGATCTGGGGCCCCCGGATGGCGGTCATGGAAGTCCAGCCCAGGAACCTGCTAAGGACGCTGGTGGTGAGTGGTCAGATGCGTGAGGCCCGGCTGATCCAAACGGAGAAAGCCACCCCTGCGGTTGGCCTGCGCTTCTCCCTGCCGCTGGAGGAGCCCATGCAACTCCGCATCCAGCCCGAGGAGCGAAGCCCTTCCCAACTGCGAAAAAATCAGGATGCTCTGGTCCATCTTGAGGCCTTCCCGGACAAGTGGTTCCCAGCCCAGATTCACTACAGCACCTTAGGCGGGGGCTCCGGGCCGGGCACGGTGGATGTGGCGCTGGACCTTCCTCAGATCTCGGCAGAACTCAACCGCCACATGAGGGTGTCGGTGGAAATCCGCTATGGGCAGAGCCGGTCGGCCTTGGCCATTCCACTGCAGGCGCTGCGTGTCGCCTCCGGTCCTTGCGTGCTCATTCTGCAAGCGGGCCAGGCGGTGCAGGTTCCGGTCAGGCTTGGCCAATACGGCGGTGGGGAGGTGGAAGTCACCGCGGGCCTTCACCCGGGTGACATCGTGTTGCTGGATCCTACGGCGCTGGAGGGCGCTCGCTACCGGTCCAAGGGGCCTGCGCTGCTGCCTAGCGTCTCGGAGTGGTCATCCGCGAGAGGCGGCGATCTGCTGTTGGCCCATGCGGCCGGATTCACCAGCAGCCTGTGGCTTGAGGGGTACAAGGTCTTGTGGGTTCGCGGGAGCGCTTCACATCGAATTGAAGGAGATGCCCCGTCGTCTTGATGGGCGCAGCCCCCTCCACCACATCGGAGAAGTCGCTCAAGTCCTCTGGATAAGCTCCTTCCGGACTGGCATGAAACCCGCTCCTTCCAGGGCTCCGGAAGGCAAGCAGGCTTCGCGTGCAGATTGCCGGGCCATCGCATGAATCTACGCCGGAGGCGGGCCATGACACCGTTTGGATTGATCAATCTCGGCATACTGCCCCCGCTGCTGGAGGCCATGACGCCTTGGATCGCCTCGCGATCACGGCCCTCACCCACAAGGCCGCTGCCCCTCTAGCCCAGGCCCACAGGAGTCTCCACATGCTCACCACCGTAGGCAAGACGGATACAGCACTAAAGATGGATGTCCTCGCCCAGCTGCAATTCGAACCCTCCATCAAGATCGCGGACATCAGTGTTCTGGTGAAGGATGGCGTGGTCACCCTCAAGGGTACGGCGGCCAGTTTCGGAGAGAGGTCGAGTGCCGTGCGCGCCGTGAAGCGCGTGGCGGGCGTGCGGGCCATCGCCGACGACATTGCCGTGAGTCGGCCGGCCTCCGGCCATCATCCCGACAGCGATATCGCCGCAGCTGCCGCCAACCGGATCAACTGGTCCACCCTCATTCCATCGGGCGCGGTCCAGGTGACCGTCGCGGAGGGTCAACTGACTCTGGAAGGCGAGCTGGAGTGGGGCTACCAGAAGCATGCAGCCGAAGAGGCCGTCCAGCACCTGCCCGGGGTTCACAGTGTCAGCAACCAGATCACCATCCGGCCGGTGCTCACCTCCGAGGCCACCGACATCCATCTGAAGTCCGCCCTTAAGCGGAGCGCCCTGCTGGAAAACACCTCCATTCAAGTGGAGACCGAAGACCGCCATGTGACCCTCACGGGCCGGGTGCGCAGCTATGCCGAAAGCGAAGAGGCCGAGCGGTTGGCCTGGGCCGCCCCGGGAATCCTTTCTGTGGACAATCATCTGAAGGTGGAGTGGCCCTGGGACCTGACGGATTGAATGGCATGGCTTGGCCGAAGGGGCCCCATTCGCCACACACCGGAGCTGCCTCTGTGGCAGTGGTGGTGGCCCACCCGGATGACGAAACACTCTGGGCCGGCGGCCTCCTGCTTGGCCATCCGGAATGGTCGATCTTTGTGGTCTCTCTGTGCCGCGGCGACGACCCGGATCGCTCTGTCCGCTTCCACCAGGCCCTTCTCAATCTGGGCGCTGACGGCGCCATGGGCACCCTTGACGATGGTGTGGACCAGTCGCCCTTGTCGGCCCAGTGCGTCCAGGACGCCATTCTGGCTCTGTTGCCAGGAACCGATTTTGATCTGTTGCTCACTCACGCGCCGCAAGGCGAGTACACCTGGCATCGACGCCATGGCGAGGTTTCCCTGGCCATGCGAGATTTGTGGCGTGACGGGCAATTGAAGACGAAGGAATTTTGGCAATTCGCCTACGAGGATGGTGGCGGGGCCTACGTCCCGAGAGCTCAGGCCGCACCGTCGCTGCAGTTGCCCCTCACCGGACCCATCTGGGCCGAGAAGCTGAGGATCATCACCGACATCTATGGTTTCAGTGAGACCAGCTGGGAGTGCCGGACCACCCCGCGGACAGAAGCCTTCCATTGCTACAGGGATCCCGGCACCTTGATCCGCGGGATGGACCGTGGGCAGGAGGCGAAGCCATGAAGGTCCTGGTGCTCTATAACCATCCTCCGGCGCCGGGCGGGCTCGCAACCCAGGGCGATCTCCTGTACCGTGGCCTTCTAGAGATAGGGGTGGATGCCCAGGCGGCCAACCTCCGGTCGGATTTGGAGAAGGAGTGGTACTACCGCTGGTTTCAGCCCGATGCGGTGGTGGGCATCGGTTTCTGGGGGGATGTTCCGGATATCGTGCTCCATCCGCAGCGCTTCGGCCTTCGCGCGGTGCCTTGGATTCTGGCCGATGGTTATGTAGCCAATTATCGAAGCGTGCTCGATAATCTGCCGTTGGTGCTGGTGACCTCCGACTGGGTGCGGGAGACCTTCATCCGCGATGGCATCCGTGGCGATCACACCGTGACCCTGCCTGTGGGTTGCGATACGGATGCCTTCATTCCGCGAAACCCTCGGGACCCCAAGGTGCAGGCCGTCCGGGAGGCCCTTGGCCTCGGGCTCGATGAGCGTTTCATCTTGACGGTGGGTGGCGATGCCGCTTCCAAGGGAGGGCGCGAAGTCATGGAGGCCCTGGCCACCTTGGGCACCACGGTGCCGCCCTGGCGTTATGTCTGCAAAGTATGGCCCCAGGAACGGACGCGGGTGCAGAACCAGTACGATCTGGAGTTGGCCACGACGCTGGGCATCCAGGATCGCGTGACGTTTTCCACCCACCAGGTGTCACGGAACCTCATGCCCCACCTGCTGGCGGCCTGCGACATCTACGCGGCCCCTTCACGGCTCGAGGGTTTTGGCATGCCCCAGGTCGAAGCTGGAGCCTGCGGCAAGCCGGTCATCGGCATTCGTGCCATGGCGATGCTGGACACCCTCGTGCACAAGGAGACCGCCTTCCTCGCTGGTGTGGCCCAGGAAATCAGCATCACGGAAACAGTGCTGGGCCCTGAATCGGGCTTTGAACCGGGGCATCGGTTGGTCTTCGCCAAGCCACGGGTGTCGGACTACCGCGCCAGTGCCAGCGACATCGCTGGCTACCTGAAGCTTCTCCTTAACGACCCGGAGCTTTGCCGCCGGATGGGCGAGGCGGGCCGTGCGCGTGCGGTCGCATGCTTCGACTACCGGCTTGTGGCGCAACGATTGATGGACATCCTGCGGAAAGGGTAGTGGCCATGGAACCCGCCATCGAAGAAGCCAAATCAGCCGCCCTGAGAGTTCTGCTGAACAACGCCAGCGGACCCTTCGATGGCCTGCCACGCACCGCGGGCTGGGGGTATCCCGAGCCCTACACCCGCGATCTCCTCATCTCGGCGCTGGGCATTCTGGCTTCCGGACGGGAGGATCTCCTCCAGGTTTTGCGCCGGGTGATGAAGCTCCTCAGCCAGCACCAGAGCCCACGCGGACAGATCCCATCCATGGTGCATGATCCCGAGAACCGCGGGGCCAGCGACACCACTCCCCTCTTCCTGATGGTGCTCGGCCTTTTCCGGAAACAGAGCGGCGAGACCCGCTTCCTGGAAGGCGCCGCCGCCAAGGCGCTCCAGTGGATGGCCTACCAGACCATAGACGATCGCATCCTGGTGGGCCAGCAACCCACCAGCGACTGGCGGGACGAGCAATGGGTGCTGGGCCATGGGCTGTATGTCAATGCGCTGGTCCACGGCTATCTGCGGGGGCTGGGGCTGGATGACCAGGCCGCCG
The DNA here is from genome assembly GCA_016195985.1 of Acidobacteriota bacterium. Taxonomy (GTDB): domain Bacteria; phylum Acidobacteriota; class Holophagae; order Holophagales; family Holophagaceae; genus Geothrix. Next base: position 150,065 of record JACPYP010000007.1, on the reverse strand, counting down.
CCTTGCGCGCCGCAGTGAATCGGGCCGATGGAGAAGGGTTCGCGATCCAGGGCCAGCCGGTCTATGCGCTCTGGTTCTACAAGGTGCTGCGCAACAAACGCTGCGATCTTTTGGGCAACAGCCTCGCCATCTTGACGGGGCTCGCCGACGGTGACCGGGCCCGAGCCATGGTGGCCTGGATCGAAGCCCAATGCGCAGACCTGCGCATCCGAGGCGAACTGGCTTTGGATCTCCCGCCCTGCCTCTTTCCCTTCGTGCAGCCGTCGGATCCCGATTGGCGGCCTCGCTGCGGAATCTACAATCTGCCAGGCGACTACCACAACGGGGGCGTGTGGCCCTTTGTTTGCGGCTTCTACATCGCGGCCCTCGTTGCGGCTGGGGAGTTGCATTTGGCCGAGAAGAAACTGCTGGCCCTCACGGCCCTGGTCCGGCAGGCGCGAGACCTGCCTCCCACCCACGCGGGAGCTTTCGGGTTCAACGAATGGTTCCGTGCTCAGGATGGACGCCCCGCTGGGCAGGACTGGCAAAGCTGGTCGGCAGCCATGTACCTCTACGCAGCGGCTTGCGTGGAGGCCGGCAAGGTCTTGTTCTTCGACGGAGTCTGACCAGGCCTGTCATCACGGAACAACAAAAGCCATCGGAATGATCAGGGGTCTGCATCATCCCGATGGCGTCCAGATGCGGAGATCTCACGTAATGGTTCTGCAAATGGCTCGGATGGCTCAGGGTAGGCTCTGGGCACAACACCTGCCTAGTTTCCATGTGGTCGAGGAGGCCTTCATGACAAACCGATTGGCAAGATTCGCCCTGCCCGCTGCCCTCATTGCCTTGAGCTGCCTGCCCGCCCCGGCTCAGATTCGACTGGGGGTTGATTCGGGCGCCCTTCGCATCCGCATCGTGCCGGATGCCCCGCCCCCCATGCGAGTGGAATCGCGCCCCTCGCGTCCCAGTCGCAACCACATCTGGATCGGCGGGTGCTGGGATCGCCAAGACAACCGGTGGGCCTGGGCCCCCGGCCGCTGGGAGGAGCCTGGCCAGCGTGGATCAAGATGGGTGCGGGCCCAATACCGCCGCGAGGGCGGCGCCTACCGCTTCGAGCCCGGACATTGGTCCCACCAGCGCCTGGAGGAAGGCGAAGACTACAGCCGCTGGCACAGGGAACACGGTCGCGGGCACGAAAAACATGGGAGCAATGAGCGGGATTGAGATTCCTAGGTGTAAGTTCCAATCAGATTGTTTGCCCGAGACATAGAAGCTGAAGTCGCCAGCATCAGCTTTCCGGGATCTACGCGGCGCACTGGAGCCCCTGTTGGAGCGGCTCAAGCGGCTCGGGCTCATGGACGTTTACTCCCGCCCTGGTGGCGGATTCGGAATCTGTTGAGGAGGCAGCTATGTCGAAGCGCGAAACGAAAGAAGCGACAAAGGGCAGTCCAACGAATCCTCGCGCCAAAGGAGGCCGCCGAACGAATCGATGTTGCCGTCAGCACCTTGGCCCGCTGGAGGGGCGCCGGTCTCGGGCCACGGTTCATCAAGTGGGGGTGCCTAGTGCTTTACCCAATCGCCGAAATTGAGCGCTGGGAACAAGCGAACCTCCCGCCGCGGGTGAAGTCCTCCCCGACCCCGAAGGGAACCTGACCATCGCCGAAGTGCTGATCGGGTGGCGGGGGGTCGTGAAGCGCAGCACCTTGGCCAACTGGCGGGTCAAGGGTGACGGGCCGCCCTTCTTCAAGTTCGGCCGGCGCATCGTCCTCTACCGCAAGGGCCTGTTGGAGAAATGGGAAGCCGAGCACCTCTTCCTTGCGACGAAGGTGAAGGCTCCAGGAGAACGGATTCCCAGTCAGAAATGAGGTATGGGTATCGGTATGGGTGTTGAGGCGCATTTGCCGCAAATATTAGGCAAATATGCACGTTATATTGAAAATGGTGGAGGTGGTGGGAGTCGAACCCACGTCCAAGACATGCCGGATGGCGGCTCTTCACAGGCTTGGTCCGCTCTTGGAACCTTCCGGCGGGGAACGGACGAGCCGCTCGGAACGTGTGTCTCCTGATCTCGGCCGCCGTCAGGGGACGTCGCGGCGGCCTATCTGGTGCCGCTGTCAAGCAGGCCGAAGCCACCCCTTCAGCGGTTTAACGAGCCCGGTACCCAGAGATCCCGGGGACTCGCTCGGAACCTAGGTTGCCCTAGGCAGCGAGAGCCAGTTCGAAGTTATCGTTGGCAGTTTGATGTGGGCGGATTGATAAGGGGGCCATCCGTCCAACCCCCGCCTGCACCGAGCACCTGGATCACGACCTGTCGAAACCGGTCACCCCCGTGTGCGGTGTGCTTCCCGAGTCCCCGCGAGGCCTCGCTTGAAGCGGACATTGAGTATGCAGGGCTGGGCCGGGATGCACAAGGCGCGGGGCTAGATCCCCTGCTTGCGGCGGGCGGTGACGCTTTCGCCGCCGATGCCCCAGTTGTCGGTGTCCACTTCGTCGATGATGACGACGGTGGTCTTGGGGTTCTTGCCGAGCACGTCGACCAGCAGCTGGGTGGCGCCCTGGATGAGGGCGGCCTTCTGTTCGGCGGTGGCGCCGTCGCGGGTGATGCGGATGTTCACGAAGGGCATGGCGGCTCCTGGTCTCGCTGGTGGTCTCGCGGGTGGCGCGGGCGCCATCCGTGTCTATGGTCGAGGCTTCCAGGGTGCCAGATCTGGCCGCTTCAACACGGCGGAACTGTCCCCGTCGGCGAAGCGCCAGGGCCGGGCCTGGTCCTCGGGCGAGGCGAAGCCGATGCCCAGGCGGGGCCCGGCCACCACGTGCTTGGGCGGCCCGGCCGGGAGCAATTCCAGTCCGCCCGGGGCCAGCAGGTCATGGCCGTCGAAGGCCTTGTCCAGGCCCAGGGCCTGGGCCACCTTGCCGGGGCCGGCGCAGAGCTGGGGCGTGGCCTTTGCGGCCTTGCGGCGCCGCAGGACGGTGTCCAGGCCCGACAGCACTTCGGCCCCGCGGACGAGCACGGCGGAGGGACGGTCTTCGGGCCCCGTGGTCACGTTCAGCATCCAGTGCATGCCGTAGCAGAAGTAGAGGTAGGCGCGGCCCGGCGGGCCCCACATCGGCGCATTGCGGGATGTCCGGCCGTGCCGGGCGTGGCTGGCCGTGTCGCCGGGGCCGTCGTAGGCTTCCACTTCCGTGATGCGGAGGACGACTTCCTCCCGGCGCAGCAGCTGGCCCAGCAGGCTGCGGGCGGCGCGGTCCACGGGGCCCGAAAGCCTCATCGGGCCAGCATCCCCCGGCCGCGCAGGAAGGTTTCCAGCTCGGCGTTGGCGGCGGCCTCGAAGGCGCGCTCGGGAACCAGCACCGCCTGGGCGTGATCCATGCGGAAGATCCAGAAGCCGCTGCGGCGGCGGATGTCGGTGAAGGCATCCCAGGGCAGGCCGCCCTCGCTGACTTCGGTCTCCAGGCGCAGGCCTTCGTCGTCCAGTTGCAGGGTGATGGGCGAATAGGGAGCCGAGCCCCGGCGGCGGCGCCCCCAGCGCAGCACCAGCTCGGGCATGGCCACGAACAGCAGTCCGTTGAAGATCATGAAATAGCCGAAGGCGGCAGAGCCTTCGGAGAGCGCCACGTAGAGGCCCAGCAGGGCCACCAGGAGGCCGGAACCCACGGACACGGCATACCTCAGGCGCTTGAAGGTGCGGGTGCCGCGAAGGGCCTCGTCGGGGGTGAGGGAGTACTGGGTGGCGAGGAGCATGGGCGTCCAAAACACCAGCATTCCACCAAAAGAGGCCTACGACAGGCCCTTTGTCGGCGGCACGCCGGCCCAGGTCTCTTGGACGGGCGTGCCGCCCTGCAGCCACTGGGCCGGCAGGCGGGACAGCAGCAACAGCATCAGCAGGTCCAGACCCAGGGCCAGGGCAGAAGCCTCGGGCCCCGTGGCGCCTCCCGTCAGCCAGGCGGGCCCGGCGAGGGCGGGCCGGATCCAGCCCTGGAGGGCCAGCCCGCTGTTGGCCATGCCCAGCACGCCGTTCATGGTGAAGTTCCAGGAGAAGTGCAGAGCCCAGACGGTCCAGAAGCGCCCGGTGCGGTCGAAGGCGTAGTACATCACCATGCCGCTGGTGACGATCTCGGCGATGCCCAGCACGCTTTCATTGGGATTGCCCACGTGGGCCAGGGCGAAGAGCAGGGGCGCGAGGATCAGGGCGGGCCAGCGGCCCAGGCCCTCCCTCAGGGGGCAGAAGAGGACGAGGCAGAAGAAGAAGTCCTCGGAGAAGGACTGGGGCAGGTAGAGGATGGTGGCTTTGAGGAGCAGCCAGGGCGAGTGGAAGCCCTCCACCCGGTAGGCGCCGGCCAGGGCCAGGAGGGCGGTGATGAGAAGCATGGCGCCGCCCCCCAGGAGGAAGCCCAACCCCACATGCCGGGGCGTGCGCGCGTCGACCTGCACCTCCAGGGGCGCTCGGCGCTCCACGCGGCGGATGAAGCGGCGGTAGATGGTGAGGGCCCCGAAGATGAGGGCCAGGCCGAGGAGGGCCCGGGGCACGGGTAGCCAGGGGCCGGGCACGTGGCGGCGGGCCAGGGTCACGAGCCCGCCCAGCGCCACGACGAGCGGCGCCATCCAGAGGATCAGCCAGGGGATGCGCCAGCCGGGCCGGAGGATTCCCGTCCCGGGGCGGATGAACAGCTCTTTGAGGGTCATGGCACGGCTACGGCGGGGCCGTCCAGGTGATTAGCGGTGGCCTGCCTTCATGAAGAGGGCCCGCAAAGCGGGCCCTCTCAACACCGATCACTCTTCGGTTCGAGCCTCCATCACACCTCGTCGAAGAAGAAGGGCTTGAGCACCTGGATGCGCTGCTCCCAGTCCGCGGGGTGGATGAAGTGGAGGGCCGCCGAGACGCTGGAGAGCAGGCTGTTGCCGTCCTGGGGCGTGAAGCAGAAGCCCACCACGCGGTGGGGGTTGGGCATGGTCATGGTGCTGAGGGGGATCACGGTCTGGTTCATGATGCGGCCGAAGTGGCCCTGGTCGCGGCCGAAGGAGAACACGGTGTTGGCGTCCTTCTTATCGGTGATGGCGATGCGGTCGTTGGCCTTCACGCGCAGCTTGAGGGCGTCCAGCGTGGTGGCGCGCTTCAGGCGCAGGTCGAACCAGAGGCTGTGCATGTACTGGGTGGGCAGCTTCACGGCGCTGCTGAAGAGGTTCAGCTCCAGGCCCTTGGTCTGGAACAGGTGGTAGGCGTCACGGGCGTGGTGGGTGCCGAACTTGCCGTCTTTGTGGGTGCCCACCTGGGGGGCGGGGCAGAAGTCCTTCACCTGGCTGATGTCGTTGGCGCGGCGCATGCACACGAAGGAACCCTCGACGAGGTTGTCGTCGCCTTCGGCCAGGGCCAGGGTCTGGAGGATGCAGGAGAGGTTGTGGGTGTTGCAGCTGACCACCTGCACGTACTTGCCCTTGCCCGTGAGCACTTCGTCATTGACGCCCCGGGCGTACATGGTGCCGAAGCCGAATTCGCTGCCCTGGGCGATGAAGCCCAGGGTGTTGTGCTCGTACTTCCGGTAGAGCTGCTCCTTCATCTCCAGTCCCTTGGGGCTGCAGTCGATGACGACGCTGGCTTCTTCCAGGGCCTGGTCGTGCAGCATGTGCGGTTCGACGCCCCAAGAGCGGAAGCCTTCCACGTTGGCGGGATCCACCGAGAGCTTGGCGCCCCGGCGCAGCAGCGCCTTCACCTTGGGACGGTCGGTGACGCTGTTTTTGTGGAAGGTCACTTCGTCGATGCCCAGCTCCTTGGCGTATTCGATGAGCAGTCCGATGAGGGGTTCGCCGATGGTGCCTGTGCCGACGACGTGGATGACGTTCTTCTTGGCCATGGATCCTCCACGGCTGGATTGTGTTGGGACGCCCCGCCAGCCGGATCCATTGATTTTTTCAGGCGGTACAATGAAAAGCCATAGGGATTTAAAGAGTCTCCAAGTCCGTTGAGGCCGGACGCTCCGCCCGTACATGACGAGGCCGCGCAGGAGCTGCGCGGCCTCGGACGAACCGTTGGGATTTAGTCCTGCTTCAGGTTCTTGGGGTTGATCTCCCAGCGCAGCAGGGTGACGCCGAAGGTGCCATCGGGCTTCTTCAGGCAGCTGACGGTGAGGATCTTCTGGCCATCGAATCCGAGCGCCATGTCCTTGATGACCGCCTGGGAGCCGTAGGCGCGGCCCGCGTTGTTGTCGGTGATGCCCATGTGGCGCATCTTGCCCCAGGACTTGGCGGTGAGGGCCTTGGTCATGCGGTAGAGGCCGGCGTTGAAGGCCAGGCGGGCGTCCTTCACCGGGTAGTCGTCGGTGGGGCCGCCGGGCAGCGTATCGAGCTTGTCGGCCAGATGCTCGATCCCCAGGCCCTTGACCTCCTCAGGGGTCAGCGTGAGCCCCAGGGTCTTGGCATCCAGGTGCAACTGGCGGGCCGAGGGGTAGACCACGTCGGGCGTGATGGGCGCCACCAGGGCGACATGCTTGTAGTCCTTGCGCACGGCCACGTACTGCAGGTGGTAGAGGATGTCGGCGGGTTCCTTGGAGGCGGGGGGCGGAGTGGTCGGAACCTCATCGCCGCCGCAGCTGATGAAGGCGGGCACGAGAAGCAGGCTGGCGAGAGACAGCATCAGGGAACGACGCATGGGAATACCTCCGGGAGTTCTGGATGTTAAGGATGGTGTCGCCTTCCCGCTGCGCTGCCAAGGGAAATTCATCACAATAGGATCATGTATCCGGTCAGCCTCCTCGCCTTCGGCCGCCTCCGCCTGGAACCCTGCCGCGGCCTTGAGCGGCATTACCTGGACATGCTGCGGGCCTATGCCCGCATGGAGGTCACGGAACTGCCCGAAGGCAAGGGGGACATGGCCCGCCAACTGAAGGAAGAGGCCGACCGGTTGCGTCCGAAGCTGGCGGCGGCGCGCTGCGCCGTGCTGCTCACCCCGGAAGGGAAGCTGCGGGACAGCGAAGGGTTGGCCCAGTGGCTGGTGGCGCGCATGAACCGGGGGGAGAGCCTGGCCTTCGCGTTAGGGAGCAGCAACGGTTTCGACCCGGCCTTGAAAAAAGAGATTCCCGAGCAGATGAGCTTGTCGCCCATGACCTTTCCCCACGAACTGAGCCGCATCATGTTCCTGGAGCAGCTCTACCGGGCCTTCACCATCATTCGCGGGAAGGACTACCACAAATAATCAAGGGGCCGCCTGGGCGTTCGCCCTTTTTCCGCCTTTCGATCACACTGGTGGGATGGCGCATCCCATGGACCGCTACTTCGCCCCGGAGGAGGGCCGGATTTTCGCCTGCTTCCCGGGGGCGGAGGACCGGCCCGGCCAGCGGCGCATGGCGGAGCTGGTGTTCAACGCCGTGGCCGATGGCGGCGCCCGCTTCGACCAGTGGCGCAACCGCGGCGCTGAACCCGAATCCAAACCCGAGGCGGTGATCCAGGCCGTGGAGGCGGGCACGGGCACGGGCAAGAGCCTGGGCTACCTGATCCCGGCCCTGTCGGCGGGGCGGCATCCGGTACTGGTGGCCACGCGCACCAAGCAGCTCCAGCGGCAGCTGCTGGAGGAGGACGTGCCCCGGGCCTCGGGCATCCTGGGCCGTTCCATCAAGGCCGTGCTGGCCAAGGGCCGGGCCAACTACCTGTGCCGCACGGCCTGGGAGGCGGTGTCCTCCGATCCGCATCTGGAATTCAGCCGCTCGGACCAGCAGCTCTGGCTGGCCCTGCAGCGCTGGACCCGCGAGACCCAGGACGGCGACCGCGAAGGGCTGGGCCGCTTCGGCGAAGGCGAGTCGCCCCTCTGGGACAAGATCAATGCCCGCGCCGAGCGCTGCACGGGCCGCCAGTGTCCCCGCTTCGAGGACTGCTACCTCACGAAGCTGCGGGCCGAAGTGGCCGAGGCCGATCTCATCATCGTCAATCACGCCCTGCTGCTGGCGGACCGCGTGCTTCGGGAATCCGCCTTCGGCCAGGTGCTGCCGGACGCGCCGGTGCTCATCCTGGACGAGGCCCACGAGCTGGAGGAGCAGCTCACGGAGAGCTGCGCCGAGACCTGGTCCAGCCGCGCCATGAGCCTGCTCTTCACGGATCTGCGGGAGGCCGCGAAGGGCTCGGGCGCAGGCCTGGCCGGGCTGCTGGAGCCCTGGGAGCAGGCCTGGTCCGGTCTCATGACCTGGGTGCCTCTGGATGGCGGCGTGCAACCCCTGCTGGCGCCGGGCCCGGAGATGAAGGCCCTGGCCGATGCAGTGGGCGCTTGGGTGGAGGCGGGACATCCCCTGTGGGTGGAGGCCCGGCGCCTGGCCGGGGCCGATCCCGAGAATCCGCTGTGGATGCGCCTCGCCGAGCGCGTGGGCACGGCCTTCGCGCGCATGGAGCAGATCTTTGCCCAGCCCGAAGGATGGGTGTCCACCCTGAGCCGAGAGGGCGCGAACCTCGTGCACTTCAAATCGAATCCCGTGGACGTGCGGCCCTTCTTCCACCAGCACGTGCGGCGCGGCTTCGAGAGCGTGGTGATGACCAGCGCCACCCTGCGGGACGGTCGCGGCTTCAACGGCCTGGGCCTGCGCCTGGGACTGACCAAGCCCGAAGTGGAGGCCGCCGAGCACGTGGAAAGCCCCTTCGACTTCGAGGGACAGGGCCTGCTCTTCGTGCCGCCCGGCCTTCCGGAACGCCGGCCCGGCGCAGGCGGCGTGGGCGATCCCGCCTGGGTGGAGGCTTCGATCGCGGCCATGGAGCGCATGCTGCGCGCCAGCCGCGGCCGGGCCCTGCTGCTCTTCACCAGCCGCAAGATGCTGGCGGCTTTCCGTCCGCGCCTGGAGGCGGCCCTGCCGGAAATCACCTTCTTCGTGCAGGGCGAGGGGCTTTCGCGCACCCAGCTGCTGGACCGCTTCCGCGCCACGCCCTCGGCGGCGCTGCTGGGCCTCGCCAGCTTTTGGCAAGGCGTGGACCTGCCCGGCGACGCGCTCAGCCTGGTGGTGGTGTCGGCGCTGCCCTTCGCGCCGCCGGACGATCCCGTGCTGCAGGCCCGCATCCGCGAGGCGGACGCCCAAAGAGAAGGCCTGGGCTTCATCGGCATCCAGGTGCCGCAGATGACGCTGAAGCTGAAGCAGGGCATCGGCCGCCTCATCCGCACCCGCTCGGACCGCGGCGTGGTGGCGGTGATGGACCCGCGCCTCATGCTGCCCAGCGAGGACCGCTTCGGGAAACGCTACGCGGCCCAGGTGCGCGCGGCCCTGCCGCCCTTCCCGCTGACCCGGGACTGGGAGCGCGTGGAAACTTTCCTCGGCGCGCTCTGACCGCTACTTCGAGGGCAGCGACCGCAGCTTGGCCAGGAAGTCCGCCTCGCATTCCGCCACGGCCCGTGCATAGCCCGCCGGATCCTCGTACCTCCCCGCGGCATGCTTGGCGGCCAGACCGCACTGCGAGGCATGGGCCGCCACCCAGAGGTCGGGCTTGAGCGCCTTGAGGCGCGCGAAACTCCGCCGGAGATCCGCCACCATGCCGGGGTACTTGGGGCTGTCCAGGGGCATCACCACCGTGGGCAGGTTGGCGAAGAGGAAGGTCCGCTCCCGCCCGTCCGGCTGGACCGTCATCTGGTAACTCACGCTGCCGGGCGTGTGGCCAGGCGTCTCGATCACCGTGAGAGAGAGGTCGCCCAGGCGGATCACTTCGCCATCCTTCAGCACCCGGTCCACTTTCACGGGCTTGAAGCGGGACATGCCGCTGGGATCCGAGGCGCCGCCGTCCCGCAGCAGGCGCGCATCGGCGGCGGTGGCCCAGACCTTGGCGCCGCTGAGCTGCTGCATCCCGGCGAAGCCGCCCACATGATCGTAGTGGGCCTGGTTGGTGAGCAGGACGCGGATGTCCTTGGGATCGACGCCCAGGGAACGAAGGCCCGCCAGGATGAGGGGCGGCGAATCCGCCAGGCCCGTGTTGACGAGGATATGCCCCTGGGAACCGGTGATGAGGTAGCAGCCCAGATCCGCGGTGCCGACATAGCAGACGTTGGCGGCGATGCGGTGGGCCGGGTAGGGCCTGGACCACTCCGGCGGAGTGTCGGCACCGGCCAGCGGAAAAGCCAGAAAAAGGGCGGGAAGCAAAGGGGCGGGCTTGAGCATGGGGCGCACCTCGAAGGACCACCTTGGCGGGCGGGGATCGGCTTCGCAACAGCTTTCGCTCCATCCGGGGCCCAAGCGCAAGAAGGGCCCGCGTGGCGGGCCCTTGGGTGGACGAGATGGCGTCTACACGCCCGGCGCGGGAGGCGCGTCCGGGGCGGGGGGCGCCGGGGGGGCTGGGACGGAGGGATGGACGGCCTTGGGAGCCACCGGCGGCTTGGGCGGTTTGGGAGGCTTGGGCGGGGTGGCGATCTGGTGCTGCAACTGGTCCAGCCGGGCCTGGAGGGCTTTCAATTCCACCTGGATCTCGGCCATCTCGGCCTTGGGATCGGTCTCGCCGCCGCGGGAAAAGGTCTTCACGCGGACCTTGGGGATGTGGATGGGAGGGATGTGGATATCCTCCGCGATGTCGAGGCCCTCGAAATCGCCGGGGTTGATCCAGGTGAAGTCGTGGCCGCTCCCTCCGGGTCCCGTCACGATGGCTTCGGCGCCTCCCTCGCCTTTGCGGTGCACCTCCACATGAACTTCCCGCCCGGCCTTCCGGGCCTCCTCGATCATGTGCTTGAATTCATGGCTCTGCTTGAACCGCTCGGCCTGTTCCTTGAAACGCTCGCCATCCTCCTTGAAGCGTTCGCCCTCGGCCTTGAGCTTTTCGCCTTCGGCTTTCAACTGGTCGGTCTCGGCCTGCAGCTTGGCCCGGTCCTCGGCACTCATGCTCGGGTCGCGCAGTTCGAGCTGCCGCATCTTCGCTTCCAAGGCGCGGCCCTGGGCCTCCATGGCCCGGCCCTTGGCTTCCATCGCGCGCTCCCGGCTTTCCATGTGGCGCCGCTTGACCTCCATCACCCGCACGCGGGCGTATTCGTTGCGCTTGACGTTGCGCAGGACTTCCCGGAGCCAGTCGCGGACGTCCTTGTCCACGGGCTTTTCCGCGCCGTCCACGGTGTAGGTCGCCTTGCCTTTGACGGCGGCGTAGACGCGCTTCTTGCCATCCTTCTTTTCCTCCACCGAGAAACTGCCGTCGCCGGCCACCACCACGGGTTCCGGGGCCTCGCTGTTGATCTGGACATCGCCCTTCATGGACACGTTCAGGTTCCGGTCGCCGTCGGCCACGCGGATGCGGGTGGTCTTTTCGGGCTCAGCGCCGTCCTTCGGTTTGTCCTGCATGGCCACCCCGGCGGCGCCCAGAAGGGAGGCGGCCAACACGGCCAGGGCGGTGGCGCGGGCCCCGCTGGTGATGGGCAGGGCGGGATGAAGCAGGTGGCGGACGCGGTGCATGAGGGAGCCTCCATTGGCGGCCATGGCCAGAGGGGTGGGAGATGGAGCGATGGGCTCGCGCAGGGACTCGAGATCGGTCAGGGCACGGGCCAGGATCAGGGGATCGCCGCAGAGATCTGCGGCCACGTCGTCGCAGCAGAGCTCGCGCTCGGCGCGGATGCGGGCGGACAGCCACCAGACGGCCGGATGGTAGAAGAGCAGCACTTCCACCAGGGATTGGAGCAGGTTCACCACGAAATCGCCCCGGCGGATGTGCGCCAGCTCGTGGGCCAGGATGGCTTCCAATTGAAGGGGGCTGAGGCCCGCCAGGGCGCAGGCGGGCAGCAGGATCACGGGCCGCAGCCAGCCCAGGGCCGTGGGCACTTCCACCGCCGCGGACTGCAGCAGCCGCACCGTGCGGGAGAGCTTCAGGTCGCGGCAAAGGCGGGAAAGGATCAGATGCCATTCGGAGGGCACCGGCACCGCGCTGCGCCGGCGCAGCCGCTGCACCCGCAGCCAGCTGCCCAGGAAGCGCAGGGACAGCGCCAGCACGCCCGCGGCCCAGGCGGCCAGCAGCCAGGGCAGGGCGGGATCCAGGGAGGCCTTCACCCGCTGGGCCAGCGGGGCTGGAGGCGGAATCTCGCCGGAGGGGGCAGTGGCGTCCACGCTCACGCTGAGGGCGGGCGCCGCCGGGGGCTGGCGCTGCAGCACCCGGTAGGTGGCCAGGGGGCTGGCCACCATCAGCACCAGGAAGGCGCAGGCCACGCCGTAGCGGGCCCGGGCGCTGCCTCCCCTCATGAGGGCGAGGGTTCCCCAGGCCAGCAGGCCCAGGATCAGCCCCTGCCAAAGGAAATGGAGAAGCGTCCAGCCGAGGGTCTGGGCCCAGGGCTGCAGCAAGAGCGACAGGAGCATGGTCATCGCTTCCTCCCTTCTGCCTGATCGAGCATCTTCCGGATCTCAGCCAGTTCGGCCTGGCTTGTCTTGCGGGTGGCCAGGGCCTGCATCACCAGGCTCTTGGAGGAGCCGCCGAAGGCCTTGTCCAGCAGATCGTCCAGCAGGGTCTGCCGGGTTTCCGTCTGTGTCTGCGTTGTGGAGAAGATGTGCACGCGGTCCGTGATCTCGCGCTGCACCAGGCCCTTTTCCGTCATGATCTGCAGCATCTTGAGGACGGTGGTGTAGCCCAGGTCCTTCTCCTCGGACAGCACCTCGAAGACCTGCCGGACCGTGCTGGGCCCCCGCTCCCACAGAACGCGGAGGATGGCGAGTTCGGCATCGGTGGGACGGGTTGCAGCGGACATGGAATAGAGCTCCAGTTTGCGGGGTGACGAAAAGATACGACATCTCTCGTAGCAGTCAACGAAAATCTTCGTAACCGGTTTAGTTGTCGGGGCTCGTTTCAGTTGTCATTTGTTCTTTTCAGATGTCCGTTGTCTCGTTTCAAATGCCAAAGTGAAACAGGCGTATGTGGCCTAGGTGAGGGCCATGACATAGCCGAACAGGGCATTCCTAAGAGAAATCAGAGCCCCATCTTCCAGCGACCATGCCCGGAGACGAGCAGGAAGTCAGAAACTGATCTCATGACTGAATTATTGAAATAAAGAAGGTAGGACCGGAATCCGAGTGGTCAATTGTTGTGAATCAAATTTTTAACCAATTCAAATCGGACCCCATTTTCAATTATTTCTAGGTTTGAGTGTTCAGGAAGGCCTACTCGACCCCTCGAAGCCGCTTCAATCGATCAACGGGATGGTTCAAATTGGGGTCCGCTGGGGCGGCACCGCCAGCGGACCTTCTGATTATGTTCTGTTCATGAAAGGGAAGCCCTTAGGGGCTCTGGGGGCCAAGAAGCTGGAGGTCGGTTCAGAGGGGGTGCTGGTCCAAGCGCAGCGCTACTCTCGGGATATTGTCGATGGGGCTGGTAATTGGAATGGATATCGGATTCTCTTCCTTTACTCCAGCAATGGGTTGCAGCACTGGTTCGCCGATGTTCGCCGGGAGGACTATATGTCCCGGCAACCCATGGATGGACTTCATGCCCCTGAGGCCCTGGCGGATATGTTCTGTACCGACCCAACCGTAGCCGTTGGGTGGTTCAAGGACCATCCCGTAGAAGAGACGACTCGCCTGCGCGTCTACGGGCTGCAACAGGCCATCGATGAAGGCTATCTGGTCGACTTCGATTAAGTGAACGTCGATTCCCAGGTGCGCCTCCTGGGCATACCGGTGAAGGAAGCCGACAAGATCGTGTACGTAGACCGCGAGACGGGTGAGCGGATAGTAGTTGAAGCTGCGGCATCTCGGCAATTCGGGGCGGCGGACACCGACCCTCCTGGAACGCCTGAAGTCCGTGCTCTCTGAAGCGCCCCCACCTATTCGGCGAGGTCGCCCAAGGAACTCCACACCTGGTGAAGTGCCATCACCCAAGCGCCGAGGCCGCCCGACATCGACTAAGGGTCGGCCTATTGTCTATGGATGACACCCGCCGTTGTGCGAGTTCCCACTAGCATTGACGCGCCTGAATATTGCGACCGTGGTATGTTTCCGCACCATCGATTGGCTCAAATCTTGGTATGCTTCTGGCAGGTTCCTACCGTTTGCCCACTATCCAAATTGTGGGCGGTTCATGAGGACGAAGAAGTCTATGGGTTCCGTGAGAGTGCCTGGTCCACCACAATATCTAGGCAACATGCCTATGCCTCTGGTTCGCAAATCAGGGGTTGACCTGATTCAGTGCGTCGACGACAAAGGCATCGGCGGTCGCCGACCAAGGGTCGGGGCCGAAACGCACCTGGTGAACCAGTTTCTTCTAGAACTGCCATTTTCTACTAAACCCACACAGCGCCTAACCATATTCCAAGAACCTAAACTGATTTCAGGATTCCCGGATCTAGTCGCAGTGATCTGGCACAAACCAACTGCAAATCGTTGGATGACTGAGCGAGCCAGTATTACTCGTGACGAAGTCCGAATACTACACATCCTGGCCTGCCACGGTTCACAAACGGAAGAACAATTAAAATATTTACTTCAAACGCCAATCAAACGATGGATCGACCGATTAGCGAACCTAGGCTTAATCTCTAATCGAGGATCCATCTGGAAGCTCTCCTCCATAAAGAATAGTTTCGCAGTAAGGCATATCATTGCCTTAGAGGCCAAGATTTCCGATTTCTCCAAGGCAGTTGAGCAGGCCTCTTTAAATAAATGGTTTGCATCCGAGTCATACGTATTGTTGCCAAAGTCCCCAAAATCTGGAAATTGCCTTAGAGACGCCCAATCGGAAGGGGTCGGCATCTGGATTGTAGGTGATCCTGAGCCTATCTTGCGATCTCCTGTGAGAGCGGAAGAGCAACCGAAGTCATACGCATCGTGGCTTTTCAATGAGTGGGCTTGGCGCTCATCAGTTGCCCGGGGACTCGCATAGGAGCTTCGCCAGTGATAACCCCGATTTGGCTGACGCATACTTTTCCAGACCTTGCGAATGTATTGCTTATTGGTGAAGGCGGACAAAAATGGGTGTTTGGTGCAACTCACGCTATTGAAGGTGATGTTGTTTTAAAGCTGATCAAGCCGTCGATGGATAGGGGCAGGCTGGCGGACGGATTGGAGTCCACACCGATCCAGGAAGTCCGTGAGAGCGGCCCTGGTCTCCCCTGGCAGCAGGTAGGGGCGAGGGCAGCAACGGTGCCTTCTCGAGCGAATGTCTGCACGAGAAGCCTGAATTCTAGGCAATGAGAAAATCCACTAGCGCTATGCAGGGTGAGGCTATCACCTGATTGTTCAATTGAAAGGAGCAAGAGGTGGCCCCTGAAGGCTGCCTCTTGCTCCTTTAGGTGGCCTCTTCCGACAAGATCCTCTCCGCCGCCGGAGGCAAGGTCTTAGTTCCTTACTTCACGCTGAACGCCAGCGTGGTGCTGTTGAACTCGGTCTGGTCGGCCTTGAAGGAACGGTCGTTGTAGCGGTTCAGGTCGTAGATGAGCCGAGCCTTCACTGTGTAGGTGCCTGCCTTCAGCTTGGGGGCCCAGGGTAGGATGCGCTCCTCGCCTGCCTTGATGGGCGCCTCGTGGGGGCCCTGGGCGTCGGCCTGGGTGGCGGCGATGGCATCGGGGCGGGCCTTGTCCTCTTCCAGGAACTTGCGGTCATCGGGCCGGGGGCCATACCAGGGGGCGAACATCCAATCGGCGTCGGCTACCTTTTTCCCGGCAGCATCGAGCACTTCGGCCACGAGGTAGATGGCCCGGCGGTTGGAGCCGGTGGGGACTGAGTGGCCCGCGCCGATGTTGATCAAGTGAAGGTTCAGGGTGCCCTTACCTTCTTCCGTCTGCACGGCCACGAGGCTGAGGGCGCTGTTCAGGCGCTGGAGGGAGCGGCCCCCGGTCCAGAGGTGGCGAGCGACGGCACGTTCGGGGGCATCAGGGCTATCGACCACCTTCCGAAGCGTGCGGGGCATGTGGCAGTCCTGGCACTGCTGCTTGCCCAGGCCGGGCTTGAAGAAGTCCTCGCGCCACTCGAAGAAGGTCTGGGTCTGCTTGCCCGAGGCCCGCTTGCCCATGCTGTGGCAGTAGGCGCACATGGCTGAAGTCTGGATGGCAGGGTCCACTACGGTCTCGTGGGGGGCCTTCACGGCGTGGGCGCCTCGGATTTTGCCCTCCGGCGTGAGGTGGCAACTGGCGCAGGTCAGGCCGCCCGCTTCCTTGTCCTTGGGCCGCGCCGTGGGCTTGGTCATCTCGGCCACGTTCAGGTCAGGGATGGCGAAGGGCATGGGGTAGTGGCACACGTTGCACGAGCGGCCACCCTCTTCAGCGTCGCGGGCATGCAAGGGGTAGTTGTCGGTCCCGGCGAAGGCATGGGCGGTAGCCGTGGCCGACACGGAGCCCTTGAAGTCGAGGGACTCGCCTTCCTTCCCGGGGATCGTGGTCGGGTTGTTGTGGATGTCGCTGCCGAAGCCGTGGGCGAACTCGCGGTAGACGGCCTTGTGGCACATGCCGCACTTCTTGGAGTCCGTGGCCGTGCCGTCGGGGAAGGTCATCGTCTGGGCGAAGGCTCCCATGGCCGTGCCGAGCATCGCCAGCAGGAGGAGGGCTCGCCCTGGGCGGGTGAAGGGGTTCATGGGGCATGTCCTTTCAAAGGGCGCGATGTCGTTCGCGCAGTGGGTTGGTGAGGGAAGGAAAAGGGTGGTGGTTCGGTCTTAGAACGTTCCCCGCACCCCGAGGTAGACCTGGTAGCCGGTCTCGCCATGGAAAACTCGGCCAAGGGTTGCGAGTGCCGCGAAGCGGGATCCCAGGCTTTTGACGCAGCCGAGGTTGAAAGTGGTGGAGCCGGTGCCGCCGATGGTGTCGGCTCCCTGGTGGAAGACCTCGGCCCCCATGGAGAACGTTTCTCCGAAGCTGCGCTGCACCTGCCAACCGAAGGTCATGTAGTTCTGCTCCCCGTCTCCGGGGTTCCGCCACCAACCTGGGCCGCCATAGGTGGTCCAAGGGCCGAAGCTCTTCTGGAACAAGACGGGCACGTAGAGGCGCCAGTGGCCATTGCCCAGACCAACTTGTTCGTTGCCGGTCGGGGCCTGGACCTGAGGGTAGATGGCGATCTGGGGAAGGATGTTGCCTTCCTGGACGAAGCGGTATTTGAAGCCCGCCTGAAGGTCGCCAAGGCCATGGTCACGCGTGCCATCCGGCTTCTGCTCGTAGGCCACTGGGATCTGGAACTGGATCTGGGCGTTGGCGAAGGGACCGTAGTTGGCCTCGAAGGCGGGTAGCAGGCCGGACTTGGTGCCATGGGACACGACCACCCCCTGCATGAACAGGTAGGTCTCCCAGTGGTGCCTCTCCACGGGCTCGGGGTCATCGGTGAGGTAGGGAGGCCCTGCGAAGAGCGCGGTCGTCAAGGAGACCGTGGCCAGGGCGCGAAGGGTGGAGAGGAAGGTCATGGTTGGAATCCAGAAGGGCTAGGGTCGGAAGGTCCAGCGGACCTTGAACGACAGCCGCTGTTGCTGGGGGACGAGCCGCATGGGGCCGGTGTCCAAGGGATTGAGCCAAGTGCGGTCACCCACCAGGAAGACCTCCAGTTCCGGGCGGGGGGTCCATCGAAGGCGCACCTGACCCCCGACGTTCCGGGACTCTGTTTCGTATTGGGCGATGGCGGAGAGCACGAGGTCGGCACTCCAGGCGAACTCGTTCCTAACCGTCAGCAGTTTCTGCGTGAAGTCGCCCCAGGGCATGTGGGCGAAATCCACTTCGCTACTGGCGACGATGTGCCACCCGCCCTCCCTGGAGGTATAGCCCGCGCCGCGCACCCACTGCGTCAACCGCCCTCCGTAGAAATCACCGAACCACACGGTGCTGTTCACCTGCCACCGCCGCGAGGAGGAACTTTCCACCTGGGCGCGGTAGCGGTCGAAGCGGTAGTCGCCCACGGGGATCACCACGCCCGGGACAATCTCGAAGGGCATGTTCAGGCGCTCGAACTCGGGCTGGTAGTTGACCTCGAAATGGTCGCCTTGCGGGGTGACGATGTTGAAGGGCGCGGTGAAGAGCTGCCAACTTTCCACACGCCCTTGCAGGTCCTCCACGCGAAGGTATTGGACCTCGAAGAACGCCTGCCGGATCCACTGGAGGGACGGGGACGTGGGTCGCGGCTGGAAGGCCGCCGCGAGCTTGCTCTGGCGGGTGCCCGGACGAGGCAGGAAGCCCATGGCAGGCAGCAGCGCATCACCGAAGCGGTTCCAGGAAGCCGTGAGATCCCAGAGGTCGTTGGGGTAGTCCACTTTGAGGCCGTAGCCATCATGGCTGCCATCGGGCAGGTCACCGGAGCTGCGCCCGCCCCAGGCCCCCACCAGGAAGTTCTTGTCGCCGAAGGCTTCAGACGTGTGCCACAGCAGGTCGGCCCCGTCGAAGGCATTGTGCTGGGGGCTCGCCGGATTTCCCCGGGTACCGAGGTAGCCCATGCGGAAGTTCTTGTTCATGTCCCAGGCCAGGCGGGTGGTGCCGAGGGTCTTGGACGGGCCGTCCAGCAGGCCCTGCTGCTGAACCCCCAGGGCCCCGACCGAGACATCCCCTACGCGGCCCAGAACCTTCACGCCCGCATCCAGGGGAACCATCACCCCGTTAACCAGACCAATGGTGCGGGAGAAGAAGGGCAGGAACATCTCCTCCAGGCCCAGCCCGAACTGGAAGAGGTTGGCCCCCTCCAGGAAGAAGGCCCGCTTCTCGGGGTAGAGCAGCGGGAAGCGCGTGAGGTTGATGCGCTGGAGGTCCACCTCCGTCTCGGCGAAGTCCGGACGGATGGTGAGCACCCCGTGCATCTGTTCGCCCAGGGGTGCGGTGAGGTCCAGGCCCGCACGGACCCGGGTGCTGGTCTCGCGGGATTGGAAGTCCTGGAAGGTCTGACCAGATAGGTAGGGGGTCACCGAGAAGCCCCGGCCCCGCTCCAACCCCTGAAGGCCCGTGAGCACACCATTCCGGCTCATGTCCTCCAGGCGGGAGTCGAGCGTAGGGCTGGACCAGCGGAGTGTCATCCGCTCCCGAGCCACAAAGCGTTCCAGGTTGAGGCCCCAGGTGTCCTTGGCCGGGTTGAAGCGGAGGGTCCTGCTGGGGATGAAGATTTCCGCAGTCCAGCCGCCTTCGTCGCGAGTGGTGGCGGCCTCCCAGATCCCATCCCAATCCAGGGACACGGCCTCCGGCCCGGAAATCAGGCCATCCTGCCGGGCGCCCCCTGCGTTGATCCGGAAGAGCCAGCCGGTGCGGCCATCTCCGCTGGTGTCGAGCACGGCGGCCACCGTGTCATCTCCCGTGAGGTCGGCGTCGCGCAGCAGGGAGTGGATGCTGAGGTGCTTGGGGTCTGGGTCGAGGCAGCGCAGACCGATGTAGATCCCCTTCGGTGTAACCAGGATTCGGGCGGTGGTGATGAAGGGGCTGACCTCGCCGGAATGCGGCGCCTGCTGGGTGAGGGCCACTACGGGGGCCAGGGCCCACGCGGATTCGTCCAGACGACCATCCACATGGATGACCTGTGCCTCGGAGCCGAGCCGGATGGCGGGGATGGTGGGGCGGTCGGCTCCCGAAAGGAGCGCCGTCATCGTCATCAGGAGCGCACTGCGGAAGGGACTACCCATGGAACAGCAGTCCTCCCGCGAGCGCGGCCATGACCACCAGCACGGGCTCGGGGACTTTGGTCTTCCAAACGAGCAGCAGGGTGCTGATGGCGACGATGGCCGTGGGCAGATCACGGACGGCACCACGACCTAGCACCACCACTGAACCTGCGATGGCCCCCGCAGCACCAGCGGTGATTCCCTGGACGAGGGCCTTGAGACCCGGGCGCTGGCCGTAGCGCCGCAGGAGCGGTGCCGCGATGATCACCACCACGAGGACCGGGAGGAACACGCCTAGGGCCGCCGCGCCGGCACCCAGGGGACCGGCCACCAGGTAGCCGATGAAGGCCACGGTGATGACAACTGGCCCTGGCGTGATCATGGCCACAGCCACGGCATCTAGGAACTGCTGCTCGGTGAGCCAGTGGAACTCCGAAACAACCGTCCCATGCAGGAAGGGCACGATGGCCAGTCCGCTGCCGAACACGAAGAGCCCGGCCTTGGCGAAGAAGAGGAAGATCCCGCCCACCGTCGCGAGGGCAGCAGGACCGTGCAGCCCTGTCAGCCAGAAGGTAGGCGTCAAGCTCAGAGTCACTGTGCCATTCCGCCAGGGCCGGGTCTTGACGATCCAGAAGAGCAGGCCGCCGCCGATCACCAGGAGGACCCACTCCCGCCCGGTGATGGCCGTGGCCAGGCCCACAACCGCGAAGATCCCCCACGCCAGGGGGTCACGCTTGAGCGTGGACTTCGCGAGCTTGAAGGCGCTGCGGATGATGAGACCGATGACGGCAGCCCCCACGCCGTAGAACACGGCCTGCATCCAGTGCAGGCCACCGAAGCGCAGGTAGAGGGCCGCCAGCCCCAGCACCATCAAGAAGGAAGGCAGTATGAAGGCGAGCCCCACTAGATTTGCACCGAGGATGCCCGCCCGCACGTAGCCGAGGTAGATGGCGAGCTGGGCGGCCAGCGGGCCGGGCGAGACCTGGGCGAGAGTCAGCCCTTCCTGATAGTCCTCTTCGGTGATCCAACCCCTGGTCTCCACCAAGTCCCGGTGCATGGCCCCCGCCAGAGCGATGGGGCCGCCAAAGCCGAGGGTGCCCAGTCGAAGGAAATAGGCCAGGAAAGTGCCCATGGGAACGGAAGGTTTCTCGCTCATGGCTTGACCTTCTGGAAGGCTGCGTAGAACGCGTCCAGGACACCCGATCCAGCCACCAGACGGGCCTCGTCCTTCGGATGAAGGAGCGCCACGCCCATGATGGCCCGGTCGAATCCGGAGGACTCGGGGCGCTTGAACTTGGCGTCCTTCAGATCGATATCGTGAATGACTTCGCCCAAGGCGTGCAGGGCCGCATCCTCAAGCCCCAGACGATGGACGAGGGTTTCGAAGCTGCACCAGTCGCCTTCGTGCGTGAACTCACCCTCGAACATGTCGAAGCGCAGTTCGCCCTTTCGGACGGAGGTGGTCTTGGATTCCACAAAACGGAATCGCGCCTCGGGATCGATGAAACGCCGGATGAGCCACGCGCAAGCGATGCGATCCACATGCATGCCCTTGCGGGTCACCCAGGTGCGGCCTTGAAGATCCTTGATGTCCCAGGTGGGGCTGTCCTCAGTGGCCAGAGCTTTGGGGGCGAGGTGGGTCTCCAGCCGGTTGATCTGCGTCCGCACCTCGGCTGCGCCCCCGGCTTCGAAGAAGTCGATGGCCTGGAGATCGGCATACCGCTTCCTGAACTTGGCAAGCTGTACCTCAGTCTCCCCCTTCTGTCCTTCGGCTGGATTTTTCGGGAGCGCTTTCTGGATGGCCAGGATTTCCTCCTGGAGCTTGGTGTAGTCCTCATTTCGAGCTTGGCGAAAGCGCTCCCGGATCTCCCCGTCGGTGAGTCCGTCCACGAAGAGCGCCTCGACCACGCTGGCTTCCCCGCCCCCGGCCACGATCTGCCGGACCATCCACTGGAAGTCCTCGCGGGACTCATCCGACAGGGGAAGGGCGTATACGGAATTTTTGAGGGCCACGGCCCCCAGCCCCTGGAGCTGACGCCACACCTTCACACGGAAGTAGGCGGGGTGTGGGGGTAGTTGGTGGATCAGCAGCAGCCAGGGTCCAGGAATTTCGGCCATATCTACCTCAAAATCAGCTGAATCAATCATGTGCTACAAATGTATCTTGCGCAACCTTTCCCGACCCCCTACCTTTGGGTCTCAACCTTCAACCAAGGGAGGCTTCCATGGAACTGACCCGACGGAACGCATTGGGCCTGTTGGTGAGCGGCGGTGTCGCCGCAGCCACCACCGCCCTCATGGGGAAAGACTTAACCCTGTTGGAGGAGCAAGCCATGCCACAGACGCCTACCCTCCCCGCCTTCGCCCCCAAGCCCCTCCCTTTCGACCCGACGAAATTGAAGGGCATCTCGGAGAAGCTCATCGCGTCTCACCACGACAACAACTACGGTGGGGCCGTGAAGAACCTGAACGGGGTTCGCAACGAACTGGCCAAAGCCACGCCGGATACGCCAGCCTTTCTGGTGGGAGGGCTTCGTGCCAAGGAGTTGGTCTACGCCAATTCCATGACCCTCCACGAGGCCTACTTCGGGAATCTGGGCGGCAATGGCAAGGCCGACGGCTCCATCGCGAAGGCCATCGCCTCGACGTGGGGATCCCTCGGGGCCTGGGAACAGGGCTTAAAGGTATTGGGCATGAGTCTCGCCGGTGGCAGCGGCTGGGCGATCCTCGATCTCCACCTACCCACTGGCGACTTGCGCCTCTCCTGGGCTGGGGACCACAGCCAGACGCTCGCGGCGGGGTTGCCCTTGCTCGTGATGGACATGTACGAGCACGCCTACCAGATGGACTACGGCGCTGCCGCAGCCAAGTACATCGAAGCCTTCTTCCAGAACATCAATTGGGATGAGGTGAACCACCGCTACGAACGCGCCCAGAAGGCCTTGTTGGTTCTGAAGGGCTGAGTGTCCGTATGCAGTGGGTGACCCGCGAAAGGCCCAGGATCGACCGCATTGCCTGCCCTTGGCTGGTCCTCCGGTTCATCGACCAAGCAGCGGAGTTCCTATATGTGCCCAAGGATCAGGTTCTCTCCGTGGCCGAAACCACCGGAGCCACCCCTTTCGATGTCCCAGGTGTGGAACTGGGCCATGTGGGAGAGCGATGCAGTTTCGACGCCTTTTTGAAGAGGTACGAACTGGTGGATCCAGCCCTGGATCGTCTCGCCATCATCGTTCGAGGAGCCGATACCAACCGACTTGATCTCGCTCCCGAAAGCCCCGGCTTATTGGCCATCAGCCGGGGGCTGGGGGCCAACATTCAGGATGATCAGGCGCAGCTCCAAATGGGCCTCATCGTCTACGACGCCCTCTACACATGGTGTCGGGACTTTGTTGGAGAGACCCATGGGTAGAAAGCATCACACCCGGGGCCAAGTCGGGGGGCTCTTTGTCTGATCGTCGTCTGATTCTCTTTTCCGCCGGATGGCAGACTACGGCCCCCGAGGACGCAGGGTTCCAACATGCTTGAGGCACGAAGGCTTTCTGTTCATCTGGGAGGGCAACCCATCCTCCAGGATCTGAATTTTGAGATCCATGCTGGTGAACGTCTCGGCCTCATTGGGCCGAATGGCGCCGGGAAGACCACGCTGTTGGAGGCACTGGCGGGCCTGCTCCCCCTGGCTGGCGGTGAGGTCACA
Organism: Acidobacteriota bacterium; assembly: GCA_016195985.1. GTDB lineage: Bacteria > Acidobacteriota > Holophagae > Holophagales > Holophagaceae > Geothrix. The sequence goes on along the minus strand of JACPYP010000007.1, from coordinate 126,936 downwards.
CGCCATCTGCCGCTCTTCTATCTACCCGATGGCATCACGCCCTGGGCAGAGCTTCGGGTGGGAGAACTGCTCTCCACGTTCCAGCTTCACCACCAACGCGAGAATGGAGATAGAACGGGCCTCATCGACGAACTCGATCTGAAGCCCGTGCTGGGCAAGCGCATGAGCGAGCTGTCCAAGGGCAACCGTAAGCGGGTCCTCCTGGCCCTGGCCTTTCTGACGACGGCCGAGCTGCTCTTACTCGACGAACCCTTCGACGGCTTGGACATCCATCAGGCTCGCCGGGCGGTGAACCTGATCGAGTCATATCAGGCTGCCGGTCGCACCTTCCTGCTCTCGATCCACGAACTCCGGCAAGCGGAGGGACTATGCGAACGCTTCCTCCTCCTGGTGGGTGGTGAATTGGTCGCGACCGGGACCCTCCAGGAATTGCGGGAACTCACCGGCACGGCGGACGGGCTAGAAGAGGTGTTCCTTGCGATCCGGTAACCTCTGGCGCCTGGAAATAAGGCAACTCCTGACGGGGCGAGCTTGGCTCGGACTTGTTGTGATCCTGAGCCTGCTGGTGGGGTCCACCTTTGCGAAGGCAGTGGGGATCTTCACGGAGGGTAGTCGTGCGGCCCTCAGCAGCCCTGACCTCGCCCAGGGCATGAATCCCTTCGACGGCATTTTGGTGCCGACGTTTGGATCGGCCTATCTCGTGGCCACGCTTCTGCTCCCCTTCGTGTCCATCCGCCAGATCGGGGCGGATCGGGAGTCCGGTGCCCTGAAACTGCTGCTGGGTTTGGGATGCCCTCCCATCCAGGTGTTGGTCCGGAAATATACTGTGCTGCTTACGGCATGGGCGATCTGCCTCCTGGTGCCATTGAGCGCCGCTCTTCTTTGGTCGAGATCTGGTGGCCATCTGGCCGCAGCGGAGCTCGGGGGTCTGCTCTTCGGCCACTTGCTCTATGGGGCTGTGGTGATTGCGGTCTCCCTATTGGCGGGCTGCATTGCCCGTAGTTCGGCGACAGCCTCACTCTTGGTTCTGGCGGCAACTTTGGGGTCGTGGGTTATCGATTTCGAGGGGACCGCAAGTGGGGGATGGCTATCCCAAGTCGCAGCCCTGTCACTCACGCAGGCTCTCCGCCCGCTGGAGCGTGGGTTGCTGTCTCAGGGGCACGGCTTGGCTTGGGTCGCCCTCATCCTGATGGCCCTTGGGTATGCCGCCCTGTGGCTGCACCCAGGACATTCGTTGCTGTCGAAGGTTCTCCCCTCGATCAGTGGGGTGGTGGCGATGGTCTTGATCCTCTTAGCATTCCCTCATTTGCCAAAATCTTGGGACCTCACCGAAGACCGCCGCCATTCATTCCCTATCGGCATAGAGCAGGCCCTTGTGCGCATTCCAGAACGCTTGGATATCGAGGTTCGCCTCAGCGCCGAGGACCCCCGATGGATGGACCTGGATCGGAGCCTCCTTCGCAAGCTGCAGCGGGTGGTGCCCAATATGCACGTGTTGCGCTCGGGTGATACGGGCGCGTTTGGACGCTTCAATCAGGGTGGTGATGACCGCTACGGTGAAGTGACCTATCGGTATCAAGACAGGGAAGACACCAGTCGTTCCACCAGTGCCGGTGAAGTCTTGCCCCTCATCTGGAAGCTGACCGCCATCCATCCCGTGGTCGAGGAATCCGATGTCATGTATCCCGGTTACCCAAACACGCTGAACGTGCCGCCAGGGATGCTCTGGTTCCGTTTGATCTTGCCGCTTCTTGTTGCCGCCCTCTGGCTGCGTCAGCACCTGGCCCGCCCCAATCACACCTAAGGAGAAGCCATGCTTCGCTCCCTGTTTGCCTGCGCTGCCCTCGTCGCTCTGCCCGCCGTCGCCCAAGTGGTTTCGAAGACCGTGGATTTCAGCTCCGAAACGGTCGGTGCCGAGCCCAAGGCCATGATCCCCATGGTGGGTAACTGGACCATCACCCAGGACAATGGCCGAAAGGTGCTGAAGGTCGATGGGACCAAGTGGCAGGAAGGCCAGAGCGGCGCCAATCTGGCCGACAAGGCCAGGGCCATCTACGGCGAACGCTACGCCGAGTTCCTGGATAGCGTGAAAGCCTTCGCCTACTTCCCCTACGTGGTGGCCAAGGAGGTCGGCGACTTCAGAGAGGGTGAGATCACCATGCGTTTCAAGGCCCTGGCGGGCCGGGTGGATCAGGCTGGGGGCATCCTCTTCGACCTGAAGGCCAACGGGGATTACCTCGCCATGCGGGCCAATGCTCTGGAGAACAATCTCGTGCTCTGGCGAGTGGTAAAGGGGAAGCGCAGTTCCGTGAAGTGGATTCGCAACACCCCCACACCCAGTGGTCAGTGGCACGAGGTGAAACTCATTGTCCGGGGTCGGAATCTGGAGGGTTACCTGAACGGCAAGCGGGTCATGGAACACACCCTGGATCAGCCCGTCAGCGGACGCGTGGGCATCTGGACCAAGGCGGATAGTGTCTGCTTGTTCGATGGATTCACAGTTGCTGGAACACGATAGACTCACCTCACTTCAGCAGTATTCGCATGTGACATAGGCATGCACACAGAGGGCAATGAAGGGGCTTTGTGATCCAGGATTGGCCATTCGAACAAGCACCGAATGAAACCGCGACGACCACGCGTCAGGTGCTCGATCTGGGACTACCCATCGTTCAGGTGATCCACTACACACGTGGAGATTGGGGGTTCACCTGTGGAACCACGTCTGACCTGGAGGACCGTCGTGTGATCCCGATGGAGGCAGTCGTCAGCCGTGACTCCAGCGTCCTTGAAGTCGCCGATCTGCCTCCAGGTTGGTGTGCCATGCGCGATTCCTTCGGTTCGCACTGGATTCGGTTCAGATCCTTCGCACCTTAGACGGTGTGGCCGACCTCGCCATGGGATGGGTCGGCCACATGATGAAGGCCTTCCTCTTTGCGGTGCCCTGCCTTTGATCCGAAGCGGAGGTAGAGGCTAGGCACCACGAGCATGTTCAAGGCGGTGCTGGACAGCAGGCCGAAGAGGATGACGAAGGCCATGGGGGCCTGGATCTCGCTGCCGGGGGCGTGACGGCGGAGGATGATGGGCACCAGTGCGAGACCCGCCGTCAGGGCCGTCATGAGGATGGGGCTGAGGCGTTCCAGGGCGGCCTGTCGGATGGCCTCGACGCCGTGGAGCCCTTCGTCGTGCAGGTGGTGGATGTGAGTGACCAGCATGATGCCGTTGCGGGTGGCGATGCCAAAGAGGGTGATGAAGCCGATGAGGGTGGCGACGCTCAGCACACCGCCGCTGGCCCAGAGGCCGAGCACGCCGCCCATCCAAGCCAGGGGCAGGTTGACCATGACCAAGGTGGCGTCGCGGAAGCTGCGGAGAGCCAGGAAGAGCAGGCCGAAGACGATGATCACGGCCCCGAAGCCCAGGAGGGTCAGGGTGCGAGCGGCCCCTTCGCCGCTCTCGAACTGGCCACCGTAGGTGACCTGATAGCCCTGGGGCAGTTTGACCTTCTCCTTGATGCGGGCCTGGATGTCCGACACCACACCGAAGAGATCCCGTCCGCCCACGTTGCAGGTGACGGCCAGCTTTCGCTGATTGTCTTCTCGGGGGATGTAGGCCGGGGCGCGTTCATAGTCCACCTTGGCCAGTTGGCTGATGGGCACGGGGCCTGTTGGGGTCGATACCAGCACCGAGCCAATACGCTCGGCGTCCAGGTTGGCGGTGGGTTCCATCTTGACCAGGACATCGAAGGCCCGGTTGCCCTCGCGAACCTGCGCCACAGCTTCGCCTGCAAAGGACAACTCCAGGGCATGGGCGAAGTCCTGGGTGGTGAGCCCGGCGCTGGCCAACGCCGCACGATCTGGTTTGATGGCGAGTTGGGGCTGGGCGGCCTCGGCCTCCATGGCCAGATCAACCACGCCCCGAACCTGGCCCATCTCGGACTTAACCTCCTGGGCGATGCGCCGAAGTTCCAGGCGATCCGGGCCGAAGACCTTCACGGCGATGGCGGCTCGGCTCCCGCTGAGGATGTGATCCACGCGGTGGCTGATGGGCTGGCCCAGGCTGATGAAAACGCCTGGAATCTGCGACAGCGATTTCCGGAGCGCCGCGAGCAGTTCTTCCTTGCTGCGGTCCTTCATCTTCAGGCCCACTTCGATCTCGGCGCCGAAGACATCCTGACCGTGTTCGTCGAGTTCGGCCCGCCCTGTGCGGCGGGCGGTGGCCACCACCTCTGGATGCTTGAGCATGATTTCCTCGGCCTGGCGGCCCAACGCATCTGAGACAGAGAGCGGAGTGCCTGGGAGGCAGACCACGGTGACGTTCAGGCTGCCCTCGTTGAACTCGGGCATGAAGCTCCGCCCGGCAAAGAACAGGCTGAGGGTGGCTGCCAGGAGGCCCACGGCTCCGAGTGCAATGAGCAGTCGCCACTTGGGCATGGCCCAAGTGAGGATTGGCGTGTAGTGGTCCTTGATCCAAGTGACGAAGCGCCCCTCGTGGGCGTGCTTGCCCTCCAGGTCATGGGGCAGCAGCCAGGCGCAGAGCGCCGGGGTCACCGTGAGGGCGACCAGCAGGGAGGCGCCCAGGGCCACCGTGAAGGCGATGCCCAGGGGTTGGAGCATGCGCCCCTCCACGCCTCCCAAGAAGAAGATGGGCGTGAAGACCACCATGATGATGGCGGTGGCGTAGACGATGGAAGAGCGGATCTCCATGCTGGCCTTGTAGACCACCTGGAGGAAGGGCTTGCGGTGTTCGTGGGCCTTGGAAGCGTTTTCGCGAAGCCGCCGGAGCACGTTTTCAACATCGATGATGGCGTCATCCACCAGATCGCCGATGGCCAAGGCCATGCCGCCCAGGGTCATGGTGTTCAGCGTGGCGCCGAAGGCCTTCAGGGCCAGCACAGCTGCCACCAGGCTGAGAGGCACGGCCACGGCGGTGATGAGGGTGGCCCGGGTGTGCATGAGGAAGAGTCCCACCACCAGGATCACCAGGAGGGTGCCATCCCGAAGCGCATCCACCACGTTGCGGATGGCCACCTGAATGAAGTTCGCTTGCCGGAAGATGTGCTTCTCCAGCTTCATGCCCTGAGGCAGGGTCGTCTGGATCTCGTCCATCACCTGATCCAGGCGCTTGGTGAGTTCCAGCGTGTTGGCGGCGGGCTGTTTCTGGATAGCGAGGAGGACGGCGGGACGTCCGTTGTGGCTTCCCTCGCCTCGCTTGAGGGCGGGTCCGATCTTCACTTCAGCGAGGTCCTTGACCTTCACCGGCTGGCCGTCCCGCCGGATGATCAGCGCCGATTCCAGGTCCGAGACATCCTGAAGCCGCCCGATCCCGTGAATCAGGTATTCCTGACCCTGGTGGACCAGGAAGCCCGCCGACGAACTCTCGCCGGATTTCTTGACGGCTTCGGCCACTTCTTCGGCAGTGAGGCGATAGGCCAGCAGGCGGTCCTGCTTGAGGAGCACTTGGTATTGTCGGACTTCGCCACCGATGGGAACGACCTGGCTCACGCCAGGCACGGCGAGCAGGCGCCGCCGGACTTCCCAGTCGGCCTGAGCGCGAATATCCATGGGGGAGTGCTGATCGCTTTCCAGGGCCACAAACATGATCTCGCCCATGACGGAACTGATGGGCAGCAAGACGGGTGTGGGTGTTCCGGGAGGAAGGCCTCCCACTGCTGCCTGAAGGCGCTCAGAGACCACCTGCCGGGCCTGGAGGATCGGCACATCCCAGTCGAACTCCACATGCACCAGGGACAGTCCCACGTGGCTAGTCGAGCGAACGCGGCGGACTCCCGCCGCACCCTGCATGGCGCTTTCCACCGGTTGGGTGATGAGGCGCTCCACTTCCTGAGGGGCCATGCCGTGGGCCTCGGTGCCCACTGTGACGGTGGGGGCGGTGAGGTCCGGTAGAACGTCCACGGGCATGCGGCTGGCAGTCCACCCACCCCACATGAGCATCAGGGCGGCCACCAACAGCACCACGTGGCGCTGATTCAATGAGGTTCGGATGATCCGATCAAGCATCACGATCCCCTAATGAGCATGACCATGCTCGGGGACCTTCCCCGAGCTGGCAGCCAGACGCACCAGATGGGCGCCCAAAGTCACGACCCGTTCCCCGGACTTGACGCCACCGATGACCTGCACCCAGTCACCGTCCCGCGCCCCGATCTGCACGATGCGGCGGAGGAAGCGTTCGCCGCCAGCCTGGACATACACCACGGAGAGACCATCCTCGTCCTGAAGGGCCGATGCCGGAATGGCGAGTCCCTGGCTGGGGTTGCCCACGCGGACGAAGACCTTTCCGGTATGGCCCACTTTCAGGGCACCGGTGGGATTGGCGAACTCCACCAGGAAGGGCACCGTCCTCCGTTCGGGGTGGATGGCTCCACCCTGGCCCAGCATGCGGGCTCCATGGTTCGGTTCAAGCAGGAGGGAGGGCACACCAGGGGCCTGGAACCACACGCTGGCAACCTTGGATAGACGCCCGGCCTGGGCCTCAGGAACCTGGACCTCCAAGCGAAGGCGACGAATATCCACGATGTGGAAGAGTTCCTGGCCTTCGGCAACCTGGATGCCTGGGCCCCCATTCGCAGTGCTGACGACCCCGGAAACGGGGGCGATGAGGGCCACGGCCATCCCACCCTTTCCAAGGACGGCTTCGTCCCGACGGGATTGGGCCACCTTCAACTCGGCCTCGGCCAAGGCCGCTTCCCGTGTGGCTTCCTCCACTCGCCGCTTGGGGACGGCATCCTGCTCCAGCAGTCCCTTTAGTCGGGTCAGATTGGCCGTGGTCTGGTCATGGCGCATCCGGGCCCGCTCGAAGTCGAGTTGCACCGTGCCCTGGGAGAGATCCGAACCAGCCTTGGGCACGAGCCCCGCGAGGCGCTGTCCCTGCTTGACCGTCTGCCCCACATTCGGGAAGGTGCTCCCCTCCAACCGACCAGCGACAGGCGCCAGCACGCGGCCCTCACCACCAGGAACGGCCTGGATCGCCCCGTAGGCTTCAAAGCCCTGGTAAAGGTCGCGAGGTTGGGCTTCTGTCGTTCCGAAGGGCACGTTCCACTGTTGTTCTTTCAGGAAGGGAATCCCACCTTCGGCTTCAGGCACCTGGGCCTTCATGGCGGCGGCCAGGTCGGGATACACCATGTGCTTCCCAAGGTTGAAGGTGGCCTTGCCCTTCGGGCCCTTCCATACCAACCGGACCTGAACCTCTCCTGCGGCTTTGGGTTTGGGCGCGACCCGGAAGATGCCGGGGGTCGGGGAGAGTTCCCCGCCGAAGCGCTGCTCGCCACCTGCGCCCGTGAGGATCACCTCGACCTGTCCTTCTTTCACGGCCTGGAATCCATCCAGGTACGTGAGGTGGGTCCCGAAGCTGGAGGCTTCACCGGCCACGAGCACGGCGTATTCCACGTAAAGCTCCAGGCCGTCGGCCCAGATGGTGGGCGCAAGGGAAGGCCGTTCTGGCGCCCCGTGAGCTGCGCCTGCCGCACCGTGGTTGTGGGCTTCTGCACCCTCCTTTTGGTTGCAGGCGAGGCTCCCGGTCAGGGACAGTCCCAGGACGAGGCCCCAGGCGATGGAGGGGCGAGGCGAGGCAGGGATCATGGGTTCACCTTTCCGAGCATGCGATCAAGGGCAATGCGGGTCCTTCGGGCGGAATGCGCCTGATCCAGAGCCGCCAGTTCAGATTCAAGAAGGTTCCGGGCACCATCCAGGCGGCCCAGCAGGTCCACTTCACCTGCCGCAAAGGCCGCGTCTAGCGCCGCCTCCACGCGATCAGCGTCCGCGAGGGCTTCTTTGGCCATGCGCTCGGCTGAAGCCCGGAGATCCACCGATGCCTGCCACAGGGCGCGAAGTTCGGCGCTGTCCTGTTCCCGCTGCAACCTGGCTTGAGCCGAGGCGGCACGTGCTTCGGCCTCACCTTTCACACGGGCCGCCTTCACCCGTCCGGGTGCGGGGAAGGTCAGCCCCAGGGAGAAGACGTTCCCGTTTCCGGTCAATCCTGCTTCCTGCCACCGCTTTACCCCCAAGCCGAGTTGGAGTTCGGGAAACCAACGGCCTGCGGCCTTGGCGTCTGCCTGGGCTGCCGACTCCTGGGCCATGGCCAGGCGACTACTCGGCGCGCCGGGCTGCTCGGCGACGAAGGAATCCAGGGAAGTCAGCGGTTCTGGGAGCAGGCTGCCCTGTGGAATGCCGGGAGCACCTCCAAGCATGGAGGCCAGTCGGGCCTCAGCCTGGAGGCGCCTGGAGCGTTCCACGACTTCGCGCCCACGAAGCAGCTCCACTTCGCGCCTGACGCGCCCCCGATCCAGCCCGGACATCTCACCGGCCTGGTTAAGGCGGTCCACGCGCTCCTGGAACCGGCCCACGCGAGCCAGGGACCCTTCCATGCGGGCCAGGCGTTCGCGAGCCACCAGCACCTCGTAGAACGCTTCGCGCACCTGGGCGACCACGCCTGCCACACGCTGCTCGCTCTCGGCCTTGCCGCCCTCTTCCCGCTTAAGGGCAGCTTCGCGCCGGGCCAACCATCGCCCCGAAACATCGAATCCCTGGCTGACAAGGAAGGTGTCCTCCCGTTTGCCCGGCTGGATTCCGTTGAACTGCTCGCGGGTCCATTCCACGCCTGGGGACAGCCAGTTTCGGGCCTCCAGGGCTGCACCCTCGGTCTGCTTGGCAGGAAGCTGGGTAAGCGCCTGCCACTCAGGTCGGGCCAGGGCGCGGGTCACTGCTTGGGCTTCGGATAACCCCTGACTGGCCTCCTGGGCAATCAGGGGACAGACCAGCGCAGGGAGGGCTAAAAACCGAGCAAGGATCGGATTTTTGAGCGAACTTCGAGACAAAGAAAGCATGGGCACCACCGGGTCAGATCAACGGAAGAGGAAGCGTCAGGGGTTGAGGAGTCCGAGCAGTGTCTCCGCCGCATGATGGACGGGATCCGCTAGCAGGAGTAGCAGGGGGGAGAACCAAAGCAGGCGCGTCCAAGAGGGCGTCGGAGGATAGGGGTCTCCGAGCAGGGCACGAACCCGAAGGGGAAGCTGAGATCCGGTGGCCCCAGGCTGTCCGGCGGGGGTGGCCATCATGCCGAGCCGTTGGACGCGGAGCAGCACCTCGGCCATCCGTTCGGGGCATCCGGCTTGGGGTAGCGCCGCACGATCACAGGCTTCCTCGCAGGCAAGGGACAAATCATCCAGTAGCATTCTCCGGATTCGGCGGGGCACGGCCATCAGCATGGCTTCAGCAATCACGAGGCGAAGGGCATCCCGACGCTTGGCATGGGCCGTTTCATGGGCGAGCAGGACTTTCAGATCTGCATGATCCAGGGAGGTCATTACCATCGAGGAAAGCAAGGTACGCGGGCGCAGCAGGCCAGCGGAAAAAGCCAGGGCCTTCCGGCTTGGCAGCAAGTGGAATTCACCAGCCTCCTTCGCCAGCCGGAGCAGGGTCCGGACCTGACGCTGTCCCTCGATCAGCCGTCGCAGGAAGCGGACCCAAAAGGCGCCGCCCGCGAGCCCGAGAACGACGAGGATCACCCACGCTTGCCCCGACGGAGCCCAGAGCCCATGCCGTAGACAAAGGTGAGGGTGGTGATCGTGGGGAAGGCAGTGATCCTGAATCAATCCGGGGATGGTGATGAACGAAGGGAGGAACGTGAGGACCAAGGTTCCGATGGCCAGGAGCAAGGGCAGCCCGGCTACAAGGCTGAGCAGGTGGGCACGACCCTCTGGGGCTTTTCGTCCGAGAACCTCACGAAACCTCGGGTAGGAGAGCCCGAGCGCTTGACTCCCCACAGTCACCAGACCCCCTGCCAGGAGGGTGGTGACGACAAGAAGGCCGGGCGCGTGCATCAGGGCATCCTCTGTTCAGCACGACGAGCTTTCAAGAGCTGCTCCAGTTCGTCCAGCACGGCCGGGTCCTGGCCCATGGCCAGATCCACGAAGGCGGCCAGCATGGGCATGGGTTCAGACCCCTTCACGCGCTGAAGGGTTTCATCAATCAGCCGGGCGGCCAGTTCCTCACGGTTCAGCCTGGGCGTGTAGATGTAGGCGTGGCTCTGCTTTTCACGATCAAGCAGGCCCTTCCGGAACAGGCGCTCCAGGGCCGACTGGACCGTATTGGGGTGGTTATCCCGGCCCTTGCTCTGGGCCGCATGCACCGCCCGGACATCGCCAGAGCCCAGCCGCCAGAGCTGCTCCAGGACCTCCATTTCGAGATCACCGAGAGTGAGGGGAGGGAGGGGGCGTGTCACAAGAAGGCTCGTTCGAAAAAAGGAGTGTAGCCTGAAAACCGACCGGCTATCGGTTTTGTCTTTCCCTCTAAATTTTGTTTGCCTGTGAGCCTACCTTGAGCCCTTCAGAATCGGCCCCGATGACCCACACCCATGTCTTTGACTCCGGCAACCAGGCTGGGGAGCGGGGAACCCGACTCGTCATGGTCATCACCGCCTTGATGATGGTGGTGGAGATTGTCGCCGGGTGGTGGTTCAACTCCATGGCCTTGCTGGCTGATGGTTGGCACATGAGTTCCCACGCGGTGGCCATCGGCTTGAGCGCCTTCGCCTACGCCATGGCGAGACGACACGCCCACGACCATCGTTTCGCCTTCGGCACCTGGAAGATCGAAATCCTCGGAGGCTTCGCCAGTGCCATGTTCCTGCTCGGCGTGGCCGCCTGGATGGTGATCGGGTCTGTGGAGCGGCTCTTCGATCCCAAACCGATCCACTACCGTGAGGCCATCGTCGTGGCCATCGTGGGGCTGGCTGTGAATGTGGCCTGCGCCTTCATCCTTGGCCAAGCCCACGACCACGGACACGATCACCACCATGACCACGGCGAAGGTGGACACCACCATGACTTGAACCTTCGGTCTGCCTACCTCCATGTGATCGCCGACGCGGCCACCTCTGTCCTCGCCATCGCAGCCCTGGCTGGTGGCATGGTGTTCGGGTGGGCCTGGCTAGACCCCGTCATGGGGTTTGCCGGAGCCATCCTGGTGGCTGTCTGGGCCAAGGGCTTGTTGCGCGACTCATCTCGCATCCTCCTGGATGCAGAGATGGACCACCCGGTTGTGAAGGAAATCCGAGAGGCCATCGCAACCCAGCCTGAGTGGGGCAGCGCAACGCAGATCACGGACCTTCACGTCTGGCGTGTCGGAAAGGGCAGCTACGCCTGCATCCTGGCCCTATCCACCAAACACCCCGGATTGACCATCGATTCCGCGAGGCAGTGCCTGGGGATCCACGAGGAGATCGCGCATCTGACTGTGGAGATCCAGGTGTCTGGTAGCTCCTGATCCGGTCGTCGCGGTCATACCTGGGCCAGGGCCTGGATCACTGAGGTGCGGGACGCACGACTGGATGGGACCAAGGTGGCCACGAGTGAGACAAGCCCTATCAGGACAAGCCAGGTCAGGATCGCCGCCGGGGCCACGATAAAGGGCAGTGGGGCCACGAACCCCAGGTTCCCGATAAGTCTGTCCAGCCAGGCCGTGAGGGGAATGGAAAGAGCCAGGGCGGCGATCCAACTCAAGGCACCGATGAAGGCAGCCTCCGCGATCACCAGATGCTTAATGCGGTTGGGGGTGGCACCAAGGGTTTTCATAATGCCGAATTCCCGAGTGCGCTCCAGAACACTCACCCCCATGGTGGCACTCAAGCCGAGGGCGCCGACGATGGCCATCACTGCAGCCATGGCAATCAGCGAGCGAATCAGGATCACGATGTGATCACCCATGGCCGTTCGGAGTTCCGCTAGAGGCCAGGTGGTTTCGACACCTGCACCATCCTCAGCGAGCCGCCGCTCGATTGAACGGATCACAGAGGTGCGAAATTCCGGAGTTCCGGCGGTGGTCGCGACCCTCAGCATCCTGGCTTTCCCTTCGGTGCCCGCCACCCGCATGAAGGCTTGGTCTGTGACATACGCCACACCCGCAGCACCGATCTCTTCCACGATGCCCACGAGACGCCAGGAGGTTTGTTTCCCCTCCAGAGAGAGATCCACACGATCGCCTACTCGCAGATTTGGCCTCATGGCAGCGGCGGCGTGATTGAACACCATGGCATCCGTGTCCCCTGGTTGGAGCCATCTCCCGCTTCGAAGGGGAAAGGCCACCAGCTTCGTGTTGGCGGGGGGAGCCATCATGGCGAAACTGGCGTGGCCGCGATCAGGATAGGTGCGCACCACATCTACCTCCCCTGGCCTGGAGAAGGCTGAGGGGCTGTAACCCCAGGCCTCCACACTCCGAACCCAGGGGACCTCCTTAACCCGGTTGATGATGCGATCCGTCTGAGGTTCGTGGAATCGAACCTCCACATCGTAGAACCGAGTCTCATAGACCTTGGCGATGTTGCGCTCCCAACTTTGGGACACATTCAAGGCGGTCATGAACATGGCGCCGCCCGCTGCCAGGAGGCCCAAGGTCAGAGCCAACCGGGTGGGCCGCCGGAGCGCGTTGCGCAGGGCCCATGGGAATCGAGCCGTTCGTACCCGGAGGGATTCTGGGCTGACCCCGTATTGATCCATGGCTTCCCGGACGGTCAAACGGCTCGCCCGCCGGATGGGCACATAAGCCGCTGAGAGGGGGACAAGAATCCCCGCCATCGCCTGAATGCTGAAGACCCAAGCAGGCACGGTGGCGTTTGTAATAGTGAAGTTCAACAGATTCGCCACCGCTCGGGCCAGAACACCGGCCCCAGCGAGTCCGGATGGAATCGCCAAGATGATTGCTGAAACGCCAATGGCAACGACCAGGGCCGCATACAACAGCGCGATCTGCCCTTGCCGCGCACCAATGGTCTTCATCACGCCGATCTCGCGAACCTGCCGGGCCAGCATGGCGGCCAGTAATGAGGCAACGAGGATGGCGCTCAGGACCAGGGTCATCATGCTGAAGGCCAGCATCAGAAACAGGATGGTGGTCATCTGCTTTTGATGTGGATGTTGGCGCGGTGGCGGCACCCGGATTTCATGCACAGCCTTGCCACGGGTTGTAAGGGATCGGGCCAATTCCGAAGCCGTCGCTTCGATGCTCTTGATGTCGGCAGCGGGATCCAGGGAGATTCGCAACTCATGGAGGACAGGTTCTTCGCCCAGCGTTTGGAGCGTGTCCCGGGTGATGTAGCCGTAGCCGGTTCGCTCCTGCCAGGCTGGGGCGAGTCCCGGGTCATGGACCGAGCCACTTATAGGCATGGTCTTGAGGGTTCCGTGAGCGGTCTTCACCTTCACATGACCACCAACATCCGCCCCGAACATGCTGGGGGCCGTGCGTTCAATCAGCATGGTGCCAAGGGGGGGCGGCCATGCCCCCTTCAGTGGCTTAAAGGTGTTCACTTTCATGGTCGAGACATCATCCACCACAAAGAGCAGTAGGGGACGCCAGTCCTCGCCGATCTGAGTTCGGGCCAGCAAAACATCTCGCGCTTCGGCCTCGCGAACACCTGGCTGAAGCCGTGCCAGGGACAAGGCCTCACCATCCACGCCACCCGGTAGTTCCAGTGTGGCGGAGGCTGGATGGGTACCGAGGTAGTTCGCGGCCATCTCCCGGGACAGCACGGCATATCCCCCAAGAACCGCACCAACCGCCGCAAGGCTCACGGCAATGGCCACCAGCATCAGCAGGACGCGTTCTTTCTCCGCCTTCAAGTCGCGCAACAATTTGGTCCAGCGGGGGCTTAAGTTGAGAGCCGTCATGGTTGACCTCATTTCACGACCACATCAATGCCCTGACTGCCCAGGGCGTGGTCAAAGCGCAGCTTTTCGAAGGTGGGCTTCCCGGACGTCAGGCTCATCGAAAACCCATTCGAAAAACCGAGAGGCTCTTTGGGAAGCCCGATAACGTAGTGGTCGATCTCCCCGTTGTCGTTTTCATCGTGGAAGACCACAACCGCATAGGCCCCGGCAGCCAGCCCCGGAACCTGGAAAGCGGCTCGGCCATTCTGAATCGTTGCCCTTACCTGCCAGCGTCCGTGTCGAAGCACATCGTCGCCGACCTGGAACACTTTCGCGATGGCATGACCGCGTTCGTGTTTGAATCCCGAAGCGCGGATGACGAGGGCGTTCTCATCAAGGGGAGCAGAGAGAGCCGGAAGGCTTCCGAGCGCCATGGCAAGGAGGAGGCGCCGAAATTCAGACATGATCCGCCTCCAAGAGAAGGTTGTTCACCCTGTCCACGCGGAGCTTCCGGCCCACCACTCGACCATCAGCCATGGTCACCACCCTGTGAGCGAATTCCGCCCAATCCCGCTCATGGGTAACCATGAGGACTGTCTTGCCAGCCTCTGCCAACCCAGCGAGTTGGGTGATGACCGCCTCCGCGGTATGGGAGTCAAGGTTCCCCGTGGGTTCGTCAGCCACGATGAAGGGGGGATCATTGGCCAGGGCCCGGGCTATGGCTGCTCGTTGTTGTTGACCACCGGAAAGGCTGGTCGGAAGTTTGTCTGCCTGGTCTGCAATTCCTACTTGATCCAACAGTGCCAATGCACGCTCCCGGGCCTGCCTTTTCGAAAAGTCCTGACAGAAATCCATGGGCAGGATGACGTTCTCAGCGATGGTCAAGGTGGGCAGAAGTTGGAAGAACTGGAAGACCACGCCAACGTTGAGACCGCGCCATGTGGCCAGAGCGGTTTCGTCCATGGCATGGATGGGCTTCCCTCCCACCCAGATGTTGCCGGAAGTGGGTCGGTCGAGCCCGGCGATCAGGTTGATCAGGGTCGATTTGCCACTTCCCGACTTCCCCACGATGGCCACGAATTCGCCTGGTGGCAGCTCCAACTGGATGGAGTCCAGGGCCTTGAAGCCGCTGCTTCCACCTGGATAGATCTTGGTGACGTGTTGCAGTTCGATCATTGGACACCTCATCTGTATCAGACACGTGTCCAGTGTTGGCACTCGTCTTGGCCGCCGCAGAACGCCTCGGCTCAATACGTTCAGTTCCGGACAATTTCTTGGGATGTGTCCGGAATCGGTCGAGAAGGCTCTCACGCACCTTGACCCGTTCCAGACACGTGTCCATATTCAATCGACCACGGTGCGGATTCGGATAGCTCGTCACCAACTGGTCCATTTTGGCCTGATTAGCTATTTCGTATTCACGGGAGGCCACATGTCGGAAAAGCTGTCAGAGCCGAATGATCGGCGAGTCCGCCGCACCCGGATGGCACTGCGAGCTGCCCTGATCTCCCTTCTACCTAAGCGTGGATGGGATGACTTGAGTGTTCATGAAATTTGTGAGCGGGCCAACGTAGGTCGGTCCACCTTCTACATGCACTATCAAAGCAAGGAACAGTTGCTTGCCGATGGGCTTGGGGATCTGAGAAAGGTATTGATGGTCGAGGCCTCCGAACGCCGCAGAACCTCACCAAAGACTCTTCCCTTCGTGCGGGGGCTGATGGAGCACGTCTATGAGCAACGATCCCTATTCCGATCTCTGATTGGTCGTGGAAGTGGGCATGTTGTCCAAATGCGTTTTCGCCAGATGGTTCTGCAACTGGTGAATGAAGAACTCTCTCTTCACGTGGATCAGGGTTGGGAACGGGATGCAGCCTCTAACTATATTTCCGGTGCCCTGGTGGAGTTGTTGGGGTGGTGGGTCGATTCTCGAACACTTCGCTCCGTAGAGGAGGTCGAGCAGTTCTTCCACAATCTGACTTCCACAGTCATCAGGCGTCTCTAATTGTTGGGCCCGAATAACCCCACCCAATGATTTAAGCTGCTCTGGGGGCCTGATGAGGGCCCGATCCGGATTTGAGGAAGTCGATCAGGGCATTCTTCGACTGGCCCAAAAGAAGGCGCAATAGGGCCCTGAGGCGAGTCAAAATCTTCCTCGTGTGGTGCGGCCGTTCAGGATGACATCCTACATGTCCCCTTGAAGCATTTCCGTCCGAGCCGTCCGTCTGATCTCCCGGAATGGGTGGGCAGGCTCCCAATCCAATATATATGGTTCATCGCGGAATACCGGGGAAGGCTGATCGGACCTTAAGGAAGAAGTAGGCATCATCGCGATAACCGTACCCTCGCTCGCAAACTGAAGGCTGCGGGACATGCGATACGTGTTGCCAATACCAGAGGACGGGAGGGCGTCCAGAGGTTGGCAGAGGAGATCGGCGTAACGGCTGCTGATGTGCATGAGGCGGTCAAGGAGACCGAGGTCATCATCTTGGCGATACCACTGCCTGCCATGGCGAAGCTTCCTGCGGAGCTGTTTAAAGGGGTTCCCCGTGATGTACCGATCATCGATACGAGCAATTACTATCCTGGTTTGCGCGATCCGCAGATCCAGGAGATCGATGGGGGGATGCCAGAAAGCGTATGGGTGTCGAAGGAACTCGGCCGTCCCGTGATCAAAGCTTTCAACAACATTCTGGCGTATTCGCTCGCAGAGCGAGGTCAGCCAGAAGGGGCACCCGATCGTCTAGCCGTTGCCGTGGCAGGTGATGACGCCAATGCGAAGCGGATTGTCATGGCACTTGTTAATGAAACTGGTTTCGACCCAGTTGATGCGGGTTCGTTGGATGAGTCCTGGCGACAACAGCCGTCGACACCAGCCTACTGCTGCGACTACGACGTCTTGATGATGCGCAAGGGGCTCGCGGAAGCTATCAAGAATGGTGCACCGAAAAAACGCGATCGAATGCCTGAGCTATTCGCTAAGCTCGGACCTAATCCCAGACATGAAGAGATCGTTGCCATGAATCGCTCGCTTCACTCACTTTGAACGTTCTCTATTGGCGAAGAACTGAAGGCTCCTCAGTCCATTTGGATCGGCGCTGTCGCTCCACGGGGGTGCGGAGGTGGAGGATTAGGCAAAAAATCCGCTGGATCGTGATACCGGCTTCCGGCGGAAGGGGCGAAAACGGATCGGGCGGGGCCAGGCCCGAAGCTGCTCGCACGCGGGCCTGGATTTCCGCTTCCCGGGCCGATCCCGGGTGATAGGGCCGCAAGGAGGAATCATGATCCAGAACCCCAACCCGTGGCTTGCCCCGTGGCAGAACTTCTACCTGATCCTCGCCTCATCGGCCTCTGCCTTGATCGGCATCCAGTTCGTCGTCATCACCCTGATCGCCAACAGGAGGCGCCCCGCTTCTGCGGAATCCATCAGCGCCTTCGCCACGCCCACCGTTGTCCAACTGGCGAGCGCCCTGGTTCTATCGGCCCTCATGAGCATTCCATGGGAGGCGGTATGGGCGGTTACAGCGGCGCTGTCCCTCTGCGGAGCGCTTGGAACGGTCTATTGCCTCGGCGTGATCCGCCGGGCCCGCCGCCAGACCTACTACATGCCCGAGCGGGTGGATTGGATCTGGTACGCCCTCCTTCCGCTCGCCGCCTACCTGGTCTAATTCGGGAGCGCATGGCTTCTCCCTGCGGCCCCGCGCCAGGCCTTGTACGGTCTTGGCGGGGCGACCCTGGCGTTGCTGCTGGTCGGCATTCACAACGCCTGGGACACGGTCACGCACATCGTCACATCACGGGCTCCCGAGGGGCATGGGCACTGAATCGACATTCGTTGTCAGGCGATCCGGCCGAGGTTATCCGCCGCCCACAAGGGGAAACAGCGCGAGCGTGTCGCCCTCGTTCAACGGCTGGTCCAGAGGGGCATGCTGCCCATTCACCATGACGATGCCCATCTCGCTCAACCGGAACCCCAGGCCCAGAATGACCTGGCGGCAGTCTGCGCCTGGGTCGAGCCGCTGGGCGGCTTCCTTGAACCGCCCGTTCCGGAAATGCGCGAACAGCTTGATGGTGATGGTGATCGTGGCCACCTCAGAAATTCCAGAAGGCGTCGATTTCCTCGTTGGTGAAATCCCAGACAGCCTGATGGGGCGCGACCGGGTCCGTGCGGAAGAATTCGGGCAGGCGATCGTCGGCGGCCGTCATGCCGGCGGCCAGGTTGAAGGCCCGTTCGGTCTTGAGGATGCGCTTGCCCAGGCCCACCACGTCATCGCCCGTCAGCTGCGCGCCGAAGCGGGCGTTCAGCATGTCGATCAGGGCCGGCAGGCATTCGGGGATGTCCAGGGCCGGGAAGGCGATGAAGATGCACATGCCCGTGGAATCGATGGCGGCGGTGGCGATCTGGAGATTCCGGGACAGCTCCACCTGGCCGTCCTTCTTCAGGGGATCCACCTGCCCGCCCACGTTGAGGATGTTGGTGGCGATGGTATAGCCCGCCGTGTGATCCGCGCCCATGGGGCTGGTGCAGTAGGTGATCCCGATGCCTTTGACCGAACGCGGATCGTAGGCGGGGATGGCCTGGTTCTTCACGGTGGGCACGCGGGTCACGCCGTAGGTGCGCCCGACGGCACCCGCTCCCGAACCGATCACGCGGCCCAGGGCCGTGCCCCTGCCGATCTCCTCCCGGAGGATCCGCACCACTTCCTTGCCGTCGCCCCAGGGAAGAATCCCGGCCTCCATGGCCACGCCGAAGGCCACGGCGGTCTCGATGGAATCGAGGCCGAGGTCATCCATGATGTTGTCGGCCAGGGCGATGTCGTCCAGGGTGGAGATGCAGCAGTTGGCCCCCAGTCCCCAGATGGTTTCGTACTCGAATCCTGAGGTCAGGTACTGGCCGTCTTTGTCGTTGTAGACCTGGGAACATTGGATGACGCACCCGGCATGGCAGCCATGCCTGGGCTTGCCGCCGCGGGCCACGATGGTGTCGTGCATGGTTTCGCCGCAGATCTGTTCGTGGCCGTCGAACTGCCCGTAGGTGAAGTTCCGCGTGGGCAGGCCGCCGGCTTCGTGCAGGATGTTCACCAGCACGTTGGTGCCGTAGGTGGGAAGCCCCTGGCCGCTCACGGGGTGGTCCATCAGCGCCTTCGTGAAGATGCGGGAGGCGCTCTTGAACTTCTCCGGATCGGCGATCTGGATCCCGGGGGCGCCCTCGTCGTCGATGCTGAGGAACTTGATGCGCTTGGAGCCCATGACGGCGCCGAGGCCGCCGCGCCCAAGGCTGCGGATCTTCCCCGAGGGATCCTTCACGGAGATGTTCGCCGAGGTGAGCTTCATCTCGCCCGCGGGGCCGATGGCGATGACGCCGGTCTTCTTGCCGAGGAGCGACTGGAGGGCGTCGATCACCGCGAAGTTGCCCAGGCCCAGGAGCCCGGCCTCCTCCTGGATGGCGACGCCATCCTTGCTCACGCGGAGGGAATACCACCCATCGCCCTTGGGCGTGCCTTCCACGATCAGGGCATTGATGCGAAGGCGCGCGAGCATCTGGGCCGCGGTGCCGCCGACATTGCATTCCTTGATGCCCCCGGTCAGCGGGCTCTTCGCGCCTGCGGAAAGGCGGCCCGAGTTGGATGCCGCCGTGCCCGAGAGCAGCCCCGGCGCGAAGACCAGCTTGTTGTCGGGCCCCAGGGCATGGCAGGTGGGCGGGACTTCCTTCGCCACGATGGCCGAGGTGAGCGCCCGTCCGCCGAGGCCGGCCCATTCCGGAGGCAGGGCCTCGATCGAGGTGGTCAGGTCGTGCATGTTCACGCGCAGGATCTTGTTCACGGTTGTCTCCTTCCGAAGGCCCAGGCCGCTCTCGCTTTCGCAGGAGCTGTGCCGCGATGCGGGGCCACCCCGGCGGCCCTTCCCGGAAGGGTCCGGAGACCTCGTCCCAAGCGACAAGGAGGTAGGGAAAAATGAATGAAAAAACAGAAACCGAGGTTTATGGGCAGGATCAAGATGATGGCCAGTTTTGTTCTAAATTGTATCTTTTTGCTCAATATTGTTATTGTTTGACCCGGTCTGCCTCAGAATGGAGGGCTCAAGGCTCGGGAGCACCGATAGAGGGGCCATGGCGTACGCGGCAGGCCACACCACGGAGATCTGGGGAATCTGGGACCGCTTCATCCGCGAGGGGAGGATCGAGCCGGACACCCTGCGTCCCGAATTGGAGGCTTCGTGGCGCCGCTGCAAGGCCGCGGGGGTGGACCCGCGGGCTGGGCGCTCCACGCTGGTGCTGGACTCCGATCTGTTTGCGGCCCTGGCGGAACGGAAGCAGGAGCTGATCCGGGCCGCCAAGCCCTTCATGGAGAACCTGCACAGCCTCGTGGAGGGCTCCAGCTTCGTGGTGCTGCTCTTCGACGAGCAGGGGTACCTGCTGGAAGCCGTGGGGGATCGGGACCGCATCCTTTCCACCCAGGATCTGAATCTGAACAAGGGCGCGCTGTGGACCGAAGGGGAGGTGGGGACCAATGGGGCCGGCACGGCCTTGGTCCTGGGCCGTCCGTTCCAGGTTTCCGGCGCGGAGCACTTCTGCCAGAAGCACCACCGGTGGACCTGTTCGGGGGCGCCGATCCTTGATCCCGGCGGGAAGACCATCGGCCTGCTGGACATGAGCGGGCCCGTGGACGAGACCCACATCCACACCCTGGGGCTGGTGATGGCCGCGGTTCAGGCCATCCAGCACGAACTGAGGCTGGTGCGGAAGAACCAGGAACTCACCCTCCTGAACAGCCGGCTTTCCAGCATCCTCCTCACGGTCACCGACGGCGTGCTGGTGCTGGATGTGGACGGCGCCATCAGTCAGATCAATCCCGTGGCGGAGCGCCTCCTGGGGGCCTCCAGCCTCCAGATGGCCGGAAAGCGCATCGAGGACCTGATCCGGGATCCGGCGCCTGTCCGCGATCTGCTGGAATGGGGAAAGGAGTTCCTGGACCGGGAGCTGGAGCTGAACTCCGGCCAGGGCGTCATCCAGTGCATCGCCAGCGGCAAGCCGATCCAGGATGAAGGGGCCCTTCTGAAAGGGGCCGTGCTTTTCGTGAATCCCATCCACAAGCTCAAGCGGCTCATCAACCGCTTCAACGGAGCCCAGGCGACCTTTCGCTTCGAGGACATCCTGGGCCAGGGCGAGGCGCTGCGGCGGGCCGTCCAGCTGGGCCAGCTGGCCTCGGCCAACGAAAGCAATGTGCTGCTGACCGGGGAAAGCGGCACAGGCAAGGAAATGTTCGCCCATGCCATCCACAACCAGTCGGGCCGCCGGAAGGGCCCCTTCGTGGCCGTGAACTGCGGGGCCATCCCCCGGGAGCTCATCGCCAGCGAACTGTTCGGATACCGGGACGGAGCCTTCACCGGGGCGGCGCGGGGAGGGCGCCCGGGGAAATTCGAGCTGGCCAGCGGAGGCACCCTCTTCCTGGACGAGATCGGGGACATGCCTCTGGAACAGCAGATCGCGCTGCTCCGGGTGCTCCAGGACCGGACCATCACCCGGCTCGGGGGCGACCGGCCCTTCGTGGTGGACGTGCGGATCATCTGCGCCACCCACAAAGACCTGAAGGAAGAGATCCGGAAAGGCACGTTCCGGCAGGACCTCTTCTATCGCCTCAACGTGTCCACGATCAAGCTGCCGCCCCTGCGGGAGCATCCGGAGGACATTCCGGGACTCCTGGAGGCATTCATCCTCAAGTTCGGCGCTCGCCGGTGGGGCTCGAAGCTGCGGGCCGATCCCGCCGTGGTCCGCGCCCTCCAGGGCTATGCCTGGCCCGGCAACATCCGCGAATTCCAGAACGTCGTCGAGCGCATGGTCCACTCCCTTCAGGAAGGAACCATCTGGGTGAAGGACATCCCCGAGGAGATCCTGAACGCCCCCGCGCCGCAGGCGTCCCGGGCGGAGGGGCCATCCCGGGGCCGCGCTGGTACCCCCGGGCTCGCCGGCCTCCGGCAGCAGCTGCAGGCCGAGGAGCTGGAGAGAATTCAGGCCTGCCTGCGCGATTGGAATGGAAACATCAGCAAGGCCGCGCAGGAGCTGGGAATGACCAGGAACACCCTTTACCGCAAGCTGCAGAAGGGCGGCCCTGAAACCTAGGGGCCGCAATACTCTTCCCCGCCCCGGGGGGGCGCGTCCCCTATAGCAGCCGGAAAGCTACCACGGCGGCCAGAGGAGGTACCGCCCCGGCGAGAATCAGCCATTTCCCCCGCGCGCCGAGGCCATGCCTCCCCTTGAGGAGGAACAGGCCCGTCACGTTGACCAGAATGAGCAGGACCGAAAACGCATCCGAGAACCAGCGCCAGGACCTGAGGCTGTTGCGGTGCATGATGTTGGCATCGTAGATCAGGGGACGCCGCACCACCCGCTCGTACACGGCCTGCTGTTCGGCCAGATGCAATTGAAGGAAGGCATTGTCGAAGTAGATTTTCACTTGGCCGGGCGTGGGCACGTCGATGATCCGGAAAGCCCCTTCGCCGACCCGCCCCGCCAACGCATTGGCCAGCTCCGGTCCCACCTCGGACTCGGTGTAGACCCGCTCCAGGGGAATGGTCCGCTTCTGAATGATGAAGTCCGGATTCCACTCGTGGATGTGGTTCAAGGCAATGCCGGAGAGGCAGTACACGATCACGAAGGCGGTCAGGAAGTAGCCGGCGTCGCGGTGCAGGATGCGGTTCCAGCGCTGGAGGCCCGCCGAAAACGTGGCGCTCATCGCCCCGGGGCCTTTCCGCCGCGGGCCCGCTCGGCGTACTCCCTGGCGGTGGCCACCACCCAGGCCTCGACGGACGGATCCGGCAGGATGGCGTCGGGAACATAGGCCACGCGCTTCTGGTGGTCCGGCACCTGGGCGATTCCGCCGCCGATGATTTTCACTTGGAACATCTCGTCGTGGGCCACGAGCACGGGCACCACCACTGCCCGTTCGCGCGTCCGCAGGACCTGCTCGACGGCGCGGGTGGTGTGGTCCGGGTCGTAGTGCGCCACGTGGCCCGCCCAGCCGTAGGAGAAGGTGCTCATGCCGGTGCGGCTGAGGACGTGCGCGGCGGTTCGTTCCATCAGGTCGGACCACTGCTTGTGGTAGGTGGCGTCTCCGTAGGCGATCAGCACCAGACCCTCCTTAGCGGGATCCTTCGAGAGGGCCTTGGCGCGCCGGAGGATGTTCTCCCGCAGCAAGGCGGAAAAATCCAGATTCGGCGCAAGGTGGGTCCGGGCCTTGGGCGTGTAGCGCTCGATGTTTTCGATCTTGAGGGTCTGCATGGAGTGGGGATCGGCCTTCCGGCCGAGGATGGTGGGGATGTCGTCGAAGGTATGGCTGCTGACCGTGAGGAACACGGGCACGATCACCACGTCTGAAAAGCCCTCGGCGTCGAACTCCTTCATCCGGGTGGCGATGGAGGGTTCGGTGTATTCCATGAAGGCCGTCTTCACCCCTTGGATCAGGTTCGTCCGGAGCATCGCCTCGCGGGTATTGCGCTCGGTCTGGAGCAGCGCGGCCCGCCAGGTGGCGGAGCGCGATCCGTGATTCACCAGCAGCACGCCCACCTTGGCCGCAGGGGCCTGGGCCCTGGCGGGATTGAAGGCAAGCGTGGCCATGGCGAGGAGGCAAGCAAGGGACCGGATCAAGAAGAGGAACGCTTTCTGGCTGCGCATGATGGGCTCCGGACGGATGGGGTCGGCCGATTGAACGCGGTTCAAAGGCTACTGCCAGCTGTAGGTGAGGCTCACTCCGAAGTGGCGCCCAGGCTGCGAGTAGCGCTGAAGGGAGGCGTCGCCGTTCTGGAAGCCGCGCACGTCCTCCCAGCGCCAATAGCCTTTGTTCAAGGCGTTGAAAAGGCCGCCCTGGAGGCGCAGCTCTCCCTTCCGCTTAAAGGCGACAAAGCCCATGAGGTCGAGCTTGGCGTAGCCGGGGGTGAGGTAGGGATTGACGTACCCGTTGGCGGGATCCAGAGCCACGTCCCCCTGCTTTTTGGAGGAGACGGCGGTCAGGGTGGCGTCGGTGCCCCAGCGGTCGCCCCGGCGGTACCCAAGCTCCAGGCTCGATCGCATGGGGGCCACGGAGTTGATGGGCGCGTGGTTCCGGCCGTTCTCGCCCTTGGCGAAGCCCACGTTGAGGCCCGACCGCCAACCGTCCAGGAAGATGCAGCCGGCGCGGAGCTCCGCGCCTTGGATGCGCACGTCCTGGATGTTCTGGTACTGAAACGTCATGCTGACTCCGGAGACGGGATCCGGGCCGAGGTTCACGTCGGTGATGAAATCCGTGTAGCGGTTCTGGAACAGCGCGAAGCTCAGGTTCCAGGTGTCCGCGTCGCCCCGGAGGCCCAATTCGTAGCTGTGGCTGTGCTCGGGCTTCAGGGAAGGGTTCGGGATGATCCGGTAGTCCTGGGCGAAGGAGGTCAGGGTCATGTTGGTGTAGTCGTAGGGCGGATTCCGGAAGCCCTGGGCGTACTGCGTGTAGACCGTCCATGTGCCGTCGAGCTTGCCGATGACTCCCAGCTTCGGGCTCACCGCCGAATTCTGGATGGAGGCCACGGGGGCGTTCAGGGTGTTGCCGTTCGTGAAAACGGCGTCTGGACGGGGGTTGAGTTCGTAGCGGTCGAAGCGCAGGCCGGGCACGATGGACCAGACGCCACTGGGGCTGAGCATCTCGTTCTGCACGAAGATGCCAGTGGTGGTCGTCCGGGAATCCGGGATCAGCTTGATGGGGTAGAGCTGGCCCGCCACATTTTTGGTGACGGCGCCGGTGTTGAAGGTGATCTGGGTCCGGTCGTAGGGCTCGGAGGTCTCGGTGCGGTTCAGGTCCAGGCCGAACAGCAGGCGGTGGGCCCATCCGCCCTGCGTGAAGCGGCGTTCCGCCTGGGAGCGGAGGCCCCAGATGTTCTGGTCGAAGGTGTAGTCCGTCAGGCGGACGCGCTCGGTGTATGGCGTGGTCGTCCGCGTCTCCCGGAACTCGTCCGTGTGCTCCAGGCTGCTGGCGGACTGGTAGAACACGCGCCACTCGATCCGCTGCAGGAAGGCCGCGTCGTCCTCGAAGACATGCTCGAAGTTGAACTGGGCGCGGCGGTTCCGGTCCTTGGCGCGATCGTCTGCGATGAAGGTTCCCGGGGCGCCGAGGGCCGGTCCGAGGAGGCTGTTCAGGAAGATCTTGTTTTCGCGCTCGAAGCCCTGGAAGGCGAGCTGCATCCTGTGGCGGGCACTGGGCTGCCAGCCCAGTTTGGCCAGGAGGCTGGAGGACTGGGCGGTCATGGCATTGGGCACGCCGAAGGCGGGAGTGGTCTCGTTGCCTTCCCGGCGCGTGACCACCAGAATCCCATCCCATGATCCCTGCCTGCCGGCGAGCGTCGTGGTGGCGGCCTTTTGATTGCTGGCGCTGGCATATCCGGTCTTGATGCGGCCGGCGAAGCTGCCCGTCTTGCTCAAGAGATCCGAGGCGTCGAGCGTGGTGTAGGTCACCACGCCGGCCAGGGCATCACTTCCATAGAGGGCCGAGCCGGATCCGCGGAGGATCTCCATCCGCTTGAGGGAGTCCAGGTCGACATAGTCGCGGCTCAGTCCCCGGGAGGCTTCGGCCCCGTCCGGCAGGTTGACGCCGTCCACCAGGATGAGCACGCGGTTTCCCCCGATGCCGCGGATGTTGAAGCTGGACGGGCCTTTGCGATCAGGCTGCCCGGCCACTTCCACCCCGGGTTCCGTGCGGGTGAGATCGATGATGTTGGTGACCAGACGCCGCTCGATCTCCCGGTCCGTCGTGACGGTCACGGTGGCGGTGGTCTCCTTTTCGGCCCTTTCCGTGCGGGTGGCGGAAACCACCACCACGGCGGAGGGGATGTCCTCTTTCTTCGGTTTCTTGGCGGGTACGGTCGAGGGCGGCGGGGTGTTTTCGGCCGCCAGGGGAGACCCGGTCAGCGCCAGGGCCAGTCCGGCATGCAGGATTGGATGACGGGGGTGCATGTGCATTTGTTTCTCGTGAAAATTCAAGTTTCAGCAGGCCTGCGGCTAGGTTTCAGCAGGCCTGCGGCTAGCCAAGGTGTCTGGCTTCTTGATTTGGTTGAGAGGATGGGGGCAGGGAAAAACGGCGCTTAACGGCGTGAGTCGAAGTTTACAGTACTGAGACGCAATCTCAATAATAATTCACACTGACCTTCGTTGCTTGCGCAAGCCAGTTCATATCAGGGAGAACCTTGTCAATCCCCGCTGCGGGCGCTGATTTCCTTGATGGCCCACGCGATCGTGTTTTGAACGAGCCGGGACGGGTCGTACCTTCCGGAGAGCTGTTCGAGCGTCGTCCGGTCGCCGATGCGCGCCAGCACGGTGGTGGCGCGCGCGCGGACGGTCGCGTTCCCGTCCTGCAGCGCGGCACGGGCAGCCCGCTCCAGCCGTAGCAGTTCTTTTTCTGAAAGAACGTCCATCTGAGCCGACCGGTCGAGCCAGTCGAAGGTTTGGCTGCGCACCATGGGTTCGGGATCCGCGAGCAGGGTCTCGATGTGCTGAAAGCTGTCGGGCCGCCGCAGGGCGCAGACGGCGCGGACGGCCCACATCCGCGTCAACCAGCGTACGCTCCCGAGCAGAGTGACCAGGTCCTTGTAGGCGCGCTGATCGCGGAAGTAGAGCGAAAAGACACGGCACAAGGTGAGGCAGGCGCCATCGGCCGCAACGGGATCCGGATCGCGGAGCAGGGCGATCAGGATCCCGGTGGTGCGGGGGCTCCTGAGCCAGACGCCGCTGGACGGTGTCGCCTCGCTCAAGGCCTCGTGGACCACGGCCGCCAGGGCCTTCCGCTTCACGTCGCGGTCCTGCGATTGCGCGTCGGCCAGGGCGCCATCGAGCCACTGTTTCAGAATGGCGTTCGGCGGGAACATCTCGTCGTAGGCTTGGCGCGCGGCCTCGCGGTTCGGCAGGCCCCATCCCGCTTCAAGCAGAAGGGTCTCCGCCGTGGCCGTTTTTCCTTCCGCCCGCAGCCTCCGCGCCTGTTCGACCACCTTCGTCACTTCAGCCCTTTCCGGGACGCGCTTCGCTCCCTGCCGGATCCGGGCGTTGACGCGGCCCGCTTCAGGATCTCCGCGATGGCCGTATTGACCGCCTCCCGCCAGACCATCCGGCGCGGCTTGATATCGGCCAAGGCTTGCAGAGAGGCGGTGTCGCCGATGGAGCCCAACATGGCGACCGCGGCGAGCCTGACGCCATCGACGCGATCCTTCAATGCCGCGATGGCGGCCGATTGGAGCTGCGCCCGCCCTTCTTCCGGCAAGTCCGAATAGCCGTTCGAAAGCGATGAAAGCGCTGCCTGACGCACTTCCGCGATGCCGTCGGATATCAGAGGGAGCACATCCGACCATGCCCCGGCGCCGCCGGAGAGTCCAACGCTCCAGACGGCGGAGGCACGGATCCTGGGCAGCGGATGAGTGAGCAGTGGCAGGCATGCGCCGTGAGCCCGCCGGTCCGGGAAGGGGCCGAGAATGCGCACCAGGGCCAGCCCGGCCTTTTCGAGCGCCACGCCCTCGGCGGTCCGGAGCAGTTCCAGAAGCGCCTCGGTGACACGGGGATTCCAAAGCCATTGCTGTGGCTCGCAGGCGGCCTTCAGAATCAGTTCAAGGCCTCGGAGCCTGTCCGCCGCATGGGGCGACGTGAGATCTGCGTGGATCGGCCCCCATTTCGTTTCGAAAGCCGGACTTCCCGCAAACAAGACCTCGTATGCTTCGCGGGCGGCTGCGTCGAAGGCCGGTCCCCAGCCCGCCTCAAGAAGCAGCCCAGCCTCATCGGAACTCGCGCGTTCGACCCCGAGCCGTTTGTAAATCAGGGGATCGCCCAGATTCGGCACGCGCGGCATCGACTCCTCCTCTGGGCTGGAACGCTGACTGCGACATCGAAGGAAGTCGCGTCTCTATCTCCGGAATTTTTCGGGTTTGGCCGAGGATACCACCCGCTGGGCCGGTCCATCCCGCATCTGCAGCGTGGCGACGGGAAGGCATTGACAGAGGAACCGCTGGCATCAATAATGAGAATGAGTCTCATTAATACACAATAGCGTATTTATGAGTGGGCCCTGGGGATGCTGTGACGGCCAATGTTCCTGCTCGTTCCTTCGCCCTCATCTCGCCCCTCGGGGACAGCGTTGATCGATTCGCGGCGGGTCGTGCAGAAACGTGGAGAGCACATGCTTAAAGACAAGAGACGCGGCGCCCTCGGAGGCCTTCTCGTCGTTCTCGCGGCCGCGCTCCTGGGCTGCGGCGGGCGAAGCGAGGTGGTGGCGGCTCCGGAAGGGCTTTCGGCCCAGGCCCGATTGGGGGAGCTGATCTTCAAGGACGCCTCCCTGTCGGCCTCGGGCGTGCAGTCCTGCGCCACCTGCCACGACAAGGGCGCGGCTCACGGGGCGCCCAATGCTTTCCCCGCCCAGCTCGGCGGGGCGAACATGGATATCCAGGGAAACCGGCAATCTCCCACCATCCGTTACCTCGCCACCAACAAAGCCTTCACCTTCGACAAAGAGGGCACCCCGACCGGGGGATTCTTCTGGGACGGTCGGGCCGCCTCCCTGGCGGAGCAGGCCGCGGGCCCCTTCCTCAACCCGAGGGAAATGGCCATGCCGGGCAAGGCTTCGGTGGTGGCGAAGCTGGCCGAGGCTCCCTATGCGGCGGATTTCAAGCAGGTGTTCGGAGCCGGCATCTTCGGCGATGTGGAACGGGCCTACCTCTGCATGACGCTGGCCATCCAGCGCTACGAACTGGAGGATGCGGAGTTCCATCCCTTCGACAGCAAATACGATGCCTTCCTCGCGGGGAAGGCCGTGCTCAGCCCCCAGGAAAAGCGGGGTCTGGCGCTCTTCAACAGCCCCGCCAAGGGCAACTGCGCGGCCTGCCACCCCTCGGCGCGAGGGGCTGACGGCGCGCCGCCGATGTTCACGGACTTCACCTACGACGTGCTGGGCGTGCCCCGCAATCCCGAGCTCAAGGACAACGCGGATCCCGCCTCCTTCGACCTCGGTCTGGCCGCGCGCGCAGCGGGGGACCTGGCGGACCGGAAGGATCTGTACGGCGCCTTCAAGGTGCCCACCTTGCGCAACGTGGCGCTCCGGAAGGTGTTCTTCCATAACGGGTACTTCAAGACGCTGAAGGAGGCGGTGACGTTCTACGTTCAGCGGGACACGAACCCGGAGAAGTTCTATCCCCTGAATCCCGATGGCAGCGTGAACAAGTTCAACGACCTGCCTGCGGCCTACCACGCCAACGTCAACGTCACGGAGGCTCCCTACAACCGCAAGCCGGGGGAGGCGCCCGCCTTGACGGACGAGGAGATCGACGACCTCATCGCCTTCCTGAACACGCTCACGGACGGATACCGTCCCTGACCCTTCCGCAAAGAGATCCCATGACCCATTTTCGAACCTCCCTCTGCGCCGCCCTCGTCTTGACGGGGGGATCCCTCTCCGCACAATCCCAGCCCAGCGCCCAGCCCAGCGCCGAAGAACTGGCGAAGCGCCTGGACGCCCTCAGCCGCGAGATGGCCCAGGTGAAGAGCGAACTGGCCACGGTCAAGGCCGCGCCCCAGGAAGCATCCAGCACCACCGTGGGCGGC
Organism: Acidobacteriota bacterium; assembly: GCA_016195985.1. GTDB lineage: Bacteria > Acidobacteriota > Holophagae > Holophagales > Holophagaceae > Geothrix. Next base: position 97,693 of record JACPYP010000007.1, on the reverse strand, counting down.
TACGGCGAAATCGTGTTCAACCACTTCTCCAAGGACGCTTCCCGGGACACGGCGGATGTCCGGCGCCTGGTGCTGGGGGTGACCCACCGCTTCGACGCGCGCACCAAGCTCGTGACGGAGCTGGAAGTGGAGCACTCCGTAACCTCTGCCGACGATGCGGGCGAGGTCGCCATCGAGCAGGCCTTCATCGAACACCAGGTCAGCGACGTCTGGGGGTTCCGCGCAGGGCTGTTTCTCATGCCCATGGGCTTCCTGAATGAAAGCCACGAGCCCACGGCCTATTACGGCGTGGAGCGGAACGTGGTGGAAACCGCCATCATCCCCACCACCTGGCGGGAGGGCGGCGTGCAGCTCTACGCCACCTTCGAGAACGGCATCACCCTGCAAGGGGGCCTGAGCACGGGCTTCAACGTCACCAAGTGGGATGCCACCTCCGTCGAATCCGTGGAATCGCCGCTGGGATCGGTGCACCAGGAAATGTCGCAGGCCAAATCCCATGACCTGGCGGTGTTCGGGGCCCTGAACTGGCGGGGCCTCCCCGGCCTGCTGGTGGGAGGGGCCTTCTTCACGGGCAAGGGCGGGCAGGGCCAGGCCGGGGTTCCGGATCTGGGGGTGAACCTTTGGGATGTCCATGTGCGCTGGAATCCCGGCGCCCTCGACATCACGGCCCTCTTCGCCCAGGGCCGCATCCAGGACACCAGGGCCTTCAACACGCCCCTGGTGGGGAACCCCTACCTGGTGCCCAAGCAGTTCGAAGGCGGCTACGTCCAGGCCGCCTATCGCATCCCCCTGGGGGGCACCTACAGCCTTGCGCCCTTCGCGCGCTTTGAATCCGTGAATACGGCCAAGGCCTTCGAAGACCTGGGGCCGGGCCTGACGCCCGAATCGCAGAAGACAGACAAGGTCTGGACCGCGGGCCTCAGCTTCAACCTCAACGAGCACGTGGTGGTGAAGGCCGACCTCCGCCGCTACGCGGAGGACACGCAGCAGAACCGGGTGAGCCTCGGCCTGGGCTGGTCCTTCTGATGAGGGTGGCCCTTGTCTCCGCGGTGGCGAGCGCGCTGGCGCCGGCCGCGCTCTTCGCCGCGGATTACCTCAGCCACGATCAGGTCCGCGCCCTGATGTTCCCCGGGGCGCGGACCGAACTGAAAACGCTGGACCCCCACGCCCCCTGGCTGGAGGCGCTCCAGCAGAAGGCCGGACCCTTCCGCGGCAGCCTGGAGGTGGCCTACTCGGGAACCGCATGCCAGGGCTTTCTGGTGGTGGATGAGGTGATCGGCAAGTTCGAGCGCATCACCTTCGCCGTGGGGATGGACGCCAAGGGGGCCGTCACCCAGGTGGAGATCCTCGCCTACCGAGAGAGCCATGGCCACGAGGTGCGCCTGCCCGCCTGGCGCCGCCAGTTCAAGGGGCGCAATGCCAGCTCGGCGCTGAAGGTGGGCCAGGACATCGCCAACATCAGCGGGGCGACTCTCTCCTGCGCCCATGTCACCGAGGGCGTGAAGCGCGCGGTGCTGCTCGTGGACGGCGCTCGGCGGACGGGCCTTCTTCCGTGAGCGGGTGGCGCCGGGCGCGTCCGATGCTAGGGACCCTTGTGGAGGTGGGCACCCTTGTGGAGGTGGGCGCGCCGGAAGGGACAGAAGCGGCCGTGGCGGCGGCCTTCGAGGCCGTGGCCCAGGTGGAGCGGCTCATGTCCTTCCATCTACCGGACAGCGACATCGGGCACTTCAACTCGGCCCCTGCGGGGGCCGTGCTGGCCATCCACCCTTGGACCGCCCGGGTGCTGTCTGTGGCCCGGGAACTGGAAGAGGCCACGGAGGGCCTGTTTGATGTGGCGCAGGGCACGGGGCGCTGGGAACTGCTGGACGGCCGGATCGAAAAACGGGACGCGGGCGCGCGCCTGGATCTCGGCGGCATCGCCAAGGGCGAGGCGGTGGATCGCGCTTTGGCGGCGCTTCTGGCGGCGGGCGCGCCTTCAGGCTGGGTCAATGCCGGCGGTGATCTCCGGGTGGCCGGAATGGACCTGCCGGTGGGCCTGCGGGATGAACGCACCGGCGGCGTCCGTCCCTGGGCCACCCTCCAGGATGGCGCCATGGCCACCAGCCACTTTCCGCTCGATGGCCCGCCTCGCCTCTGCGGCAGGCCCGCAGCCCGTCACGTCACCGTCGCCGCGCCCCACTGCGCGGTGGCAGATGCGCTCACCAAGGTTGTCGCGCTCACGGGGATGACGGCTGGTACGCTGCTGGATCGGTTCGAGGCCCAGGCATGGATCCACGAGTGACACCAAGCGCCAACCCGCTGCCTTTCTGGCTGCGGGCCACCTTGTTCACGGCCGTGGGTGTCGCATTGGCCACGGGTTTGGCGTGGCTGGGCCAGCACTACCTCGCCGGGCCCGTGGGTGAGCTGGGTTTGCCGAGCCCCTGGGAGGCCCGGTGGATGCGGCTGCACGGCCTCGCGGCCTGGGGGTCGCTGTTCGCCTTCGGCGCCCTGGCGGCGGCCCACGTAGGTAAAGGCTGGGTCGTGGGTACCCGCCGCGTCAGCGGCCTCGGATTGGCGGTCCTGGCGGTCCTCTGCGCCATCCTGGGTTTCTGCATGGCCTACCTTCTGTCTCCCGAGGCCCGGCCCGCCGTGGGGCTTATGCATTCGGGGGTGGGCATCATCCTGGTGGGCTGGCTCATGTGGCACCGGCGAAGAACCGCGAAGGTCTGATCCACCTATCCCCGGGAACGGCAGAGGGCTGCGTCCGACCACAACATTCAGTGTTGACCTTTGCCCATGGATGCCACATCTTGGGGTTCATCCATTGGTAAGTCCGGGGCGACCCGGGCTTGAAAAGGGAAGCCGGTGCGACTCCGGCACTGCCCCGCAGCGGTAAGTGGGAACAAGGATTCAACAGCACTGGCCTCGCGAAGGCTGGGAAGCTGGATCCAAGGAACCTGGATTTCCAGAGCGCCCCCAAGTCCGAAGACCTGCCATGGACCCGCCGCAAGGCGGTGCGCGTTGCTTCGAGGGAAAGCTGCCCGCTGTGGAATCCGAGCCCGTATCCCCGCCCTTGGGGTGCAAGCCCGTTCCGCGACCAACCCAACCATGCCGGCTCCGTGTCTGGGGCCCTCGGAGGAATCCATGGACAGGCTCCTGGAACGGGAGGCCCCGACGGCCTCCAGGGAAACGTCTGCGCCCACCACGATGAAGGTCCGCAAGCGCAACGGCGACCTGGAGCCGGTGGACCTGAACAAGATCGTCCGGGCCATTGGCCGGTGCTGCCATGACCTGGCCCATGTGGACGCCATCCGTGTGGCCACCCGGACCATCAGCGGCCTGTTCGACGGCGCCACCACGAAGGAACTGGATGCCCTCAGCATCCAGACGGCCTCCAGCCTCACGACGGAAGAGCCGCAGTATTCGCAACTGGCCGCCCGGCTGCTCGCCACCTGCATCGACAAGGAGGTGGAGAACCAGGGCATCCACAGCTTCAGTCAGAGCATCCGCTTTGGCTTTGAGCTGGGGCTCGTGGGCGATCGCCTGCTGACGTTCACGGGGGCCCACCGACGCAAGCTGGACGATGCCGTGGAGACCGAGCGCACCGAGGCCTTCGAATACTTCGGCCTTCGCACGCTGTATGACCGCTACCTCCTGCGCCACCCCGAAGCCCGTGCGGTGATCGAAACACCCCAGTATTTCTTCCTGCGCATCGCCTGCGCCCTGGCCGGAAGCATCCAGGAGGCGCTCACCCTCTACGGCCTCCTTTCCCGTCTGGAGTACCTCCCAAGCTCGCCGACCCTCTTCAACGCAGGGACTCGCCGGGAGCAGCTCAGTTCCTGCTTCCTGCTGGATTCCCCGGCGGATGATCTGGCCGCCATCTACGACCGCTACAAGGATGTGGCGCTCCTGTCCAAGTGGAGCGGCGGCATCGGTCTCGCCTTCCACCGGGTGCGTTCCAGGGGTTCGCTCATCCAGGGCACCAACGGCCACAGCAACGGCATCGTGCCCTGGTTGAAGACGCTGGATGCCTCCGTCGCCGCCGTCAACCAGGGGGGCAAGCGCAAGGGCGCCGCCTGCATCTACCTGGAGCCTTGGCATGCGGACGTGGAAGCCTTTCTGGAACTGCGGGACAACACGGGAGACGAGGCCCAGCGCACCCACAACCTGAACCTGGCCCACTGGATTCCCGATCTCTTCATGCGCCGCGTGGAGGCGGACGGAGATTGGTCTCTTTTCGACCCCAAGGCCGTGCCGCATCTTTGCGACCTTTGGGGCGAGGCCTTCAACCAGGCCTATGAGACCGCCGAAAGAGAAGGGCGATTCCAGCGGCAGGTGAAGGCCCGGGACCTCTACGCCCGCATGATGCGCACGCTGGCCCAGACGGGGAATGGCTGGATGTGCTTCAAGGATGCCAGCAACCGGCACTGCAACCAGACGGCGGGCGGCGGCACGGTGCACCTCTCCAACCTCTGCACGGAGATCCTGGAGGTAACCGATGGGACAGAGACCGCCGTCTGCAACCTCGGCTCCATCAACCTGGCCCGCCATGTCGCGCCCGCGGGCTTCGATTTCGAGCGCCTGGCCGCCACCGTGGCGCAGGTGGTTCCAAGCCTGGACCGGGTGATCGACCTGAACCTCTACCCCATCCCCGGAACGGCTTCCTCGAATCACCGCTGGAGGCCCGTGGGCTTGGGGTTCATGGGGCTGCAGGACGTGCTCTTCACCCTGGGGCTGCCCTTCGATGCACCGGAAGCCAAGGAACTCTCGACCCGGATTTCCGAGACGATCCAGCTGGCAGCCCTGGAGGCGAGTTGTGGATTGGCGGAGCAGCATGGGGCCCACCCAGCTTTCGCCGCGACCCGGCTCGCGCAGGGCCGGTTTCACCACGAGGCCTTCGGTACCCCTGTTTCTGAACCGGAGCGCTGGGAGGCCCTGCGCGCCAGGATCCTCCAGCATGGGGTTCGGAACAGCTTGCTCATCGCCATCGCGCCGACGGCCACCATCGCGTCCATCGCCGGCTGCGGCGAATGCATCGAGCCCCAGGTCAGCAACCTCTTCAAGCGGGAAACCCTCAGCGGCGACTTCATCCAGGTGAACCGCCACCTGGTGAAGGCGCTCCAGGCGCGAGGGCTTTGGACGGAAGCCTTCCGGAACCGGCTGAAGCAGAACGAAGGCAGCGTGCAGGGCATCGAAGGCATTCCCGCCGATTTACAGGTTCTCTACCGCACGGCCTGGGAACTCCCCATGCGGGCCCTCATCGATCTGGCCGCGGCGCGCATGCCCTTCATCGACCAGAGCCAGAGTCTGAATCTATTCGTGGAGAACCCCAGCATCCCCAAACTCAGCAGCATGTATTTCCATGCCTGGAACCAGGGGCTCAAGACCACCTACTACCTGCGGAGCCGCCCTGCCACCCGCATCGCGAAGACCACCGTCGCGGCCTTCAGCGAAGCCGAAGGGATCGCCTGCTCGCTGGAAAACCCCGGATCTTGCGAGGCCTGCCAATGAGCGCCGCCACCCTTTTCACGCCAGCCGGGGCCGGGGCTCCGGACCGGCCCCTCCCCTCCCATGTCGTCAAGCGGGACGGCCGGAGCGAAACCTTCGAGCTCCGCAGGATCACCTCGGCCCTGGCCAGGGCCGGAGCCTCCTCCGGGGATTTCGGAAAGGAGGAGGCGGACCTTCTGACGGCGCGCGCCGCGAAGGTGATCCGGCACCGCCACGCCAGCCTTTCCCCGGCGGTCGAGCAGATCCAGGACACCTTGGAGCAGGTACTGGTGGACGCGAACCACCTGCGCGCCTTCCGGGCCTTCGTGGCCTACCGCGACCAGCACCGGCGGCTCCGGGAGGACCGGAGGGCCCTTCTGGATGTGGGGGCCACCATCGACGAGTACGTGCATCGTTCCGACTGGCGGGTGAAGGCCAACGCCAACCAGGGCTACTCCCTGGGCGGCCTGGTGCTCAACGTCTCCGGCAAGGTGGTGGCGAACTACTGGCTGTCCCATGTCTACTCGACGGAGATCGCCCAGGCCCACCGCGAGGCGGACCTCCACATCCATGACCTGGACATGCTGTCCGGATACTGCGCCGGCTGGTCCCTGAGGCAGATGCTCCATGAGGGGTTCAACGGCGTTCCCGGAAAGCCGGAGGCGGATCCGCCCCGCCATTTTTCCAGCGCCCTGGGACAGATGGTGAACTTCCTCGGCACGCTGCAGAACGAATGGGCCGGGGCCCAGGCCTTCAGCTCCTTCGACACCTACCTCGCGGCCTATGTCCGGAAGGATGGGCTGGATTACGCCCAGGTCCGGCAGGGCATGCAGGAATTCATCTACAACCTGAACGTGCCCTCCCGCTGGGGCACCCAGACGCCCTTCACCAACCTCACCTTCGACTGGGTGTGCCCCGAGGATCTCAGGGAACAGGTCCCCGTCATCGGCGGCGTGGCCATGCCCTTCGCCTACGGGGACCTCCAGGCGGAGATGGATCTCATCAACAGGGCCTACATCGAGGTCATGTGCGCCGGCGACCGCCGCGGCCGGGTGTTCACGTTCCCCATCCCCACCTACAACATCACGCCGGACTTTCCGTGGGAATCCGCGAACGCCGAATGCCTGTTCGAGATGACCGCCAAGTACGGCCTCCCCTACTTCCAGAACTTCGTCAATTCGGACATGCGGCCCAACCATGTCCGCTCCATGTGCTGCCGTCTCCAGCTCGATTTGCGCGAACTGCTCAAGCGCGGCAACGGCCTGTTCGGATCGGCGGAGCAGACCGGATCGCTCGGGGTGGTGACCCTCAACTGTGCCCGCCAGGGCTACCTCTTCCGGGGGGACGAGGCCGGGCTCATGGCCCGGATGGATGCCCTCTGCGCGCTTGCCAAGGACAGCCTGGAGATCAAGCGCAAGGTCATCCAGCGGCTGATGGACGACGGCCTGTTCCCCTACACCCGCCGCTACCTCGGCACCCTGAGGAACCATTTCTCCACCATCGGCGTGAACGGCATCAACGAGATGATCCGGAACTTCACGGAGGGCGCCCGCGACATCACGTCGCCCGAAGGCCACGCCTTGGCCCTCCGCCTGCTCGACCGGCTCCGGACTCGGATCCGGGAGTGCCAGGAGGAGACCGGCAACCTCTACAACCTGGAGGCGACGCCCGCCGAGGGTACGACCTACCGGTTCGCCAAGGAGGACCGGAAACGCTTCAAGGACATCCTGCAGGCAGGCACTCCCGACAAGCCCTACTACACCAACTCCTCGCAGCTCCCCGTGGGCCACACCGAGGATCCCTTCGAGGCGCTGGCCCTGCAAGATGAACTCCAGACGCGCTACACGGGCGGAACGGTGCTGCATCTGTACTTGCGCGAACGGGTTTCCTCGACCGAGGCCTGCCGGAAGTTGGTGAAGACAGCCCTGACCCGCTTTCGCCTGCCCTACCTCACGCTCACGCCCACCTTCTCGATCTGCCCAAACCACGGGTACCTCGCAGGTGAACACGAGTTCTGCCCCCGCTGCGACGAGGAACGCCTCGCCCAGAAGGCGATCTGACCACCTTCCTGCAGGAGTTCTCCATGAGCGCCCCCTCCACCGCCCTTCAGGACCACGAACGCCAGCGCTGCGAAGTCTGGACCCGCGTCATGGGCTACCACCGGCCCGTGTCGGAATTCAACCCCGGCAAGCAAGGCGAACACCAGGAACGCCGGGCCTTCATCGAGCCCTCGCCCGGGAAGCTGGATCATGCCTGAAGGAGAGGCGCTCCGGATCGGAGGGATGGTCCCTTTCACGACGCTGGATTTCCCGGGCCATCTCGCGGCGGTCCTGTTCTGCCAGGGGTGCCCCTGGCGGTGCGGCTATTGCCACAATCCCCACATTCAGGGCCTCCACCCGCCGGAAGGGGCCTGGCGATGGAAGCCTGTGATGGACTGGCTGGGATCCCGGCGCGGACTGCTCGACGGGGTGGTGTTCAGCGGCGGCGAACCCTTGATGCAGCGGGAACTGCCCGCCGCCATGCGCGAAGTCCGGCTGTCCGGGTTCGCGGTCGGGCTTCATACGGCGGGAATTTATCCCGACCGGCTTCGCGCCGTGCTGCCGGAGGTTGATTGGATCGGGTTCGACCTGAAGGCCCCCTATGGAAAGTACGCCCGGGTGACCGGCGCGCCTGGAGATGAGGTGGCCAGGGAGTCCCTCGCACTGGTGGCGGCCTCGGGCAAAGCCTACGAGGTCCGCTGCACCTTCGATCCCGAGTTGCTGGATGCGGAGGATCTTGTCCACATGGCTCTGTGGCTGCAGGAGGCCGGGGTGGCCAGGCTCGTCCTGCAGCCCTGCCGCCGGAACGGACGTTCCTGCGCCATTCCGGATTCCCTCATGGCTCCAGCCCTGTCCTTTTTCCCTGGCCTCGAACGGCGCCTTGCCTGAGCAGGTCCTTCCTTTTTTGGAGCGCGCCCCGTGACTTCCTCCCTGCTTGATCCCGGTTTCAACCTCACGTTGCGCCCCATGCGCTACCCGGATTTCTACGACATGTACCGTTCCGCCATCAAGAACACCTGGACGGTGGAGGAAGTGGATTTCTCGACGGATCTCCGGGACCTTGACACCCGCATGGGGCCCGCCGAGCGCCACCTCATCCGCCGTTTGGTCGCCTTCTTCGCCACCGGCGACAGCATCGTGGCGAACAACCTCGTTCTCAACCTCTACAGGCACCTGAACGCGCCTGAGGCGAGGCTCTTCCTGAGCCGCCAGCTCTACGAGGAAGCCCTGCACGTCCAGTTCTACCTCACCCTGCTGGACACCTACATGCCCGATATCCAGGAACGGGAGCAGGCCTTCCGCGCCGTGGAAGAGATCCCCAGCATCCGCGCCAAGGCGGCGTTCTGCCAGCGTTGGATCGACAGCGTGCAGGCCCTCGACCGCCTGGAGACCGCCGAGCACCGGCGGCAGTTCCTCCTGAACCTGATCGGGTTCGCTGCCTGCATCGAAGGCATCTTCTTCTTCGGCGCCTTCGCGTACGTGTTTTTCCTCCGCTCCCGCGGGCTGTTGAATGGTCTGGCCGCCGGGACCAACTGGGTGTTCCGGGATGAGAGCCTGCACATGGCCTTCGCCTTCAGGGCGGTGGAACAGATCCGAGCCGAGGAGCCTGAACTCTTCGACGAGGGACTGAAGCAGCGCGTCGCAGCCATGGTCATGGAAGCCGTGGAAGCCGAAGCCAGCTTCGCGGAGGACCTTCTCCAGCACGGCGTGGCGGGCCTCTCCCTCGGCGACATGCGGCAGTACCTTCAATTCGTGGCGGACCGGCGCCTCGCCCAACTGGGCATTCCCGTCCATTTCGGCAGCCGCAACCCGTTCCCGTTCATGGATCTTCAGGATGTGCAGGAGCTGGCGAACTTCTTCGAGCGCCGCGTGTCGGCCTACCAGACCGGCGTGGCCGGGGAGGTGGAGCTGGACGCGGTCTTTTGATTCCGCCGAAGCCTCGCATGGAACCCACCTTCCTTTCCGCCACCATTCTGCTGATTCTCATCACCGATCCGCTCGGCAACATTCCGCTGTTCATCGCGGCCCTCAGGAATGTCCGTCCGGAACGCCATTCAAGGGTGATCCTCCGCGAATGTCTGATTTCCTTTGGCGTGATGCTCGCGTTCATGGTGTTCGGCCGGCCCATCCTGGCGGCCATGAACCTGACCGACGACATCCTGCGCGTCGCGGGCGGCGTCATCCTCTTTCTGATCGCGTTGAAGATGGTGTTTCCGGACGGGACGGGTCAGGCAAGGGAAGGCGAGGACCTGGTCGAGCCCTTCATCGTGCCCATCGCCATTCCCCTGATTTCGGGCCCCTCGGCCATGGCGACGGCCATGCTGATCGCCGGCAGCAACCCGCGGCGCATGCCGGAGTGGATCGCGGCCCTGGCGCTGTCCATCTTTGTCACCTTCACGGTATTCCGCCTCTCCAACTGGTTGCAGAAACGGCTCGGGGACCAGGTCATCAAGGCGATGGAGCGCTTGATGGGGCTGGTCCTTACGGCGGTCTCCATCGAGATGCTGCTGCATGGCATCGCGGCCTACATCAAGGGCCTTCGCGCCTAGGCGCCATGGCGCAGCATTCGGTGTCGACCTCCGCGCAGGGATGCTGCATCTTTTGGGGCATCCCTCGCTGAGCCTGGACTGGTCCGGGCTTGAGCGCAGCCCCTTCTGCCACCGCCTCGAAACATGCCGGCTCCCATTCTGGGGGCCCTTGGAAAAGTGGAGCTGGACGCGGCCTTTTGATCCTCCCCAGGGCTCCCTTGGCTACACTCGTCAGATATCAGGCCTTCAGCACGGAGCGTTCATGATCAAGATTCTGGTGATCGATGACAGCACCCTGATGCGGAAGATCGCGCGCGAGCATCTTGAAGGGGCTGGTTTCGAAGTGGACGATCTGTCGCCAACTACGTCATCGGCACTGATAAACCGCCTTAGCGTGGCTCCGCCCGATCTCGTCATTACTGATTTCAATATGCCCACCCTGAATGGAGAAGGGGTTGTCAGGGCGGTTAGGTTCAGCAATCCAAAAACCCCCATTATCGTCATGACGGCCAATCGGGACGAGGCGCGGGACGCCAAACTCCGCACCATGGGCGTGAGGAAAATCATCCACAAACCCCTCGACGAGAAGGCCCTCATCCATGCGGTCAAGCAAATACAGACGCAGATGGGATAGGGTCCCGATCCCAAAGATGGGAAAAAAGCACCAGGAAACGAGTCTGTTGCCGTACGCATAAAACAAGACGGCAAGACAAGCGCCCTTCTCGGTGGTGCTCCTGTGGTGCGCCGGGCGAAAGCGACAGGAAATCATGTGATCCGCCGGTGGTGTCGAATCAGGGGGAGTCCCCGCTCCCATGAGGCTCCTTTTGTCCAGTGCCCCCGATTCTCTTTTTCGCCCGGGATGGTTCCCTGAAGCCGCTTCCCTGGTGGCGCTTGGGGCCTTGGTCCCGCTCGTGGCGGGCCGGGGGGCCCTGTGGGCCTGGATCTGGGCGGCGGCCTTCGCGGGGGCCGCATTCTGGCTGCTTGCACGGCTGTTCCGGCGGATTCAAGCGTCTGCCTCCGCCGTAAATGCGCCCATCCCTGCCGAGCCTTCCAGGGAGGGAGCCTCTCTGGCGGATGCGGTGGTTCCGCTCTGGCGCAGGCATGCCTCATCGGTGCAGGAGCAGACTGAAGAAGCCATCACGAATCTCACGCACCGGTTCGCGAACATGCAGAAGGATCTGCTCGAGGCAGTCGGCCACTCCAGCCATGAGGGGCAAATCCACCTGCAGGGCGTCATCGCCGCCACGCGGAGCGATCTCTCCACGCTCGTCGCCGCCCTCCGGGAGGCCCAGGCCCAGCGGGCGGATCTCCTGGCCAAAATGGGAGAGTTGTCCGGGTTCACGGAGCAGTTGCGGCAGATGTCCGAAGAGGTGACGGCCATCGCCAACCAGACCAATCTGCTCGCCCTCAATGCGGCCATCGAGGCTGCCCATGCTCAAGAGCACGGCAAGGGCTTCGCCGTGGTGGCCGATGAGGTGCGCAAACTGTCGGACCGCTCCGGTACCGCCGGGCTGCAGATCACGGAAAAAATCCAGTGGATGGACGAATCCCTCGGCCACATCCTGCAGGCTGTCCACGATTTTGATGCCAGGGACACGGAATTGACGGCCCGGGCGGAGGGGACCATCCGCGAGGTCGTCGCCTCCTTTGATGCCGCTTCGGGCCGCATGGCCGCTTCCATGTCCAGCCTGGAAGCCGTGAACGGGCAGGTTCAGCACGACATTTCGGAGGCCATCGTCAGCCTCCAATTCCAGGACCGCGTGGGCCAAATCATGATGAGCCTTATTCGTGACATGGATAAGTTCGAGAAAGCCAATGGGCAGGTTTTGAACGGCCCTCAAATTGCCGATTGGCTCGCGGAGCTTGAGCGCACCTACACCACCAGCGAGCAGCAACGCTCCCATCAAGGACACGCTCCGGCCACCCCTCAAGCCGGATCCGAAATCACCTTTTTCTGAGTCGAACCATGGCGAAGACCATCCTCATCATTGACGATTCCACCAGCCTGAGGCAGGTGGTCAACATCACGCTGACGAATGCGGGCTATGAGGTCATCGAAGCCTTCGACGGACAAAACGCTCTCACGAAGTTGGACGGCCGGAAGATCCACCTCATGGTTTGCGACGTCAACATGCCGAACATGGACGGTCTGACCTTCCTCAAGATGGTCAAGGCTGACCCCCGTTACAAATTCACTCCCATCATCATGCTCACCACCGAAGCGGGAGAGGAGAAGAAGCGCGAGGGCCAGCTCTCCGGCGCCAAAGCCTGGGTGGTGAAGCCGTTCAAGCCCGACCAGATGCTCAGCGCTGTTTCTAAGCTCATCCTTCCCTGACCCGAGGGCCAGCCATGCTCACCATTCAGTGCTTCCAGGAAGAGGGCAAGGTTCTCATCCAGCCGACGGGAGAGCTGACGATATATACCGTCGGACAGGCGAAGCAGGACCTGATGAATGCCTTTGAAGGACATGCGGAACTGGAGCTGGATCTTGGCGGCATCGAAGAAATCGATTCGGCCGGCGTCCAATTGCTCTACTGGTTCAAGCAACTCGTTCTCCAGCGCGGACGGCCGCTTCCAATCACCGGGCACGGCGCCGCCGTCGTGGAAGCCTTCGGGCTCCTCAACCTGGTGGAACGGTTCGGCGACCCCATCCTCCCTTCATCCCACACCCGCTGAGGTGCTGAAGTGGACCTCGAATTCGCCAAGCAAACCTTCATCCAAGAAGCCCTGGAACTGCTGGGCGGCATGGAATCCGCCCTCCTGGTGGTGGAAGAGGAAGAGAACCGCACCGAAGCGGTCAACGCCATTTTCAGGGCAGTCCATACGATCAAGGGCAGCGCGGGCCTCTTCGGGTTTGAGATCATCATCCGGTTCGCCCATACCCTGGAAACGGCCCTCGACCGGATCCGCAACGGGCAGGTCGCTCTGTCCCATGCCTCGATCACGCACTTGCTCGCCTGCCACGATCATTTGGCCGTTCTCGTCGAAGAGATTTCACGGGATTTCGAGAACGCGCCGGATCTGGAGATCCGCGGCAGGGCCCTCCTGGACGGCCTCGCCCCGCTGCTTGAGACCGCTCCAGGAGGGGGCCACTCCCTCGTGAGCGCACAAGCCACTCCTGGCCTGGAGACGAGCCACGGGTCGGAAAGCGACGAGTGCTGGCACCTGTCGGTACGGTTCGGCCCCACGGTCTTCCAGGATGGTTTCGATCCGCTGTCCTGCCTGCGCTACCTGGGAACGCTCGGAACCATCACTCACGTGTACAGCCTTTTCGCGTTCCCGCCTGACGAAACCTTCGATCCCGAGATCTGCCACCTCGGCTTCGAGATTGAACTGGCCACCCGGGCGAGCCGGAAGACGTTGGAGGATGTCTTCGAGTTCGTCAGGCAGGACGCCGCCATCCGCATCATTCCACCCCATTCCCAGATCCAGGAGTACATAGCCCTGATCCAGGAGGCCGGTGATGCCAGCGAGCTGCTGGGGGGCATCCTCGTGGCCTGCGGCTGCATTTCCAGGGAGAGCCTGGACGAAGCACTGAGGCTGCAGCGCGTGGAAGGGAACGTCCCTCCCGGACCCAGGCGCATTGGAGAGATCCTTGTGGAAGAGCAGGCCGTTCCGCCCGCATTGGTGGTGGCGGCCCTCGAGAAGCAGAAGCGCGGCCAGGACCCGCAATCAACCGAGACGAAAGTCGTGAGGGTCCAGGCGGACCGCCTCGACCGCCTGGTGGATCTGGTGGGGGAGCTCGTCATCGCGGGGGCCTCGGCCCAGGCCCGGGCAGGGCTCAGCAAGGAAGCGGGCCTCATCGAATCCACGGCCATCATCAACAAGCTCGTGGAGGAGATCCGGGACAATGCCCTCAGCCTCCGCATGGTCCAGATCGGCGAGACCTTCAGCCGGTTCCGGCGGATCGTCCGCGACGTGTCGAAAGAGTTGGGCAAGTCCATCGAGCTGGAAATCCGCGGCGGGGAGACGGAACTGGACAAGTCCATGGTGGAAAAGCTCAGCGATCCGCTCATGCACATCGTTCGGAACGCCATCGATCACGGCATCGAGCCGCTCGACGTGCGCCGGGCCCGGGGCAAGGCGGATTCGGGATCACTGGCTCTCAGCGCTTCCCACGAAACGGGCAGCATCGTGATCGAGGTGAGCGATGACGGCGGAGGGTTGAACCGGAACCGCATCCTCGCCAAGGCTTTGGAGCGGGGGCTTATCCGCGAGAACGCTGTCCTGAGCGATCAGGAGGTCTGGCAGCTGATCTTCGCTCCCGGCTTCTCCACGGCGGACGCGGTCACGGATATCTCGGGCCGCGGAGTCGGCATGGATGTGGTCCGCCGCAACATCGATGATCTCCGCGGCACCATCGACATCGACTCCTACGAGGGTTCCGGGACGATCTTCCGCATCCGCCTTCCGCTCACGCTCGCCATCATCGATGGCTTCCGGGTGGGTGTTGGGAACACGTCCTATGTGATTCCCCTCAACCTCGTCCAGGAGTGCGTCGACCTCAATGCGTTCCTGGAATCCGCCGAGAACCATCTCGTCAACCTGCGCGGAGAGGTGCTCCCGTTCCTCAAGCTGCGCGAGGTCTTCGGGATCGGAGGCGCTCTCCCCCCGCGAGAGCAGGTCGTGGTGATCCAGTACGGCGAGACCCGGGCAGGCATTGTCGTGGACCGTCTCCAGGGGGAATTCCAGACCGTCATCAAACCCCTGGGAGAGCTCTTCCGCCAGACGCGGGGCGTCGGCGGATCCACCATTCTGGGCTCCGGAGAAGTGGCCCTCATCCTTGACATTCCCCAGCTCGTCCAGCGCGTGTCGTCCGCAGGGCACCGGCCCAATCCATCGACTTCCATCTGATATCCATCCGATCAAGGAGATCCCATGAACTGGTTCCGCAGCCTCAAGTTGGGTACCCAACTCATCTCCGCCTTCCTCCTCGTCGCGGCCGTCGCGGGCGTCGTCGGGGCGGTCGCCTACCGGAACATCCACAAGATCGATGACGCGGACACCTTCCTTTACCAGAAGACGACGGTGCCGCTGGGCCAGCTGGTCCACATTTCGACCCGGTTCCAAAGGTACAGGCGGGATTTGTACCTCGGCGTGGTGAGCAAAGACAAGGCCATCCGCGAAAAGCACTTCAACCGCGACAAGGAGCACATCCAGATCATCAGGACGAACCTCGACGGGTACTCCAAGACCTTCATCGACAAGGAGGACGAGGAGAACTACAAGCGGATGGTGGCGCTGTTCACCGAGTTCGACAGTCTGGCCGTCAAGGCCGCCGACCTTTCCATGGCCGGGAAGGATAAGGAAGCCGTGTCCCTCATGGAGGGCGAGGTCCAGAAAGTCTCGGAGATGCTGAACGAGCTCCTCGAAAAGGTCACAGCGGACAATATCAAGGCCGCGAAAGAGACCTCGGACAAGAACACGGCCGTGGCGAACTCCGCGGACAACCAGATGCTGATCGCCATCGGCGCAGGAATGCTGATCTCCGTGGGCCTAGGCCTTTTCGTCACCCGCATCGTCAAGCAGCAGGTCGGCGGTGAGCCGAAGTACGCCGTGGAGGTGCTGAACCGGGTCGCGAAGGGGGATCTTTCCCTCAGCATCCGCACGGTCGACGGCGATGAGCGGAGCATGATCGCCTCCATGAAGATCGTGGTCGAAAAACTGTCCGAGATCATGGGCCAGGTGCGGGAGGCTTCCAGCTCACTGGTCGGCGCATCCGAGCAGCTCAGCGCCACGGCCCAGTCCCTCAGCCAGGGGGCCTCCGAACAGGCCGCCAGCGTCGAGGAGACCAGTGCCGCCATGGAAGAGATGAGCGCCTCCATCGCCCAGAACAACGAGAACGCCAAAGTCACCGGCGACATCGCCAGCAAGTCGGCCACGGATGCGGCCACGGGTGGGGGCGCCGTCCGGGAAACCGTGGCTGCCATGCGCCAGATCGCCCAGAAAATCGCCATCATCGATGACATCGCCTATCAGACCAACCTGTTGGCCCTGAACGCCGCCATTGAGGCCGGGCGGGCGGGCGAACACGGCAAGGGCTTTGCGGTCGTGGCGGCGGAGGTCCGCAAGCTGGCGGAGCGCAGCCAGGTGGCGGCCGAGGAGATCAGTCAGCTTGCCGGAGGCAGCGTGGCCATGGCGGAGCGGGCCGGCGCGCTCCTGGAAACCATGGTTCCCTCCATCCAGAAGACGTCCGACCTGGTCCAGGAGATCTCGGCCGCCTCCAGCGAACAGACCAGCGGGGTGGGCCAGATCAACGGGGCCATCTCGCAGATCAGCCAGGCGGTTCAGCAGAATGCCGCCGCCGCTGAGGAATTGGCCTCTTCTTCCGAAGAAGTCAGCGCACAGGCGGAAGAGCTCAGCAGCATGATGGAATTCTTCACCCTCGCCAACGAAGAGGCCTCCCCGCGGCGGCGCAGCGCCAAGCCGAGGAACGCGCCGGAGGCCGGCAGGGCCCGGACGAATCCCTCTCAAACCGGAAACGTCGATGAACGCGAGTTCACCCGCTTCTGAGGGCCACAGATAAGGAGGCCCGCCATGGCTGAACTGATCAAATTACCGGGCCAGAAACTGGCCAATCGCAGCACCTCCGCGGCCGGACGCAGCCAGTATTTGGCCTTTTCCAGCGGTGGAGAGACCTTCGCCATCGACATCCGGTCCGTGCGCGAGGTCATCCAGTACGGAGGCCTGACCGAAGTGCCGCTCATGCCCTCCTTCATCCGGGGCGTCATCAACTTGAGGGGCTCCGTGGTGCCGGTCATCGACCTTTCATTGCGCCTTGGAAGGACCGGCACCGAAGTGGCGCGCCGGACCTGCGTGGTGATTCTGGAGGTGCCGGCCGCCGAGGGCATGGCCGTGGTGGGGGTGGTTGTCGATACGGTCAACGAAGTGCTCGAGATCGGGCCCGAGGACATCGATCCAGCGCCGGCCTTCGGCCATGACGTCAGGGCCGAGTTCATCAGCGGCGTCGGCAAAGTCACCGGCCGTTTCGTGATTCTTCTGAATGTCCAGCACGTCCTGTCCGTGCAGGAAATGGCCGCCCTGGCCGGCGGGCGTGAAGCGGCGGAGAGCTAGCCCGTGCCTGCCCCGCCGGTCGCGCGGAACCCCCATGGCATGGGGCCGGAAACTCCTGAGCTCGGGGATGTCGAATTCCGCCGGTTCAGGGCCCTCGTGAAGGAAACCACCGGCATCACGCTTTCCGACATGAAGAAGGCCCTGCTGGTCTCGCGTCTCGCTTCCCGCCTGAGGCACCGCAAGGTGTCAGGCTTCCACGAGTACTACAAGCTGGTGACAGATCCGCAGGAAGGGGACGAACTCCAGGCCGCCATCGATCTCATCACGACCAACGAAACCTCCTTCTTTCGGGAGGCTTCCCACTTTGAAGTGCTGCGCTCCTACCTGCGAAGCATGCGGCCGGTGCCGATGCCTTTCCGGGTGTGGAGCGCCGCGGCCTCGTCGGGTGAAGAGGCCTACAGCCTGGCCATGGTTCTCAGTGAGGCGCTTGGCGGCGCGGAATGGAGCATTCTCGGAACGGACATCAGCAGCCGGGTGCTGGAGCGGGCCACCAAGGCCCTGTACCCCATCGAGCGCAGCAAAAGCATCCCCAAGGACTATCTCAGCAAGTACTGCCTGAAAGGCCAGGGGAGGTACGAAGGCATGTTCCTCATCGACCGTCCGCTGAGGAACCGCGTTTCATTCCGGCAAATCAACCTCTGCGCGCCGCTCCCGGACCTCGGCCCTTTCGACGTGGTCTTCCTCCGCAACATCCTCATCTATTTCGCGCAGGAAGAGAAGCGCCTGGTGGTGGATGCCATCTCAAAGAAACTGAAGCCGGGCGGGCTGCTCATGATCGGCCATTCGGAGACACTGGCCGGAATCAGCGGCCACTACCAGCAGATCCAGCCCACGGTGTACCGTGCTCTCTGAGCAGGCCCCCCGCATCATCACCCTCAAGCCGGGTGAATTCGCCTTCGCCGAAGGCCTGAGCCGGATTCAAACGCTGCTGGGATCCTGCGTCAGCGTGACCTTCTGGGACGCGGGGCGCCGGCTCGGCGCCATGTGCCATTACATGCTGCCGGAGCGGCCCAGCGCCAAGCGCGGAGACACCCATCTCGGGCGCTACGGCTTGGAGGTCATGGCGCACATCCTGGAAACGTTCCGCAACCGCGGCATCGCCACGCCAAGGCTGGAAACCAGGATGTTCGGGGGAGGGAACATGTTCGACCCTTCCTTGCAGATGGATGACGCCATTTCCATCGGCCCCAGGAACGTTCAGGCGGGGCGCCAGTTCCTGCGGGACCAAGGGCTCCGGCTGTGCCAGGAAGATACCGCCGGCGAAGTCTCCCGGAGGGTGACCTTCGAGGTCTCCACCGGAGCGGTCATGGTCGAGCACGGGGCCTCGCTGCCTGTCGAACCAAGGAGGAAACGGTGAACCCATCTGCCTCCATCAAGGTCTTCATCGTGGATGACTCGGCGGTCGTGCGCCAGGTCATGACTGGTCTCATGAACAAGGCCTCCGACATCGAGGTCATCGGCCAGGCCATGGATCCGCTGTTCGCCATGGAGCGCATGGCCAAGCAGTGGCCGGACGTCATCCTTCTTGATGTGGAGATGCCCCGGATGGACGGCATCACGTTCCTGAAGAAGATCATGGCGGAACGGCCGACGCCGGTGATCATCTGCTCCTCGCTGACGGAAAAGGGCGCCGCGACGACCATGCAGGCCCTTGGGGCCGGGGCTTTCGCTATCTTCACCAAGCCGAGCCTGGGCGTGAAGGACTTCCTCAATCAGGCGGCCCACGATCTGGTGGATGCGGTTCGCGCCGCGGCCGCGGCCCGCATGTCGAGAATCCCCCGCCTGGAGCTGCCGGGCCGCATCCCCGAGAAATTCAGCGCCGACGCCGTGCTCGCCGCCGCTTCCAAGGCCATGGCCGTGACGACGGACCGCTTCACCGCCATCGGCACGAGCACCGGCGGCACCCAGGCTTTGGAATTCGTGCTGTCGGCCCTGCCTCGCACCTGCCCGGGCCTGGTGGTCGTCCAGCACATGCCCGAGCGTTTCACGGCTGCCTTCGCGCAGCGTCTGGACACCATCTGCGAGATTTCGGTCCAGGAGGCCAAGAGCGGGGACCGCATCCTGCCTGGACGGGCGCTGATCGCGCCGGGAGGCAAGCATCTCGTGGTGAAGCGCAGCGGCGCCCAGTACCACGTGGAGGTGGTGGGGGCGCCCCCCGTGAACCGGCATTGCCCTTCGGTGGACGTGCTGTTCCGGTCCGCGGCCAACGCGGCCGGCGCCAATGCCGTCGGCGTCATCATGACCGGGATGGGCGACGACGGGGCGCGGGGGCTGCTGGAGATGCGGGACGCGGGCTCCAAGACCTTCGCGCAGGACGAGGAATCCTGCGTCGTGTTCGGCATGCCCAAGGAGGCCATCCGGCTCGGCGCTGTGGAGCGCGTCCTTCCGCTCCGGGACATACCGAACCAGATCGCGCGCTAGGCGGAACGGGAAGGAGGGATCAACCTCAGGGGCGTTTCAGCAGGGTTCTGTAGCGCGAGCCTGCCTTGACGCAGGCCGCCATCAGTCCCTCCTTTTCCACCAGCGAAAGCAGCGGGGCAGGCTCGAAATCGCTGATCAGCACGACGATGGCGCCCGGAGGATGCGCGTTCAGGGCCTGCTTCGCCTGTGCGAGCGGGTGCCCGCCCGCGGCCAGGATTTCGCCCACATCCAGCGTCCTGGCCACGGCTTCAGCCGAGAACCAGGGCGGCAAGGCTTCCTGGGCGCGGCTCAATGTCTCGGCGCCTGGCGCCTCGGGAGCCTGGCCCAGGGCTTGACGCAAGCCATTGATGAGCGTGGGAAGGGGGATTCCCCCGACGCGGGCGGCCTGCTCCAGGGTGGCCACCTTGGCCACGGTGGCTCGCAGAATGGGGTTTCGCAGCTTGACGAAGGCGGGCACCAGAGCGATGAGCGCGTCTTCCAATTCGGGGTGGGCGTCCAGCAGGGCACCCACCTTGGTCTGGGCGGTGATGTCCACGTCAGGCCTCGTCGTACTGGAGCAGCCGCCGGTCCCCTTCCAGGGTGCGCAGCCGCGTGATGTCCTGGGTCACTTCCAGGGTGCCGAGGTAGGCGCCCTCTCCGCTGCGGACGGCGAAATAGCGGATGTGGAGGAATTTTCCTCCCATCTGGATCCAGAACTCGGCCACGCTCTGGCGGCCAGACTTGAAGTCCTGCAGGATGCGCTCCACGATGTGCACGCTCTTGGGCGGGTGGCAGTTGTGCACGGCGCGGCCCACGATGGCGCGGCTCCGCTCGAAGACCCGGTCGGGCCCTTCGCTGAAGAAAGCCACGCGGTCCTCCGCATCCACGAAGGTGATGTCCACGGGCAGGTGGTTGAACAGCCCGAGGAGCTGCTCGAAAGTGAGGGTCCCGCTGGGAAACTGCACGGCCTGGGCGGCAGGCAGCTGGACGGCATTGGCCACCGCCTTGGCTTCCGGGGGCTGGTACCCGCTGGCGGGGCTCACGAGGCACCAGCCGTACTCGCCGCTCTGGTGGAAGATCTCGCCCCATTCCTCTTCGGTGAACAATCCCAGCGTCATGGGAAAGAGGATGTTCTCCTCCTTGTAGATCATGCCTTCCAGCGCGCCCAGGGCGGGATTCAGCACGGTCTCGCGCAGGATCTTCAGCTCCGCTCCCGTCAGGGTTTCCTCCCGGAGGGCCGTCAGGGCGGACTTCAGGAGATCACGCACCTCGTCGTCCTTGCCCCACATCACCTTGCTGGGGCCGCTGGCCCCGTGGCGCTCCAGCACGCTGAACACGAGCTGCTCCTTGCGGCGGTAGTGCTTGTCGACGTCCATGAGCGGCTGGAAGGCCTCCAGCGCCGCGAGGCGCTCTGCGCTTGGCGTGGCGGCATCGGCCAGATGGGCGAGGTCCGCCGCCCGCTTCCGCGCGGCGTGGATGGCCTCCTGCAGCGCGGCGTTCTCGGCTCGGAAGTGGGCGACGGGGTGGCCTCCGGGCAGCGGGGGTTGGGCGCTGGGCTCCGCCATGACTTCCTTCAGCACATCCGCGTGAAGGTCGCACATGGAGCGCACCTCCTCGGAGGACATGCCCTCCGCCATCAACTGCTGCTCCATGGCGGCGATTTCGCTGGGATCGACCTCAGCGATCAGGGCCTTCAACTGTCCCCGCACCTCTTCAGGCGCCTCGCCGTGGTGAAGGTGGAGGATCACCTCCTTGAGGGTCTGGATGCGCTGGGCTTGGTTGTTGATGAGTTCGCTCATCAGCTTCTCCTTTTAAGGATTGAATTGTCCGAAATATCGGTATGCCAAGCCGTTCGCGGAAACAGAACTCCAATCCACAGATCTTCCCAGTTTCAAGGGGCAGAAGGATCACAATTCTGAGATTCCGTCTCACCAGTGGTAACAGCAGGCGTTTTCTGTCAAACACTAGGCACAATTGTCAGCGAAGAAAGGCCTAGGTCTGGTGGACTTATGGATCTACCATTTGCTCCAAATGGCTGCATCTATCCCGTTTTTTTTCATGGCCTGCTCCGCTGTGGCGGCAGGGTTCGCCGTGGCTCCTGTGTTCCAGGTGGGGAGCATGGCGGAGTACGAGATCAAGGCCCGGACCCTCATCGTGATCGGAAGCTACGTGACGTGGCCCCGTCCGGCCGAAGGCGCCGCGGGCCAGCGCCCCTTCGTGGTGGGCGTGCTGGGCAATTCGCCATTCGACGCGCACCTGGATGGCCTGGTGCCGACGAAAACGATCCGGAACCGTCCCATCCGGGTGGTGTATGTCCGCCGATTCCGGGAATCCGCGATCGACGGCTGTGACATCCTCTTCATTTGCGGGTCTGAAGCGGACCAGCTCCCCAAGATTCTGGCCTACTGCAAAGGCAAGCCCATTTTCACCGTGGCCGACTCGCCCGGATTCGCCCAGAACGGGGTCATGCTGAATCTATCCATCATCTCGAAAGCCTTGAGCCTCGAAATCAACCTGAAGGCGGTCAAGGAGGCCGGGTTCGAGATCAGTTCCAGCTTTTTATCACTTGCCAAGGATAAGACCAAAATCGTCGAAACCCCGTGAGCCTGCCATGCTGAAGCTGCAGATCCACTCCCTGAAGCATCGTTTGACGCTGCTGCTGGCCTGCATCACGGGCTTGACCTTCCTGTTCTCGTTCACGGTCCTCTTCTTGTTCGAGAGGGCCGAACTGCGGAGAGGCCAGATCCGCGATCTCAAAACGCAGGCCCTCGTGCTGTCGCAGGTCGTGTCCGCCGATCTGGATTTCGGGAACCTGCTGGACAGCAACAAGTCGCTTCAGGCCCTCTCCTCGAACAAGCACGTCCTGGCCGCCCGGATCTTCGATGCGAACGGCCAGCTCTTCACCTCGCTCGTGCCGAAGCAGAACGCGGCGCCGTTGCCCGAGGTGGCGCCGGACCATGAATACGCCGTCTTCCATGAGGGCGTGCTGGACATGTTCGTGCGGATATACCAGGAAGGGCAGCTCAAGGGGACTCTGTTCATCCGCTCCGATCTGGAAGAGATGCGCGCCCAGTTCCAGACAGCTTTGAAAGTCATGTCCGCGGCCGGCCTTGGGCTGCTGCTTCTGGCCATTGTCGCTTCTTCCGTGCTTCAGCGGCAGGTCTCCACGCCGATCCTCAGCCTCGCCGAGACGGCGCAGCGGATTTCCCACCAGCGCGATTTCAGCATCCGGCTCCAGTCGAAGGGAGGGGGCGAGATCGGCGTGCTTTCCCAATCCTTCAACGACATGCTGGATCACATCCAGGCCCGCGATGCCAAGCTTCTGGCCTACCAGGACCACCTGAAGGAAGAAGTCATCCAGCGCTCGGAGCAGTTGAGCCAAACGGAGCATCTGCTGTCGGCCACCCTCGATGCCCTGCCAGCCTGCATCGCCATCCTGGATGGGGAAGGAACCATCCAGGCGACGAACCAGCGGTGGAAGGCCTTCTCCAGCCCCGTCAACCGGTTCATCTACGGGGTGAAGCCGGGCGACGACTACAAGGCGATTTGCAGCGGACAGACGGACATGCGCCTGGAGGGCGGAAGCATCGGCGCGGCCCTTCTCCAGGTTCTGGACGGCTCGGTCGAATCGAGCGGCATGGAGTACGACTTCGGCGAAGAGGAGGGCCGGCACTGGTTCACGGTGCTCGTGTCGCGCTTCAGCACCGAGAACGCCATCTACATCGTGCTGATGCACCTGGAGGTCACCGAACAGAAGCGCATGGAGATCCAGTTGCGGCAGGCCCAGAAACTGGAATCCATCGGACAGCTCACGGCCGGCATCGCGCACGAGATCAATACGCCCACCCAGTACATCGGGGACAACCTGGTGTTCCTCCGCCAGTCCTTCGACACCTACCAGGCCTTGATGGAGCAGCTCCAGGCCCTGCTGAAGCACGTCGAGGAAGGCTCTGCTTCCAGCTTCGTGCCGGCCATCCAGCAGAAGATCGAAAAGGCGGATCTGGCCTTCCTCCAGGAAGAGACGCCCGTCGCCATCAACCAGTGCCAGGAAGGGGTCCAGCGGGTCACGAAAATCGTCCGCGCCATGAAGGATTTCAGCCATCCCGGGAGCGCCACCAAAACGCCCGTGGATCTCAACCGGGCCATCGAAACCACCACCCTGGTTTGCCGGAGCGAATGGAAATACATGGCCGAGCTTGAGATGGATTTGGACCCGGACCTTCCGCTCGTGCCCTGCCTCCCGGACCAGATCAATCAGGTCATTCTCAATCTGGTGATCAACGCCGCCCACGCCATCGAAAGCGCCCTGAAGGACGCCCAGGGAGAAAAGGGGCTGATCCGCGTGAGCACCCGGTCCCGCGGGGATTTCGCGGAGATCAGGGTGCAGGATTCGGGCACCGGCATCCCCGAGGGGATCCGTTCCAGGATCTTCGATCCCTTCTTCACCACCAAGCCGGTCGGCAAGGGGACAGGCCAAGGGTTGGCCATCGCCTACGCCATCGTGGTGAACCAGCACGGGGGCACGATCACCGTGAGAAGCGAGGTCGGCAAAGGGTCCCTGTTCATCGTCCGGCTGCCCTTTCCTCCGGAAGGCCGGGTGCACGAGGCCTAAGTTCCGCCTTCTGGTCCCGGAAGCACCATTCTGGGGGAAACGGGATTCCGTCCGATAAGCCTAGAGGGGCGTCCCGCCACCCTTCAGACGGGCCCCCAGCGCCACTTCCAACCATCCCTTGCCTAACGGACGCAGCATGGAAGCGCATCGCTCTCTCCAGGATCCTTGCTTGACCGGCTCCGATGGAGGAGCGGAATGAATCTCCACGTCCTCCGCTCGGATCCGGGGCTTGAGCTCGTCGTGCTGCGGGCCCTCACCAGGAGCCTCGAAGTCTGCTCGGCCGTGGCCGACACCTCCGGGATCTTGATCGGGGTCACGGAGTCGTGGGCGGCCTTCCAGGGGAAGAACCCCTTCCTGGCGGGCCAGGCGGTGGGCGCTTCCTACGCGGATTTGTGCAAGAGCCTTTCGGAATCCTCGGCCGGCGATCTATCCATCGTGGCTATGGGCATCACGGGCGTCATGAAGGGGGCGGTGCCCCGGCTCGCCCTGGACTATCCCGTGGCCGAGGCGGATGGGGTCCACGAGTACGCCTGCACGGCCGTCCACCCCGCCGGGATGCCGGGCGTTTCCGCGGTGATCCACATCCGCGACATCACGGAGCGCAGCGCCCGTGAACGGCGCATCAGGAGGTCCGAGCGCCTCTTCAAGGCGACCACGGACAACGCCATGGATTTGATCTGCCTGCTGGATTCCAGCGGCAGGATCATCTACCACAACCCCGCGCTGCAACGCCTGCTGGGGTGGCCGGACCAGCAGATCGCCGAGAAGAGCATGCAGGACCTGGTGCACAAGGACGACCTCGGCCGCTTCGGAGAAGCCCTTCATAAAGGCGTGAAGGCTGGGTTGACGCAGGTTTTCGATTACAGGATCACCAATCCCCATGGCGGGTGGATCGATCTGGAGGGGCAGGTGTCCGCCGTGGACGACCCCGGCGGACATGGGGAATCGATCCTTCTCATCTCGAGGGACATTTCCTCCCGGAAGCAGAGCGAGCGCGAGCGGGCCCAAGTGGAGATCCAGCTGCGGCACTCCCAGAAACTGGAAGCCATCGGGCAATTGGCCGCAGGCATCGCCCACGAGATCAACACCCCCACGCAGTACATCGGCGACAACACGGCTTTCCTCCGCGACGCCTTCAAGCAGACCGTAGGGATGGTCCGCACCCTCGAATCCCACCTTCAGAGCATCCGCGCCGGAGGAGGGGCCGCCGCGGCCGAAGCCACGAAGGCCCTTTCCGCCTTGGAGGAGGGGGATCTCGGCTACCTCGAGGAGGAGATTCCGAAGGCCATCCAGGAATCGCTTGAGGGCGTGGGCAGGGTCACGAGCATCGTGGGGGCCATGAAGGATTTCTCCCGGCCGAGCGGCGAGACCCTTTCCCACAACGATCTCCACAAGGCCATCGAAAGCACCATCGCGGTCTCGAGGGGAGAGTGGAAGGCGGTGGCCGAAGTCGAAACCGAGTTCGCTCCCAACCTTCCGCTCGTGCCTTGTTTCCCCGGGGAGATCAACCAGGTCATCCTCAACCTCATCGTGAACGCCGCGCACGCCATCAAGGGGCGCGAAGGGAAGGGCGGCGCTTCCCAGCCGGGGCGCATCAGGATCGGCACCCGGATCGCGGGACCAGAAGTGGAAATCTCGGTGTCGGACAACGGCACCGGGATTCCGCCGGAGATCCAAGGCCGCATCTTCGATCCTTTCTTCACGACGAAACCCGTCGGCATGGGATCGGGGCAGGGGCTGTCCATCGTCCACGGCGTCATCACCGAAAAGCACAAGGGGCGGATCGAACTTGAATCCGCTCTCGGGGTGGGGACGACGTTCCGCATTTTCCTTCCACTGGCGTGACACAGCGATGAGGCGTCCATGCCGAGACAGCAGATTCTCTTCGTAGACGACGAGCCCATGCTGCTTCAGGGGCTGCAGCGGATGCTCCGGCCCTACAGGTCCGAGTGGGACATGGCCTTTGTGGACGGAGGAGAGCAGGCCCTTGCCAAGCTCGCCGAGCACACCTTCGACGTCATCGTCACGGACATGCGGATGCCCGGCATGAACGGCGCGGACCTGCTCAAGGAGGTGATGCGGCGGCACCCGGCCATGGTGCGCATCGTCCTTTCAGGGCACGCGGACGAGAGCCTCGTCTCCCAGTGCGTGGGCGTGGCGCATCAGTACATTTCCAAGCCCTGCGATCCGGAACAGCTCAAGGCCCTCATCCAGAACGCCTGTGTGCTCTCCGGGGCCCTGGTGGATGAAGAAGTGAGGAAAGTGATCGGCGCCATCGACCGGCTGCCCAGCGTCCCCTCGCTCTATCTGGAGCTGAAAGCCGCCCTGAGCATGGAGGATGTGGACGCCCATGAGCTCGGATCGATCATCGGGAAGGACATCGGGATGACGGCCAAGATCCTGAAGCTGGTGAACAGCTCCTTCTTCGGGCTCCGCCGCGTCGTGTCCAGCCCCCATGAGGCCGTGACCTACCTGGGCATCGACACCATCAAGACGCTCGTTCTGACCAACGGCATCTTCGAACAGTCGAAACCGTTCAAGACCCGCCTGCTGACCCTCCCCGACCTCTGGCACCACAGCATGACCGTCGCTGCGGGGGCCAAGACCATCGCCCAGGCGGAGGGCCTGGACCTGGCCCACATGGAGGAAGCCTTCGTCGGAGGCGTCCTCCACGATGTCGGCGTGCTGATCCTGGCTTCGAATTTCCCGGACCTGTATGACCAGGTGGCGGGTCTCGTGGTTTCGGAACGGATCTCCCTCTCGACGGCGGAGAAGGAACTCTTCGGCGTGACCCACGCCGAAGTGGGGGCCTACCTCATGGGGCTTTGGGGGCTGCCCGCGCCCATCCTGAACATCGTCAGCCTCCACCACCGGGCCCGCGTCCAGGATGAGGGCCGCATGACCCCCCTCATCTCGGTCCACGCCGCGGATGTAATCTGCGGCGGCCATGAGCAGGATTCGGTATTCGGAACGGGCCGCCTCGACCAGATGGCGCTCGAACGGGCGGGTGTTTGGGAGCGGCGGGACGTTTGGGCCGGACTGGTGGCGCAGGGCGAAGATCACGCGTGAGGATTGAGGGGGCTGGCGATGACGAAAAAAATCCTGCTGGTGGATGATGAAGACAACGTCCTCCGCGGCTACCTCCGTTCGCTGAGGAAGTCGTTCGATCTGGAAGTGGCGCTGAACGGGAGGGAAGCGCTCCAGATCATGAAGGACCGGGGCCCTTTCGCCGTCCTCGTGTCGGACATGCGGATGCCTGGCCTGACCGGGCTCGACCTGGTCACGATGGTGAGATCCTGGCACCCGGACACCATCCGGATCATGCTCACGGGGGATCCCGATCAGAAAACGGCCGTGGACGCCGTGAACCACGGGCAGGTGTTCCGGTTCCTGGCCAAGCCCTGCCCGCCTGATGAACTGGCGCTGGCGCTGCATGCCGGCCTGCGCCAGCACGAGCTGGTGATGGCCGAAAAGGAGCTGCTCGAGCAGACGCTGACCGGCGCCATCACGTTGTTTTCGGAACTGCTCGCAGGCGTGGATCCGGTCCTGTTCAGCCGTTGCCAGGTGGTTCGGGAGCGGAGCGCCGGGCTGGCCCGCGAACTCGGGTACGAGAAAGTCTGGGCCGTCGAAATCGCGGCCCTCCTGGGTCCCGTGGGCCGGATCACCCTGC
Organism: Acidobacteriota bacterium; assembly: GCA_016195985.1. Classification (GTDB taxonomy): domain Bacteria; phylum Acidobacteriota; class Holophagae; order Holophagales; family Holophagaceae; genus Geothrix. Next base: position 69,904 of record JACPYP010000007.1, on the reverse strand, counting down.
CCGCAGGGGCCATCGAGGCGGCCGTGGGACGCGCCCGCCTGGAATCCCTTCTCGCCGCCGTTCCGGAAATCGGCGCCCGGCTGATCCAGCCCATTCCGAGAATGGAAGAAATCGCCGGCATGATCCGTTACCAGGCGAAAGGCTACGACGGCTCCGGAACGCCGGCCGATGACACACACGGCGAGGCGATTCCGCTGGGAGCGCGGATTCTGAAAGTCGCGTGGGATTTTTCGGAACTCGAGCACGCTCGAAAGAGCCGCAGCGTGGCCCTGGAGGAAATGAAACTCCGCCCCAAGGCCTACGATCCAAAGGTGATCGAGGCGCTGGGGCTTCTGCTGGCCTCCAGCCGCCCGGCCCCGGCCCCCAAGGACTTGCGGATCCGTTCGCTGCGGACCGGGATGACCCTGGCGCGGGACATCCGCACGGGGGATGGGAAGCTGGTGCTTCCCGCCGGGCTCCGCCTGGGCCCGGGCCATTTGGAGCTGCTTTCGAGCCTGGCCCAGTTGATGGATCTGCTTGAGCCGGTTTCCGTCCTGGATGCCGACGAGGCCCGGCCATGAAACCCAAGATCCTCCTGGTCGACGACGAGGAAAACGTGCTGAGCGCCTACGGCCGGGTACTGCGCGCCAAGTTCTCCCTGGACACGGCGCTCGGCGGCGAAGCGGCGCAGGCGTGCATGTCTAATCAGGGGCCCTACGCGGTGGTGGTCTCCGACATGCGGATGCCCGGCATGGATGGGGCGACCTTCCTCGCCTGGGCCATGGAGGAACACCCCGACACCGTCCGCGTGATGCTCACGGGCAACGCGGATCAGGGGACGGCCATGGAGGCCGTGAACAAGGGGGCCATTTTCCGGTTCCTCACCAAGCCCTGCGAATCGCAACTGCTGGGGCAGACCATCGACCAGGCCATCCGGCAGCACCAGCTCATCACGGCGGAGAAATCCCTGCTGGAAGACACGCTCAAGGGCGCCATCAAGATGCTGGTGGAGCTGCTCTCCTGCCTCGATCCCATCTCGTTCGGACGGGCCCAGTCGATGGCTTCATGGGCCGAAGCCATCGCAAAGGAGCTGGGCATGAAGGATGCGTGGGTCCTGGGGATCGCCTCCATCCTTTCCCAGATCGGCATCCTTACCGTGCCCGAAGGCCTGGCCTCCAAGATCCACCTCGGCACCTTCCTCAACAGCAGCGAGCGGGACCTGGCCAACCGGATTCCTGAACTCGGGGCCGATCTGATCAAGAACATCCCGCGCCTGGAGCAGGTCGCAGAGGCCGTGTTCTACATGAACAAGAACTTCAACGGCACGGGGTATCCACCCGACGACCGAACGGGGGAGGACATACCGCTGGGGGGCCGCATCCTCCGCGTGGTGTGGGACTACGAGCGGCTTTTGTCCCGGTTCGGCAACCCGATTGCGACGGTCCGGGACATGGAGACGCGCTCGACCTGGTACGACCCAGCCGTGCTGCGCGCGTTCGTCCGGTGCCTGGAGGGCGAGGGGGCCGAGGCTCCGCCGCCTCCCACCCAGGAGGTCAGCCTGCACGAGCTGCGCATCGGCCACGTGCTGCTCACCGACATCGAGACCGTGAGCGGCCTGCTCGTGGTGCCCAAAGGCACGGCCATCGGCTTGGCCCACCTCCAGAAGCTCCGGAATTTCGCGCGTCTGTCCGGGATACGGGAGCCCCTGATCGTCACGGGCGGTCAGGGCTGAACGGGCCTTCTCTGCTGGCCGGATCCTGGAGCATGCCGTTGATGGAACGGGCCAGATCCTCGTGGCGGATGGGCTTGTGGAGGATGGTTCCGACTCCCAGCTTCCGCATCCGCGCCGCCATGGCCTCGTCGTGGAAGGCGGTCAGCATCATCACCTTCATGTCCGAGAGCTCCGGGCGCTCGACGCAGGCCCTTACCAGGCTGGGGCCCTGGAATCCCGGCATGGCGTGGTCCAGGATCAGGAGATCCGGCTTCCACGCAATCAGGGCTTTCAGGGCTGCATCAAGGGAATCGGGTTCGATCTCGAGAACCTCGTGCCCGTGCTTCTGCAGGGCGGCCACCGCGAAGACGCGGGCGAGTTTGCTGTCGTCCACCACTGCGATGCGTGCCACGGAATCGAGCCTCCCCGGGGGTGGTTGATGGTCTGAATGTTGAACGGAATATTACCCCTGGATGGCTTGATCCAGCTGGCGGATTCTCGAGATTCTCAGGGGAGGTCCGGTGGCCGCGCCGGATCTGCCACCATCGAGGCATGAGACGTTCCTGCTTCGTCCTAGCCGCCGTTCCGGCCGTTTTGGCCCAGGCCGTTTCGGAAGCCCCGCCGCCGGATCTGGCGGCGGCGCCCGCCGGTTCGGCGCGGACGGCCTCGGGGATGGCCAGCCGTGTGCTGCGGCCGGGGCAGGGAACCCGTCCCGCGGAGGACAGCCTGGCGCTGGTGCATTTCTCGGGCTGGAGCCTGGACGGCAAGCGGGTGCTCCACTCCGATCGGAACGAGGCGCCGCCCCACCTGTTCCTGACCCACCTCATGCCGGGCATGAGGGAGGCCCTGCTGGACATGCAGGAGGGGGAGCTGCGCCGGCTTTGGCTTCCGGAGGCGCTGGCTTTCAATGGAGCCAGGGGCAGGCCGGCGGGTGCCCTCACCCTGGACCTGGAGTTGATCGAAGTGCAGCCCCATCCCAGCAAGGCTCCGGCGGACGTGGCGGGGGCCCCGGGCGACGCCCAGCTGCTGAAATCCGGCCTGGCCTACAAGGTGCTCCGTCCCGGCACGGGCAAGGAACATCCCACCCGCGCGCACCGGGTGAACGTCCACTACAGTGGCTGGACCACGGACGGGAAGCTTTTCGACAGCTCCTTGATGCGGCGGGAATCCGCAGGGTTCAAAGTGTCCGACGTCATCCCCGGCTGGATCGAAGGCCTGCAGCAGATGGTGGTGGGAGAGCGGCGGCGGTTCTGGGTTCCTGAAAAACTGGCCTACCGCGGGGAAAGGGGCAAACCAGCGGGGATGCTCGTCTTTGATGTGGAGCTGCTGAGCATGTACAAGTAGAAGCCCGCCTACCGGCTTGGTTCTGCTTGGAAAGCCCCCCACGAAGGTGGTCTTGTGCTCAGGAATAGAAGAGGCGGGCATCCCCCAACATCGGTTCCACCTGGGATGTAACCCTTTGGGCTCCTGGGCCGTCTAACAGGATGGAGGTGCTGCAATGAAACCCTGGGCAGGTACGCTGGCCTTGATCACCGCCCTTTCTGGCCTTCAGGCCGGAGCGCAGGAACCGGGGAATCCCGCGCCTCCCGCGGAAAACCAGGAGGAGCAGGCCCCGGCCAAGCCCGAGGTTCCCGAGCCCAAGACTCCCCCGCCCCCGCCCCCCGCGGATCTGCCCGGGCCGCCCTCGGGTTCGGCCCAGACGCAGCCATCCCAGGAAAAGGGGAGCGGCCAATGGGTCTACACAGAACAGTACGGCTGGGTCTGGATGCCCTATGGGGACCGCTACACCCACGCGCCGCCGGACGGATCCGCCCCGCAGATGTATGTCTACGAGCAGGAAGTGGGCTGGTGCTGGGTGGCGGCACCTTGGCTCTGGGGTTGGGGACCCAGGCCCTACTTTGGCGTGTTCGGGCCCCGCTACTACGGTTGGTTCGGCGTCGGCCTGGGCCACTGGTACGGGTTCAGGCCCCACTACGGCTACCGGAGCTGGGGCGGTCCCCGCTACTGGCACGGTGGAGGCTGGAGCCACTGGGGCGGCCGCGGCGGCTTCCGGAGCTTTGGGGGCAGGGTGCGCCGCTAGGTCGGCGCATCTTTGGGACGGCCGTCCCATTTTTGGGACAACCGGCTGAATGTCGGCATGCGTAAAGATAGCAATTGGTAATGTTGTAATGTGGCACGCCTCTGGCTGTTACCCCGCCGGAGACGTTCATGGACATTCCGCTTCCCCGGCCCAAGCGCCACTGGAAATTCATCTGGATGGGCGGCGTCGCAGTGGGCGTGCTGGCCCTGCTGTTCGGCCTGGGCCGCCTGAAGCCCGCGGCCCCCGAGGCGGACCGCCAAAGCCTGCTGCTGGACAAGGTGCAGGAAGGGGCCATGGTCTTCCAGGTGCGCGGCACGGGCATCCTGGTGCCCGTGGACGTGCGGATGATCACCGCGCAGGTGCCCTGCAAGGTGGAGCGCATCCTCCTCTTCCCCGGCACCGAAGTGCGTGAGGACAGCATCATCGCGGAGTTGTCCAGCCCCGAGCTGCAGCAGTCGGCCCAGGACGCCTTCTGGAATTTGAAACGCGCCGAATCGGATTACAGCGTCAGCGCCCTGAACCAGAAGGGTACCGTGGCCTCGGCCCGGGCGGCGTCCAAGGAGGCCGCGGCCACGCTGAAGGCCTATGAGCGGTTGTTCAAGGAGGGCCTGCAATCCGAAAGCGATGTGCTGCGGGCCAACGCCAAATACGAGGACTGCGCCGCGCGCCTGGCCACCGAGGAGGCCCGCATGGCGCTCTTCGAGGGCAAGGGCGACCAGCTGGCGCCGGCCCGCGCGGCCCTGGAGCAGGCCCGGGCCCAGTACGCGCTGAAGCAGGCCCAGAGCGCCTCGCTGCACGTGCGGGCAGGCATGGCCGGCATGCTGCAGCAGGTGCCCCTGCAGGTGGGCCAGCAGCTTCAGCCGGGCGCGAACCTGGCGAAAGTGGCCAAGCCGCTGCCCCTCAAGGCCGAGCTGAAGGTGAGCGAGACCCAGGCCAAGGACATCCAGATGGGCCAATCCGTGGCCGTGGACACCCGCAACGGCATCGTGCAGGGCCGCGTCATCCGCATGGATCCCAGCGTGCAGAACGGCACCGTCACCGTGGACGCGAGTTTGGACGGCGCCCTGCCCAAGGGGGCCCGCCCGGATCTCAGCGTGGAGGGCATCATCGAACTGGACCGCGCCGACCACACCCTGAGGGTGGGGCGTCCCGTGCAGGCCCAGTCCTTCGCCACCATCTCGCTCTTCAAGCTCAGCGCCGACGGCCAGGAGGCGACCCGCGTCAAGGTGAAGCTGGGCCGGGCCTCCGTCAGTTCCATCGAAGTGCTGGAAGGGCTGCGCCCCGGCGACCAGGTGATCCTCAGCGACACCAGCGCCTGGGACGGCGTCGATCGCATCCGCATCCGCTAGGGGGATTCCGTGAGCCAACTCTTCCAGGATTTCCGCGTGGCTTTGCGCAACCTCCTGCGCATGCCCCAGTACAGCCTCACGGTCCTGCTGGTGCTGGCCCTGGGCCTGGGGGCCACCGCCGCCATGGTGGGGGCCCTGCGCACGGCCCTCTTCACGGACCTGCCCTACGCGGCGCCGCAGCAGATCCAGAACCTCTGGTGGGAGGACCGCGAAGGCCGCGACTCCCACTATCCGGCATCCTGGCCCTTGTTCCTCGAATTGAAGGAGCGCCTCCACACCGCCAGCGCCGTCGCGGGATTCGGCTCCTACCGCATGAACATCACGGGCGACGGCGAACCGGAGCAGGCCCTGGTGGGCACGGTGACACCGGGCTTCTTCGATGTGTTCCAGGCACAGCCGATCCTGGGCACCGTCCATTGGGCGCCGGAGGCCCAGCGGGGCGTGGTGCTCACCGAGGGGTTCTGGACCTCCCATTTCGGGCGCGATCCCCAGGTGCTTTCCCGCACCGTCCGCCTCAACGGCGAAGACCATCCCGTCCTCGGGGTGCTGCCGGAGGCCGTGTCCCTGAACAAGGTGCAGCTGTTCGCGCCGCTGGTGCCCACCGAAAGCCAGAGGAATGGGCGCTACAACCGCTTCCTCCCCATCTACGCGCGGTTGGCGCCCGGCATGGGGCCCGCCCAGCTGAAGGCGGAAATGGAGGCCCTCAGCCAGGCCATGGCCGAGGCCCATCCCGGCCAGCAGGAATCGGTCATGCGTTTGGGAGGGAAGCCCTACACGGGCCTGCTCCGGGAGCAGAACAAAACCGTGGGAACCATCCTCTCCCTGGCTGCGGTCCTGCTGGTGGCCATCACCCTCGTGAACCTGGCCAACGCGGTGCTGGCGCGGGCCATGGCCGCCAGGGAGGAGACCGCCCTCCGCATGGCCCTCGGAGCCGGCACCTGGGCCGCGCTCCGGCCGAGGCTGGCCGAGTCCCTGCTGCTGAGCCTGGGTGGCGCCTTTCTGGGGACCTTCGTCGCCCATGCCACCATGGGCCTCCTGAAGCCGGTGGTGAGCCCGGCTTTTCAAGCGGCGCATCCACTGGCGATGGATAAAGCCCTCCTGGGGGGCCTTGCCGGGGCTTCAGTGCTGGTGGCCCTGCTCATGGCGGGCCTGCCTGGCCTGCTCCTGTCCCGGCTGCGCCTGAGCAGCGTGCTCAATGCCAGCGGGCGCGGCCTGGCGGGGGGCGGCTCGCGCCGCCTCCGGATCACCCTGGTGGTGGCCCAGGTGGCCCTGGCCCTCACGCTGCTGGCCTCGTTTACCTCGGCCCAGGGGACGCTGCGCCGGCTGCTGGCGGTGAACCTGGGACTGCGCACCGAGGGCGTGGCCGTGTTCACCTGCGACACCAGCTCCAAGGACGAGGCCTCGGAGCAGAAGGCGGCCTTGAAGGTGGAGGAACTCGTGGCGCGCCTCAAGGCGGTTCCCGGGGTGAAGCAAGCCGGAACCATCGGACTCCTTCCCGTGGAGGACTTTGGCTGGAATTTCGGAACCGAAACCCCCAAGCGGCCCAACCGGGATGGCGAATGGGTGGAGCTCCGCACGGCCAGCCCCGAGGTGTTCGAAGCCTTCGGCATCCGCGTGCTCCAGGGCCGGGGGTTCCTGCCTTCCGAGCGGGAAGGCGAGGGTTCGCGCATGGCGGTCATCAGCGAAAGCATGGCGCGCACCTTCTATCCGGGCGAGTCGGCCGTGGGCCAGACCTTCAAGTACGGGGGCCGCTGGGTGGAAGTGGTGGGTGTGGTGTCCGATGTCCGCAATGCCGGGCCCTCCAGCGAGAAGGCGAAAATGGTGGCCTACTTCCCTTCGTACCTCGGCATGCTCACCACCTCCTTCGTGGTGCAGTTCGAATCGCCCAGGGTCATGGACCTGAAGGCCATCCGCCGCGTGGCCCGCGAAGTGGCGCCGGAATGGCCCCTGAAGGGGCTGCGGCCCATGCGCGAGGTGGTCGACGGAAGCGTGGAGAACGTTTCGGTGCAGATGCGCCTCATGGGTCTGGCGGGGGGACTGGCGCTGCTGCTGGCCCTGGCGGGCCTCCACGGTCTGCTCAGCTACGTGGTGGCCCAGCGAACACGGGAGTTCGGCATCCGGGTGGCCATGGGCGCCTCGGCGCGCCAGATCTTCCAGTTGGTGCTCCGCCAGGGCGTGGGCACCACGGCGCTGGGTGTGGGCGTCGGCCTGATCACCGCCGCGGCCGCCGGCCGCCTGCTGGCCAGCTTCCTGACCGATTCCCAACCGGCGGCACCCGCCAGTCTGGCCGGAGGAGCCGTGATGCTGCTCGTGGGGGCCAGCATCGCGAGCCTGCTGCCCGCGTTCCGGGCCGCCACCCACCCGCCCGCCGAAGCCCTGCGCCAAGGCTGACGGCGCTCTGCGCCAGCGCTGACGGCGCCCCGCGCCAAGGCTGACGGCGCCCCGCGCAAGGCTGACGGCGCCAAGGTCTGTGAAGCCCCTTTGCCCCTATGGAGATGGCATGAATCCCCTCGACATTCTTGAATCCGCAGAAACGGCTCGCGCCGGGTTCCTCCTTCGAGCCTAGGAGTTGCCTGTGCACGTCCGAACCTTTCTGAAGTCCCTGTTCCGCGAGCCCCGCACGCTGGTGCCGGCCGTCGCGCTTCTGGCCCTGGGCGTGGGCGGGTTCGCCTGGATGCTGGCCCTGCACCGCAGCGTGATGGAGCGCAGCTTTTCGGCCCCGCGCCCGGACCGGCTGGTGAGCCTCTGGAACGCCCGGGTCTCCGAGCCGCAGCGCCACGGCACTCCCTCGCCCGGCGACCTTCAGCTCATGCGCGGTTTTCCCGGTGTCTTTTCCGGCGTGGCGGCCTACTTCCCCCGGCACGCGGCCCTGGGGCGGGAGATTCCCGCGAACGTGGCGCTGGATGAAGTGACGGGGGACTACTTCAACGTGCTGCAGGTGCGCCCCGTCCTGGGCCGCGCCTTCTCGGCGGCCGACGACGCGCCGGGCGCCCCCGCCACGGTTCTGCTGTCTCACCGCGCCTGGCAGGAACACTTTGGCGCCGATCCTTCGGTGCTGGGCCGCCAGGTGGCCCTGGACGGAGAGCCCGCCGAAGTCATCGGCGTGCTGCCCAAGGCCTTCCACACGGCCCATGGCACGGATCTGTTCCGCCCCTTCCGCTGGAGCGACGCGAAGCGCCAGAACCACCAGGGCCACTTCCTCAGAGTGGTGGCGCGCCTTCAGGATGGAGCCACCCTGGCCCAGGGCCAGGCCGCCATGGATCAGGTGGCCGCCCGCATCAAGGAGCTGTTCGCCGCGGAAGTGCCGAAGGAGTGGCTGGATCAGGTCCGCTATGGCCTGAACCCCCTGGTGGACGATGTGCTGGGCCAGGGCCTGCAGGTGCTCCGGCTCCTGCGCTGGGCCACCTTCCTGGTGCTGGTCCTCGCCGCCTACAACGCCGCGGCGCTGCTGCTGGCCCGGGGCCTGGGCCGGCGGGCGGAGATGGCCGTGCGCAGCGCGCTGGGCGCCGCTCCCGAAAGCCTGCGGCGCCAGCTCCTGGCCGAGGGCGCGATCCTGGGGCTTCTGGGAGCCGGCGCAGGGCTGGGGCTGGCCTGGCTCTGCCTGCCGCCCACGGGCCGGGCCCTCTCCTGGAGCTTTCCCGGGCTGAGCTGGGAGGGCCTGGCCTTGGATGGCCCCGTGGTGGTGCTGGCCCTGCTGCTGGGCCCGGCCCTGGGAGCCCTCTGCGCCCTCGCCGGGCAGCCCGGGTCGCGCCTTTCCGATCTGTTGCGGGGCGTCCGCCAGCCGGGCCTCGCCGGTCCCGGGCGGGCGCGCCGGATCCTGGTGTCGGCGCAGCTGCTGGTGGGCGCCAGCCTGCTGCTGGGAGCCTTCTCCCTGCGCCACAGCCTGACGCAGCTCCTGAAGGCCGACCTGGGCCTGGATGCGGCCCAGGTGTGGACCTTCCGCCTTCAGCCCCGCATGAAGCTGGCCGAGCGCAGCCGCCTGGCCCAGGAGCTGGCTCAGCGGCTGAGGGCGCTGCCGGGCGTGGTGGCCGCCGGAGCCACCAACGGGCTGCCCATGAGCGGCCTGCGCAGCGACCTCAACCTGCCCCTGGCCGATGGCCGCCATCTGAGTCCCCAGGCCAGGGCGCTCACGCCGGGCCTGGTCCGGGCCCTGGGGTTCCACCTCCTGCGGGGCCGGGACGTGGCGGCCACGGACACCGCCGCCTCGGAGAAGGTGGTGCTGGTGAGCCGGAACCTGGCCCTGGAGGCTTTCAACACCGAAGACGTGGTGGGGCGCAGCCTTCCCATCCTTGGCGAACCGTTCACCATCGTGGGCGTGCTGGCGGACCTGCGGGAATTCGGGCCCGCCCAAGCCGCCCCGCCCATCTTCTTCCTGCCCATGGCCCAGTCCGAGGCCCTTTGGCACGAGGACCTCTGCCTGGCCCTGCGGGTGGCGGGCCCGGTTTCCAGCTTGGGTCCCAGCCCGGCCCAGATCCAGGCCGTGCTGCGGGAAGCGGCGCCGGGCCAGCCCTTGGCCAAGTACCAGTCCATGGAGGCGCTGCTGCAGGCCCAGCTGGGTCCCCAGCGCATGGCCCTGGCCTTCATGGGGGCCTTCGCCGCCCTGGCCCTGCTGCTGGCGGCGGGCGGCGTGTTCGGCATCATGTCGGCGGCCGTGGCGGCCCGGCGCACGGAATTCGGCGTGCGCGCGGCCCTGGGCGCCACGCCCTTCGACCTTCTGGGCCAGGTGCTGCGCGAAACCCTGCGTCTGGCGCTGGTGGCCGGCCTCGCGGGCTGGGCGCTGGGCCTGGGGCTGGAGCGCCTGGGCAGGGCCACCCTGGGCGCCTTGCCGGAACCCCCGCTCCACCTGGGCCTTCTGGTGGTGGCTTCCCTGTCCTTCGCGGCGGCGCTGGCCGCCCTTCTGCCGGCCCTCCGGGCCGCGCGCATCCCGCCTGCGGAAGCCCTCCGCGAATCCTGAATTCCCTTTCCCCTCCCTCCGTTTTCCTGGAGCCCTTCATGTCCGAACCTCTCATCCGCCTCGAATCCATCAAGAAGGTGTTCACCACCGACGAGGTGGAAACCCACGCCCTCGCCGAAGTGCATCTCGACATCCGCGAAGGCGAGTTCGTTTCCATCGCCGGCCCTTCGGGCTGCGGCAAGTCCACGCTGCTCTCCATCCTGGGCCTGCTGGACACGCCCACCAGCGGAACCTACATGCTGAACAAGAAGCCGGCCTCGGGCCTCAAGCTGGCGGACCGCGCGCGCATCCGCAACCGCGAGATCGGCTTCATCTTCCAGAGCTTCAACCTCATCGGCGACCTCACGGTGTTCGAGAACGTGGAGCTGCCCCTGGTCTACCGCGGCATGCCCGCCGCGGAACGGCGCAACCGGGCGTTGAACGTGCTCGAGGATGTGGGCATGAGCCACCGCGCCCGGCATCTGCCCAGCCAGCTGAGCGGCGGCCAGCAGCAGCGCGTGGCGGTGGCCCGCGCCCTGGCGGGCAAGCCCAGCATCCTGCTGGCGGACGAACCCACGGGCAACCTCGACAGCGCCAACGGCGAATCCGTCATGGAGCTGCTGAAGGAACTCCACCGCCGCGGCTCGACGATCTGCATGGTGACCCACGACACGCGCTTCGCCGGCGCCGCCGACCGCACCGTGCACCTCTTCGACGGCCGCATCGTCAGCGAAGAGGAAGCCCGGAAGCAGCACACCGCCTAGAGGAGCGTTTCATCCAATCCTTCCTGAGGACCTATGGCCACCTTCCTGATCGACTTCCGGCTGGCGCTTCGAAGCTTGTTGAAATCACCGCTCTTCACCGTCACGGCCGTGCTCACGCTGGCCCTGGGGATCGGGGCCAATTCAGCCATGTTCAGCGCCATCCGGGGGTTGCTCCTGAAGCCGCTCCCCTACCGGGAACCCGAGCGGCTGGTGGCGCTGTGGGAGTCGAGGCCCGGCCAGGCGCAGCCCCGGTTGCCCTTTTCCGCCCCGAATTTCTTCGATTGGAAGGATGCAGCCGCCGCTGGCCTCGAAGGCATGAGCATCGTGTCCCGGGGGACCCTCGACCTGCGGACGGGAGGCGAGCCCCAGCCGGTGTCCGTGCTGCAGGTCAGCCCCTCGTTCTTCGATCTGCTGGGGGCGCGGGCCCACTTGGGGAACACCTTTGCGCCCGGCATGGATCGTCCAGGCCAAAACCAGGTGGTGGTGCTCAGCCAAGGCCTCTGGCGGCGCGAGTTCGGCGCGGACCCCGCGGTGGTCGGCCGCAGTGTGACCCTCGGCGGCCAGCCCCACACGGTGATCGGCGTGATGCCCGAAGGGTTCTCCTATCCTTCCGATCACCGTCAGGATCTCTACACGCCCTTCCCGCGGCCGTTAAACGACGAAGGGCGCGGCAGCCACGGATACCGCGCCTTCGGGCGCCTGCGCCCCGGCGTGAGTCTGGCGGCGGCCCGGACGGAGCTGGCGGCCATCGCCCAAAACCTGGCGTCGCTCTATCCGGCCACCAATGAGGGCTGCTCGGCGGAAGTGCGGGATTTCCGCGCCGACCTGCTGGGTGCCGGCGCCAAGCCTATCCTGCTGCTCATGGGGGCGGTGGGGCTGCTGCTGCTCATCGCCTGCACGAACGTGGCGAACCTGTTCCTGGCCCGGGCCCTGTCTCGAGAGCGGGAGGTGGCCCTGCGGGCAGCCCTGGGCGCCAACCGGGCCCAGCTCTTCTCCCGCTTCCTGGCCGAGGGTCTGGCCATCGGGTTGGTCGGTTCGGCCTTGGGGTTGCTCCTCGCCGCTCTGCTGCTGAAGGTGCTGCCCAGCGTCCTGCCCAACACGGGGAACCTCAACAATGTGCAGAACCTCGGACTGGATGGCTGGGCCCTCCTGTTCACCTTCGCCTGCTCCTTCCTGGTGAGCCTGGCTTTCGCCGCGGCCCCGGCCTGGCAGCTGAAACCCAGCCAGCTGAACCTTCAGCTCCGCCAGGGGGCCAAGGGCAGCGCGGCGCCGGGCCGGCTGCGCTCCGCCCTGGTGGTGGGGGAAGTGGCCCTGGCCATGCTTCTGCTGCTGAGCGCGGGGCTGCTCCTGCGGAGCTTCCTCAAGGTGATGGACACTCACCCTGGGTTCGAGGCCGGGGGCGTGGCGACCTTCACCATCGAGCTTCCGGAGACCCGCTACCCCCAAGAAACCCAGCAGGAGGCCTTCCGCGCCGAGCTGGAGCGGCGCCTGGAGCAGCTGCCTGGCGTGGCCTCGGCGGGATCCTGTCAGCTGGGCCCCTTCTCGGGATCGGGAGCATCGACCTACGTGAACATCGGGCCCACCTCGCTGTCGCATGTGCGCTGGCCCCATCAGGCGGACATGAATGCCGTCAGCCCGGGCTTCTTCAAGTCCCTGCGTATTCCGCTGCTGGAGGGCCGCGGCCTCGAGCCCACGGATAAGGCGGGGGCCCGGCCCGTGGTGCTGGTGAACCGGACCATGGCGCGGACCCTCTTCCCAGGCGGATCGGCGCTGGGGCAGCGCCTGATGCTGGGCGTATCCAGCCAGGCCGTTCCCGAGAACAGCCTTTGGGAGATCGTGGGCGTGGTGGGCGACATCCACCAGCGGGACCTGGAGAGGGCGCCTCGCGCCATGTACTTCGTGCCCACCAGCCAGGTGGCGGGTTCGCCCCTGACCTTCTACCTGCGCAGTACGGCCAGCTTCGGAGCCCTTCGCGCCGGCATCCGCGAGCAGGTGAACGGCCTGGACCGCGACCTGGCCCTGCGGGACTTCGCGGCCCTGGAGGACCTGGTCCGGGACAGCGCGGGGGACCGCCGCCAGACGGCCATCCTGCTGGGGGTGTTCGCGGCCCTGGCTCTTCTGCTTGCGGGCATCGGCATCTACGGCGTGGTGGCCTTCAGCGTGGCCCAGCGCACCCGCGAGATCGGCATCCGGATGGCCCTCGGCGCCCAGGTGAGCCAGGTGCTCAGCCTCATCCTGGGGCAGGGTCTGCGGCTCGCCGCAGCGGGGATTCTCCTGGGGCTGGCGGGCGCGCTGTTCACGGGGCGCCTCCTGGCGAGCCAGCTGGTGGGTGTCAGCGCCGTGGACCCCCTCACCAGCCTCGGTGTGGCCGCCCTCCTTTGCGCCATCGCCCTGTTGTCCTGCCTGGCGCCCGCGCTGAAAGCGGCGCGGGTGGATCCGGGCGCGGCCCTGCGGGCCGAGTAGGGATGCCCATGGACATCCGGAATCCTCCCATGAACGCGATCGCGGAGTAGGCCATGGATTGGGCAATGAACCTCAAACATGCGCTGCGCAGCCTCCTGAAGGCTCCGGCTTTCACCCTGACCGCCCTGCTCACGCTGGCCCTGGGCATCGGGGCCAATTCGGCGATGTTCAGCGCCATCCGGGGGCTCGTGGTCAAGCCCTTGCCCTACCGGGACGCGCACCAGCTCGTGGCGCTGTGGGAATCGCGCCCGCACCTGAAGGAAAACGCCCTCACCCTTTCAGCGCCCGATTTCTACGACTGGCAGGAGCGGGCTGCTCGCAGCTTCGAAGGGATGTCCGTGGCCGCCGCCACGGCCTTCGACATGGAGGGCGCCGACCAGGCCCAGCGCGTCTCGGCCCTGGTGGTGAGCCCTGGGTTCTTCGAGTTGCTGGGGGTTCGCCCGTTGTTGGGAGGCACCTTTCTTCCGGACATGGATCAGGCGGGGAAGAACAAGGTGGTGGTTCTCGGCCATGGGCTGTGGCAGCGCCAATTCGGCGGAGATCCGGCCGTGGTGGGCCGCAGCATCCGGCTGAGCGGGGAATCCTTCCAGGTGCTGGGGGTGGCGCCGGAGGGTTTCCTCTACGCGTCGGGTGAAAACCAGGACCTGTATGTCCCTCTTGGCCGGCCGACGCGGGATGATGCCCGCGGCAGCCACAGCCTTCCGGCCTTTGGACGGCTCCGGCCCGGAGTTTCAGTGGCCGCGGCCCAGAGTGAGCTGTCCATCATCGCGGCGGATCTCGCCCGGATCCATCCCGGAACCAATGAGGGCCGTGGCGCGGTCGTGAGGGATTTGCATGACGACATCATCGGGGAAGGAACCCGGCCTTTGCTGCTCCTGCTGGGTGCAGTGAGCCTCCTGCTCCTCATTGCCTGCACCAATGTGGCCAACCTGTTCCTGGTCCGGGCCATCATGCGGGAAAGGGAGGTGTCGCTGCGGGCCGCGCTGGGGGCCACCCGGCTTCAGCTGGTGGCCATGCTGCTGGCCGAGGGGCTTCTGGTGGGTTTGGCCGGGGGCCTGATTGGGTTGGGGATGGCGGCCTTCACCCTTCGCCTGTTGCCCGCCCTGCTGCCCAACGCCGGGAACCTGAACCAGATCCAGCGCCTTTCGATCGATGGATGGACGCTCGTCTACACGTTCGGCCTCGCCGCCGCCACCGGCCTGCTCTTTGCGCTGGCGCCTGCCTGGCAGCTCCGAGAGGCGCACCTGAGCCAGGATCTTCGCGGCGGCGCCAAGGGCAGCGCGCCCGCGGGGAGGCTCCGATCCGGCCTGGTGGCGGCCGAGGTGGCCCTCGCCATGCTGCTGCTCATGACCGCAGGGCTGCTGGGGAGGAGCTACCTCAAGGTGCTGGATGCCCCGCGGGGGTTTGAAAGCCGCCAGGTCATCGCCTTCGATGTGGCCATTTCAGGCAACCGCTATGGCGACCACGCCCAGCGCACGGCCTTTCAGGAGGAATTGCAGCGCCGCTTGAAGGAGATCCCTGGGGTCGCGTCGGTGGGAATGGCCCGCTTCGCGCCGGTGTCAGGCGGGGCTTGGACCACGGCCATCAACCTGGGTCCCACCTCGGCGCCCTCCACCCGCTGGTCCCACCGCGCCAGCGTGAACCTGGTGAGCCCAGGGTTCTTCGAGACATTGGGCATCGCTCAGCGCCAGGGCCGGCCGCTGCTGCCCTCCGACAACACCGAGGGGCGGCGCGTGGTGGTGGTGAATGAAAGCATGGCCCGGGCCTTGGCGCCCGATGGACAGGTGCTGGGCCTCCAGATCCTCGGGGGTTTCTGGAGCGAGGTCACCCCCAGGGACACCCTTTGGGACATCGTGGGGGTGGTGGGCGACATCCGGCAGCGCGGCCTGGATCGGGAGGCCCCGCCCATGGTGTACGTGCCCCTGGGCCAGTGCTCCCAGAACGCGGGCTTCACCCTTTTCGTGAAGAGTCCCGCCTCCTTCGCCGCGCTCCAGTCCGCCATCCGCGAGCAAGTGCGCAGCCTCGACAGCGGGATGGCCCTCGACCGCTTCGAGCCGTACGGGGACCAGATCGTCCGGAGCCTTGGGAACCGCCGCCAAACCATGGCCCTCCTGGGGGCCTTCGCGGCCCTGGCCTTGATCCTGGCGGGGGTAGGCATCTACGGCGTGATCGCCTTTGGGGTGACGCAGCGCACGCGCGAGATCGGCATCCGCATGGCCCTCGGCGCCCAGGTGCGGACTGTCCTGCTTCTGGTGGTGGGGCAGGGGTTCAAGCTCACGCTGTTGGGCGTGGGAGCGGGAGCCCTGGCCTCGCTCTTCACCGGACGCTTTCTGGCCAGCCAGATGGTGGGCCTAGGCACCCTGGATCCCGTCACGGGATTGGCGGTGGCCTCCCTCCTCTGCGTGGTGGCGCTCCTGGCCTGCCTCGCGCCGGCCCTGCGCGCGGCGCGGATCGATCCCGCCATCGCCCTGCGGGCCGAGTAACGCCAGCCTTCGAACCCTTCCCCCCGAAAGGCGCCCATGTTCACCCTGCTCTTCGATCTTCGCCAATCCTTCCGCAGCCTCCTGCGTTCGCCCGGCTTCCTCATCACCGCCACGCTGTGCCTGGCCCTGGGGCTCGGGGCGAACCTGGCCGTGATCTCCCACGTGGACCGCCTGGTCCTGCGGCCGTTGCCCTATCCGGACAACGCTCGCCTGGCGGTGATCGAACCCATCAACACCGGAACGGGCGCGGGCGATCCCATGACCATGGCGGATTTTCTGGATGTGCAGGCCCAGGGCAAGGGCTTTGAGTCCATGGCGGCCTGCACGGCGCGGACGCGCACCCTCACGGGCCAGGGCGAGCCCATCCGCGTGGACGTGGGGATGGTGACGGCGGATTTCTTTGGCGTGCTGGGCGTGAAGCCCGCGCTGGGCCGCCTTGTCTTCCGGGCTGAGGAGGAAGTGCTGCCCGCCACTGTGGGGGTGCTCCGCCACGATTTCTGGATGGCCCAGTTCCACGGCGATCCGGCGGTGCTGGGACGGACCGTCGTCCTCGATGGGAAGGCCGTGCAAGTGGTGGGTGTACTGCCCGCGAATTTCCGGTTCTATGATCGCATCTCCAATTCCCAGATCCTCACGCCCGAGGCCACGCCGTTCGCAGGGCGGAACAACCGGGGGATGGGCACCTTTCTCGCCATCGGCCGGCTGCGCCCCGGCGCCACCTTCCAGCAGGTCCAGACCGAAATCCACGTGGCGGCCGGTCGCATCGGCGCCCAGGTTGGCGACCCCCGCTTCGATGTGCGGGTGAGCCGCATGCTGGACCAGGCCGCCGCCGGGTACAAACAGGTGCTGCTGACCTTCCAGGGGGCCGTGGCCATCGTGCTCCTCATCACCTGTTTCAACGTGGCCGGCCTGCAGCTGGTGCGGGACATGGCCCGGCGCCGGGAGCTGGCCATCCGCCAAGCGCTGGGGGCGGGGCAGGGCCAGATGGGCCGCCTGTTTCTCGCCGAGAGCTTGATCCTCGCGGGGCTCGGCGGTGGCCTGGGCGTCGGGCTCAGCTATTACCTGCAGCAGGGTCTCGCCTGGTTGATGAAGGACCTCACTCCCATTCCCGTGGAGGCCAGCCTCTACCCGGCGCTCATCGCCGCGGCCCTGGGGCTCAGCCTCCTCACCGGACTCGGCCTCGCCTTCCTGTCCTGGTTCATGTCCCGCAGCGCCAAGGTGATGGAGGCGCTGCGGGGCAGCCGCGGCAGCCACTCGCGCACCCACTGGCGCGTGCTCAGGGGGCTGGTGGTGGCGGAGGTCGCGCTGTCCGTCATGCTCCTGCTGGGGGCGGGGCTGCTGATCCACACCCTCCAGAACCTGCGTCATGCGTCGCCCGGGTTCGAAGCCAGGGAGGTGCTCACGGTGAACGTTCCCCTGCCGCCCCAAAAGTACGACCTGGCCCGGCAGACGACGTTTATCCGGCAGCTGGAGGCGGATCTGGCGGCCCTTCCTGGCGTGAAGGCGGTCGGCGTCAACGACACGCTGCCCTTCGTGAAAGCCACCAACGGCGGGTTCGTGAATGCCGCCCCCAGGGATCGCCAGGCGCCGAGCGGGGACAGGGGCGTCTACATCCGCTGGCACGTGGTGTCCCCGAGCTACTTCAAGGCCATGGGCATTCCGCTGGTGGCGGGCCAGACCCTCCCCTTGGCCGATGCCCAGGCCTGCGTCGTGAGCCGCCGCCTCGCCGCGAGCCTGTGGCCTGGTGCCGACCCCCTGGGACGGCCCGTCTACGCCGGCTTCCCGAAGCCTTTCGTCGTCGCTGGCGTGGTGGGAGACACGGCTGAGAACGACCTCAGCAAGAAGGAAGATCCGCAATTCTACGTCTCTGCTGAGGCCCACACGCTGTTCGAGGGACCGGTGGTGGCGGTGCGGGTGCAGGGCGATCCCGCCCGCTACGCCACTCCTGTGAAAACCACCATCCGGGCCCTGGACCTGGATCTCGCGCTGCCGGAGCCCCGGCCGATGATGGACGTGCTGCAGGTGAGCATGGCCACGCAGTCCATGGCCAGCATCCTGTTTTTCGCCTTCGGCCTGGTGGCCCTGCTCTTATCGGCCGTGGGGCTCTACGGCGTGCTGAGTCAAATTACCTTGCAGCGCCGCCGCGACATCGGCATCCGCATGTCGCTCGGGGCCACCCGGACCCAGGTGGTGGCGGGCCTCCTGTCGGGGGCCGGTGCCATGGTGGGGCTGGGGCTGGGCCTGGGCTCGCTCCTCGGTTGGAGCATGACCCGCGCCCTGGGCCAATTCCTCTACGGCCTCAGTCAGGCGGGACCCCTCATCTACCTGGGCGTGCTCGCGCTGCTGGTGCCCGCCGCCCTCCTCGCCTGCCTCGTGCCGGCCCTGCGGGCCGCGCGCGTCAACCCCGCCGAAGTGCTGCGATCGGAGTGATGCCATGACCACCCCTTTGTTCTATCTCCGCTGGGCCTTTCGCAGCCTCCTGCGCACACCGGCCTTCAGCCTGACGGTCATCCTGACCCTGGGGCTTGGCATCGGCGCGAACACCACGGTCTTCAGCCTCATGGAGCGGCGCCTGCTGCGCGCCATGAACTTGCCCGAGCCTTCGCGGGTGATGGTGGTGACCGAGTTCAAGGACGTGGGCTTCGACAATTTCTCCTGGCCGGACTACCTGGATGTGGAGCGGGAAGTCCAGTCCTTCTCGGCCCTGGCCGCGGTGGCGAGCGGTTCGGTGAACCTCACGGGGGATGGCGATCCCGAGCGGGTCCGCTCAGGGCGCGTGACGTGGCGCTTCTTCGATGTGGCGGGCGTGCGGCCGTTCCTGGGGCGGGCCTTCACGGCCGAGGAAGGCGCGCAGGGAGGGCCCAAGGCCGTGATCCTCACTCACGGTTTCTGGAAGCGGCGCTTCGGCGCCGATCCGTCCGTGGTGGGCCGGTCCATCCGCCTGGACGGCGAGGACGTGCCCGTGGCGGGCGTGATGCCCGAGGGTTTCCGCGTGCCCTACCAGGTCGGAAACTCCGAGGTGTTCGTTCCTTTGCGCCTGGCTCCGAACCAGCTGGATCAGCGGGGCTCGCACTTTCTGGGGGGCCTCGGGCGCCTGAAGCCCGGGGTGGATCCCAAGGCGGCCCAGCAGGAGGTCCATGGCATCATCCAGCGCCTGGCCGCCGCCTATCCGAATAACGATGCGGGCTACCAGGGCAAGGTGGTGTCCGTGCAGGAGGAGGCCACCCGCAACGCCCGCCCCGTGCTCTTCGCGCTCATGGGGGCGGTGCTCTTCGTGCTGCTCATTGCCTGCGGCAACGTGGCCAACCTCCTCCTGGCCCGAAACGCGGCCCGGGAGCGGGACATCTCCATCCGGGCGGCCCTCGGCGCGGGCCGCCACCAGCTCGTGGCCCAGATGCTGGCCGAAGGGGCGCTGCTGGCCTTGTTCGGGGCCCTCGCCGGGTTGGTGCTGGCCCGCTATGCCATGGTGGGGCTGCTGACCCTCATTCCCCGCTCGCCCATGGACGGGCCGGCCCTGGACGGCCCCATGGTGGCCATCAGTCTCACCACCGCCTTCCTCTCGGTGTTCCTTTTCGCCCTTTTGCCGGCCTGGCAGGCCAGCCGTGTGAACCTGGAAGCCAGTCTGAGAGAGGGCGCGAAGGGCACCGGCCACGCCCAGAAACGCCTGCGCCGCGCCCTCGTCACGGCGGAGGTGGCCCTGGCCACCACCCTGCTCGCGGGCGCGGGCCTCATGATTCGAAGCCTCTCGGTGTTGCAGCAGGTGAACCCCGGCTTCCAATCAGACCGGGTGCTCACGGCGGGCATCGCGCTGCCCCGCACCAAGTACGGCACGCCCCAACGGCAGCGCGAGTTTCTGGATCACCTCATTCATCGCGCCCAGCAGAGCCCGGGCGTGGCATCCGTCGCCGCAGTGGACACCCTTCCTCTCGGCGGCAGCACCAGCACCTCCACCTACCTGCTCGACGGCCAATCGGGTGATGGCGAAAGCCCGCACACGCAGGTGCTCGAAATCACGCCGGCCTTCTTCGAGACCATGGGCATTCCCCTGCTGCGCGGGCGTGCCTTCCAGGGCCAGGAGGGCGGCGTGGCCGTGGTGTCGGCGGCCTTCGCCAATCGCCACTGGCCGAGCCAGGATCCCACGGGGCACCGGGTCTCCTTCAACGGCAGCGACGGCCCCTGGCTGAGCATCGTGGGGGTGGCTGGCAATGTGCACACGCGCCGTATTTCGGAAGCACCAGGGCCTCAGCTCTACCTGCCCATGATGAACCCCGATGGCGGAACCCTCAGCTTCTTCACCCTCACCCTTCGGGGAGAGGCCGCGCCCGAGGCCCTTACCCCCGGGCTCAAGGCCGCCCTGCGCGAGCTGGATCCGGACTTGCCCCTGTCCCAAGTGCGCCCCATGCCCGCCCTCATCGAACAGGACATGAGCGAGTACCGGGCCCAGGGCGTGCTTTTCGGCGCCTTCGGGCTGGTGGCCCTGCTGCTTTCCGCCGTCGGCGTCTACGGCGTGACCAGTTTCCTGGTGGCGCAGCGCACGCGGGAGATCGGCATCCGCATGGCCCTGGGGGCGCAGATCCGGGACGTGCTGCATCTCATCATCAGCCAGGGCGTGCGGACCCTGGGCCTGGGTCTCCTGTTGGGCCTTGGCACCGCCCTTCTGTTGGGGCGCCTCTTGCAGTCCCAGCTTTACGGCGTCACCGCGCAGGATCCGGTCACTCATATGCTGGTGCTCGCCACGCTCGGCCTCATCGGCCTGATGGCTTGCCTCATCCCAGCCCTGCGCGCCGCGCGGGTGGATCCGGCCATGGCCCTGCGTTCGGAGTGATGCCATGTTGAACCTCGTCCCCATCCTCCGCCAGGCCCTGCGGGCCCTCTTCCGCTCGCCCGGATTCACGGTGCCCATCGTGCTGGTGCTGGGGCTCGGCCTGGGCGCCAATGTGGCGCTCCACGCCATCCTGCAGACCATCCTCCTCCGTCCGCTCCCGGTGGCGGACCGGGAGAGCCTGGCCACCCTCCGCCTGGAGAAGAAAGGGGAGCGGGGGCTGGAGAATCTCTCCCTGCCCCAGGCCGAGGACTTGGCGGCCTCCGTCTCCCCGTTCGCGGGGATGGTGCCCGTGGTGATGGATTCGGACTCCACGCTGCCCGTGGGGGACCGCAAGCTGCCGGTGCGGGTTCCCATGGTGGGGGCGGGCTGGCAGGCGCTGCTGGGCCTGCGCATGAGCCAGGGGCGCGGATTCACGCCCGATGAAGAGGCCTCGGGGGCCTCCGTGGTCGTCCTGAGCCATCGTTTGTGGAAGACGGCCTTCCACGCGGATCCCGGCATCCTTGGCCGCGCCCTCCCCATGGGCGACCGGAACCAGCCGGTCACCGTGGTGGGGGTGGGTCCGGCCGGTTTCGAGGGCCTGGAGCTGGGCCGGCGGGAGGATTGCTGGATGCCGCTGAAGTCCCTCCCGAAGCTGGCTCCCAACCTGCCGCCGGGGTTCTTCACCAGCCGGGACATGCCGGCCTTCCAGGTGCTGGTCCGGCTGAAGCCCGGCCTCAGCCTCGCCCAGGCCCGGACGGCCCTGGAAAGCGTCAGCGCGCTTCAGGCCAAGCTCCATCCCGAATCCAATTCCGGCCGCCGCTACGTGGCGGTGGATCCCTCCAAGGCCGAACGGGATCTGTTGGACCTGGTGCTGCCTCAGCGTTCGCTGCTTCTTCTGGCGGCGGGGATGGCGCTGTTCCTGGCGGTGGTGGCGGCCTCGGGGCTGTTCGCGGCCCGCGCCGCGCGCCGCGAACGGGAATTGGCCACCCGCTGCGCGCTGGGGGCCAGCCTGGGAAACCTGTTGCGTGTCCAGCTGCTGGAGGCCCTGCTGCTGGCGATGCTGGCCGCCCCGGTGGCGCTGGGTTCAGGCCTCGCGCTGGCGCGGCGCTTCATGCTCAAGCCCGGCGAGGCGGCCTCCCAGGCCTTCCTGCTGCCCGCGCTGGATGCCCGCCTGCTCGCCTTCGGCGTGGGCCTGAGCCTGGCGGCGCTCATGGCGGCGGCCCTGATCCCCCTGCTGCGGGTGCGGCGCATGGACCTGACCCGTGCCATCGCAGGGCAGGGCGGGCGCGGCCATACCCGCCAGGGCGGCGGATGGTTCGTGGCCGCCCAGGTGGCGCTCTCGTTGTTGCTGCTCGTGGCGTCGAGCATGGCCTTGGGGGCCTTCCGCCGGGCGGCCAAGACCGGCTATCCCACCGCGCACCGCGCCATGCTGTCCGCGGATGCCGGCGAGGACCGGGCCCTGAGCCAGCGCGTGCTGGCGCGGCTGCGCGCCATGCCCCAGATCACGGTGGCGGCGCGGGGCATCGTGGCGCCCCTGGATGCCAGCGGCCGGGCGACCTTCAGCCTTTCGGGCGGCGACCGGGCCGAGACACTCTTCCTTCCGGCCTGCCTGGTGGGGCCGGATTGGTTTCAGGCGCTGGGCGTGCCCCTGGCTCAGGGCCGGGGCTTCCGGGACGGCGACGGGCATGGGCCGGTCATTCTGAACGAAACCCTGGCCCGCCGCTTCTTCCCTGAAGGCGATGCCGTGGGGCGGAAGCTGACAAGCGGATCTGATCAGTCCTACGATGTGATCGGCGTGGCGGCGGACCACCGCATGCGCCCCGATCCCGATTTCCACCTGCCCATGATCTGGCTCTCCGACGCCTACCTGGCGGACATCCCCACGGGGCAATTCTGGATCCTGGCCGCGGGTTCCGGGTCCGGGCGGCAGGTGGCGGCGCGGCTCCGGGAGGCGCTCCGCCAGGAGGCTCCCAACCTCGAGCCCGGAAAGGTGATCACGCTGGAAGATCATGTGGCGGCCACCCTCCATCACGAGCACCAGAACGTGCGTCTGCTGGGCAGCCTGGGGCTGGGATCGCTGATGCTGGCCTGCTTCGGCCTCTGGGCCGCCCTCAACCTGCAGGTGGCATTGCGTGGCCGGGAACTGGCCATCCGCATGGCCCTCGGCGCCACGGCGCGGCAGCTGGCCCAGCGGGTGCTGGGCCTGGGCACCCGGCTGCTGGTTCTGGGCTTGGCGGCGGGTGGCGTGTTGATCGCGCTGCTGGCTCGCGTGGCTTCGGCCCGGTGGTCAGGGCTTCCGGCCGTCTCGCCGCTGGATTTGCTCGCGGCCATGGGGGCGCTCACCGCCACGGGCCTGCTGGCCTGCCTCCTGCCCGCCCTCCGCGCCGCCCGGGTGAATCCGGCGGAAGCTTTGCGAAGCGAGTGACACCATGTCCAACCTCTTTCTCCTCTTCCGGCAGTCTTTGCGCGCCCTCCTCCGTGCGCCCGGATTCACCCTTCCCATCGTGCTGGTGCTGGGGCTCGGACTGGGGGCCAATGTGGCGCTGCACGCCATTCTCTCCACCGTGCTGCTGAGGCCCCTGCCCGTGGAAGACCGGGACAGCCTGGTGCTGGTCAAGGAGGCGCTCAAAGGGGAGAAGGCGCTCTGGCGGATGTCCTATCCCCAGGCCGAGGAGCTGAGGGACAGCCCGGGCCCCTTCGCGGGCATGGCCACCTCCTTCAACGACCGGGATGATCTCATCCTGAGCCTGGGCGACCGCAGGGTCGCGGCTTCGGCCCCGCTGGTGGGGCCGGGCTGGTTCCGCGTGCTGGGGCTCCGGCCTTCCCTGGGCCGGGCCTTCACGGCGGAGGAGGAGGCCTCTGGCGCCCCAGTGATGGTTCTCAGCCACCACCTCTGGCGCACGGCCTTCCATGGCGATCCAGCCATCCTCGGGGCTTCGCTGCGGGCGGAGGGATGCCCCGTGCCCCTGACGGTGGTGGGCGTGGGCCCCGCCGGGTTCGAGGGCCTGGAGCTGGGGCAGAAGGAAGACCTGTGGCTGCCGTTGGCGTCCGGCATCCAACTGGGCGGCGTGTCGAGGGACCTGCTTCAAAGCCGGCGCTACCCGGGCTTTCTCGTCAGCGCCCGGTTGAAGCCCGGGGCCACCCGGACCGAGGCGCAGGCCGCCCTGGACGCCGCGAGCCGTGTTCTGGCCACGGCCCCCGATGGCGGAAAACGCTTCGCCCTGGAGGGCCTGGATGCCTCCGAACAGAAGGTGCTGAATCGGGTGCTGCCCCAGCGGAGCCTGCTCCTCATCGCCTCGGGCCTGGCCCTGCTGCTCGCCATCGTGGGCGCCTCGGGCCTGTTCGCGGCCCGGGCGGCGCGCCGCGAGAAGGAACTCGCCACCCGCAGCGCCCTGGGGGCGGGGGGCAAGCAGCTGATGGCACCCCTGCTGGCGGAGGCCCTGTGGCTGGCCGCCATGGCCGCTCCAGTGGCTCTGGGGTCGGGGCTCTTCCTGGCGCGGAGCCTGATGCTCAGCCCGGGGCAGACAGTTCCCGTGGGGGGGCATCTGCCGGTTCTGGACGGCCGCATTCTGGCCCTGGGCCTGGGGCTCACCGGCCTCTCGCTCCTGCTGGCGGCCCTGGCGCCGCTGCTGAGGGCGCGGCATCTGGATCCGGCCCGGGTCCTGGGTTCCCGGAGCCACGGGGCTGGAACCCCGGCGGGCGGAGGCGCCTTCGTGGCCGCTCAGGTGGCGCTTTCCTTGGCGCTCCTGGCGGCCGCCAGCGTGGCCCTGGGGGCTTTCCGGAGCGCGGCCCGGACTGGCTATCCCACGGCGCAGCGGGCCTTCATGACCTTCAGCACCAAGAATGATCCGGGCCTTCCCGACCGCCTGCTGGCGCGGCTGCGCGCCATGCCCGAGGTGGCCTCTGCGGCCCGGGGAGTCAGCGCGCCCATGGGCAGCTTCCGCTTCACCTTCGGGGTCCAGGGCGGCGAGCGCACCGGAACCGAGAACTTTCCGGGCGCCGTGGTGGGCGGGGACTGGTTCCGCGCCCTTGGCGTGGCGGTGATCGAGGGGCGGGAATTCAGCGACCTCGATGGGCAGGACAAGGTGATCCTCAACGAAAGCCTCGCCCGGCGTTTCTTCCCCCACGGCCCCGCCGCGGGCCGGATGATCCATTTCGGCGGCAAGACCCCCGTGGAGGTGGTGGGCGTGGTGGCCGACCACCGCATGCGTCCCGATCCCGATTTCCATCTGCCCATGTTGTGGCTCACGCCCCAGTGGCTGCAGATGGAGCAATGCTGCCTCCTGGTGCAGGGCCGGGGCAATGCCCAGGCCCTGATGGCGCGGATGAAGGACGCGCTGGCCCTGGAAAAGCCGGGCGCGGAGCCAAGCCGGATCCTCACCTTGGGAGATCACGTGGCGGCCACGCTGCACCAGGAACATCAGAACATGCGCCTGCTGGGATTGCTGGGCGCGGGTTCTCTCCTGCTGGCCTGCTTCGGCCTCTGGGCCGCCCTCAACCTGCACGTGGCATTGAGGCGGCGCGACATGGGCATCCGCGCGGCCCTGGGCGCCACGGCGCGCCACCTCCTGGCCAGCGTCATGGGCAGGGGCCTGCGGCTGCTGGGGCTGGGCCTCGCCCTGGGCCTGGCCTCGGTCTGGTGCTCCATGCGCCTGCTGCACCTCCGCTGGCCGGGACTGCCGCAAGTGGAGGCGGAGAATCTGGCCTTCAGCGCGCTGACGCTGCTTGCCGCGGGCCTGGTGGCCTGCCTCCTTCCCGCCCTCCGCGCCGCCCGCGTGGATCCAGCGGAAGCGCTGCGATCCGAGTGAAGCGCGTTCCACCTGCACCGCCGGTTCCCATCCCAGAAAGCTCACCCATGTCCATCCTGTCTGAACTCCGCAGCACCCTGCGCGGCCTGCTCCGCGCCCCCGGCTTCACGGCGACGACCCTGGCCCTCCTCACCCTGGGGCTGGGGGCCGCCGCGGTGGGCGCCACCCTGCTGGACCGCCTCCTCCTGCACCCGCTGCCCGCGGCGCAAGTCGATGGGCTCGTCTATGTGGAATCCGTGTCCAGTCAGGATCCGGGGAGCCTGGCCATCGGACTGTGTCCCCCCGATGCCTTGCTCTACCGGGAGCAGGCCCATGCCTTCTCCAGCGCAGGGCTCTTCCTGTATCCCGAACAGGGCATCCTGACCCAGGACGGGGGCGACCTGCCCGTTCCCCTGCAACGGGCCAGCTGGGATCTGCTGGCGACCCTGGGCGTCCGGCCCCTTCAAGGGCGGGCCTTCCTGAAGGAGGAGGATCGCCCGGGCGGCGAGCCCGTGGCGCTGTTGGGTGAGGCCCTTTGGAAGCGGACTTTTGCCGGCGATCCGTCGATTGTGGGACGCACCATCCGCATGGATGACACGCCTGTGCGCGTGGTGGGTGTGCTGCCCAGCCTCCGCAGTTCCCTGTTCCCGACCCTGGATGACGGTCTGCTCAGGCCCCTGGCCCTTCCCGATGCCGAGGCCCAGCGACGTGCGGGGGGCCATGTGCGCATGGTGGCCCGCCTCGCGCCGGGCCGCACGCTCCAGGAGGCCGGCGTGGAGCTGACCCGTCTGGAGGAAACCCTGCCCCTGCCCCCCTGGTTCAAAAAGGGCATGGCGCTCCCGAGGCTGCGTCCCCTGCGTGAGGTGCTGGTGGCCCACGGGAGGGCCACCGGCCTGCTCATCCAAGGCATCACCCTGCTCATACTGCTCATCGCCTGCGCCAACGTCGCCAACCTGATGCTGGTGCGTGGATTGCGCCGAAGCCGCGAAACCGCGCTCCGCCTGGCCCTCGGTGCCGGACGGGGGACCCTGATCGGATCCTTCCTGCTGGAGGGCGCGATTCTCGCCAGCGGGGGTGCCCTGCTGGCGCTGGCCCTCCAGCCTGCCCTGATCCATATGCTGCTGGCCCTTCTGCCCAGCCTCGTCCCTCAGCTGAAGGGTCTGGCCCCGGGATGGGCCACCCTGGGCGTCCTGGCGGTTCTGGCGAGTCTGGCCACCCTGGGCGCGGCCGGACTCGCCGCCTGGCGGTTGACCCGCCACGCGGCTCTGGCGGGCCTCTCCAGCGATCGCAGCAGCCCCCGCCAAGGCCCTGGGACCCGCGCCCTGGTGGCGTTGGAGGTCGCCCTGGCGGTCAGCCTCCTCTTTTTCGCCATTCTGAGCATCCGCTCCCTGCGCCTGCTTCAGTCCCAACACCCAGGCTTCGAGACCCAGGGCCGCGTCCGCGTGGTGCTGAAGGCGGAGAAGGGTGCGCCACCCCTGGAAGCCGAGCGGCTGCTGGCTCAGGTGCGCCAGTTCCCCGGCGTGCAGAGTGCCTCCAGCGGCGGCTGGCTCCCCTGGGAGCAGGACAGCGGGGTGAACAACTTCGAGGTGCCCAGGGCCGCGGGAGAGCCCTCCAAAGGCGAATCCGTCTGCGAATGGGTGAGTGGGGATCACTTCCGCACCCTGGGCATTCCCCTTCGCCAGGGCCGCGATTTTCGGGCTGGGGACAGCGAAGACGTCGTGATCATCGACGACACCCTGGCCCGTGCCCACTTCCCCGAAGGGAACGCGGTGGGTGGACGCATCCTCAGCCAGGTCGGCCGGATGCAGCCCCTGGAGGTGATCGGCGTGGCTGGGGCGGTGCGTCCACAAACCCAGGAGGGGCGCAGCGCCCCGCGGCTTTATTTCCATGCGATTCCAGGTTCCAGGTCCAGCCTTTCCCTGTGGGTGTGGGGTGGAGGATCGACGCAGGCGCTCATGGACCGCCTGCGGAAGGATCTGCCTCCGAACCTTCCCGGCTGGCGGATCGCCAAGCTCGACGCTTTTGATGCCCTGGCCCAGACCCAGACCGCCACCCTGCGGGGAACCATTCTGTTGCTGATGGGGTTCACCCAGGTGGCCCTCCTGCTGGCGGGCTTCGGCCTCTACAGTGTCCTGGCCTACCTGGCAGCCTCGCGGCGGAAGGAGTGGGCCATTCGCCGCGCCGTGGGAGCCGAGGCCCGCCACGTGGTCCTCGAAGTGCTGCGCCAAGCCATCGCCCCGGTGGGGGTCGGCCTGGGCCTGGGACTGATGCTGGCCTTCGCGGGGCGTCGGGTCCTGGAAGACCTGCTCCTGAAACTTCAGCCCCAGGACCCCGCTTCCCTGCTTCTCACCCTGGCCGGCCTGGCCCTCATGGCCACCCTTGCCAGCCTGGCGCCCGCCCTTCAAGCCCTGCGGGTCCAACCCGCCGAGGCCCTGCGAAGCGAATGAGAGGCCGTTGATGGACACCCTGTTTCTGGAACTCCGTCAGGCCCTGCGATCCCTCCGGTGCAGCCCGGGCTTCACCGTGCCCGTGGTGCTCGTGCTGGCCCTGGGCATCGGGGTCAACGTGGCGCCGCACGCCATTCTGCAGGCCGTGCTGTTCCGACCTCTGCCGCTGCCCCGGCTGGATCGGCTGGCCAAGGTGGGGGTGGTTTCCAAGGGGAGCGGCGAGGCCGGGGAACGGTTATCGCATCCGCGGTTTGAGGCCCTGGCTTGGCGTGTGGCATGGGCGGCGTGTGGGCCCTGATGCGGCTCGGCCACTGGCGCTGGCCCGGCGCCTCCCAAGCCTCGGCATCCCCGACCTCGTCTTCAGCGCCCTGGCCCTGCTCCTCGCGGGCCTGGTGGCCTGCCTCTTTCCCGCCCTCCGCGTCGCCCGCGTGGATCCAGCAAAAGCGCTGCGAAGCGAGTGATACTTAGGCCATGTCCTTCCGGATCCTCCTCGCCGATGACCAGCCCGACGTCCGGGAGAGCCTGCGGCTCCTCCTGAAATCCGAGGGGTTCAAGGTGGATGCGGTCGCCAGTCCCACGGCGGCACTGGCCGCTCTGGAGGCGGCGCCGCCTGACCTGGCGCTCATCGACATGAACTATGCCAAGGACACCACCTCTGGCCAGGAGGGGCTGGACCTGCTGGAGCGCATCCGCGCCCTGGAACCCACGGTGCCGGTCGTGGTGATGACGGCCTGGGGCAGCGTGGAGCTGGCGGTGGAGGCCATGAAGCGCGGGGCCCGGGATTTCGTGCTGAAGCCCTGGGAGAACGCCCGCCTGCTGGCCACCCTGGGCACTCAGCTGGAGTTGGCTTCGGCCCTGGACCGGTCCCGGCGCCTGGAAGCGGAGAACGCCCTGCTGCGGGGTGAAGGCGAGGGAGGCGGCGGCGCGCCCCTGGTGGCGCGCTCCAAGGCCATGCAGCAGGTGGTGCAGCTGCTGGAGCGGCTGGGGCCTTCGGATGCGGGCGTGCTCATCACGGGGGAGAACGGCACGGGCAAGAGCCTGGTGGCGAAGTGCCTGCATGCGGCCTCCCGGCGGGCCAAGCAACCGCTCATCACCCTCAACGCGGGGGGGCTGTCCGAAGGCGTGCTGGAATCGGAACTCTTCGGTCACGTGAAAGGCGCCTTCACGGATGCCCGGGAATCCCGCGCGGGCCGCTTCGAGCTGGCCCACGGCGGAACGCTGTTCCTCGATGAGATCGGCAACGCGCCGCTCAGCCTACAGGCCAAGCTGCTGCGCGTCCTGGAGACGGGCGAGTTCGAGCGGGTGGGTTCCAGCCGCACCCAGACAGCCGACGTGCGTGTCATCGCCGCCACCAACATCGATCTGGAAGCCGAGATCGCCGCCGGCAGGTTCCGCCAGGATCTGCGCTACCGCCTCAACACCTTCGAGATCCACCTGCTGCCCCTGCGGGAGCGGCGGGAGGACATCGCGCCCCTGGCCTCGCTGTTCCTCGGGCGCCACGTCCAGCGCTACCGCAAGGCCGTTTCCGGCATCTCCGGGGCCGCCCTGCGCCTGCTGGAGCAGCATCCCTGGCCCGGTAATGTGCGGGAGCTGGACCACGCGGTGGAACGGGCCGTGCTGATGGCTTCAGGCTCCACGCTGGGGGCGACGGACCTGCTGCTGTCCCCCAGTGCCGCGCGGCCCTCCCTGGACGATTTGGGGATCGAGGACATGGAGGCCCTGCTGATCCGGAAGGCGCTGGCCCGTCACGGCAGCGCCACGCAGGCGGCGGAGGCCCTGGGGCTGAGCCGAAGCGCCATCTACCGCCGCATGCAGAAGCTCGGCATCTCCGGATGAGCCACGCCCGCTCGCTCCAGCTCCGGGCTCTGGCGGCGGCGCTGCCGGCCTTCCTGGCGGCCGGGCTGGCCTTCACGCCGCTGCCCCGGTGGGCCGTGGTGATGGGGCTTTGCGCGGCCCTGGCGGTGTCATGGTGGCGCATCCGCGAGCTGGGGTCGGCGGCGGAGCGCCCCCTCCAGACCCTGTCCAACCTTCTGGCGGCCATCCGCGAGGGCGATTTCAGCTTCCGGGCCCGGACGCCGACCACCGAGGATGCGCTGGGCGATGTGTTCCGCGAGTTGAATATCCTGTCCGAGCTGCTCCAGCAGCAGCGGGCGAAGGCCATGGAGGCCACGGCCCTGCTGCGGTCGGTGATGGAAGAGATCGACGTGGCCGTTTTCGCCTTCGACGAGGGGGGCCGCCTTCGCCTGGTGAACCGGGCCGGCGAGGCCTTCCTGGGGCAGTCCCATGGGCAGTTGCTGGGCCTTCCCGCGGTGGAGCTGGGGTTGGGCGGGGCTCTGGCGGACGAGGGCCCGCGGTTGCTGGATCTGGCCCTTCCGGGGCGGGTGGGCCGCTTCGAGCTGCGGCGCAGCGCCTTCCGCCAGGCGGGCCGTCCGCACCAGCTGCTGGTGCTGTCCGACCTCACGCGCCCTCTGCGCGAGGAGGAGCGGCAGGCCTGGCAGCGCCTGATCCGGGTGCTGGGCCACGAGATCAACAACTCGCTGGCGCCGATCCAATCCCTTTCCGGCAGCATCGCCACCCTGCTGGAGCGGCAGGGCCCCGAGTGGAAAGAGGACGCTGCCCAGGGATTGGCCATCATCGAAGCCCGGGCCCAGGCCCTGGGCCGCTTTATGGAATCCTACACGCGGCTGGCCCGCCTGCCTGAACCGCGCCTGGGGCCCGTGGACGCCGGCCCCCTCGTCCGCAAGCTGGCGGCCCTGGAGGCCCGTCTCAGCGTAGCGGTTGAACCGGGGCCGGACCTGGTGTTCCAGGGGGACTCGGACCAGCTGGAGCAGGCCCTCATCAACCTGCTGCGCAACGCGGTGGATGCGGCGCTGGAGACCGGAGGCGGCGTGCGGATGGCCTGGCGGACCTCCGGCGACTGGGCGGAGTTCCTCGTGGAGGATGAAGGGCCCGGGCTGCCCCACAGCGGCAACCTCTTCGTGCCCTTCTTCACCACCAAGCCCGGGGGCAGCGGCATCGGCCTGGTGCTGGCCCGCCAGATCGCCGAAGGGCACCGGGGTTCCCTGCACCTGGCCAACGGCCCCTCAAGGGGCGCCTGCGCCGTGTTGCGCCTGCCCTTGCGGTCCTGAACTACTCCGCGGCCTTTTCAGTCGAGGCCAGCTCCTGAAGCTGAGCCTTGATCTTCCGCTTGCCCAGGCCCCGCAGACCGGCGATGGCGCCCAGCTGCTGCTGGCGGGGCCGGGACTTGCCCGCTTCCCAGTTGTAGATGGTCTGGGCGGAGACGTTCAGAAGCAGGCCCATCTCGGCGGCGGAGATGCCCAGCTTCTGCCGCTGCGTGGCCAGGCCCTTGGCGCTGAAGCGCACGCGGAGACCGGTTCCGGCGTCGGCGGTGGCGGCGGCCTTCGAGGCGTCCTTCTTGCTGAGGTGCTGGAGCTGCTTTTCGAGGGTGGCGGCCCGGCGCTTCAGCGCGGCGATTTCGGAGCGGTACTGCGCCGAGGCCTTTTTCAAACCTTCGGTTTCATTCCGCACTTCCTTCCGGGCCAGACGGAGGATTTCCTCTTTTAGGACAGATGCGATGTTTGGCATGACTGTGCTCCTTTTCTATGGATCGGCATTGACGATTAGCTTCTGGAATAATGGATTAGCCGGTCAAGGTATATGGATTGGAACCGTCGGCGCAAGCAAAAAGAGTAACAGGTCTATTATATTGGGCGATCCCAAAATGCCCTTTCGGGCCGGACCGCCCCCAGTTAGTGGCTGATAGGTTAGCTGAAGTTCCCGCCGCTGGCCCCGGTTCGTGGATCGCCCTGGCCCCTGGAACGGGGTTGTTGCAGAGGCGGTGTTGGCATTTTGGCGGCATCGGCCACCCTGGCCGCAGGGGTGCCCCAAACCTGGCCTAAACTGGCCATCCATTCCCCGGAGCCGCCATGGCTGAAGCGCTCGACAAGATCCAGGACGACGTACAGGAACACGCCGCGGAAAGCCGCTTCAACGGCTACATCGCCCTCTTCGTGGCTGTGGTGGCCACCTTCATGGCCCTGTGCAACGTGAAGGACGGCAACGTGGTGCAGGCCATGCAGCAATCCCAGGCCAAGGCCATCGACCAATGGGCGTACTACCAGAGCAAGGGCACCAAGCAGCACATCGCGGAAAACGCCGCCGACATGCTGCGCACCCAACTGGATATGAACCCGGGCCTGAAACCCGCCGCGCGCGCCAAGGTGGAGGCCAAGATCCAGGCCCAAGAGACCGCGGCCAGGAAATACGAAAAGGAGAAGGAACAGATCAAGGGAGAGGCGGTGCAGGCCGCCAAGGATTACGACACGATGAACATCCACGACGATCAGTTCGATCTGGCCGAAGCCTGTCTCAGCGTGGCCGTGGCCCTGGCCGGCGTCACGGCCCTCACCAAGAAGCGCTGGCTCTTCGCCGTGGCAAGCGTGTTCGCCGGTTTTGGTCTCCTTTTCGGCCTGGCGGGCTTCTTCCACTGGAACCTGCATTCCGATCTCATGGCGAAAGTGCTGGGCTAAAGCCGCATGAACCTGTCGATGCGCCTCCGCCCTCTGCTCCCTGAAGGGGAGGCGGGAGACTTCCGCCTGCAGGCGGACTACTTCGACGGCCAGATCGATCTGAAGGCCTTTTGCGCCCAGCACCCCCGCCATCCCATCCTGGCCACCAATCCTCTGGTGCTGGAGCCCCGGAAAGGCAGCTTCGTCTTCCTGGCCCGCTTCGGCGGCGTGGTGTTCTGGAACGCGCCGGAGGCCCTGATCCGCCAGGTGCACGAGGAATTGAAATCCCTCCAGGGCCTGGGCCAGCTGGAGGAGCGGGCCCGGGATTTCCTCATGGTGCGGGTGGGCGCCGCCGGAGACACCGTGGGATTCAGTGAAGTGCACCTGCGGGAACTCACGCTGGACAAGCTGCGGATCGTCAGCCTGGCCCTGGCGCAGAGCGTGGCGCTGGATCACTTCGAGGCCGCCGTGAGCCAGGCCATGGCCCGCTTCCAACCGGTGGTGGCGGCCCTCAGCCGCTCAGGGAGGCTGGCGCTGCCCCATCGCGAGGTCCTGCGTCTGGCGGGGTTTGCCATGGAGGTGCGGGCCGCCGTGCTGGACAACCTCACGCTCTTCGACGATCCGCCCGAGACCTGGGAGAGCGAGGCCCTGGCCCATCTCGACAGCGACCTCTACGACCAGTTCGATCTGGAGGAACGCCTGGGGGCCATCCGGGAGAAGCTGGCCTACCTTCAAGATGCCGGCGCCACCTTCCTGGGCCTGCTCGACACCCGCAAGAACCACCGCCTGGAGTGGATCGTCATCCTGCTCATCCTTTTCGAGATCCTGCTCTTCATCGGAAAGGACCTGGCGCCGCTGCTGCGCTCCTGGCTGAGGTGGGCCGGCGGTTAATGCGTGTGGCCCCTTCCCGCCGGGGTCCACCGCCCGCCCAGGCGGGACCGCAGCAGCGCCATGCATTCCAGGGCGCCCCACAAGGCGGCGCCGCCCAGGGCCAGGATGGGCAGGAGGATGAATCGGGCCGGAGCGGGTCGCATGGTTCCTCCCTGGGGATGTCAAACCATAGGCCTTGTCCCGCCCTGCCGTGTGTCTTGCGGGTGACAGTTGTGTGACCCGCCCGAAATCCGCCGGGGGAACGGATGGCGCGGGCTATGCTGCCTACGGCGTCCCTTTCCTCCGAATGGAACCATGCCCCGGCTGCCCCTCCTCGAAGACCTGGCCAAGACCATCGACGCCGGCGGCGCCCATTTCGAGGCGCGGGTGGTGTGCGAGGTGGCCTGCCGGGACGAGCCTATGCCGGTCCATATGGTCGCGGTGGGCAATCCCGATCCCGCCCTGCCGGCAGTGGGCTTCTTCGGCGGGGTGCACGGGCTGGAGCGCATCGGCGCGGAGGTGGTGCTGGCCTACCTGCAGAACCTGGCGGGCCGCCTGAAATGGGACGACACCGTGCACGCGCTGCTGGATTCGGTCCGCATGGTGTTCATGCCGCTGGTGAACCCCGGGGGCACCTGGCTGGGCACCCGTGCCAACCCCAACGGGGTGGATCTCATGCGCAACGCCCCGGTGGACTCCGAGGAGCGGGTGCCCTGGCTGGTGGGCGGCCAGAGGCTCAGCCCGCGCCTGCCCTGGTTCCGGGGTCCCCTGGGCCAGCCCATGGAAAAAGAGAGCCAGGCCCTTTGCGAGGTGGTGCGGAGCGAGCTGCTGGCACGGCGGTTCTGCATCACCGTGGATTGCCATTCGGGCTTCGGCATGGCCGACCGCATCTGGTTTCCCTACGCCCATACCCGGGCGCCCTTCCACAACCTGCCGGACATGCACGCGCTGAAGGACCTGCTGCAGGAAGCCCTCTGCAACTACCGCTACATCTTCGAGCCGCAAAGCCGCCAGTACCTCACCCACGGCGACCTCTGGGATCATCTCTACGCCGATCCGCGGCGGAGGCCGGAGGATGTGTTCCTGCCCCTCACCCTGGAAATGGGCTCCTGGAGCTGGGTGAAGAAGAATCCGCGGCAATTCTTCTCCCTGCTGGGCAACTTCAATCCCCTGATCGAGCACCGCCAGCAGCGGGTGCTGCGGCGCCACGTGCCCCTGCTGGAATTCTTCGCCCGCGCTGCCTGCAGCCAGGCCCGCTGGCTGCCCGTGGGCGCGGCGCGCGACGAGCATGAGGTCCGGGCTCTGGCGCACTGGTACCCGGGCTGGCCGCCGGAGGCCCGGCCATGAGCGTCTGGATCCTGCTGCGCGGCCTCACGCGGGAAAGCCGCCACTGGGGGGACTTTCCGGGGCAATTGCAGACGGTGCTGCCCGGGGCCCGCATCCTGGCCCTGGACCTTCCGGGGAATGGGGCCTTCCATCGCCTGGCCAGCCCGCTGACGGTGCAGGGCATGGTGGCGCATGCCCGCGCCCGATTGGAGGATCAGGGGGTGGCGCCGCCCTACCACCTGCTGGCGCTCTCCCTGGGCGGGATGGTGGCCACGGCCTGGGCGGAGGCGTTTCCCGGCGAGATCGCTGGTTGCGTGCTCATCAACACCAGCTTCCGGGGCTTCAGTCCGCTGGGCCGGAGATTGCGTCCCCGGGCCTGGCTCAGCCTGCTGCGGATGCCCCTCGCGCCTTCGGCCGAGGGCCGGGAGCGCCTGCTCTTCCGTCTCACCAGTCGCCGGGAGCCCGGCGATCCTCCGCTCTGGAGGATCTGGGCCGAGATCCGGCGCTCCCGGCCCGTCTATCTGCGGAACGCGCTGCGCCAGATGCTGGCCGCGGCCCGCTTCAAGGCGCCCGGCCAGGCGCCGGCCCCGACCCTGGTCCTGGCCAGCACCAGAGACGGGCTTGTGGCGAGCCGGTGCTCCTTGGACATCGCCCGGCGCTGGGCCTGCGCCCTGGCCGTGCATCCCTGGGCGGGCCACGACCTGCCGCTCGACGATGGCGACTGGGTGGCGCGGGAAATCCGGCGATGGCTGGCGGATGGCGCCAGCTGATCCGCAGGCCGGGCGTGGGCTCTGCATCTGCTGAGCGCAGCGGGGCCGGTTCTGGAAGGATGGAGGGTGGGAGCTCTCCATGAAACAGCACAAGGTCATCGCCCTGGTCGCCCACGACAACCGCAAGCGCGATCTCATCGAGTGGGTGTCCTGGAACCACGCCCTGCTGGCCCAGCACAGCCTGGTCTGCACGGGCACCACGGGCCGGCTGGTGGAAGAGGCTCTGGCCCGCAAAGCCGGGGAAACCAAGGGCCCTAAGCCCCCGGCGCCCCCGATCCGCAAGCTGAAATCCGGCCCCCTGGGCGGCGATCAGCAGCTGGGCGCGCTGATCGCCGAAGGCCACATCGACATCGTGATCTTCTTCTGGGATCCCATGGAGCCCCAGCCCCATGACGTGGACGTGAAGGCCCTCCTGCGCATCGCCGTGGTCTACAACATCCCCATGGCCTGCAGCCGGAGTTCCGCCGATTTCCTCATTTCCTCGCCGCTCCTGAACAAGGTGTACGAGCCCGCGCTCACCGACTATTCGGGCTACATCAAGCGGAAGGTGGAAGGAGACTGAAAGGCACCCACCCATGAGCCCACTCCTCGACTTCAGCCGGTTCCGCGCCAACGATGATTTGGGCCTGGCCCTGAAGGCCGCGCCTGGGCGGAGCGTCAACAAGGACGGCACCTTCAACGTGCGCCGGAAGGGGTTGTCCCTGGTGCGCAGCTACGAGCTGTACCACCGCCTGATCACGATGGGAGGCTTCCGGTTCCTGGGTCTGCTCCTGGCGGGCTTCCTGTCCGCCAATGCGCTGTTCGCCTCCGTCTACCTCTGGATCGGCATGGAGCATTTCGTCCGCCCGGGCGGAGAGGGGCTGTTGGACCGCATGTTCGATGCTTTCTTCTTCAGCACCCAGACGCTGACCACCGTGGGCTATGGGCACATCAGCCCCAAGAGCCACCTCGTGAGCGCCGTGGCGGCGCTGGAATCCCTGCTGGGCCTGCTCAGCTTCGCCCTGGCGACGGGCCTTCTCTACGGCCGCTTCTCCCGCCCCCATGCGCAGATGTGCTTCAGCGAACGGGCCCTGGTGGCCCCCTACCGGGACATCACGGCCTTCATGTTCCGCTTCGTCAACCGCCGCACCAACCAGCTCATCGAGGTGGAAGCCACCGTATCGCTCTCGATGCTGGACGCGGAAACGGGCATGCGCCGGTTCCTGGCGCTGACCCTGGAACGGAGCAAAATCAACCTTTTCCCCACCAGCTGGACCGTGGTGCACCCCATCGACGAGGCCAGCCCCCTTTTCGGATTGTCGGCCGAAGATCTGCGGCGCGGCGAGGCCGAATTCATCGTGCTCATCAAGGCCTTCGACGACACCTTCGCGCAAACCATCTACCAGCGCACCTCGTACGTGGCCGGCGAAGTCGCGTGGGGGGGCCGCTTCAAGCCCATGACCGCCCTGGACGCGGAAGGCCACACCGTGATGGATGTGGATCTGGTGGGCGCCTTCGAGCCGGATCAATCCTCTAGATAGAGGCGGTAGCCCACGCCCGGTTCCGTTTTCAGGTAGCGGGGCTTGGAGGGCTCCTCTTCGAGCTTGTGCCGGAGCTGGGTCATGTAGACGCGGAGGTAGAGCGGCTGGGCCCCGGCCGCGCCGCCCCAGACCTCCTTCAACAGCTGGCGCTGGGTGACCACCTTGCCGGCGTGGCGGATGAGGGTGGTGAAGAGGCTGTATTCGAGGGGGGTGAGATGGACTTCCTGGCCTTCCACC
The DNA here is from genome assembly GCA_016195985.1 of Acidobacteriota bacterium. GTDB lineage: Bacteria > Acidobacteriota > Holophagae > Holophagales > Holophagaceae > Geothrix. The sequence continues at coordinate 32,873 of JACPYP010000007.1, read as the reverse complement.
AGCACCTGCCGCTTGGCCAGGTCCACGCGCCAGCGGCCCAGGGTGAACACGGGCTCGGCCTCCGCCTCCGGGCCGCCGTGGCGCAGGGCCACGCGGATCCGCGCCAGCAGTTCGCGGGTTCCGAAGGGCTTGGTGAGGTAATCGTCGGCGCCCGCGTCGAGGGCATCCACCTTGTCTGTTTCCTGGCCCCGGGCGGAGATGACGATGACGGGGATCTGGCTCCAGCCGCGCAGGCGCGTCACCACGTCCAGTCCGTCCATGTCGGGCAGGCCCAGGTCCAGCAGGATGGCGTCGGGCCGGTGCTGGGTGGCCAGGGAGAGGCCCTCCTGGCCCGTGGCGGCCTCCAGGTAGCGGTAGCCGCTGCCCTCCAGGGACACGCGCAGGAAACGGCGCATCTGGGGTTCGTCCTCCACCAGCAGGATCAGCGGGCCGGGAGTGCTCATGGGGCCTCTTCGGGTATGGCGGGCGGGATTCCGAGGGGCAGGGTCACCAGGAACTGAGCGCCGCCCTGGGGGTGGTTCACGGCCTGGATGCGCCCGCCGTGGGCGGCGGCGATGCCTTTGCAGATGGCCAGACCCAGGCCCGCGCCGGGGCGGTTGGAGGCCGCCTTGCCCCGGGCGAGTTTCTCGAAAATGCGCTCCTCCTCCCCGGCGGGAATTCCAGGTCCCCGGTCGGAGATGGAAAGCGTCAGCGATTTCCCGGCGGCCCAGGCTTTGATGTCCACGGGGGAAGCCGCCGGCGAATACTTCAAGGCATTGTCGAGAAGGTTCAGGAGGAGCTGCTCCATGAGCACGCCGTCCATGGCCACCAGGGGCAGATCCTCCGGCAGCGACACCCGCACCCGGTGCGCTTCCGAAGCCATCTCCCGGCGGTTGAGGGCCGCGCCCACCACCTCCTCCACCGGCGTCCATTCCGTCCGGAGGTTCAGCGAGCCGGATTCCAGGCGCGTGATGTCCAGCAGGTTGCTGACCAGGCGGTGAAGGCGCTGCGCCTCCTCCTGGGCGGATTGCAGCAGCTCGCGGCGGGCCGGCTCGGCCAGGTCGGGCGTTTCCAGGGCCGTGCTCACGGCGCCGGTGATGACGCCCAGCGGCGTGCGCAGGTCGTGGGAGACGGAACTCAGCAGCGCGTTGCGAAGGCGCTCTTCGTCGGCCCGGCGGCGGTCGACGGCACTCCGCTCCGCCAACAGGGCGCGTTCCAGGGCGAGGGCCGTTTGATTGGCGAAAGCTTCGAGCAGCTGGCGCTGATCGGGCTCCACCCAACGCGGAGTGCCCTCGGGAAGCACGCCCATGACGCCGATGACGCCTTCGGCCCCCCGCAGGGGCAGGTAGGTGGCGCGGGCCCCGGGCAGCGTGAGGGTGCCCAGGCCCGCGGGTTCCGCGTGGTCGAACACCCACTGGGCGACGCCCAGCTCCTGATCGTTGAGGGGGAAGGCCTGCGGCGGCTCCGGGCGCCGCAGCCGCCCATGCTCGTCGGGCTGCAGCACCATGCCCTGGCCCTGGAACTGGTTCGCCACGTTCTGGATGGCGGAGGCCACCAGGGCCGCGGAACCCGCACTGCGGGCCAGTTCCTGTCCCAGGCGGTAGAGGGCGTGGGTGCGCTGCTCGCGGCCCCGGGCCAGGCGCGCCTGGGCCCGGATGCGCTCGGTGAGGTTGCCGATGACCACGCCCATGAGCAGCATCACGGCGAAGGTGCCCACATGCCGGAAATCGCTGACGTTGAACGTGAGGTAGGGCGGAATGAAGAGGAAATCCAGGGCCGCCACGCTGAGGATCGACGCCAGCAGGGAGGGGCCCCGGCCGAAGCGCGTCGCCACCACCAGGATGCCCAGCAGGTAGACCATGATGATGTCGGCCAGCTCCGTGCGCCGGAACACGAGGCCGGCGGTGCCGCTGGCCAGGGCCACCACCAGGCCGCTCAGCAGGTAGTTGCGGGCCGGGCTGGTGATGTTGCGCCGCAGCAGGGGCGCCACGGGCTCCCGGCCAGGCTCGCCGCTGATGACGTAGACGTCGATGTCGCCGCTGTGGCGGATGAGGTCGTCCACGGCGGAGCCCAGCAGCAGCTCCATCCAGCGGGGCCGCGAGGGCTTGCCCACGACGATCTTGGTGATGTTGCGGTCCCGGGCGAAAGTGAGGATGTCCTCCTCGAGGGTGCCTGCGCCTTCGATGACGGCGGTTTCCGCGCCGAGCTTTTCGGCCAGCCGCAGGTTGTATTCGATGCGCGCCCGGTCTTCTTCCGTGAAGCGCAGGTGCTGCCGGGATTCCACGTAGAGGGCCATCCAGGGAGCGCCCAGGGACCCGGCCATGCGCCGGGTGCCGCGGATGAGCCGCTCCGACAGTTCGCCAGGGCTCACGCAGACCAGCAGCCGGTCGCCGGCGGCCCAGGTCTTGTGGATGCCCTCGGAAACCATGTAGCGCCGCATCTGCGCGTCGACGCTCTCTGCGGTGTGGCGGAGGGCCAGCTCGCGGAGGGCCAGCAGGTTGCCTTTGCGGAAGAAGTGCTCCTGCGCATGGCGGGCCTGGTCGGGCATGTACACCTTGCCCTCGCGGAGGCGCACCAGCAGGTCGTCCGGCGGAAGATCCACCAGCTCCACTTCGTCGGCCCGCTCCAGCACCGTGTCCGGCACGTTCTCGCGCACCAGCACGCCCGTGATCTGGGCCACCACGTCCTTGAGGCTTTCCAGATGCTGCACGTTCAAGGTGGTGTAGACGTCGATGCCTGCGTCCAGCAATTCGAGGACATCCTGCCAGCGCTTGGCATGGCGGGAGCCCATGACGTTGGAGTGGGCCAGCTCGTCCATGAGGATCAGGGTGGGCCGGCGGCGCAAGGCGGCGTCCAGGTCGAATTCCGGGAGGAATTGCCCGGCATAGGCCAGGTCGATCCGGGGCAGGACTTCCAGCCCCAGGAGCAGGGCTGCGGTCTCGCTCCGCCCGTGGGTTTCCACCACGCCCACGGCCACGTCGCAGCCTTCCTTGCGGCGTTCCTGGGCCTCGGAGAGCATAGCGAAGGTCTTGCCGACGCCGGGGGCGGCGCCGAAGAAGACCTTCAGCTTGGCCCGCTTGGCCCGGGCCTCCTCTTCCTGCACCTGGCGGAGCAAGGGCTCAGGGTCGGGGCGCCGGGGTTCACGCATCGCGCCAGCCTAGCGCAGCTTGGCTCCACAGAATGGGGTCGAGGGGATCCGGGGACATTCCTAACGCTTTCTTAACACCTTTTCTGGCCACTCTATGGGGTTGGCTCGGCTTCGGGTTGATGGTTCCTGCCAGGGCCATGTCCACCCCATTTGTCTGTCTGGGCCGCATTCAGCCAGCCCGCAGCCCAGGATCCCACAGCCATGCCCAATTACCGATCATTCCTGCTGGGGCGGCGCCTCTCCAACGAGGAGAGCCACGAGACCCGGATCAGCAATCCCATCGCCCTGGCCGTGTTCAGCTCCGACGCGCTCTCCTCCGTGGCCTACGGCACCCAGGAGATCATGGCGCCTCTCACGGCGGCCATCGCCGTGTTCGGCGCGGGCGTGCTGGGCTGGTCCTGGTGGGTGGCCCTGGGCATCGTGGGGCTGCTGCTGGTGCTCAACGTGAGCTACCGCCAGACGATCCACGCCTACCCCAGCGGTGGCGGCGCCTACCTGGTGGCCAAGGACAACCTGGGCGAAGTGGCCGCGCAAACCGCAGGCGCCTCGCTGCTCATCGACTACATCCTCACGGTGGCTGTGTCCATTTCGGCGGGCGTGTCGGCCATCGTGTCCGCCTTCCCGGGCCTGGAGGCCCACCGCGTCTTCCTGGCGGAGGGCATCATCGCCTTCATCGCCCTCATGAACCTGCGCGGCGTGAAGGAAAGCGGCCTCATCTTCTCTCTGCCCACCTACGGCTTCGTCATCTGCATCGTGGGCTTGCTGCTGAAGGGTTTCTGGAACGTGGCCACGGGCCATGAAGTGGTGGTGGCGCACCCGGCGGCGGTCCACATGGAAGGCACCTCGAAGCTGGCGGCGCTGTGGCTGCTGGCCCGGGCCTACAGCGCGGGCTGCACGGCGCTAACCGGGGTGGAGGCCATCAGCAACGGCGTGACGGCCTTCAAGGAGCCCGTGTCGCACAACGCCTCGAAGACCATGACCTGGATGGTGGTGATCTTGGGCTCCATGTTCCTGGGCATCACGTACCTGACCAACCACTACGGGCTGACCTATCATCCCGATGCGCCGGAGACCCTGCTTTCGCAGCTGACCCGGATCATCCTGGGCGGCACCGAGCACGGTTTCCCCAGGTTGGTCTACCTGACGACCACGGGCTTCACCATGGCCATCCTGGCCCTGGCCGCCAACACCGCCTATGCGGACTTCCCGCGGCTGGCGGCGCTGCACGCCCGGGACGGCTTCCTGCCCAGGCAATTCACCAGCCAGGGCGACCGGCTGGTCTTCTCCAACGGCATCTTCATCCTGTCCCTGGCGGCGGGCTTCCTGGTGCTGCTCTTCGGCGCCAAGGAGGACCACCTGCTGCCGCTCTACGCGGTGGGCGTGTTCCTGGGCTTCACCATCAGCCAGACCGGCATGGTCCGGCGCTGGTTCAGGCTCAAGGGGAGGGGCTGGCAGCTGAAGGCGCTGGTGAACGGCCTGGGCGCGGTCACCACCCTCATCGTCATGCTGGTGATCGCCGTGACGCGCTTCGCCCACGGGGCCTGGATCGTCATCGTGCTGGTGCCCATCATGGTGGTGACCTTCTTCAACATCCACCGCCACTACATCCGTATCAAGTCGATCCTGGCCGCCAGCCGGGTGGATTTCGTCGGGCCCCGCCGCAACCGGGTGGTGGTGCTCGTTTCGGGGATCCACGCGGGCGTGGTGCAGGCCCTCAACTATGCGAAGGTCATCGCCGACCACGGCGAGGTGGAAGCCCTCACGGTGGACTTCCCGGATGAGCATGGCCGCGACAGCGCCGCCCTGGAGAAACTGCGGAGCGATTGGCCGCGGTACTGCGAAGGCATTCCTTTGCGCTCCATCCGCAGCCCCTACCGGAAAATCGTGGAACCCATCGTGGACGAGCTGGAACGCATGCGGCGGGTGGAGCCGGAGTACACCATCACCGTGATTCTGCCCGAATTCATCACCGGCCACTGGTGGGCGAACCTGCTGCACAACCAGACCGCCTGGCGCATCAAGGGCACCCTGCTGCTCATGCCCAAGATCATCGTGATCTCCATCCCGTACCATGTGGAGCCCACAGTGGAGTAGGCGGCTCCGGAAATTCAAAACGATTTCGAGAGGCCGAGGACGAGGGCGCCCCGCCCGCCCGCCTCAGGGGCGCTGACCCCGGTCGTGAAGAAGCCCTTCCGGCTGGTGCCGGTCCAGGAGGCGCTGAGGGCCCACCCGTTCAGATCCTTGGTCAGGCCCACCTTGTAGTCGTCCACGCTGCGGCCCCTCAGTCCGATGGCCGGGGCCTCGGCGTTCCGGATGGATTGGCGGCCGTAATGCGCGCTGACGCCCCAGCCCCCTCCAAGGTCGCGGGCCGCGCCAAGGTCCAGATACCAATTCCCCTTGGTGTCCACGGGGGTGCCATCCCCCAGGCCGAAATAGTTGCTGAGTCCGTAGGAGAACTTGGCGCTGAGGAAGGCGTAGCTGAGGCCGAGGTAGACCTCCTCGTGATGCACCTCTCCGAGGGATCCGGTGTTCGCGCGGGTGGGATAGCGGCAGGTGATGGCGCCCAGGTCCACGCCGAGGCCGGCCGCCTGGAACTTGTAGCCCCCATAGACATCCATCTCCAGACTCGCCCCCCGGTAAAGGCTCTGCTCCACGTTGGCGTTCGCATTGCCGAAGTAGAAACCCGAACGGTGCGCCAGGTCGAAGCCGCCCTGGAAGGAAGGCTTGTAGCCCGTTTGGGTGAATCCACGGAAGCGGTAGTCGGAAGAGAGCCCGGCGTTGCCGCTGAGGCTCCAATCGGGCTTCGGGGCGTCCGTTTGAGCGTGGAGGGGGAGGGCGGCAAGGAGGCCGAGGGCCAGGCAGGGGATGAGGATCTGCTTCATGGGGGTATCCGTGGGGGAAGGGGAGGCGCGGCAGAGCAGTGCAGAGCAGAGCTGACGCTGGCCGGGAGCCTCGCTGAAGGGTTCTGGCGAAATGGGGGAAGGTTATTTGATGCGGTCCAGGTCTCGGTTGAGCTTCAGCACGTTCACATGGGCATCGCCCAGGAGGCCGAACTGGGGGCCCTCTGTATGCGTGGCCACGAGGTCGCGGACCTTGGCTTCATCCAGGCCCCGGGCCTTGGCCACGCGATGCACCTGGTAGGCGGCGGCGGCAGGGCTGATGTGGGGATCCAGGCCGCTGGCCGAGGTGGTCACCAGGTCCACGGGCACGGGGCCCGTGGCGCCGGGATCCGCGGCCCGAAGGGCGGCGATGCGCTCCTCCACGGCCTTCTTCAAATCCGGGTTGCTGGGGGCCTGGTTGGACCCGCCGCTGTTGGCGCCGTTGTAGGGCAGGGGCTTGCCGTTGGCATCCACCGTGGCCGAGGGGCGGCCCCAGAAATCCTTGGGGGACGTGAAGGATTGGCCGATGAGTTCGGACCCGATCACCTTGCCGTCGGCCAGGATCAGGCTGCCCGCCGCCTTGCGGGGGAACAGCACCTTGGAGAATCCGGTGATGACAAAGGGGTAGGCGAGGCCTGTGATGGCGCTGAGGGCGATGAAGGACACGAGGGCGGGACGGAGTTGCAAGTTCATGGAATCTCCTTAGGCTGCGAGATGCAGGGCGACGAGCAGCCAATCGATGAGCTTGATGCCGATGAAGGGCACCAGAAGACCGCCCGCGCCGTAGAGCAGCAGGTTGCGCTGGAGCAATTGGGCTGCGCCGACGGCCCGGTATTTGACGCCGCGCAGGGCCAGCGGGATGAGCACCACGATGATCAGCGCGTTGAAGATCACGGCCGAGAGGATGGCGCTTTCAGGGCTGTGCAGGCCCATGATGTTGAGGGCGCCCAGGGCCGGATAGGTGGCCGCGAAGGCCGCTGGCAGGATGGCGAAGTACTTGGCCACGTCGTTGGCGATGCTGAAGGTGGTGAGCGATCCGCGGGTCATGAGCATCTGCTTGCCGATTTCTACGATCTCGATGAGCTTGGTGGGATTGGAATCCAGATCCACCATGTTCCCGGCCTCCTTGGCTGCCTGGGTGCCGCTGTTCATGGCCACGGCCACATCGGCCTGGGCCAGGGCGGGCGCGTCGTTGGTGCCGTCGCCGGTCATGGCCACCAGGCGGCCGCCCGCCTGGTACTCGCGGATGAGCTTGAGCTTCGCCTCGGGCGTGGCCTGGGCGAGGAAATCATCCACGCCCGCTTCGGCGGCGATGGCGGCGGCGGTGAGGGGGTTGTCGCCGGTGATCATGACGGTCTTGATGCCCATGCCGCGCAGTTCAGCGAAGCGTTCCTTGATGCCGCCCTTCACGATGTCCTTGAGTTGAATGACGCCGAGTGCCTGGGAACCCTCGGCCACCACCAGGGGCGTGCCGCCGGCCATGGCGATCTGGTCCACGGTGCGCCGGAGATCGTCGGGGAACTTCCCGCCCTTGGATTGGACGTAGTCCTCGATGGCGGAGGCCGCGCCCTTGCGCACTTGGCGCTCGCCGAGGTTGACGCCGCTCATGCGGGTCTGGGCGGTGAAGGGCACGAAGTGGGCATCCAGCGCATGCAGATCCCGCTCGCGGAGCCCGTACTGCTCCTTGGCCAGCACCACGATGCTGCGGCCTTCGGGGGTTTCATCGGAGAGCGAGGACAGCTGTGCCGCGTCGGCCAGTTGCTGGATGTCCACGCCCTCGGCGGGGACGAAGGCCACGGCCTGGCGGTTTCCCAGGGTGATGGTGCCGGTCTTGTCCAGCAGCAGCACATCGACATCACCTGCGGCTTCCACGGCGCGGCCCGAGGTGGCGATGACGTTGGCCTGGATCATGCGGTCCATGCCCGCGATGCCGATGGCGCTCAGCAGCCCGCCGATGGTGGTGGGAATAAGGCACACCAGCAGGGAAACGAGGACCGTGAGGCCGACGGGCAGGCCTTGTCCGGCTGCCTTCACGCTGAAGATGGAGAAGGGCAGCAGGGTGGCGGTGGCCAGCAGGAAGACGATGGTGAGGCCCGCCAGCAGGATGTCCAGGGCGATCTCGTTGGGCGTCTTCTGGCGCTTGGCGCCTTCCACCATGGCGATCATGCGATCCAGGAAACTCTCACCGGGGTTCGACGAGATGCGGATCACCAGCCAGTCGGACAGCACCATGGTTCCGCCGGTGACGGCCGAGCGGTCGCCACCGCTTTCGCGGATAACGGGGGCGCTTTCACCGGTGATGGCGCTTTCGTTGACGGAGGCCACGCCGTCCACCACCTCGCCGTCCCCGGGAATGGTCTCGCCCGCCTCGACCAGCACGAGATCGTTGATGCGCAGGTCCGGGGCGTCCACCATCTGATGGGCCCCGAGGCGGTCCGTGCCCATGAGGCGCTTGGCTTTCACGTCCCGCTTGGATTTCCGCAGCGAATCCGCCTGGGCCTTGCCCCTGCCTTCGGCCATGGCCTCGGCGAAATTGGCGAAGAGCAGGGTGAACCAGAGCCAGAGCGAGATGGCCAGGATGAAGGTGGGCCGGCCTTCCCCGTGGCCCCCGCTCCTGGTAAGGGCCTGGATCCACAGGCCCGTGGTGAAGGCGCTGCAGATCCACACGGTGAACATCACCGGGTTGCGCAGCTGGTGCAGAGGGCTCAGCTTGCGAAAGGAGTCGAGCACCGCTCGGCGCACGATGCTGGGTTCGAACAGGGGGCGGGCGTGAATGTCCTGCCTGGAATGGGAAACCATGAATGGCCTCGCTGAAGGAGGGTGTGGACTAGCGGGTGAGGGATATTCCGAGGAGAAGCAGCAGGACTGGCAGAGCCATGACCAGGAACAGCCGGGCCCAGGGATGACGCAGGCATGGGTGACCCTCCGCGGGTTGGGGGTCTGTTTCAGGGCAAGGCATGGAAGCGGTCATGGTCGGTCTCAGCGCAGGGCCAACTGTTCGGCGATGGGCCCCAGGGCCAGGGCGGGCAGGTAGGTGAGGGCGCCCACCAGCAGCACCACGCCCACCAGCACCGCCACGAAGAGCGGGGTGTGCGTGGGCAGGGTGCCCAGGCCCTCCGGCGTGTGCTTCTTGCGGGCCAGGGACCCGGCGACGGCCAGCACGGGGAAGATGACGCCGAAGCGGCCCACCAGCATGGCCAGGGCCAGGCCGTAGTTGTAGAAGGGGATGTTGCCGCTGAGGCCGCCGAAGGCGCTGCCGTTGTTCTGGGCGCAGCTGCTGAAGGCGTAGAGGATCTGGGTGAAACCGTGGGGGCCGGGGTTCGAGACGGAGGCCGTGGCCGCCGTGGAAAGCACCGCCGCTGCCGTTCCGATGAGGATGGCCGCGGAAGGCAGGAGGATGGCGATGGAGGCCATCTTCATCTCGAAGGCTTCGATCTTCTTGCCCAGGTATTCCGGCGTGCGCCCCACCATGAGGCCGCCGATGAAGACGCCCACCAGCGCGAAGAGCAGCATGCCGTAGAGGCCCGAGCCCACGCCGCCGAAGACCACCTCGCCCAGCTCCATCAGCCAGAGGGGCACGAGGCCGCCCAAGGGGGTGAAGGAATCGTGCCAACCATTGACGGCGCCGCAGGAGGCCGCCGTGGTGACGGTGGCGAAGAGGCTGGTGGCGCCGCTGCCGAAGCGCACCTCCTTGCCCTCCATGTTGCCGCCGCCCTGCTGCAGGGTGGCAGCCTGATCCACGGACACGGCCTTCAGCCCCGGATTTCCCTTGGCCTCGGCCCAGGTGGTGACCGAAAGCGCCATCACGAAGATGACCGTCATGGCCGCCAGCACGGCCCAGCCCTGGCGGCGGTCCTTCACCATCTTGCCGAAGGTGAGGCAGAGGGCGGCCGGAATGATGAAGATGGCCAGCATGTGGATGAGGTTGCTGAAGGCCGTGGGGTTTTCAAAGGGGTGGGCGGAATTCGCGTTGAAGAAGCCGCCGCCATTGGTGCCCAGCATCTTGATGGCCACCTGGGACGCGGCGGGTCCCATGGCGAGGGCCTGGCCGGACGCGGTGTGGACATAGGCCGACAGGTTCTGGATGGCGCCCTGGGAGACCAGCAGCAGGGCGATGACGGCGCTGAGGGGCAGCAGCACGTAGAGGGTGCCGCGGATCAGGTCGGCCCAGGCGTTGCCGATGCCGTTGGATGTGCGGCGCACCAGGCCCCGGATGAGGGCCACCAGCACGGCCATGGCCGTGGCCGCGGACAGGAAGTTCTGCACCGTGAGCCCCAGCATCTGGGTGAGGTAGCTCAGGGTGCTTTCACCGCCGTAGTTCTGCCAGTTGGTGTTGGTCATGAAGCTCACGGCGGTGTTGAAGGAGAGGTCCGTGGGCAGCTTGCCCATGGCCTCGGGATTCAGGGGCAGGGCCCCCTGGGCCTTTTGCAGGGCGAAGACCGCCGCGAAGCCCAGCAGGTTGAAGAAGGCCACAGCCCAGGCATAGGTTTTCCACCCCATGTCCTCCTGGCCGGTGATGCCCATGAGGCGGTACAGGCCCCGCTCCACGGGACCGAGCACCGGATGGAGGAAGGTGCGTTCTCCCTCCATCACCCTTGCGATGAAGGGCCCCAGCGGAACGGCGATGCCCAGAAGGAGGATGAGAAAAAGGAGGTTCTGGATCCAGGCATGGCTCATTGGAACTTCTCCGGCTTGAGCAAGGCAAAGGTGAGGTAGCCAAGCAGGCCCAGGGCCAGCAGGGTCGCGATAAGCAGGGTCGAACTCATGACAGGCTCCGGGAAAGCGACAACAGATAGGCCAAGGCCCAGGCCATCAGGGGGCTCCAGCACAGGGCCAGCATGGTGAGCGAGTCACCTTTGCTGCCCCGGCTGGAGCGGATGTGCAGGGCGGTCCGGGTGCCGAACCAGCCCACGGCCAGGGCCGGGGGAAGGAAGAGGAACCATTTCATCGGCATGGCCGCTCCAGAAGGCCGGTTGAACGGACCGGCCCCAAAGAATGGCTGTGGTGTCCGTTAAGGCGGTGTTAGGAGATGCCTCGAAGGCGTTAAACGTTCGTTGTGTCCGGCTGGGCGACCGCGGGCAGGCCGATGCTCGACAGCCTGGGGAGAGGGCGGAGAGGGGCCTTCTTCAGCGCGCACCGGGGCCTGGAATGCCCGCCTCGTATTGCAGCCTTCCGGCCTGCACGGTCCAGGCAATCTGGGCGAAGGCTTGAGGGTGTCCTTCGGGATGAGCCGCGAGCACCACAAGATCGGCCACCATGCCTTCGGCCACACGGCCATGGCTATTCTGGACACCAAAGCGCTTGGCCGGGGCGGTGGTGAGCATCCGCAACAGATCCGCGGTCGTCAAACCGGCCTGGCCGAGCTGGAGGAATTCGTCGGTGGGATCGTATGTGTCGATGTACCCCACATCGGTCCCGAAGAGCAGCTCTCCGCCGCGGGCTTTGAATCCCCTGACCAGCTCCCGGATGGCCGCCATGTCTTCGCCTCCTACGCCCTGGAAGAGTTGCAGGGTGGGCACCATGGCCATGCGCCGGTTCACCATGGCCTGGAGGAGGGCGCCGTCGATGCCGCGGGTGTCATCGGGCGCATGGGCCAGCACATCCACCCCTGCCTCCAGGGCCACCCGCGTGCCCGCCAGGTTGGAGGGGTGGGCGAAGACGAGGCGCCCGTGTTTGTGCGCGGCGGCCACGGCGGCCTTGGCAACCTCCAGGGTCATTGGCTTGACTTGACCTCGCGCCACCCATGAACCGGTGAACAGCTTGATGACATCGGCGTCCTTGCCCATCGCCTCGACCAGGCCCCGGGCCTCGCCGGCGCTCGCCGGTTGCGCCATATGGGCTCGCACCTCGGCCGGAAGGCCTCCAAGGTAGTGGGGGATGCCTTGGGCGGGATAAACGGGGCCGCCGGCGCTGCGCAGGTTGGGGCCTGCCACTTCGCCGGCCCGCATGCGGGCCCGCAAGGGATTAGGTGCTGCCGGGATTGGAACCCAGGTCCACCACGGAGGTGAATCCAAAGCGGGTGAACATCTCCTGGAACTGCGCGGCCATGCGCGCGGCGGGGGCCGTGGCAGCGTCGTCCCATTTCGGCTGAGTCAGGTGGGCATGGCAGTTCCAGAATCCCGCCATGAGCGGTCGTCCCTGGCAATCGAGGACTTTGGCGCCGGTTGGGATGGCGATGCCGCGCCCGACGGCGCGGATGCGTCCGCCCTCCACCAGCACGGTGGCATCGGGCAGGGGCGCCGCATCGGGTGTGGGGTACACCTTGGCGTGGATGAACGCCAACACGGGCGGGGCCGGGGTTTCAACGGCGAACGCACTGAAGGCGGCAAGGATCATCAGAACGACGGAGCGGCGCACGGAACCCCCAGGGCTCCCATCATCGACCGCTTTTTATGTCACCAATGATGATGATTCATAATATTTTTCATTCACATGAAAAATATATCCTCCCTCGACCTGAACCTTTTCGTCGTCTTCCAAGCGGTCATGGAGGCGCGCAGCGCGACCCATGCCGCGCACCGGTTGAACCTCACCCAGTCCGCCGTGAGCAATGCCCTGGCTCGGCTGCGGGAGGCCCTGGGCGACCCCCTGTTCGTCCGATCGGGGCGGGGCATGGCTCCCACACCCGCGGCCACGGCCGTCGCGCCATCGATCAGCCGCGCCCTGTCCCAGTTCGAGGACTTGCTTCAGCTGGGACGGCGCTTCGATCCGGCTCTCTGCACCCGGCGCTTCACCCTTTCCTGCACCGATGATCAGGAGGTTTCGGATCTGCCCCGGGTCATGGAACGCTTCGCGGAGGCTCTGCCCTTGGCCACCCTGGAAGTGGTGCCCGTGGATCGCCTGCTGGCAGAGGGCGGGGTGTCCAAGGCCGACGTGGATCTCTTTCTTCTGCCCATGGAGGTTCGGGCGCCGGGGTTGCGCCTGCAGGCCCTCTACCAGGAGAAGGTCGTTTTCGCGGTCCGGCGCGGCCATCCCGTCATCCAAGGGACCACCCTCAGCCGGCGCCAATTTGAAGCCCTGCGCCACATCGAGGTGCATGTGATGAAGGGCGGCGGCACGGGCAGCCTGGCGCTGGAACGCACTTTGAAGGCGCAGGGGCTCAGCCGGCGCCTGGGCCTCGTGCTTCCCCATTTCCTGTCGGCCGCCCATGCAGCGGCCGCTTCGGACGCCGTGGCGCGATTGCCCCTTCGCTTCGCGCGGGCCTTGGGCGACCTGTTGGGCCTCAAGATCCTCCGTCCGCCCTTTCCCTCGCCCACCTATGCTGTGGGTCTGGGCTGGCACGAAAGGACCCATCTGGATCCCGCCTTGAGCCATCTGAGGAACCTGATCATCCAGGCCCTGCGGGAACCGCGCTGAGGGAGGCTTCCGCAGCTCTGCGCGGGCTCAATGCGCTTCGTTCTCGGGCTGGATCACGCGCCCCCGTTCGGCCTGGAGGAGCACTTCTTTGACCATCCGCGTGGCTTCGTCGGGGCTGAGTTCGTCCTTCCAGCCGGGCATGGTGATGCCGAAGAACAGGCCTTTGAGAATGGTCCGCGCCATGGCCTGGATCTCCCGGTCGGCGGCGGGCCCCGGCGCGTCGCGGAAGGCCCGGGCGGCCTTGGTAAAGTCCGATCCAGCCAGCCGCTTGCCCTCGGGACTGCGGGAGGATCCATCGGTCCCGTGGCACCGCGCGCAGTTCTGCTGGTAGAAGGCTTGGAGTTCACCCAGGGAGCGTCCCCCCGGAGAACGCGTTTGACCCGGAGGCTGGGTCCGCGCCGTTGTGGCGGTCCCGGCGCCGATAAGGGCGTGGATCAGGATGAAAAGGCCGAAGCGGAGACCAGCGGAATTCATGGGATTCCTTCCGGTGAGATGGGGATGTGGATGTGGGGACGTTCGCGGCCTCAGGTGGAACAGGCTCTCCCCCGGCGGGCATCCTGCAGGGCCAGGGCCATTCGGGCGCAGGCCTCGTTCTGCTCGTCGAGGTCGTGGGCGGCGAAGCCCAGGCAGATGTGGGGGAGGGTCCGGCGGTGCAGGTCGTAGAGGCTGCCCGGGTAGACGACCACGCCGCGGGCGCGGCAGCACTCGATCCAGGCATCCAGGGGCACGTCCTCGGCCACCCGGAGCCAGAGAGACAGCCCTTCCCTGGGGTTCCGCACCGAGATGGCCGGATGGAGGTGGAGCAGCAGGCGGTCCACCATGCTTTCGCGCCGTTCTTCGGTCAGCTTGCGGATGCGCCGGAGGTGGCGGGCGATCTCGCCATCGCGCAGCGTCTCTTCGATGGTGGCTTCCTGCACCAGGTTGCCGGGCCAATCCACCAGCTGCCGTTGCTGGGCCAGGGCCTTGATGAGGTTGGCCTCTCCCGCCAGGAAGCCCACCTGGAGGCCCGGCGCGAGGATCTGCTCGAAGCTGCTGAAGTAGAGGACGCGCCCGTGGGGATCCTCGCTCGCCAGGGGCAGTCCGGGATTTTTTTCGCGGTGGAAGCCCAGGCTGGGGTCGCCCTCCAGGATGCGGAAACCATGGACGCGGGAAAGCTCCAGCAGGCGCCCGCGCCGCACGGGATCCAAGGCCACCTGGGTGGGATGCTGGGGGCTGGCTGTGAGGTAGAGCAGGCGGAGGGGTTCCTGGATGAGCAGAGCCTCCAGGGCCCCCACGTCGAGGCCCTTGCCATCCACGGGCACGGCGAAGAGCCGGGCCCCGGCGGCACGGAAGGCTTCGGCCACCCGGAACTGGCCGGGGTTCTCCACGGCGACCGCATCGCCGGGGGCGAAGAGCACCCGCGACACGAGGTTCAAGGTGCTCATGAGGCCGCGGGTGAGCACGAGGTTGCCCGTTTCCACGGTGAGCCCGCGCATGTCGCGCAGCATCTTGCAGAGGGAGTCGCGCAGGTCCAGGAGGCCGCGGGGATCCCAGCCCGGCTGAAGCAGACGTTCCGGATGCCGTTTCAGCACCCTGCCGTAGGCCCGGTGGATGGCTTCTGTCGGGGCCATCCTCAGGTCCGTGGCATCGGGGATGAGCTGGAAGGATTCCAGGGCCGGGGCGCCGGGCTGGAAGAAGGCTCCGTTGCGGGGCGTGGCCCGCTTCCAGGAGGCCGAATCCTGAGCGGTGATGCCCGCGGGGACATCCACCACGAAGGGCAGTTTCCGGGCCACGAAGGTGCCCCGGTCCGGAGCCACCTCGATCCAGCCCTCGGCTTCCAGTTCCTTGTAGGCGGCCAGCGTGGTGTTGCGGTTGACGCCTAAAAGCTCGGCCAGGCCCCGGGTGCCCGGGAGGGCATCCCCAGGCTTGAAGCGCCCGTGGCGGATGCCCTCCTCGATGGCTTTCACCAGCTGGAGGTAGAGCGGTTCCCGGCTCTCTCGGTCCAGCGCGATGGCAAGATCCCAACCACTCAAAATCAGGCTCCCGATGGAGGTTCAGCATCCGGGGGGCAAGGGGCCCCGTCAAGCCGCAGAAGCATCAGTATCCACCGCCGCCGCCGGGCCCGCCCGTGCCGCCGCTGGGGGCGCCGTAGCTGATGGTGGCGAAGAGGCCGTGGGTTTCTCCCTGCGGGCCCGCCGTCACGTAGAGTTGGGCGGATTTTCCGGCGCCGGCGTCATTGCCGAAGGCCAGGCCCCACAGGCCGCCGATGGACAGCGGAACGCTGCTGGCATTCGACAGCTGCCCCAGCTGCGCGCCCGTGGCGGCATCGAAAGCGGTGATGCGGCCATCGCCGAAGTTGCCCACCAGCAGCGCGCCGCTGAAGGGGCCGAAGCTGGCCGGGGCCAGGGCCAGGCCCCAGGGGGCGTTGAGCGCTCCGGCCGAAGCCACCCGGCGCACGAAACTGCCGTCCAGGTTGAAGAGGCTCACGTAGCCCAGCCCCGCTCCCGTGGTTTCGCGCAGGGCGGCGGGCGCGCGCTTGGCGTAGGTGACGTACAGCTTGCCGCCCAGGGCCTGGACGTTGAACGGCGAGAAGTCCGCGGGCAGGGTGGGGTCCACCAGGGCGGAGGCGCCCAGGCTCGCGGGGGCGTAGGCCGAGTCGAAGACATCGATGGTGCCGCCGGTGAAGTTGGCGGCGTAGAGATACGTGGCGGTGCCGCTCGTCCCGATGGCCAGCCCCGTGTAGACCGCGGACGAAGCGGAGCTGCCCACCCGGCGCGTGGTGGTGGTTCCGGCGCTCCAGCCGCAGAGGCATCCATCCAGCGAGGCGAGGATGAACTGATCTCCCATGAAGCCGGCGGAGCCGTTGTAGACGACGCCGGTGGGGCCGCCCATGGTGTGGCCCGGCAGGGAAGGGCTGGAAACCACCAGGGGCGAGGCGGGCATGTGGCCCAGCCCGTCATAGGCCGTGGTGGTGGCGGTGGCCTGGTTGGCCACCCAGAAATCCGTGGCCGGCCCGTAAGCGAGGCCCCAGGGGTTCACCAGGTTGGCGTCCGTGGTGGCGGCCGCGACCGTGGCCTGGTCGGACACCAGGTTGGTGATCTGGAAGGCGGGCGCGGGAGGCGGAGCCGAGGGCGGCGCGCTGGCGGACCCCCCGCCTCCGCCGCCGCAGGCCCCCAACCACATGAGCAGGGCGACTCCGGCGGACAGGCCCGCCCGCCGCAGCGGCGAGCCCGGAAGGAAGCTGGAAACCCGTTGGTGGATGATGCGTGGCATGGTGTCCTCCCGCCCGCCTCGGCGAGCCAATCCCCTGCGGGGTTTCCGGACCTCTCCGGTTCCGCCAGCTTCGCCCCGGGAGCATTTCCCGCCAGATCCGGTTAGGAATTGGCCGCCCCTCCGGTGCCGCTCGCCTTCGCGCCAGAGCGCCGTGGGGCTACCATCCACAAAACCCCTTCCGGATGAAGATGCCGTTTCGACGCTGGTTTGCCGCCCTCCTCAGCTGCCTGGCTTCCGGTCAGGAAACGCCCTTTGCGCAGGAGCCGGTCAACCCCTGGCAACCCGCGTGGGAATTGACGCTGCGGGGCGACCAGCTGAGCGATCCCGGCGAACCCTCGGAGCGGTTCCAGCGGGCTGGGCTCCAATGGCGTTTGCGATGGGCCTGGGAAGGGGAAGGCCTGCGCTTCGTGGCGGGGACCCGCTCGGCGATGGGTTCCGACGGAAACCGGTTCAATGGGCCGCGGTGGGACCAGCAGCCTTCCAACGGCAGCCAGCTGGACCTGGCCCAGGGCGAAGCTTTCTGGGCTTCGGAGCGGGCCTTCGGCGATCTGCGGCTGGGCTTCCAGGAGAATGGCCTCTTGTCCTCCCAGGCCATCTGGGACCAGGATCTGCGTCTGCTGGGGCTGGGCGCGAGGGCCGGCTTTCGTAGCCCCCAGGGCGTCCTTCAGGAGGCCAGCCTGCGCGGCGTGGCGGGGCGGGTGCGGGAGGTGCTCGGGGGAAAGGCCGACCTGGCTGCGGGACAGCTGGTGCTGAAAATCGACGCGGGACCCTGGTCGTGGACCGCCCACGCCGGGCGCTGGCAGCTCTCCTGGGAGCCGGGGGAGGAGCGGCTGCGCCGCCTGCCGGGCCATGATCCGGCGTCGCGGCAGGTGCTGGCGCTCGATGAGGCCGGGGCCGCCGTCAAGTGGCATGGCCGCCTGCCCGTGGAAATCCGGTGGTCCGGCGCGAAGAACCGGGAGAGCGGCGAAACCAGCGAGGAAGCCCAGCTCCTCGCGGGCGGGCGGGAGCGCCTCTACTGGCCTCAACTGGCGCTTACATGGCAGCGCCTTTCCTCCACCGGCACGCTCTACCCCGTCAACGGCGATGAGTGGTGGTACTACCGGAGGGCGCGGGGCCCGAGGCTGGAACTGGCCATGCCGCTTCCGGGCAACTGGATCGCCACGTTCAGCATCCTCCGCCAGAGGTTCGACGGGGAGTCCCAGCAGGTCGTCCGCCGCATGCTCGTGCTGAAGAAGCGGTTCTGAGGGCTCATACCGTTTCGCCCGCGAAGGCCGTGCCGACTCCACGGGCTCCGCGGCTCCGTGGTGGATCTCTATTGTTGAAGGCGATCTCGTATTAATAGTTCCGCTCGTCGGCCGGGGGCGCGTAGTCGCGGCCGAATTTGTTCTTGTGGGCCTCCACGGGAGGCAGGGACAGATCGAGATCCCAGCGGCCCTGGGTGATGCCCGCTCCCACTTTCACCACCCAGGCGCGTTCGCCGCATTCGGGATGCCAGAGCCGCAGCCGGTACGTGCCTTCGGGCACCCGCTCAAAGCGCAGGCCGGTCCGGCCGCCCAGCACCTGGGCGAAGGGGGTGGTCACCACCCATAGAAAGGCGTTCATTTGGTGGTGCACGTTGCAGTAGAGCTTCACCAGGCCGGGGTTCGCCACCTTCACTTTGGGGCTGTCGCCAGGTTTGTAGTGGCCCGTGTCGAAGCGGTTGCCCTGGGTGACGCTGAAGACGTTGTGGAGGATGTGGTCCAGGTTGGGGAAGGACACCTCCGTGCCCGGCGTGGCGATGGAGACGCGGGGGCTGAACTGCTTGCCCAGGGTCCGGATGCTGAGGGGCCGGGAAGGTCCGGCAGGCGGCAGCGCCACATCCACGGGTTCCAGCAGGGCCACGCAGTCCTCCAGCGAGGCGCGCAGGCCTCCGTTCTTCTCGTGGAGCAGCACGGGGCCTTCCAGTCCGCCCGCGGCCAGCGGCGCGGCGAGGAACAATCCCCAAGCGAAGGCTCGTATCATGCGCGGCATCCAGAGTAGATTCGTGGGAAGTATACGATGGCCCAAGAGGACGCCCATGCAGCCCACCATGAGCTGGTACCAGACGCTGGCCTGGACCTTCTTCACGCGCCAGGCCGCGGCCATCCTGGGCCTCCTTGCCATTATCCTCTTCGTGGCCTACCGCGAGGCTGAAAGCGGCGCGAAGGCTTCGGCCAAGGCCAGCCTCTCGGCGGGCGCCTACGTCCTGGACCGGGCCTTCGAGCAGCAGGCGCGGTCCATGGATGGCGGCCTGGAGGTCTTCACGCAGTACTCCGGCAACGTGGCCCTGGTGGAGCGGTCGCTGGAGATGGGCGCCTCCACGAGCCTCGCCGACGCGCTGGCCGAGAACCTGCCCCGCCTGAGCGCTGAGATCGCCCTGGTGGTCCGGCCCGACGGCCAGGTGCTGGCCTGCACGTCCAGGAACCCGCGCCCGGCCTTGCCCGAGGCGGGCATCCTCCAGATGGCCCTGGCTCCGGATGAGGCCAAGGCCGAGGGGCACGGGGGGCCCTACTACCGCGGCTTCCTCCGCGTGGACTGGGGCGACCGGCCCGGCATCTACCATGCGGTGGCCCGGCCCCTGCGCTCCCCCGGCGGGCGGCCGCTGGGAGCCATGCTGGTGGGCGTCCGGGTGGATGATCGCGCTGCCGCGGACCTCCGCCGCGTGGCCATCGCCGGCCCCCAGCGGGGCGATCCCTCCGCCCACCTGGCCCTGCTCAGCCAGTTCCGAACCCTGGGCAGCACCCTGTCCGAGGCGGAGCACCTGGACCGCCTCCTGGCCCGGGAGCCGGCCTTCCTGGCGGTGCGGGCCCAGGTGCTCGACGGCCAGATTTCCGACGTGCTGCGCTTCCGAATGGACGGCCGGAACTACCTCGGGATGGTTTCTCCGCTGCGGGGCGTCAATGCCCTGGATCTGGAAATGGCGGAAGTGCTGCTGATGCCCATGGACCCTCTTTTGGCGCCCTTCCGCAACCTGCAGCGGGCCATCTTGGCGGTGGGCCTGGTGGGGCTGTTCATCGCCCTGGGGCTGAGCCTCCATTCGGCCCGGAAGGTGACGGCCCCCTTGAATGCGCTGGCCTCCGCCACCCAGGCCCTGGCCGAGGGAGGGGTGCCCGAAACGCTGGCCATCGAACCCACGGCCGACGAGGTGGGCGTGCTCACACGGACGTTCAAATCCATGCTGGCGGAACTGCGGGCCAAGGATGACCTGCTGGCCCTGCTGGAATCGGCGCAGAGGGCGCGGGCGGGCGCAGAGCCCGGGGCCGGGGAAGGGGGCGGGATCCAAACCGAGCGTGACGATGCGACTCAGCATCTCGTGGCCGTTCCCGCGGGGGGGGTCGGCGAGGCGCTGCCGGCTTCCCTTCGTGAAGGGATGGTTTTCGCGGAGCGCTACCGGGTGGAGGGGCTGCTGGGGCGCGGCGGCATGGGCGTGGTGCTCAGGGTCCACGACCTGCATCTGGACGAGGAGGTGGCCCTGAAGGTGGTGCGGCCGGACCTCGCGGCCAACCCCGCCTACCTGGACATGCTCAAGCGGGAGATCCGCCTGGCCCGGAAGATCACCCACCGCTACGTGCTGCGCACCCATGATTTCGGCGAATCCGGCGGCATTCCCTTCGTGACCATGGAATTCCTGAAGGGCATCACGCTGCGGAACCTGCTGGATGGCCGCGGGCGGCTGCCGATGCAACTGGCCCTGCGCATTGCCCGGCAGGTGGCCGAGGGATTGGAGGCGGCCCACGCGGTGGGCGTGGTCCACCGTGACATCAAGCCGGGCAACGTGCTGTTCGATGTGCGGGGCGACGTCAGGATCATGGATTTCGGCCTGGCCGCGCCCACGGCGGCCGCGGACGCCGGGGAACCGGGGATGTTGCTCGGCTCGCCGCGCTACATGTCGCCGGAGCAGATCATGGGCGAGGCCGTGGACGCGCGCAGCGATCTCTACGCCCTGGGCGTCATGCTGTACGAACTCTGCTCCGGCCTGGCGCCCTACGACAGCCCCCGCATCAACGACCTGCTGCGGATGCACCTGGAGGCGCCCATTCCGGCCCTTTCGGAGGCCGCTCCGGATCTCGCGGCCCTGGTCCGGCGGCTGATGCAGAAGCGCCAGGACCAGCGCCCCCAGTCCGCTGCCGAGGTGGTGGAGATCCTGAAGTTGATCGCCGCCGGCGGCGGCGGAACCTCCCGGATCTGATCCGGTCCGGAGGGGTGGGAATCGCCAAACCGGATCTGGCGGCCCGTCCCCTTGAAGGGGAAGGTGGGACACCCCCTGGCATGGGGGCCATCTGCCCGTGGAGGTTCCGTGCATCAGCCCGATTCCGTTCATTCCCACCCACTTCATTCCCAGCCGGCGCCTGAGGGTGTCGACCGCCGCGCCTTCTGCCTGGGAACCCTGGCCGCCGGGCTGGTCCTGGCCTGCGGAGGCGGGGGCGGCGGCGCCTCCACGCCGGCTCCGGCCCCTCCCCCGGCGGGACCGCTCACCACCACCGACAACAAGGCCAACCTGCTGGCCGCGCCGGATGGCACCGTCCGGGACTACCGGAACCTGGGGAACTTCTTCCTCGTCAAGGATGCCGGCGGCATCTACGCCATGACCGCGGTGTGCACCCACATGGGCTGCATCGTGGGGGCCCCTGCGGACAGCAAGATCACCTGCCCTTGCCACGGCAGCCAATACGATCTGGGCGGCGCGAACCTGGTGGGGCCCGCCACCCAGCCCCTGGTCCACTTCGCCGTCACGGAGCCCACTCAGGGGGGCTTCCTCGTGGTGAACACCGCCGCGACGGTGGCGGCTTCGACGCGGCTGACGTGAGGGTCAGTCTTCAGTCCTCAGTCTTCAGTCTTCAGTCTTCGGTCAGATGGAAGAACTCCCGGTCGGCCTTGAGCAGGTGCTGGGCCACCATGTCCTGGGCGAGGAACTGCAGGAGCCCGCCCAGGGCGAGCCTCCCTTCCTCGAAGGACTGACGCAGTTCCCGGCCCCGGGCCAGCAGGCGGGCATGCAGGTCGGCGTGCTCCCGGAGCCCGTGGTATCCCAGCCGGCGCAGCAGCGTTTCTTCGTCGTGGAAGTGCTGGGCCAGGTCGCTGAGGAGGTTGGCCGCGAGCAATTTCAATTCGTCTTCCGGCCGGCCGGACAGCATGGCCTCCACCAGATCGTTGGAAAGCTGGAACAGGCGCTCGTGCTGGGCGTCGATGAGCTCGTTCCCGCAGCGGTAGACGGGGCTCCAGACCAGCTTCAGGAAGGCGTTCTCCACGTGATCCGTCCGGGCCGGTTTTTCGCGGTGCTGCGGATCGAATTCCACCCGGTTGCGGCCCTTGCGCTTGGCCCGGCACAGGGCCTGGTCGGCCCGCTCCAGCCAGGGTTCGAGGCCGGCCGGAGGCAGGTACTCGGCCAGGCCGAGGCTGACGGTGACCCGGCCCACCCGCTCGAAGAGGTGGGCTTCGATGTCCTCGCGGATGCGCTCCGCCAGCCGCCGGCCGCCGGGAAGGCCCGTGTTGGGCAGGAGGATGAGGAAAGCCTCTCCGCTCCATCGCGTGAGGGAATCCGAGACCCGGATCCCTGAGCGGATGCGGTCCGCGATCCCCAGGAGCACCTGATCGCCCAGGGCGTGGCCGTGGGTGTCGTTGATCCGCTTGAAGTGGTCGATGTCGAGGAGGAGGAGGGTCAGGGGATGCCCGTACCGTCCCGAGCGGTGCCGCTCGCCTTCGACCATTTCGCCGAAATGGCGGCGGTTCCAGGCCCTGGTGAGGGGGTCGGTGCTGGCCAGCTCCTCAAGGGCCTTCCGGGCCTGGCCCAGCTGCTGCTCGTTGGCCAGGATCAGGGCTCTCAGTTCGGCCTGCTCGCGGTCGGCCCGCCGCAGGCGGCGGCTCACGGCCAGGACCGCCCCCGCGGCGGCGGCCAGGAGAATGACGCCCAGGAGAAGGGCCGCCGGAAGGCCGAGGATGGACACAGTGGAAGCAGCTGGCATGGAGGGACTCGCCGACGGATGACCTACCATCGGCAATGACGGGGCGGAGCGGGAGTTTCGGCGGCCCTTCTCCGTCGATGAGGGCAGACGGCCTCTCCAAGGGGCTGCGGCTGCGCGGTTTTCCTTGTAGAATCAAGGGTTCTGCCGGAGCCCACCATGCCCTTCCAGCCCCTGACCCAGGAACCCGAGATCCAGCGCCGCTGGCTCGAGTCCGGCGCCTTCCGCGCCAAGCGGTCGGCGGAGCTGCTGCCGGGCTCCAGGACCTTCTACATGCTCGTGATGCTCCCCTATCCCAGCGGCCGCATCCACATGGGGCACGTGCGCAACTACACCCTGGGCGACGTCACCGCCCGTTTCCGCCGCATGCGGGGCTACGAAGTGATGCATCCCCTCGGCTGGGACAGCTTCGGCCTCCCGGCGGAAAACGCCGCCATCAAGCACGGCATCCACCCCGCCATCTGGACTCGCAAGAACATCGAGGAGATGAAGGGGCAGATCCAGAAGATGGGCATCAGCTACGACTGGGACCGCGAGATCGCCAGCTTTCAGGATGACTACTACCGCTGGAATCAGTGGCTGTTCCTCAAGATGTGGGAGCAGGGCGACGTCTTCCGCGCCAACCGCACCGTGAACTGGTGCGAGGAGCTGGGCACCGTGCTGGCCAACGAGCAGGTGGTGGACGGCAAGGACGAGCGCACGGGCTTCCCCGTGGTGCAGAAGCCCCTGGAGCAGTACTTCTTCAAGACCACCAAGTACGCGGACGAGCTGCTGGAATGCCTCGACGGCCTGGACTGGCCCGAGAACGTGAAGACCATGCAGCGGAACTGGATCGGGAAATCCCAGGGCGCACGCCTGGCCTTCGACCTCGAAACCGGCGGCCAGATCGAGGTGTTCACGACCCGCCTCGACACCCTCTTCGGCGTGACCTTCATGGCCCTCAGTACCGAACACCCGGTCATCGAGAAGGCCGCGGAAACCGACGCGGCCCTCAAGGCCTTCTGCGACCAGGTGGCCGCCGTGAGCCGCGAGGAGCGCATGACCAGCGACGTGAAGCTGGGGCACCGCACGGCGCTGTCCGTGATCCACCCCTTCACGGGCGGGAAGGTGCCCGTCTTCGCCGCCAACTATGTGCTGATGGATTACGGCACCGGCGCCGTCATGGGCGTGCCCGCGCACGACGAGCGCGATCATGAATTCGCCAGGAAATACGGCCTGCCCACGCCGCAGGTGATCGAATCCGAAAGCGAGTGGGACCTGGGCACCCTCGTCAACAGCGGCGAGTTCACGGGCATGAAGAGCGAGGCGGCTGTCACGGCCATGATCGCCAAACTGGGCGCCCGCGCCGAGAAGACCACCACGTACAAGCTCAAGGACTGGGGCCTCAGCCGCCAGCGCTACTGGGGCACGCCCATCCCCACCGTGCACTGCGCCAGTTGCGGCGTGGTGCCCGAAAAGGCTGAGAACCTGCCCGTGCGCCTGCCCGAGGACGTGGCCTTCACGGGCATCGGCCCCTCTCCCCTGACCACGTCTGCCTCCTTCTTGGACACGCCGTGTCCAAGCTGCGGCAAGCCTGCCCGCCGCGAAACCGACACCATGGACACCTTCGTGGACAGCAGCTGGTACTGGCTGCGGTACCTCGATCCGAAGAACGCGGAGCTGCCCTTCGCCAAGGCCGAGAGCGATGCCTGGATGCCCGTGGACCTGTACGTGGGCGGCATCGAGCACGCCACCATGCACCTCATCTACGCCCGCTTCTTCTACAAGGTGCTGCGCGACCTGGGCCTCGCTTCCGGCCCCGAACCCTTCCAGAAGCTCATCTGCCAGGGCATGGTGCTGAAGGACGGCTCGAAGATGAGCAAGTCCAAGGGCAACATCGTGGATCCCGATGAGGTCATCTCCAAATACGGCGCCGACGCGCTGCGGCTCTTCATGATCTTCGCGGCGCCCATCGAAAAGGAGATCGACTGGACCGGCTTCGAGGGCATCGAGGGCGCCAGCCGCTTCCTCAAGCGCGTCACGCGCATGGTGGAGGAGCATGCCCTCTGCGCCGACCCCCTGCCTGCCAAGGATCAGCTCAGCGCCGGGGAAAAGGCCCTCTTCATCAAGCTCAACCAGACCATTCAGCGCCTCACGGACGATCTGGAACGCCGTTACCAGTTCAACACCGTGGTCTCGGGCCTCATGGAGCTGTCCAACGCCCTGGGCGATCTGCCGGCCGATGCCCCGCACCGCGGCGCCGTGATGCAGCACGCCCTGGACGCCTTCGTGCGCCTGATGTCGCCGGTGGCGCCGCACCTGGCGGAACAGCTCTGGAACCAGCTGGGCCACCAGGGGCTTTGCATGGAGGCCGCCTGGCCCGAAACCGATGCCCAATACCTTGAGGCCGACGAAGTGCTCGTGGTGGTGCAGGTGAACGGCAAGGTGCGCGGCCGCATCACGGTGCCCGCCTCGGCCACGGAGGCGCAGCGCCGCGAAGCCGCCCTGGCCTGCGCCGAGGCCCAGCCCCATCTGGCGGGCAAGGAGATCGTCAAGGTCGTGCTGCCGCCTGGCGGCAAGCTGGTGAGCATCGTGGTGAAGGGCTGATTTGTAACTCACACCCCCTGCTTCGCAGGAGGAGCCCAGGCCGCTTGACCTGAACGGGAGTCCACTTTGGGGCGGCTCCCATGGAAACGATTCCTGCCTCGGCCGGGAGGTGCTTTACCATCGAAGGGTTTTCACCATCCAAAGGGGGGCCCGTTGCGATACCGATGCCTCTTTCTCTCGGCTGTCTGGGTGACGGCCATCGGTCTGATGGGATGCGGGGGGCAGGGGACCGATGACCAGCCCGCGCCGCCTCTTCCGCCACCTCCGCCGGTGGTGGACCCTCAGGTGGCCTCCTGGTTGAAAGATCAAGCGCGGCCCCTGTCCACCGCCGAAGTCGGCGTTCCTGATGGTGATCTCGATGCCTTTGGTGAGGCCGTGGGTTCTGCGCACCTGGTCGGCTTGGGGGAGGCCACTCACGGAAGCCATGAGTTCCAGACGATGAAGCATCGCTTGCTCCAGTACCTGGTCGAGAAGAAGGGGTTTCGGTCCTTCATCATGGAGGCGAACATGGCGAACTGCCTCCCCATTCAGGACTACGTCATGAACGGAACCGGAGACGCGCGCCAGGTGGTCGCGGGCCAGATTCGGTTTACCTGCGTCTCGGATGAAGTCGTTGCGATGGTTCAGTGGATCCGGGCTTGGAATCAGAGTCATGTCGATCCCGCCGACAAGGTCTGGTACATGGGCATGGACATGAACGATACGCGCCAGTGCTTCCCAGCTATTCAAGCCTATGTCCAACCCCTGGATGGACCCCTGGCGGCGCAGCTCGGCGAGTGGTTCAAGGAATTCAAGGCGCAGACCGCCTCCCTGGACATGGACGCCTACGCGAAGATCCCTGCACCGGACCGCGCTCGGATGCGCGGCCAACTTCAGCAGGCCCACGATGCTCTCGCCGCCCGCCGGGCCGATTTCATCGCCCGGAGTTCTCCGTTCGCCTTTGAGCAGACTCTCCGCTTGGTGAAGGTGTTGCTCCAGGAAGAGTCCATGTATTCCGTCCCCTCCTCGGAGAACTTCCCAATCAGGGATTCCGCCATGATGGAGAACACGCAATGGTGCATGGCTCAACGAGGTCCCGGCACTCGCGCCGTGGTGTGGGCCCACGATTTCCATGTTTCCCGGTCCCCCGCCTGCATGGGCGAGGCGCTCGGCTTGGCGATGGGCACGGACTACCGCGCCCTGGGCTTCTCGTTCTATCAGGGGGGACTCGCGGCTGTGGGCCCCACAGGCCTGGGTCCCTGGTCCGCGCTGCCGTTGACCGTAAAGTCCTATGAGGCCGGCTTCCACCAGATCAAGGTTCCGATCTTCTTCCTGAACCTCCGCAGCGACAGCTCTGGCGCGGGTCCGACCTGGCTGAAGGGACCGCTCTGGAAACGCGAGGTGGGAGCGCTATGGTCGCCGTCCGATCCCGATGAGGCCGCAGTTCTGACCCCCTTGACTCAGGCTTACGACATGCTCATCCATATCGATACCGTCACGGCCAGTCATTATTACCGATGACCCGACATGAGGGTGAAGGTGTGCGGGTGGTCGACTGGCCGGGTAGCCTGGAACCATGATGCATTCAGCCCTGGCCATTGGCGACCGCTGCGGTCGGGAGACCGAGCCGGGTAAGCTCGGCGTTTGCATTCGTGACCTGGAAACCGAGGAGGAGCTTCAACCCGGCGATGTGGTCCTGCTGGGCCTCTGCAACGAACAAGGAGTCGTCGCCAACGGCGGCCGGCCCGGCGCCGCCCAGGGGCCCAAGGCCTTCCGCAAGGCCTTCTTCCGCCTGGATGCGGCCTGCCTGGGCCCCCTGCGTTTCTGGGATGCGGGCGACGTGCCCGCCGATGCGCCGTACCAGGCCTTTCTCGACGCGGCTTCCACCACCGTTTCAGCCTGCGTCCGGCGGGGCGCCCTGCCCATCGTGGTGGGCGGCGGCCACGACTGCAGCTACGGCAACTATCTTGGATTGTGCGATGCCCTTGGCGAGGCCCCGGCGGTCATCGCCGTGGATGCCCATCTGGACATGCGCCCCACCCACGAGCCCTCCAGCGGCAATCCGTTTTTCCGCATGCTGGAGCACGGTCTGCCGGGCGGCCAGCTGGTGGAGGTGGGCCTCGTCCCCTGGGTGAACGCGCAGCGGCACCGCCAGTACGGCGAGGCCAGAGGCGCCCAGCTGCATTTCCTGGAACCGGGCCTGGCCTGGGCCTCCGTGGATCAGGTGGAACAGGCTCTGGGCCACTTCCAGAGCCAGGGGCGGCGGGTGCTGGTCACCTTCGATCTGGACGCTTTTGAGGCGGCTCACGCGCCCGGTGTATCGGCGGTGAACCCTTGGGGGCTTACGGCCGATGCGGGATTGGCCATGGCGCAGATCTTCGGCGCCTGCCCTGCGGTGGCCTGCCTCGATCTCATGGAGTTGGCGCCTCCGCTGGATCCCGATGGCCGAACGTCCCGGTTCGCGGCCTTCCTGGTGGCGGCCTTCCTGGAGGCGCGACAGCGGGCCAAGTAGAATCGAGGACTGGAGATTTCAGTACGGCGACGATTCTCCTCACCGGCGACGCGCACGGCCTGTCCAAGCATTCCCTAGCTGATTTGGAGCTGCAATGACCCTTTCCTCCCGAGACCTTGCTGGTTGTCTTTTGCAGGCGGGGGCTGTGCGCTTGCAGCCGTCCGACCCCTTCACCTGGGCCAGTGGGCTGAAGTCCCCGATCTACTGCGACAATCGCCAGCTCCTGGGGCTTCCGGAAGTGCGGGATCAGATCATCGCGGCCTTGACGGCGGGCTCGTCGACCCTTCAACCCACCCTCATCACGGGGGCCGCCACAGCCGGCGTGCCCTGGGCCGCCATGGTGGCAGATCGCCTGAAGCTGCCCATGGCCTATGTCCGTCCCACCCCCAAGAACCACGGCATGGGCCGCCAGGTGGAAGGCCCCCTGGCCAAGGGCCACCGGGCCGTGCTCATCGAGGATCTGATTTCCACGGGCATGTCCAGCCTCAAGTGTGCCGATGCGCTGCGCGCGGAGGGGGCGGAGGTGCCTGCGGTGCTGGCGCTGTTCAGCTACGGACTGCCCCAGGCGGATGCCGCCTTCGCCGCTGCGGGCATCGGCCTCACAGTGCTGAGTTCCTTCGAGGCGCTGGCCATGGAAGCGGAGGCCCGGGGAATTCTGGACGCGGCCGGCTTGGCTGCCCTGAAGGCCTGGCGCTCGGATACTGTGGCTTGGAGCCGCGCCCACGGCGGGGCCTAGCAACACCATCCATGGGGTCTGAATGAAACTCTACACGCGCACCGGCGACGACGGATCTTCTGGCCTCTTCGGAGGTGACCGGGTGAGCAAATCGCACCTGCGCCTGGTGGCCTTCGGAACCCTGGATGAGCTGAACAGCATCATGGGCCTGCTGCGCCTTCACGCGACCGCCGTCTGCGCCGATGAAGCGACCCTCCAGCGGATCCAGCACGACCTCTTCGTGCTGGGCGCCATCCTGGCGACGCCCGCGTCGAAGCAGGATCTGCTGGGGGCCCACATGAACCGGCCTACCTGGGACCTGGAGGCCATGGAGAGCGACATCGACCGGCTGGCAGCGATGGCGCCGCCCATGACCGCCTTCGTGCTGCCTGGCGGTGCGGCGGCCTCCGCGCACGCGCACCTGGCCCGCACCGTTTGCCGCCGCGCCGAACGCGAAGTGGTGGCGCTCACCCGAGAAGAATCGGTGGACCCGGCCGTGCTCACCTACCTGAACCGCCTGAGCGACTGGTTTTTCGCTCTCGCCCGCGCCGAGAACGCCGTGGCGGGCGTGGCGGATATCTTGTGGGTGGCGAAGAGGTGAGGGGGGCTAATTGCTGACTGGCGATGCCAGGGCGGCCCGCAGCGCCTTTCCCACCCCAATTGGATCTCTACCGGGTTCTCATCACGCACCTATGGCTGCATGATTGCTTTGAAGGGGTTTGCCGGGGTCAACCACGCAGGGCATGGAAATTCCCGCTGGATTTATCTGGAACTTGGGTCTCCTCACCGTCAGAACGCGCGGTGGTTTTTTTAGGTCTGATGGTTTCGTGAGGAACCTTGTTCAGGGATGCCTATAATCATTAATGCTCTATATTATAAAATGATTTCTGCTTATTTAAATCCGATCAGCCCCCCATTCCGTCCGAAACCGAATGAGACATGAGGGTCCTCGCTGGATCCAGGCAGGGTTTCAGGCGGAGTCGCAGAATGATTGACTGGTTTATTATATTATTATTGTTAATTCATTTCCAACGGCGCGCGTTAATAAGCCCCTCTAAAGGGTATTAAATTTAATATAAAATAATCCTGTTCGATCATTATTCTTATATTGGTAAGCGGTCGACATGTGTGCCTAAAGAGAATGGATGGTTCCCGTTTTTTTGGGGAATTCCCCTTTTTTCTGTTCCCTTCTGGTAATCTAACGACCAGCTCCCAGCTCTTTTTAGGTTGTCTTCATTCTTTCCCGCGCCACATCGAGGCTTAACGGAATGGTGCCGTTGAGATGTGGACCGCGTCTGTTCTCACACTCGGGACCCCCCCACAACCGTCCCGAACTTTCTGGAGGATGCTATGCATCGCCGCTTTTCAACCGTAGGCCGACTCACGGCATTGTTGGTTCTGGGTGGGGGCACCGCCCTCGTGGCCCAGACCGGCAGCGGCACTCTTTCGGTTATTGCCAAGGACAGCTCGGGCAAACCGCTCGCTGGAGTGCGCATCACCCTTCGTTCTGAAAAACTTCAGGGCGACCGTTCCGGTGTGACGGATGCTCAAGGTATCTACCGCGCGCCTCTGCTGCCTCCTGGCGCATACACCGGTGTTGTGGCCCTCGATGGGTACAAGACGGGCTCCCTTAGCGCCGTGGTGCCCTTGGGTGGCAGCACGTCGGTCGACGCGATTCTCCGGAAGGCCGACGCGGCCGAGGCGGTTGTGACCGTGATCGGCACTCAGGGCAAGGTGGAGAAGACCGAAGTTTCCGTTACGGAAAACTACACACAAGAAGACATTCTGAAGCTGCCTGTGGGCCGCACCCTGGCCGGCGTTACCCAGCTCGCTCCTGGCGTTACGACAGGCGCCGGCGGTCGTGCCGTCATCGGCGGTTCCGCCAGCTACGAGAACAAGTTCCTCGTGAATGGCGCCGATGTGAACGACAACTACTTTGGGACTGACACTGGCCTCTTCATTGAAGACGCCATTGATGAGACTCAGGTGTTGACCAACGGTGTCAGCGCCGAGTTCGGCCGTTTCACTGGTGGTGTCGTGAACGCCCTCACCAAGCGGGGTGGCAACACTTTCGAGGGCAGCGTTCGCGCCGTTCTCACCAACAACAATTGGAACGCCGTGCTGCCGGACATCAAGGCGAACGCTGGCCTTGGCATTCCAGCCGTGAACTATCGCAAGGGCATCGTCAACAAGGTCAACAAGACGTACGTTGCCACCGTGGGCGGCCCCATCGTGAAGGACGTCCTCTGGTTCTTCTTTGCAGGCCGTAGCACCAAGACCGACAATGCCGTCAGTCTTCCCGGCACTGGCGCCCAGGTTCCCCAGGGTGTTGAAGAAACGCGTTACGAAATCAACACCACTTGGCAGATCAATGCCAGCCATCGTTTCCTGGCGGCCTACACCTCCCGTGAAATCAAGACTTCCAATAGCGTGCCGCTCGTCAATAACACCGCGGATCCGGCCGGTCTCAGGCATCGCAAAGATCCCCTGAGTCTGATGACGCTGCAATACGATGGCATTCTCAGCAGCAACATGAACTTGAATGTCACGTACACGGAGAAGAAGCAGAAGATCACGACGACGCCCAACGGAAGCCCCGGCAACAATGGTGGAACCGCCTTCTGGCAGTCCCCCATCTACGATCCGACTGGCCTGTTGTTCAACAACATGTACTTCGGCTTTGATCCTGAAGAGCGGAACAACAACAGCATCAAGGCCGTTCTGAGCCTCTATCTGCCGGGCGCGGGCCAGCATCAGGTCAAGATTGGCTTCGAACAGTTCAAGGAAATCAACATCGCTTCCAACCAGCAGAGCCCCACTGGCTTTGTCTACGACTCTTCAGGCGTCGACTACACCAACCTCAGCGCTCCGACCTACACCTTCGATGCTGATTCCTACATCGAAGACTGGTCCAAGGCCCCCGGCGGCAAATTCACGAGCACCTACAATTCATTCTTCGTGAATGACAATTGGACGTTTGATAACCACCTCAACTTCAGCCTTGGCGCGCGCCTGGAGAAATGGGAAGGCTCCCAGGGCAACGCTCTTTACGCCAAGCCTTCGTTCCAGGACGTTACGCCCCGCATTGGCATCAACTACGATCCCATCGGCGATGGCTCCTGGCAGTACAGCCTCACCTATGCCACCTACGCGGGTAAGGCGAATGCCTCCATCGTGACGGCCGGCACCTATGTGGGCAATCCCGCGCTCTACCAGTACGCCTACACTGGCCCCGATGTCACTGGTGTCACCCCGAGCCCCACGACTACCGGCTTCCGCCGTTCCGATTATTCCAACACACCCTTCCTGGTGCAGGACGCCACGCTCAACACCAAGTTGAGCGACAACTTCAAGGCGCCCCTCACCATCGAGTACACCTTTGGCATCAAGCACAAGATCAGCGATGCTTCGAACTTCACCCTGCTGTACATCTACCGCAATCAAACCCGCATGTTTGAAGACTACATCGGGATGAACGGTTCGGTGAACATCGGCGGGTCGCCCTATTCCATCATCCAGTGGGGTAACACCGGGTCGGATGCCATGCGCGTTTACAAGGCCCTCCAGGGCACTTGGGAAACGTCCTCCGAGCTCTATGGTGGTAAACTCTATGTTCGCGGCAATGCTACTCTTAGCACCCTCGAAGGCAACTACGAAGGTGATGGTGGCAACTCTCCTGGAGGCGGCACCGCCATTGGCAACTATCCTCTGGCCGCTCCCAACTCCGCGGCGGTGTCCTATGGCAAGCTGGCCAATGACGAGCCTCTCCGCATCAAGACCCAGATCCTGTGGAGCCGGCCCATTGGAGCCAACACCTTGGCGCTTGGCTTCAACTGGGATTATTCCAGCGGCCATCCCTACAGCCTGACCCGGACCGCGTACTACAGCGACCCCACCAGCATCTACCCTGATGCTACCGGAAACACTTACACGAAGTACTACGGCACTCGTGGTCAAGCGCGCTTCGCCGACATCAACCATCTTGATTTCTCGGCTCAGTGGGATGGGAAAATCGGGCCCAAGACTGGTCCGACGGCTCGCCTCGGCTATTTCATCAAGCTCACGGCCTTCAATGCCCTGAATAACATTCAGAAGGCCACTTGGAACACCGATGGCAATACCACCAGGGTGAACGTCGGGACTCCGATCAGCGCGGGCGCCTCGGCAGACGCCTGGATTGCCCGTAGCCGGTTTGGCCAGAACACCAGCCCGGCACAGTTCGTCGGCAACCGCCAGATCCAGCTGGACCTCGGCTTCAAGTTCTAAGGTTGTCTCGCTTGCAAATGGCGCCCGGTTTCCGGGCGCCATTTGTTTGTGTGGGTCTGGTGTGCCGGTCAGAGGGAACGGGGCAACGGAAGCGGATCTGGCCGGATCCTCCAGGCTGCGGGCGGTGAGGGTGAAATCCCCCGAGGCCGTTCCCAGGAACGTGGCCGCCGCCGACGTGGTGCCGCTCAGGGTGCCGCCCGAGGCCGTCCAGCTGACGCCCGGGTTC